>NZ_JAEUAV010000023.1 GCF_019511605.1 Paraburkholderia phenoliruptrix | reverse complement strand
AGCGACTGGAGCCGCGCTGCCCACGACTGGAAGGCTGCGATGCGGCAGTTCGCGATCCTCTACGAGGATCGCTTCACACGACCCGACAGCTAGAATGAAATTGATCGCCCACCACGCCCGAAATGTTCAGACGCCTTGCACACAAAAATTCAGACACTCCCGGGGTGTCCTCTAGCAGGTACAGCTTCTCGCAAGCCAGCGTCGGACCAAAGGGCGACCACGCCGGCCCGACACCACAGCAGATGGGCCCTGGTCGCGATACCGGATCACCAGCCGCTCGACCTGGCGAACACTCAGTCCAAGGCGCTCAGCGGCGCGGCCGGGCTTCAGCCCCATCTCCACAATCGCCTGAACCATCTTTAGCCGGCCCAATTCGCGCATGTTCAGTGTCACCAGTTCGGTTTGACGCATGCTGGACTCCCGCAGTCTTAGCACGAGCCTCCAGCATGAACCCGCAAACACGACATTTCAATTTAGCCGAAACGCAACATCCGAACTTTGGACTAACATCCGTTCCGTTGATAATTTATATTATGTCAAACGATCTTCGACAAATCAAATGCCTAGGCCCCCGTTGGTCTGCGAATAACTTCTCCCAGTTCTTGGGGAAATTTGTCACTGGTTCCTCCTCGTGGATCAAGCACCGCTTGTCACCAAGAGGCTCACTCACGCGACCTTGAGATCTTCGCAAGCGACTGCTGTTTCCGGATGATATTGATCAAGCTAAGCAACGCCGGGTGGTTGTATCGACGACCACTGTAGTACATGTGAATTGGATCTTCAGCGCACGCATGCTCGTCTAGCACGACCCTCAGCGTACGCCGTGCCAGTTCATCGGCAATCCGAGCCTCGAGCAGATACGCTATGCCCATCCCTGCCTTACACGCGCTAATCGTAGTCGCGGTATCGTTGATCGTGATCGACCCGGGCACCCGGATCGGGCTCTTTTTACCTGCAACGTTGACTTCCCAACGGTAGCTCGAATTGTCACCGAGCAAAAGCTGCAGGCAGTTGTGATCCGCCAGCTCGCTGACGTGGCGAGGAGTGCCGTGTTTCTTCAGATAGGCGGGCGACGCGGCCATCACCCATCGCTGCGGGCCGGTAAGCGGCACTGCAATCATGTCTTCGGGAACGTGATGGCCGTAGCGAATGCCGGCGTCGTATCCTTCTGCAACGATGTCGATAGGCCGGTTATCGACCACCACCGTAAGCTGCACTTCGGGACACAGGCGTGCGAATTCCGGCAATGCCGGTGCGATCAGCAAGTGAGCGGCGTCCGCGAAAACATTCAGACGTAAAGAGCCGAGTCGCGCGGTACCGGGCGCTGCAAAACTCTCGAGAGCCGAACCGATCTGATTGAAGCCTTCTTCCAGCCGGGAAGCGAGATCGAGCCCCGCCTCCGTGGGCGAAACCGCCCTGCTCGTCCGGTTCAGCAGTTTTGCGCCGAGGCGGTCCTCCAGCCGCCGCATCGCGTGACTGACTGCAGACGGCGTCTGCCCGAGTTCGATCGCCGCCAGCCGGAAACTCCGGCACCTGACTATCGCAAGAAACAGCCTCAAGTCCGCAAAATCGATCCGGTCGTTCTTTGCCATGGTGAATGCCGTTCATCGCTCCAGTGAATCCGTTTCATTCTACGGTATGCAATCATTTTCTTCCTCGATAAACCCGAAGCGCGGCGGCGTATGCCCCGCTCAATGTTTATCCATTCGGAGGGAATTCCATGCATGGACTTGAGCAAATACAGATCGGCGATCTGAAGGATACGAGAGTTCTCGTCACGGGCGGGTCGACTGGAATCGGAGCGGCTGTTGTTCGCGCATTCGCCGCGCAGGGCGCGCACGTGGTCGCTCATTTCAACGAGAGCGAAGCGGCTGCACAAGCGCTGCGTGCGGAGTCGCCCGAGCGCATTCATCTTGTCCAGGGCGACGTCAGCGAGCCGGGTGAAGCATCGCGGGTCGTGAAGGAAGCGGCACAACTGCTAGGCGGGCTCGATGGGCTCATCAACAACGCCGGCGCCATGTTGGGTCGGCTGGCATCTATAGGGGCCTCGGGCAGTCACTTTGAACGCGTCGTCAATCTGAACGCAAGATCGGTTTGGGAAGCAACCTCGGCTGCGCATCCGTTTCTGAAGGAATCACGTGGTTACGTCATCAATACGTCGTCCGTTGCCGCGCGTACGGGCGGCGGCGCAGGAGCGGTGCTTTACGCGGCGTCAAAAAGCTTTGTCAGCAGTTTGGCCCGTGGCCACGCCAAGGAATTTGTAAACGACGGAATCCGGGTCAACGCAGTAGCACCTGGACTCATACAGACGCCGTTCCACGACAAATACACGCCGCCGGAAATCTGGGCTTCGCAGACCGCCTCGGTGCCGATGGGCAGAGAAGGCACGCCGCAGGAGTGCGTCGGTGCGTTCCTGTTCCTCGCGTCTGCCGCCATGTCGGGATACATCACGGGGCAGATCATCGAGGTCAACGGCGGACAACTCATGCCATGAACGGAGAATCAAGATGAAACAACGGAAATTCGGACACGCAGAAAAGAGCGTCTCTGAAATCGGGTTTGGCGCGTGGGCCATTGGAGGTTCATGGGGCGACGTTGCCGAGAGCGATGCAAAGGCGGCTCTGCATGCAGCGCTGGATAGCGGTACGACCTTCATCGACACCGCCGACGTTTACGGCGACGGCCGCTCGGAGCGGATCATCGCGGCCGTGCTCAAGGAACGTCCGGGACCGCGCCCCTTCGTTGCGACCAAGGCTGGGCGGCGCCTGGACCCTCACGTGGCGCAAGGCTACACAGCAGCGAATCTGAATGCCTTTATCGACCGCTCCTTGAAGAACCTGGAGATGGAGCGGCTCGATCTCGTCCAGCTTCATTGTCCCCCGACTGAGGTGTATTACCGGCCAGAGGTTTTCGATGCAATGGACCGCATGGTCGCAGCGGGAAAGATCAGCAGCTACGGTGTGTCGGTCGAGAAAGTCGAAGAAGGTCTGAAAGCAATCGAATATCCGGGCGTGAAGTCGGTACAGATCATCTACAACATCTTCAGGCAAAGGCCTGCCCGCTTTATTCAGGAAGCTCGCGATCGGGGAGTCGCCGTTATCGTCCGGGTGCCTCTTGCGTCGGGCCTGCTCACCGGAAAAATGACGCGCGAGACGACGTTTGCGGCCAATGACCATCGCCTTTTCAATCGTAACGGCGAGGCCTTCGACAAGGGCGAGACGTTTGCCGGCGTTCCTTATGACGTCGCTCTGGAAGCCGTCGACGAAATCCGCTCACTCGTCCCGCAAAACGCCACGATGGCGCAGTTCGCGCTTCGCTGGATTCTCATGAACGATGGAGTGACGACTGTCATCCCAGGGGCGAAGAACGCAGCGCAAGCCAAGGCAAACGCTGAGGCAAGCGAACTGCCGCCCCTGACGGATTCGGCGATGGAGGTTCTTCGCGCGCTATATCTGCAAAAGATCGCGCCGTTTGTCCATCAGCAGTGGTAAAGCCTCGTTAAGAAGCCGTCGAACACTGCTTCCCGCTTGCCGGCGCAAGCACCGGCAACCAGTGAGAGCCCGGGCGGCCCGCATCGCGGGAAACGCATTCATTGCCCGCCCGGCGGTTGCACATGACACCGCCAACGCGGCTCAATGTCCGACGTAGATGTGCCCGGCACCGTCCACCGATGCCGGCGCGCCTGCTTGCGACGAGCCGTGCATCGACACTCCCCCTACCGACGTCGTATAGCTAGCAGATTTTTCGGCGGACACCTTCGCCTCGGCGGTCTGGATGTCCGCGGGATACTGCGCGTCAGATGCGACCGGACGATATCCGGCCATTTCAAACTGTACGAGATCGGCGCGGACTTCCGCACGCGTCACCGGCTGATCGACGGTTTGCGCGAACGAAAGCGCGGGCGCGGCCAGTGCGCAGGAAACGAGAACTACGTTGAGCAGTGCTTTCATGATCATTCACCTGTCTGTGAGTGGCGGCCACATTCACGATGAGCGCGGTCCGGGTTCCCTTCGTTGCGATTCGTGAAGGGTTGAACGGATTGTGGTCAATGAGCACCGACCCGACGCTGACCAGCGCATTACAAACTTGTCATCTTCGTGCGCGCTCAGCGCCCCACGTCTTTGCAGAACTGGCCTTCACAGAAGCACGATGCGCCGAAGAGTATCCGGGCCCCGCAGCGCTTCCCGCATGTGTGGACTGGTCGCCGCTGGTGAAGCTGGGTTCGTAGCCCGCGCCTCGCTGATCCTGAGAATCAGGTCCGACAGCGCCACACGCCGGGTACCGGCCCGACCAGGCTTGATCAAACCGCCCTGCACCAGATCACCGGCGAGACCGGACAGACGCACCATCCGCTCAAGCGCCGGATGGTGTGTGCAATTCCTCTCATCGTCCCGCGCGCTTGCGCACGATCACGCCGTACCACCCCATGCCTTCATATGTTTCGTAGCCCGGCGTGAGCGCGTAGGCCACCAATGTGTCCGCGTCCGGTCGATACGCGCCTGCCTTCGGACCACCCACTTTAAGCGGCAGCACTTCTTGCAGCATGCCTTTGTCGTCTGAACTGGCGATCACGCGCTTGGTTGCATCCACGAGCAGGCAGCGTGTACGCGTCCACTCCTCCGCGGACAAACGCACACCCTTGACTACCGTCGACGCTTGCGGCGCCCAGTTGAAGAAAACCGCCAGTACGCCAAGCGGACGTCCGCGGTTGGCGCCGCCTTCGCGAATGGCCGCGGCGTACGTCGCCACGGCGGCGCCGCCAAGCGCCGTCACTGACTCCAGTTCGGCCGCCGCATACTCGGCGCCCGATGCCGACTTGGCGGCCGCCTTGAACCACGGCTTGTCCGCCACGTTCTCCTGCCCTGCCGCGGCGAACTGACCCGGCCGGCCGGTGGCCACGACGTTGCCGGCCATGTCGATCACCCACAGATCGAGGTACACGGTGTAGCTGTCGAGAATCACGCCTAGCCGCTCTGACGCAAACGCGCGGTGTTCGGGCGTATCGTGCGCGAGGCAATCGACGATCGCGGAGTCGGTCGCCCACCAGCGCACGTCGCAGGAACGTTCGTAGAGGTTGCGATCGATAATCTCGATCATGTTCAGCGCGAGATCCGTGAGGCGTTGCGCTTCCTGCTGCTCGAGCTGCGTGATCATCCGGTCGCCGAGGGCCGTGAGTTCGCGGCCCAGTTCGGTGGTCAACTGTCCGATGCGTTGCGACACCACCTTGACCTGATTGGCGACCACGGCGAAACCGCGGCCGGCGTCGCCGGCACGCGCCGATTCGATCAGTGCGTTGATGGCGAGAAACGTGGTTTCACGATTGATGTCGTTGATATCCGATACATTGCCCTTCGCAATACGGTGAACTTCTCGCGTCAAATCGACAATCTCATTGGCGTCCGCCATGACCTTCCCCAAGCTTATGATCTGGATTTATCTTTCTCGCGCGACCAACCGCACCAAGACAATGCAGTTGAGCGCCATTGTTGTGCCGCCGCACATTTTTAATCCCTTCTTTTGGGCGCTTCTTGTTGCCAATTGAAGGCTTTAGCGTGCAACAACTCATCAACGGCATTACAAGGCGATTTCTTTAAGATTGAAATTGTCGGTCGGTCGCAAGAACCTGGTAGCCGGTCAACGAATGTGGCTGGCGAAAAAAAACGTGAGTTCCAGAAGGAACCCACGTGCTGGTCGAGGTGCTATTGGCGGCTAGCGGTTGAACGCCAACGCTGCTGCTGCCGAGGCTACAGCGAAACCGCAGTCGCGCTTACATCTCGTTGAAGTAGATTTCACCGCCCTTCATGACAAGGGGTATGTGTTCTCCCTGTCCGAGCAGGCACGTTATGTCGCGTAACGGATCGCCGTCGACCACCAGCATATCGGCGAACGCCCCCGGTGCGATACGCCCCAGCTTATCGGCCAACCCAAGCACTTCGGCGGCCGTGGTGGTCGCGCTGCTGAGCGTGGCGGCATTGCCGAGCACCTCTGCGCGGATGCGAAACTCGTCGCTTTGCAGACGCTGTGACGGTCCCAGCAGATCCGAACCGAAGCCCATTTTGACGCCCGCATCGTTGTAGATTTCGAGCGAGCGCAGGCCCGCTTCGCGCACGTCCGCGATCTTCGCGACACTTTCTTCGCCAAGGCCGTATTGCGCACCTTCTTTGGCGAGCGCCTCGTAAGTGACAAGCGTTGGCACCACGTATGCGCCCATCTCCGCCATTAAGCTTGCCGTGGGGGCATCGACAAGGTTGCCGTGCTCGATCGTGCGCACGCCCCAGCGCACGACGCGCGCGATTGCCTCTGCCGTGTATGCATGCGCCATCACATACGTGTGCCGCGCACGCGCTTCCTCGACGATCGCGCGCACCTCCTCTTCCGCGTAGCCGAACGCGCCGACGGGGTCGGTCGGCGATGCGACGCCGCCTGACGCCATGATCTTCAGATGATCCGCGCCCATCTGCAGTTCTTCGCGGGCAGCGCGACGTACTTCGTCGACGCCGTCCGCCACGCGCGCCAGCGCGCCGACGCGCACGCAGCAACCGCACGGCGCACTGCTGCCCATATAGTCGGAACGTGCCCGCATGTCGCCATGCCCGCCGGTCTGGCTTAGCGCGCGGCCCGCCACGAACAGGCGCGGCCCGACCGCGAGGCCGCTTTCGACGGCCTGCTTGTGCGGATAACCGGCGCCGCCCGCATCGCGCACGGTGGTAAAGCCGCGCCGCAGCATCGCTCGCATGATCGGCACCGAGCGCAACGTAACGAGCACGTTCGGCATGTTCACCTGTTGCGAGAGATTCAGTTGCACTGCGACGACGTGCACGTGCAGATCGATCAGACCAGGCATCAGGGTTTTGCCGCGCAGGTCGATCTCACGCGCGGCGGCGCTCTTCAACGGACGGTCCGAAACCTCCTTGATCAAGCCGTTTTCGACCAGCACGTGATGCCCTTCGCGCAATTCGGCGCGCTCGACGTCGAGCAGGCTGGCGTTCGACAACAGAATGCTTTCCACGCGTGTTCCCCTTAGTCGTTCGTGAGTTAGTCACGGAGTAGTCCCTGAGCAGAATCCGTCAGTAGTCCGTGAGTGTTTCGGTTAACCGGCGCTTGAGCGCCTGCGACCCATCGGGCGTCGAGCACCAGGCCTGACGCATCAGCCATCAGCCATCGAGCAGCGCCGGCAATGTGAACTGCGCGAGCGCCTGCGCGAATGGCACATGTTCGTCGCGATACCACGCGCGGCTATGCAGCAGATTCAGCGACGCCAGCGTGCGCCCGTCCCAGCGCACGGGAACGTTCAGCACGCTCTCGCAGCCGAGCGAGGCGATCAGTTCATGATCGGCGAAAACGGCGCGCAGATCGTCAGGCGTTGCGCCGATGAACGCTTCGCCGCGCGTGAGCACCGTCTCGACCCAGTTGCCGCCCGAGAGCGGCTTGGTTGCGGCAACCGGGTATTCGGCCGGACGATTGCTGTAGATGCGTGCAGATTCGCCTGTCAAGTCGTCGTAGCGCAGAATCGTGAAGAGCGTATGGCCGAGCGTATCGGCCAGCACCGTATCGAGCGCGCGAAAGAGCGTGGCCGGCTGATCGCCTTTTGCTTGCGCGCCCGCCAGCACGACGAACGGATGCAAGGTGCTTGCGGCGAGCGCGTTCATGCCGCTTCTCCTGCAGCAATGTCTTCCAGCGAGCGTCCACGGGTAGGCACGCCCATCACCACCACGGCGATTGCGCCGAGCAGCAGCACGACCGTCGTCACGCCGAACACGCCCGCGAAGCCGAAGTTGGGGTACAGATAGCCGACGAGAATCGGCGAAACGATCGCGCCGATGCGCCCGATCGCCGATGCTGTGCCTGCGCCCGTCGTGCGCACGGCCGTCGGGAAGACTTCTGCGGTGTAGGCGTAGACGCCGGCATACGTGCCGTTCATGAAGAACGACAGGCCGATGCCCGCCACCATGATCTGGCCGTTGGTGTGCGCGAAAGCCATGCCAAGGGCGCAAGCGCAACCGAACAGCATGTAGGTGGCGATGGTCGCCTGCCGTCCGATCCGTTCGTTGAACCACGACGCGCTGAAGTAACCTGGCACCTGCGCTGCGTACATTGCGACCGAGTAGCCGAAGCTGCGCGTGATGCTCATGCCGTGCTGCACCAGCAGTCCGGGGATCCACGTGAAGAAGGCGTAGTAGCTGAAGGTGATGGACAGCCACATGAGCCAGGTCATTGTCGTGATGCGCGCCTGACGGCCCGTCCACAACGCGCGCAGATTGGAGATCAGGGTGCCCGCTTCGAGCGCCGGTGCGGCGCGTGCCTCGACGGGCTCGGGCGCAGGCAACGCAATGCCGCGTGCCGTGAAACTCGCTTCAATGGCGTCGAGCACGCGCGTCGCTTCATCCGTTCGGCCACGGCTTTCCAGCCACCGCGGCGACTCGGGCAGCGAACGGCGCCACCAGAGCAGCATCAGGATCGGTACGGCGGTAATCAGCAGCACGACGCGCCATCCGGCGTCGAATGCGGGCACGATGAAATAGCCAAGCAGCGCGGCCGCGACGAAGCCGAACGAAAAGAACCCTGCCAGCGCGCCCGTGAAAATGCCGCGATAACGCTTGGCGACGAACTCCGCGAGATATGGCGCGATGATCGCGCTCTCCGCGCCTGTGCCCATGCCCGCGACAATGCGGGCCGCGAGGAACGTAGGCCACGAATCGGTCATGGCACTGACCACGGACGCTGCGCAGTAGATCAGCAGCGCCGACATCATGACCCTGCGTCGCCCGATCAGATCGCCGAGCGTGCCCGCCAGCAGCGCGCCGAAAAAGAAGCCAATGAAGTTGCCGCTGCCGAGCACGCCCGTCTGCACGCTGGAGAGACTCCAGTCGTGGCGCAGAACGGGTAGCACAAAGGCGACGGCGGCGGCGTCCATCGCGTCGAACGCGTAGCCGAGACCGCCCATCAGCAGCAGGTGACCATGGAACCGTCCAAACGGAAGGCGCTCGATGCGTGCAGAAACGTTTGACACGGTGTGCTCCTGTGATGATCAGGCCGTTACGCCCGTAAGTTGCGCGATGCGCCTTTCTCGCGTGCTTGAGGCGGATTCTATGGCTTGTCGAACGTCATAAATATTTATATCCTTGATCCGGTACATTGATAAGGTGAATGGCCGACATGAGCTTTAGATCGCTCGATCTCAACCTGCTGAAGGTATTCGAAGCGTTGATGACGGAAGGCGCCGTCACACGCGCGGCGACCAAGCTGTCGCTTACGCAGCCCGCGGTCAGTAATGCGCTCAGCCGTCTGCGCGAGGCATTCGACGACCCCCTGTTCGTGCGCAACGGCGCGGGCGTCGCGCCGACTCAGCGCGCCATGGCGCTATGGGGCCCGGTCGGCGACTCGCTGAGCCGCATTCGCGCCGCGCTCGACGAAGAAACGTTCGCGCCCGAACATGCCGAGGCCAGTTTCAGTCTGTCGATGTCCGATTATGTGGCGGGGCTCGTCATGCCGCGCCTGATCGGGCGGTTCAGCAAAGGCGCGCCGCGCCTGCAGTGGCATGCGGTGCCCAACACCTTGCTCGATGCGCCCGCGCTGCTGGAAGGCAACCGTGTGGACTGCGTGATCGGTGTTTACGTGAATGAGACGTTGCCGCCCGCGCATATTCGCTCGCGCTCGCTGTGGACCGTCGACTACGCGTGTCTGATGCGGCGCGGCCATCCGCTCGCGGCGCCCGGCCGTCTGACCACCAAGCGCTTTCTCAACGCAAGTCACGTGGACATCAGTCTCGCAGGACAGACGCAGCCGTCGTTCGACAGCTTTCTCGCGTCACGCGGACTTAAGCGCAATCTGGTCACCACGGTCAATCACTACACGGTCGCGTGCGAGATTCTGTGTGCGAGCGATCTGATCGCCGTGCTGCCGAGCGATCTATGCGCGCGCGGCGCCGGCAATGGCGCGCTGGTTAGCGTGCGCGCGCCGCTCGAGGCGCCGGATCGCGTCGTCAGTCTGTTATGGCATCAACGCAATGAGACGGCGCCGGCGCACCGTTGGTTGCGCGATCAACTGGTCGATATGTTCGCCGCGCCGGGGCTGGATAAGCGGGATATGAGCGCGGCCAACGGCGTCGCGGCCAACGGCCGGCGGCGGGATTCGTAACTGTCGGCGCGAGAGGTTTCGAGCGTGCGCTTACGTGGTCGACACCGGAACTCGAACGTGTGCCTGCAGAAAGTAAAGCGCCGCTAAAGCGTCTCCTCATAGCGGCAGTTGACGAGCAGCTCCGCCACGCTCGTCGTATTCGGCAACTCGATTGTATTCACCACGAGATGCGCCAGGTCTTGCGGCTGCGTCATCGCCATGGGTTCGAGATCGGCGATGCCGGCGGCCATGTCGGTATTGACAAAGCCGGGACACACCGCGGTCGCGCGCACGCCGTCGTCCCAGCCGGCACGGCGCACCGCATGGGTGAGCGCCAGCATCGCGTGCTTCGACATCTGATAGCCGACGTTCAGGTTCTTCACGCGTTTGCCCGAGAGCGACGCAAGCTGTATGAAACGTCCGGCTCCCGCGCGGCGCAGATGCGGCAGCGCCGCCTGCACAAGCCGGAAAGGCGCATTCACATTGATCTCGAAGGTCTCGGTCAACAGCGCATCGGTGCCCGTATCGAAGTCGATCATGCGGCAGATGCCCGCATTGCTCACCAGCACGTCGATGCGCCCGAACCGCGCGAGCGTCGCATTCACCCAGGCGCGGGCAGCTTCGGGATCGCGCGCCTCGTAGGAATGCAGCAACGCATCGGCCGCACCATCGTAGGCCCGCGTATCGCGCAGCCCGAGCGAAAGCCTGTAACCGCGCCGCGCAAGTTCCGCCGCTATCTCACGTCCGATGCCGCGGCTCGCGCCCGACACCATCGCCACTTTGTTCATATGCAATTCCTGGTGCTTCGGCCTTCCCTATCAGAAGCCCGCGTCAATGGTGATCTTCGAGCCGTCGCTAAAGCGCTCGAGACGGAACGCGTGCGGATCGACGAGCGGCGCGTCGCCGTTGACGAGGTCCGCCATCAACCGGCCCGCGCCCGGCCCGATGCCGAAGCCGTGTCCCGAGAACCCGGTGCCGATGAACATGCCCGGCACACGCGCAACGTGAGAGATGACGGGGATTGCGTCCGGTGTCACGTCGATATACCCGGCCCACCGCTGCGCGATGCGCGCGCCGGAGAATTGCGGAAACGTTTCGGTGAAGGCTTTCAGGCCTTTGTCGACGTATGCCACCATGGGGTCCGGATCGAGCGTGCGAACATGCTCGAACACCGTCGATTCGCTGAGCGACCAGCGGCGCGGCCGCTTGAGTTCGTCGAAGAAACGCTTGCCAATGTGAATCTGCAACGAACCCATCTGGCTCTTTAATGCTTCGATGTACTTGAAGAAGAGCCGGAACGAGTCGGGCGTCAGATCAGCGTGCGTGCGTAAGCCGTACGCGACCGTGTAGCCGCCGTCCGCACGCTTGCGAAACGCGAATTCCTCGTTATTGGTGCTGCAGGAGGGACCGCCTTCAAGCGGCTCGGTGCGCAGCACGGACGCACGCGTGAGCAATTGCGGCAGCTCCACGCCCAGATTTCCACAGAAATAGCGTGTCCATGCGCCGCCTGCGACGACGACCGCATCGCAGCGAATCGTCCCGTGTTCGGTGACCACCGCGCTCGCGCGACCGCCGCTCGTCTCGATGCCGCGCACCGCGCATGGCGTCAGAATGCTGACGCCCTTGCGTCGCAGCGCGTTGGCGATGGCGGGCGCGGCCTTTTGTGGTTCGGCGCGGGCATCTCCGGGCGTGAAGATGCCCCCTTTGAAGGTCTGCGTGGCGCCGGGCAACAGCCCTGCGATTTCTCCCGCGTCCACCTCTCGCGTGTCGAAGGCCTGGTCGCCGGCTATCTCGCGGGCGCGCTTGAGCCAATCGCGGTGACGCTCGAGCACGGCGTCATCGTTCGATACGTACAGGATGCCGCACGGGTTGAAGCCGGTGTCGATGCCGAGCTTCTGGTCGAGCGTGCGCCAGATCTTGAGGCTCTCGATGCTGAGCAGGACCTCGCGAGGATCTCGCCTCGTGACGCGCACCCAGCCCCAGTTGCGGCTTGACTGCTCGCCGGCGATATGCCCCTTCTCGCACAGCGCGACGGACAGCCCTTTCTCGTGCAGCGCAAGCGCCGTTGATACGCCGATGATGCCGCCGCCGATCACGACCACATCGGCGCGTTCGGGCAGTTTTATATCGTCTGCGACGGTGTCGACTTTAGGACCCATGGTTTCTTCTATCGAAGTGAGAGTTACGGACGACGCTCGGCCACGGCCGCCGTCCGCGATTGCAGTGCTTCCTCGTGGCGCATGAGGCGCGCGGCGCGAGACGCCTTTTGCCGGCGCGCGACCGGATTGATAAATCGGTTGGTCCAACGGTCCAGGTGGTTGATTGCGTGCGTGAGTGGCACCGTGATGAGCAGGTATACGGCACCTGCCGCGACGAGCGGCGACAGGTTGGCCGTATTGACTGCCGCGTTTTGCCCAATGGTGAACAGATCGCGCTGGGAAGTGAGCAACCCGAGAAAGTAGACGAGGCTCGAATCCTTGACGATGGAAATGAACTGATTGGCGAGCGCGGGCAGGATGCGCCGCACTCCCTGCGGCACGATCACATGACGCATGCCGCTCCAATACGTCATGCCGAGCGCCTGGCACGCCGACATCTGTCCTCGTCCGACGCTTTGGATGCCTGAGCGAAAAATCTCCGCGATATATGCCGACGACACCAGCGCCAGCGCGACGATCGCCAGTGGATACGGATTCGGCCCGAACACCAGCAGTCCAACGGGCGCCAGTCCCTGTCCGACCACGAGGATGACCAGCGCGGCGGGCAGACCGCGGAAAATGTCGACGAAGACGCGCACGGGCCAGGTTAGCCAGCGCGTGTGCGACACTGCGCAGAGCGCCAGCGCCATTCCCACCACGATGCCGAGCGCAGTCGAGATCACCGACAGGATCAGCGTGTTGACGAGACCCGTGCCGATCAGCGTCGGCAGCGATTCGACGAGCAGCGGCCAATCCAGGAAGTTCTGCAGGAATGCGTTCATGGCGACTTTCTCCTTGCGCTTGACGATGCGTGGCGAAGCAACAATGGCCGGCGGTTACTTCATCGCATACGGCGGCATCGGATCAGGTTTCGGATAGCCCGGATTGAACTGCTGGTAGAGCTTGAGCCAGGTGCCGTCCGCCACCAGTTCGCCGATGGCCTTGTTGATCGCCGCTTCGAGCTTCACGTTGCCCTTGCGGATAGGGAAACCGGCAGGAAGATTCGACGCCGAGATATCGAGCCTGTCGGCAAGCTTCAGATCCGGATACTTGCCTTGCAGCCCTTCGAGCAAGGTCTTGTCGATGAAGTATCCGTCGATGTACTTGTTGCGCAGCGCGAGAAAGCCCGCGTTGATGTTCGGAAAGCGGACGATCTGCGCGCCCGGCAGATAGCTCTGCGAATACGTGTCCTCGATGGTGCCCTGCACCACCCCGATGCGCTTGCCCTTGACCGATGCCACGTCCGCGCCGATAGGGCTGTCCGGCAGCGTGCCGACGCTCAAAAGGCCTGTCAAATAGCCTTCGGAAAAGTCGACCATCTTCAGGCGCTCCTTGGTGATCGAGATCGAGCCCGCGGCAAGATCGACCTGCTTATTCGCCACGCTCGGCAGCAAGCCCGCAAAATCCTGCGCGCGGAAGTCGGCCGTGAGGCCGAGTTTCGCTGCGATGGCGCGCACCAGTTCCACGTCGAAGCCGGTCATCTTGCCGTTGTCGATGTATGAATACGGCTTGTTGTTCGCATCGACACCGGCGACGATCTTGCCGGGCGTCAAGGTGCCGACATCATCGGCGGCGTGGGCCGCGGTCGTCGCGCCGACGAGGAACGATGCGGCCACGGCGAGTTGGCGTGCTAGACGAAGTAATCGCATGGTGAGGCTCCCTTGGAGTGAACAGCGGTTGGCTCAATGCAGGATGCGCAAGAGAAAGTCTCTCGCGCGGTCGGAGCGCGGGCGCCCGGAAAAGGCCACAAAAAACAGCCTCAAAAAACAGCCTCAAAAAAGGCCTCGCGCGTATCGTCTTCCACGATGACGCCGCGGTCCATGAACAATACGCGGTCGGCCACGCGCCTTGCGAAGCCCATCTCGTGCGTGACACACAGCATGGTCATCACGTCCTGCGCCAGCGTGCCTGTTCAACTCGATCATCGCGGCTCCTTTCTGTAACTCGGCTTCCTGATGAATGCGTTTGACTTCGCTTCATGAAAGCGCTGCTCGCACACGGCCGTGCCACATATCCCCGATCCGGTACAGCGCACTGCCGACGGGCACCGCGAGCGTGCTGGCCATTCCCGCGCCTGAGAGCGGAAACGCCCCTTCGCCGAACGCACCGACATCCTGGTCGACGCCGACCATGTGTTTGCCGATGCGATGCCCGAGGTAACTCATGAGCGCAACGCCGTTGCCGTTGCAGCCGAGCGCGTAGTGAACACCGTCGTGCTGGCCAATGTGTGCGAGCCTGTCCCCGGTCATCGCGACAAAGCCTTTCCACGCATGCGTGACGCGTACGTCCCTGAGCGCGGGCCACAATTGCACGAGCTGCGCGTACAGCCGCCGCGCGGCCTCGCGTTCGTCGATCTCGCGGATAGCGGGCCTGGACCCGAAAATCATTCGCGTGCCGTCCGGCGACGGGCGCGCGTAGAAGAGATTGCGCTTCGAATCGCTGACCATGCGGTGACCCGGATTGAGCACGTGCATGAGGCCCTCGGGTAGCGGCTCGGTGGCAATCTGATAACTCGCGACGGGAAGCACGCGGCGCGAGAAGAACGGCAGCAGCGCTCCGGTGTAGCCGTTGGTGGCGACGAGCACCCGGTCTGCATCGAGCACGCCGCGCACAGTATGGACACGAAAACCCGTGTTGCCCGTTGGTTCGATCCGCTTCACCGCCGCATGCGAGTGCAGCGTCGCGCCGCGCCGGCGCGCGAGGTGGCGCAGCGCACGATGATATTTCGCGGTATGCAGTCCGCCGTATTCGTCGATGAGAATGCCGCCGTAGTAATAGTCGGAGCCGATGATGCCGCGCTGCGCATCGCGGTCGATCAGATGCACGGTAACGCCGGTCTTCTCGCGCAACAACTGGCCCTGACGACGCAGCACGTTGAAATGCGCGGGCGTATAGGCGCCGAAAAAGCGGCCGGTGATACGCAGGTCGGCGTCGAGTGATTCGTCGGCGACAATCTGCTTCAGATAGTCGAAGCTCGCCATCGACTCCTGCATCAGACGCGTGAGACGTTCGGCGGACACGCCGCGAATGGCGTCGGTCAGCGCGAGCTTCTGGCCGCTCGACACCATGCCGCCGCTGCGCGTGCTCGCGCCCGCGCCGATCTCGGCCGCATCCAGTATCGCGACCCGCGCGCCATGTTTCGCAGCCTCTGCCCCAGCCGACAGTCCGCAATATCCGCTGCCGACAATGGCGAGGTCGGCCTTCGCGGGCAACGGCTCGGGCGCGACCTCCGGCGGTGCGGCGTCCCACCAGTACGGGGTGCAGCGGAAGGTTTCGTGAAACAGCAACGCATCGGGACGCATGAACTCAACCCTGTTCGCTTGATTCGAACCAAGTGTCGCCCTCGCAAATCATCCGGTCAAATAGCGCCAAAAACGACTTCCATTCATTTCTGATATGGCAAGCTGACGGCTCGGGGCCGCTGTTTGCGCGGCCCACGCCCGGAGAAAACGATGAATCTGAGGCAGGTGGAGGCGTTCCGGCTGGTCATGCTGCGCGGTTCCATGACGGCAGCCGCCGAAGAACTCGGCACGTCGCAACCGAGCATCAGCCGGTTGATCGCGGAACTGGAGGCCGCGACGGGCCTGACGCTGTTCGTGCGCAACGGCGGGCGCATTCATGCCACCGATGCGGGCAGTGCGTTCTATCGGGAGGTCGAACGCAGCTTCGTCGGCCTTGAGAAGCTGCAGCATTCAGCGCGGGAAATTCTCGAGCTCGGCAGCGGACGGCTACGCATCGTGGCTGCACCCGTCCTCGCGCTGTCGTTTCTGCCTGCCGTGATCGCGCGGTTCGCGGACGCCCATCCGCGCGTCGCGGTGTCGCTCGAAATGCGCAGCGAGAGCACGATCCAGCGCTGGGTGTCGTCAGGACACTGCGACCTGGGCTTCGCGACAACCACGCCGGATGCGTTCGGCGTGACGAGCGCGGAGCTGTACGAGCTGGCGGGGCTATGCGCGTTGCCAGCATGTCATGCGCTCGCGGCGCGCACGCGGATTCGCGGGGCCGACTTGCGTGGCGAACGGCTCATCCTGCCTTCCTATGCGGACGATACGCGCGCAGCGCTGGATCGCGCGCTGCGGCCGGCGGGCGCCGATCAGGTGCCCGCCATCGAGACGCCGTATGGCGCGACCATCTGCGCACTCGTGATGCGCGGCGCGGGCGTGGGCATCGTCAATCCACTCGTGACTGTAGATGCCGATCCGACGCGCATCGTGTTCCGGCCGTTCGCGCCGGAGATATGGTTTCGCGGCTTTACGCTCTATCCGCAAACGCCGCGGGGCAATCCGGTGGTCGGCGCTTTTCTCGAACTCGTAAATGAGGAGATGGCGGCGTTGCGGCGGGGCGCACAAATCTGAGTCCACCCTTCAAAGGCAACGCCTACGCCCCGTTCTTCATGCACAAACTGAAACACGCGCAGATCGTACGCGCGCCGACCTCCCCTACCGTCGCGCGCACATTCCTCGAACAGAGCCTCGAAGTCGCCGCGGGAGCGAAACTCCTACGCAGCATCAAAGCCGTAAAGTTTTGTCGGGTTTGTCACAAATATCATCTGCTGCCACTCCGGCCGCCCAATCCAGCTCGCGATGAGATCGACAAGGCTGGCGTCGTCGGGCTTGCCGGCGGTCTGCGTCGGATGCGGCCAGTCCGTGCCCCAGAGCATGCGCTCGGGCGCCATGGCGATGAATGCACTGGCGACCGGCGCCACGTCTTCGTAACGCGGCGCGCCTGTCTTGCTGTCCACATAGGGCCCCGATAGGGTAATCCATGTATTGCCCTTCTCGACCAGACGCTGCGCCGTGCGCAGCACTTCGCTTGACGCTCCGCCGGGCTGCGGCACATGGGCGATATGGTCGATGACCAGCGGGCAAGGCAACGCCGCGAGGTGCCGCTCCAGCTGCGGAAGCCGCTCGCCCTGCACGACCAGTTCGACGTGCCATTGCAAGGAAGCGATACGCTCTGCCAGCGGCGCGAGCATCTCCAGCGTCGTCGCACCCGGATAGCTCAGGTTGAACCGGATGCCCCGGACACCGGCGCTGTTCAACGCCTGAAGCTCCTGCCCGGTCACCGACGTATCGACGACCGCAATGCCGCGCGCGTCGTTGCCAAAGCGCTTTAACGCTTCCACAGTGCACCGGTTGTCGGTGCCGTACGTCGATGGCGTGACGACGACATTCCGTCGCATTCCAAGCCGTTTCTGCAACTGCCGATATTGCTCGACCGTCGCATTGGGCGGTCGCAGCCTGGTGCCGGGTGCTACCGGGAAACGATCGTCATAGATGTGCATGTGGCAATCGACGGCATTCTCCGGCAATGAGAACGACGGACGCTCGGAGCCGCTCGACCATGTTTGTCCTGCTGTCGCCGCTCGCGGCAGCGCGGCTGCCGCGACCGAAGCGCAGGCCAGCTCCAGAAATCCACGTCGCGAAAGTTCTTTCATGCTCACGCCGCCTCCGTCTTACCGACCACACGCCCAGATTGCCCCTTGCGCGTCAGAATAAGCAGCGTCGCGACGCTGACCAGCGTCAGAATGCCAAGCGGCATGAGCGCAAGCGAGTAGCTGCCGGTCGCCTCCTTGACCCAGCCGTAGACGTTCACCATGAGGCCGCCGCCCAGAAGATTCGCAATCGCATTCACCGTGGCCAACCCCGCTGCGATTGTGCTGTTCGACAACATGTCCGATGCAAGCGCCCAGAACGGTCCCTTGAACGCATAGGCGCCGATCAGCACGGAGCAAAGCATGCACACCGTGGGCAGCAGCGAGCCACTGAGCGAAGTCGCGAAAAGACCGCCGCCGATCATCAGCATCGGCACCACGGTATGCCAGCGATGCTCCTTCGTGCGGTCGGAGTGACGGCCCCAAAAGATCATCAGTATGGACGCCAACGCATACGGCACGGCGTTCAGCATGCCCGTCTGCAGCACGGAAAGCCCGTAGGACTTCAACAATTGCGGCTGCCACACTGACAGCGTGCTGCCGGCAGCAGAAGCACATGTATCGACGAGCGCGAGGCACAGCACGTAGCGGTTGCGAAAGAGCCTGGTCAGCGGCATCGCGGCCACCTTCTTTGGCTGTGCGCTCTCCGCGGCGAGTGCGCCGAGCAGCCACCTGCGCTCGTCTTCATTCAGCCATGTCGCCTTTGCCGGCTTGTCCGTCAGCATGAACAGACATGCGATGCCGAGCAGAACCGTCGGCAGGCCTTCAAGGATGAACAGCCAGTGCCAGCCACGCAGGCCCGCGAGGCCGTCCATCTGCAGCAACAGCGCCGAGATGGGCGAGCCGATGAAGCTGGCCGCCGGAATCGAGACCATGAAGGTCGCGACCACGCGCGCGCGGTACGCCTTCGGAACCCAGTAGGAAAGATAGAGCAGCACGCCCGGGGCGAAGCCGGCCTCGGCCGCGCCGAGCAGAAAGCGCAAAATGTAGAACGTCGTGGCGTTGTGCACGAGCGCGGTCGCTGCCGACACGAGACCCCACGTGATCATGATTCGCGCGATCCAGACGCGTGCGCCGTACTTTTCGAGCGCCAGGTTGCTCGGCACTTCGCAGATGAAGTAGGACACGAAGAAAAGACTCGCGCCGAATCCGAACACTTTCGCGGACATCCCGATGTCGTGGTTCATCTGAAGCGACGCCATGCCGACGTTGCCACGATCGATAAACGCCATCAAATAGCAGATCATCAGGAATGGCAGGAGCCGCCAGATGACCTTGCGCATCGTCTGATGCTCGAGGGTCGCGTTGCTTGCAATTGACATGATCGTCTCCGCCTTTATGCGCCTTCGCGCTGTAGTTTGAATCGTTGCCATGCGACGATGGATACGATGCCCACTGCGAGCACTGCCGCCATCGCCGCAAATGTGTGACGCACGCCGAGCGCCTCGGATACGGTGCCGACGAGCAGATAGCCGAACGGCATGGTTCCGTTGTAGGCCATGCCGTACATGCCGACGAGTCCGCCGCGCACGTGCTCCGGACAGCGCCGCTGGATCGTCGCGTTCGTCGATGTCGCCGCGAACGTGAGACTGAACCCCAGCGCGTAGAACGCCGGCATCGACGCCGTCACCGCGTTGGTCGTGGCGAGCACCATCAGCGCGAGGATCGCGGTCCACGGCGCCCACGCGATGAACCGCGCCGACGCCCGCGGTCCGAGCGCCGACGAGAGCAGCACGGCCGAACTCAACGAACCCGCGCCAGCGCACGCGAAGAACACGCCCGTAAAGCGCGCGGCGTCGTGGAACGCACGATCCGCGAGCAGCGGCACGAGCGTCTGGTAGCTCGCCGCAAACAGGCCGATGCACGCGAGAATCGGCAGATAGCGCGCGGAAAAAGCGTCCGACATCACGTAGCCGACGGCGTCGCGCAGGCTGCTTTCCGGGCGCGACGCGCGCACGTCCGAAGACAGGCGAATCGATCGCACGCAGATCGCCATGAAACAGAGCGCCAGCGCGTAGATCGCGAACGATGCTCTCGGCCCGAGGCTCGGATAAACGAATCCCGCAATTGTCGGGCCTACCATGCGTCCGACGTTGTAGACCATCGTATTCATCGCGACGGCGTTCGACGTCAGGCTCGCGTCGCGCAGGCTCGTGAGCAGCAATACCTGACGCGCGGGCACCTCGATCGCACTCGAAATACCGATCGCGAGCGCATGAGCGAGAATCAGCGGCACGTTCAGCACATTCAACGCAGACAGCGTGATGAGACTGCCCGTCATGACGAGCGATGCTGTAAGCACGCACAGCGTCACGCGGCGCGCGTTTTCTGCGCGAATGCGCGATCCCGCGACGGGCGCGACCACCAGTTGCGGCCCATACAACAGGAAGTTGAGCAGCGCGAGTATCGCCGCCGACCCCGACAGGTGATACACGAGCAGGTTCAACGTGACGTTCTGTGTCCAGCTACCCAGCACCGACGCGACCTGCCCGCTCAGATAGCGCCGCAGCGGCGCTTCGTTGAGCGCGGGAAAGAGCCTGCCGATCCAGCCCGGCTGTTTGACGGCCGTCGTCATACGAGCGTCTTGCCGCGCGTTTCCGGCGCGAAGTAGACAACGATCGCAGCCGCGATGAAAGCGACGATGGTGGTCGACAGGCCCAGCACGAACCCGCCCGCGTTCGTTGCGAGTGTTCCGATGACAAGCGGCGCGATGAATCCGCCAAGCCGTCCGCCGTTGTAGGCAAGGCCCATGAGAAAGCCGCGCGACGCCGTGTTGCCGATGATCTCGGCGAGGAACGGTCCCGCACCGGCGAAGATGCCGTTGACGCTGAAGCCCGTGAAGAAGATGGCCACCATCAGCACGAGCGCATTCCACGACAGGATGTAGCCGAACACCGCGGCTGCGCCCACCAGCAGATACGCCATGAACATCGGCCGGCGGCCGAGGCGATCGACGAAAGCGGAAAACAGCAGAAAGCCCGAGATTGCGCCGAATTGCAGTGCGAGCACGAACTTGAGGCTATGCACGAAGTCCAGATGCTTCACCGTGACTAGGAATGTCGGCGTCCAGGTGAACACGCCCCAATAGAGGTACTGCAGAAAGAATATGAATGTGAACGCGGTGAGAAGACCGCGCACATTGAGCTTCGCATCGACGGAAACCGTCCTTGCTTGTGCTTGCGCCTGTTTGCGTTCGAGCCAGATCGGCGATTCGGGGGTCTTGCGCGCGACGAAAAACAGAATGAAGAACGGCAGCGCGCCGATCAGAAACAGCACGCGCCATCCGCCGCCCGCGAGACCGTCGTTGATGCCGCTGACGATGCCCGAGATCGTGATCGCGAGAATCGCGCCGATGGGCAGTCCCATCTGCATCAGCGCCCCGCCCTTGCCGCGCCGGCTCGCGTGCCACGTTTCGGCGATGAGCGCCGCGCCCGCCGTCCACGTGCCGCCCATGCCGAGCGCGCCGCAAAAGCGGATGGCCGCGAACCAGTGTTCGTTCGGCGCAAACGCGAGCAGCCCCGAAAACAGCGAATAAATGGCGATGCAAAGCATCGCCGTGCGAACACGCCCTAGCCGGTCCGACACGTAGCCGAACAGGATGCCGCCAAGAATCTGCCCGGCCGCGGTGATGCTCGTGAACAGCCCGAGCTGCGCTTTCGTCAAGCCGAATTGCAGCGCCAGCGTCGGCAACAGAAGGGACAGCAGGAACGAGTCATAGCTCTCGAACGTCCAGCCAAGGCCGGCAAGCGACAGCGAGCGCCATTCGACGCGCGTGATGTCCTTGTAGCGTTTGCCCTCTTCTTCGCGCCCGATTGCGCCTGCTGTCAGGTCTGCGCTCGTTTTCATCATTCGTCTCCTGATAGCCGCAAGCGATACGCCGCTGCGGCGGTGGCGCTGAACAACGCGGTTTTTTCGTCCGCGGACATTGAATGCGCCAGCCGCTTGAAGGCGTTCCACAGCACGGCGTAGCTGAACATTCCCTTGTCGACGGGAAAGTTGCTCTCGAACATGCAACGCTTCACGCCGAAAAGTTCGATGCACGTCTCGAAGTAAGGACGCCATGCAGCGGCCAGTTCCTCCGACGAAGGCGGCGTTGCGCGCGACGCGAACGCGAAGCCGAACACGCTTAGGCCCGCGCCGCCCAGCTTGATGCGCGTATTGGGCAGGCTCGCCAGGCGGGCGAGCTGCTGCCGCCATTCGGCGGCAACCTGCTCGCGGCTGTTCGCGTGCGGTCCGACGCCGAGCGGGCCGCCGAAGTGATCGATGACCACAGTGACATCCGGCGCGGCGCTGGCCAGCTCGTACAGCTGCGTCAGTTGCGTGTGATAAACCCACGCGTCGAGCGCGAGGCCGTAGTGCGCCAGCGTCTTTACGCCTTGCCGGAAGCCTGGGTTCGACATCAGATCCCGCGGCGGCGTCACCGGGCTCGAACTAACATCGGGGCTCGCATGCCAGGCGAGCGGATTGCGGATGCCGCGCAAGCGGCCGCCCGTGACGTGGAGCATCGCTTCGAGCACGGGCGCAACAGCGTCGCCGAACGCGAGATCCGCGCCGCCGACGATCGCGTCGCAGGCTTTCGTCGGGCCATAAGCCCCGCTGGCGAACATCGCCGCGATGCCGTTCGCGAACTCCACTTCGCCGACCGGCTTCATTGCGGCGGGACCGTGCTGACGCAGCATCGAGCGGCACTGCACATAGACACTCGATACGATGCGATGCCCGCTGCCGACGTCCTTCGCGAACTCGTCCGTCAGATAGCGCCCGCTCTGCCGGTCCCACAGATGATGGTGCGCATCGACGATAGGCAACTCCGGCTCCAGGATCGGCTCGCGATGCAGCGCGAGCCATTCTTCGCGGACCGGCAAATGAGGCGCATGGACAATCTGCACGGCGGACTCCTCGTTAGAACTTCTGGCGCATGCCGATGGTCACCCCGGTCTGGTTACGACCGGGCGCCACCGTGCCGTAGCCGTTCACGCCGAGTGCCGAGTTGTCCTTGTTGTGCGCGTAACCAACGGTCGCGTACAGGTCGGTCCGCTTCGAAAGGAAGTAGTCGGCGCTCACCACGGCAAGCCACGGGTCCGCGCCCGTCGAGTGAACGTCGTGGTAGTAGCCGACCGCGGTAAGCTGGAATGACCGCGTGATCAGATATTGCATGCCGAGCCAATACAGGTTGGCGGCGTTGGCGTCGGAGCCGTTCGCCACCCTGATGGGATTCGCCGGCAGAAACGCGTTCGATGCGCGCAGATAGCGATAGCCTGCGTAAGCCGTCACCGGGCCGAAGTTGTACGTCGCGGCGGCGAGCACGCGGCGTTCCGTGCTGGTGGCTGTCGTCAGCGTGTTGCTGTTGCGCTGTTCGTAGACGGCGGTGGCCGCGAGCGGCCCGCTGGAATACGTGAGCGCGCCGCTGAAGAACCGGCCGGTGGTAGGCGCGCCCGGCACTTCGGCGCCGTAGCCCGTGTCGTAGCGCGTGCTGTACATCGCCTGAGCCGTTACCGGACCGAACTTGCCGGTGTATTTCGCTGAATCGTCGATACGCGCGGCAAGCGCGTAGTCGAGCGACAGCGCTGAATACCTCGATGACACGCCCATTGGGTCGAACGTCACGGACTGCTCGTAGATCAGTGCGTTCTGGCGGCCGAAGGTCAACTGCTGCCCTTTGTAACTGAGACCGACCCACGCCTGGCGACCGAAGAGACGCGACGTCGTAGTCGGGTTCGTGCCGAGACCGCGGGTCGACTGCGAACTCGTGCCGTCGTTGATATTGAAGCCGGCCTCGAGGTTGAACAGCGCCTTCAACCCGCCTCCCATGTCCTCGACACCCTTCAAGCCCCAGCGGGAACCGGACAGATTGCCCGAAGCTTCTCTGACCTGGGAACCGCCGGCACTAGTGTTGTTGAGATATTCAATGCCGACGTCGGCGATGCCGTACAGCGTCACGCTGCTTTGCGCCCGCGCCGCGCCCGGGGCGAACGAGATGCTTGCGACTGCGACCGTCCCAAGCGCCAGGCTGGTTTTAAGGTTGGCTTTCTTGTGGGCCTTCTTCACGGACATTTTGTCTCCAGACAGGTGTTATAGATTGGTTTGCTGCGTCACTTCACTTCGTGGTCGCGGCGCCCGCTTCGCCGGCATTGGCGCCGGGGTCGCCGAGCCATGCGATCGTCAGCGCGCCGATCAGCAGTACAGCCGAGACCGCGAGCAGCGGCAGCGTGAAGCCGCCGGACATCTGCTTGAGCGCGCCGATCATCGACGGCCCCGCAAAACCGCCGAGATTGCCGACGGACACGATCAGCGCGAGTCCGCCAGCGGCAGCACGGCCGGTGAGAAAGCTGGAAGGAATCGCCCAGTACGTTGCCTGGAACGCGAGGATGCCGCTGACGGTGAAACACAGGGCAATGAGCTTCAGGAGCGGCACGTCGGTCAAGGCGCTGCACGCGAGAGCGGCTGCCGCGACCAGCAAGGCGCCGGCAACGTACGGAACACGCTTTTGCGACTTGTTTGCCACGCGCGCCCACCACAGCATGGCGAACGCGCCGATCAGATAGGGAATGGACGCCAGCCATCCGACGACCGAATGCGTGACGCCGAACTGCTTGATGATCTGCGGCATCCACAAGCCGACGCCCACCGAGCCGACGATCCCGCAAAAGTTGACGAACGCGAGCACGAAAACGCGCCAGTTCGTCATGGCGTCGCGCAGCTTACTGCCGTGCTTGCTGCCGATATCCCTTTGCTCGGCGGCGAGGCGGCGCGCGAGCGTGGACTTCTCCTCATCGCTGAGCCAGGTGGCCTTGTCGGGACGGTCGGCCAGGATGAACAGACATGCGATGCCGAGCAGCACAGCGGGCAGGCCTTCGATCAGCAGCAGCCATTGCCAGCTTTTCAAGCCGTGCAAGCCGCCCAACTGAAGCAATGCGCCTGATATCGGCGAGCCGATCATGTTCGCGACCGGAATGCCGACGAGGAACGCGGCCGTCACCTTGGCGCGCCATTTGCCGGGAAACCAGTGCGTGAAATACAGATAGATGCCGGGCGTGAAACCGGCCTCGGCGATACCGAGCAGAAACCGCGCGGCGGCGAAGCTCTTCGGCCCGACGACGAACGCCGTCAGCATCGAGCACACGCCCCAGGTGATCATGATGCGCGCGATCCACACGCGCGCGCCGACCCTCTGCATGATCAGGTTGCTCGGAATCTCGAACAGGAAGTAGCCGATCGAAAAGAGTCCGGCGGCAAGGCCGAACTGTTCGCCGGTGAGGCCGAGATCCTTGTTCATCGTCAGCGCAGCGAAGCCGACATTCGTTCTGTCGAGATAGCTGACGACGTAGCACAGGAAAATGAACGGCAGGATGCGCCGGAACGCCTTCGCGAGCGTGCGCTCGCTGGCGTCGAAGTCTTCGCTGGCGAGTGTGCTGCCGCCCGTCGCGTTCGTCGAGCGCGCGGCGTGTGTTTTGTCCATGGTCTGCGAGAGATTCATGCTTGCTCCTCCACTGCGCTGCGTAGGCGCAATGTCTCGACTTACCGTCGCGCGAGCCTGCATGGCCCGGCGACGGAAGCCCTAGTTCTTCTTCGCTTGTTTGGGAAGCGGTCCGGGAACGGTCATGTCGGCCTTCAACACCAGGCCGTTCGTCGACTCGGTCATGAAAAGCGTCTTCATGTCCGCGCCGCCGAAGCAGAGATTGGTCAGCGAGACGCCCTCCTGCGCCGTCAATATTTCGACCGGCTCGGCGCGGCGATTCAGTACCCACACGCGGCCCAGACCCGGATTCGCGATGAACAGCCGGCCTTCGGCATCGATCGTGAGACCGTCGGGACCGCTCGGGCCGTACGACGTGAAGAACTGCCCTACCTTGCTGACCGAGCCGTCCGCCTGCAAAGGCACGCGCCACACGCAGTTGCCCCGCGTCATGCCGACGTACAGCACCTTCTCGTCCGTCGACAGCACGAGTCCGTTTGGGCTCGGGCAATTGCCGAGTAGCATGTCGAGCTTGCCGTCCGGCGCGAGCCGATACACGCGGCCCGTCGGGTCGTGCAGGCCCGACTGGCCCTGATCGGTGAAATACAGGTTGCCGTGCGAATCGAAGGTCAGGTCGTTCACGCCCTTAAAGCGCTCGGAATTGCGGCGCTCCAGATAGGGCTTCACTTCACCGCGCTCGATGTCGAGCAGCATCAGGCCGTTGCGATAGTCCGTGATGAGCAGGTGCGCATCGTCGAACAGCTTCATTCCGTTGGGCTCGCCGTCGTATTGCGCGACGAGATCCCACTCGCCCGAAGGCGAAATGCGAAAGATGCGGCCGTAGGGAATGTCGGTCACGTACAGGTGGCCGCGCGGATCCCAAACAGGGCCTTCGAGAAACGAATCGGTGGTCATGCCGCCGCGATTGGCGCGTGCCCAATCGCTCCTTGCGTCGGGCTTGCGGTATTTGTCCGGCATTCGCGTGAAGACCTGCGCTTCGCGCACTTCGGGCGATGTGAGATAGAACATGCTGAGTTTTCCTGCGAACGTCACGCCAGCTTGTGGGCGCTTTCCTCGATGACCGCGATCACATTGGCCGCGGCCCCCTTGCCCATGTTCACGTAAGCCGCTTCGCTGACGCCGCCGACGTGCGGCGAAAGAATCAGGTTCGGCACGGACTGGAAAGGATGCGGATGCGTCATCGGCTCAACCGCAAAGCTGTCGACGCCGGCCGAGCGCAACTGACCGCTCGCGAGCGCCTCGACGAGCGCGGCTTCATCGATCAGCCCGCCGCGCGCCGTATTCACGAGAATCGCGCCCCGCTTCATGCGGCTCAACGTATCGCGATTGATCATGTTGCGGTTCTCGTCCGTCAGCGGACAGTTCAGCGAGAGCACGTCGGATGCAGCGTAGATCTGCCCCATCGACGCGAGCGTCACGCCGTGCGGCGCTTCCTTGGCGAACGGATCGAACGCGAGCACGTTCATGCCGAACGCGACGCCGATGGTCGCGACGCGCCGTCCGATCGAACCGAGGCCGACTACGCCGAGCGTGCCGCCGTCGAGTTCGAAGGACTTGTGCGTCGACTTGTCCCAATGGCCGGCGCGCATCCGAAGGTCGAGCTGCGGGACCGACTTCGCGCACGCGAGAATGAGCGCCCATGCGTGCTCGGCCACCGCCGCGGCGTTCGCGCCGACTGCCGCGCGCACTGCGATGCCGCGTGCAGCGGCGGCTTCCTGATCGATCACGTCGATGCCGCTGCCATGCTTCGAAATAACTTGCAGGTTTTCCGCTGCATCCATGATGCGCGCGTTGATCTTGCCGTAACGGACGATGATCGCGACGGGCTTCGTCCGCTCGCACAGCGCGACGATGTCGTCCTCGGTCGGTTGCTTGCCCGCGAACACGACTTCGAACGCATCCAGCATCTCGAGCGCCTGCGGCGCGAGGTCGGCGGCCGTTACGAGCACGACCGGCTTTCGAACATTCGTGTCCATTACAGCGCCTCGCCTTCCGCCAGCATGCCGGCCGCCCGCAGCTCCTTGTCGAGCCAGCCCGGACGCACGTCGCCCTTGTGGATCGCAGCAATGCGCGCCGTTTCCATATCGAGCTTCTTCTGTGCGAGTTCGACGATGCGCGCGACGTCGGCGCGGGGAATCACGACCACGCCGTCTGCATCGCCGACGATGAGGTCGCCGGGATTGACCGCCGCGCCGCCAGCGGAAATCGGATGATTGACAAGACCCGCGACGCTCTTCGTCGGGCCGCACGGGTTGAGGCCCGCGGAGAAGACCGGATAGTCGCCGTTCGCAAGCTCATGCGCGTCGCGCACCGCCGCGTCGATCACGATGCCCGCGATGCCGCTCACCTTCGCCTGCGTCGCCATGATTTCGCCCAGCAATGCGCAGCTCACGTCGCCCTTGCCGTCCACGACGATCACGTCACCCGGCTTCGCGACGGCCAATGCGGCGTGGATCGCGAGGTTGTCGCCTTGACGAACCTCCACCGTAATAGCCGGACCCGCGACTTTCATCTTCGGCGACAGCGGCTTTACGCGGCCATGCAAGGTGCCGCGCCTGCCCGCGACGTCGGCGAGGATGGCGGCCTGGAACCTGGCGGCCGCTTCGACGAGTTGCGGCGAAACGCGCTCGATGTCGCGGATGATCGGTTGATTCGTGTCGATGCTCATGGACTAATCCTCTGGAAAAGTTTTACTGTGTACAACGGTGGTGTACGAAGTGAAACCACTTTATCGCGGGCAGGTTGCCGCGTGCCAGTAGAGTTAACCCTTTTACTGTGCGAATCGACGTTTTACTGTGTAAAATGGAGCCGCAATGAACACGAAGGAGACGAGATGGGCAACGACGGTGTAGTGGCAGTGGAACGGGCGCTCGGCCTGCTCGACTGCTTCAGGCTGGGCAAGGAAAAGCTGTCACTTGCGGCGCTCGCCACCGCGTCGGGCATGCACAAGACGACCGTGTACCGGCTGATGAATTCGCTGGAGCGAATGGGCTACGTCGTGCGCTCGGACGACGGCATGTACGGACTCGGCGCGCGCGTGCTCTACCTGGGCAAGCTTTACGAGCAGTCGTTCCATCTTTCGTCCGTGGTCGAGCCGGTGCTGTTCTCGCTCGCCGCCGCAACGAAAGAAAGCGCCTCGTATTACGTGCTGGATAGCAACAAGCGCCTGTGCCTGTTCCGCGCGGAGCCATCGGAAGGGCTGCGCGAAACCAGGCTTGCGGGAACATCGCTTCCACTCGACGACACCGCGATCGGGCAAGTCATTCGCTACTGGGGACTGCGCGAGCCGATCTTCTCTGAACCGCCACAGATTCCGTTGTTTACCTCGGGCGCACGCGATGTGCACACCGCGGCATTCGCCACGCCCGTGTTCGGCGCGGACGAAGAGTTCATGGCCGCGCTGACGCTGTCCGGTCCCGCCTCGCGCCTCAGTGTGGCGCGCGAAACGGGTGAACTGATTGCCCCGCAATTGCAGGCCGCCTCGGACCTTTCGCGCCGGCTCGGCGCGAGCGCCGCTTTCTGCGAGCGCATGTACGGCGCGGGCGAGCGACGCTGAACGCGCCCGCCTCAATTGCCACCGTGCTCTGTCAGCGTAGCGCCGAGCAATGCGCTGGCGGCGAGCGCTTCCTCGAACAGGAGCGAGCGCACGCGTTTATCGTCGACGTTGAAGTGGCCGATGACGCCCGAGAGCGTCAGCACGCCGACAAATGCATCGTCGATGCCGAAAAGCGGCGCCGCCATCGAGGCAAGCAGCGGATCGCCGACACCCGCCGACGAAGCGACGCCCGCGACGCCCGCTGCCTCGAATGCCTGCACGGTCTCGCGCTCGAAGCGCCTGAACGCAAGACTCGACGCCGATTTGTCCATCGGACGGCGTGTGCCGGCGCGGATCGAGACGCGCACATCGCGCTCCGGTTCCGCACGCAGCAGACAGACGCGACAATCGTCGTCGCGCACGTAGACGGAGGCGCTGCTGCCGGTTCGCTCGCTGAGCCGTTCAACGAACGGCCGCAACGTCGACACGAGTTCCACGCTGCTTTCGAATGCGCGGCCGAGCTGCGCGGCCTTGACGCCCAGCCGGTATGCGCCGCCCGGCTCCTTGTGGACGAAGCCGCGCGCTTCGAATGAAAGCATGTACCTGAGGATCACGCTCTTGAAGAGGCCGGTTCGCTCTTCCAGCTCAGACAGCGAACGTCCGCCCGGCTTGCCCAGAAACGCCTCCAGCAGCGCGAGCGTTCTGTCCACTGCGGCGACGGAACGGTCGACCGGTTCTGCTTCCTTGTCTGCCGGCTTCATTGACTGGCGCTCCCGCTTGCAGCCGCGCCCTCGGGCAACCTGATGAGCACGTCCGGAGTCAATTCGTCGATGCTGTTGAGCCCCAGCAAGCCGAGATTGCGCTGCACCTCCGCGTGCAGGATGCCGATAGCGTGCGCGACCCCCGCCTTGCCGGCCACCGAAGCGGCATAGTTGAACGGGCGACCGACGAAAACGAAGTCGGCGCCGAGCGCAAGCGCCTTCAATACATCGGTGCCCCGACGGATGCCGCCGTCAATCATCACGGCCATGTCGCGCCCGACTGCATCGGCAATTCGCGGCAGCACACGAAGCGGAGCGGCCGTACCGTCCAACTGACGCCCACCGTGGTTCGAGACAATGATTCCGTCGACGCCGTGGTCGCGCGCGGCGAGCGCATCCTCGACCGCCATAATGCCCTTCACGACGAGCTTTCCCTTCCACTGCGACCGGATCTGACGCACGTGCGTCCAGTTCAGATGATCCTTCGCGCCGAAATCCCGCACCACACGGCCCGAAAATATCGGCGCGCCTCGGGTCGCATAGGAGTTCTCGAAATGCGGCATGCCGTGCTTGACCAGTGTTCTGAGCGCGGTCCCCACCAACCAGCGAGGACGCGTGACGCCATCCCACGCGAGCCTGATGCTCGGCTTCAGCGGAGTGGAAAAACCCGTTCGAATGTTGTTCTCGCGATTGGCCAGCACGGCCGTATCCACCGTCACGACGAGTGTGTCGTAGCCTGCGCGTTCGACGCGTTCGATCAGCGCACGAATCTTCTCGGGTTCACCGGGCAGATAGGCCTGGAACCACGTGTCTGGTGCCTCTCTCGCCACTGTTTCGAGCGGAATGAGCGACGAGCCGCTCATGATCATGGGGATTGCGGCTTCTCGAGCGGCCTGTGCTTGCACGAGATCGCCCCGATAAGCGGACAAGGCGGAAATTCCCATCGGCGCGATGCCGAAAGGCGCGCGATAAGTCTTGCCGAGCAGCGTGGTCGCCTGCGTGCGGCGCGACACGTCTCGAAGCACACGCGTCACGAAACGATACTCCGAGTAGGCCCGCTGGTTGTCGTCCAGCGATGCATTGCGCTCGGCAGCGCCCGAAATGTACCCGAAGATCGGACGCGGAAGATGCCGCCGCGCGGCGATCTCGAAGTCATCGAGCGACAAGTATCGCCGCAGCGCATTGGGAACCGGCTGCGCCGGAGAATGCTTGATCTGTTCCGCTTTCATTGCCCCCTCTCCGATGCTCGCATGCCGTCAGAGGCAGGACACCTGTGCGCATTCGTGGACCGCGACGGCGTGTCATGTAATCGCGCCGTGGCCTTTCGAAAATCATAACGCCATTATGAAAATGGCGCAATGACTCGTAGCCACCATCAAAGCCGTTTCCCTGCTTTCGATATGCGCAAACGTTGTTTGAATTCATGCGCCCCGCGACTTAACGTCAACAGTCTGTTCTCCATTACCGACACGCAAAGCCGATGAACAAACGCGACGAATCAATCGCCCCTTCTCCTACCGATCCCGACCGGCGTCAACTGCTGCGGCGCGTCGGCGTCGGCGTGGCGGGCGCTGCGCTTGGCGAGCTGCTCACGCCGCTTGCGCCATTCGCGACAAGCGCGGCTCGCGCACAAGGCACGAACAACCGGCTGAGGATCGGCTTTCAGAAATACGGGAACTTTGTCGTGCTCAAGGCGCGCGGCACGCTCGAAAAGCGGCTCGCAAGCCAGGGCGTCAGCGTGCAATGGCTGGAATTTCCCGCTGGCCCGCAATTGCTCGAAGGCTTGAACGCAGGCGCCGTCGATGTGGGCAGCGTCGGCGAAACGCCGCCGATCTTTGCGCAGGCGGGTGGCGTCGATTTCGTCTACATCGGCAACGAACCGCCGGCGCCGCGCGGCGAAGCAATCGTCGTCGCACAGGACTCGCCGATTCGCACCGTCGCACAACTGCGTGGCAAGAAGGTGGCGCTCAACAAGGGTTCGAATGTTCATTTCCTGCTGGTGAAAGCGCTGCAGCAGGCCGGGTTGGCATATACGGACATCCATCCCGTCTATCTGACGCCTGCCGATGCACGCGCCGCCTTCGTGCAAGGCAGCGTCGATGCCTGGGTGATCTGGGACCCCTACCTCGCCGCGATTGAACGTCAGACTAACGCACGCACGCTTGCCAACGGCGACGGCCTCGTGCGCAACATTCAGTACTACGTCGCGGCCCGCAAGTTCGCGTCGGCGCAACCGCAGGCGCTGCACGCGCTCCTCGACGAAGTCAACGACGTGGACGCCTGGGCGCGCGAGAACGTCGCGCAAGTGGCGGCGCTATTGTCGCCGCTCGTGGGACTGGATCAGTCGATACTCGAAGTCGCTCTCAAGCGCACCGGCTACGGCGTTCAACCGATCACCGAGGCGACCCTGGCTTATCAGCAGCAGATTGCCGATGCGTTCAGTGCGCTCAAGCTGATTCCTGGCAAACTGAGCCTTGCGGATGCGCGCTGGAAGAGTTGAGTACATACCACGTCCGACCTATGGCTGATTGCCGGGTCGCTAAAGTGCCCGACGACTGTTGACCTGGGGCGCGCTCGCCGGGCGCAGTCCGCCGTTCATGAGAAGCCTCTGTCGATTGAAAGGGAAACGCCGCAATTAGCATATACGTATTCGTCGTTTAACAGACGCGAATGCCGCCGCTAGCATGCATGGATCTTCGGCTTCCGGTTCGACCGTCACCATGTCCACTATCGCTATTGCGTCCGCTATCGTAGACGACTCCTCACAACAGTCGCCGGCTCCCACCGTCATTCGTTCGGCGCAAGACGTGTCGCGCATCGTCAACGCGGGTGCAGCGAAAGGCAGCAATGCCCGCATCGTGATCGCGATCGCGCTTGGCGGCGTCTTTCTCGACGCCTACGATCTGACCTCACTCGCGTACGGCATCAAGGACATTGCCAAACAGTTTGCCTTGACGCCCGTACAGGTAGGTTTCGTTTCATCGGCGATCACCTTCGGCGCAATCCTCGGCGCGCTGTTCGGCGGCTATCTGACCGACCGGATCGGCCGGTATCGTGTGTTCATGGCGGACATGCTGTTCTTCGTGATCGCCGCAATCGCTGCAGGGCTTGCGCCGAATGCGTGGGTGCTTGGCACTGCCCGATTTCTGATGGGCTTCGGCGTCGGACTCGATCTGCCCGTGGCGATGGCGTTTCTTGCCGAGTTCTCGCGCGTAGCGGGCAAAGGCAACAAGGCGGCGAGTGTGGCCGCGTGGTGCCCTGCATGGTATGCGGCGACCAGCACCTGCTATCTGCTGATTCTCGGCCTTTACGCGATCCTGCCCCAGCATCAGCTTGGCTGGTTGTGGCGGCTCACGCTCGCGTTCGGCGCGGTGCCCGCCATCGCCATCATCCTCGTGCGTAGCCGCTATATCAGCGAATCGCCCGTCTGGGCAGCCAACCAGGGAGACCTCGAAGGCGCGGCGCGCATCCTGAAGCGCTCTTATGGCGTCGATGCCACCGTCGAGCGGACCTCGGCGCCCGTCGCGCAGCCGCGCCGCGCCTCATGGCGAAACTATGGCGTGCTGTTCAACGCCACGTACCGCAAACGCACGATACTTGCTGCCGTGATCGGCAGTGCGTCGTCGTTCGGGTACAACGCGATCATCTTCGGCTTGCCCGTCATCATTACGAGCTTCTTCGCGCAGGGTCCGCTCACGACGATCGTCGCCTCGCTAGCACTGAACCTGTTGTTCGCTTTCGTTGGCGGCTTGATCGGCGTGCGCACCGCGCCCACGGCCGGCGCGTGGAAGATGACGGTACTCGGGCATTCGCTGCAATTCGTCTCGCTGATCGGACTGGCGCTCATCGGCAAGCCGAGCGGCGGCGGGCTCGTGATCGTCGCCATTCTGCTGCTGGGCGGCTATCTGTTCGGCCAGGGCTTCGGACCCGGCTCTCATTCGATGACCTATGCATCGCTCAGTTATCCAACGTCGTTGCGCGGCATCGGCGTAGGCTTCAACCAGACGCTCGTGCGTACCGCATCGACCATTTCACTGTTCCTGTTCCCCGTGCTCGCAGCCGCGCTCGGTACGAAAGTGTTCTGGGTCATCGCCATTGCACCGCTGAGTTCCCTGCTGGTACTGCTCGCAATCCGTTGGGAGCCGTCGGGCTATGACATTGACGCAGAAGACTATCGCGATGCGCGAGCCGATGCGGACGCCCGCCATCGCGTAAGTGCATGACGCTCTCGTGCGATGAGTAGCCCGCGGCTGTCGTGGAGTAAAGCGATCTTGTCAGCGCCGTTGCCTTCCGTTTTTTTAGCGCAAATGTCTGAACCGAAGCCGGCGAAATAATCAGACTGGCAGCGGAAAGAAAGCGGCGCCGGGCGCCGCTTTATCGTGATCGCGGTTGCAGTTGCGGTACATCAGGCTACTGGAATAGGGTTGTCTTTCAACGAGAAGTTGAACTGGTCGAAGAACGCGTACTCGCCCGGTCCAACGTTGTCTCGCAGCGGCTTCGCAGCGCTAACCAACACTTCGTGCGTCGCGGTAGCGAGCTTGTCCATGGTCTCGGCGATGAACGCGTCGAGCGGCATTGCACGCGGATCGCCGCTCCTGTGGACGAGATCCGTGTCGACCCATGGCGGCGCGATTTCGAGCACGCGCACGCTGGTGTCGCGCAGCATGAATCGCTGCGACATGGTGTACGAATGAATGGCTGCCTTGGTTGCGGAATACAGCGCAGTGGCAGCGAGCGGTACATAGGCGAGCACGGAACTGTTGTTGATGATGGTCGACTCCGGCTGCTGCTTCAGATGTTCGACAAGCGCCGCACTCATACGCACCGGACCGAGCAGGTTTGTATTGATCAGATGCACCGCCCGCGCATCGTCGAGCGCGCTGCCCGCGTTGTCGAACGGCATGATGCCCGCGTTGTTGATCAGGACGTTCAGCGTGGGATAGCGCCCGATCAATTCCCGCGCCACCTGTTGAATCTGCGCGCCGTCCGCAATGTCGAGTTCAATCACATCGATGCCCGGGTTCGCCTTTGCAACCTCGTCGAGCAGCGCTTTGCGCCGCCCGGCGATGATCACCTTGTTGCCGCGTTGATGGAACGCTTCGGCCAGCGCACGTCCGATACCAGATGTGCCGCCCGTAATAAATATCGTGTTGCCTGAGAGTTTCATGATCACCGCTTCCTTAGAATTAGATGTGTACCTGCAGCCGATTTCAATGAATGGTCGTGTAGCGCGGTGCCGGAACGTTGGTCGACAACAGAGGCGACATTGCACGCCTCGCGTTTTCGTATGCTTCCCATTTGGCGACGTCGTGCAGCGAAGGAATCGTCACGAGTTCGCCCCGCTCGAACCCGACCAGCGCCGCATCGACCATGTCTTCCGCGGACATCACGATCGACTTGTCCAGGTTTTCGAGCGGCAGCCCTCCCGTTTGCCAGAAATCGGTAGCCGTCGCGCCCGGCAACACGGCCTGGATCCGGATTCCTTTGCCGGCAAGCTCGTGCTGAAGGGACTGGCTGAAAGCGAGCACAAAGGCCTTGCTTGCACCGTAGACACCATTGAGCGCTTCCGGCGCAATCGCGACGACCGACGAAATATTGATGACGGCGCCTTTGCCGCGCGACAGAAAGCCGGGCACGGCGGCGTAGGTAAGACGCATCACGCTCGTCACGTTGAGATCGACCATGCGCGACATTGCATCGACGTCACTGTCCACGAGAGGCGTGTGCGTACCGACCCCCGCGTTATTGACCAGCAGCGTGATCGTCGCGTCCTGTTTCAGCTTTGCTTCGACGACTGACAGGCCAGCTTGAGTCCCGAGGTCAGCATCGAGAATTTCAACGCTGCGTTGGGTTTGCGTCGTGATACGGCTCGCTAGCGCGGCGAGGCGCTCACGGTTGCGGGCAACGAGTATGAGTTCATAACCGCGTCGCGCGAGGCGCTCGGCATAGATTGCACCCATGCCGGAGGATGCGCCCGTAATCACTGCCGTGCCTGCATGTCCTTGCGCCATCATGTCGCTCCGTGTTGAAGACAATTGTGTCGGAGTGAATTGTGGTGCCGAAGGTCACTAACTCAAATGACGTTAACGGTCATGTTTCAGGACATTCCAGATACGGATGGCCGACTGGCGGCGCATCGAATTTCGAGCGGCACGAAAGCCGTCATTTCATTATTCGTCGATCCGGTGATCGTCACCAGTGACATTGCGCGACTCTCTCCTCAACGACTGCGGAGTCATCTGGTAGGCTCGCGTGAACACTTCCCGCAGATGACGTCTGTCACGAAACCCTGTTTCGCGGGCAATCGTTTCAAGCGAATGACGGCCCCGTTCAATCAGATTTCTCGCCTCTTCCAGACGCAGACGCTCGATTGCCTTCGCGGGGGATATGCCGGTTTCGGAAAGAAAAATGCGCGTGAATTGACGGCTGCTAAGATGCGCCGCCTTCGCCAGATCGTCTACGCGCAAGGGTTTGGACAAATTGAGGCGTGCATGTTCTAGCGCCTTCTGAATCCGATCCGACTTCGGCGCGAGCGCCAGCATTTCAGAGTGCTGCGACTGTCCGCCCGAGCGCCGGTGAGGCATGACCATCGCACGTGCCACCCTGATCGCGAAGTCCGCACCGAGATCCTTTTCCACGAGGCCAAGCGCCAGGTCCATCGCCGCCGTCAAACCCGCTGACGTCCATATCGCGCCGTCGACAATAAAGATGCGGTCGGCTTCGACCTGAATGAGCGGCCAGCGAGCCTGCAAAGCCTCTGCGAACGCCCAGTGCGTGGTCGCGCGTTTACCATTTAGAAGCCCCGCTTCAGCGAGAACGAACGCGCCCGTACAGAGGCCCGCGGTGCGCCGTGAGCGCGTAGCCGCCTCGCTGATGAATCGGAGTGCTTCCGCATTCGTGGTGCGGCCGGTTGGATTGGCTACGCCGCTGACCATCCAGGTGTCTGCCGTCGCATTCGAATCGGCCGGCCTGGTAATAACCGAGACGCCGAGCGACGAGCGGATTTCTCCGCCCTGGAGCGAGTAATTCGTCACATGATAAATAGGCTCACGCGCAACGATATTGGCGATTTCAAATACTGTCTGGGTCCCAATGGCCATGACCTGGAAGTCGTCTGTCAAAAAGTAGCCAATTCGATGCATTGATGCGCGAGCCGTCGTGTCCGAAAACATGAGTATAAATGTCGTTGTAAAAAACTGTGTGCGGCATGGATGATAAGCACCGGTGGGGCTACGTCGATAATTGAAGCGGATATTGCTTGAGCCAAGTCCGTGTCTGTCCAGATGACAAGCATTGCGAACCAGCATGGCATGACCTTTCGTCGATTCGTCCCATAGATCGAGAAAGAACACAACGCGTTGTCAATCATCGCAGTCTTCGTCCTATGAAAATGCCATCGTCTACAACCGTGTCACCGCCGAACGACGACGAGATCATCGAACGGGCCTTGATAATGTTGCTTCGCCCAGCACCGTTGCTTTCCACTTTGCCATTAGAGCGCACGGCTAAAAAGCAGATGCGCCGGGCAAGACTTCCGGCTCAGCGCGCAGATCACTGGGCCGAATGGACCCCGCCGCCAGCCCGAATCGTCGTGCAAGAAGTGCTGTCCGCCAATACGCTGAGTATCTATTGGAGCGATTCGCAAACGGGGCATTACGCAGAACAGATCTGGCGTTTGGGTCTGGCGCGCGAAGACGGTTTTTGTGCTCTCTCCGGTCGCCCCATCCGGCCAGGCGACGATGTGTTCAGCCCTCGCCGCAGCATGACGTTCGTCCCGGCGAACTGGCGTCGCATGATTCTCGCGTCGGACGTGATTGCAAGGTTCGCTTCTACCCGGCTCGAAAGAGCCGCCGCATAACGCATACCGCCTTGCAGTGCGTGTCGTGCCGCTCGTTTGGGCTGACCGCGCGCTGTGTCGATGTACCAGGCATGTCGACGTACCAGGCAGCCCAATCAGGCGCATGGAACTTCCCATCGCGCACGCAACCGCAGGAACCCAAATGACCAGCTTCACATGGTTAGCGCCGGCTACCGACCGTCATGAACAGAAGTACCCGCAACTGACCGACGCCGAAATAGCACGATTGCGTCAATACGGCATTGTTCGTTCGTGGACGTCACAACGGATTTTCGAAGTCGGCGCACCCGGATTCGGGATGTGTGTGGTATTGCGCGGAATGATTCGCGTGACTAGCCGCGACGCGTTCGGGCGTCTTGCTGTTGTTAGTGAAAACGGTCCTGGACACTTCGTGGCAGAGGTTGGACAGCTATCCGGCGGTCGATGCATCGTAGACGGCGATGCTGTGGGAGACGTTTCGGCAATTCACATTCCTCCCGACAGACTCCGGGCGCTCCTGATCGCCGAAGCAGAGCTAGGTGAGCGCATTATGCGGGCTCTTATTCTCAGGCGGGTTGCGCTCATCGAGCGAGGCAATGGAATCGTTATCGTCAGTCAACCGCATAACGCCCGCCTCCACGCATTGCAAAGTTTTCTGCGACGTAACAATGTTCCTCACGCAGTCATCGGCGCGTCGTCGGAAGACGACGAGACAGCCCGTTACGTAGCGAAGTGGGTTCGCGATGACTCCGACTACCCGCTCGTGCTGCATCCGGACGGCACCATCTTGCGAGCACCCGATGAGGCCGAGCTTGCCAACGCCTTGGGCTGGCTCCCCGACTTCGATCCGGAGCATGTTTACGATGTCGCAATTGTCGGAGCGGGGCCAGCGGGTTTGGCGGCAGCGGTATATGCCGCGTCCGAGGGGCTGAAAGTCAGCGTACTCGATCATAGTGCGCCGGGCGGACAGGCGGGTGCCAGCGCGCGCATTGAAAATTTCTTCGGATTCCCAACGGGAATTTCCGGCCATGCGCTCACCGCTCGCGCGTACGTACAGGCGCAGAAATTCGGAGCCGACGTAGCCATTCCCGCCCAGGCGGAACACCTTGATTGCGGCATCACACCGTTCGCGCTGCGGTTGTCCTCCGCCGTGACCATCCGGTCCAGAACAATCGTCATTGCTTCGGGCGCGGCTTATCGCAGACCCGACATTCAGGGCCTGGAACGCTTCGAGGGACGAGGAACATACTATTGGGCTTCGCCCGTCGAGGCGAAGCTTTGCGCGGGACAAGACGTATTGCTGGTCGGCGGCGGAAACTCCGCGGGACAGGCCGCCGTGTACCTCGCGTCGCGCGCGCGACGAGTTCGTATGCTGGTACGAGGAAAAAGCCTGAAGGCCAGTATGTCGCAATATCTTATCGATCGTATCGCTGCGCTGGACAATGTCGAGGTAACGTACGGCACTCAGATTACCGCGCTTAGAGGCACCACGACACTCGAGGAAGTAGAGCTGCTGAGCGGGACGCAACGGTCGGTTGTATCTGCGGAACACGTGTTCCTGTTTACGGGTGCATCTCCCAATACATCGTGGCTTGGCGGATGCGGCGTCGCGGTCGACAAGAACGGCTTCGTGCTTACGGGCGAAGCCGCCGGACCTGGGTTGCAGGAGCATGAAACAAGCGTGCGCGGCGTGTTCTGCGCGGGGGACGTCCGCTCCACGTCGACAAAACGGGTTGCCGCTGCAGTGGGAGACGGCGCTGCCGTCGTTGCACAGATTCATCGTCATCTGGAGCGATCGGTCGCTCAGGCATAAGCGCCGTGGTGGTGGATTGGCCTGCGGCACACGGGAAATGCGAAGACCACGCGCGACAGAATCATTCCGTATGCGCTCTTTATCGAGCTGGAACCAGGTTGTACCGGACTTGCGATCACACACGCTGATTTAATTTGTAAGAACCGGCTTCAAAAACTCAAGTTCCTGGTAATGGATCCGTTAGCAAGGTGTTGCTCTCTTCCGATGCGGCCCGCCTCTCGCCGTTTCGACCCGACATCGAGCGGACGCGCCTATGCGCTGCATCTGCCAGCTAACGGAAAGGTTTTTGATGCGGTTTCATTGTCTCTGGCGCTCCGGGATGGCGCTTGCCCTCAGCGCGGCCCTGGCATCGTGCGGCGGCGATATCCACTCTTCGTCCTCCGGACCTGCTGCGAATAACACCACGCTGATGGTGTACATCGTCGGCTCGGATCTCGAGTCCGAGGGCGGCGAGGCAAGCGGCAATATCGCCGATATGCTCAAAGCGCAGCTTCCCGCCGGCAGCCATGTCGTGATCGAGACTGGCGGTGCGTCCGCCGCGGGCGCCGACGACAGCCACGTGAAAGACTGGAAAGACGTGCAGCGTCACGTAATCGGCCAGAGCGGAAAGCTCGAAACGGTCGCACATCTCGGTGAGATCGACATGGCGGATTCGACCGCACTGTCGGATTTCATCGGCTGGGCTCACGACACCTATCCGGCCGCGCACTACAGGCTGGTTCTGTGGAATCACGGCAGCGGCTGGTCCGGCTACGGCTACGACGAAAATTTCAGCAACGACCACTTCACGCTTCCTACGCTCACAACCGCGCTTGCGGTCGCCAATGCGCGCAGCGGCGTGCATTTCGATCTGATCGGCTTCGACGCCTGCCTGATGGCCGCAGTAGAGGCGAGCGATGCAATTTCACCGTATGCGGATTACCTGCTCGCCTCCGAAGAACTGGAGCCGGGTTCGGGCTGGGACTATACGCAAGTGGTGCGTACGCTCGCAACGGACGCAGTCAGCTACGGCAAGGGCATCATCGATTCATACGTCGAGCGGCATTCGGATACGCCGACCGCCACGCTTTCTCTGGTCGATCTGTCGAAGGTCGGCGCGGTGAGGACCGCGCTCACTTCGTTCACCAACGCGATCGCGCCGATCGCGAGCGATCCGCAGTCCTGGCCAGCGCTCGGTGCGGCGCGGCGGCTTGCTCCCTCATTCGGCATGAACGGCGCGCGCCAGCATGACGAAGTGGACATTGCGGGCTTCGCCGATCTGACCGCGCGCGCCGGTATTGCCGTGGATGCGTCCAAAGCACTGGCCAACGCCGCGCGCGCAGCCGTGGTGTACGTGAAGAACGGCGAGGCGTTTCCCGACGCGGCCGGCCTGAGCGTTTACTTCCCGACCGCGTCGTCGCTAAGCAGTTATTTGCAGACCGCTTACGCGCAAACACACTTCGATCCCGCCTACATCGCTTTCACCGGTTCATACGTCGCGGCCGTGAACGCGCTGCCGCATGCGATCTCGATCGACACGAGCGCGTCCGTTCCCGGTTACCTCGTGGCGCAGATCGCGGCGGACGACGCCGTTGCCTCGGTGGACGCCACGCTCGTTTCCGCCGTCGCCGCGGATGGCACGCTCACGGTGGCGGGCACGATGCCGGTCATCATTCCGGAGACGGTCGACGACATGCTGCCGCGCATGACGCAGCGCGTCCCGCTGTCGGGCAACTGGCTCACGCTGAACGGCTACCCGGTGATCATCGGCGAACTCGCGCGCACCGGCATCACCAACAGCGGCGATACGCTGTACGGCATTCCGCTCGACGTCGACGGTACCGCCGAGTATCTCGTCGCAAGCCGCGACGCGGCCGGCACCTGGACCTTGCTCGGCATGACCGAAGATACGTCGGTCAACCCTTTCTCGCCGCGTCTGGAACCGCTGCCGGGGCCCGATGCACAGATCCGCACGCTCGCGGCGAGCTACAACATCACGACGCAGTCATTCGGCGATCTGAGCGCCGCCTCGCCCGCATTCTCAGGTGGTGCGTTGACGCTCGCAATGACCGCGCTTCCAGCAGGAACCTACAGAGAAGGCGTGCTCGTCACCAACCTCGTGCAGCAGGCGCAAATGTCGTCACTGGTGGCGCGTCCCTGAGCATTCGGCCGGTCCGGCGCAGCCCGCCGCCGGACCGCGCCCGGCAACGAACCTGAATCGATCCAATGAAACGCCTATTTCCTATCGCCCTTCTGATAGCGGCGCTCGCCGCGCTCGCACTGTCCGGCTGCGGCGGCGACCTGCAAGAGAACGACCCGCTCGCCTCGTACAAGAGCCAGCACATCGCCTGGCAACCATGCAGCGCCACTCAAACCGCCGGCCTGGATACGCTCGACGTCGCGGCGCTCGGCGCCGACCTCGCGTGTGGCGAGCTTGCCGTGCCCGAGGACTACGATCATCCGTCCGCAGGCGACATTCGGATTGGCGTGATGCGCGTGAGCGCGCTCGCGCCTTCGCAACGGCTCGGTGCGATCGTCTTCAATCCGGGTGGACCCGGCGGCGACGGCTACAGCCTCGGCGCGCAGATCGCCGGCGTGGCGCGTCTCGCCAATCCGTCCAGCGGCGGCTATCGTGCCGTTTATGACATGGCGAGAAAGTACGACTTCGTCGGCTTTTCGCCGCGCGGCGTCGGCTTCAGCACCCGCCTCGAATGCACGCTTGGCAAGCCGCTCGTTCACACGAACTATCTGCCGGCGGACATGAGCAACGAGAACATCAACAATGCGCTCGCAAATATGAAGGTTGTGGCCGACGCATGCCGCGACGTGCCGTTTGCGCGCTTCGTCAACACCGACGCCACGGCGCGCGACATGGACGTGCTGCGCGCGGCGCTGGGTGAAGCAAAGCTCAATTTCATAGGCTACTCATACGGCACGCTGCTCGGTGCGTGGTACGCGTCGCTCTTTCCGCAGAGAGCAGGACGCATGCTGCTCGACAGCGTGGTCGACTACGATGTGCCGATGCCGCTGCAGTCGCAGGCGGTGGCGGAACAAACCGCCTACGACGACATCCTCTCGCTGTACGCGTTGACGATGGCCGATCAGGTAGCGATTCCAAACACGATCGAAGGAATCCGCGGCCTTGTCACCGCCACGCCAGACTGGGCCAAGTCTTACTTCGCCGGCTTGATGTATCAGGTCGCTCCGCATCGCGGGAAGATCGGGCTGGTCGTGCCGCTGATGGCTGCCGAAACCGCCGTGATCCAGGTTGCGGCGAGCCATCCGAGCGTCGAGCAGTATCGCGCCGCGCTAACCCAATACCTGTACTCGCCGATGGACACGACCATCGACGGGGCAGCCCGGGAAGCTGCGCTCGGCACCGTCGACACTTACCAGGCGTACCTCACGAACCATTACGTCGTCGGCAACGCGTCCGATTTACCTTGGGTGAACTTTACCGTGCGCTGTTCGGATGCGCCGGTGCCGTCAAGCCCGGCTTACTGGATCGCGCGCGCCGTGGCAATCGTCAAAGCTGCGCCGATCCACGATAGCAGCGACATCAATAATCCCTGCATGTTCTGGGGTCCGGTGACGGTACAAAAGCCCGCCCTCGCCAATGCGGCTCGCACTGCGTCGCCGCTTCTGCTGCTTCAGAGCGAGTACGACGTGCTCACGCCGCTGCCCGGCGCGCTGGCGACGTTCAACGACATGCCGCATGCCAGCATGATTCAGGTGCAAGGCGAATACACGCACGGGCTGTTTCCGTATGGCACGTCGTGCGTCGATGCGAGCGTCGCCAACTATTTCCTGAGCGGCGCGACGCCGGCCCGCAACACGAGTTGCGCGGGCATCGCGATTCAGGGTGTGCCTCAGGCCACGCCTAGTGCGGCCGCCGCCGTCGCACACAGCGCAATGGATGACGCGCCGCTCTTCACCGATCCCGTCGCCGCGAAACGACTGCTCGAGCGCATCCACGACACGGTCGGCCAGGCGCAACCTGCCGCTTTCTGAATGATCTTTGGGAGCGGATGGTCGGCACGAACCTGGTTCGTGCCGATGTCGTCAACACGTCGGTCAGTGGACCGCGAGTGCCGCGCCGCCCGTCATCCATGCGTGACGCGCGGCAAAGCGGAGCCGGCTTCTTTTGGGCGTTTGCTCAGGCCGCACTATTGCTCATGCGGACTGCTCATGCCGATCGCTCAATCGCTCACCAATTGCTCGCGAATTACTCGCGAATATGCTTCGTCGATCTGCGCATCCGCAGGACGGCGGATGAGGCTGCGCGCCTTCAGACACTCGAACGGAGTACTGCTGTCGAGCAGTCCCATCCGGTACGCGTAGTCGTCGGCGTGGCCGCTTAAAAGAATGCGCCAGTCGTAGCGCAAATGCGGCGCAATGGCACGCGCATGGCCGAGAATGTTGGTGGTGCAGTTATTGAACAGCGTGTTGTAGAACTCTGGCCGCCGGTTGAGCGCTTCCACCCGCTGCAAATAGCCGGCAAACAGCGCGCGCTTGGCCTCGTCCGGCATCTGCACGCGATACAGGCACACGCGCTCGCGCCGCACGTCAGTGCGCACGCCGAGAAGATCGCGTTCGTCGGCCACCACGTAAATCAGCCCATAGTTGCGCCAGAAACCACCGAGCGCGGAATAGCGCTGATCGCTGCGCCGGCGCGTTTCGATCGACACGGCCAGATAGCGGCCATCGGCAAAACCAAAACTCACGAAGACATGGGCAACAGATTCGCCGGCCCAACGCGACATGACAAGATCGACTGAACGCAGTGCGTCGAGGTCATAGCTCGCGTCATACCACGCGGGCATGAAATCGTCGCGCGTGCGATAGACGAAATGGCGAACATTGCAGATTCGCGCAACGCCCTCTTGCCATTGAACCGAAGCGGTGCGTTCGTATTCCGTCGCCCACGGCGGTGCGGGGTGAACATTAAGCGGCTGCGCCAGCCAGCGACGCATCATGCGTCGCTCCAGTAGGAATGAACGATGAGCAGCACCTGTGCGGCCAGATTCAGTGCGACGAAGCTCGTGTGGAAAAGGCGGTTGCGTGTGCGAATGGCGACCAGACAGCAAATCGCCACCATGGCGGTCCTGAGCCAGTACAGATCGCCGAGGCGCGAGAGATGCACTTCACCTTTGATGACCGAATCGCCGACATCGACGAGGCTAACGGCGAAGAGAAGCCCGAAAAACCACGCGCGCCGGGACATGAAGTAGTCCTCGTAGCCGTCGTATTCCTTTAGCGAGTCGGGAAACAGCATCGAACACAGCAGATAGATGATGAACGCGTAAAACAGCAGGTACAGATAGATGCCGAAAGTCCATTGCGCAATCTCCCGCAACGAAAACTCCCACCACCAGAAGTGCAGGATGTACAGCACCATAGACGCGACCCACGCCATGTGCACGGGATAGATCCGGGTCTTACCCGGATGCTGGATTGCCGATGACAGGCCCTTGAGCATGTGCGTGAGTCCCAGACTAACGATCATGCCCATCACAATGCGGACGTGCGTAAACTTCTCCATGGTCCGCTCAGCGCTGTTCCGCGTTGGCGTTGGCGTTCTGCGTGACGCGCGCCCGACGCGACTGCCGCCACGCGAGCGCCGCGAGTGCGATCCAGCCTATCGCCGGCGGCTGCGAAACGACGCGCAACGCGCGTGCGTAGTCGAGTACCAGGCCGGGCGTCCATGCCATGGTTTGCGCGCGATGACGCAGTTGCGCTGCAATCCAGAGTTCCGGCAACACGATAAGACCCAGCACGTCGCGCCAGCCGCCGTTGCGGTATTCGCTGCCTTCCAGTGCTGCGTCGATTGCTTCGGCGACCGTACTGGAACAGTTGCGGTTCGTCAGGTTGTAGATCTCGGTCGCCTTGTATTCTGTCGCGAATGCTACGAGCCGTGCGGCATCGTAGCGGCGAAATGCAATCTTCATCGTCGAATCGCACCACGCCGCGGCCTCTTCCGGGTAGCTCGGCAAATAACGGCCGCGTACGTCGTTCGACGAATCGGCGCGCAGAAGCCGGGCGAATTCGTCGGGCGAGCGGTCGATTTCCACTGCCGGATAAAGGCTCAGATAAAGATTGCCCGCTTCGAGCGCCGCATGCCCGGTGGAAATGACACCGTTGATGTCGACCGCCGCGATATAGCGATCAATCACCGGCCGGCGAACCGCCGCGTTCTTTGACGATCCGACTGGCGTCCAGACATGCACGATCATCGGCGAGTCCTTGATTGCTTCCACCGCGCCGGTGTCGGCACAGGCCGGCGCAGTCGCGCAATCCCTGCCATAGCCGCTCTTGCGCAAACGCCGGTAAAGCCAGATCATGCGCACGCCGCTGACAACCAGCCACATGCCGATGCAGTACGGGACCGTGCCGCGATAATGTGTGGGATACGGCTGGAAGAAGATGACGGCGAGCACAAGGCTGAACACGCCGATTGCAATCGTCGAGCGCCAATGGCGGTAACGCACTATCCATGCTGCTGCGATCAGCAGACATCCCTCCAGCGCGAAGCCTGCACCAAACAGCATCGCCAGCAGGAAATCGCTGTAGCTGTGACGCGCGATTACCAGCACGCCAATCAATACGCCGATCGCTCCCTTCACATAACGGAAGCCGGTTTGCAAAGAAATTCCGCTGCGTGCGAGTGCGAGCGCAGCGATGCCCTCGGCGAGTAACAGCACGCCGAAGGTTTGCAGCGGAAACCACAGTGCGCCATCGAGCGCGTCCACCACGACGACGGCGCCTATCGCGAGCCATATCGCCCCGAACGCCAGCAGTTTCGGCAAATGCCTTACTGCGAAGCGTGGGCCTAGTAGAAGTAGAAGAAGCTGGATCATTTTGGTTCGCAGACGGCGGGCTGAACGTGATGTTCGGTTTCACGCTGCGACAGATCGCGTCGCAGACAGAGCTGCAGGGCGTCGAGCGCCCGTTGGTGCCGGCGCTGCGCATCACGGCGGCGCCGTACGCTTTCGCGTTCCTCCGCACCCGGCGCACCATCGTCACGCTCCAGTTCCGCGCGCGCACGCCGCTCGTCTTCGAGCAGCGCGGTGACGACTGCGTCTCCACGACGGCTTTCGTCGAGCAGACGCACGAAGGCCTCGACGTTTTCGCGCGAGATGGAGCGCTCTTTCTCGCCGATTGCAAGTGCGCGATTCCAGATAGACACGGCGATTGCCGCAACCCAAACCAGCACGTTGGCGGGAACCACCCATACGGGCAATGGCAATGCCTGCTCGGCACTGTGCAACCACGCGTACTGCTGCGCCGCCGGCATCTGCGTCACGGCAGTTGCTCCTAACACCGCGTCTTCGAGCGCGCGATGACGCGCCACTTCGATGTCCACCCCTTTGGACGCCAGCAGCAACGCCACCACGAAGAGCACGATCCCCGCGACGAAAATGTTCTGGCGATGCTCGCCTTCGTAGATCGAACCTATCGCTTCGCGTAGCGAGTCGAGCATCAACACAGATGCCACGATGGGCAATTCCGCGCTGCCGAGAAAGTTGACAATGCCGTGATTGCCGCCCACCTGCGCATGCAGCCCGGTCAGGACGGCGGTGACAAATACGGTCAGGACCACACCACCGACCGCGTCCGCGAGTACTGCTTTCTTCATTGAGTTCGAATCCTGGGAGGGGGGTGCGACGCGACCAATGCCGGAAGCCGGCACGAATCAAGCCTTACCTGGCCGGACACGCTGCAGCGTGGGGCGGCAGCGTCGACAGGAAAAGGGGCCTCCCAGTATTACGGAAGAATTTTAGAAAACTTTAGGCCGCTTTCCGGCTGCTGCGGGGGCATGGCGAAGTGATCGGCCATGCAACTGGATGGCCTTATCGCCCGGAGGTAACCGCTGTGCAATGGATACGCTCGGGGCTCGCGGCGCAATGCGCGCTGGATTGCGCGTGGCACGTCGGAAGCCTTGGTAGCGACGATGCGGACGCAATCAGCGGCATGTGCCCGTGGGCCTCGCCGCCGATTCGTTCAGTGACGCTCACGCAATCCGCTGCATATACCCGGGCAAATCAGGCTCGGGCAGCACGGCGAGCACTTTCAGCCGCTGACGTGTGCGCGCCTCTCCATGCTCGAGGTGTTGCGCAAGCGCCCTCGCCGCCGCATCAAACTCTCCGCGCAAAAGAAGCTCGATCACCGTGCGATGCTCGAGCAGCATGCTCGTCTCGGGATGAAGCCCGAACGCATCGTAAAACGCGTGGTTCACGATCAGCGGAATGTGCGCATGGCTGATGGCTGCAAGTAACTTTCGATTCGGAGCACCGGCGAGCAGCGTTTGATGCAACGTCGCTTCCAGACGATATAGCGCGCCTGCATCGACGGACTCGGGGCGCGCGATAGCGCCCTGCACCTCCTCGAGCGCCGCCTCCAGCTGTGCTCTGGACAACGACGGCGCACTTGCTGCCAGTGCAGCCGGCTCGAGCAATCTACGCAGTTCATAATCTTCGCGCACCGCGCGGGCTGTAAGCGGTCCGCAAAGCCAGTGGGAGTAAGCAGACTTCTCGACGAGACCGCGATCACGCAGTCTGCTGAGCACCTCGCGCACCGTTCCGCGACTCACACCAAATGATTCGGCCGCAATGCTTTCGTCGATACGAAAATGTCCGAACACGATGCCGAGCGAAATCGCGGACTCCAGCGAGTCGGAAATGCGTTCACTGTTCGACGGGATATCGAGGGGCTCAGGCGGACGATCGAAGCCGAGCATGTCTTCGGAAATCGGCGTGCGCAGCGGCTCGGGCACGCTGCCGTCGGGGCTGGCAGCGAGAAAGCCGCGCCCTTCGAAGGTCACCAGAAGGCCGCCTGCGTGCAGCATCTCAAACGCTTTTCTCACCGGCACGCGGCTCGTGCCGAAGATGCGCGCGACTGGTCCTTCGAGCAGCACGAGCCCCGGCGGAATTTTTCCGAGCGCAATGGCCGATTTCAACTGATCGTGAATCACACGATAGCGCAGCCGGCTATCGGCTTCGGTCAACGTATCGACTCGATTGTCAGAACCGGTTGCATCGACCGGGACCGCGTCCCGCGGTGCGGCCGGCCGATGTTTGGCCTTCGCTGTATTGGAAGGTTGGAGAACGCCAGCACGTCTTGTCATCGTCGTACGAAAGCGCCTTCAGGACCTCATGAACTCGGTCCAGCGGCGCACCAGGTAGTTATGCTCATCCATAACCGAATCCCACACCGCAATCCGGCTCATGCGCGCAACGTAACTGCCCCCGTCCCGCACCTGGCCCGCAGGCACGAGATGCTTGCTGGTAGGGCCGGGAAGATCCGTCGAAGCGCGAGCTCCATCGTACCAGTAAGCCCACTCGTCGGGCTTCATATGCTCGCGCGAGCGCTCCGGATTGGAAATGTAGAAGCCTTGCCGGGCAACCGTCGCGCCGGGCCAGCCCTCCAGCCACCAGTTCAGATACTTGTACGCGGCGTCCAGCACGCGGCCGTGGGCGAGCCGCGATATGCCGATTCCGCCGAACCACGCGCGGTAGCCCTCACGCGGCCGCGCGAGCCTGAATTTGAGGCCCGCACGCTCCAGTTCGACGGTGGCCGGCGACCAGATGCTCTGTATCGCCACCTTATTCGCGATCATCAATTGCGCGGCCTCGGCAAAGCTCGACCAGAACCCCGCAAAGTGCCCGCGCCGCTTGAAGTCGATGAGGATTGCAATCAGTCCGTCGATTTCCTCGATGCTGAGATTGCCAATGTCGTCAAAGCGCATGAGGCCGCTCGCCTGGACCGCGAGCGCCGCGTCGATTGCGCCGATGGCGGCATCTGCCTGCAATGCGACGCGTCCCGCCAGTTCTGGCGCGAGCAGCCAGGCCCAGCTCTCCTCTCCTTGTGCAAGCGAAGCGGGCAACGCATCTTCCAGATAGACGAAGCTGTCCGCATTGTGCGTGAGCGGCAGCATGCTGACATGCGGGCTCGGCTTCTGGCCGAGCGACCCGTCCTCCTGCACGTAGAGCCGGTCGGCGGGCGTGCAGCCCGCAGCGCCGGTTCTACCCGTCGTACCCCGCTCGGGTGCCTGACCGATGCGTCCCGTGCGCGGCAGCGCATTCACTTCGTCCCAACGGCGAATGCGCGCCAGTTCGATGGGCTGCAGCGCGTGCGTCGGCCACAGGCAGTCGAGGCTGTGGAACCACTGGTCATAGAGTTCGTAGCGGTCCGGGTGCATCGCGCCGTCGCGCTGCACGGCACCGCCGTCCTGAACGATGAAGCGCAGGCGGATACCCAGGTCCTGCTCCGCCCGCTTGCGAATGTGCTCCTGGAGTGTGACGGTGGTGCCCAGCACACGCAATTCGACCTTGGACGATTGCACGGCAGGCGCAGATCGACTGGAACTGGCAGAACTGGCAGGTTTCAAGCTATCGCTTCCGCTGTTTGAAGATGCCGGCATAAACGCCGGTAAGAATCGGCAAGCGCGTCGCCTTCGAAACCTTGCGCGATGAAGACCAGACGCGACCGATGCGCTTCATGCTTGCCGTCGCCCGGCCAGGCATCGAGATGCAAGATGGGATACACGAGATGATGCACAGCATGTATCACGACTGGTTGCGTCGCACCGGCGAGCGCCAGAATGCCCTTGACGCGCAGGATGTTATCACCGTGCCGGTTGAGCAGCATAGTCAGCCACAGGGTGAAGACCGGCCAGTCCAGAGGCTCGTCGAACTCGATGCAGAAGGCTCTCAGCGCTGCCAGTTCATCGCGGTGCGCAGGCGTTGCGTTCAGCCGCGCGAGGGGATTGACCGCGTGCGTTGCATCTGTGCGTGTGCTACCCGTGCGCCGCACGAATTCTGCGAAATCGTGCGAGTTCGACGCGGAATCCAGTACAAGGGCGGCGTCGTCCGTGCATGTACGGCGTGCGATGCTTGCAGCCGGGTTCAGTTCGGCAAGCGATCGCTCCAGCCCGGCGAGTGCGGCCTGACTAACGAGGTCCACCTTGCTGACAACGATGCGATCGGCAGCCGTCACTTGCGCGAGCCATTGCGCATGCCGTGCGCGCTGCTGGCCGGCGTTGACGGCGTCAACAACCGTGACGATCGCACCGACCGAATAATGGCTCGACACCACGGGGTCGCCGAGCAGGGTTGCAACGATAGGCGCCGGCGTTGCGAGCCCCGTCGTCTCCAGCACAACCCGCGAAAACGCGGGCACTTCGCCCCGCGCGCGCCGTGAAAACAGGGTGGCAAGCGCATCTTTCAGTTCCCCGCGTATCGCGCAACACACGCAGCCGTTATCGAGCAGCACGGTCTGCGCGTCGAGCTCGCCTATCAGCAGGTTGTCCAGCCCGACTTCGCCGAACTCGTTGACGAGCACGGCGGTGTCGCGCGCGGCGTCGCCCTTGAGGACATCGGCGAGCAAAGTGGATTTGCCGCTGCCAAGAAAGCCTGTGACGATTGTCACCGGAATCACGTCATAAGCGAGGCTCATGTGTGCTCCTTGATGTGCGCTCTTCTTCGTCGGCGAACAGCGTCAGCGGATCGAGAGGACGGCCAAGCATCGTTTCGGCGGCTTTCCAGATCTGCATGAAGTCCTCGACAATGATCTGCGCGCCGGTGGGCGAAGACAGCACAAAGGACTGCCCGTGAAAATCCGCCAGTTTGAGCCGGAAAGCTGCAAGAACGCGATTCGCATGCGCGACCTGCACATAGCGCTGCCGTCGCGCGCCGGCAGTTTCACCAGGCGCGACTGAATTGGACCAGTGACGTCCGCCGCCGAGCAATCCGCACATGCCGCACATTGTCTGCTCCTCGCCGCTCAGGGCATGACGTCGCCGGAATTCGGGCCTAACGTCTGCCCGACGAACAGATTGCCGCCCGGATCGGAGGCAAGCAGCACGGCCGTCGGCGCGACTTCTTCGGCACGGCCGAAGCGCCGCAGCGGCAACTCCTTCGACTTCGTTTCCTTCCATGATGCGCTGATTCCGTCCACGAGGGGTGTCTCGATGGGACCCGGCGCGATCGCGTTGACGAGCACGTTATCCGGCGCGGCTTCGAGCGCAAGAGACTTGGTGAAGCCGATCACACCGGCTTTCGCCGCGGCATAGTGCGCGAGTTCCGCACCGCCCTTGATGCCGAGTTGCGACGCCACGTTGATGATGCGGCCAAAGCGCTGCGCGGTCATGGACGGCAGCGCGCGCCGCGAACACAAGAACACGCTGCGCAGATCGACGCGCAGCATTTCATCCCACATCTGCGTGGTCAGGTCGGTACAACGCGCCTGGGTCAGCATGCCCGCGTTGTTGACGAGGATGTCGATGCCGCCGTAAGCCGCGATGCAGCGATCGACAATGCCGTGTGCGCCCGACTCGTCACCAACATCGGCGACGATCGTCTCGACCTGTACGCCGCTTGCACGGCAGGCGTCGGCGTGAGCCGCGAGGCGTTTCTCGTCGAGATCAGCCAGCACGAGGCGTGCGCCGGCTTGCGCATAGGCCAGCGCGATGGCGGCGCCGATGCCGCTCGCAGCACCCGTGACGACCGCGCGGCGGCCGTCGAGTGAGAACATTGATGCCATTTCGAAAATTTCCCTGTGTAGGTGTGGGCGAAATTCAGCCTGGCCACCGCACGGTGAGACCGCCGTCTGCGATGATCGACTGCCCGGTAATGTACGAAGCGTCGTCGCTCGTCAGGTAGCGGATCAGCGAAGCGATTTCCTGCGGCCTGCCGACGCGTCCAAGCGGAATGCCCTTGGCCGCCTCGCGCAGACCATCGGGGCCGAGCGAATTGACCGCATCGAGCGATTGAGGCGTCTCGATCAGGCCCGGAATCACGGCATTGCAGCGGATGCCGCGCGGCGCGAGCTCCATCGCGACGGCGCGGCACAAGCCGGGCACCCCCGACTTGGCAGCCGAATAATGTGTGTGGTTTTCCCATCCGTACACGCCGCCCGCGATGGACGAAACGGCGACCATCGCCCCGCCGTCTTGCATGTGGCGCGCCGCTGCCCGAAAGGTCCGCATCACGCCGGAGAGATCGACGTCCAGCATCTGATGCCACTGCTCGTCGAGCATCTCCGTGAGCGGCGCTGCGCGCAAGAGGCCGGCGTTGGCGACCGCGTAATCGATACGGCCGAAGCGTTCCATTGCCGCTAACGCAAAGGCCTCCACCTGATCGGCCGACGTGACGTCGACTGCCTGCATCAGGCACTGGCCGCCCGCCTGCTCGACGGCCTGCTCGGTGCTGCGCGGATCGTGCGCGTCGCGAGAGAAGTACCCGCCCACCACCGCCACGCCCGCTTGCGCGTAGGCCACTGCGAGCGCCTGTCCAATGCCGCTCGCCGCGCCGGTTACCAAAGCTACTTTCACGAAAAAACCTCCACTTGGGTTATTTGGTTCTGGCGGGATCGACATGCCGCGCGAAGAAGATAAGGACGCCGGACAGGAAGCACGGCACCGCGCCGAACCAGAGCGCCGCGTGCAGCCAGTCGCCGCCGTGGTTCAGCATCCACGTGACGCCCACGCCGGCGAGAATCGCGCCGATCGGACCCATCGCGTGGACGATCGAACTGCCGGTGCCGCGAATGGCCGTCGGATAGCTTTCGCCGATGAAGAACAGCGCCGCCGAATACGGTCCGATCAGGAAAAACAGACCCAGGCTATACAGCGCGACCACGACGCCCGCGCTGCTCGGACCGAACAGCATTGCCGCGAACGAGAGACCGCCGAGCATCCAGCCGATTGCGAGCGTATTGCGCCGGCCGATCTTGTCGCCGATGAAACCGTGGCACAGGTAGCCGCAATAGCCGATCACATTGGACAGCACGAGAATCAGCAGCGAGTTCTCGAACGACACGTTATGCACGCGCGTCAGCACCGTCGTTCCGAGCACGCTGAACACCTGAATCGCCGACCAGTTGAGCAGGATGCCGCCGCCCAGCACGAGCGTCGCGCGCAGTGCGCTGCCACGAAATGCTTCGGCAAGGCCCGCGCGGCTGTGCTCCTCGTAATCGACGGAATGAACGCTCGCCAGGGTGCGCGCTTCGCTGTCCTGCCCGCCTTCGCGCAAGTGCTTGATACGCTGGTGCAGCAGGAATTGGGGGCTTTCCTTCAGCCGCCGCGTCATGAAGAAAATGACGATGGCGGGAAACGTCGCAAAGATGAAGCACCCCTGCCAGCCGATCCGCGGCAGCAGCAAAGCAGTCAGTCCTGAAGCGATCAGCGCGCCGATCGGCCAGCCGCCTTGCACGAGGCTGTAGATAAAGCCCTTGTTGCGATTGAGCTTCGCATCGTTGGCGGCTGAATACAGTTCGTTGAGGTAGGTCGCGTTGACGGTTTCCTCGGCATAGCCCAAGCCCGACAGCGAGCGGATCAGCACGAGCGGCACCTGTCCCATTGCGCCGCCCACCACGGTAAGCCCCGAACACAACGCCGCGCCCGCGACCGTCCACAGCAGGCCCGCCTTGCGTCCGAGTCTGTCGAGTAAAGGCCCTATCGCAAACGCGATGACCGCCGTGCCGATGGCGACCAGCGTGGCGATCTCCGCCTGTGCTGCCGCGTCCCAGTTGTAGTGCTTGCCGATCTCAGGGAGCAGCGTGCCGAACAGGATGAAGTCATACACAGCGAACACCCACGCGAAGAAGGCGACGACGGTCGCCCGCTTCACATCGGACGGCAGGATCTGCTCCAGCTTGAAACCGGAGGCGGACAGCGGATTCTCTTTCATCGTGGCGCTCCTTTGGAGCTGCGGAGTGGACATGGTCGGGACTCTTGTCGGTTGACTGCGTTGAAATCAGGGTTGACGGGGCTGACGCCGCAGGAAGTCGTCGGCAATCTCGTCACAGGTGCAAAAGCGCACGCCTTCGTGCTGGCGGAAATGCGCAATCAGGCGCTCCAGCATCAGCAGCACTTGCGGCCGGCCGGATACATCCGGATGGATCGTGATGGGGAACACCGCATAATCGTGCTCGCGATACACCCAGTCGAACTGGTCGCGCCACATCTGCTCGATGTCGCGCGGATTGACGAAGCCGTGACTGTTGGGCGCCTTCTTGATGAACATCATCGGCGGCAGGTCGTCGAGGTACCAGTTCGCCGGAATTTCGACGAGATCGGTTTCGTGACCGCGCTGCAGCGGCTTCATCCAGGTGTCGGGATGCTTGCTGTAGTCGATCTTCGTCCACGAATCGCCTACTCGTACGTAGTACGGGTGGTAGTCGTTGTGCATCAGACTGTGGTCATACTTGATGCCCTTTTTGACGAGCAACTCGTTGGTCACGTTGCTGAACTCCCACCACGGCGCGACGTAACCAGTCGGCCGCTTGCCGCTCAGCTTCGTCACGAGTTCGATGCTGCGGTCGAGCACGGCTTCTTCCTGCTCGGGCGTCATCGCGATCGGATTTTCGTGGCTGTAACCGTGAATGCCGATCTCGTGGCCCGCGTCGGCCACCGCCTTCATCTGCTCGGGAAACGTCTCGATCGAGTGGCCTGGTATGAACCAGGTCGTCTTGAGCTTCTCGCGCTCGAACAGCTTGAGCAGGCGCATCGACCCGACTTCGCCGGCGAAGAGACCCCGCGAAATGTCGTCGGGCGAATCCTCGCCGCCGTATGAACCGAGCCATCCCGCCACCGCATCCACGTCGATACCGAATGCGACCAGAATTTCCTTTGCCATCTTGAGTTTCTCCTTTGAGGGAATCAGTTCGGGGCGACCGTCCGTTCCACGGTCAGGGCAAGCGCGATCAGCGCGTCGTCGTCGTTCTGAGCGCGCATCAGTTGCACGCTGGTGGGCAAGCCCGCCGCGTCGGCACCTGCGGGCATTGCGAACGCGGGGGTATCGAGGAAGCTGCCGGGCATCGTCATTGAAAGCGTGGCGAGATTGACGCGGGCGAAACGCTCGGCGTCCGCTTCCAGAGGCGCGCATTCGGGCGCGACATGCGGGACAGTGGGCAAAAGCAGCGTGGCATCGCCCAGCTCGGCGCCGAATTGGCCGATCAGACGCGCGCGTCCCTCGAGCAACTCGGCAAGGCGCGATGTCGGCACGTCCCGGCTCATTTCGAGGCGCGTGCGAACCCGCTGGTCAATGCATGCGGCGGCCTCTGAGTCGAGTACGCGGCGATAGCGCTCGAACGCCTCCAGCGAGCCGAACCATCCTCGCGTGGCTATGAGGTCGCAGGCAGCGTCGAAAGCGCCTACCTTGACTTCGTCGACGCGCGCGCCGGCCTCCGACAGACGCGCGATGAATCGCATGAAGTCCGCGCCGACCTCCTCAGTCACCGCAAAACGCGGTTGCCATCCGGTCGGCACCACGAAGCGCTGCCCGCGCAGATCGTCGAGTGCGCGGTGCAAGTCACGGCCGCCTACAACCGCGTCGAACGCCGCGCAGTCGGCCACGGTGCGGGCAAGCGGGCCACAGGTATCGGCCGATTCAGACAGCCCGATCATGCCTTGCTGCGCATAGCGTGCCCTGCTCGCGCGATAGCCGACGAGGCCGTTGAACGCGGCCGGCACACGGATCGAGCCCGCCGTATCGGTGCCGACGGCGATCGGCACGACGCCGGTTGCGACGGCAACGGCCGCACCGGACGACGAGCCGCCAGGCACCCGATGGCCACCGTCCGCGACGCTTGCGTCGAATGCGGGATTGAACGGCGTGCCGAAATGCGGATTGAGCCCGAGCCCCGAATACGCAAATTCGCTGAGGTTGGTCTTGCCGATGCAGACGAGCCCGGCGCGCGCCGCTGCGGCAACGAGCGGCGCATCTCCGGTTGCTGGCGCGCGCTCGCGATACAACGCCGAGCCGGCCGTGGTGACGCTGCCCGCCACGTCGAACAGGTCCTTCCACGCGATGGGCACGCCGTCGAGCGCACTGGCCGGGCGGCCTTCGCGCCAGCGGGCCGCGGCGGCGCGCGACTCGGCAATCGCCCGTTGTTCGTCGACCGAGATGAAGGCCGCGTTACACGTGCGGGCGTACGCCACCGACTGGCGCGCGACGGTTTCGGCGTCGGCTGAGCCGTCCTTGAATGCGGCAACGAGGTCGCTTGCGCTGGGTTTGTCCGACGGATGAAAAGTCACTTTCACACCCAATTAAATGTATATCGTTGACAACATACGTTTACATTGGGCAGGACAAAAAAAAACAGCAACACAGGGAAAACCCCTGGTTGCTGTCATTCACGCTGAGCTAGGCGGTCGCACCGCGCGGCTAGCTCAAGTACTGGCGATGTGGCGTCTCAGCGCTGAACAATGGATGCGGGAGCGCCCGGAAGCAGTGGACGCGCAGCCGCCGCCGCACGGCTGACTCAGCCAAACCTCAGCCTAACTGCCGGAGCAACTCATCCGTAATCCACCGCTCACCTGAGGCTTTCAGGTGACTGCGCATTGCCGTCTGAGCGGCAATCGGATCGCCCGCCTGCAAGGCTTTGAGAATCTCCTCGTGCTCCCGGACCGCCGCCGACCAGGTTTGCGGGCTCTCGGAGTGGTCGCGAATCGCAGCGGCGATCGGGTCATGCCGGCTGTCGAACATTTCGGCGACGAACCGGCTTAGCACCGAGTTGCCCGCCGTCTCGGCGATCAGCATATGAAACTGCCGGTCTGCATCCACGGGCGATTTGCCCGCGGCCGCGAGACGCTTCATGCGCTCGACCGTGCGGCGCAGCTTGTCGAGCGTGGCCGCCGACAGCTTGCCCGCGGCCAGAACGATCACCGAACCTTCCACCGCCATTCGCGCCTGCATCAGCTCCGTTGGACTTTCGCCCAAGGCGGGCACCGTGCTGTCGTCACCCTCTTCGGGGTCCCGCACATAAACGCCCGAACCCATGCGTATTTCGATCTGCCCGCCGATTTCCAGCGCGATCAACGCTTCGCGCAGCGACGGCCGCGACACACCCAGCGTGTTGGCCAGTTCCCTCTCGGGCGGCAGGCGCGTGCCCGCCGCCAGTTCGCGCTGGTGGATCAGCGAAAGAATCTGGGCAGCGACAGATTGGTAAAGCCGCTTTGGCTCGGTTTGCTTCATTGGACGAAGGGATTGGGTGAATGGCCCGCGAAAACGGACCGGTCACAAATACTAGCACAGCGGCCCAAAGCCTTTAACGGCGGGCCATACAGACCGCCCAGGGTTTTCCTTAGCGGTTGACCACCTCTCGATTCATCAAATTGGCTTGACCAGTAACACGCGGTTCCGCTCTAATGCTTTCCAGATTGGACAGACCAGCCGGTGAGCGCCCCCGGCAACGTAACGTCAGAGCCGCGAAAAAAATGGAGACGCAATTGGCACAGCACAGCATGCAGCGCGAGCCCAAGCCGCCGGAATGCGAAGACATTCTGCAACTCAAGGGTGTAGGCAAGCGCTTCCCGGGCGTCGTTGCGCTCGACGGAATCAATCTCGATATACGCTCGGGCGAGGTTCACGCGGTTTGCGGAGAGAACGGCGCCGGCAAATCGACGCTCATGAAGATCATCAGCGGTCAGTACCGCGCGGACGACGGCGTCGTGACCTACCAGGGCAAGCCGGTGCAATTCGCGTCCGCTCTCGAGGCACAGGCGGCAGGCATCGCGATCATTCACCAGGAACTGAACCTGGTGCCGCACCTGTCGGTTGCCGAGAACATCTACCTGGCGCGCGAGCCCAAGCGCGGACCGTTCGTCGACTACCGCAAGCTGAACGCCGACGCACGGCAATGCCTGCAACGCATTGGGCTGAACGTGTCGCCCACGACGCTGGTGGGGGCGCTCTCGATTGCGCAACAGCAGATGGTGGAGATCGCGAAAGCGCTGTCACTGAATGCACGCGTGCTCATCATGGACGAACCCACGTCGTCCCTGACCGAGACCGAGACGGCCCAGCTCTTTCGCATCATCAAGGAGCTGCGTGCCGATGGCGTCGCGATCGTGTATATCTCGCACCGCCTCGACGAAATGGCCGGGATCGTGGATCGCGTTACCGTGCTGCGCGACGGCCGTCATATTGCAACGAGCGATTTTGCCGCGACCACCATCAATGAAATCGTGGCGCGCATGGTCGGGCGCCCGCTCGACGACGCGTATCCGCCGCGCGAATCCGTACCCACCAACGACATCCTGCTGCGCGTGCAGGACCTGCAGCGCACCGGCACGTTCGGCCCCCTTTCGTTCGATCTGCGCAAGGGCGAGATTCTCGGCTTTGCGGGCCTGATGGGCGCGGGCCGCACCGAAGTGGCTCGCGCGATCTTCGGCGCGGAGCGGCCCGACTCGGGCTCCATCATGCTTGGCGATACGCCGGTGTCGATCGGCTCGCCTCGCGAGGCGATCCGCCACGGCATTGCGTATCTGTCGGAAGACCGCAAGAAAGACGGCCTCGCGCTGTCGATGACCGTCTCCGCCAACATCACGCTCGCCAACATCGGCGGCGTTTCCTCACGCGGTTTTCTGCGCTTTGCAGACGAGGCGTCGGTCGCCGAGCGCTACGTGCGCGATCTCGGCATCCGCACGCCGACAGTCAGACAGGTCGCCCGCAATCTGTCCGGCGGCAATCAGCAAAAGATCGTGATCGGCAAATGGCTGTATCGCGGCTCGCGCATTCTCTTTTTCGACGAGCCGACGCGAGGCATCGACGTCGGCGCGAAATACGCGATCTACGGACTGATGGACAGGCTCGCCGCGGATGGCGTCGGCGTGGTGCTCATCAGCTCCGAGTTGCCGGAGCTGCTCGGCATGACCGATCGCATCGCCGTATTCCATGAAGGCCGCATCACCGCCGTCCTCGACACCAAACAGACCAGTCAGCAGGAGATCTTGCACTATGCATCAGGGAGAAGCCATGCTTGAAATGACCTCCGACCAGACGCAGGCCATCGAGCGGCAGGCGCGCCAACGTCGTCGTGACCTGATCCAGAAGTTCGCCGCACTCGGCAGCCTCGTGGTGCTGATCGTCGCGTTCTCACTGGCGAGCAGCGCATTCTTTTCCGTCGGCAATCTGATGACGGTCGCGCTGCAGGTGACGTCGATCGCGTACCTCGGCGTCGCGGCCACTTGCGTGATCATTACCGGCGGCATCGACCTCTCCGTGGGCTCGGTGCTCGCGCTCTCCGGCGTCGCGGCGGCGCTGCTCGTCAAGGCCGGCGTGCCTGTACCGGTGGCAATGCTGGGCGGCATGCTGGTGGGCGCCGCTTGCGGCTGGGTCAACGGCATTTGCGTCACGCGAATGGGACTGCCGCCCTTCATCGCGACGCTCGGGATGATGCTGGTCGCTCGCGGCGTCGCGTTGCAGATCACCGGCGCACGCCCCGTCTCGGGACTCGGCGACGCCTTCGGCGAACTCGGCAACGGCGCGCTCTTCAAGATCTCGCATATCGGACCCGACGGCTTTCCCGATACCGTTTTTCCGGGCATTCCATATCCCGTCGTGATCATGGTGGTGCTGTTCGTCGCGGTCTCCGTGCTGCTGTCGCGCACGTCGCTCGGCCGGCACATCTACGCAGTCGGATCGAACGCGGAAGCCGCGCGGCTGTCGGGCGTCAACGTGCAGGGCGTCAAGCTCTTCACCTACGTGTTGTCGGGACTGCTCGCCGGCGCTACAGGCTGCGTGCTGATGTCGCGACTCGTGACCGCGCAGCCGAACGAAGGCGTGATGTACGAACTCGACGCCATCGCCAGTGCGGTGATCGGCGGCACCTCGCTGATGGGCGGCGTCGGCACGATTTCCGGCACGGCCATCGGCGCGTTCGTGATCGGCGTGCTGCGCAACGGCCTGAATATGAACGGCGTTTCCAGCTTCATCCAGCAGATCATCATTGGTGTCGTGATTCTCGGCACCGTGTGGATCGATCAGCTTCGCAACCGTAAGTCGTAACCAGCAACGCGCACATGCCACGCGTGGACCGCGTGGGAAAAAACCGCAAACCACAATCAAAGGAGTGAGACATGAAGAAGCTAAGCATCCTGAGCGCAGCCGTCGCGATGTGCGCAATGTTCAGCGCGTACGCAGAGGCTGCCGGCGGCGAGATTGCAGTGATCGTCAAGACGGCGAACTCCAACTACTGGCAGAACGTGCAGAAAGGCGCCACCGCCGCAATGGCCGATGCGAAGGGCTACACGATGACGTTCCAGGGCCCGGCCGCCGAATCCGCTATCGCCGATGAAGTCAACATGGTCGAGAACGCAGTGAACCGGCACGTCGCCGGCATTGTGCTCGCGCCGTCCGATCCGGACGCCCTCGTCCCGGCAATGAAGAAAGCATGGGAAGCGCACATTCCCGTGGTGCTGATCGATTCGACCGTCTCCGACTCGGGCAAGCAGTACTACCAGTCGTTCCTGTCGACCGACAACGCAAAAGCTGGCGAACTCTGTGCGAAGGCGATGATCGACCGCGTCGGCCAGACCGGAAAGATCGCCGTCATGTCGTACGTGCCGGGCGCGGGCTCGGAGATTGGCCGCGTCGGCGGGTTCCGCAAATACATCGCCGCGCATTCGAAGCTGCAGATCGTAGGCCCGTTCTATTCGCAGTCGCAGATGGCGAACGCGTTGAATCAGACCACCGACGTGCTCTCCGCGAACCCTGACCTCAAAGGCATTTTCGGCGCGAACGAACCGACTGCCGTCGGCATGGGGCGCGCTTTGCAACAGTCAGGCAAGGGCGGCAAGGTGATTGCAATCGGCTTCGACGGCAACCAGGACCTGCAAGGCTTCGTGCGCGACGGCACGATCCAGGCAATCGCGGTGCAAAGCTCGTATCAGATGGGCTACAAGGGTATTCAGACGCTGGTCAACGTCATTGAGCGCAAGCCCGTACCCAAGCAGGTAGACACCGGCGTGTTGCTGGTCGAGAAGCAGAACCTCGACTCGTCCGAAGCAAAGAACGTCCTCTATTAAGAAACGGGCAAGCGACGGCCGGCAGTCAGCACAGCAACGGCCGTTTGCCCGCATCTTTTCCCAGCACCGAATCTTCGATGAAAGCAACTGAAACGCACGCGCTGCCAGGCAGCGGACTGACGCTCACCACGCTAGGGCTCGGCTGTTCGCAACTGGGCGGCCTGTACCGGCCGATGTCGACGGCCGATGCCAATGCGCTGGTCGACGGGGCGTGGAACGCCGGCATACGTTACTTCGACACGGCGCCGTTCTACGGCTATACGCTGTCGGAGCGGCGCCTCGGGCAGTCGCTCCAGGCACGCGAGCGCCATGCTTTCGTTCTCAGCACCAAGGTCGGGCGTTTGATGCGACCCGACGACACGGTTCGCCCAGGCGACGACGGATGGGCGCAGCCCCTGCCCTTCCGGCCTCATTACGACTACAGCTTCGACGGCATCATGCGCTCGTATGAGGACAGCCAGCAGCGTCTTGGCATGCACACGATCGACGTGCTGTATGTGCACGACATCGGCGCTGCCACGCATGGCGATGCGCACGCACGTTACTGGGAACAATTGACGCGCGGCGGCGGATTTCGTGCGCTTGCGCAACTGCGCGATTCGCGAGCCGTCTCGGCGATCGGACTCGGCGTCAACGAATGGCAAGTCGCCGCGGACTCGATGCAGGAAGCGGATCTCGACCTCGTGATGCTGGCAGGCCGCTATACGTTGCTCGAACAACACGCCCTCACGCCTTTGCTCGATCGATGCATTGGCACGCGCACGCGCATCGTCGCCGCGGGCGTCTTCAATTCCGGCGTGCTGGCGGGCAACGGCAAATTCAATTATGGCGACGCGCCGCCCGACGTGGCGCGCAAAGTTGCGCGACTCGCCGATGCCTGCGCGCGCTTCGATGTCCAGCTCGCCGCAGCGGCGCTTCAGTTTCCGCTCGCGCATCCCGCCGTCGTTTCGTGCGTGGTGGGCGCGCGCAGCATCGACCAGTTGCAAAGAAACATCACGTGGCTCGAAGCGCCTATTCCGCGGCAGCTTTGGCACGCATTGCAACGCGACGGCCTGCTCGACGAAGCGTCACCTGTGCCGGAGGGCTGCGCGTGACCTGGAGCGCCACGTGGCATGCCGCGACACGCGAGCTGGCCGCGTTGCCGAAGGTCGCCTGCGCCCGCGTTTGTGCCCGCAAGCCGTTGCCGTGCATGACGTGGCTGCCGTCGAGCCCTACTCGCAGTTTCTACTCCATCGATCAGCCGTCCGGCGATCGACCAGCCCTATCTTGAGGACGTCACCATGCTCAGCGTTATCTGCGAATCGCCCGGCGTACTGCGCCACCAGGACAGCACACCGCCTCGCCGCGCCCCCGGCGAAGTGCTGCTGCGCGTCAGCCGCGTGGGAATCTGCGGGACCGACATGCATATCTACACCGGCAACCAGCCGTACCTGCAGTATCCGCGCGTGATGGGGCACGAGTTGTCCGCCATCGTCGCCGAAGCCGAACCTGGCGCACACGTCGCACCCGGTGACGCTGTCTACGTGATGCCGTATCTGTCGTGCGGAACGTGTATAGCGTGCCGGCAGGACAAGACGAACTGCTGCGTGAACATCAAGGTGCTCGGCGTGCATCGCGATGGAGCGTTGACCGAGTATCTATCCGTGCCCGCGCAGTTCGTGCACAAGGCCGAAGGCGTGACGCTGGACCAGGCGGCCATGCTCGAATTCCTCGCGATCGGCGCCCACGCCGTTCGACGCGCCGATGTGTCGGCCGGCCAGCGCGTTCTCGTCGTAGGTGCGGGTCCTATCGGCATGGCGGCGATGTTGTTCGCCAAGCTGCGCGGCGCGGTCGTCACCTGCCTCGATACGCGCGCCGACCGTCTCGCGTTTTGCGCGGAGCACATCGGCGTGTCGACGGTGACAATCGGGCCGGCCGACTCCGCCGAACTGTCGGCGCTCACGGACGGCGAGTTCTTCGACGTCGTGTTCGACGCGACCGGCAATATCAAGGCGATGAATCGTGGCTTCGAGTTCATTGCGCACGGCGGCAAATACGTACTGATCTCCATTGTGCCGGGCGAAGTGACGTTCTCCGACCCCGAGTTTCACAAGCGCGAAGCGACGCTGCTCGGCAGCCGCAACGCCACCGCGCAAGACTTCGAAACCGTGTTGGAGGCGATGCGCGCGGGCCGCATTCCCGACAAGGCATTGAACACTCACCGGATGAGTCTTGCCGACGTGCCTACCGAATTTCCAAAGCTGATGGAGCCGGGACAGACCGTCGTCAAAGCGCTGGTCGAATGTTAAGACGCAACCGCCGGAGCAGTTCCAGATGACGCAACCGATTCTCCAATTCGGCACCAGCCGCTTCCTTCAGGCCCACGTCGCGCTGTTTGTCTCGCAGGCGCTGGAGCGCGGCGACGCGCTCGGCGGCATCAGCGTCGTGCAGACGACCAGCAACCCCGCGAGCGAAGCGCGCATTGCGGCGCTGAACCGCCAGGGCAGTTATCCAGTCATGATTCGCGGCAGGCAGGACGGCGAGATCGTGGACAAGGTCATTGAATGTCGCGCCGTGCAAGCAGCATGGATCGCCGACCGAGACTGGGCGACAATCCGCCATGCCGCGATCCACGACGTACGGGTGATCGTGTCGAATACCGGCGATGCTGGCTACCGGCTCGACGAGCGCGACTCGGCCGCCCTGCTCGCCCAGCCGGAACAGGTGCCGCGCAGCTTCCCCGCCAAGCTGCTCGCCCTGCTGCACGCACGCTGGAGCGTGCGTCCGGATAGCGGCGTCACTTTGCTTCCGTGCGAACTCGTCACGCGCAACGCCGACACTCTGCGCGATCTGGTGATTGGCCTCGCGAAGGACTGGCAGCAGCCCGCGCTGTTCCTCGATTACCTGTCGCAGCAATGCATATGGGTGAACTCGCTTGTGGACCGGATCGTGTCGGAACCGTTGCAGCCTGTGGGCGCAGTGGCCGAACCGTATGCGTTGTGGGCCATCGAGCGACGCAAGGGCATGGAGCTGCCCTGCCTGCATGAAGACATTGTCGTTACCGACGACTTGCGCAGCTACGAACAGCAGAAGCTGTTCTTCCTCAATCTGGGGCATACGTGGCTCGCCGATCAATGGCTCGCTCAAGGCCGAAGCGCCACCGAAACGGTAGCAGATGCGATGAACGATGCGGCGCTGCGCGAGAGTCTTGAGGCCGTATGGACGGAAGAAGTGTTGCCCGTGTTCGACGCAATGGGTTTGCGCGAGCGCGCCGAGGCTTATGTCGCGAGCGTGCGCGAGCGGTTCCTCAATCCGTACCTCGATCACCGCCTGTCCGACATTGCCGGCAATCATGTCGAGAAGGTTCGGCGGCGCATCGTCCCGCTTATCGGCTTGGCCGATTCGATGGCCGTTGCATTCGCGCAGACGCGCTTGCGCGACCTGGTTGCGCGACATGGGCTCGCCATGTCCAGAGGGACGGTGGATGCGCGGTGAAGTAGTGCGTCGAAGTGACGGGTCTTCCATCGGGCGCTGACTTATTGCCGCCCTATGCCCGCGGCATGCAATTTTGGTCCGCATGCTCGTCCGGCCGAACCGTGGGGCTCAGCTAGCTAGTTGCAGCCCTGCATCCGAAAGCCTCCGGTCTCGAAAGCCCCCGGCCTCCCGTGACAATTGTTCATAAACTGCCGAAATGGCCGCCGCTACACTGGGCTCGTCGCTCCAAGGCCGTGCGCTGGCCGAGTCCCGAGCCGTATTGAGCGGATCTTTCTCAACCGTCTCGACTGCAAACTTCCATGCCGCTCGTTCATGGCTTGCTGTGCACTTCTAACGCAGCATCCGAGAAAACCGCGCGCGAATGATCAGCGCTGAAGGCTCAAGCCAACGTAACCCGGAAGACAGAAATGGCTATTCGATCCGCAGTTGCACTCTTAACGGGGATACTCTGGACCTTCGGTTCGGGGACGTCGAGTTCGAAAATCAGGCCGTCGGAGGCTATATTAAATGGGCGCGCGCGTGAAACCGCCCGTTTCAGGGGCGAGTAGCTGACGAAGCCACGCCGCCATACCGCGAGGTAAAGCAACGCATACCCGACGCCAGGGTATATAAGCTGCAACGGGACGAGTCGTTGCGCTCACAGTCGCCTCGCGATGAACACTTGCAGGAGCGCCCTCGCAAATACGCGCAATTCTCCGGTTAGAATGACTCCGGCCAAGGAGCTGTTGCGAACTGTCGCGGGCCACGTCCTGCTATGAATAAAAGCCAATCACGGCTGTCCGATACCGGCACCTAACGTAATGCCCTGCTCATCCTTCGATTTGTCCGTTCCACTGCTGCAGCCGCTGCTGGCCTTTCTGAAGAACGCCTTGGCCGCGCAGCGCAAGAATAACCCTGAAGCGCGCTCCATCTGGTTAGAGGCGGCATCGCATCTTTACGATCTCGACCACGGTTCAATTGGCTCTCTGGCGGTGACGTTAGGCCAGCAACAGCGGCACGCAGAAGCCGTTGCACTAACCAGCGCAATGGCCGAGCTTCAGCCAGATAATGCGCAGGCAAACTTCAATCTCGGCTATGCGCTGCAAGTGGCGGGCAGGAATCACGACGCGCTCGAGCCGTACCGTCGCGCATTAGCGATCGATGCCGACCTTGCGCAGCTACGCAACAACCTTGCCGTGGCGCTCAGAATGGCGGGGGGCGATCTGACCGAAGAAATCAGACTGCTCGAAAGTGCGATAAAGGCCAACCCGCAAGACAGCAATCCCTGGATCAACCTCGCAGGCGTGCGGCGCCTCGCACTCGACCTTGACGGAGCGTTGCAAGCAGGCGCCATGTCGCTGCAGATTGCTCCCGACAGCCCACTGGCATTGAACAACTACGCCCTTGCGCTGAAAGAGGCGCAACGGTGGGACGAGGCAGAACGCTACACCAAGGCAGCATTGGAACGTTGCCCGGACGATGCCTCGCTGCGCTTTAATCTTGCAACCTTGCAACTTCTGCAAGGCAACTACGACGAGGGCTGGCAGCTACACGAAGCACGTTGGCACGGATCGTCCGAGATGCGCGGCAATCGCCCAACCTTCTCCCGGCCGCAATGGCAAGGTGAACCGCTCGACGGTAAGACGCTGCTTGTCTGGGGCGAACAAGGCATGGGCGATCTGCTCCAGTTCTCGCGCTACATTCCGGCGCTGGCGGCGCGGGTCCATAACGAAGGCGGCCGCGTCGTCTGGAACACGTATCCACAGATGCAAGCGCTTCTTCATCGCAGCCTCGGTGCGCACGTCGACGAATATGCCTGCGGTGGCGATCTCGACAGTCTGCCCAGCTTCGACTACGAGATCGCACTGCTGAGCGTACCGCTCGCGCTCGGCACGGGCGCAGAGACGTTTGCTTCGGCTGTACCCTACCTGCGGCCCGACCCCGCCGCTAGCGCGGTGTGGCGCGACCGTCTTAACGCAGAGAAAAGGTTCAAGGTCGGGCTAGCGTGGACTGGCAGCGCAGGGCATCAACGCAACGCGTTTCGCAGTGTGGGCTGGGAACGATATGCACGCGGGCTACATGATATTGACGGCGTAGCGTTCTACTCATTGCAACCGGGCGCTGCGAATGACGTTGCGGCGATGCGCGCCGCCGGTCTTGCCGTCACCGATTACACAGATTGGCTCACGAGCTTCGACGACACTGCCGCGTTCGTCGGCGAACTGGATCTGGTCATCACAGTTTGCACGTCAGTAGCCCATCTGAGCGGGGCCATCGGTCGGAAAACATGGGTGCTTCTCGACACGAATCCCCATTGGCCATGGTTGCTGAACCGCAGCGACAGTTGCTGGTATCCCACTGCCACCCTGTACAGGCAGCCGACGTTCGGCCGGTGGGGGCCGGTCCTCGACCAGGTCGCACAAGATCTGAGCGCGCTGGCATCGCGATCGAACCCACCAGCGCACTAAAGTTTGGTCAAGGCGTCGACATTCCGCAGTGAGCGGACGGCCGTGACGCAGCCATCGCCGTCATGTCGACAGTGCAGCCGCTCACACGCCGTCCGCCCGCAACTGAACAATGCGCCAGAGTCACCGTGGGCCAAAGACAGTGATTGTCACTCGCCTGTCCGCTTGCAAGCATGCGATCACCGCCGCACTTTCACCGTCCGGGCACTGAGTGACTGGCTGACTCGAGCCGACGCCCGTCGCGTGAATCACTTGTGCGTCCAACCCATGACTGACCAGATATTGACGGACGGTCTCGGCACGCGCGACCGAAAGCGCATGGTTCACGGACTCGGGTCCGATACGGTCGGTATGGCCGACCACCTCGATGTTGGTCAGCTCGTCGTGCGTGCGGATCTTTGCGATGGCCGCGTCGAGTTGCGCGCGACCTGCCGGCAGCATGGAGCCCAGGCTCGACTTGCCAAACGGAAACAGCGCTTCGCTCTGCATCGAGAACGACTCGAGCGGCGGTGGCGCGACTTTCTTTGCCACCTGAGTCTCCGAGGCAGAAGCCTTGACCATGTCGGCACAGGCTGGGTCGCGCCAGTAGGTATTGCTGACTTTCATGTCACCGTCGAACTGCACCTGATACTGGCAACTGACCACCTCGTTACCGCGACGGAAATTGAACAGATAGTTCCATACATGGTTACCGACGAACCATTCGTGAAAATGCGGCGGCCCCAGTAGTTCGAACATCTGACCTTTGTTCAGGCCTTTATCCACGTTCCGCAGATTGGCAACATTCACAAAGGTCCCGTGAGCCGGCGTCGCCGCCTCGGGGTCTGGAAACTTCGGCGGAGTTTGAGGGGTCGCGCATCCCTGCAACGTGAGCCCGGCAACCAGGGCCACCAGCAAAGCGATAGAAGTTTGAAATTTCATGTTCACGCCATTCGTCTAGTGTTGGGACAGGCGGCCGCGCAGTCGCGCGGCACCCGGACCGTCGCACGGTCCGTCAACGCCTGCCTGGAATTGCGCCTTTCACTACCACTGATAGCCGGCACCGATAACCGCGCCGTAATCGTTGCGCGTGTTCGTCGTCACGGCCGCCTTGTAAATCCAGTGATTGTTTTCCGAGATCGTTGAAATACCGAGCGCCTGCCCTGACTGGCTGCGATACACGCTGGCCGCAATCGAGACCATGCTCTTACCCGGTCCGGACGGTTGCGGCAGCCCGGCCACCGCCATTGCGCTCGCTGTTCCACCGTCGGCGTCGCGCCGGAGGCCTTGCAGGCGGCTGTCCGTATAGCTGTTCGCCTGCGCTACCGCATTGCCGACCGCGGAGTTCAGTTGCTGCACGTTGACTCCGTCTGTCGGTGCCGTGCCCGCAGCCACGTTGGTGATCTGCCGCGACGTCGTTGCGCTGCCGATCGAGACGACGTTCGTGCGGCCGTCATCGTTACTGCCGGCACCCAGCGCGACCGAACCCTGACCGGATGACGTGGCGCCGGAGCCCACCGCGGTCGAGCTGTTGCCCGCTGCATTCGACCCAGTGCCCGCAGCCGTGCTGTTGGAGCCCGATGCCACTGCGCCCTGGCCGCCCGCAGACGAATTCGAGCCGGTCGCCGCGGGTGGGGTCGTCGTCCCCGTCGATGGGAATCCGCCGCCACTGTTTTGCGTCTGATTGTTGATCAAGTTCGTCAACTGCTGATTGACCGCCTCCAGCTGGCTGACATTGACCGCGTCAGTTGCCGCAACGCCCGCAGCGACCCCCGTGATCTGCCGGTTACCGATATTCACCTCGCCGACTGATGACTGCGGCGTGCTGAGTCCATAGCCGATGTAGTTGCTCACCGCGCCCACGGTCGTTACAGAACCGGCGCCCAACGCAACGCTGTTGGCCAAAGATGCGGTAGAGCCTGCACCGAGTGCCAGCGCGTTCAAGCCAGAGCTTTGCGCGCCGGAACCGAGGGCGATGGCCGCCGCGTTTGTCGCGCTTGCGTTTGCGCCTTGGGCGATGGATTGCGCACCGCTCGCAGTCGAACCGCTGCCGACAGCGATCGCGTCTGCCTGATAGGACGAGGCGGCCTGCCCGATGGCAACACCGCCCGGCGCGGTGGAGTCGACCAACGCACCATTTCCGATGCCTACGCCGTTATCTCCGTTCACGACCGTCGTCGGTCCGACAGCGATCGATTCCGCACCCACGGCCAGAGAGTCGGCGGCTGTCGAGTTGGCGTGAAAGTACAGTGTCCCCGTCACGGCAAATGACGAGAGCGCTCCCGTCAACTGACGGATGGTGACCGCGTCCTGCGCCTGAGTGCCGTCGGCCACATTCGTAATCTGGCGATAGGTGTTGGTCGTCGCGTTCCCCACGGACACCGCGCCGAGAAGTGTTCGGTCAGTGGTGTTGAACGGGATCGCGGCGGTTCCGGCAGGGATCGTTCCTGTCCCGCTGAGAACCGGGCGATCGGATACCGCTCCTGAGCCCAGCGCGACACCAGTCGCAATGGACGCCACTGCCTGCGGACCTATCGCAACGCTGTCGGTCGCAAGCGCCTGGCTGTCCGCAGCGGTCGAGTTAGCGTGGAAATACTTGATGCCGCCGCCATTGACCGCGCTGGTGAGGTTGGTAATGTTGGTGTCGACTCCTCCAAGCGCATCGCCGACATTGTTGTAGGTCGAGCCCTGGATCGTATAAGTCGGTGCCGAGATGCCCGTTCCCGGCGTATAGGTTGCCCCGCCTCCCAGGGCGCCGGCCACTGTCGTTCCAGTCGCATTGCTCGCACTGGCGACCGAGAACAACTGCGAGCCGTTGATCGCGTCCGTAGAAGTGGACGAGACCACCCCGGCAGCTACGTTCTGTATCTGGCGCTCTGCACCGCCAGAACCGACGGATAGCACCGAAACAGGCGAAACGCCCGCTGCGACCCCGCCTGTCAGGTCGAATGCCCCGGTATGAGGTGCGGCCGACACTGAGCCGGAGCCCAGCGCGATATCGCCGGCATTGGCGGCAATTGCGTTCGTTCCGAGCGCAATGCCGTTGACCACGGTTGCGCTCGAAGAGTTGCCCATAGCAATCGATCCGGCACCGGTCGCGCTGGATGTGTTGCCCATCGCAATCGAGCCTGTACCTTGCGCGTTATTCGTATTGCCGATCGCCACAGCGCCGGTTCCGTTCACCGTGTTATTCGAGCCGAGACCCACCGCACCGGTACCGGCGACCACGTTCGGATCGCCGATAGCGACCGCGCCGTTGCCGCTCACTGTCTGGCCCTCCCCGATCGCTACCGCACCGATCCCGCTCTGCACGCGCGAACTGTGGCCCATGGCAACGGAGCCGGTACCCGCAGCCGCCGCAACGACGTTGCTGTCGCCCACCGCGACAGTAGAAGCCGCCAGCGCCTGCGATGTATTACCGATTGCAGTTGCGGCAGCGGCAGTGGCTGCCGCATTCGGGCCTAACGCCGCGGCGCTGCCTGCACTCGCTGTCGCTCCACCGCCCATTGCCACGCTCGTCACCCCGGAGGCCAGCGAGTTGATGCCTACCGCACTGGAGTTATCGCCGCTTGCAGCTGCACCAGGGCCAATAGCAACAGCCGAAATGCCGGACGAGACAGCGAGATTGCCCATCGCAATGCCGAACAGAGCCGACGCCGATGCCGACGAGCCGATGGCGATCGAGCTCGTGCCGCTAGCACTTGACCGGTAGCCCAATACGCTCGAGTACAAGCCGGACGCCTGCACACCCACGCCAATCGCCGACGAATTGTCACCGCTGGAAGAAGCGAACGGCCCAACGGCGACACTCGTGGCGCCTGATGCGTTTGACCCCGGTCCATATGCGGCGGAGTTGCTCCCCAGCGCACGCGACGACGTGCCGTACGCTGCGGAACCGGTCGCCGAAGCGGTGGACAGATAGCCCATTGCAGTGCTATTTGTTCCGGCGGCGAGCACGTTGGCGCCCACCGCGGTTGAACCGCTGGCCGACGCCGACGTCGCACACCCTATAGCGACGGCATTAAAGCCGTTGGCCGTGGTCGTGCCAGTGCAACCCGTGCCCGGAATCTCGACATACTGCGCAAGTGCATCGTTGGAAATCAGCGCGCTGCCGCTGAATGCAAGCGCGACGGCTATCGATACTTGTGCCAATGACCCGCACGGTTTCCCCGCATGGACTGCCGTGGCGTGGCGCGGGAGCCCGTCACATAGGTCAAGCAAAAGCTCTCCCTTGCCTTTGCCGCGTGTCTTATCGCGTTCCGACGCTGCAACGAATGCACCAACCGATGCATTCCAAACTGTGCGGTAAATTTTATTCATGGATGACCTGCGTTGGTAATGACGCGTTTTTCTTCAAATTCATCACTTACTACCGATGGATCTTCGCCTGATAAACAGGAAATCTTCGTCAGCGCAATTTATGCGACGTAAAAAGCGCCTTTTCCTCTTCAGCAAATGACACTGAGAAGCCAACTGACAAGCCGGCGAAACGATCTAAACGTTAATGCGCCGAATGGGCCGGCGCTGCCATCGGCCTGCTCTATACCGTTTCTCCGAACAGCCGTTACAAATCGGCGCACCGGAAAGCGTTAAAAGTCGGCGCTAATTCCGATCTGATGGATAAAACAATCACCTCATCCTTTTCGATAAGACTTATCAGATGCGAAACACAGCGTAATAGATCGTAAGCAGCGAATTCTGAACAATTGTCACGGAAATGTGACACGGCTGATGCAGCTCGCACTTCATGCACGAATCCGGTAAACGGTCAGCGGCGCTCAATGCAGCGCAGCTCGGGAAACTGGGGGAAGTTGGCGAACCGGTGGAATAAACAGCGCTCAGGCAGGCGCCGCCCAGGCGACTATCCTGGGCTTGAAGCGTCCGAGCTTATGGTTGCTGCCGCGAAGCATCCGCTGAAGGAGCTTTCGGTATGAGAACGGTAAAGGAGGTACCGTCCTCGGGACAACTGCGGACATGAATTTGTCCGCCTAGCGTGTCAACGACGCTTTTAACGAAAGCGAGTCCAAGGCCATGACCGGGGCGCTCCCTATCCTCGCCCAGCCTGACGAACTCCTTGAAAAGCTTCGGAATATGATCCGAAGGTATGCCGATACCGTGATCGATCACCACGACTTGCCAATACTTTCCCTCGTCGCCGGTGACGACTTCCACTGTCGCCTTTTCCGGGCCAAACTTGATCGCGTTGCTGATCAGGTTGGCGAACGCTCTGCGCAGCAGTGAAACATCGGCTAACACCAGCATCCCCGGCGCTGCATCGAGGCGGACGGTCGTCCGCTTGGTACGCGCGTGCGGCCAAAGATCGTCGATTGCATCTCCCAGCAGGAGCGCCAGATCCAGAGTGACGAGTTTGGGCGGCCGGCTCTCGGCGTGCGCGAGGAACAGGAAGTCGTCGGCCAGCGACAGTGACGACGATGCGTACTGCCCGATCAGCTCGGTAAACTTCTGGTCCGGGATGTCGGACGGTATTTGCCGCCGATGCTCCACCAGCGAAAGGATTGCGGTCTGGGACGATCGCATGTCGTGCGACAGGAATCTCAGCGTGATGTCCCGCTGTCGCTCGGCCATCCGCAACTGGGTAACGTCGGCAATATGGAAGACCAGGCCTCGGGGCGAACCGGGGGCACGATGTATCTGCCCGCATTTGATAAGCAACGACCGCCCAGCGCCGTCAACTATTTCGATTCCCTGGTCCAGTGCCGCGGCGCTCTCCGACCCGGCCTCGCTATCTGCCGATAATCGTTGTAGCGCATGATCGACGAATGCACTCGCTCTATGTGACGATGTCAGGTCTCGCAGTACATGCGCCACGTGGCGGCCAGCGATATTTCCCACGGGCGGCGACGACCCCGCGCAGAAAAGCAAAGCTGTCCTGCGATTAGCCGTGACCACCGCACCTGACGACAACGTCACGAGGGTCGCCTCTGGGAGGCTGTCCACCCAGTCCGAGATAAAGTGACGGTACCGGCGCATGCGCGAAACCACCGCTTCGATCTTGGCGATCTGACGACTCACGGGATCGGGTCCGGACCTTCGAAGCGGTACGTCGTCGGGCAAAAACGGCTCGTTCTCCGCCGCGGAAGCTTCAGTTCCAAGACAGCGCATCAGTGCTTCCTGGCGGCGCCACGACCATAGCGGATAGGCAACGGCACATGCGGCGACGGCCGAACTCGGGAACACGAATACGTGCGAAGTTCGGAGCAGCACGAAGGCAATGAGACAGGCCGCAGCAGCAAGCAACCCACAGGCGACGAGGCTGGCCCTCGGCCCTAACACCAACAGGCTGCAGCATAGCAAAAGGACCACGCAGATATCGAAGGCCAATTGCCACGCCGCTGACGCCTGCCGTATCAGCCCACCGCTCGCCAGTGCCGTCGTTGCAGTCGCCAGGAACTCCGCGCTCGTTACCGGGTAGCGGGCATTTTGCGGACCCACCATGCGCGCTCCGGCGAGACTCGAGGTAGCGCCGATGATGACGACAGCGCCCTCCAGTGCGAAAGCAGGAACCCGGTCCTGGATGAGATCGATCAACGACACGACATGAAACGCGCGTTGTTTCGGAATCGGCAGGAAGCGGATGCAACCTCCGGCCCAATGGCCGATTTCATGATCCGGATAAAAGTCGCAGGTGGCCGGGTTCATGCCGCTCGCCCTGAGCAGCGATACGCTCATGTGCTCATAGGCAGCGCGAGCATTTCCCTCTACGAGTTGGAGTCTACGGATCACGCCGTCCGCGCCGGAATATGCGTTGACCTGAGCCATTCCATAGCTGGCCGTTGCAATTGTGCTGACTGGCAAAAAGGCGTCGACGTGGCCGTTTACTGCGGCGGAAAAGACCGGCGTAATGACTCTCGCATTCCTGGTCATTGCCTGCGCAAGCCGCTCGTCTCCTCCCGCTTCGATTCTTCCCTGGTGCGTCATCGCGACGTCCAGCCCTACGGCAGCGACGTGGGCCTGCGTCAAACGATCAATGGCGGCAGCATAGATGCTGCGCTTCAGCGGCCAGCCCCCAAGCGACTTCAGGGTTGCATCGTCCACCGCGACCAGCACTACTTTTCTTTCGGCGGGCCGCTGCAACGATGACGTGACGACATCCAGAAACGACAGGTCGACCCGGCGCAATGCGTTCGTGTACTCAGATGCCAGACAGATGGTCGCAAGAAGAGCGCAAACGACGAGCCAATCGCGCAACGTGCCAGAAAGAAAGTCCGAGGCAATGCGTGACATCTGAATTCAGGTTCCTGAATGAATTCCAGCTTTTCATCGTGAGAAGTTCATCCGCTGCAGCGACGCACAAAGCGGATTGCCTGCCGATTCCGGGCCCGAATGGGTAGCGCAGGCACTGGTTGCGCCGGTCAATCTAATCGAGAGGCTCGGTACTCATCGCCCTTTCCGTCACTTCATCCAGCCGATATCCGAGCGTGTAGATGGAGCTCAGTCGCAATCCGTTCTCGGGTGTGAGTGACAGCTTCTGGCGGATACGGTAAACGTGAGTATCCAGGGTTCTGGAAGAGTCGAGCTCGCGCCCCCAGGTGCTCACACACACCACCTCGCGGGTAAGCAGTTTCCCGATATGAGTGAAAAAGAGCGCTGCCAACTGAAACTCTTTGCTCGTCAGCTCAATTGGTGTACCTCGCAGGGTCACTGTCCGGTTGCGCGGGTTAAGGACATAGTCCCCTGCACGCACAATTCCCGTTTCGTCCATTTCCGCCCTGGTCCGGCGCAGTAACGCATTCACTCTCGCGCCCAGTTCGGCAAAGCGGAATGGCTTCACGACGTAGTCATTCGCGCCGGCCTCCAGGGCAAGCACGACGTCCACCTCGAGTACCTTGCTCGTGAGAAAGAGGACCTGCGGTGTTGAACCCAGGTTCGCCCGAATCCAATGAAGAACCTCGAAGCCGCTCATCTTGGGTAGTTGCCAGTCAAGAACGACCAGATCGACCGTCGCAGATCTGAGAAAGCGAACTGCCTTTTCCCCGTCATCGAGGATCAGAATCTGATGCCCAGACTGCTCTAATACTTTCGCTGCCGCGCCCGCGTGAACGGGATCATCTTCTACGATCAATACGCGCATCGCTTTTCATCGGTGGTAGTAAATGGCCGCAAGCGTTACCGCGCCCTGTGAGGCCGCTGCGTCGCTGGAAACACACAGGATCTGGTACCGGTTTCATAAGATGATTATCAGATATTAAGTGTAAACATATCGAAAATTGTGACCAATTGTCACGGCGGGGAACTTATGGGCTTCGTCTGGCATAATCGTCCAACTTGTGGGCATCTCCGCCGGGCACGCAAGGCCGCACGCCAAGCGCCCGGCTGCCACGCGGCCGAACAGTTCAGATTTGCGGTTCGTGCAGGTTGCGCGCCTGGCCAAGTCCGCCAAACAAGATTCCATTTGTGAAAAATTCACCTTTCGTAGCGGGCGTGGCTCTATGATTCAAAGGCCAGGGCAAACGGGGCGCGGTTGCCTTGCCCTGGACCACGGCATTCACAAGGTTCGCGAGCCGCAGGCTCAAAGCGAACCTTTTGCCGGCGTTCGTGACCGGAACGCGTGATAGAAGAGTGCTTCCGCTTAGAGCAGGCCGCGTTCTGATACTTCTGACGAGCCGCCAAAGGAAGTGACTGGGGCGACGTTCCAGTCATCCAATGCTTCTTCTGCGCGTGCCCTTGCACTTACTGCCCCTCCTGAGAAAACCATTCAACGGCTTGCGAGCTGTCAATCGGCCAATTCATCATGGACATAAACCCCGAGCCGGCATCTGCTTCTCACATTGTTGCTGATATGGAACGCGCACTGGCGCGTGGCGAATTTTTCTTTTTATATCAGCCGCGCGTTCTCTTGCCTGAAGCGCAAATCTGCGGCTTCGAAGCTTTGATGCGTTGGCGTCATCCGTCGGACGGGGTCCTCGAGCCATCCAGGTTCATCAGCGTTGTCGAGGATTCGCGGCTGGCGGGCGCCTTCACCGATTTTCTGCTCGCTGGCGCATCGGCAACGTTGGCGCAGTGGAAAGCGCGAGGGCATGACTTCCTCACATTGGCGGTGAATCTTTCTGTCTCCGAGCTATCGAGACCGGACTTGCCGTCCAGGCTCAACCAGCTGCTGCTCGACCATCAACTCGCTGCGGACCGACTGACGATCGAACTGACAGGAGTGGTCGAACCGGCGAGACTGAACTTTCTCGAGAACGCGATCAATGCTGTGCGAGCCACAGGTGTAAGAGTGGCGTTGGATAATTTCGGTGCCGGTTTCGCGTCCTTGACTCTCTTGCATCAGTTGCCCGTAGACATCCTCAAAATGGATCGCTCTCTAATCAGGGATGTGCCGGACCACGGAGAGGCGCGTTGCATTCTGGAAACGCTGGTGCGGCTCGGCCAGCGTCTCGGCAAGCACATTGTGCTCGAAGGAGTCGAGACAGAGTCGCAGTATCAATGGGCTCGTGAACAACCGCACGTCGAGTGCCAAGGTTTTTATCTATCGAAGCCGCTTTCAGGTGACCGCGTTGAGGCACTAATCGGTCAATCGCAAGGCTTGGGGCTCGTTAAACGCTCCTCACAGTCGCGCGACGCGACGTGATGTGCAGCAACGCGGGTTTTCTTTTCCGTTGGCTAGTCGATATCCCTTGCACTTCGCAATTGCGATCACACAGTTCCTTCTATACTGCCAATCTTCCATTCCTGGAATATTTGGACCATGAGCGCCGTGACTCGAAAGCTGGACCGGATCGACATCGCCATTCTCAATGAACTGCAGCAGAACGCTCGCATAACGAACGCCGAACTTGCCCGCGCGGTCAATCTGTCGACTACGCCGTGCTTCAATCGCGTGCGTGCGCTCGAAAAGCTCGGTCTCATCAAGCAGCAGGTGACACTGCTGAATCCCGAGCCGTTGGGCCTGCGCATCAACGTGTTCATTCAGGTGAGTCTGGAAAAGCAGGTGACGCAGGCGCTGCGCCACTTCGAGGAGGCTATCGACAAGCGCCCCGAGGTGATGGAGTGTTACCTCATGTCGGGCGACGCCGATTATTTGCTACGCGTAGTGGTGCCGGACATGCCGAGTCTCGAGCGCTTCATTCTGGAGCAGTTGACGACAATACCGGGTGTCGCCAACATCCGCTCGAGCTTTGCGCTCAAGCAGGTGCGCTATCGCACGGCGTTACCTTTGCCGGCAGCAGGGCTCACGCTGAGTCTGGGGGATGACGAGAACCGGGAGTGACATCGCATGCGATCTCCGCCCTCTTTTGCAGGCCGCCCCGGCCGCACTGCTCCTCACGAGTGGACACGGAACCTGTCGATGTCCTTGTTGCCCGAAATCCATTTTGGGCGCCGGCCGCGGCCGCTCCATGTATCGCCCGTTTCCGGATTCCTGTACCGTACCGGGCGACTCTCTTTGGGCGCAGCCCGAGGGGGCTTCCTTGGTCCCCGCCGCAGTTCTTCGAGCGTGATGTTGTAAGCCGCCATCTTTGACTTGATTGCCGCAATCACCTGCACTTTCTCGGCCACCTTGTGAACGTGTATCGTGTTCTCGATATCGGCGAGCTGCGCCTGCAGAATTTCCCGCTGTGTCTTGAGCGTTTCGAGGTCTTGCATGGTGGATGCCCCTTCTGATCTGTTGTTCACTGGCCGCCCGCCGGTCACAGACTTCCACTGAAATAGTTGAACGCACTGCTAAAGTCGGTTCTCGTGATCTCGGCCTCGCCGGTTTTCTGCAGCACGACCGCATTGTTTCTGACGAGCTCGAAAACGGGCCGCCCCGGCGCCGACGGCATGCTGACCTCGTTGACTCCCTCAACAAGATCGAAAACCGCCCTATTGGCACCGCATGTCACTGTCAGCGTCGCGCGTCGTGTCATGAATGCGGTGACATGGATTTGCGCGGTCAACGCAGTGGCCGCACGGGGCGGCACGGCAGACGGATCGGTCATTGCTCTCGCCAGGTCCGTCGCCAGATCGACCGGGTGCAAGCGGTAGAAGTAATAGAGCGCGTCGTTTTCAATTGCCGGACGCACCCCTGTCTTGAACCACTTGATGTAATACCGGCTCGCATCGAGATACGCGGTGTGATTCAGAAGTTCTCCGAATCTCGCGTCATACACGCGCGCTTTCAATGCCGACCCAATCGGCGCAACATAGGTCGACTCGGCCCAATCGTTCCATGTCACGATCTGCACCCAGTTGGCGCCGGAGTCGATGGCTGCCCGCCACTCCTTTGCCATACCGCTGAAACCACCCGTCTCGAACGCGCGATAGTTGGTGCCGCTCGAAAGACCTCGGTAGTACGGAGTCACGCTCGTCATCAACGTCTTGCCAATACGTTTGAACGTCGACGACAGAAGCATGGTGGAGCGGGCCACAACGTCGGGCGGTGCAGCCGCGCCGAAGTAGAAATAGCCGTCGGCGGAAGTGGACCGGGCGGCAATCTCGGCGGCTTGCTCTTCGCCTATTGTCGCCTCTCCGCTACTTGGCGAGAAGTGCGGGATAAACCACGCGCCGAGGCCATTCGCCTCGCGCATCAACGTCTCGCAACGCCCGGAGTCCCTGCCACCCAGTCCGTATGCCGACACAACGGTTTTGCCGTCTTGCTTCAACTGCGCTTTCTGTGCACTCGTTGTGCGGACGATATCGGCAAGTTCGTCCTGCGCCTTGCCGTCCGCCGACACGAATAGTTTGAACGCACCACCAAAGCGCTCCGCCGCCCGGTACATTTGCAGCACGCGCGCTTTGTACAGCGGCTCGCTGACGCTCCACCCTCCGCAATTCAGCGCGAAACCGTCAATGCCTCGGGCCATTGCCTCACGGAATTCCGCGGCATAGTCGTCTACGCTCGCATTCGGGCCGCCTTTGGGCCACGCCACCATGTAGTGCGCGAAAACATAGCGCATTGCCGAGGGCTGCGCGTGCACCAATGCCGACCGGCCCGGCAGCATCGCCGTGAGCGCCAACCCTTTCAGCAGGTTTCGACGGTTCATACGTTCTCACCGTTGTGGAGACGTTTTCACTTATGCGCAAGCCGTTGTCGGTTTGGCGCGGATTCGGGTCGACAAAACAAGCACAATGGCGCCGGCGAGTGCAATACCCGAAGTCGCGCCTATGAGGCCAAACACATACGACAGCGCCGATACGAAAAGAAGCGACGCCGCCACTTCCAGCGACGAAATTCTCACAAACGAACGCCTGTCGATCGAGAACACGTGCAACGAAAAGATCCTGCAGACGAAAATCACTCCTGCACCAAGGAATGCCGCAAACAGAAAGCCGAACTGTGCGACAGGAGCACCGAGCAAACTGGTCGGAAAGAGATGAATACGCAGCGCAATCCAACTGCTCAATGTCAACAACGCTATCGCGATGGCCGATCCCGCGAGTGCCGCCGCGGCACGCATGCGAAGCAACGGCGCAATCGCGCGGGTCAGCTTGCCGCTCACGACGAGCGCAAATGCCTGACCGCTATTGAACGCGAGGTTGTGCACACTCTTGACGCCGCGATAGAGCGCGGCGGCAGACGGCCCAAGAATGAACGTGACAATCATGATGTCCACGTGTTTCGCGCCCGAGAAGATTGCATTCGAATACCAGCTGCCCAGAATTTCCTTGCGATTTTCGCTGAGGAACTCGCGATAGCGAAAGGTCCACAGATTAAAGCGCTCGGCATTCGGATAGGAAGCGAAGTCCGCCGGACGCGCATTGCCGCCGCGCGCCGTCGCCAGATAGGCCAGCAGCAGCATCGCGCCATACGCGGCTTCTACAAGCAGCAGGAGGTCGGGCAGCATAGGCCTAAGATGCTGCACAGCGATCACAAACAGCACGACACCGACGCGGCTCAACGCGGAGATTGTCGAAACCAGGCAGACCAATCCGCTGCGTCCATAGAGCCTCAGCACGCCGAGCGAAAAGTGCGAAAGGCCATAGCATGCGGGCGCGGCAATCAGCGTCCAGACATAATGCGGCTCGGCGAACAGGCCGGTTCGCGCAAGCCATCCGGCAAGGGAGGCGAAAACGATGGTCGAACCGGTTGCGCTCGCAAAATCGAGGAATATCAGAGTCGACACGCGCGAGCGGATTCGCTCGACCGTGAAGATGCGCGGCGACCCGAAATTGAACAGGTCAATAGTCACGTAAAAGAAAGCGAGCAGCGCGTACGATTTGCCGAGCCAGTCGGGATCCAGATGGCGCAGCGCCACGGCAACCGCAATGAAGTTGCCGAGCGCCGGCAGCGCGGACGCAAGCACCACATAGAGAAAGTCCTTTTTCATCGCTGCGAGACCGCCTTGAGTTCATCGCAATAGATCTGATATTGCTCCTGCAGTGTCGAGAACCGAAACCTGCCTGCGATTGCCCGCTGTCTGTCTGCCTCGCTTCGCCTGAATGCCGGGTCTGTAGCCAGTCGTTCAATGCGTTCACACAGAGTATCGACATCGCCTGGCTCGATAAGGCTCTGCTCGTCCAGAACCTCGCCGATTCCGCCTACTCGCGTTGCAACTACAGGAACGCCGAGTGCCATTGACTCAAGCATTGCGCGCGGCATGCCTTCCTGAAACGAGGGCAACACGAAGAGCGCGTGTTGCGCCACTCGCTGGCGCACTTCGTCGCCGTCCATTGCACCGGCGAAATGCACCGCGTCTGCCACGCCCTCTTCCTGCGCGAGGCGCTCGAAGCGCTCGCGCAGCGCACCGTCGCCAATCAGGGTGAGACGCACGTCGAGCTTGCGTGCGCGCAACCGTCCAATGGCGCGTATCAACGGGTCATGCCCTTTGCTTTCGTTATGCATCATCGCGACATTGACGATGCGAAAACCGACCTGCTCGCCGACTGTGGCGACGTGCGTCCGCTCGAACATCGCATCCGGCAGATACACATCGCTGAACCCGAAGCTGCGGTCGATCCGCGCTGGCGGATAATGCTGCTGCAATGAGCGCGCGGTGACGTACCGCACGGTTTGCGCCCGGCGAACCGCGTGTTGGGTGGCCCAGCAATGTACGCTGCGTGCCACGCGCCTCAACGGATGGCTCGACGCCGCGTCGCTGAAATAATCCGCAGGGTCAGCGACGACTTCCGCGGAAAATGGCTTTCCCGTCAATTTGCAGATCAGCATCGCGAGCATGGCAATATTGCCTGGAAAACGGATCAGCAACACATCTGCCCGCCTGACGACGTGATAGAGGCGTTGCAGCAGGCGTGGAATGCCGAGAACGAGCGCGCCCGCACCCCGATTGGCGCCCAGATCGACGAATGCGGCCTTCGCGCCAGTCACCCTTTTTCCCAGCGCTTTCGCGGTGGGAAAAGAACGCGCGGCAATGTTGACTTCATCAAAGCTCTGCGTGAACCTCACGGCAAACTGCTCGTAGCCCATATGCGGGCTGTAGATCTCAGTTCCGACGCGCGAGAAGTTTCCGTCCATCAGCAAAGTGATCGAAGCGTTGTACTTCATGTTTGATGTACTCCACCAGTTCGTCGTAACGGTTTGCCGATGCCTTATCGAGGCTGTTCCAGAACGGCGACGGATCGTTTCTCAGACCATCGACCACGTCGGCCACCTTCTGCGGGTCGAAGTCTCCCGCATGAAACACGTAGTCGTCTATCCCGAGATCGCTATACGCAGCGTGCCCCTTGCGCTCATACGACAGATGCACGCTCGGCACACCCGCCAGCACGCTTTCCAGACTGCCGTGTAGCCGCACCGATACAATGATGGCGTCGCGCCTCTGCACAATATCGCGCAACAGGGTCGTGCATTCGACTCCGAAAGTGCGCCGGTAAAAGACGTCGTCGCTGTTGCCCCGGCCGGAACTTTGCAGCGCGAATTCAGCGTCCGGAATCAGTTCAACAAGGCGTTTGATATTCTTTAGATACACGTCGGAATACGGCTTGCCACTCAGGTCGCGAAACACGAAAAAGACCTTGCGGCGTGCCTGTGCGCTCAGCGCAGTGACGGGAATCTGCAGGTTCCTGCCGATTTCCAGCACGACAAGGTCGCCGGTTCGCACGCCTTTGCGGTGTTGCAGTTCCTCGCCGCTCTTGTCGTCGCGCAGAAAAATAGTGTCGACGTGCCGGCGAATCAACGCCTTGAGCACGAAACCGGAGAGCCCCCGGAATGGGCCGACGCTTTGCGGCAAGTAGACAGTTCTGCTGCTGCGGCCGCCGAATGCGGTTCCGGCAATCTGCGTACCGTGTGCGATCAGCGCCTTCCACCCTTCGCTGAAAGTGCCGGACCTCAGATAGCCGCCGCCCACGCCAAAAAATATCGCTGGGCGCACGGAGCCGATACGTCGCACGATTCGCGACACGAATTGGGAAAGCGACACGAGTTCCACGTTGCTGTCGTCGAGGTAGCCTGCGAACGCTGCCTTGTCCAGACAGACAACGGTAATTGGACCCCGTATGCCAGCGGCGCGAATCGCCCGCAAGCTCAGCTTCACCAGCAAGCCATCGCCGCTATTGCGCGGACTGTACGCATGCAACAGGAAGACCTCAGGCGTTCTCATAGCAGCTCATTAGTGATTTGAAGAAACGGTCGGCACGAAAAGCGTGGTCGAACACATGCCGTGCGTTGGCGCCCATGCGGCGACATTCCTCGAGAGACAACGCGTTGAGTTGCTCGGCAAGACATGCACCGCTCAGCTCCCGCAACATCAGCCCGTTGTAGCCGTGAATGACCTGCTCCGGCAATGAGCCCTCGCTTGACACCACCAGCACCTTTCCGGCCCGCATGGCCTCGATAGGAACGAGCGCAAGACCTTCCCACCGCGAGGGCACCACGATCACATCCATTTCCAGCATCGCGCGGCGTGTCTCGTCGGGGCCCACCCAGCCGTGATAGGTCACGCGCGGGTCGTCGGCGCGGACATTGACGCCGCCTCGCACCGCCGTGCCGAACACGTGGACATGCAGCCCTTCTCTTAGTAGCGGAATTGCATTAAGCAGAATGTCGAAGCCCTTCTGATAATCCAGTCTGCCGAAATAACCGATATGGATGGTCGCCGCCGGGTTTGCCGACACCGCAGCGGCTTCGATGGAACGCTCGCTCAGCGCGTCGGACGCTATGCCCGTATAGACAAGATCGATGTTGTGCAGACCGATGCGATGGCGCTTTGCAGCGCGAACTTCGTCAAACGACATACACAGAATACGCGTGCAACGATTCGACAACGCGCGTTCGACAAACGCAAACGCGTGACGCATAGCCGTAGGAATGTCCCGCTTCATGAACGACCATGCGTGGGGCGTGTAGAGAATCTTCTCCTTACCGAAGCGATTCAAGCGCACGTACAGGCCAGGAAAAGTGCTGTGGCAATGAATGACGTCCGCATTCATGTCGGTGAGCATGTTCTTCAGCCTGTAGGCAATAGCGGGAACCAGAACCGGGTTACGGCTCGACCGGTAGTGCACCACCATTATTCCGTCGACCCCAATATCGGCTAGCTTCAGGTTTCTTGGATCGCACAACAGAACGATCTCGTGCCCCATGTTTCGCTGCTCGATCATCAGCGCACGAACGTAATTCGCCACACCGCCGATCCATGTTTCAACCACATGTACGATCTTCATGTCGAACTCACCGAAGCAAAAGGGATAGTACGGACGCTCTCGCCTTTGCGGGGCGAAACCGCAGCCAACAGAAACCGGATAAAAAGCCAACCGACTCGAATACAGTGCAGCCCTCGCAAGAGCGCGAGAAAACGAGGCTGCATCGGGATCATTTCGTCAATTTGCGGTCATAGCGATATGCGACATAGCGATACGAGCCGTACTTCGAGCGATAACCAAACGCACGTGCGTCGACCGCGTTGAAGATCACGCCTTTCAACGTTGCGTTGGCCCGCTGCAAGTGCCGCGCGCTTTCGGTGAGCTCACCGATCACCGTGCGCTGAAAACGTGCGATAAGGAACGTGGTGACGGCATTGCCGGCGATAATGCCGGCGTCGGCAACGGCGAGTACCGGTGGCGCGTCGATCACCACCAGGTCGTAGCGCTCGCTCAGACGTTCCATGAGCCGGCTCATGGTTTCGCTCATCAACAGTTCGGCCGCGTTCGGCGGAATGCTGCCGGTGGTGATCAGATCGAGTCCTTCCGCCACATCGCGCCGGATCACCTCGTCGAGCGTCGCCTCCCCCGACAGTACGTTCGACAGCCCCTTCCCCCGCGAAACGCCGAAGTACTGATTGAGGTAACCGCGCCTCATGTCGGCGTCAACGAGTATCACGCGCTTGTCGCTGCTTGCCATAATCGCGGCCAGATTCGAGGCGATGAACGATTTGCCTACACCTGGACCGGGACCTGTGAGCAGGAGGCGATTATTGGGCGCGTCAAGCATCGCAAAACGCAATGCGGTACGCAGACTGCGCAAACTTTCAATGGAGGGTTCGTCGGGCCGAGCTGCAGCCAGCAATGCGAGGCCCGAACGGCGAGTGCGAATCGCTTCGTCCAGCGTGCGCTGCTCGGCCGAGTAAGGAATCGCACCATAGACATTCAGGCCCGCATAGCGCTCGATATCCTGGACGTCCGTAATGCCGCCGTAAAAATGCTCGCGTGCAAAGGCCGTTGCGACACCGATCATCAGGCCGGCTATCAACGCCAGTCCGATTACCAAGGGCTTTTTCGGTTGTACAGGTTCTTCCGGAACACGTGCGGTATCGACCTGGCGGACATTGCCCACCTTGCCGGCGGACACCAGTTTCAATTGCTGCAGATTGTTCAGCGCGCCAAGGTAAACGTCGGTGTTCACCTGTACGTCACGCATCAACGCGACCGTGCCCTGTTCCAGATTAGGCAGTGACTTCATCCGCCCGTCCACTGCCTGAAGTCGCGCCTTCATGGCAGCAATCTGCTGCTCGACCGCGCGCACCGAAGGGTGATCCGGCGAATAGCCGCTGGAGAGTTCCGCGCGTTTCTGCTGCAACGTCAACAGATTGGTCTGCCACGCGACCGTCTCCTGGAGAAGCGTTTGCGCTTCAAGGCCGAGATCGTACGTGCCCTTCGAGTTGCGAAAAGCGTTGTAGCGTTGCTCGGCCTGCTCCACGTCATGCTTCAGACCAGGCAGCAGGCCCTCCAGAAACGCCGCCGACTTGTCGGCCTCCGCCGCTTTGCGCTTGATGTTCTGCGCGACATAGGCGCTGCCTAGCGAATTGAGGATCGCCGTGATCTGTTGCGGGTCCCTTCCGCGTAGAGATGCGGTAATGATGTCGCTCTGCTTGCCCTTCTGCTCGACGGTCAACTTTTTTTGCAACGCTTCCAGTGTCAGCAGCTTCGAGTATCGGGTGAGCGAGAATACTGCGCCGGGCTTACCGCTGACGTGCGAAACCAGCAGGCGGAACTGGCCAATGCTCTGGTTGGAAACAACCGGCTCCCCTACCACGCCTTCTATCGGCGCGTCCAGATCCGACTGCGTTACGCGAAAACGGTTGTTGTCGAGCAGCGTGAGCTTGAAGCGTTTTCCCACCAGATCAGACGGCACCTCGAATTGCTCGACAGAGATCGATTCGCCTCCCCAACAGAAACCGCCCATACCAAACAGGCCCGGATTGGAGAGCGATTTATCGTGATCGGCTATCAACCAGCCGATCAGCGGAAAACGGCGCGGCGCGGCGTCGATATAAAGACGAAGATCGTTCACGGCCTGATCGACCACCGCGCGTGACTGCAGGATCTCGACTTCTCCTTCCGCCTGCGTCTTCACGTCGAAAAGCGAGGAAACATCGCCGAGGAGCGACGTAGCGCTGGTCGGATTGTCTTCCTCCACCTGAATCATGATGTTGGCTTCGTAATTCGGGCGAGCCAGAAACGCGTACGCGACTCCGATCGCGAGGATCACTGCGCAAATACCGGCAATCAACCACCGGCTGCCGACCAGCACGTCCACGTAACGGATCAGGTCGGCATCGTCATCGACTGGATCACCCACGGTCATATCAATTCTATTGTTCATCGTGTCAACGTCTCTTTAAGCGAGTGCCTTAATGCGCGATGTCCAGGATGCGGCACCACGAGCGATCAACTCGTAGACCCCGTAGAAATGCGAGAGCGGTTTGCGGTAAGGATCGGGAACATCGAAGTCGTGCGCGTCACCGATCCGGAACACCTTGCCTCGGGCCGACGGGTGCCTGCGCATGATTTCCTGCCTGTGCGCATCTTCCATCGTTAATATCAGGTCGCTTGCGCTCACCAGTGCAGCATTCAACTGGCGTGCACGATGCTGAGTAATGTCCAGTCCGTTCTCAGCACAGACCTGAACCGCAGCAGGATCTGCGGCATATCCCGCCAATGCGTCCAGTCCTGCCGATGTGACCGCGATTCCCTCGAGTTCACGGCGCAGCAGGTACTCGGCCATCGGGCTTCGACAAATATTGCCGACGCAAACCACCAGCATGCTTCTGATCATTTCCCGGCAATCGCTCCGTAAAGTGCCGCATTAACCGCGGGCAGCAAGAGGTTCAGCACGCGGCTAAAGCGCACCAAACCGTTACCGTCCACGTAGACGATGTCGTGCGGTTGCAACGCGAACTGATTGGCGAGCACCATCGACACCGGCGACTTTGCGTCGAGGTGATAGACCTGTGGGCTTGCGCTCAATGAATCGCGTATTACGTAGACTTCCGATGGATCGGCGGAATTGCTGTTGATGCTGCCGGCCTGCGAAATGGCCTCGCTAAGCGATAGCGTGCCGTCACGCATGGGAAGCGCGGTCGACGGCTTCGACACTTCACCCATCACGTACACGCCGCTGTCGTCGCGCGCGCGCACGCGCAGCAGGTCGCCATCGCGCAGAATGATCTTCGCTGGATTGAAGCCACCCTCGAACATGGAGGTCATGTCAAGCGGATACGAGCGGCCGTCGCGAACGAGAACCAGCCGGCTTTGATCCGCTGTCGACGAGAAGCCTCCCGCGCGGCTCACTGCGTCATAGAGCGTCATTGGGATGTCGTTCAGCGGCTGCGCACCAGGCGCATGCACTTCACCGTCCACAAAAACCTGTCTCGCACGAAACGAGGCCATGCGCACCGTCACTTGCGGATTGAGGAATGCCTTCGTCAAACGCAGCGCGAGTGCCTGCTGAATCTGGTCCGTCGTCATTCCTGCTGCGTGCAGCGTTCCCGCGTAAGGGAATTGCAGATTGCCGCGCTGGTCCACCACAAATCCTGGTACCGGGTCGGACGTGCGCGTCGCGGCCTGTCCCGGCGCACCTTGTGCAACGGCCAGTTCCGGATGATCCCAAACCGTGATCTGCAGTACATCCCCCGCTCCAACCACATACGGCGACGGTTTGGTGGACAGTTCGCGCACTGCCTGATCGATATCCTTGCTGCGAGTAACCCGCAGCTGATGAATCAGCGTGGCGTCGATGTTGACGATCGGCACCGGCGCCGCTTCGGCGCGCGCCTGTGCATCATGAGAGACCGCGATGGTGGCGGGCTTGGCCATCTTCATTCCGGGCGCGGCAGCGCATCCCGCCAACACAACGGGAAGCGCTAGCGCTACTGCGTTGAACAGCGCACGTCCCGACTGACGATTGCCCGCTGCACGCGCAATCTGTTTATCCCGCTTCGGCATACATCCCCTTTCCAACTCGTTTGATAGCAATTCCCGCAGCCGCTCGCGCCTCGTGCCGCGCTTCAGTACGCCTGATGGCCGACAAAGCCGCGCAGAATCGTGGCAACGACAATTCGCAAGTCCAATGCGAACGACCAATGGCGCAGGTAATAGAGATCATGTTCGACCCGGGCGGCCATTTTCTCGACGCGTTCGGTCTCGCCACGGTGACCGTTTACTTGCGCCCATCCGGTGATGCCAGGCTTGATGCGGTAGCGGTCCATGTAGCCGCTAATCAGTGTCCGGTAAAGTTCGTCATGTTCGATCGCATGAGGACGCGGCCCAACCACGGACATTTCGCCGCGCAGCACATTGATGAACTGCGGTAGTTCGTCCAGACTGGTACGACGCAGGAAGCGTCCAACCCGCGTGATGCGTGGATCGTCACGCGTGGCCTGCTTGACCACGCCATGTTCGGGCGCGTGAAGCCGCATGGACCTGAACTTGTAGATAGAGAACGTCTGGCCGTTCAGCCCCTTGCGGCGTTGCCGGAAAAAGACCGGACCCGGCGACGAACATTTCACGCATAGCGCAATGCCCAGCATCAATGGCGACAGCGCAAGCAGCGCGAGCGCTGCGAACACGCGGTCGAATACTTCCTTGCCGGTGATTGCCTCACGCGGCAGCGCCACGGGCGACAGGCTGATTGCGGGCCGGCCAATGAACGCGAGTGCGCCTCCATGCTCCTGAACGCCAAGCGCGTCCACGTCCGGCAGCAGACGCAGATCGATCAGCGTACCGCGCAATGCGTCAACGCAGCGCTGCAGCGATGCTTCCGCTGTCATGGGCAGTGCCAGCCAGACTTCCCGAATTGCGTTGGCCTCAATTGAATCGTGGACCCGCCTCAGTGCGTCGATATCATGGTCAACGGCCGATTGGTCCGCATCCGCGCTGACAGCAGCCAGTTTCACGACGTCGACAACCTTGAAGCCTGCGGCGGCGTTTCCGTCTGTGTCGCGCGATACGCGGTCGAAATAGCGTCCATGGCCAATAACCGAAACGTGCCGCAAGTCGTGACCGGCGTGACGGTACCGGCGCAGCATCGAGTACACGGCCATTCGGGTGGCTACCAGCAGTACTGCGGTAAGCAGTGTCCACACGAGCAGCCAGCGGCCGGACAACGTGTGGATACCGCCTAGCAGAAACACCAGCGCGCAAGCCAGTGCCTGCACCGAAAACCACGCAGCCAGCACGCGCAGAAACAGCGGCCGAAGCGGCCGTCCGCGCCACGACAGATAAATGGAATAGCCCGGAAACGCCATTGCAACGAGTGCCACCACCATCACAGCGCTGAAGCAATGCAGCAGAGGATGCGGCACGGCCTCGCCGAAGCAGAGTCGCGCTGCAATTGCAGCGCCCAGTAGTGTCATCGCGATATCGCAGAGTCGAGCAAGAACGATCTTCATCGGGCCTCTCCAGATGGGCGGTAACCATGTCGGCGATTAAAGTCACGCAGCACTGCGTGTCGTGTCTGAATGCGACGTGAGTGCAACGCGAATGCAAGGCGTGAAGTGATCTTCTCCAGATCGCGGCAATCAGGCGCAACTCGCTTTATCGTTGCGCGCGCATGAATTACCGCAGAAATTCGTTTGCACTTCTTTAATGCCGGATCGCCAGATTAAATGCAATTGCGTTTGATGAAACGGATCATATTCGGAGCAATGAACGCCAATTAATCCGCGTCCGATACGAACACAGTGTTGGCGGAAACAAGCAACTCGGAGAAAGCCGCGTCATCGTGATGCATAAAGCCTCGCGAGCGTTGATCGACGCGATAGCGGCACCTGCATGGGACGTACGTTGCAGCAGCAAGCCCGACACGTGCATGCGCAGCGCGACGGTGACAGTGCGGGGGTGATTGGAGAGGAAAAAAGAACGTGACAGATTGATTACCGCTTCATTGCCCGCCGCGTCGGGTCACTTTTTTATGAATTGTTTTCGAGCGGGCAGCCGGTTTCGATGTAGCGCTTGCGCAATAATCACGGCTTTGCGCTAATGGCAATATCATGCATTTCGCGTGAGATAGAAGGCGCCCGTTTGCCACCGGGCCATTTCAATGCAAAGCCCATTGGCACACCGAACAGCACGACCCAGCGAACGACGTAGTAGACAAGCACATTCGAATCGAACAGGAAGAACAGGAACGGCAAAGGCCATAGCACCGTTCGAAGCGCCGTCCATCTCGACGAATGCCGTCCCACGCGGTTGAGCGTGACGAGAAGCCAGACTGGTATCGCAAACGACAGCACGAATCCCGCCAGCCCAAAGTTGATCAGGAACTCGCCCGGCATGCCGAACAGCAAGGTGGTCTTATCCATCGTGCCGCGCTCGAGTGCCCGCACGATCTCGCTCTTTTCCTGCGCGAACGTCTCGGGCTTGTCGTGCCATAGTGCGCTCGGAACAATTGACGCGAGCGCGCCGGCAAAACTGCGGCCCATTGCGAGGTCGTAGGCTGGTTTTTCTACCTCGTTGATGGCGACGGCCTGTACGTCGAAGCGCGATAGATCGCGAAACAGGAACGCGCTCAGCGGTCCCATGCTCACTTCCAGATCGCGCTGTTCTGCAAAGCGTTGCGGCAACCTGGCGAGATCCGAATAGCCCAGACCGAGCTTCAACGGTATGAGCAGAATGCCTGTGAGCGCCACCCCGATGCCGAAGGTGCGCGCCTTTTTCGCGCTGATAGGTTTGACAAAGCCGTGATAGATGAAGAGCGCAAACACGAGCACGAATACAATTCCCTGGCGGCTACCTGCCACGCCTGCGGAAAGCCACCCCAAGGCGCCCAGTTGCACGAATGCGATCGTTGTAAAGAGTACATTCCGGCGCCTGCGCATGGTGAGACAAACGAACACCCAAAGCGGCGATGTGTTGGCGAAAGCCTGGATCACACCCAGCCCACGAAATGGATCGTAGTCGGTTCCATTGCTCTCCACACGAGTGTTGTAGAGCTGCACGACATGCGAATAGCCGCCGAGCTTCACATACATGAACGCCAGCGCACACAACGAAAGTGCCGCAAACAGATAGGCGAGCCCTCCTGCTCTCGCCGTTGTATCCGTGGGCGCGGTCCATTGAGTCAACGCTTTCCCATTGATGTCCAGAGCGATCTTGGTCAACGCAATCCCTGCGATACTCAACAGGTACCATGCGACCACGGGTGCGCTGTCCTGAGGAAACAGCTTCAGATAGATCTCATCCCCAACCAGCAATTGCCAAAGCGGGAAGACGCCAAAAAAGAACAGAAGAAAGACCCGGAACCACCGGACTGTCGGATTGCGCGGCTTAATCGACAAAATGAGCGCGATCAGAATGCCGTTCAGAATGATAGTCAACGTATGCGCGCGTGCCGTATAAAGTACCACCAGTACTATGGCACTCACTGCTCCGGCGATCAGAGCGAGCCATCCTGCTTTCAGACTGTTCGGCGGCGCGGGCGTACGCCCGCTCGATTTGATCGCGATCATTGTGGCCACGTCCGGGTTGTCTTTGGCTGCTCCACCGCTTCATGTACCGTTTTGGAAAGCCGTGCAGTACGTTTGCGCGAAGCGCTCTTGATCCATCGGTTCAGATTGACTTCAATCAGCGAGAAGCAGGCGTAGCCGGCTACCAATGCACTCGCAACGAGGATGGCGACGCTAAGCACCGGGTAGTGCTGGATGCCGCTCCTTTTCACGATCATCGCAGCGGCGGCCAGTGCGAAAGGATGGGCGAGATAGAGTGAATACGATGCTGCGCCTATGGCGGTAGCAAGTCTGCCGGGAATCGTCTCGCACGCCTGGCGAACCAGCAGTTCCATCTTCACCAGGCCGGCAAAGATCATCATGAAGGGCAAACCGTAACTGATTACTCGCGCATCGGCGGTGATGGCGGGCGGCATCACACAAAGAGCGAGTATGCCGCCCGCGACCAGCGCGACGCTCAACGGCAACAGTCTGGATTCTTCACGCACGTAGAGATACGCGGCAATGCCCATGACGAACTCGAGCAACAAAGGCGAAGTCACGAATTTCAATGTGGGATTGGAGGGACTCAGCAGCACGCCGCCTGCAACCAGAACGAGCAACGCCCCACACGTAAAAGCGAGACGCCTGCCCATAGCAAAGCTCAACGACGCGGCGAACACAAGATAGAACAGAAACTCATAGCTCAACGTCCAGCCGGTCTGGATGAGGAACTTGTCGCCGGTTGGAATAAGCGTGAAGGAATTGACTATGGTCGTCGTACCGCCGCTACTGTTCACTATTGCCGGATTCGCAAGATAGACAGCCAGCGCGACCAGCGACAACGTCCAATACAGCGGGACGATTCTAAGTACTCGGGCCTTGAGAAAATCGCGCGCGGTAACCTGCCGGTTCATCGTGACGTAGCACATGATGAAGCCGGAAATAATAAAGAACAGATCCACTCCCGAGCCGCCGAACTCCCACGTTGCGCCCGTGCCCGAGATCTGCCCTTGCTTGTGTATAGCGTGGCAGACAACGACAAGGACAGCCGCCAAGGCGCGCAATACCTGCACCGAATACAACATGTGAGCTCCCGACTGTCAGATGACGTTGATCGATTAACGCAGCTTCTCGCGGCACGGTTAGCGATTCAAGCGGTCGATGTTAGCATCGGCCTCGAATCAATTCCGTCATAACGTTTGGTGAAATCCGCCACATTTGTTCTGTTGGTCCTGCAATCAGATTCGCAGGTCGACACTTACCATCGGATGCCAACATGTTGGCGAAATCCGCCACGCGTCAATTGGCGACAAAAAGACTGGGTAGCATGCGTTCGAGCGATTGAAGACACTTCGAAAAAACAAGAAAGTCATATCTTCGGGAACGTACGACGATGGGGCCTCGCAGCGGTGAAGCTCACGAGAACGCACTTGATACACAGTCCTCAACACATGAAGGCAGCGCGAAGCACATTGGCGTTGCACTCTTCAATGGGTTTGCGCTTCCGGACGTTGCGTCCATCATCGAAGTATTCCAATCGGCCAATGCATTGGGTGACCCGGATCAATCCGGGCGTGCGCATTACGAAGTCTCTCTTCTGTCGGCGTCGGGTGGACGTATAGCAAGTTCGTCGTCGGTCTTTATCTGGACCGATGGCGTCGATTCGCTACGGCGTACCGACAACTTCCATGCGCTCTTTATCGCAGGCGGTATTGGCGCGACAACAGCGTTTCGCGACGATCGTCTGATTGTATGGCTGCGACGCGTGTTTCCGACGAGCGCGCTCGTTCACGCTATCGCCGAAGGTCGCTTGCTGCTCGACGCGGCAGGCCTCACGACTGACGGAAACGGCCGAATGGACGGACAACATCGCGCAGAGCTGAAAGGCGCCGCGCGCGCGATAGATCATTCGATGAGTCCGCTGCAAATCGCTTTACGTATCGTAGAAGAAGACGTCGGCGCGGATATCGCACGCCAGGTGGCAGAGTGGGCCGCGCCGCGGCAGAGGCTCAAGACGGATGCGCACATTCGTGCAACGCCGGCGCCGCACGTCAGCGAACAGATTCAGGCTTCGGCGAGATGGATGGAAGCCAACGGCACGCGTCCTGTTTCCATCGAAGCGGCAGCGCAGGTCGCCGCCATGAGCGAGAGGAATTTCCTGCGGCGCTTCAAGAACGAGATGGGCGTCACGCCTTCAGACTATCTTCTTCACGTACGACTGGAAATGAGCTGCAAGCTGCTTGCGAGCACGAGCCTGCCCGTCGACAAGATAGCGCGCCGCTGCGGAATCGGCAGTGGCGGACGGCTCGCCAAATTGTTCCGCAAGCACCTTTCCACTACGCCGACCGAATACCGGATGATGCGCCAAGGGCTGCGAAACCCGTCGTGACAGCAAGTTGGCCTGCCTCGGGCCATGCTAATTGGCTATGTGATTCGCGCCGCCGTCAGTTCGTGTCAGTGACACCTGCGACGAATATAAGAATATATATAGAAATGGAAAGCGCCTCTGCAATGGCGTGTAAGTGACGAATAACATAGCAGTGGCTTGACTTCATTGTTTCAATCAGGCCACATTCTCGCGCCTTCGCAATCCATCCAATTCGAATAACGGCCTAACCCGTGCGCGAAACGCGCCTGCCGTTGCTTATTTCGAGCGCTGCCAACAGCTCTGCCGCGCTCAAATCCGGCAACTTCCGGGCGATCATATCCCAGAAAATAAGTTCGTGCATAGCGGTGGCGTCTTCAATTGTATTCCACTCGCGTGCGCCGACGATGGCGTCGGCGGTCTCGCAGGCCGCATCGACGATAGCCTGAATGTATTGTTTGTGCATAGCTGCGTTAACGACCGGCGTCTCGACTTATTTAGTCTGTTCCGCAATCGTTTGCGAAAAAAAATGCGCGCGCTGCTGCGGCGGCTGTGTACTGGACTCGCCGCTGGGCGGGGCGTTGCGTCCCGGAGCGACCCGCCACGTGCGTTATTCAGGTGCAAATCGCGCCGAGTACGCACAAAAACGGCTCCAAAGTTTTTTCGCGACACTGAAGACGCATACAGCCATGCACGAATACGTTGTAATTTGCCGCAACTTTCTCACGACATATCTAAATTTGCTGCGCATCGACGCAAAGAGTGCTATATAGACAGGCCGCGCTTTCGCAGAAAAAAACCTGAAAAAAAATCACCTGGCCTTCTCATTGGCCAAGTCAGGAATGTGAGTTGGATAAATGCGCCGTCACCATGCATATTTCGTATCGGTTGATGTCGCCAACGGCCAATTTGTTGGCTGATTCAGCCATGTAATAATTCACTGCAAGCCGATCGTATAGCATTGGTTCACAACAACTAAAGACAGAGCCAGAAGGCTTTGCGGGCCGATATATTCCGGGGAAAAAAGATGGAGCTGATAGAAACTCTACCGCGCTGCACGCCGCAAAATTCAGAGTCAGCGCACAAGACAGAGGTCGCGCATGTCGACATCGCACTGTTCAACGGTTTCGCGTTGCCGAAAGTAGCAGCCATCATCGAAGTCTTTCACAAAGCCAATGCGCTAACAGCGTCGCAGCGCAACGGCCGCGTGTATTACGACATCTCATTGCTATCGGCCGCGGGCGGCCGGATCGCCAGTTCTTCGTCGGTATTCGTCTGGACGGACAGCGTCGAGACGCACCGAGGCACGAACGACCGCCATCTGCTGTTCATTGCAGGCGGTGCGGGCGTGCAGCAGGCGTGCCGCGACGAACGTCTGAGCAGTTGGCTGCGCCGGCGCCATCCTTTCAGCGAAATCGTTCACCCCATCGCCGAAGGGCGGCAGCTTCTCGAGGCAACCGGGCTGCCAAGCCGCTACTGCCCGCTCATGTATGGCGACCAGGACGCGCATGAGCCCTATTCGAGGCGCTCGCTGACCGAAGCGCCGACAGCCGTGAGCACGGCACTGCGTCTGGTCCAGGAACATCTTGGGCCCGACCTCGCGAGGCAGATCGCGCAGTCTATCGCCCCGGAGCACAGAACGCCGTTCAGCAACGACATGACGCGTGCCTCGCACCAGGTCAGCGAGAAGATCATGGCGTCGGTGCGCTGGCTCGAGGCGAACGTCGATCGCCCTATTTCGATTGACGCCGCCGCGCAGGTCGCCGCAATGAGCGAGCGCAACTTTTTGCGGCGCTTCAAAAGCGAAATGGGCATGACGCCTTCGGACTATCTGCTGCGTGCGCGCCTGAACATGAGCTGCAGGATGCTGGTGGAATCACGCTTGCCCGTCGACAAGATTGCGCGTCGTTGCGGGATCGGCAGCGGCGGTCAGTTAGCCAAGCTATTCAGGAAGTACCTGGCAACCACGCCATCGGACTATCGGACGAGCAAAGGCGCCCCGCTGACCAATCTGTCCTGAGCGGGCGCAGCAACTGCGCTACCTTCTGTTCGCCCATTACCGGCTGCGCCGCTTTTGCAACGCGCTCTTGCAACCCGCTTTTGCAACCCGCTTTTGCGACTCGCTTTTGCAGCTTGCCCTTTGCAACTTGAGCGGCAGCACCGGCTGTTACCGATCCCGCCATTCCGACCATGATCTACCCGACTACCCGCCGCTCTTCATTCAATGCTTCGGACGCCGAGGTTCTCAACCGGCGCAACCGGATCTACACCAATGCGTCGCCGCTTGTTATCGGCCTGCGTTTATGGGGTTTCGAGAGACTTGAAGTGCGACACTGGGGCGAGAATCTACCGACGCTCGGCGGCCGCCTCGCGTGGGAAATCATGCGCGATCCCGATAACGATGCAGTCGATGTCGTGATCCATCTTGTGCGGTCGTCTGCCACGGCACTCGGTTCCTTTTGCTGGAACTGCGTGGGTGCGAACCGCGCGATGCACGGCGCTCGACATGGCGCTGTTCTGAACGTGGCGATCTTTTCGGGCGATGCGCGCCGCTTGCCGGCGCAGCTCAACGGACTATGGGTAATGGCGGGCAAACGCCCGGCAGAAGACATCGTCCACGAAGTCGTCCGCACGCTCGTGTTCCCACGTGTGGCGAACGCACGGTGATGCGTTCGCCCACACAGATGGCCAAACGCTGACAACTCAGTCTTCCCTGTTCGTTTCTCCGTCACGCGATTCGCTTCCCTGCTCGCGGACCGCGCCCGCGATAGTAACGTTCCTAGCGGTATCAACGTTCGCGCAGCAACGCTGCCGTCGCCGCCGCATGCGGCCGGACTCGCCATTCGACTATGTCAGTCGCTTATTGGCCGCTTATGGGTCGCTTATCGGGCGCTTATCGGCCGCCGCATCCGGCTTTCCGGCGATGTCCGCCCCTGGCACTTCATGCATTGCTTGCCGCGCGCTTTTCATCCGTTATGCGCCGCCGGCCTGCGCTCACACATGCTGTGGAGCCGGTCGATTCGCGCTGTCGTGACGCGAGACAACTCAACAGGGAACACAACATGCCTACTATCGAACCAGGCTCCTCCGCATCAGGTAGCAACCCGCATCTGCCGCCGCCTGGCGGTATTCCCTCTGAACCCGCCAAACCGGCGGCGACACCGCAGCCGCATGTGCCGGGGCTGCCGGCCACGCGGGCGCGCGGCGCGCAAGGATCGGGCGAGCCCGCACCCACGGCGCGCCCGCGTCAGGCGCTGCCCGCAGCGAAGACCGACACAGCCACGCCGGCTTCGCGCAACCAGTGGCCATCCGGCAAGGAGTTCATGGGCGAGTATCTGCGGGCGAACGGCTCAGGCGCGCTCGCTCGCGACAACACGCTGTCGACCGTTGGCCGCGCATTGCCGCCGCTCACGCCGCAATCGGTCGGCCGCTACTTCAGGGAGCCGGTGGGCGACTGGCCGCGCGATCGCAACAAGCTCGGCCCCGCGGTGAACAAGAACCTGACGCGGCTTGCGAGCATGGAAGCGGGACCGCAGCGCGAGCAACTGCACCTTGAAACGACGCTGCAATGGCATGCGCTCTGCGAAGCCGAACAGGGCGATGTGCTCAACACGCTCGGTGCACAGCAGTCCGAACTTCTCGGCGATACGTCACGCCAGGCCGCACCCGACCTGCCCCGCACGCCGGTGCGCGACTGGCTCGAGCACACAGCGGTTTTCATGAAGCCCGAGCTCGCCGCGAAACTGCTCACTTCGTGTACGCCGGAGGCCCGCGAGAAGCTCGCGATGCCGATGAAGGCCGCGGGCGACGACGCAGACCTGAAAGCGCTGCTGAAAGACCGCTTCACCGATCTGCGCATGACCATGCCGCTCGATCACATGTACGACTACACCGGGTTCTGGTGGGACAACAATCGCCAGGTCGGCACCTTGCCGGAAGGCGTGGCCGAGAACCTCAAGGTCTGCGTGGTCGGCGCGGGCCCGGCCGGCATCATGGCAGCGGATGCGCTGAACCGCATCGGTGTGAAGCCGAACGTGCTCGAGCAGGCGGACCACATAGGCGGACGGATTGCCTCCGGGCGCTGGGAAGGCGACCCGACGCCATACCATCCAGGCGGCATGCGTTTTCACACAACGCGCGGCAACTTCTACTGGAGCATTGCCGAGCACTACGGGCTCGAGCACGTGCCGTTTCCGAATTCGAGCTCGGTGCCCACTTCGTACATTATCGGCGGCAAGGTCTATGAAGCGCAGCCGGGCGAACCGCCGGAAAACGCGACGATGCGCAAGGTTGCCGAAGACGTCATGCGCTCGATGACCGAGCCGCTTCTCGCGCCGATTCGCGAGGCTCGCGACGCGGGCGACACCGCGCGTTTTCGCGAGCTTTGCGACGATGCCAAGCAGAAGTTCGACAGCCACACGTTCCAGTCCGGCCTGAAGGCGCTGCTGCAGGAAAAAGGCATTACCTGGAACCGGGACGAATGGCGCACATTCGGCGCGACCGGCATTGGCGTGGGCGGCTATTCGGGCTACTTCAGCACGGGCTTTCTGGAGGAGTTCCGCTTTCTCGTCGACGAGCGCCTGGAGGATCACGTTGCGCTCGTCGACGGTGCGGACGCGCCGCTGCACAAGATGATCGAGGACAGCGAAGGTCTGCCGGAAGGTGCGGTATCGCTTGCCGAACAGAATGCCATTCAACTGAACGCCGAAGTCACGAGCATCAAGAAAGTCGACGGCAAATATCACGTGACGTGGCTCGACAAGACCAGCAACGAAACGAAAACCGAACAGTACGACGAACTGTTTTTCGCCGGTGGTCCACGCGAGGCGGTGCGTCTTGGCCTCACGGGTCCACAGGCGGGTTCGGAGCCGCTGTTGCCGGAAGATTTCGCTGCCGCCATCAAGGACGCTCGCGTGGTGGGCGCCACCAAGATGGCTGTGAAGATCGCCGCGGACCTGATGGAAGATCGCGATCTGCCCGGCAACGTCCAGGCAGACGAACTATTCCAGCAGTCGTACGTGGTGCCGGCTAGCGACGGCGGCGCAGTGGTCTATCCGAGCTACACCCTCGGCGACAACTCGACGAAGGTCGCCGGCATGACGGGCCGCGAACAGATGGATCTGTACGTTCGGACGCTTCGCGACGTGGCCTCGCGCGATCCGGACAACCCGGCTCATCAGAAGCTCGCCAATCTCGCCGACGTCGTCGAGCAGAGCCGCGACGGCATTGCGTACACGCACTGGGGCCTCGAGCGTCACCAGTGGGGCGCGTTCAAGATGGACGGACCGGACCAGCTCGACAACACGCGCACGTTGTATGCGGCGCTGCTGCGAATGAGCGACGGCGCAATTGCCATTGGCGAGGAACTCACCTTCGAGGGCGGCTTCGCAAGCGGCGCGCTGGCGTCGGCAACGCACGGCGTGCAGCAGTTCGTGCGCCGCCAGGGCGGCAAGCTGCCGCCGAATTCGCCGTACTATCAGGAGTTGCTGTAACGAGGCACGGTCCGCCGTAAAACAAGTGCTTTCCCTATGAGCGGCCTTATTGCTTGACATGGGAAATTTGATTTCATAAATTCGTTCCCAGTCTGTCGTCATGGATGTTCGTGGCGGCACACGGCAACGTTGCCGTGCTACATGGAAGGCTATGCAGCCCCCTAACTTGCGTTTCCAACGCTGGTCAGGGGGCTTTTTGTTTTGGGAGACGAAAACAGCAATGTCGCACTATGACCTGGCAAAGCCCGGCCTGGAGGAACTCGTCATCGCGTGCGTGCAGATGGAGCCGCACATCGGCGCCAAGCGCGCCAACGTGGCGCGCCTCATCCGGCATGTGGAAACCGCTGCGAGCCAAGGCGCGTCGCTTGTCGTGCTGCCCGAACTGGCGACCACCGGCTACGTGTTCGCGGACCGCGACGAGGCATTCTCGCTGGCCGAAGGTCTGCCCGATGGCGAAACCGCCGGGCTCTTCGCCGATACCGCACAGCGCCTCGGTATTCATATCGTCACGGGCATTGCCGAACGCGCCGGCAAACGCCTGTATAACTCGGCACTCTTCACCGGCCCTTCCGGTCACATTGGCATCTATCGCAAGCTGCATCTGTGGAATAACGAAAACCGCTTTTTCGAACCGGGCGATCGCGGCGTGCCCGTGTTCGGCACCCCGCTCGGCCGCATTGCGATTGCAATCTGCTACGACGGCTGGTTTCCCGAAACCTACCGGCTCGCGGCCATGCAGGGCGCGGACATCGTGTGCGTGCCGACCAACTGGGTGCCCATGCCCTCGCAGCCGGAAAACCGCTCCGCAATGGCCGCCACGCTGACAATGGCGGCCGCGCACAGCAACGGCATGGCGATCGCCTGCGCGAACCGCATCGGCACCGAGCGCGGGCAACTCTTCATCGGTCAAAGCCTGATCGTGGGCGGGGACGGCTGGCCGCTCGCCGGTCCCGCGAGCACCGACCGCGAAGAAGTGCTGTACGCAAGCATCGACGTCAAGCGTACTCGCGCCGGACGTACGCTCAACGCTTTCAATCACGTGCTGCGCGATCGCCGCGCAGATGTGTACGACCCCATGCTGGGCGCGCGCTGGCCTGCTTTCCAGACCTGAGGGCTACCGCGCTCGTGGCAGCTTCACCTTACTCACAACCACTGCGAAGGACATCATGAGACCAGTCATCAAATTCTTTTTGGTTGCCGCCGTCGCGGCAATCGCCGGCGCCGGGACCGGTGCAGGCGTGTTCGCCGCCGAGCCGATCCGCATCGGCGTAGCGGTCGGGCTGTCCGGTGCGAACAGCGTGGTCGCGCCTGCGGTGGTGCAGGCCTCGCAACTCGCCGTCGATGAAATCAACGCGTCGGGCGGCATCCTCGGCCGGCCCGTCCAGCTCGAGATCACCGACGACGCATCGGGCGCGGTCGGTGCGCAAAAGGCGTACGACACGCTTGTATTCCAGAAGAACGTGGACGCGATCATCTCGATGGAAACGAGCGCGGCGCGCAATGCGGCGCTGCCCATCGTCGCGCGCGGCAAGAAGCCGTTCATCTACACATCGTTCTACGAAGGACGTTCGTGCAATCCGTGGATGTACGTCAACGGCTGGGTGCCCGAGCAGCAGGTTGCACCGGTGGTCGACTACTTCGCGAAGGCGAAGGGCGCGAAGACTTTCTATCTGGTCGGCAACGACTATGCATTCGGCCGCGGCATGCTGCAGTTCACGCGCAAATACATCGAGGCGCACGGCGGCAAGGTGGTAGGTGAAGAGTATCTGCCCACCGACGGCACGGACTGGACGCCGATTCTCTCGAAGATCCGCGCCGCGCATCCGGACGCGCTGATCAGCGCGACCGCGGGCGGCGCGCCCAACGTGTCGCTCGCCAAGCAGTTGAAAGGCTCGGGCCTGACGCTGCCGTACGGCAACCTCGCCATCGACGAAGGCACGGCGAAGAGCATGGGCGACGTTGCCACCGGCATTTATATGTCGGGCTCCTATCTGACGAGCATCGATACCTCGGCGAACAAGAAGTTTCTCGCCGCGATGGACAAGCGCTTCGGCAAGGACGTCAAGACTCCGAACGAGCTTTCCGAGCCGCAGTACGAGGCGTTCTTCCTCTACAAGGCCGCGGTGGAAAAAGCAGGCTCGACGGATTCCGCGAAGGTCATCAAGGCACTCGATCAGGTATCGTTCAATGGTCCGCGCGGTCAGATCGAAATGGTCAAGAGCCGGCATACGCCGCTCGCCATGCGTCTCGGCCAGATCCAGTCGGACGGCTCGGTGAAGATCCTGCAGACTTTCCCGGACGTCGATCCGGGTGCGCAGTGCCCGAACATCAAGTAGGCGCTACCGGCAACACGACATTCGCCTGAGCGCGGCGCCGCCGCGCGATGCCCCGCGATCTGGCGGATGCGACTGGAGACAACCATGGTTCTCGCATTGGACATTCTGACCACCACGGCCGTGCTGTTCATCGTCACGGCCGGCCTGATGGTGATTTTCGGCGTGATGAAAATCGTCAACTTCGCACACGGCGCGTTGCTGACGATGGGTGCGTATGCAAGCTTCGTCGTCACGCAGTTAAAGCTCAACCCGTGGCTCGGTCTGCCGCTTGCCGTCGTGGTCGGCACCGTGGTCGGCATGCTGGTCGAGTGGATCATCGTGCGGCCTCTGTACAAGCGTCCCCTCGACGCGATTCTCGCCACGTGGGGCCTCGGCATCGTCATCGGGCAACTGATTGTGATGACGTTCGGCCGCGAAGTGCAGTTCGTCGAAACGCCGCTCAAGGGCGTCGTCCCGGTTGCCGGCACCGACTATTCCGCTTACCGCCTGCTGCTGATCCCGGTCGCGCTCGGCATCTGCGCGATCATGACGGTGCTTCTGACGGGCACGCGCTTCGGTGTCAAAACACGCGCGGTCATCATGAACGAAGACCTCGCGCGCGGCTTAGGCATTCACTCGGGCCGCATCCGCTTCATTACCTTCAGCCTCGGCGCGGCCTTCGGTTCGCTCGCCGGCGTGCTGATCACGCCTTTATCGAGCGTCGACCCCGACATGGGTTTGCCGTGGCTCGTGAGCGCTTTCATGCTGGTCATGGTCTCGGGCCATTCGATGCTGAGCCTGCTCGTCACCTGCTTCGTGTTCGGCGCGTGCCAGGTGCTCGTCAGCACGTTCGTGAGCCCGGTGCTCGGCGGGCTGACCATCGCGGTGCTCGCCGCGCTCACATTGCGTATTCGTCCGCAGGGGTTCTCTCATGGCTAAAGTCAACGCGTCGCTGGGGCATGCCGGCGGGCGCGAACCGTCGCCCGCCGGCAAGCGGCAACGCAGCCGGTCCAGGCCGTTACGCGGTCTCGCAACAATCGGCGTGCTCGGTGTTCTGCTGATCGCGGCGGGTCCATTCCTGTTCGGCTCGTATCTGCTGAATGTGCTGATCCAGGCGTTCTTCTTCTCGATCGTCGCGGTCACAGTGGATGTTCTCTGGGGCTACACCGGCTATCTGACGTTTGGCCAATCGGCGTTCTTCGGACTCGGCGCCTACGCGGCGGGACTGGTGTTCACGCACGGCGGCTTTTCAGCGGCGTATGTGCTGCTCGCGCTCGCGGCAACGCTTGCCGTGACGGCCGGAGTCGCCGCTCTGCTCGGCTGGCTGTCGTTCTATCGCGGCGCTTCGCCGTTTTTCGCCACCGTCATGTCGCTCGTGCTGCCCATCGTGCTCAGTCAGCTGCTGCTCTCGGGCGGCGAATGGACAGGCTCGAGCTCCGGGCTGACCGGATACCAGACGTTCGATCTTTCGCTCGAAGCGTGGTACTGGATCGCAGGCGCGGCGCTCGTCGTGGTCGTGGGGCTGGCGTGGATCTTCGTGCGCAGCGACGGCGGCCGCGTGCTTGCGGCGATTCGCGACAACGAATCGCGTTGCCTGTATCTGGGCATCAACACCTCGCTCGTGAAAATCGTGCTGCTCGTTGCAACCGCGGCGGTCGCGGGGCTCGCCGGCTTCGGCTACGGCTCGTTCAGCGGCGTGGTCGCCCCCGAACTGACCGGCTTCGTGCTGGGCACGCAACTCATCATCTGGGTCGCGCTCGGCGGACGCGGCACGTTGTGGGGACCGGTGATCGGCGCGCTGCTGATCAACGTCGGCACGTCGTATCTGAGCGGCATCATGCCGTTCGCGTGGCAATTGATACTCGGCGCCGCGTTCGTCGCCGTCATCGTGCTGTTGCCGCAAGGTCTCGTGCCGCTGCTCCTCACGCCGCTGCGTCATCTCGCGGGCGAGTCGCGCGAACCGGAGCTCGTCGAGCGGCCGGTGCAGAGAGGCCATGCGCCGGATGCGGGCGCGCCAGCGTTGCGCATGAGCGGCGTGGCGCGTCATTTCGGCAGCCTGAAGGTGCTGCAAGGCATCGATCTGGACGCGCAGGCCGGCGAACTGGTCGGGCTGATCGGCCCGAACGGCGCGGGCAAGACTACGCTGATGCGCTGCATGAGCGACGGCGCCGAGCGCTCGGCGGGCACGGTCATGCTGTGCGGCAACGACATCCGTCAATTGCCGCCCGACCGCTGCGTGCGCTTCGGTCTCGGGCGCAAGTTCCAGAACGCGAATATCTTCGAGACGCTCACGGTGGCGCAGTGCCTGCGCATTGCGGGCACGCTGATCGAGCGGCCCTCGTTCGTTCGACGCTCAGGCACGCTCGCGTTACCGCCGTACGCGCTGGAGGTGGTTCGCGCGACCAACCTCGAGCGCAAGCTCGGCGCCGTGGCAAAGGACCTTTCGCATGGCGAACAGCAGGCGCTCGAACTCGCGATGGTGCTCGCGCTGGAACCGCGCATCGTGCTGCTCGACGAGCCGACCGCAGGTCTCACGAAGACCGAGCGCACGCAAATCGGCAACGTGCTTGCAGCGCTCGCACACCGGTATAACCTGTGTTGTCTGCTGGTCGAACACGACCTCGACTTCGTGGCCGGCATTGCGACGCGCATCGTGGTGCTGCATCAAGGGCGCATCGTCATGCAAGGCAATTTCGACGAGGTGGTCAACTCCGAACTCGTGCGGACGATTTACGCCGGCACCGCGCAAGGCGATAGCGCCGTCGGCGCGGCAACACAACGGGAGGCCTCGTGAACGAAAGCCAGATCGCGTTGAACCTGAAGGACGTGACGAGCGGATACAAGGCGTCCGTCGTGCTGCGCAAGCTGTCGTTGAGCGTCGCCAACGGCGAGGCCGTCGCGCTGCTCGGCAAGAACGGCATGGGCAAGACCACGCTGCTGAAAACCATCATGGGCTATCTGCCCAAGCAAAGCGGCGCTGTCTACGTGCATGGCGAGGACATGACGCGCGTGCCGCCACATCGCATCGCGCGGGCCGGCATCGCGTATGCGCCGCAGGAACATGCGCTCTTTCAGGACCTCAGCATTCGCGACAATCTGCGGCTGGGGCTTGCGAACGCCTCCGTGTTCGACGAGCGCTTTGCGCAGATCGAGCCGATCTTTCCGGTGTTCGGCAGCCGCCTGCGTCAGTACGCGGGCACGCTCTCGGGCGGCGAGCAGAAGATGCTGCTGGTGGCGCGCGCACTGATGATGCGCCCTTCCATCATCCTGCTCGACGAGATTACCGAGGGCCTGCAACCGTCGGTAATCGACCGGCTGGCCGACGCACTGCTGTGGGAGCGCAGCCGCCACGGCACCACGCTGCTGCTGATCGAACAGAACGTGCCGTTCGCGCTCAAGGTCGCCGACCGCTACGCAGTGCTCAAGCAAGGCGAAATTGTCGACGAAGGCAATGCGAAAGACGCGGCCGCCGCGGAATCGATCTACGAACATTTGCGCGTCTGACGCGCCGCAGTTTCGCGATACTCATGTCATGACCACTGCACAATCATTCTATCGACCACTTTCCGCTCATGCGCTGCTCGAGCGCACGGCCCGCGATCCGGCCGAACGCAGCCGTCTCGTGCCCGAATCGCTCGCGCGTATTGACGAAGTCGACGCCGCAATTCGCGCGATGACCGCCGTCGCGCCGCGCGACACCGCGCTCGCCAACGCCGCTGCCGCGGCAGGCCCGCTTGCCGGCCTGCCGGTCGTGGTGAAGGACATCTTCGACGCCAGCGACCTCGTGACCTCGTACGGCTCGCCCATCTACGAAGGCCATCAGCCAAAGTCAGACGCGGCCATCGTCACCTTGCTCAGGCGCAACGGCGCGGTCGTGATCGGCAAGACGGTGACGAGCGAGTTCGCGTATATGGCGCCCACCGTCACGCACAACCCTGCCGCTTTGGACCGCACGGCGGGCGGCTCGTCGTCGGGTTCGGCAGCGGCGGTCGCGGCCGGCATCGCGCCGTTCGCGATCGGCTCGCAGACCGGCGGCTCGACCATACGTCCCGCGTCGTATTGCGGCGTCGCGGGCTTCAAGCCGACCTTCGGCATGCTGCCGACGGCGGGCATGAAATGCTTCTCCTGGTCGTTCGACACGGTGGGCCTCTTTGCCGCCGGCGTGCGCGACGCAGCCTTGCTCGCGCAGGTGTTGAGCGGCCGCGCGCTCGCAATTCGAGGCAACGAGCAGCCGCCCGTCTTCGGCGTACCCGAGCGTTACCCATGGACCGAGCCGTCGGCCAATGCGAGCCACGTGCTGGAGACGGCAGTACGCGCCGTCGAACGCGCGGGTGGCCGCGTGCGCCCGGTGCGCTTCGAGCCGTGGATGGCCGAACTGATCGCCGCGCACGACACGATTCAAAGCTATGAAGCATGGCAGACGCTAGGCTTCGAGTACGATCGTCATCGCGCACAACTTTCGCCTATGCTGTTCGCGTTTCTCGCGCGCGCCTCGAACGTGGATGCCGCGGCCTACGAAAGCGCATGCGCCGCGATGAATCACGCGAAAACAAGGCTCACACAACTGTTCGAGGGCGTCACGATGCTGCTCACCCCGAGCGCCCCCGACGAAGCCCCGGAAGGACTCGCGTCGACGGGCGACCCGGCTTTCAATCGCAACTGGACCCTGCTCGGCTGTCCGTGCGTGAATGTGCCGGGTCTCACCGGCGCGCGCGGCGCGCCAGTGGGGGTGCAGGTCATCGGCCGGCCGTGGGACGACGCGCACTGCCTCGAGGCGGCCGCGTTCGTCGAGCGGGCAATCATTGCAACGGCTGCGCCGGGCGGGCGCGCGACACATTAGCCGGTCGCGAAATGCAGCGAGGAGAACACTGAATGGAGACGAATCCGCTACAGTCCGCCAAAGCGCTGCCGGCCGAAGCCGGCTGGCGCGTCGGCGTGCTGTTCTCGCGCACGGGCGTGACGGCGGCGACGGAGTCCGAGCATTTTTTCGGCACCGTTCTCGCAATCGAGGAAATCAACGCGGCGGGCGGCATCGACGGGCGTCTGCTCGACCCCGTCGTCTACGATCCGAAAAGCGATCCCGACGAATACCGCAGGCTTGCCTCGCGCATGTTGCAGGAAGACGAGGTCACGGTCATTTTCGGCTGCTCGACGTCGTCCAGCCGCAAAGCGGTGCTGCCGGTTATCGAGCGCTATAACGCGCTGCTCTGGTATTGCTCGATCTACGAAGGATTCGAGTACTCGCCGAACGTGATCTACACGGGCGCGGTGCCCAATCAGAACAGCATGCAGCTCGCCGCTTATCTGCTGCGCAATCATGGCCGGCGTTTTTTTCTGGTTGGCGCGGACTACATTTATCCGCGAGAATCGAACCGGATCATGCGCGACATGGTCGAGCAGCATGGCGGCGAGATTGTCGAAGAGGTCTATCTGCCTAGCGACGCCGAGCCCGCCGCGTTGCGTGAAGTCGTTCAGCAGATCAGGGCCGTTGAGCCTGACGTGGTATTTTCCACGTTGATTGGCCGGGGCGCGCGTGCGTTCTACCAGCTCTATCGCGAGCACGGGATCGATCCCGCGCGTATCCCGATTGCAAGCTTGACGATGACCGAGGGCGAAACGCGGATGATCGGTCCTGAACTGTGCGGCCACCATATCATTTCAGCGAGCTATGTGAACACGCTCCCACTGCATGGCAACCAGCGCTTTCTCAAGTCATGGCGCGCCCGCTTTGGCGAACAGCCCGCGAGCATGTGGTCGGAAATGGCGTACAACCAGGTGCACCTGTTTGCACTTGCGCTCGCGCGTACCCGCAGCCTCGATACGGCAAAGCTGGTCGATGCAGTGTACGAGGTGGAATTCGATTCGCCCGAGGGCATGCTGCGGATCGACCGCGCGAACAATCACGCCATTCTCACGCCGCGCATTGCCGTGTGCCGGCCGGACGGCGCGTTCGACATCGTGTGGGAAGGCCGTCATCCGGTGAAGCCCGACCCTTATCTGACTTCATACGGTTTCGCCGAATTCTGGCTTGATGGAGAGCCGGTATGAACGCGGGCGCCCGCCGCATCTTCGACGATCTGCGCACGCTGCGCGTGGTGGTGATCCATCCGCCCGGCGACGACCGCAGCGTGCTCGAAGAGCAGTTGCGGCGCATAGGCTGCCCGGTTCGCGCGGTCTGGCCGCTGCCTGCACATCTGCCGACGGACGCCGACGTGATCTTCTTTCTGGTCGGCCCGGAGATCAGGAACGCGGGCAACTGGAGCGCCGCCGACACGCAGGCCACGCTGATCGCGCTCTCCGACTACGAGAACCCCACTGCGCTGAAAATGCTGCTGGATACGCAGGCGCACGGCGTCATCACCAAACCGTACCGCTCCACCGGCGTGCTCAGCACGCTCGTACTGGCGCGGGCGTCGTCGGGCTACCAGCAACGGCTGCACGCGAAGATCGGCAAGCTGGAGGAAGCCATCAAGGCGCGCCGCCACATCGAGCGGGCCATGCGTATCCTGATCGACGCGCATCGGCTGAGCGAGAGCGAAGCGTACGAACATATGCGCTCGCGCGCGACCGAATTGCGTGTGACGGTCGGCGAAATTGCGACCATCGTGATCGACGCTCATGAAGGCATGGAAAAGCTCGGGCTGGGCAAACGCACGAGGCCGTAGGGGGCAGTTGTGCGGCAGCCAGGCGGTGACGGCGATTGCGCATGGTCGCCGCGCCGGGCCTTTGGGCCTTTGGGCCTTTGGGCCTTTGCTCCATTGGACCTTTGCGCCTTTGCGCCTTTCGCGTTCTCAACTTCTCACTGCTTCACTTCCTCACCGCTTCGCTCCCTCAGCGCCAACTTCCGACCCGCGCGTCAGCCGCCCAATTCGCGCTGCTAGAGTGGGTTCGATCCTGCCTGCCCAACCGATCTCGTCCTACACCTCCCGAGCGAGACCACCATGATCGATGCCGCTGAACTCAAACGACTGGACCAGCTCATTCATCAACTCGGCCCGAGCGGCTCCGGCTCGGGTAGCGCAAGCGACGAGGACATAGCACGCGAGATCGAGCAGATTCTCGCGGAGCTCTTCAGCGACAGCGGATCGTCGAGCTCCGGCATGCCCTCAATGCCTTCGCTGCCCGCCATGCCCGCCATGTCTTCGAGCGCGGGCCGCGCCTCCCCCGCCGGCTATAGAAGCACGGCCTCGACAGCGGGCGTGCCGGCCGGCGACGGCTCGGGCCAATCCACTTCCGCGAGCACGCCCGAAGCGAAGAAAACCGTTCAATACTTCATGACGAACCTGCAACGCGACTTCGGCCTCACCCGCAACCAGGCCGCCGGCATTGTCGCGAACCTGTGGCACGAAAGCGGCGGAATGAATCCGGGTATCAACCAGGGCGGCGCGATTGGCGCGCCCAATTCGAACCTGCAATCCGGCTTCGGCATTGCGCAATGGACAGGCTCGCGCAAGCAGGACTATCTCGACTATTGCTCCGCGAACCACCTCGATCCGTCGAGCGAGCAAGCCAACTACGGCTTCCTCAAGCACGAATTGCAGACCTCGCAGTCCGGCGCCATCGATGCGATCAGGAACACGCAGTCCGCGCAGGACGCCACCGTCGTGTTCTGCAACACTTTCGAGCGCCCTGGCGACCCGCAAATGTCGAGCCGCCTCGCCGATCTGCAATACGTGCTGACGGCGTGACGCGCCGCGGCGCGTGAGCGGCCCGCGGATCCACGCGGAATCCATGCCGCGTCTGCGGCACGGACGCGTCAGCGCTCCAGCGTCTCCGAAGGCGCCTCATGAAACTGCTTGCGATAGCCGCTCACGAGCGTCGAGCGGTTCTGCACGCCCCACTTGTTGGCTGTCAACAGCACCGTGCGCTCGCCGGTGAACGAATCGTCGAGCAAATCCGCGCGAATCCGCTCCATGCGCAGCCGGCGAATCAGTTCGGTAGGGGAAAGACCGAGCGAATGCTTGAACGCGCTTTGCAACGCGCGCTCGGTCACGCCCACTTCCGCCGCCACTTCACGCACCGAGAGGTCGCGCCGGTCGAGATTTTCCTGCAGGTAGCGATACGCACGCCGGTAACGCGCAGGCAGGCGCGCGGCGACGTCGTCGAGTTGCGGCGCCTGGCGTGCGGCCTTGCCCGCATACGACACCAGCACCTGGGAATCGTCGCGCAGACACTGTGTGGCGATCAGCGCGTAGCGGCCGAAAAACAGCATGCCTTCGCGGCTGCGTCCAAGCGCCTGATGCGTCTTTGCGACCGCATACAGATATTCGAGTTGCCGATGCCCGGTCGACCCCGCATGGTCGATGCGATGCAGCGGCTCGAGCAGCATCTCGGCCAATTGCGGTGCATCGGCAGCGAGCGCGGCGAGAACCACCTCGAGCCGCGTGCTGCGCAGATAATCGCCGAAGCCGCGCTGCTGCGCCCAGTTCAGATGCGCGGTGATGCCCTCGAGCGCTGTGCGTTCCCCACGTGCAAGCGCTCGCAACTGCCGCAAATAGTCGACGCGCTGTCGCAGCAGCGGCGTGCAGACGTTCAACGCCTCGACTTCGTGCAGATCGGCGGCGTCGCTTGCCGAGGCCATCGCGTGAAAGCCGCCCGCGGCGCCTACACCGCGCAGTGAGTGCTCGGTGAGACCGGACTGCCAGTACGCGTGATCGCTCAGCAGCGTCGCGCCGCGCAGTTCGCGCTGCACGGCAATGTCGAAGCGCACGGTGGCCACCAGCTCGCGCCATTGACCGAGCGACGGGTCTGTGGTGGCGGCCGCGAGTTCGTCGAGTGCGTCGCCGGAATCGCGTGAACGGCCAAGCTCGTGCAGCGCGCCGACAATGCCGAGGCGCGCCTCGACCTGTTGCGCCATGTCCACGTCCGGCTCGTCGACGAGCCGGGCGAAGCACGACAGCGCCGTCGCAAGCCGGTGCCTGAACAGCGCCTGCCAGCCGGCATTGCGGCACGACGCCGCGCGGATCGCGTGGCGCGGCGAGCGAATTGCCTTCTGCGCGCGGCGATATTGTTCCTCGGCCTCGTCGCAGATGCCGAGCGTCATCTGCATGTCGGCATGCAGACGCAGCAATTCGGACGAACCCGCGGCCCCGCGCGCGAGCTCGGACCAACGGCTCGCCTGCGCGCCCGCAGGCTGCAGATCGCCGTCGCGTACCTTGTTGAGAAAGCCGTCCGGCAGATCGTGAACGGACAACGAAGCCGCCAGGGGAAAGTAAAGCGTCACGAACATTGCGCTACTCCTCGTCGATGCGCGCGCGGCCCACGGCTACGGGGCGCACGCCTGCTGCAAACCGATGGTTGCGTATGCCACCATCGTGCGCATCCCCTAATCTATGCAGATATGCGGCGCACATCTTCAACAAATCTGAGCGTTGAGGGCGATTTGAGAACTGTTGAGATTCGCACGGCGCAACACATGTCGGAGGGAACTGCAAGCGTTGTCAGCGCTTCGCGCGAAACACCCGGTTGTTCGTAGACCCGCGCGCTGCACCCTATTGCCGAACCATGCAACTCGCAATAAGCTGACGAATCCATCGCCCGGCGAAACTGTTGAGCGCGGTTACCCGCAGCATGCGGGCGCCGCGAGCGCGCAGCTGCGCACGCCGCCCCGACGACGATCGCCGGTGAGCATTTGATCCGCCGCACGCGGCACCGCCCAGAAGCGTTGGGCTTGCCGATTCCGCTGGAGATCCACAATGCCGTCATTACGACCGAACGAAACGGTCATAGCGTTCAGTCGCTTCACGCTGTCTCAGGAGCCGCCGCGGCTCGTGGCGGACGGCCTCGAGGTCGAACTCGGTGCGCGCGCACTCGAGCTGCTGATCGCGCTGGTCGAAGCGCGCGGCCGACCTGTCGCGCAGGCCGAACTCGGCCGCCGCGGCTGGCCTGACCTGAATGTCGACGTCAATACGGTTCAGGTGCAGATTTCGGCGCTGCGGCGCGCGCTCGGCGACGACCGCGATCTGATCGTCACCGTGCCGGGCTTCGGCTATCGCTTTGCCGCCGAGGTTCATACCAATAGTCTGGCTCACGCGCAGGAACCCGTCACAGCAGCGGCCGCGGCCGCCACAACCACCGCGGCAGCGGCGCCACGGCCAGGCTCACGGTTGCCGGGCGAACCGGCCGGCGCGGGCGCGCCGCGTGCAGCGCAGCCGGCTTTTGCAGGCGGCGCTTCAGGCGGCGTTTCAGGGGGCACTGCGCGCACGCCGCAGCAATTCACGCCGTTCATCGGCCGGCATGCGGAGCTTTCCGAGGTGCTAGGCCTCATGTCCATCGCGCGGCTCATTACGCTCGTCGGCGCAACCGGTACAGGCAAGGCGCGCCTCGCGCACGAAGCGGCGCGGCGCCTCGCCGCGCGCTTTCGTGACGGCGCGGTGCCCGTCGCCTTATCCCCGCTCGCGTCGGAGGAAGCTTTCGCCAGTGCCCTCGCGCTCGCACTGAACGTGCCGGCGGGTGCCGCGCAGACTCCGCTTGCCCGTTTGCTCGACGGCTCGCGCGAGCGCGACGTGCTGCTCGTGATCGATTGCAACGCGTGCAACGATGGCAGGCATGAGCACGCGCGAAACCGCGCGCTCGCAGCGGAAATTATCGACGCAGTGCTGACTGCCGGACCGAACGTACGTGCCATTGTCACCGCGAGCGCGCCGCTCGGCTTGCGCAACGAGGAAGTGGTCACGCTCGGTCCGCTGCGCACTCCGGAACAGCCCCAGGTCAACGCGACGCTCGCACCGGAATACGACGCGCTGCGCCTGCTCTTCGCACGGCTCTCGATTCTGTCCGCGCGTCGCGACCGGCAACGCATGGCAGCACCTGCGTCGCCGCGCCCCCTGAGCGGTAACGCGCCGCTCGCGGCGCTCGACGGCGGCACGATGCCGCAAGCCGCGATAGACGCAGCCGTGTCGATCACGCAACTGCTTGCCGGCGTGCCGCTCGCCCTGGAACTGGCCGCCGCGACGATCGACCACGACCTGCGCGCTGGAGAGCCGCTCGAAGCCGCCATGAGCCGCTACGCGCAGTGTCTCGAAGCGCTCATCGGACCGCGCATTGAAACCCCGGGGGTTGCGCATCCGCGCTCGGCACCCATTGCGCTCGCCTTCGATCTGCACGTCGCGCGGCTCGACCGACGGGCGCGCCTGCACCTTCTGCGGCTCGCCATGTTCGCAGGCGAATTCCCGCGCTGTGCGGCCATCGGTCTGCTCACCGCATGCGATCCACCCGCGAGCGGCCAGTGGTCCGGCGACACGCCGAGCGACACACACAACGCCATGAGCGAGGCGATTCGAGGCGACGCGCTCGCGGACGCCTCGCTCGACGCATTGACCGAAGCGGGCCTCGTCGAAGAACTGGACAGCAGCGGTCAGTGGATGCTGCACATCCGGCGGCCCATCCGCCATCTCGCGCGCGACATGCTGCGTGACGCCGGCGAACTCGACCGCACCGCGCATGCGCTCGCGGTCGGCCTGCCCGTGCGCCTGAACGCGCACCGCAAACGCGGCGAGCGCGCGCATATCGACGCGCTCGACATGAGCGATCTCGAGGACTTGCGCGCAGCGCTTCAATGGTGCGTCGAATGCGGGCGCTTTGACACGGCAATCGCGCTGCTCGAATGCTCGGCGTGGCTGTGGGCGCGGCTTTCGCTGGAGCGCGAGTATCTGCAGCGCGGCCGTGCCGTGCTTGCCGGCGTGCAGGCCGTCGCGACGCCTCGACGTCGCGACGAGATGCGCCTTCATGCGATTCTCGCAAGCGCGCTGCCGCTCGTTCACGCGCCTGTCGCGCAGGCCATCGCCGCGTGGGAAACCGTCTACGAACTCGCCAACGCGTGTGCCGACAGCGCGTTTCGCGAGCGCGCGCTGACCGGCCTCATCGTGTGCTGCAGCGAGGCGGGCGATGCACGGCGCGCGGCCGAATTGCAGACCCGCTATGACCGCATCGTCAGAGCCTCTCAGGCGCGCAACGGCGCTGCGGCGCGCTGAACGCGCGGCTCTCGCGGGCCCCTCGGCGCCGCTCGCCCGGAGCAAATCGAGTAACAACGTTGTTACCTGCGTTGGCACCTGCGTTGTCACCTGCGTTTTCACCTGTATTCGCTGCCCAGTTCGTTGCCGAGCGTGTTGCCCAGCAGATTGCCCGATTCGCTGGCCAATACCGCGGCAATGCGCGCGGCACTCGGCTCCCCGCCTATGCCCAGAAACTTCGCGACGATCGCGAGCGCGGTCGGATCGCCGCTATGCAAGACGGCCGCCGCGCAGCGTCGCCAGTCGCGATCCGCGAGCATGTACAGGCACCAGCTCTGCAACGCGGTGACGACGGGCGAACCGTAGCCCTGCTCGTCGATCTGTCGCAATAGACGCAACGCGTCGATCCAGCGCCGCGAATTCACGAGCAGCCTCACCTCGCAGATGTCGACGACCGCCGGATTCGGATGAAGCTGACGCAACACGAGCAGCAGTTCCTCCAGATCGGCATGCGCGCCGATCCGTAGTCCTACGGAGAAAATCGTCAGCAGCACACCCAGCACCGCGAAACTGCATTGATCGTTTTTCATGTGCACGTACCAGGGCCAACGATGGCGAGAGGCGACACTCTGCATTGTCGGACTCGTCGCGCGCCGGCATCGCGCACACACGAAGCATGGAGCGCGGTCGCGAAGCATGCGCGCGATGGGCGCTGGAGTTGCTGGCGGCGTTGTGCGGGTGCAGGGCGCACGCTGCTCTCGCACGCGGGATTTGCACGCACGTTTTGCACGCACGTTTTGCACGCGGGTTTCGCACGCCCACTCCCTGCTTCGCATTCGCTCGCGCAGGCCCGTGCGCTTTCCATAGTCTGTCTGTGTTGAAGTCGGCGCGATCTGGCGACCTCATCAGTCTTCGTTATCCGCATGAATCAACCTTGAGAGAGGAACCATGACCACCAATAACGTGAACTCCGCGTACTTTCAGAGCCCGACTTTCCAGTACCCCGGCGGGCAGTCGTATGGCGGCGCGAATCAGGCACAGATCGACGCCGATATCCAGCAGTTGCTCAACGACCTCGGCATCTCAGGCGGCCAGTATCCGGGCGGCAGTCAGAATGCCGGCGGCCAGTTTCCCGGTTCGACGGGCCAATATCCCGGCATGCCTGCCAACGGCAACCCACCGCTGCGTTCGGTCAAACTGTCGACGCGCTCCGGCGGCGAAGTAAGCCTGCTCGAAGATCCGTCGGGCAATCTGTACGACAAGTCCGGCAAATCGGTCGGCACCATCGGCGCGGACGGCAGCGTCAGCTTCACGGCCGACGGCAAGAAAGAAGTCAACGAACTGATGACCAACGGCCGCTCGCCTTTCGACCTGATCATGAGCGGTAGCCTCGTCACAGGCGAGAAACAGAGCGACGGCACGTACAAGTTCGCGGCGGACCAGGTGAACATCGGCGCGGGCGACCTGAACCTGAACGGCACGCCGAACAACCGCGTGCAGCCGTTGACCGTCGAGCAACCAGTCCAGTCGCCGGGCAACTACGGTCTTGCTGTCTGAGCCGCCGGTTGCCGGTGCGGGCATGCCGTTGTGCGCCGAAGAACCTGCCATGACCTGCCAGATGACCTGCCAGATGACCTGCGCGATCGCGGACCCGGGCTCGCACAGCGTGCTGCCGTCCATTATCGGCACCGGTTCGGGCGATCCCTACCCGCTCTACGAATGGTTGCGCGCGCAACGGCCACTGTGGCGCGACGCGAGCGGAGTCTGGCTCGCGTCGTCGCACGCGCTGGTGACGCGTATTCTCGACGACGCGCGTTTTTCGGCACGGCCGCCGCCCGGCGCGCAACCGCTCGACGACCCGCTCGGTTACACGAACATGGTCGTGTTCGAGACCGGCGAAGCGCACGAGCGGCTTCGGCGCCTTCTCGCGCCGCTGTTTTCGCGCAAGGCGCTGCTATCGCTGCAAGCGTTTATCGACGGTGAAGTCGCGCGTCTGCTCGATCAATGCGAAGCCCTGCCGCGCTTCGATCTGGTCGCGCATATCGCGAGTGTGTTGCCGGTGCGCACGATCTGCCGCCTGCTTGGCTTTCCCGATGCACACGGCGCGAGCTATCTGCAAGCGTCGACGGGCGCGTGGCAACTCATCAGCGGCGCGCCGATGTCCGCCGAGGAACGCACGCTCGCGGCCGTGCAGACCGAGACTTTCATCGGCAACGTCGACGCGTTCCTGCGCGAAGTCGACCCCGACGCCGCCCCAGATCAAGCAGCCTCGCGCTTCCTGCGGCTCGAACAGGAAGGCGGAATCGGCCGGCGCGAAATGCTTGTCAACGTTCTGTTCCTGTTCATTGCCGGATACGGCACCACCTTGCTGTCCATCGGCAACAGCATCGCCGCGCTGCTGCGCGCGCCGCACGCCTGGCAGGCGCTCGTGGACGACACCTCACTCGTTTCGCAAGCGGTGCGCGAGCTGTATCGGTACGATCCCGCAGTGCAGTCCGTGTTTCGCTACGCATGGGACGACGTCGAGATCGACGGCTGCCGGATTCGTCGCGGCGAGAGCGTGATGCCGCTCATCGGTGCCGCCAATCGCGACCCTACGGTATTTGCCGCGCCCGATGAAATTCGCTTCGAGCGTGAAGCCGCCCGTGCGCTGACTTTCGGCGCGGGCCCGCACAGCTGCATGGGCGTCGCGCTTGCGCGTATGCAACTGGAGTCGCTGCTGCGTGCGCTATTGCGGCGCATGCCTGAGCTGCGACTCGCGCCAGGCTGGCAGCCGCGGCAGCAGCATGGCTCGTTTCATGGGTATGACAGGTTGATCGTGGAGCGGTAGTGGTGTCTGGGGTGGCGTTGTTGGGGTGGCGTTGTTGGGGTGGCGTTGTTGTGTCACCGTTCTGGCGTCGTTGTCTGTTGCGCATGCGCCCGGCCGTCGTTGTGTCTCCCGCCGCCGCCCGGCCGCGCGCGACGGCGCATTCAATCACGCAGTGAGCGATGCCCACGCATCGCTCATCACCCTCACTCCGACAGGAACGTCACATCGCCGCGGTTGCCGGTGTACGTGTCGTACGACACGACCTGTGGGCCGCTGCCGCCTTGCGTGTTGTTCGAACCGATCAGCGTAATGCGGCCGTTTTCGTTGCTTGCGACGATCTCGACATGCTCGTCGGCGCCCACAATGCAGATATCGCCAGGTTTGGCTTCGCTGCGGCTCACGGTGCGCCAGCCGTCGCCCTTCAATTCGCTGTGCAGTGTCGAGACGAGGTTCGTGTGCTGCGACTCGGAGATCTTCCCCGACTTGACCAGGCACGCGGATGCGAAGTTCGCGCAGCACACCGTGGTATCGACGCCCTTGTCCATCGGCACGCCCTGGTCAGCCATGATGCTCGCCGCGGACTTGTGCAACTGGGTCTGCGCGACGCCCGCCGCATTGCCCGAACCGGCCGGCCGCACATTGGGATCGCCCCGCTCCACGGCGCCGCCCGAGCTGACCGAGCCCGTGCCGGACGAGCGGCGGTAGCTCGCCTGTGCGACGCCACCGCCGCTGCTGGGAAGCGATGGCATGGAGGGCATCGGCATGCCCGACGATTCCTGCGACGGACTGGTGATGCTTAGCAGGAATTGCAGGAAGAGTTGCTCGAGCGCGTTGTCGCCAAAGCCGTCTGACGAATTCCAGCCCGCGCTATTGCCGCTGTCGAAAGCGGTGCCCGTGCCGGCGTTTGTCCACGCGTTCGGCTGCGCAACAATCGAGCGCGTGAATTGCGACGACGGGTCGGCTGCGCCCATGTTGCCACCAGCCGGGTATGACAGCGTGGAAAATGCGCTATACGTCATGACGACTCCTTGTTGAGCGACGCAACACCGCCCGCACGGGATATGACGATCATCCCCATCGACGCAATCAAAAGCGGTGCGCGGCGGGCGTTAATGAGTGCGCTCGTAGGACGCAATAGGCGCGCATGTGAGGGCACTCATCTCGGGGCACGTTCGACTGTAAGCGCGGCGTCGCGCGACGGTTAGGGACAGTGCGCAGCAATATGCAGCGAAGCGAAGCGGACGGTGCCGGGGGCAGGTTCGCGGTTCGCGGTTCACGGTGCCGGGTGCCATCCCCTCCC
>NZ_JAEUAV010000022.1 GCF_019511605.1 Paraburkholderia phenoliruptrix | reverse complement strand
CCCCAAGCCCCTAGCTACCCCACACCATCGCTCACCCAAGGCTCTCGCGCTCCGGCGTCGCCGAAATCTTGTGAATCGACAGGTCGGCGCCGTTGTATTCGTCTTCCTGATCGAGCCGCAAGCCCACCGTCAGGCGAATTGCGCCGTACACGAGCGCGCCGCCGAGCGTGGCCACGGCGATCCCGCCGAGGGTGGCGAGCACCTGCGCGCCGAACGACACGCCACCCATGCCGCCGAGCGCGCGCAAGCCGAAAATGCCAGCCGCGATCCCGCCCCACGCGCCGCACAGACCATGCAGCGGCCAGACGCCGAGCACGTCGTCGATACGCCAGCGGTTCTGCACGCAGGTGAACATGTAGACGAACAGCACGCCGGCAATGCCGCCCGTCACGAGCGCGCCGAGCGGGTGCATCAGGTCGGAGCCGGCGCACACCGCCACCAGCCCGGCGAGCGGCCCGTTGTAAGTGAAGCCGGGGTCGTTGCGTCCCGCGAGCCAGGCGGTCAGCGTGCCGCCCACCATCGCCATCAGCGAATTGACGGCGACAAGGCCGCTGATCCTGTCGACGCTCTGCGCGCTCATCACGTTAAAGCCGAACCAGCCGACCGCGAGCACCCATGCGCCGAGCGCGAGAAAGGGGATGCTGGACGGCGGATGCGCGGCGACGCCGCCGTCGCGGTGATAGCGGCCATGACGTGCTCCAAGCAGCAGCACCGCGGGCAGCGCAACCCAGCCGCCGAACGCATGCACGACGACCGAGCCGGCGAAGTCGTGGAACGGCGCACCGAAGGTCTGCGCGATCCACGCCTGCACGCCGAAGCGCTCGTTCCACGCAATGCCTTCAAAAAACGGATAGACGAAGCCCACCAGCACGAACGTTGCGAATAGCTGCGGATTGAACTTCGAGCGCTCGGCAATGCCGCCGGAGACGATCGCGGGAATCGCGGCCGCAAACGTCAGCAGAAAAAAGAAGCGCACGAGCGCGTAGCCGTTGTGCGCCGCCAGCGTGCCGGCGTTGTCGAAGAACTGCACGCCGTACGCGATCGTGTAGCCGATGAAGAAATACGCGATCGTCGAGACGGAGAAGTCCACCAGAATCTTGACCAGCGCGTTCACCTGGTTCTTCTTGCGCACGGTGCCGAGCTCGAGGAATGCGAATCCCGCGTGCATCGCGAGCACCATCGCGGCCCCGAGCAGGAGAAAGAGCGTGTCGGTGCCGGTTTTGAAGCTTTCCATCGATTGTTTCCGCTTATGCCAAAAAAGCCGGCATCGAATGCAAGAAGCGGGCCAAAACGGTGCGGAAAGCTCGCGGTCAGTGCGGAACCGCACCGTAATGGGCGGACGAGAGGCAGCGTAGGTCGCGAATTGCCCGCTTCGCGCACCTCTTATGAACATAAAAGGCACAATAGGAGTGCGTCAACGTCCCGATTTGGTTCGTGCGATCCACAATAGGTCAAAATTCGCCCGGGGTACCGGCAAGCGACCCGCCCACGCAGCCGGCGGTATGGTCCGCCGCAGTGCGTGGCGAGAACGCGGCGACGGAAAGGGCAGACGAACGCTCTTGCCGTGGCCCGACCCTTTGTTTCCAAGACAAACGCCGACATAATGTCCCGTCCCGGGCACGACTGCCGGCTCCTCTCTCCAATGCGCACGCATGCGACTCACCACTAAAGGCCTGCTGCTGATCGCCATTCCGGCGGTCTTCGAACTGGCGCTTCTGTCCGGACTCGTGAAGGCGCAGTCCGACGCTGCCGAAGCCGAGCGCCGCGCCGTGCATGGCCAGGAGGTGCTGCGCCAGACCACGTCGATTCTCGATCCGGTGCTCGGCGAGTCGGTCGCGCTGCGCGGGGCGGTGCTTGCCGACGACAATCGCTTCATCACGCCGCTGTCGGTGTGGGTCGACGTCGACCGGCGCATCGACCAGCTGGCGGAGCTCGTGTCGGACAACCCGGCGCAGGTCGAGCGGGTCGTGCGGGTGCGTCAGTCGGTGCAGGCGTACCGGCAATGGTCCGACCGCATCCAGGACCTGCTCCGCTCGGGACGCCACGACGACATCGTCAGGCGCTTTAACGAGCTCGCCCAGACCGACGTGCTCGACCGGTTTCGCCAGCAGGTGGCCGCCTTTCAGGCGGAAGAGAGGCGTCTCGAAACCCAGCGCGCCAATGCCGCCGACGCGGCGCGTGAGCGGCAGCAGTTGTTGGTCGTCGCGGCGGTGGTGGGTTCGCTGCTGTTCGTGGCACTGGCCGTGTGGCTATTCATGCGCGGCCTGCGCGGCCGACTGGCTTTGCTGTCGGACAATGCCGGGCGCCTCGCCGGCAACGAGCCGCTCGCGCCGGTCGGCTCGAGCGGCTCGGGGCACGACGAGATCGCGCGGCTCGATCTGACCTTGCATGAGACGAGCCGACGCCTGCTCGAGGCGGAGCGCATCCAGGCGCGCTTCCAGGCGGATCTTGCTCGGCGTGCGGACGAGCTTTCGCGCATCAACGAGACGCTGCGGCAGCAGACGCAGGAAAACGAGATGTTCATTTACAGCGTGTCGCACGATCTGCGCGTGCCGCTGGTCAATCTGCAAGGCTTTTCGAAGGAACTGATCCGCGCCTGCGACGAACTGCGCGCGGTTGTCGGCAGTTCGTCCATCGACGAACAGACGCGGCAGCGCATCGCCCGCGTGGTGGACGAGGACATCGGCGAGGCGCTGCATTATCTGCAGACGGCAGTGCTGCGCGCGTCGCACATCATTGACGCATTGTTACGGCTCTCGCGCATTGGCCGTGTGGAATACCGGCATCAGAAGGTCGAGGTGCGCGACATCGTGCCTCGCGTGGTCGACGCCATGCAAGGGTCGATTCGCGCGCGGCGGGCCCAGGTGCAGGTGGGCGACCTGCCGGCCGTATGGGGCGATCCGACCGCGCTCGAACAGGTGTTCGCGAATCTGATCGGCAACGCGGTCAACTACCTGGACCCGTCACGTGAAGGCCGGATCGAAATCGGCACCACGCCGGCGCCGCCGGGCGTACAGTCGTTGCGGATTTTTTACGTGCGCGACAACGGGCTGGGTATTCCGGGCATCGCCTTGCCGCGGCTATTCAACGCGTTCCAGAGGCTGCACGGCACGGCGGCCGCGGGCGAAGGCATCGGGCTCGCGCTGGTGCGGCGTGTGGTCGAGCGGCACGGCGGGCGGGTGTGGGCTGAATCAGAGGAAGGCGTGGGCACGACGTTCTATCTGTCGCTGCCCGAGGCGGGCGCGCGTGCTTCGGCCATGAATGAAGCTGAAGCGCGGCAGGCACGCGAAGCACGTGGAGCGAATGAAGCGGCGGCGGGCGTGGCTTCTCTCGCGGCCAACGATCACGCAATGAACAATCCGGGCAATCTCCGGACCGGACGGTGACGGTGCCTGAGAGGTCAGGCAGGTCGGGCAGGGTCAGCACGACCGAGCGGCAACGAGCGGCAACGAGCCGCGTCAGACTACATCGAACAGCGCCGGACAGCGCCGCTCAACAGGAAGCAAAGAGACGTCGCGACTTCAACAGCCGCTGGCCACGAATTGACCAGTAGCAACCGCACGCCAGCAGAATAGCCACGATGACTGTCACCTGGGCAGGCGTGGGCCGCAGGCCGAGCAGCCCGTCGAGCGCGAACACGCAGCGCGCGACGATCAGCAACGCGGCCCACACCGCGCAGGCCGCCTGCACCAGCAGGCGGGTGCCGGCGATGCGCCGCGCGCGGTTTTCGCGGCCCCAGCCGGCCGGTGTGCGGGCGCAGCGAAAAGCGATTGCCGTCAACGTGACGGCGAGAATAACGATCCAGTCGATCAGTTCCATCGAAAAGCGCTCCCCAAGTCAGCCCGTGACTATAGGAAGGCCCTCCGGCGTGAACCATAGGACGACTCTCAAATGCCGCGCACCCCAGCCCTGGCGGCGCGCGGCGTTTGCACTGGCTCAAAGTTCGATGCGCGTGCCCAGCAGAACGAGGAACTGACGCAGCCATTCGGGATGAGCGGGCCAGGCCGGCGCAGTGACGAAATTGCCGTCCGTGATCGCGGCGTCGACAGGAATGTCGGCGTACTCGCCGCCCGCCAGTTTCACTTCCGGCGCGCAGGCTGGATAAGCGGAAATACGCTTGCCGCGGATCACGTCGGCGGCGGCGAGCAGTTGCGCGGCGTGACAGATGGCCGCAATCGGTTTGCCGGCTTCGGCGAACTGCCGCACGATCTCGATCACCTTCGGATTGAGCCGCAGATACTCGGGCGCGCGCCCGCCGGCAATGGCGAGCGCATCGTACTGGCGCGGATCGGCGTCGTCGAACGATGCATTCAGCGCGAACAGATGCCCTGGCTTCTCGGTATAGGTCTGATCGCCCTCGAAATCGTGAATCGCGGTCTTGATCCGCTCACCGGCTTTCCTGTCGGGACACACCGCGTCGACTACGTGTCCGACTGCCTGTAGCGCCTGAAACGGCACCATCGTTTCGTAATCCTCGGCGAAATCGCCGGTCAGAAACAGAATCTTTTTTGCCGCCATCGTATGTCTCCGGTTGAACAAGGGAACACTGCGAACGCTCGTTGCGTGGAGCCAGTCTACCGCACCTGTGTTGACAGAACCGCGACTGCGCGCGGCGCGCCGGCCTCGTCGATCTGTCGGGCATGAAGCCGTTGCGCGGCAGGCACCGGCAACAGCGTATGATGAGCGCGTTTTCGTCAGCAAGGCCGCGTTGCGCGGTCCAAACACACACATGACTTCATCCATTCTCGCACCGATGCTGCGCCGTGCCGCGGTGGTCGTGTTGGTATTCGGCGGCCTCGCGGCCTGTCAGAAGAACGACGCGTCGGCGGGGCAGGTTGCCGGTAAGCTGAACGACGCGGCGCAGGCTGCGGCCCAGAAGCTCGACCAGGCCGCGAGCTACGTCGGCAAGAAAGTCGACGAGACGAGCTCGGCCGCGCAGAAGAACATCGAATCGGCTTCGGCGCCTTCGGTCACGATCAATCCCGATGCGCTTGCCTCCAGCGCGCAGGCAAACCTGCAAAACGCCGCCAGCGCGGCTCAGGCGCAGCTCGGCAAAGCCGCGTCGCTGACCGGCCAGAGTCTCGAAAATGCGGGCCGCAAGCTGCAGCAATGGTCGGCGCAAAGCTCGGCCTCGTCCACGAGCGCGGCCGCTTCATCGTCCGGATCCAGCTACGGCGGCGATGCCCAGAAACAGATGGACAAGTGAGGCGCGCGTAGTCCGTCCACTGCCTTGCGTCGGGGCAGGGGCTGCCCAACGCGAGAGTGCATGCGCGGCCGTTTGACAGCCCCTATAAATGTAATTACTATGGTTACACATTGTCGTTGCAGGGCGGGTTGTCGTGAACACCAGTAGCCGATTTGCATTCGCGGTGCACGTGCTGGCGCTGCTGTCGTTGCAGGAGGGCACGCCGCTTTCGTCGGAAATGATCGCGGGCAGCGTGAACACGAATCCCGCGCTTATCCGGCGGCTCTTGACCATGCTTGCCGAGGCCGGCTTGACCACCTCGCAACTCGGCGCGGGCGGCGGCGCGTTGCTTGCGCGCGCACCCGAGCAGATTTCGCTGCTCGACGTGTACCGCGCGGTGGACGACGCGCAGTTGTTCGCGTTGCATCGCGAGGAGCCGAATCCGGCGTGCATGGTGGGACGCAACATCCAGGTCGTGCTGCGCGGAGTCATCGACGAAGCGCAGCAGGCTATGGAGGCGTCGCTCGCGCAGCGCACGCTGGCTGACGCAACGGCTGACTTGCACCGCGTCGAGCGGGCGAGGGAGCGCAAGCGGCGACCGCACGCGTGAGGCGCGTTCTGGTAAAGAAGCCGCCGGCTTCGAGTCCCACGCTTCAAGTTCCAATGAAGCGGCGGCAATCGGTTTCTGGCAATGATGCACGGGGCCCACGCCCTTTTTTTTATCAATTTATGTAATCGTCATAGTTACAATTAAACACTCACCGGAGCAGTCAGATGAGCAAACAGTTGAAGATCGCATTGTTCGGAGCAACCGGCATGATTGGTTCGCAAATCGCGGCAGAAGCGGCCCGTCGCGGGCATCAGGTGACGGCGCTTGTGCGCAACCCGGCGCGCGTGCCCACGGGCGAGCCGAACCTGAAGGCGGCGCAGGCCGATCTGCTCGATGCGGCGAGCGTCGCCGCGGCGGTGCGCGGTCACGACGTCGTGGCAAGCGCCTACGCGCCCCCGCATGACGATGTCGGCGCGCTCGAGAAGGCCACGCGCGCGCTCGTCGAAGGCGTGCGGGCGGCGGGCTTGAAGCGGCTGGCGGTGGTCGGAGGCGCGGGCTCGCTCGAAGTCGCGCCGGGCAAACAGCTCGTCGATACCGAAGGTTTTCCGCCAGCCTACAAGGCGGTCGCGCTCGCTCATCGCGATGCGCTCGGCTATTACCGCGGCGTCGCCGACCTCGACTGGACGTTCTTTTCACCGGCGGCAATCATTGCGCCCGGCGAGCGCACCGGCACGTTCCGCACCGGCACGAACTCGCTCATCGCCGACGCGCAGGGCAACAGCCGCATTTCCGCCGAAGACTACGCGATTGCCTTTGTCGACGAACTTGAACAGGGCCGTTTCATTCGGCAAATCGCCACTGTCGCGTATTGACGGCGGCCGGCTCGCGGCGCGGGTCGCAGCAACCGCGCCGCGCGACGCGGCAGGCTCTGCGGCTTTGCATCGCGGGCCGCACTGGTGAATTCATGCAAGCCCCCTAACAATCCGTTACGCATGTCAGGTTGCCGGCGTGCAAACAGAGGCTACACTGGCGGCTCCCGTTTTCTCACGGATTGCCATGCAGTCATGCCCGTCGCGGCGTGAAATCGAGGCTGCGCCGTCAAACGGCGGGCCGGATTCGATTCACGCTGCAATTTTTCTTCTTTTCGCTCACATCGGACGCTTGCTGTGCGGCGGCGCCCGCGCCCGCGCGCCGGGTCCGCGCCGCTTCGGCGGCTCGCTGGCCGGAATCTGCGTTGCGCTTTTGCTGCTGGCGACCGGCGCCGGCGTGCCCGTCGGCGCGCAGGCCGCGGGTAGCGGCGCCGGCGGCGCCAGCACCAGCAGCGGCACTAGCACGCCGGTCATTCCGGCGCTGCAAAGTCTGATCAACAGCGCGACTGTCGCGCCGGCCTCGCAGGCCTCGGGCGCGTCGGCCGCGGACGCCGCGTCGGCGCCGTCGCCCGCGAGCCAGGCCGAGATCGCCCGGTCGCTCGACAGCGTGATCGCCACACTCGACAACGACCGCCAGCGCACCGCGCTCGTCGCCCAACTGAAGAAACTGCGCGACGTTTCGCGAACCGTCGGTCCGCTCGCGCCTGCGCCAGCGCAGCCGAGCCCCGGCCTGCTCGGCGCGATTGCGTCGGGCATCGCGTCGTTTGAATCGGACGTGCATGAGGGCCGCACGCCGGTGCGCTATTGGGGCGGGCGCTTCAACGCCGCGGGCAACGAGCTTTACACGATCATCTCCGGTCAGGGCCACGAGAGCCTGGGTCGCATTCTGCTGTCGATGTTCGCGATGCTGGCCGGCTGGGGCGCATGCGCCGCCGCGCTGATCTATCTGCAGCACCGGCTGTACCGGCGGCTTGGCATCGTGATGGGACTCAACCCCAATCCGACCACCCGCGAGCTGCTGGTCTTCGCGTTGCGACGCGTGGGTCCGTGGATCATCGCATTCGTGGCCGCGCTGCTGTTCGTGCGCGCCATGCCCGATGCGCTCGGCCGCACGCTCGGCATGGTGGTCGCGTATGCGATTGTCGCGGGCGCGGTGTTCTCGGCCATTTGCCTGATCATGTTTTCGCTGTTCGGCTCCGGGCACCGGCGCGTCGCGGTGCGCCTGCTCATCGATCACGCGCGGCGCCTGCTGTTCGCGGTCGGCGTGTTCGGCGCGCTCGGCGACGCCGCCGTCAATTACGATGTCGCGCATCAGCTCGGCACCAATCTGGCCGCGCTCATCTCGACGGCCTGCAACATGACGGCCGCCGTGCTCGCCGGCTACTTCGCGCTCGCGTTCCGCAGGCCGGTCGCGCATCTGATCCGCAACCGGCCCTACGAGCAGCGCAACGATCACAAGGCCGCAACGGACGCGTTCGAAGTGCTCGCGGCGCTCTGGCACCTGCCGGTGCTGGTGCTGGCGACGGCCTCCGTGGTCGCCACGCTTGGCGGCTCCGGCACCAGCGAGAACGTGCTGCAGATTTCGGTGGTGACCGCGCTGCTGCTGGTGCTCGCGTTTTTCCTCTCGGCGATCGTGTTGCGCATGACGCGGCCGCGCAGCCCGCGTGCGCGGCGCCGCTCGCCGTATCTCACGCGGCTGCTGCGCTTTTGCGGCACCTTGCTGACGCTTTTCATCTGGCTGTTTTTCTTTGAACTGGCGGCGCGTTTGTGGGGCGTTTCGCTTGCCGCGGTGGTCGAGGAAAACGTCGCGGCGCGCGGCATCGCGCATGCGGTGACGGCAATCGTCGCCACCGTGTTCATTGCGTGGCTGCTGTGGATTCTCGTCGACACCGCCATTACCGAGGCGCTCAATCCCGGCAGCGCGCGCAACAAATCGCGCAACCCGAGCACGAGGGCGCGCACCATGTTGCCGCTCGTGCGCAACGTGCTGCTCGTCAGCATCATGACGATCGCGAGCATCGTCACGGCGGCCAATCTTGGCATCAACGTGACGCCGCTGCTGGCGGGCGCGGGCGTGATCGGCCTTGCCATCGGCTTTGGCGCACAGTCGCTCGTGACCGACCTGATCACGGGGCTTTTCATCATTATCGAAGACACCATCTCGGTGGGCGACTGGATCGACGTGGACGGCGGCCATGCTGGCACCGTCGAGCAACTGTCGATCCGCACGGTGCGGCTGCGCGACGGCCAGGGCGCGATCCACGCCATTCCGTTTTCGCAGATCAAGATCGTCAAGAACCTGTCGCGCGACTTCGCCTACGCCGTGTTCGAAGTACGCATGTCGTTTTCAACCGATGTCGATCAGATCACGCAGATGATTCGCGAAGTCGGCGCCGACCTGATGGCCGACTTCCGCTACCGGCGCGAAATGCTCGGGCCCATCGAAGTGTGGGGCCTCGACCGTTTCGATCCGAACTGGATGGTCGTCAAAGGGCAGATCAAGACGCGGCCGCTGCAGCAGTGGAGCGTGGCGCGGGCGTTCAATCTGCGGCTCAAGCGCAAGATGGACGAAGCGGGCATCGAGATTCCAGTGCCGCAGATGCGCCTGTACACGTCGTCGAAAGACAGCGAGGGACAGCCGTGGCACGGCGAAGACATGCCGCAAGTGCCGGAAGCCGTTGCGCCCGAACAGGCTCACGCACACGACCATGCGCGCCCGCACGTGGAAAAAGCCCTTCCGATGCGCGGCGCGCATGCGGCCGATGTCGTGGCGCGCGACGTGTCGCACGAACCGCGGCCCGCGCCTGCGGCCACTGCGCAGACCGCGCCGATTCCGCCGCAGGTTCCGACTGCCGGCGAGGGCAAGAGCTGATCGTTCCGGCTAGGACCGGGCGGTGAAAGGGGAAGGCGCGGAATTTCGCGCCTGCTGGCGCCTGCCTGGTTCCTGCGCTTTATGCCACCTCGCGCTCAAACGAGCGCGGGCGCGACGCGCACCACGTCGTTTACATGGGTGCCGATGTGCGCGCCAGCCACGCCGTAGATGTGCAACGACACGGCGGGTGCATCGCTGCAATTTCCCAGCCGATGAATGCTGCCGCGGCCGCTCCTCACGAACGATACCGCGCCCGGCGTGCGCGCCTGGCTGCGCGCGACGCTCGCGCATTGCTGCGAGTCGTCCCATTCGAAAACCGTTTCTTGCAACGTGCCCTCTATCACCGCATAGCCGCACCACGTGTGGTGCGCATGCACGGGGCTCGCCTGATGCGGTAGCCAGACTAGCGCGGCGATCGCATAACGGCCTTGTGGATCGGCCGCCAGCAGGTGACGACGGTAGGTTTCGAGCGAGCCCTCGCGTTGCGCGGGCGTGAGCAGCTCGGCGTCCGCAGCAGCTTCCTGGAGCGCAACGCGCATGCTGCGCGCGAAGAAGCTCGAATGCGACGGCTCGGGTAAATGGGCGCAGGCTCCGAACATCGCGTCGATCGCATTGCACAGACGGGCCAAGGGCAAGTGGCGGCCCGATCGCAACGGTAGTTCGTTAGTGGCGCACGCTTGCGCAAACGACTCGGGTGACCGGGCGGAGGAATACAGGTTGTGATCCACGGTGGTTTGAAGGGCAAGAACTGCCGCGTTTTTAGGTCCGAAAGTTATACCGTTTTGTCGGGAGAAAGAGTTTCCATATAATTCCCCTGTCAATTCGAAAAGTAGAATAATTTGCTAAAGGGGTGAGACGATGGGAATGGATATCATCGACCGCAAGTTGCTGGAGCTGTTGCAGGAAGACGCCACCATGCCGATTGCCGAACTGGCGCAGCGCGTGAATCTTTCGCAAACGCCATGCTGGAAGCGGCTGCAGCGACTGAAGGAAACCGGCGTGATCCGCGCGCAAGTGGCGCTTTGCGACGCGCGCAAGCTGGGGGTGGGCACCACGGTATTTGTCGCGGTGCGTACCAACCAGCACACGCAGGAGTGGGCGCAAACCTTCACGCAGGCCGTGCAGGACATTCCCGAGGTGGTCGAGGTCTACCGGATGAGCGGCGAGACGGATTACCTGCTGCGCGTGGTGGTGTCCGACATCGACGACTATGACCGCGTGTACAAACAGTTGATTGCGGCCGTGCCGCTGTACGACGTGAGTTCGAGCTTCGCGATGGAGCAGATCAAGTATTCGACGGCACTGCCGGTGCGCTATAGCGTGTGACGGTCCACGCGCCGACACCGCCGAACTCTGCGGACTGCAAGGCGAGTGCAAGGCGTCCCGGCGTAGAATGCCGCCTTCTCCGCTATCTTCCGCGATTGCCTCGCGGTCCGAGCCGTCTCATGAACAAACCGCCGCGCAAGAAGAACCCGACCTTGGGCATCGCCGTATTTATTGTCGTCGCGGTGCTATTGGTGATCGCCACGCTGTTTTACAACGCGATCAAGGAAAAGCGCGAGTTCGACAGCGAGAACGCACCGGCCGCCTCGATTTCATCGGGCGCGGCCGCCGCCACGGCGACAAGCGCGGCGGCGACGGCTGCCAAACCGGCAAGCGGCACCGCCCAGTAGGCTGGTCGCGGTCACGGTGCATGCCCGCGGGTGGCGTTGGCGCGGGGCAGAAGGCTGAAGGCACGCGGGCAAGGCGCAAGGTTTGGGGCGCGACCCACGAGGCGCCACCCAAGCGGCGCAGCAAATCGGTCACCGCTCATGAGCCGCAACGCATGACGAACCCTGCATCACCACCCCCGCCCGTGCGCTGCACGCGCGCGAACCACTTCACTGATCGGGCAGGCGAATCACGCTCGCGTCCTTACGAATGAGCGCGGCCGCGGCAAGCATCTGTTTGCATTGATGGGCAAGCAGCTTGATGTCGTGCACTGCATCCGCGGAATAGTCCGGCGATTTTTCCGCCTCGACCACCATCGTGTCGAGCTCGCGCGTGAGCATCTTGATCCGTTCGGCCTGGTCGGCGGGCGGCGCCGTCCCTGCCTCGGCTTCCGTCAGATTGTCGCGCACGTGGCTCAGCGCCCGCTGCAACGGCTGCAGCGACACACTGTCGGCCTGTTGCGCGGAGGTGCGCAAAAGCGGCGCGGCCGCGGTGATCTGCGAAGCAAGCACGTGGCTGCGCAGGAGCAGCCCGTTGAGCTCCGGCACGAACTTCTGCGCTGACTTCGGTTCGAGCATCATCCGCTGAAACGCCTGACCTAGGTTAGCGAACGCGACGTGCACATTCTTGCGCGCAAGGCGGTAACGATAGTCGCGATCGAGCGCGGTCGCGGCAGCGGCTGCTGCGGCGGACGCGCCGGCTACGGGCTTTGAAGCTGTCGGATTGCTGATCGTCGTAACGGCGGTGGCGGCGACCGTGTCCTCCGCGGCGCGCGCCGCTGCATTTGCTGCTGGATGCGCCGCTGGATTTGCCGTCGGATTCGCCGCTGTGCCTGCCGCTCGCACCGGTCTGTTCGCCGCAGCCAACGCGGGCTTGCCGAACTCGACCGCGGCATCCGCCATCGCCGCGAGCGGCGCACGTGCGCCCGCCTCGGTCACGGTATCGACCACCGCCGCGGCCGGTTTGCCGCTCCACCACCAGCTCGCTTCGAGGAACTGCCGTGTCGCGCTGATCACGTTGTTGACGAGCTTACCCATCAAACGATATTCCCAGTACGGGAACAGGTGGCTCGCGGCAATCGCTATCGCGCAGCCCACCACCGTGTCGATCGCGCGCTCGCCGATAATCCGCATGCTGCCCGGCGCGAGCAGGTGGAACATCAGCAACACATACGAGGAAGTGAACACCACGCTCGCGGTGTAGTTAAAGAGCAGCAGGCTGTAGCTCATCACCATGGACGCGAACATCACCACCAGCAGAATGTGCGGTTCCTTCACGAAGATCATTAGCGCGATGCTCGCCGCACAGCCGATCAATGTACCCACGATCCGCTGGCCGTTGCGCTGCTTGGTGAGCGAATAGCCGGGTTTCAGAATGATGACCGTGGTCATCACGATCCAGTAGGCGTTGGTGAGCGGCAGCAGGCGGCCGAGCCAGAAACCGACCGCGACCGCAATCGTCACGCGCAGCGCGTGACGGAAGCTCGGCGAGGCCATCGTCAGGTTCGAGAAAATCTGGCCGAACGGTACGCGGCGGCTCGAGACGAAGCGGTTCAGCGCCTGGTCGAGGCGCAGTTCGGTTTCGGTGTTGCGCGGATCGCCGGAAAGGCTCCTGCGCATCTTGTCGATCAGACGCGTGGCGCTCCAGATGCGGCGAAACGTGGACGACACCGCCGAGTACGCCTCGGGGTTCTTCGACGGCAACTCCTGCTTGCGCATCACTTCGATCTCGAACTCGATTGCGCGCAGTTCCGCTTTAACGTTGACGCGCGTGCGCGGCGCGTGGTTCTGCAGTACCGCGAGCCCGATTTCCTCCAGGTCCGCGGCGGCCTTGCGGATCAGGTCGCGGTAGAACACCAGCAGGTCCGTGCCGCCAAAGGTGTTGCGCACGAGCGGGTAGTCGGTATGCGCGCCCACGAACAACTCATGCAGATCGACCGTGTTGATGAACAGATTGAACAGCATTGCGCGGCGCGGCTCGAGCTTGCCGCTTTTGAGCTTCGGCAGATTGCGCAGCACGATGTCGCGCGCCGCGTCCTGCCGCTCGACCGCGGCGATCTGCTTGTCGACGAGATTGCGATAGCACTCGTCGAGGTCGTTGTCGAGGTCGTAAAAAGCGGCGCGCGCGAGCAGATAGTCGGCGCATGCAAAGACGCTTTCAGCGAGCGCCTGCTGCTCGATGCGATGCATCATCCAGCGACTCACGGCAGTGGACCAGTACGTGTACCAGAGACCGCCGACGAGAATCCACGACGCATTGACGAGCGCCTGCACCGGAGTGAAGTGCTCCTCCAGCGTCATGATCATCATGAACAGCGTGGCGAAACTGATCTGCGGCCAGCGGTTGCCGTACACCACGATCAGCGAGAGCAGGAAGGTGAGCGGCACCACGGTGCACCACAGCGCCACCGGGTTCACGGTGGCGAGGCCGGTGGCGAGTGCGGCCAGAAAACCGATCACCGAGCACGCCAGCATCTCGTTGTGCTTGTACTTCAGCGGGCCGGGCATGTCGACGACACATGCGCCGAGCGCGCCCGTTGCAATCGTGAAGCCGAGCTCGCGATTGTTGAACACGATCAGGCACAGCACCGCTGGCAGGGACACGCCGACCGCGATGCGCAGGCCGCCATAGAAATACTGGCTGTAGACGAATTTTTTTATTTCGACTGAATAGCGCATCGACTGCCTGGTTTTATTCACTGACAAAAACGGTGGACGGGCGGTGGACGGCATAAGCTCGCGGACAGCCGCAAAACTGCCGACGAGTCTAACTGATTTTGTGTCTGATCTGACCTCGTCCATTCGGCCAGGTTCTGCGCGGCGAGCGGCTTTGTTATGCTGTCGCTTCAATGTCTGCCGCGGCCCGCGCGTTTGTCGCGAACGCGGCAAAGCCACGCCGCCTTGCCGGGACCCATGCTTCAGATCTTCTATTCGAACCGTTATGAAACGCTTGTCAGGGCGCTGCTCGACGACCTCGGGCAAGCGCCGTCCGACCCATGGACCGCGCAGCCCGTGATCGTCCCGAGCGCAGCCGTGCGGCGGCGGCTCGAACTGGACATTGCCGCGCGCCAGGGCATCTGCGCGAACGTCAGCTTCGGCTATCTCGCGCAATGGCTGTGGGCACAGATCGGCGGCGTGATCGAGGTGCCGCGCCATTCGCCGTTCGCGCCGGATCGGCTCGTGTGGCGTTGTTACCGGCTGCTGGGCAGCGCAGACCCGGCATTGCCGTGGAATGAGTCGCCGCGTCTTCGCACCTATCTGGACGCAGCCGATCCGTCCATGCGCTATGAACTCGCGCGCCGCGTCGCAACCGTGCTCGACCACTATCTGACCTATCGCCCGGAATGGCTGCTGCAATGGCAAAAGGGCGGTTCGATTTTCGCGAGCGGCGCTGCGGACGACACGGGCCCGCGCCTCGTCGGCGCAAGCGAGGCCGCGCGCGAAGACGAGCGCTGGCAGGCGGCGCTGTGGCGTGCCGTGCTGACCGAACTGGCCGGCGATGCACGAACGCCCGCGGCCGCGCTGCCGCCTGCCTACCGGTTTCTCGACGAGATCGTCACGCTCGACCTGGACGCGATTGCAAACGCGAACTGGCCCGAAGCGGTGAGCGTGTTTGCGCTGCCCACCATGCCGCCGTTGCACGTTGCCTTGCTGCGTGCGTTGTCGCGTTGGGTGGACGTGCGTCTGTACGTGATGAATCCGTGCCGCGAATTCTGGTTCGACGTGGTGAGCGAAGGCCGCAAGCAGGCGCTCGACGCAGCCGGCCGGCTCGATTATCAGGAAGTGGGTCATCCGCTGCTTGCCGAATGGGGCCGTCAAACGCAGGCGCAGTTGCACATGCTGCATGAACTCACCGAAAGCGCGGCCTCGAGCGAGACCGGCGACTTCACTGAAAATCCCGAGCCGAGCTGGCTGGCCGCCGTGCAGAACGGCATTCTCGATCTGCGTTCCGAGACGCAGGCAGACGAATTGCCTTATGAGCATGGCATTGAGGTTCATGTGTGCCACAGCCTCTCGCGGCAGCTTGAAGTGCTGCACGATCGACTGCTTGGGTGGTTCGACGAATTCGACGACCTGCAGCCGTCCGACGTGCTGGTCGCGGTATCCGATCTTGCTGCCGCCGGCCCATTGATCGACGCCGTGTTCGGCACAACGCCAGCCGGCGACACTCGCCGCATCCCGTACCGGATTACCGGCTTGCCGCCTTCGCAGGCCAATCCGGTTGCGCGTCTGTTGCTCGACTGGCTCGCGTTGCCCGAGCGCAGTGTCGGCGCGCCGGATCTGATTGAATGGCTGCGCGTGGACGCGGTCGCGGTGCGTTACGGCATCGACGCCGGTTCGCTCGAAGCGGCGCAGGAATGGCTCGCGGCGGCCGGCGCGCGGCGCGGGCTGGCGCCGCAAGAGCCGAGCGGCGAGCACGTGCCGGTGCCGCGTCACACGCTCGCCGATGCGCTGACCCGTTTGTACCTCGGCTATGCGATGCCCGATGGCGGCGAGCCCGTGGACGCATGGCTGCCGGTCGCGGGCGCGGATGGCTCTGACGCAGAACTGCTCGGCCGTCTGTCGCGTTTCGTTGACGACATCGACGCCTTCGCGACCCGTTGCGCGAGCGAACAGACACCTGCGCAGTGGACCCAGTTGCTGCTCGACACGCTCGGGCAGTGTTTCGACGGCGGCGTGGAGTTCGCGGAGTCGCTTGCCGCGTTGCGCGACGCGATCGACAAGATGAGCGACGCGATGCAGGCCGGCGCGCGCGAAGTCACGATGCCCGCCGCAGTGGTGCGCGGCGCGCTCGCAGAGGCGCTCGACGACCCTGCACGCGGCGGCGTGCCTTGGGGCAGCGTGACCTTTTCGTCGCTCACCAGTCTGCGCGGCTTGCCGTACCGCGTTGTCTGTCTGCTCGGCATGGACGACGGCGTGCTGCCGAGCCTCGCGCGTGCCGACGAGTTCGACCTCATGGCGGCCTTCGGCAAGGCCGGCGACAGACAGCGCCGCGACGGCGAGCGCAATCTCTTTCTCGATCTGCTGCTCGCCGCACGTAGCCGTCTTTTTATCGCTTATACGGGGCGCAGCATTCGCGACAATGCGCCGTTGCCGCCGGCTGCGCTCGTCGACGAGTTGCTCGATTATCTGGCGCAGGTGTCGGCGGGCGAGGGTGCGAGTCCCGCGCAGGTCGAGGAGGCGCGCCGCGCGTTCATTGTCGATCATCCGCTGCAGGCGTTCGCAGCCGAGTACTTCGCCGCGCAGCCCGAGCTTTTCACTTACGACGCCGATCGCGCCGAACTCGCCACCTTGCTGGCCGCGCCGCAGCCGAAAAACGCCGCGCCGTTCTTCGAGGACCCGCTGCCGCCGGAAGAGTCCGCCCCCGTCGCGTTCGACGATTTTGTGCGTTTCTGGCGTCATCCGGCGCGCGCGCTGCTGCGCGATCGCCTCGGCATTGTGTTGTCCGACGCACAAGGCGAGTTGCTCGACACCGAGCCGTTCGAACTGGACTATGCGGGGCGGGATGCATTGGCGGAGCGTCTGTTGCCAGTGCTGCTCGATACGGACAGCGAAGACGGCGAGCTCGTGTTCGAACGCGTGCGGCGCGTGGCCGAGGCGAGTCCCGAATTGCCCGGCGGTGCGACCGGCGCCGTGTGGCGCGCGCGCGAACTCGGCGCGTTGCGGCAACTGGCCGACAGCGTGCGCCGCGAGGTGGCTTCGGGTGTGGGACGCCTGCCGTTCGTGCTGGATGTCGCGCCGCGCTGGCCCGATCGCGCCGAGCTGGCGGGCGAGCTTTTCGGCCGCCACGACGAAGCGCTTCGCGAAGCCGCAGAAGCGCCGCTGCAATTGCACGGCACGTTGAATCTGCTGACGGGAAGCGGGCAAGTGATCTTTCGCTACGCTAAACCCACCGCGCGCGACTACCTCTCGGCCTGGCTTGCGCATCTCGCCTATTGCGCGGCGCTGCCGGATGGTCCGCGCCGCACGGTCTGGCATGGCAGCGGCGAGAGCTTCGAGCTCGCGCCGGTTGCGGCACCGCTCGACGAACTCGCGCCGCTCGCTGCGCTTTTCATCGCAGGGCGCAGACTGCCGCTGCGCTTTTTCCCGAAAAGCGCGTGGGCCAAGGTGAGCGAGAGCGACTCGGCGGCGCAGGGCGTATGGATCAACGACCGCGTGCGCGGCGAGTCGGACGACCCGGCTTTGCGCATTGCGCTGCGAGGCACGCCGCTTACGCTCGACGAACCGTTCGGCAGTCTCGCGTCCATCGTGTTCAAGCCGTTGCTGCAGCATGTGCGGAGCGCCTCATGAGCGCATTGCATCGTCATGCGTCAGTGGCCGAAGAGCTCGACGTCTTCGCGTGTTCGCTCGAGGGCGTCAATCAGATCGAGGCGTCGGCGGGAACCGGCAAGACCTGGAACATTTGTGCGCTCTACGTGCGCCTGCTGCTCGAAAAAAATCTGAACGCCGATCAGATTCTCGTCGTGACTTTCACGAAGGCCGCGACCGCGGAGCTTCACGAGCGCATTCGCGGGCGTCTTGCCGAGCTGCATCGCGCAATCGAAATGGACGACGACGGCGGCGATCCGTTCATCCGCCGGCTGTTCGAAACGACGCTGGCGCCTGAGCGCGGCGTCGACCGCGAGGCGGCGGCCAAGGTCGTGCGCCGCGCGCTGCGCACGTTCGACCAGGCGGCGATCCACACGATTCACGCGTTCTGCCAGCGCGCGCTGCAGGAGGCGCCGTTCGCGGCTGCCATGCCGTTCGCGTTCGAAATGGAAGCCGACGACGCCGCGTTGCGCTTCGAAATGGCGGCCGATTTCTGGCGCGAGCAGATCGAGCCGGTCGCGCACGCGCATCCTGCTTTCGCAGCGTGGCTGGTGGCAAAGCGCGCGGGCCCCGCGTCGCTGGATGAACAGCTTGCGCGGCGTTTGAAGAAGCCGTTGGCCCAATTGCGCTGGGGAACCGCGGGCGCGCAGGCGGGCGCCGATCCGCAAGCCAGTTTCGACGCCGCGTGCGAGCTGTGGCATGCGGAGCGCGATGCGATTGTGAGCCTGCTCGCCGACGCACAGGACCGCTTGAGCAAGACCTCTCACAAGCCCGATCACGTGAGCGCCGCGATTGCCGCTTGGACCGAATATTTCGCGCAAGGCGATTGCCATGCGCCGCCGCCGCGAGCCGCCCTCAAGCTGACGGCGTCCGCGCTGAAGAAGGCCACGCGGGTCAAGTTCGATCCGCCCGAGCACGCGTTCTTCGAGCACGCCGAAGCGCTCGCTGCGGCCGTCGTCGCGGCGGAAGCGGCGCAGCGCGCGCGCTGGCTTGAACTGGTGCAGATCTGGCTCGACTACGCGCCTGCCGAGCTGGTGGCGCGCAAGCGCACGCGTCGCGTCGTTTCGTTCGACGATCTGTTGTCGAACCTGTATCGGGCTCTTGCCGCGCACCCGTGGTTGGCCGAGGCATTGCGCGCGCGTTATCCGGCCGCGCTGATCGACGAGTTCCAGGATACCGATCCGCTGCAGTTCGCGATCTTCAGCCGCATTTTCTCGCCGGCAGGGCCGCTCTTTCTGGTGGGCGATCCGAAGCAGGCTATTTACAGTTTTCGCGCGGCAGACCTGCATACTTATCTGGCCGCGCGCGAGTCGGCTTCGGCGCGTTATACGCTCGCCGTCAATCAGCGTTCGACGGCGCCCATCGTCGAAGCTTGCAATCGCATTTTCGAAGCGAATCCGCGGGCCTTCGTGCTGGACGGGCTCGACTATCAGCCGGTGCGCGCGGGCGAACGGCGCAGGCCGCCTTTCTCCGATCCGCAGGCAGGCGAGGGCGACTTGCGCATCTGGCTATTGCCGCCTGGCGAGCGTGCGCTGACCAAGCGCGAGGCGCAGCGCGAAGCGAGCGAAGCGTGCGCGGCCGAGATCGTGCGGCTGTTGCGCGGCGCGCGGGAGGGCACCGTGGCGATCGGCGACGCGCCGCTCGCGCCCGGCAATATCGCGGTTCTCGTGCAAACGCACAAGCAGGGCAGTCTGATCAAACGGGTGCTGGCGGCGTGGGGCGTCGGCAGTGTGGAGCTGGCGCAGGCCTCGGTGTTTGCAACGCCCGACGCGGAGCAGATCGAGCGCGTGCTCGCCGCTGTCGACACGCCCGGCGACCTGCGCCGTCTGCGCGCTGCGCTCGCAACCGACTGGCTCGGACTCGATGCCGCCGCACTCTGGCGTCTCGAACAGGTTGCGGACGCGCCCGCTGTCGCCAACGACCCCGCGCATGCCGCCGACGCAATGGGCTGGGTCGAGCGCTTCTCGCGCTATCGCACGCTCTGGCACGAGCGCGGCTTTGCCGTGATGTGGCGCACGCTGATGCGCGAACTGCGCGTCGCGCAACGACTAGTCGCCGCGCCGGACGGCGAGCGGCGTCTGACCAACGTCAATCATCTTGCCGAACTCGTGCAGGCGCGCGCAGCTACGCAGCCGGGCATTGCGCCGACCTTGCGCTGGCTCGCCGCGCAGCGCGCCCAGGGCGGCGGGGAAGAAGCGCAGTTGCGGCTCGAGTCGGACCGCAACCTCGTGCAGATCGTCACCGTGCACAAGTCGAAGGGGCTCGAATATGCGGTCGTGTTCTGTCCGTTTCTCAACGACGGCGGGTTGCGCGAGCCGCCTTCGTCGGGTTTGCCGGACGCACGCGAGTATCACGACGACGGCGGCGGCGCAGTGCTGCACTACGGCTGCGACGACGAAGAGGCCGAGCGCGCGGCCCGTCACGCCGCGCGCGAGCAGGCGGCCGAGCGGGCGCGGCTCGTCTATGTCGCGCTCACGCGCGCGGTGTACCGCTGTTATCTGGTCGCCGGCACGTATCTGTCGTCGCGCTCGACGAAGGAATCGCGGCGCAGCGTATTGAACTGGCTGGTGGCTGGCAGTGGCCATGACTTCGACGGCTGGCTCGCCGAGCCGCCGGACGAAGCAGCATTGTCGGCGCGCTGGCAGGCGCTCGCGGGCGGACCGATTGCTTTGCAGCCGCTGCCCAAGGTGGAGCGACGCGTGCCGCTCGAGAGCATGCTGGAAAGCGGCGTGGATAAACGCGCTCGCGCGAGTCGCCGTGCGTTGCGCGATCAGTGGCGCATGGCGAGTTTCAGCGGGCTGATTGCCGCGGGCAGCAAGGCCGAGGAAGCTCAGGCGCCGCTCGAGGAAGTGCGCCCGGATCACGACGAACTGGCCGATGCGCTTGCGGCAACGCCGCTGCTGATTCCGCCGTCTGCGGTGCAGACTCCGTCGCTTGCCGCCGACGACATTCTCGGCTTCCCGCGCGGAGCCGCTGCTGGCGAGTGCCTGCATCGGATGTTCGAACTGGCGGACTTCAGCAATCCTGAGAGCTGGCCGGACGCGATTCGCGGTGCGTTGCGCGAGCGCCCCGCACCGGCGTCGCCCGAGCTTGCTGCGCATCTGCCGGCGATGATGCACAAGCTGCTGGCAGACGTGGTCGACACGGAGCTCGTGGACGGCATGAGGCTTCGGCAGCTGGATCCACGGCGGCGTCTGAACGAACTGGAGTTTCTGTTCGCCGCTCCAGCGCTCGACTTCGCCGCGCTGCGCGAGTTGCTGGTCGGCCACGGCTATCCGGACGTGGCGCTGGAGCCGGGCATGCTGCGGGGTTTCGTCAAGGGATTTATCGACATGATCGTCGAGCATGACGGGCGTTTCTGGATCGTCGACTGGAAGTCGAACCATCTGGGCGACACGGCGCAAGATTACGCCGCCGCGCCGCTCGAAGCGGCGATGGCGAGTCACGCCTATCACCTGCAGGCGCTGCTTTATACGGTGGCTTTGCATCGCTACCTGAAAACGCGGGTGCGCGATTACTCGTACGAGACGCATATTGGCGGATATCTGTATCTTTTCGTGCGCGGCGTGCGTCCGCAGTGGCGCGACGCCCAAGGCCCGGCCGGCGTGCATGCGAGACGGCCGGCGTTCGAGCTCGTGGCATTGCTCGACGCGGCAATGATCGGGGGCGGCGTATGAGCACGTTCGATCAGGGTGCAGCCGCGCCGCTGCTGCTGGAGGATATCGGCGTCAATCTGCCCGCGCCGGCCGATTTCAGTATTGCGCTCGCGGAGGGTTTCGCGCGTCGCATCGGCGCGTTGGCGCGACGCGGCGGAGCCTCGGGCGAGGCGGTGAAATGGGCGGCGCGCGCGGCTTTCGCGGCGAGCCGCGCGACAGCCGAAGGGCACGTATGCGTGCCGCTCGGGGCGCTCGCGCATCGTTTCGACGCGTCCGCCGCCGAGGTGCGCGCTGCGCTGTTTGCGAGCGGCATGGCGAGCGACGGGGCGCGCGCCACGGCGGCGCTGCGGCCGCTCGTTATAGACGGGCAGGGCCGCTTGTATCTCGCCCGTTACTATGATTTCGAGCGGCGTCTGGCGAGGGCGCTGGTCGGACATGCGGCGGGCGAAGCCGAGGCTAATGCCGACGGCAACGTTGGCGGCAGAGCGGGCGCCGGTATCAGTGGCGACGCCGACGCGGCCGCCGGCGCCAACTCGACCACCAACACCAGCGCCCCCCAAACCCTGCACCAGCGGCTACTGCGTTACTTCGGCCCTCCGGCGGACGACGAAGTGGACTGGCAGCGCGTGGCCGCGGTCATGGCGCTCTCCGGACGTCTCACCATTGTCAGCGGCGGTCCGGGCACGGGCAAGACCACGACTGTGGTCGGCCTGCTCGCGTGCCTGCTGGACGCGCGCGCCGATCTGCGGATCGCGCTTGCTGCGCCCACTGGCAAGGCGGCGCAACGCATGCAGGAAGCCTTGCTCGCGCGCGCTAACGCTTTGCCGCCCGAACTGGCCGCGCGTCTGCCGCAGACGTCCTATACGTTGCATCGTCTGCTCGGCTCGGGGCCGGGCGGGCGCTTCCGGCATCATCGCGACAATCCGTTGCCTTACGACGTGGTGGTGATCGACGAGGCGTCGATGATCGACGTCGCGATGGCCGCTCATCTGCTCGACGCCATTGCTCCGCATACGCGCCTCGTGATGCTCGGCGACAAGGACCAGCTCGCCGCGGTGGAAGCCGGTGCTGTGTTTGCCGAGTTGAGCGCGCGAGCGGCGTTCAGCGCGCGCGGCGTGAGGCGAATTGCCGAAGCGCTGGGCATCGACGAGGCTCGGCTCACGCGTTCGCTGCCGCAACCGGCAAGCAGCCTGGACGCACAGCCGGACTACTGGGCGCAGCCAGACGACACAGTCGATTACCCACCCGACGTCCGCGACGGCCCGCCCGACGATCTGTTCGCCGGACTGGATCCAGCACACGACTCGCGCGAACCACGCAGCGAAGGTTTTGCCGAGCGAGCTGACCTGCACACTGAGCGGATAACCGACGCGGGCAGCTTCGTGCCCGGCCAGTCATCCTCCGGACCGCTCAACCCGCTCGCCGATTGCGTCGTCTGGCTTGAGCGCAACTATCGCTTTGGGCTCGACTCGCCGATTGGCCGCTTGTCGCTGGCAATTCGCAACGGCGAGGCGAGCGCCGCACTGGAAGTGCTGCTCGCCGACGCCACACAACATGCGGCCGCGCTTCACGAAGACACGCACGCGACACTCGCCGAGCGCACCGTCGAGCGCCTCGCCGCCGGTTTTGGGCCGTATGCCGACGCGCTGACCGTCGCGCTCGCCCAGGCCACGCCGGACCCATCGCCGCTTTTTGACGCGCTCAATCGCTTTCGTGTGCTATGTGCGACCCGCTCGGGCGCGCGCGGCGTCGATCAGGTGAACGCGTCGATGGCAGCGCAGGTGCGGCGCGCGGCCGGTATCACGCTCGCAGTCGGCGCGCAGTGGTTCGCCGGGCGGCCCGTAATGGTGACGCGCAACGACTATGCGCTGGGACTTTTCAATGGCGACATTGGCATTGCGTTGCCGGGCGCGGACGGCACGCTGCGGGTTTACTTCAGGACCGGTGACGGCGGGTTGCGAGCGGTGTCGCCGGCCGCACTGCCGCCGCACGACACCGCATTTGCGCTCACCGTTCACAAGTCGCAGGGCTCGGAATTCGAACACGCGGTATTGATGCTGCCGCCCGCCTTCAGCAGGGTGCTCTCGCGCGAACTGGTTTATACGGCGATCACGCGGGCTCGCGAGCGCGTCGAGATTATCGGCGCACGCGCCGTGCTGGCGCAGGCGATTGCAACGCCGACGCAGCGCGACTCCGGTCTCGCCGCGCGAATCGCGGAGGCGGCGCGCGGCCGTTAGCGGCGCGCCGCCTCCGCATCGCCGTATACACTGGCAGCACCATGACATCCCGCTATTCCATTCCGTTGCACGAAGTCGAGCTGACCGCGGTACGCGCGCAGGGCGCCGGTGGCCAGAACGTCAACAAGGTTTCGAGCGCCATTCGGCTGCGCTTCGACGTGCGCGCTTCGTCGTTGCCGGACGTGCTGAAAATGCGTCTGCTGGCGCTGTCCGACCGCCGCATCACGCGCGACGGCGTGGTGGTCATCAAGGCTCAGGAGCACCGGACTCAGGACCTGAACCGCGCGGCGGCGCTCGCGCGGCTCGACGAGCTCGTGGAGAGCGTGAGCGTCACGCGCAAGCCTCGCGTTGCAACGCGGCCGACGCGCGCATCGAAGATGCGGCGCCTCGAAGGCAAGTCACGCCGCAGCGAGATCAAGTCGGGCCGCGCGCGGGTCGACGATTCGTGAGCGATTGACGGGCGGATCAACCGGCGACTAACCGGCGACCAACGATAGATCAATGAGCGACCGACTATAGACCACCAGCGATCAACGAGGCCGTCCGCCGGCGCGCGCTGCCGCGCCAGACCCGACTAACTGCGTCGGCTCGTCGCGCCCGTCGGCCCCGTCGACGCCATCGGCACGAAGTCGACGCACAGCACGTGCGTGTTGCCTTCGCGCTCGAATGCGAGCGCCGCGGTGTAGCAGTCGTCGCCGTCCGCGAGCGAGTAATGCGGGCCCATCATCGCGACCCGGCCGCGCGCGGCGAGCGCGTGCTTCAGATATGAGCGCCGCGACCAGTTGCTGCGTGCGGCGCCCGTGAGCGGCGCGAGCCGCTGCGCGAGCGTCGGCACCGACGCGGCCGTGACCGATGCCTGGGTCTGCTGACCATGCTCGTCGGTAATGAACACGCGGCGCGCTTCGCGTAGATGCCAGACCTTCTGCGCCGCCTGCGCCAGATCGCCGGTCGCCTGATATACCCCGGCCGCGGCGGCTACCGCTTCAGCGAAGCCCTCGAAGCCTAGCTGCTTGTGGCGCGCGTGCGCAAGCTCGTAGTCGGCGAACTTGCTCCACATCGACGCGATCTGCGCGGGCACGTCCGCCGTGGCCGCCTCGATCGAACCGTTAGGCTGGCCAAGCCAGAAACCCTGGACGAAATCGACGTCGGCCTGCATCAGGATCATCAATTCCTCGTCCGTTTCGACGCCCTCGGCCAGCACCAGCGTGCCGGACTGATGCAGCATCGCAATCAGATGGCCGATCATCGAATCGTCGCCTTCGCGCTTGCCGGCGCGCGCGACGAGCGACCGGTCGAGCTTGACGATATCCGGGCGGAAGCGCCATACGCGGTCGAAGTTCGAGAAGCCGGTGCCGAAGTCGTCGATCGCGATCAGGAAGTCGCGCGGTTGCGACGCGGCCAGCATGCTTGCGACGGCGGACTCGTCGTCGGCGGGCTGCTCGAGCACTTCGATCACGATGCGCTCCTGCGGCAAGCCGAAATGCGCGGAAAGCTCGTCGATAAAGGTCCGCTGCGGCCAGCCGGTTTCGAACACCTGTGGTCGCGTGTTCAGAAAGAGCCAGCCGCTGGCAATGCCTTGCTCCATGAAATTCGCCACGTGCAGGCAACGCGCGATGCGGTCGAGCTCGCGCGCGTCCGCCGCCGAGCGCGTGCCGGAGAACAGCACCTCGGGCGAGACAGGCAAACCGACCGGATCGAACGCGCGCAACAGCGCCTCATAGCCGACCACGCACTGATGCGTGACCGACAGCACCGGCTGGAACACGCTGTGCAGCGTGAGCGCGCGCCATGTCGCGCTCCAGCCGGACTCGTCCCGGACCAGATGCGGCAGCAGGCCGCTCAGACTCAGTTCGCTGACAGATGGCATAAAGGCGGGCATGAGAGCGGACATGGTGGCATCGCGGCAATCGGGTGACGGGGCGCGCGCGCGACTGCGGCGCACAGCGGATGCGCAACGGAATACTCGGCCGGAACGCCCGCATGGCGAGCCGCATTGAACCCTGGAACGCGAAGAGCGGTGCCAGCCATGCGGGACTCCGGCGGAGCGGTCAAAAATGAGTCTAGCAGCATGCGGCTTGCATGAATGTGCGGGTTGTCACAGAGGCGCCGCGCGGCAGCGCCACGCCTCACATCGGGTTGCGGCGGGGGGATGACGCAGCCGCCTTGCCTCGCGTTGGATCTGCGAGGCCTGCTGCGGTGCCTGGTCGGTCGATCCGCGCCGATCGCGACGGATCGCCATCAGCTATCTGTAAGCTTGCATGAGGCGAGGGTAGCAGGGCGGCTCGTGAATGCCCGCCAAACTCCAGGCGGCGACGGTGCTCAGATGTTAGCTGCGGGTACACGCGCGTGGCTGCCTGCGGACGCTCGGCGGGTGCGCGCCTGCCTGCAGCACGGGCGGGCAATGGGTATGCTGCTGCTTTTCGCAAAACGGAGAGCAAGAATGGCGGAAATCGCGGTGGTCGCAATTTCGGTGGCAAAACCCGGCTACGAGGAGCAGTTGCGCAAGGCGCTAGAAGGCATTGTCGGGCCGACGCGCAACGAGCCCGGCGCATTGCAGTACGACCTGCACCGCGACGTGCAGGAGCCGCGCCGGTTCGTGTTTTTCGAGCGCTGGACCAGTCAGGAGGCGCTGGCGGCTCACGCGAAATCCGCGCACATTACGGCGTATAAGGCGGCGGTGGCGGATTGGGTCGAACACGCGGAAATCCGCGTCGTGTCGAAGATAGCGTAGGGCGTTGGTGTAGGGCTCGGGCGGGCGCTGCTGCAACGGCGGCGGCCCCGGGTCGGCGCGAGTCGCGCGGCGCTAGTCGCCGCTATATCCGCCGCTGCTGCAGGCCGCTCGTGGCCGGCCGCTGCCCTCAATGTGCGGCTTGCGGCACGTCGAGAATCAGGATGATGGTCCAGTCGGCGTCGCCATCATGATGATACTGGCGTTCCGCGACGATGAACGGCTGCTGCTTGCCGTCCGGGCCGAGAAACAGCACGTCGCCTTCCATCGGCAGGCATTCGACGGGCGGCAGCGCAAGAAACGCTTCCTGACCGCCGCGCGGCATCAGTTTTTCGATTTTGCGGGATGCTGCTTCAGTCCATTCGATATCTAGCTGGATGTTGCTCATGCTGTCCTCCGCACCAGGGTGCGCACGGGTTAGGGGTTCCGGCGGGCCGCCGGTCCGGTAGGTGCGCGACTTTAGCATACCGGGCAAGGCGAACTCGCCGGGTCCATTGGACAACAAAAAAGCCGGAACCGGTGCTGCCGGCTTCGGCTTTTTCGCTGCACGGCAACGCCGCGCTGCGGACGCGGGGCTCGGCAAACGCTCGACCAGGCGCTCGGCCGCAGGCCCCTGGATGGCGCTTACGAGCTCGACGCGTCGGCTTTTGCTCCCTTCTTATGATGACGGGGCGACCCTTTGTGATGCTTCATCGGCTCGGCCGGTGCGGTTTCCATGGTTTGCTGGCGGTTTTGCAAATCTTGCGCGCGTTGCTCGACGTCGGCGGCTCGCGCGGGGTCGGTACTCATGGTGACGCCGCTTTCCTGCGCATAGGCCGCGCCGGTCATGGCACGCAGAGAAATCAGGATCGCGAGGGACATTTTCTTCATTGCTACCTCCGCAGAGTGGTTGTGGACCCGGTACTTGTCTGTCCATCTGGAAAGACAGTGCATTCTAGCCAGCAATCTCCGCTCCAGCGGCCGGTTTGTAACCGCGAGTGCAATCGGTTACATCCTGTTACTAACGGGCAATGCGCAGTGCTTAAGGCTGCTCGCGAACGGGCTCAAAAGCGTGTCGGTCGAATGTAAGAATCCGCTCGAATCGTTCGCATGACTAAGCAAGGTCACTGCCCGTCGCCCGTCTCGCTCAGAACAGGCCGACCGCGCTGTACACGTGATATTGCGCGATGCCGATCAGCTCATGCAACGCGATTTCCGCGTTCGCCAGATTCGAGTAGCGCGGTAATACGCCGAGGCGTGCGCGGCGGGCGCTGGAGATCAATGGCTGCGGATCTAGGCCGAAATGTCGGAAATCGAGCAACGCTCGCGGCATGTGATACGCGGATGTGACGAGTATCAACGAGTCGTAACGTGACTGGCCCACAATAGCCGACACGTTGCGCGCATTCTCGTACGTGGTGAGGCTCTGGTTTTCCAGCACGATGTCCGAACGCGGCACCTGCTCGCGCAGCAGGTAGGGCAGATAGGTGTCTGCCTCGCTTGCTGGGTGCCGCTGCGGATTGCCTCCGCTGACAATCACGGTGCATACCGCCGCAGTGCGCTTGCATGCCGCGTAGTTCCGCGCGCTGACGTCAATGCGCGCGAGCACCTCGCGCGGCGGCACGAGCACCTTGTCGCGGTTGTACACGGTGCCGCCGCCGAGCAGGATGATTGCGGTGCGCGGAGCAAAGCTTGCCGGCGGGCTGGTTTGCGCTACCGGTTGGGCAAGGCTTAGCAGCGGCGCAGTCAGCCAGCCGGCCGAAAGGAGCCAGAAAAAGGCGATGGTGCAGTAGAGGAGAGGGCGTCGAGCGCGCTTGCATATCACGATTGCTGCAAAAAAAAGCGCCAATAAAGTGAATAGAATCAATTTAGATGGGGTAACGTATGTCTTTCGGGATTAAATCTTCGAGCCTGCTATCGCGCCGCAGCGGTTGCATCGTCGGCTCGCAGGCAGAACGTTAACATGCGTTCTCACGGGGGTCCTGAAACATTAGACCAGGCAGCACCTGGTGGGATTCGGCCGTAGTGTTTGCGGCCAGCTTCCAGCCATGGGCGGGTGCCAGGCGCGTCGCTGGTGGCGCGGTGACGTGTTGGCATAGATGTGTCATAGCTGCACTTTAAGAAAGAAGTGAGATGACCACGTATTCCAACGAAGCGGTACTCGAAGCGCTGCGGCGGGCGCAATATCGTCAGGTGCCATGGGCGAAACGCCCCGGCGTTTTCCAATATCTTCGGGCGCTGGGTCTGATGGACACCGTTCGGCAACGCACCGTCGCGCCGGCGCCGGGCTTTCATGCGCCTGTCGACATCGCCGTGCTAACCGAGCGCGGCCGCGCGGAATTCGCGCGGCTCTCGCACGACGAAGGCCTGCTCACGTGGACCGCGAAGCGCATGAGCGACTACGTCCTCGCTGTGGCCGAAACCCACTCCGACGCCTCTCTCGAAGCGCGCACCTAGCGGCCGCCTCGCCTGGCAGAGCGGGGCGAATTCCAACTGCAACGCTCGCAAGGCCTCGCGGCCTTGCTTGACGAAGTGGGCGAAAAAAAGCCCGTATCGCAAGGATACGGGCGTACCGGAATTACTGCTGCCACGCTGTGCTAATGGCGTTAAGTCAGACCGATGTCGCAAGCCGTGGTTCCCGGAGATTTGCTTTGCCGTTTGCCGCGTGTTGTTGGCTCCCAAGCGGGGCGGCAAGTGCGAAGGTTCTATGGTTCCTGGTCGAGGCGATCGGCTAACCCGCATAGACATTCGGCCCATGCGCGACGGGGCTCAACGACGCCGCGCTGGATCGTCATGCGGCGTTTCCGGTCGCGTGCGCACATTGCTTGCAATGTCGCCGCGCAGGTCGCCGCGTGGCGCGGGCGGCGTGAAGTCGCGAGCGTGCTGCGCGCTTTGCTGCCATGCCTCGACCGAGGCCGTACGATCGGGCCGCCAGTTCCAGCTTTGAGGGCGCTGTTGGGCAAGCGCCGGTGCGGCCATTGATGAAAGCACAATGCCGCACAGAAGCAGTGACATTGGTTTCATGCTGAGCTCCCGTGCAAGCCCCCTGGACACCAGGCCTGTTTGCATACGTATAAGGTATGCGCGGGCACGAAAGCACGCTGTAAGTAATAGTAAATGGATGTTTCACCCGAAACTCTTCGATCCTGAAGGACGTCTCAGGCCGCGCGAGTGACGCGGTGGATGGATGCCGTGAGCGACGCGAAGCACGCGTGTGGCGGCCACGGCGAGAAGCGCTCGGGGCGCTCGAGGGCCGTGAAAGGGCGTTGACAGTGGAAGTCCCCCAAGGCAGTGCGAACGGCTCGTACGCACGGTGCGAGCCGGACGACGCCAGACACTAGCCGGAACGCGTGCCACGGACCATTCGATCCAAAGGCGACGAGCTCGCGAGTGCCTGCAAAGGGATGCATCCAGAGGGGATGATCTGCCGCGAACGGGCCGAGGCCCTCTGCGAGAACTACCCGCCGTCGGAACAAACACCGCCGGGCTGGTGTCGGGCGGATTCAGACAAGCGCCGGGCGCCCGCAGGCGCCCGGAAGAACACGAGGTGACTCAGGCCATCTTGACCGGCGCGCGCCACGATTCGGGATTGGTCCAGAATGCGCCGCGCAGACGGTCACGGCTCGGCGGTGCCGGCGGTTTGGCGGCGGTCGCGCCGATGCGCCCGCGCAGCGAAATTTCGCGACCGCTCGTGCCGAGTCGCTTCACAATTTCGGCGAGCGTGCCGTCGGCTTGCCACTCGTCGAAACGACGGCGGCAGGTCGGCGGCGACGGATAGCGGCCCGGCAGTTTGGACCAGCCTTCGCCTGTCGACAGCACCCACAGCACGGCGTTCACGACTGCACGCGCTTCGACGCGCGGCCGACCGCGACGCTCGCTCCGTGCTGGCTCCGCACAGAACAACGCCTCGACCAGCGCCCACTCGTTGTCTCTCAAATCGTCGAACAGCATCATGTTTCACCTCAGCGAAGCTAACTCCGGTGCGCTGCCCCGCGCCGCGCACTCTCCACGCACTCGATAGGCGAGTGCCAAGGGGGTCGGGTTTGCCACGGTCCTTTGCAGTCAGAAGTCATGGCGCCGACCCTGTGCGCATCTCAATGCAGGATGTGTGCCAAGTTCGGTCCAACTGCCTCAAAGCCCCGTCACAGCGGGCCAGCGCGGGCGCTAGCTAGGGCCGTATGAGAATCCAAAAAACCTATCTCGCAAATCGGGACAATCACCAATCTTGTGCAGCCAGGCCCGCACCGCGTGCGTTTGCGCCTTATTGCTGCACTGCAGCGAGTTGAGCGGTACCTGCCTGCGGCGTTCGGCGGCGCGTACAATGCGCATCAAATAGACCTATTGATGAGCCGCCTAAATGAATGTCACGTTGCGCCAGCTAAGGGTTTTCATCGAGGTCGCGCGGCTGCAGAGCTTCAGCCGCGCGGGCGAGGAAGTCGGGCTCACGCAATCGGCGGTGAGCCGTTGCGTGCGCGAACTGGAAGGCGAGATTGGTCTGAAGCTGATCGACCGTACGACGCGCGAGGTGCAGCTCACGGACGTCGGCGGCAACCTGGTCGCGAGCGTGTCGCGGCTGCTCGGCGATCTGGACGATGCGCTGCGCGAGATTCGCGAGATCGGCGAACAGCGTCGCGGGCGGGTGGTCGTCGCGGCGAGCCCGACGCTCGCGTGCCGGCTGATGCCGCGCGTGCTGGCGTCGTGCGGGGAGCGCTTTCCGCACATCGCGCTCGGCCTGCGCGACGACGTGCAGAGCGACGTTGTGCGCAAGGTGCGATCGGGCGAGGTGGATTTCGGCGTGGTCATCGGCCCCTTCGCCGCTGACGATCTGCTGAGCGAGCCGCTGATGACCGACTCGTTCTGCCTGGTTTCGCGCGACGATCATCCGCTCGCGGCACGCCCGGAGGTCGGCTGGGCCGACCTCGAAGGCGAGAAGCTCGTGATGCTCGATTACGCGTCGGGCAGTCGGCCGATCATTGACGCCGTGATGCACGAGCACGGCGTAAGCGCCACGGTGGTGCAGGAGCTCGGCCATTCTGCGACGGTGTTCGGCCTCGTCGAGGCCGGCATCGGCGTGAGCGTGCTGCCCTGGCTCGCGTTGCCGTTGCCGGCCGGCGCGGCGCTGGCCGCGAGGCGGCTCGTGCCGCGCGCCGAGCGCACGGTCGAACTGGTGCGGCGGCGCGACCGCTCGTTGTCGCCGGCGGCGGAGGCGGTGTGGGACCTGATCCGCGAGTTGCCGACGCGTGCGGAGGATCTGCTTTGAGTCGATTGCGGCGATTCGGGATTGCCGCCCCGATCGCAGCCCGTAGCCGACACCGACGCGCCGATCGCCCCCTATCGCAGCCCACGGCCGACACCAAGGCGCGGATCGCCGCTGCGCGGCTCGACCTGCAAGCGCGCGGCGCTGGGCTAAACTTCCGCCTGCGCTGATAACCGGCGTCGCCGCGTTCTAGCGCCCCATCCCGACCTGAGTCATTTCTTCACCTGGAAGCCTTGATGAGCGAACCGGAACCTTCCGTGCCCTCCATCCCCAATGCGCGCGACGCGGTGCGCGCGCTGCGTCCGTCGCAGATACGCGAAGTGGCTAACGCCGGCTTCGGCGTGGCGGACGTGCTGCCGTTCTGGTTCGGCGAATCGGACCGCGTGACACCCGCCTTCATTCGCGACGCCGCCAGCGCGGCGCTGCAGGCGGGCGAAACCTTCTACACGCACAACCTGGGCATCGCGCCGTTGCGCTCGGCGCTCGCCGATTATGTAAGCGAACTGCACGGCGCCACGTCGCCGGACCATATCGCGGTGACGAGCGCGGGCGTCAACGCGCTGATGCTGGCGGCGCAGCTCGTCGTGGGAGCGGGTGATCGCGTCGTGGCAGTCACACCGCTGTGGCCGAATCTCGTCGAGATTCCGAAGATTCTCGGTGCCCATGTGGAAACCGTCTCACTCGATTACGGCGAGCACGGTTGGCAACTGGACGTCGGGCGCTTGCTGAGCGCGCTCACGCCCGATACGAAGATGCTGCTCGTCAATTCGCCGAATAATCCGACCGGCTGGGTGATGACCCGCGAGCAGCAGCGCGCGGTGCTTGCGCATTGCCGGCGCCACGGCATCTGGATCGTCGCGGACGAGGTCTACGAGCGCCTGTATTACCCCGACCTGGACCCCGACCCGGCGGCCGAAGCCGATGGCGCGGCGCCTGGCCGCACTGCGCCGTCGTTTCTCGACCTGGCCGCCCGCGACGAACGGGTGATCTGTGTGAACTCGTTTTCCAAAGCCTGGCTGATGACCGGCTGGCGCCTCGGCTGGATTGTCGCGCCCCAACGCCTGATGGACGACCTGGGCAAGCTCGTCGAGTACAACACGTCCTGCGCGCCTGCCTTCGTGCAGCACGCGGGGATAGCCGCCGTCCGTGAGGGCGAGCGCTTCACCCTGGAACTGGTGCGCGACCTGAAGGCGTCGCGCGACCATCTGGTGCAGGCGTTGTCGACGGTGCCGGGCGTCGATGTGAAGGCGCCCAAAGGCGCGATGTATCTCTTTTTCACGATGGAGGGCGCGTCGCGCAGCCTCGAACTCTGCAAGGCGATGGTCCGCGAGGTCGGCCTCGGCATTGCGCCCGGCAGCGCGTTCGGTCCCGAGGGCGAGGGCTTTCTGCGCTGGTGTTACGCGTGCGACCTCGCGCGGCTGGACGCCGGCGTGGAACGCCTCAAGCGGTTCCTCGCGCAACATGGCCGCGCTTAGCGCGACGCACGACGGGCTCGCGACAAGCCCGCGAGGCCCCGCGCGCGCAGCGCGGATGTGCTTTCATCTGTGCGACGCGCGCCGGGCCCGCTGTCGTGCGAATGCGCCGGGCATGTTGTCCGGCGCCTCGCTTTACGCACCGGATGTTTTTGCGTAATATGGCGCTCAGTCACGCGATTCCTGTCCGGAATATCGCTGCTCCGTCCGGCTGGGTTTGGCTCGATAGTCTGTTTCGCCTCCCCCCGGTGCGTGCTCCCATCAATATGACCGATCAGAATCGGGCGAGCGCGTCTTCTGTTCCACATCGTCTGTTTGATCCGGTTCTTTGACCACAGGGTCTGACCTAGCTGCATGAATACCCAAGAGGCGAAGATCGTCCTCGAGACAGCCTTGATCTGCGCGCAGGAGCCGTTAAAGCTCGGCGATTTGCGCAAGCTCTTTGCCGACGGCGTGTCGGCAGACACCGTTAGGACTCTGCTCGAAGACCTGAAACAGGACTGGTCGGGGCGCGGTGTGGAGTTGGTCGGGCTGGCGTCGGGCTGGCGGTTTCAAAGCAAGCCCGCGATGCGTTCGTATCTGGATCGACTGCATCCCGAAAAGCCGCCGAAATATTCGCGCGCGGTGCTCGAAACGCTCGCGATCATTGCTTACCGGCAACCTGTCACGCGGGGCGACATTGAGGAAATTCGCGGCGTCACGGTGAACACGCAGGTCGTGAAGCAGCTCGAGGATCGCGGTTGGATCGAAGTGATCGGCCATCGCGACGTACCGGGGCGGCCGGCGTTGTACGCGACCACGCGGCAGTTTCTCGACGACCTCGGTTTGCGCGCGCTCGACGAATTGCCGCCGCTCGCCGACCCGTCCGCGCAGCTGAACGCGGATCTGCTCGGACAGCACGCAATTGAATTCTCCGACGCCGAGAGTGTCGAGGCGCCGGCATCAGGCGAAGAAGGCGAGCTGAGTGCGCCCGAACAGCGAGACGTGAGCGCCGCGGAAGCAACAAGCGACGCACAGCCGGCGGCAGGAACGGAAATCGCTGGAGAAGAAACAGAGGGCCTGCGGGCTCAGCAGGATGCGGGTGCCGCGCAAGCGGGCGGCGCGGCGGACGGTGGCGGGAATTCCGAAGCCGCCGCGCCTGGTTCACTCGGACCGCAAGCCGAAGCAGTTGAACAGGCGGAGCAGACGGAACCCGCCGAAGACGCCCGCGAAAGCGGCACTGAAGCGGCGAGCATCGCAGCGCTGCCCGGTGCGGCGCAATCCGAAGAGAATCGCGATCCGGGCGCTGAGGCCGATCCGGCAGATCTAGCACCATCCTCGCATGATTCGGACGTGCTCCGTGACGCGGAGCAAACGGCCGGATCGAATCCGACCAGAGCGGCGCACGACGACGAAGATCGTCGCGATGCCGCACAGGACGCAGGCATTCTGACCGACGACGAAGCTGAGTCGCGCAGCGCCTGACGTAACCGAACATTTTTTGCCGCGCCCGCAAGGGGCGCGCGCGACCTGACATTTTGAGGTTGTTTTGACACATACCCACGACACCGAGTCGTCCGAATCCGAGCGCGCCGTGCCGTCGGTGCGCGCTGACGAAACGCGCGCCACGCAAGCGTCGGCAGGCGAGGGCGAGCGCCCGGCGCAGACCACGGAAGCAGACGGCGAAGACCGTCCGCGTCGCGGCCTGCGTCGCGGGCCGCGCAGCCTGATTGCCCGGCGCCGCGCCGGCGCCAAGACGAAGGCCGCTGAAGGCGGGGCCGCCGAGAGCGCGGCGGTCGTCGCTGAGACGCCGCCCGATGGCGAGGTGGCCGTGCAGGCGCGCGCGCCGCGCAAGGAATCTGGCGCGAAAGGTCAGGGCGCCCGGCGCAATGCGGGCGGTGGGAAGCGTGAAGGACACCGTGAAGGCCAGCGCGACGGCACGCCGCGCGAAGGTCAGCGCGAACGCCAGCCGCGCGCAGGCGGTCAGCGCCAGAATCGCCGTGGCGGCGAAGCGCCGGCGGCCGCTGCGGACGCGGCTCAGGACGACCTGTTCTCATACGTCACGTCGCCTGCCTTCGACGCGGACAACAGCGCGACGGGCGGCGTGCGCGCGCCCATGCTGCGCCGTGGCAAGCAGGCTGCTCCGAAGCGCGTGCTTTCCGCCGACGACGACGCGCCCAAGCTTCACAAGGTGCTGGCCGAAGCCGGCATGGGTTCGCGCCGCGACATGGAAGAGTTGATCGTCGCCGGACGCGTGTCGGTAAACGGCGAGCCGGCTCACATCGGCCAGCGCATCATGCCGACCGACCAGGTCCGCATCAACGGCAAGCCGGTCAAGCGCAAGCTCGCGAACAAGCCGCCGCGCGTGCTGCTGTATCACAAGCCGACGGGCGAAATCGTCAGTCACGCCGATCCGGAAGGCCGTCCTTCCGTGTTCGACAAGCTGCCGCCGATGAAAACCGCCAAGTGGCTCGCGGTCGGCCGTCTCGACTTCAATACCGAAGGTCTGCTGATGCTGACCACCTCCGGCGATCTGGCGAACCGTTTCATGCATCCGCGCTATAGCGTCGAGCGTGAATACGCGGTCCGTGTGGTCGGTGAACTCGCCGAAGGTATGCGTCAGAAGCTGCTGAACGGCGTCGAGCTCGACGACGGTCCGGCCAATTTCCTGCGCATCCGCGACGGCGGCGGCGAGGGCACCAACCACTGGTATCACGTCGCGCTCGCCGAAGGGCGTAATCGCGAGGTGCGTCGCATGTTCGAAGCAGCCGGTCTGATGGTGAGCCGTCTGATCCGCACGCGGCACGGCCCGATTTCGCTGCCCAAGGGCCTCAAGCGCGGCCGCTGGGAAGAGCTCGAGGACAACCAGGTGCGCGCGCTGATGGCGTCTGTCGGTCTGAAGGCGCCGAATGAGGAGCGCGGCGGTCGCGGCGCGGCGCCGGAGCGCAAGCAGCCTGACCCGATGCAGACCTCGATGGGCTTTATCAGCCGCGAACCGGTTCTGATGTCGCATCACCGCTTTGAACAGCAACCGCGCGGTCAAGGCCGGCGCGGCGCAGCGGGCGGAGGCCTGGGCGGCGGAGCAGGCGCCGGTTTCGGCGGCGGCTACGGCAATCGCGGCACGGGTCGCGGCACCGGTGGGTTCGGCGGCGTGGGCGGTCCGCGCGGCGCGCGTGACGTCGACGGCAATCGCGCACCTTCGGGCAGCGGCAACCGCGCTGCGGGCGGCGGCAAGCGTGCGGGCGGTAACGGTCCAGCGGCGGGCGGCGGCAATCGTGCGCCGGGCGGCCCGCGCGGCAACGGCAATCGCGCGGGCGGCGGCAACGCCGGCGGCGCAAACCGTGGCGGCGGCGCGCCGCGCGGCCGCTCGCGCGGGCGCTGATCGCAAGCACGGCGCGTGCACTGCAGCTTTAGATACGCCGCGCTGCGGCAGCCGCGGCTACGCCGTCAACCGAATTGGCGCTGCGCTCACGGGCGCATTCGCGCGATGCGAAGCGCCTGCCGACGCCGCGTTTGAAACGCGGGGTCCGCGCATCGGGGCCCGATTGCACGGGGTCGTCTTGTAAAGTCTGCAAATGCCGCCATATCGTCCACAGATCGCCATGAAAACAGGCGGAAATGCGCTTGGCGCGGCGCTCTGCGGTTTGCGTTTGTCCTGAAAAATGGCTACAATCGCGGAGTCGCTGGGCGTGCGGCTTTTCATGTGCGGCTCAGGTGCGACCACCGGTAATAAGATGATGGGCGTTTAGCCCATTTTTTTTTGCCGCTCAGTTCATCGTGGTTCGGCATCTCGGGTAGCACGAACGTGCGCCGGCCAGGCGCGCGGCCCGCATTGGTTGTTTGCAGAACAAGCGGCAGGCTCGCTGCGCGAACATCTAAGAGGGCACTGTGCAACTGACGGAACTGATTGAAACCACGGTCGTGGGACTCGGCTACGAGCTCGTCGATCTCGAGCGCACCGGGCGCGGCATGCTGTGTATTTATATCGACCAGCCGGCCGGCATCGCGATCGAAGACTGCGAGAAAGTCACGCGTCAGCTCCAGCACGTACTGACGGTCGAAAATATCGATTATGAGCGGCTCGAAGTATCGTCGCCGGGCCTCGACCGTCCGCTGAAAAAACTGGCGGATTTTGAACGCTTCGCAGGCAGCGAAGCGGTAATCACATTGAAAAAGCCATTGGACGGACGGAAATCGTACCGGGGTATTTTGCATGCTCCGCAAGGCGAGACCATCGGTCTGGAATTTGAAGGGAAGGAAGGCGCCGCGATGCTCGATTTCACGCTCGCGGACATGGACAAAGCACGCCTCGTTCCGAAAGTTGACTTTAGGAGCCGCAAACAATGAGTCGCGAAGTGTTGATGCTGGTGGATGCGCTGGCACGCGAGAAGAATGTCGACAAAGACGTGGTATTTGCCGCGCTCGAGGCGGCTCTCGCTTCGGCCTCCAAGAAACTCTTCGAAGAAGACGCGGACATTCGCGTCCATATCGACCGTGAGAGCGGCGAGCACGAAACGTTTCGCCGCTGGAAAGTGGTGCCGGACGAAGCCGGCCTGCAGGAACCGGATCAGGAAATTCTGCTGTTCGAAGCACGCGAGCAGAAGCCGGAGATCCAGATCGACGAGTACATCGAAGAGCCGGTGCCGTCCATCGAGTTCGGCCGTATCGGTGCGCAAGCCGCCAAGCAGGTGATCCTGCAGAAGGTGCGCGACGCCGAGCGCGAGCAGATCCTGAACGACTTCCTCGAGCGCGGCGAGCACATCATGACCGGCTCGGTGAAGCGTCTGGATAAGGGCAACTTCATCGTCGAAACCGGCCGCGTCGAAGCGCTGCTGCGCCGCGACCAGCTGATTCCGAAGGAAAACCTGCGCGTGGGCGACCGCGTGCGCGCCTATATCGCGAAGGTCGATCGCACCGCGCGCGGTCCGCAGATCGAACTGTCGCGTACGGCGCCCGAATTCCTGATGAAGCTGTTCGAAATGGAAGTGCCGGAAATCGAACAGGGCCTGCTCGAAATCAAGGCGGCGGCGCGCGATCCCGGCGTGCGTGCGAAGATCGGCGTGGTTGCCTACGACAAGCGCATCGACCCGATCGGCACCTGCGTCGGCATTCGCGGCTCGCGCGTGCAGGCCGTGCGTAACGAGCTCGGTGGCGAAAACGTCGACATCGTGCTATGGTCGGAGGATCCCGCCCAGTTTGTGATCGGCGCGCTCGCGCCGGCAGCCGTCCAGTCGATCGTCGTCGACGAAGAAAAGCATTCGATGGACGTCGTCGTGGACGAAAACGAGCTGGCGGTCGCGATCGGCCGTAGCGGCCAGAACGTGCGTCTTGCCAGCGAACTCACCGGCTGGCAGATCAACATCATGACGCCGGACGAATCTGCGCAAAAGCAGAATCAGGAACGCGGTGTTCTGCGCGACCTGTTCATGGCGCGTCTCGATGTCGACGAAGAAGTTGCCGACATCCTGATCGACGAAGGCTTCACGAGCCTCGAAGAGATCGCTTACGTGCCGCTGAACGAAATGCTCGAGATCGAGGCATTCGACGAAGACACCGTCCATGAACTGCGCAATCGCGCCCGCGACGCGTTGTTGACGATGGCGATCGCAAATGAAGAAAAGGTCGAAAATGTAGCGCTCGACCTGAAGAGCCTGGACGGCATGGACGCCGACCTGCTCGCGAAACTGGCCGAACATCAGATCCAGACGCGCGACGAACTCGCCGAACTGGCCGTAGATGAACTGGTCGAGATGACCGGAATGGAAGAGGATGCCGCTAAGGCGTTGATCATGAAAGCACGTGAACACTGGTTCCAGTGAGAAATGACCATGGCGCACTAAATTGAACGCGGCCGTCAGGCCGCATGACCCGATGCTAACCGCAAGGAATCGGTCCTTGCATTAAGAGGAATGAATGGCGAGTAACAACGTAGCCCAATTTGCCGCGGAACTGAAAATGCCTGCAGGCGTGCTGCTTGAGCAGCTGCAGGCGGCCGGCGTCACCAAAGCGAGCGAAGCCGACGCCTTGTCCGAAACGGACAAGGAGCGTCTGCTCGACCACTTGCGCAAGTCGCACGGCTCGACTGATGCGGACAAGCGCAAGATTACGCTGACGAAACGGCATACGTCGGAGATCAAGCAGTCCGATGCGACGGGCAAGGCTCGCACCATTCAGGTCGAGGTGCGTAAGAAGCGCACGTTCGTCCGCCGCGACGAAACCTCCGCTGAAAGCGGAGAAGCATCGAATCATGTGGCCGAAAGCACGGACGCCGAGGACCTCGAACTCCAGCGCCGTGAAGAGGAAGCTCGTCACGAAGCCGAGCTGCTCGAGAAGCAGGCTCAGGAGCTGAAGGCGCGCCAGGAGCAACTGGAGCGCGAAGAGGCCGAGCGCCAGGCGCGCGAGCAGGCTGCGGAAGCCGAGCGTCGCCGCGCCGAAGAAGAGGCGGCGAAGAAACGCGCGGCCGAGGCGGCAGCGCGCGAAAAGGCGCAGCAAGCCGCGAAGGCCGAAGCTGCAACCGCGAAGGCGGCTGAGCCGGCGGTCGCGAAAGACGCCGCGCAGGACGACGAGCGTGCCGCCGCGGAACGCGCGGCTCAGCGCGAAGCGGCGAAGAAGGCGGAAGACGCCGCGCGTCAGGCTGCCGAAAAGGCGCGTGCCGAGCAGGAAGAAATCGCCAAGCGCCGTGCGGCGGCGGAAGCCGAAGCACGCGCGATTCGCGAAATGATGAACACGCCGCGCAAGGCGCAGGTGAAGGCGCCGGAACCGGCGCCGAAGCCCGCCGAGCCGGCCAAGGCCGCGGAAGCCAAGGGTACGCTGCACAAGCCGGCTCGTCCGGCTGGCGAGGCTGCGCGTCCGGCTGCGGGCGCTGCGCGCAAGCCCGCGGCGGCGGCTCCGGCCGCAACTACCACGCCGTCTGCCGGCGACAAGAAGAAGCCGGGCGGCAAGGGCGGCTGGCAGGATGACGCAGCCAAGCGCCGCGGCATCAAGACGCGCGGCGACACGAGCGGCGGCGTCGACCGTGGCTGGCGCGGCGGCCCGAAGGGGCGCGGCAAGCATCAGGATCAGAACACCACGTTCCAGGCGCCGACCGAACCGATCGTGCGTGAAGTGCACGTGCCGGAAACCATCACGGTCGCCGATCTGGCGCACAAGATGGCGGTGAAGGCATCGGAAGTCATCAAGTCGATGATGAAGCTCGGCCAGATGGTCACGATCAACCAGATGCTGGACCAGGAAACGGCGATGATCATCGTCGAGGAACTGGGCCATCACGCGGTTGCCGCCAAGCTGGACGACCCGGAGGCAATGCTGGTGGAAGGCGAAGTGTCGGATGCGGAAGCATTGCCGCGTCCGCCGGTCGTCACCGTCATGGGTCACGTCGACCACGGCAAGACCTCGCTGCTCGACTACATCCGCCGCGCGAAGGTTGCAGCGGGCGAAGCGGGCGGCATTACGCAGCATATCGGCGCTTACCACGTCGAAACGCCGCGTGGCGTGATCACGTTCCTCGACACGCCGGGTCACGAGGCCTTCACGGCCATGCGTGCCCGCGGTGCGAAGGCAACGGACATCGTCATTCTGGTGGTCGCAGCCGACGACGGCGTGATGCCGCAAACGAAGGAAGCGATCGCCCACGCGAAGGCCGGCGGTGTGCCGCTCGTCGTCGCGATCAACAAGATCGACAAGCCGGAAGCCAACCCTGAGCGCGTCAAACAGGAACTGGTTACGGAAGGGGTGGTGCCGGAAGAGTACGGCGGCGATTCGCCGTTCGTGCCGGTGTCGGCAAAAACCGGCTCGGGTATCGACGATCTGCTTGAAAACGTGCTGCTGCAAGCCGAGGTGCTGGAGTTGAAGGCACCGGTCGAGGCACCGGCCAAGGGCCTCGTCATCGAAGCGAAGCTCGACAAGGGCAAGGGTCCGGTCGCGACCATCCTGGTCCAGTCCGGTACGCTGAACCGCGGCGACGTGGTCCTCGCAGGCAGCGCTTACGGTCGTGTGCGAGCCATGCTCGACGAAACCGGCAAGCCGACCAAGTCGGCGGGTCCGTCGATTCCGGTCGAAATCCAGGGTCTGTCGGAAGTGCCGCAGGCAGGCGAAGAAGTCATCGTCATGCCGGACGAGCGCAAGGCGCGTGAAGTCGCGCTGTTCCGTCAGGGCAAGTTCCGCGACGTCAAGCTCGCCAAGCAGCAGGCCGCGAAGCTGGAGAACATGCTCGAGCAGATGGGCGAAGGCGAAGTGCAGTACATGCCGCTCATCGTCAAGGCCGACGTGCAGGGTTCGCAGGAAGCGCTGGTGCAATCGCTGCTCAAGCTTTCCACGGACGAAGTGCGCGTGCAGATCGTGCATGGCGCCGTGGGCGGCATCAGCGAGTCGGACGTCAACCTGGCTACGGCTTCGAAGGCGGTCATCATCGGCTTCAACACGCGGGCAGATGCGCAGGCACGCAAGCTGGCGGAAGCCAACGGCGTGGACATTCGCTACTACAACATCATTTACGACGCAGTGGATGAGGTGAAGGCGGCAATGTCGGGCATGCTGGCGCCGGAGAAGCGCGAAGTCGTGACAGGCACGGTCGAAGTGCGCCAGGTGTTCAAGGTGCCGAAGATCGGCGCGGTGGCCGGCTGTATGGTCACGGACGGTTTCGTCAAGCGCTCGTCCTCGGTGCGCGTGCTGCGCAACAACGTCGTCATCTTCACGGGCGAGCTGGATTCGCTCAAGCGCTTCAAGGACGACGTGAAGGAAGTCCGCCAGGGCTTCGAGTGCGGTATGTCGATCAAGAACTTCAACGACATCGTCGAAGGCGATCAGTTCGAAGTCTTCGAGGTCACCGAAGTCGCGCGTACGCTGTAAGTCACGCGGCAAGGTTCCAAGGGGCGGAGCGGGCATCAACGCCCGCTCCGCCCGTTGTTTTTGGGCCTGCCGCTTCGCGCAACGCTCGCTGTCGTTGCGCTGCGCCAATGGCGCGCTTTCGATAGCCGCGCTGTCGCGAACCATTTTTGCATCCGTCAGAACGGATCACATAACACCATGCCTAAAAAACGTTCTTCACCCAATCGCAACGTGCAGATCGCCGATCAGATCCAGCGCGATCTGTCGGAACTGCTGCGCGAGGTCAAGGACCCGCGCATCGGGATCGTCACGATCCAGAGCGTCGAGCTGACGCCGGACTATGCACATGCGAAGGTCTATTTCACGACCCTGACGGGCGACCCGCAGCAGACGCTCGCGGCGCTCACGCATGCGGCCGGCCATCTGCATAACCAGTTGTTCAAGCGCCTGCATATTCATACGGTGCCGACGCTGCATTTCCATTACGACAAGACGATCGAGCGCGCCGTCGAGATGTCGCGTCTGATCGACGAAGCAAACGCCAGCCGCGCGAAAGACGACTGAAGTCGGCTCGCCTGCACCGCGCAACGCGCCGCGGGCCGCAAGGGCCGGGCGCTCGACGCCTGACGCCATTCCGGCTTTAATGGAAAACCGTTCTCCGACATGACCGCACCTGAACGTCCCCGCGTGCCGCGCCGCGCGCTCGACGGCGTGCTGCTGCTCGACAAGCCGCTCGGCCTGTCGAGCAACGACGCACTGATTCGCGCGAAGCGCCTCTATCTGGCGAAAAAGGCGGGCCACACCGGCACGCTCGATCCGCTCGCCACGGGCCTGCTGCCGCTCTGTTTCGGCGAAGCCACCAAGTTCTCGCAAGATCTGCTCGAAGCCGACAAGACGTACGAGGCCACGATGCGCCTCGGCATTCGCACGACCACGGGCGACGCCGAGGGCGAGCCGGTCGACACGCGCGCGGTCACTTGCGACGAAGCCGCGGTGCGTGCCGTGCTGCCGGCCTTTCTCGGCGACATCGTGCAGGTTCCGCCGATGTATTCCGCGCTCAAACGCGACGGCAAGCCGCTCTACGAATATGCGCGCGCGGGCCAGACCGTCGAGCGGCAAGGGCGCGAGGTCACTATCCATTCGCTCACGCTGCTTGCTTGCGCGCTGCCGGATGTCACATTTCGCGTCACCTGCAGCAAGGGGACGTATGTGCGCACGCTCGCCGAAGACATTGGCGAGGCGTTGGGCTGCGGCGCCCATCTGGTGGCTTTGCGGCGCACCGGCGTGGGCGCGTTGACACTCGAGCATGCGGTGACGCTCGATGCGCTCTCAGACGCGACCAGCAGCGAGCGCGACGCATGGCTGCAACCGGTGGACGCACTGCTGTCGACGTTCCCGTCCGTGCAGCTCGACGAAGACGCGACGCGCCGCTTTCTGCACGGTCAGCGCCTGAAGTTATCGGAACTCGAATTGAGCGCTGAAGCGATGAGCGCGTCGCGCGTGCGTGTGTACGCGGCGGCGCAGGGCCGCCTGCTCGGCGTCGCGAGGAGCGGCGAAGGTGTGTTGGCGCCGGAGCGGCTGGTCGTCACGGCAACGGATTAGCGGCTTTTCGCGGCGGAGCAGGCAAGCGACAAATGCCGCACGCCGTGTGATCCAAGAACTGCTGGCCAACTGTTCAGCAACTGCCGGAGCGGTTGCAACAAAAAAGGCGGGACCGCGTGCAAGCGGTCCCGCCTTTTTCATCACCCACCTACGCGCGGCCAGAAGCGAAAATCAATGCGCCGCAGCGGCAGCGGCACCGGCGTCGCCACCGGCTCTTTCAGGCTTCGTAATCCAGATCAGCGCGATCAACGCGACAAAAATTCCAGCCGACACGTAGAACAGGTCGTTCACGCCCAATTGCGCGGCCTGCTGCGTGGCCATCGAATTGAAAAGCCCATACGCCTGCGGTTGACTGAAGCCCGCAGCGCCCATTTGCCGGATCGACTGATCGAAGACCGGGTTGTACGCGTTGGCTCGCTCCGTCAATTGGGCATGGTGCATGATCGTGCGATGGTCCCACGCCGTTTGAAAGATCGACGTGCCGATGCCCCCGCACATGATCCGCACGAAGTTCGACAGACCCGAGGCGGCCGGAATCCGGTTGCCCGGCAGGCCCGACAGCGTGATCGACACCAGCGGGATGAAGAAGCCGGCCATGCCGATGCCCTGAATCAGCGTGGGCAGCAGCAGCGAGTACGTATCCACGCCGGTCGTGTAGCGCGAGCGCATCCAGAAACAGAGTGCGAACACGAGGAACGACAGCGTCGCAATGTAGCGCGGATCGGTGCGCGGCAGGATCTTGCCCGTGAGCGGGGACAGCAGCACCGCGAAGAGCCCGACGGGCGCCATCACGAGACCGGCTTCGGTGGCGGTGTAGCCGATGTCCGTTTGCAGCCACAGCGGCAGTAACACGAGGTTGCCGAAGTAAAGCCCGTAGCCGACCGACAGCGCGATCGTGCCGCCGGTGAAATTGCGCTTGCTGAAGAGCGATAGATCGACCACCGGATGTTCGGCCGTCAATTCCCACACGATGAAAAAGGCCAGCGCGATCACCGCGACCAGTGCGAGCACGACAATGGTCGTCGACGAAAACCAGTCGAGGTCCTTGCCCTTGTCGAGCATGATCTGCAGCGCGCCGACCCAGAGGATCAGCAGGCTCAGGCCCACGCCGTCGATCGGCGCTTTCTTGACGACGGAATCGCGGTTGCGAAAAATCATCCACGTGGCGACCGCCGCAATCGCGCCGACCGGAATGTTGACGTAGAAGATCCACGGCCACGAAATGTTGTCCGAAATCCAGCCGCCGAGAATCGGGCCGGCGACCGGTGCGATCAGCGTGGTCATCGCCCACATGGAGAGCGCCATGGGCGCCTTCGCGCGTGGATAACTGGCGAGCAGAAGCGTTTGCGACAGCGGAATCATCGGGCCGGCCACCGCGCCTTGCAGCACGCGCGAGGCGAGCAGGAAGGGCAGGGTCGGCGCGAGGCCGCACATCCATGACGAGATCACAAACAGCACGATCGACGCCATGAAAAGCCGGACCTGACCGATGCGGTCGGTGAGCCAGCCGGTCAGCGGCACCGAAATCGCGTTGGCGACTGCGAACGACGTGATCACCCATGTGCCCTGGTCGGACGACACGCCGAGGTCGCCGGAAATGGACGGAATCGACACGTTCGCAATCGAGGTGTCGAGCACGTTCATGAAAACGGCGAGCGACACCGCGATGGTGCCGATCACCAGTTGCGCGCCTTCGAGCGGCGGATGCGGAAGTTGGGCCTGAGCCTGAGCCATGCAAAAAGCCTTGTATGAGTCGCCGCGCGGCTTACATCAGTTTCGCGGCCGCGGGCTTGCCGTTGCCGGACTGCGCGGCTTTTTGCGTGCCGGCGTTCGGACCTGCGTTTTCCGCGATGATGCGGGCGATTTCCGCGTCGGCTTCGTCGCCGTACTTGGCGAACACGTTTGTCTGGTAGACGGTGTTCTGCGCGTCGCCCAGCTTGCCGCCGTTTTCGTCCTTGATGCTGACGTCGGCCTGCATCGACAGACCGATACGCAGCGGATGCTTTTCGAGTTCCTGCGGATCGAGCGCGATACGCACCGGCAGGCGCTGCACCACCTTGATCCAGTTGCCGGTTGCATTCTGCGCGGGCAACAGCGAGAACGCCGAACCCGTGCCCGCCGAGAAACCGACCACCGTGCCGTGATAGACCACCGACGAGCCGTAGACGTCCGCCGTCAGTTCTACCGGCTGGCCGATGCGCATGTGCTTGAGCTGCACTTCCTTGAAGTTGGCGTCAACCCACACGCCGCCGAGCGGCACGATCGCCATGAGCGGGGTGCCGGGCGACACGCGCTGGCCGACCTGCACCGAGCGCTTGGCGACGTAGCCGGTCACGGGGGCGGGCAGCGTGTTGCGCGCGTTGTTCAGATAGGCGTCGCGCACCTTTGCGGCGGCGGCCTGCACGTTCGGGTGGTTTGCGATGGTGGTGTTCGCCGTCAGCGCGCGGTTCGACGCGAGTTGCTGCTGGGCGGCTTCCACGGCGGCCTGCGCGCTCTTCACGGCGTCGCGTGCGTGCGAGATTTCTTCAAGCGACACCGCGCCGGTTTGCGCCACCGTGAGACGGCGCTTCAGGTCGTCCTGCGCGCGCGACAGGTCGGCCTGGCGCTGCGCGACTTGGGCCTGGTACTGATTGTCGTCGGCGAAGAGGCCGCGCACCTGGCGCACCGTTTGCGCGAGATTCGCTTCGGCCTGTTCGAGGGCGACGCGGGCGTCCGCCGGGTCGAGCACGACGACCGGGTCGCCGGCCTTGACGGTCTGCGTATCGTCGGCGTTCACCGCGACGACCGTGCCGGTGACCTGCGGCGTGATCTGCACGACGTTGCCGTTCACATAGGCGTCGTCGGTGTCTTCGTGAAAGCGCGCCACGAGGAAGTAGTACAGGCCGTAGGCAATGGCCGCGATCAGAATCACGATGACGAGCAGCGTCATCATGCGCTTGCGTTTGCCGTTGTTCGCCGGTTGGGCCGGCTTGTTCGGCTGTGCCGGCTGGTTGGTAGCCGCGGGCTGCTGGGGGGTGCTCATCGATGTGCTCCGGGTTCTCTCAAACGTCGTCGTTTATTCAAATGTTCGTGCGTGCTGCGTTGCAGCCAGTGCCGTTGCGCGTTACACCGCTCACTTCGCTGCCGTGGTCGCGGCGGGTGCCGCACTGGCCGCGGCGGCAGGTGCCGCCGACCGATCGTCGGCAGGCACCACGAGGCCCGTCTGGGTCGCGTCGAAACCGCCGCCGAGTGCCTTGATGAGGCCGATCTGCAGATCGCGGCGGCGCATCTTCAAGGTGGTAACCGTCTGCTCGGCAGCGAGGCGGTTCTGGTCGGCGGTCAGCACCTGCAACTGCGGCGACAGACCCGCCTTGTAGCGGATCACGGCGAGCTGGTAAGCCTTCGTGGAGGCGTCGAGCGCGCGCTCGGCGTCGCCCGATTGCTGGTCGATCGAGCGGATCGACGAGACTTGCGTCGCCACGTCCGACAACGCATTGATGAGCGTCTGGTTGTAATTGGCGACGTCGAGGTCGAAATCGGCGTAACGGCCCTTCAACTGTGAGCGCAGCGCGCCCGCGTCGAAGATCGGCAGATGAATCGCCGGGCCGAACTGTATTTGCCGGCTGCCGGCCGTCAGAAAACGGCCCCAGCCGAATGCGTCGAAGCCGAAGCCCGCCGCGAGGTTCACGTCGGGAAAGAACTCGGCCTTCGCTTCCTTCACGTCGTGCATGGCCGCCTCGACCTGCCAGCGCGCCGCCACGATATCGGCGCGACGCGCGACGAGGTCGGCGGGCAGATTGTCGGGCACAGCTACTGCGCCGCCCACGGAGAGCGCCGGCTTGGCGATCTGCAGGCCGCGGTCCGGGCCCTTGCCGAGCAGTGCGCCCAGCTGGTAGCGCACCACTGTGATTTGACCGTCGAGGTCGGTCAGGTTCGACTGGCTCGTCGCAATATTGCCGGTCGCGGTCTGACGCTCGACGTTCGTGTCGAGACCGGCGGCGACGCGACCATTGGTGATACGGCCAATCTCCTGACGGTTCTCGATTTCGCGCGCGGCAATGTCGCGCAGCGCGTACAACTGCGCGAGCTGGTTGTAGGTGCTCGCCACCGACGCCGCGAGCGTCACGCGAGCCTGTTGCATGTCCGCTTCGGCCGCCTTTTCCTGCGACACCGCCTGACCGAGGCGCTGACGGTTCTTGCCCCACAGGTCGAGATCCCACGATGCGCTCGCGAGCACGTTGTTCTCGCTGTACCAGGTGCCGCCGTAAGGAGGCGGGTAGAGCGCGTTGCCGGAAAAGAGCTCGCGCGTCCACGAATAGCTGCCGGTGACTTTCGGGTAGAGCGCCGAGCGTGAGCTCTCAATGTACGACGACGCCTTGGCGAGACGCGCCTGCGCCTGTGCGATCGAGGGACTGCCTTCCAGCGCTTCGGCAATCAGCTTCGGCAGTTGCGGATCGCCGAACTGATTGGCCCAGTCGAGCGACGGCCACTGGCCGGCCTGGCCCGCCAGACTTTGCGTGGACTCGTACTGCGCCGGCGAAGCAATCTGCTTGTCGCTCTTGACACCGAAGTAGTTCGCGCACCCCGTGAGGGCGAGCGCTGCGACCGCGGCGGCGACAGCGGCCCGGCCGGAAAGCGCGGGCGCGGACAGGGAAAGGGATTTCATCGCTCGACTCTTTGAGTGGAATGTAATAGTGGACAATGCAAGCAATTTGTCAGGACTTGCTCTGCGAATTACTTGCTGAGTCACGAGTAAGGGCCGGGCATTCGCCCGAATTGATCAACACCCGGCGCAGCATGCTCTTCAGAAACCCGACTTCCTCCGGCGTGAAGCCCGCGAGCAGGTTGTCCAGCACACTATTGAAGATCCTGGGCATTTTTGCCGCGATCGCGTGGCCTTCCGCAGTGAGCGCCAGCCGCACGGCACGCCGGTCTTCGCTGCTGCGCACACGCGTGAGCAGGCCGCGTTTTTCCAGCCGGTCGATCAGGCGCGTGACGGCGCTTGCGTCTATGCCGTATTCGCGGGCCAGCTCCGCCGCCAGCAGACACTTGCCGCTTGCCACCATGAACAGGATGCTGCCCTGCTGGCTGGTGATGCCGAGCTCAGCCATGGTGCGCTGGGTGACGAGGTTCGACATGGTCGATTTCACGCGCGCGAGCAGATAGCCGACGCTCTCGCCAAGCTGATACTCGCTGATCTCAGGCGCAGGTGTGCGGGACGGCTCCGTCATGATTCTCGTGCGAATGCAATGGTTGACTAGGCATGATTATAAGAGCCGGATGATTGACGCGGCAAGCGTTATTGCAGCTTAGGCAAATAATTTTCCGCGCTCAAGTAAGGATGGGCGCAGTTTCACGTAGGGCGTCGGGGCGCTCGCCGTCGGGCTGGTGAGTACGCAAAGCGCTGCACGACCGGGCTCGCTATCAGGGAATACCAGATGACGTAACTGTTCAGTGCTATAATGTTGGGTTCCCAAAAGTGCGCTTTGGGCTTGTCGTAAATTTGTCCTCGTATTGCTCTGGTAGAAAGGGTGAGCGGCAGGGGTAAGCGGCATGAGCAAGCGGCGCACTCAACTGTCTCCAGGTTCCTATGACCCGCGCCCTACGCAACATCGCCATCATTGCCCACGTCGACCACGGCAAGACCACGCTCGTCGACCAGCTTCTGCGCCAGACCGCCACGTTCCGCGACAACCAGCAGGTTGCCGAACGCGTGATGGACTCGAACGACATCGAAAAAGAGCGTGGCATCACGATCCTTTCGAAGAATTGCGCGGTCGAATACGAAGGCACGCACATCAACATCGTCGACACGCCGGGTCACGCGGACTTCGGCGGTGAAGTGGAGCGCGTGCTGTCCATGGTCGACTCCGTGCTGCTGCTCGTCGACGCAGTGGAAGGCCCGATGCCGCAAACGCGCTTCGTCACCAAGAAGGCGCTCGCGCTCGGCCTGAAGCCGATCGTCGTGGTCAACAAGGTCGACCGTCCGGGCGCGCGCGTGGACTGGGTGATCAACCAGACTTTCGACCTGTTCGACAAGCTCGGTGCGACCGACGAACAGCTCGACTTTCCGATCGTCTACGCGTCGGGCCTGAACGGCTATGCGGGCCTCACGCCCGACGTGCGCGAAGGCGACATGCGCCCGCTGTTCGAAGCCGTGCTCAAGCACGTGCCGGTGCGCGCGGCCGACCCGGACGGTCCGCTGCAACTGCAGATCACCTCGCTCGACTACTCGTCGTATGTCGGCCGTATCGGCGTGGGCCGCATCACGCGCGGTCGCATCAAGCCGGGCATGGCGGTCGCCGTGCGCTCCGGTCCGGACGGCGCGATCCTGAACCGCAAGATCAACCAGGTGCTGTCGTTCAAGGGCCTCGAGCGCGTGCAGGTCGACTCGGCCGAAGCCGGCGACATCGTGCTGATCAACGGTATCGAGGAAATCGGCATTGGCGTGACCATCTGTTCGCCGGAGCAGCCGGAAGCATTGCCCATGATCACCGTCGACGAACCGACGCTGACCATGAACTTCCTCGTCAATTCGTCGCCGCTCGCCGGCCGCGAGGGCAAGTTCGTCACGAGCCGTCAGATTCGTGACCGCCTGATGAAGGAGCTGAACCACAACGTCGCACTGCGCGTGAAAGATACGGGCGACGAAACCACCTTCGAAGTGGCGGGTCGCGGCGAGCTGCACCTGACCATTCTGGTCGAGAACATGCGTCGCGAGGGCTATGAACTCGCCGTGTCGCGTCCGCGCGTGGTGATGCAGGAAATCAACGGCGTGAAGCACGAGCCGTATGAAAACCTCACCGTGGACATGGAAGACGCACACCAGGGCGGCGTGATGGAAGAGCTCGGCCGCCGCAAGGGCGAAATGCTCGACATGGCGTCGGACGGCCGTGGCCGCACGCGCCTCGAGTACCGTATTTCGGCGCGCGGCCTGATCGGCTTCCAGTCCGAATTTCTCACGCTCACCCGCGGCACCGGCCTGATGAGCCACACGTTCGACTCGTACCAGCCGGTCAAGGAAGGCGCGGTCGGCGAGCGCCGCAACGGCGTGCTGATCTCGCAGGACGACGGCCAGGCTGTCGCGTACGCGCTGTGGAAGCTGCAGGATCGCGGCCGCATGTTCGTGTCGCCGGGCGACGCGCTGTATGAAGGCATGATCATCGGCATTCACAGCCGCGACAACGACCTCGTCGTGAACCCGATCAAGGGCAAACAGCTCACCAACGTGCGCGCTTCGGGCACCGACGAAGCGGTGCGCCTCGTGCCGCCCGTGCAGTTGTCGCTGGAATACGCGGTCGAATTTATCGACGACGACGAACTGGTCGAAGTCACGCCGCAATCCATTCGCCTGCGCAAGCGCTATCTGAAGGAGCACGAGCGCCGTGCCGCAAGCCGTAAGGGCGCAGTGGACTAAGCAGCGCGCGCCGCTCGCGGCGGCTTTGCTGCCGCATTTCATGAAAAAGCCACCCCTCGGGTGGCTTTTTCATTTTCCGCCATGCGATGGCGTTATCCGCATTTGGCGCGGATTGGCCGTTGGTTTATGCGCGTTTGTCTCCGTTCATCGCAGAACACTGTTGCGGATCGTGGCAATCGTCGCAAAAGCCCGTCGCTGCGGGCTCGGGCGGCAATTCGCCTGCTATCTGGACTATCCGTTCTGTGATATGCTCCCCGGGTGCAAGTTTTAGGTCCTTCCAAGCAAGACTTGATTCGCGCAATCCGCTAAACGGTCAGGCCGTGTCGCGGAAGGTTCTGTAACCCGCTATTTCTCGAGAAACTCGAAGAAAGGTGAGCGTAAAAATGATGAAGCAATTCCAGTCGAACTCTTATCTGTTCGGCGGCAATGCTCCGTACGTAGAAGAAATGTACGAAGCATATCTCGACAACCCGGCGTCAGTGCCCGAGAACTGGCGCAGCTATTTCGACGCGTTGCAGAATGTTCCTGCATCGGACGGCAGCAATGCCAACGACGTGGCCCACGGCCCGATCGTCGAATCGTTTGCGCAACGGGCCAAGGCCAATGCCTTCATCCCGCGCACCGCAACCGGCGGTGAAGACCTCGCTACCGCGCGAAAGCAAGTCTATGTGCAGTCCCTGATCGGCGCATATCGCTTCCTCGGCTCGCAATGGGCCAATCTCGATCCCCTGAAGCGCCGCGAACGTCCCGCCATTCCCGAACTCGAACCTGCGTTCTACGACTTCACCGAAGCCGACATGGACCAGGAGTACAGCGCGACGAACCTGTACTTCGGATTCGAGAAGGCGTCGCTGCGCGAGATCGTCAAGGCGCTGCGCGACACGTACTGCGGCACGATCGGCGCCGAGTACATGTACATCAGCGATCCGGAGCAGAAGCGCTGGTGGAAGGAAAGGCTGGAGTCGATCCGCTCCACGCCGAACTTCTCGAACGAGAAGAAAAAGCACATCCTCAATCGCCTGACGGCCGCTGAAGGCCTCGAGCGCTTCCTGCATACCAAGTACGTCGGCCAGAAGCGCTTCTCGCTGGAAGGCGGCGAGAGCTTCATCGCGGCCATGGACGAAGTCGTGCGTCACGGCGGCGCCCGCGGCGTGCAGGAAATCGTCATCGGCATGGCTCACCGTGGCCGTCTGAACGTGCTGGTCAATACGCTCGGCAAGATGCCGGCTGACCTGTTCGCCGAATTCGAAGGCAAGCACGTGGACGACCTGCCGGCCGGCGACGTGAAGTACCACAAGGGTTTCTCGTCGGACGTCTCGACCGAAGGCGGTCCGGTCCACCTGTCGCTCGCGTTCAACCCGTCGCACCTCGAAATCGTCAACCCGGTAGTGGAAGGTTCGGCGAAGGCGCGTATGGATCGCCGCGGCGACGAAAGCGGCCTGCAGGTGCTGCCGGTGCAGATCCACGGCGACGCGGCTTTTGCCGGCCAGGGCGTGGTGATGGAAACGCTGAACCTCGCGCAAACGCGCGGTTACGGCACGCACGGCACGCTGCATATCGTCATCAACAACCAGATCGGCTTCACGACGTCGGACCCGCGCGACTCGCGCTCCACGCTGTACTGCTCCGACGTCGTCAAGATGATCGAAGCGCCGGTGCTGCACGTGAACGGCGACGATCCGGAAGCGGTCGTGCTGGCCACGCAACTGGCCATCGACTTCCGGATGCAGTTCCACAAGGACGTCGTGGTCGACATCGTCTGCTTCCGTAAGCTGGGCCACAACGAGCAGGACACGCCGGCTGTCACGCAGCCGCTGATGTACAAGACCATCGCGAAGCACCCCGGCACGCGCGCGCTGTATGCGGAGAAGCTCGTGCAGCAAGGCGTGATCACCGCTGAAGACGCGGAAGAGTACGTGAAGGCTTACCGCAAGGCGATGGACGAAGGCCACCATACGGTCGACCCGGTGCTCTCGAACTACAAGAGCAAGTACGCGGTGGACTGGGTGCCGTTCCTGAACCGCAAGTGGACCGACGCAGCCGACACGGCTGTGCCGCTCGCGGAACTCAAGCGCCTCGCCGAGCGTATCACCACGATTCCGGAAAACTTCAAGGTTCACCCGCTGGTCGAGCGCGTCATCAACGACCGTCGCGCAATGGGCCGTGGCGAAGCAAAGCTCGACTGGGGCATGGGCGAGCATCTTGCGTTCGCGTCGCTGGTCGCTTCGGGCTACGCAGTGCGCCTGACCGGTCAGGACTCGGGCCGCGGTACATTCACGCACCGCCACGCGGTGCTGCACGACCAGAACCGCGAGCGCTGGAACGACGGCACCTATGTGCCGCTGCAGAACATCGCCGAAAATCAGGCAAAGTTCACGGTCATCGACTCGGTGCTGTCGGAAGAAGCGGTGCTCGGTTTCGAATACGGCTACTCGACCGCTGAACCGAACACGTTCGTCGCGTGGGAAGCGCAGTTCGGCGACTTCGTGAACGGCGCGCAAGTGGTGATCGACCAGTTCATCTCGTCGGGCGAAGTGAAGTGGGGCCGCGTATCGGGCCTGACCATGCTGCTGCCGCACGGCTACGAAGGCCAGGGTCCGGAGCACTCGTCGGCGCGTATCGAGCGTTTCCTGCAACTGTGCGCAGACCACAACATGCAGGTCGTTCAGCCGACCACGCCGGCGCAGATTTTCCACCTGCTGCGCCGCCAGATGATCCGCCTGTTCCGCAAGCCGTTGATCGTGGCTACGCCGAAATCGCTGCTGCGTCACAAGGAAGCGGTGTCGGACCTGTCGGAACTCGCAAAGGGCTCGTTCCAGCCGGTGCTCGGCGAAGTGGACGAAAGCATCGACGCGAAGAAGGTCAAGCGCGTGCTGGTGTGCTCGGGCCGCGTGTACTACGACCTCGTCGCGCATCGCCGCGAAGCGAAGTCGAACGACGTCGCCATCATCCGTATCGAGCAGCTGTATCCGTTCGCGCACAAGCAGTTCGAAGCGGAAATGAAGAAATACGACAACGCGACGGAAGTGGTGTGGGTGCAGGACGAGCCGCAGAACCAGGGCCCGTGGTTCTACATCGAGCATCATCTGAAGGAAGGCATGAAGGAAGGACAGAAGCTGGCATACAGCGGCCGTCCGGCTTCGGCTTCGCCGGCAGTGGGCTACTACGCGAAGCACTACGAGCAGCAGAAAGCGCTGGTCGAAGGCGCTTTCGGCCGCCTCAAGAGCGCGTCGATCGCTAAATAAGAAATGAGACGGACCGGGAAAGCGCAGTGCGCTTTCCCGTGCCGCATTCCGCAACCCTTGTTCATGGTTCGGAGCGCGGCACGCAGGGTTCGCAGGCGGTCGTCGTTCACCGCGCCGTCACCCGATACGTATTCAGGATATTCATAATGGCTATTGTTGAAGTCAAGGTTCCCCAGCTGTCCGAGTCGGTCTCGGAAGCCACGATGCTGCAGTGGAAGAAGAAGCCCGGCGAGGCTGTTGCTCAAGACGAAATTCTCATCGAAATCGAGACCGACAAGGTCGTGCTCGAAGTGCCGGCACCCGCAGCCGGCGTGCTCGCGCAAGTCATCGCGAACGACGGCGACACGGTCACCGCTGACCAGGTCATCGCCAAGATCGACACGGAAGGCACCGCAGGCGCCGCTGCTGTCGAAGCCGAAGTGAAGCCCGCGCCCGTGGCCGCTCCGGCTCCGGCGCCGGCTGCTGCACCGGCCGCGCAAGCTGCATCCGCAACGGGTGCGAACACCGCTGCTTCGCCGGCCGCCGGCAAGCTGATGGCAGAGAAGGGCCTCGCCGCTGGCGACGTCGCCGGCACGGGCCGCGACGGCCGCATCACCAAGGGCGACGTGCTGACCGCCGGCGCGCCTGCCGCAAAGACCGCTGCGCCCGCACCGGCTGCTGCACCGAAGGCCGCCAAGCCTGCGCTGCCGGACGTGAAGGCGCCGGCCTCGGCCGAGCAATGGCTGAAGGACCGCCCGGAACAACGCGTGCCGATGTCGCGTCTGCGCGCGCGTATCGCCGAGCGTCTGCTCGAGTCGCAGCAAACCAACGCCATCCTGACCACGTTCAACGAAGTCAACATGGCGCCGGTCATGGATCTGCGCAACAAGTACAAGGACAAGTTCGAAAAGGAACATGGCGTGAAGCTCGGCTTCATGTCGTTCTTCGTGAAGGCGGCTGTGCACGCGCTGAAGAAGTTCCCGCTTGTGAACGCGTCGATCGACGGTAACGACATCGTCTATCACGGCTACTTCGACATCGGTATCGCTGTCGGTTCGCCGCGCGGTCTTGTGGTGCCGATCCTGCGCAACGCGGATCAGCTGAGCCTCGCCGAAATCGAGAAGAAGATTGCCGAGTTCGGTCAGAAGGCGAAGGACGGCAAGCTGTCCATCGAAGAAATGACGGGCGGTACGTTCTCGATCTCGAACGGCGGCGTGTTCGGCTCGATGCTGTCGACGCCGATCATCAACCCGCCGCAGTCCGCGATTCTCGGCGTGCACGCAACGAAGGAACGCGCTGTCGTCGAAAACGGCCAGATCGTGATCCGTCCGATGAACTATCTGGCGCTCTCGTATGACCACCGGATCATCGACGGTCGCGAAGCCGTGCTGTCGCTCGTCGCGATGAAGGACGCGCTGGAAGATCCGGCGCGCCTGCTGCTCGACCTGTAACTTCCGGTCCGCTTCCCGCCGGCTTGCAAAAACGCAAGCCGGCGCCACTTGCAGATCAGGCAAGTTTCACGTCTTTCGCATTCCGCAGTACATGAACGAGACGCGCCACGAAGCGTGGCCGCGCCGTTCCGTCATCAAAAGGATTGTCATGTCCAAAGAATTTGACGTCGTCGTGATCGGCGCAGGCCCCGGCGGTTACATCGCCGCCATTCGCGCAGCGCAGCTCGGCAAGACCGTCGCATGTATCGAAAAATGGAAGAACCCGGCCGGCGCGCTGAAGTTGGGCGGCACCTGCCTGAACGTGGGTTGCATTCCGTCGAAGGCGCTGCTCGCGTCGTCGGAAGAGTTTGAAAACGCGTCGCATCACCTCGCCGACCACGGCATTTCGGTGGAGAACGTGAAGGTCGACATCTCGAAGATGATGGCTCGCAAAGAGGGCATCGTCGAGAAAATGACCAAGGGTATCGAATTCCTGTTCCGCAAGAACAAGATCACGTGGCTCAAGGGTCACGGCAAGTTCACCGGCAAGACGGACGCCGGCGTGCAGATCGAAGTGAGCGGCGAAGGCGAAACAGAAGTGGTCACGGCGAAGAACGTGATTATCGCCACCGGTTCGAAGGCACGTCATCTGCCGAACATTCCGGTGGACAACAAGATCGTCGCCGACAACGAAGGCGCGCTGTCTTTCGACTCCGCGCCGAAGAAGCTCGCTGTGATCGGCGCAGGCGTGATTGGTCTGGAACTCGGTTCGGTGTGGCGTCGCCTCGGCGCGGAAGTGACCGTGCTCGAAGCGCTGCCGGAATTCCTCGGCGCGGCTGACCAGGCGCTGTCCAAGGAAGCGGCCAAGCAGTTCAAGAAGCAGGGCCTCGACATTCACGTCGGCGTGAAGGTCGGCGAAGTCACCACGACGGACAACAGCGTCACAATCAACTACACGGACAAGGACGGCAACGCGCAGAAGCTCGAAGCCGACCGCCTGATCGTGTCGATCGGCCGTGTGCCGAACACCGACAATCTCGGTCTGGAAGCGATCGGTCTGAAAGCGAACGAGCGCGGCTTTATCGACGTGGACGATCATTGCGCGACGGCCGTGCCGAACGTGTACGCGATCGGCGACGTGGTGCGGGGCCCGATGCTCGCGCACAAGGCCGAGGACGAAGGCGTGCTGGTGGCCGAAATCATCGACGGTCAGAAGCCGCACATCGACTACAACTGCATTCCGTGGGTGATCTACACCGAGCCGGAAATCGCATGGGTCGGCAAGACCGAGCAGCAACTGAAGGCGGAAGGCCGCGAGATCAAGACCGGCCAGTTCCCGTTCATGGCCAACGGCCGTGCGCTCGGCATCAACAAGGCAGATGGTTTCGTCAAAATGATCGCGGACGCAAAGACCGACGAACTGCTCGGCGTGCACATCATCGCGGCGAACGCATCGGACCTGATCGCCGAAGCCGTGGTGGCCATGGAATTCAAGGCGGCGTCGGAAGACATCGGCCGCATTTGCCATCCGCACCCGTCGCTGTCCGAAGTCATGCGCGAAGCGGCGCTCGCCGTGGACAAGCGCGCGCTGAACATGTAATCGCGCGCACGCCTGACTGAACGCACTGGCATTTCCGGCATCACAAGGCGGGCGGGTTCATTCCCTCCCGCCTTTTTTTTGCAGCAACACGATGAACGTCACCGAATACTACGAAAAAGAACTGCAGACGCGGGGCTATCAATCCGACCCGGCGCAACGTGCGGCGGTGGACCGTCTGCAGCGGTGCTACGAAGAGTGGGTCGAGTACAAGGCGCGTCGCTCGAACGCGTTCAAAAAGCTCATCAATCACCCGGACCAGCCGCGCGGCGTCTACATGTGGGGCGGCGTGGGGCGCGGCAAGAGCTTTCTGATGGACAGCTTTTACATGATCGTGCCGGTGCAGCGGAAAACGCGCTTGCATTTCCACGAGTTCATGCGCGAGGTGCATCGCGAACTGGAAGAGCTGAAGGGCCAGGCCGATCCGCTCGACGAGCTCGCGCGCCGTGTGGCCAAACGCTACCGGCTCATCTGTTTCGACGAATTTCACGTGTCGGACATCGCGGACGCGATGATTCTGTACCGCCTGCTCGACAAGCTGTTCGAAAACGGCGTGCAGTTCGTGATGACGTCCAACTACGACCCCGACACGCTGTATCCGGACGGCCTGCATCGCGACCGCATGCTGCCTGCCATCGAACTGATCAAGGCCAAGCTCGATGTGATCAACGTGGACGCAGGCATTGACTACCGGCAGCGCACGCTGGCGCAGGTCGAGGTCTATCACACGCCGCTTGGCGCGGCCGCCGACAAGGCGCTGCGCGACGCGTTCGCGCGTCTTGCCGCCGTGCCTGACGAAAGCCCGATCCTGCACATTGAAAAGCGCGAGCTGAAAGCACTGCGCAAGGCCGACGGCGTGGTCTGGTTCGATTTCTCGACGTTGTGCGGCGGTCCGCGTTCGCAGAACGATTACCTCGAACTCGCAAGCCGTTTCCACGCGGTGATCCTGTCCGCCGTACCGCAGATGTCGGCGCGCATGGCGTCGGAGGCGCGTCGCTTCACGTGGCTCATCGACGTGTTCTACGACCACAAGGTGAAGCTGCTGATGTCCGCCGCGGTGCCGCCCGAGCAGCTTTATGTGGACGGCCCGATGGCCAACGAATTTACGCGCACCGTCTCACGCATCGTCGAGATGCAGAGCAAGGAGTATCTGGACGCACCGCGCCGGATCGTCGATACGTCGCTCACCTGAGGCGCGGGGCGCGCCGGAGGACGCCGGAACCGACCGCCGGCGGTGGTTTTGCGATAGGTCGCTGCTTCCACGGCTAGCGGACTAGGCCGAAAGGCCTGTTTTCAGGATTCGGATTGCTCCGATATTCCGGTTGTGGGCGACTGGCTATCTTTGTCGATTATCTGACAAAGGAGAAACCATGAACCCCTACCGCGACATCAACGACGAAGAGTGGCAACGCATTGCGCCGTTGCTGCCCGAATTGCGCCCGCGCTCGGAATTGCGGGGCCGCCCGCTTGCCAACACGCGCTCGGTGCTCAACGGCGTACTGTGGGTCATGTACAGCGGCGCCACGTGGTCCGCCATGCCGCGCAAATACCCGTCCTATCAAACCTGTCATCGGCGCTTCAAGGCCTGGTACGAGTCCGGCGTGCTCAAACGCGTAATGGAGCAGCTATTCGGCGCCGCGAGCGAGGAACTGTGCGCGATGATGGAAGCTCGCATGCGCACCCATCCGGCCGCAGAATCCAAACCTGTGGTCACCGCAGAGAAGGCGCCTGCGCCGGTTGCACCGGCAGTCTACAATCCGCCGCCCGCCACGCCTCTTCCGTCGTCCCCGTTTGCTTTCACGTCGCCTTTCAAACACGCTGCATGACAACTGGAATCGCGCGACATCGGGTACAAAAACGGCCGAACGATCATATCGTCGGCCGTTTCTTTTTTGTGCGCACCGGGTGCGGCTACGGCGCCATCCTACTGCTGGCGAACCCACGTTTGCGAGCGTCCCAGCAGCGACACGCCGATGTATCCGCGCACCACGAGCTTGTTGCCGTCGTCTTCAAGGCGCATCTTGCACTTGTAGAGCTTGCCGTTTTCCGGGTCCAGAATCTGCCCGTGATCCCAGGCGTCGCCGTCCTTCTTCATGTCGCTGATGATCGTCATGCCGAGAATCGGCTGGTCCTTGCGCGAGTCGGTGCACGCGGTGCAGCGACGATCCGGCTGGTCGTTCGGGCCGAGTCCCTTGATCACCTTGCCGCTTAGCGTGCCATTGCCGTCCTGCATGATCTGCACGAGCGCCTTGGGCTGGCCGGTGTGATCGTCGATGGTCTGCCACGTGCCCACCGGCGTATCGGCCTGTGCCATCGCGGTGGCGGCGCTCGCGAGCAGCACGCCGGCGAGCGCCGCGTGTTGCGCCGTGCGTAGTGCGAGGGTTCGGGCGCGCTGAGTGAGCTGAGCCAACTGCATCATTGTCTTCCTCCGTGAATAAAAGATGGCGCGATCATGGTCGCGCAGCGTTATTGGCACCGCGTGAGGCGCTTGCCTTGCATGTCGCGTGATGCCTTGGGGGTCTCCTGACGCGCCGCACCCGAAGGGCCGGTCCCGCGGCTCTGGGCGGCCGCGTGATGTGATCGATGCAGAATACGTGAAGTGCGCGCGAAAGTGCGCGCATGGTTTGATAGTGAAGCCTCTAATCGGCTGTGGCACTTCATGCGCAGCGCAGTCTTGCCAGGTTGGGCTCAGTTCAACTGGTACGAGAACGTGGCATTGATGCGCGGACTGCGCGACGCGCTCTCGACTGGAGCGTCGCCGACCGCCTTCGCCACCGAGAGATCGAGGCTGTAGTACTTCGCGTCGCTGATCCGAAAGCCAAATGCAATCGACGCAAGCCGCGACGGCGAGGGCGTGCCCGCATGCAGATAGACACGCGCCATGTCGAACGAAATGTACGGCGTGAACGTGCGCAGATACGTGAAGCCCGGCGTGAACGCGCGGTTGATCTCGAACATGGCGCCCCAGCCTGAATCGCCCGACGCTTCGCCTGGCTGATAGCCTTGCGCGAAACGCTGCGCGCCGAAAGCGATCTGCTCGGAGGTCGGCAGCGAAACGGCGCTGTACTGGCCGGTCAGCGAGATGGCCGTACCGATCTTGAAGGGCCACTCATTGGTTTGTGAAAAGCTCGCACCGGTGCGCACAAAGTTGATCGAAGCCGGATTGCTGACGCGCGTGCCGAGAACATTCGAATCGCCGGCCTTCGACGCGCCCAGAATGTCGAACGCCTTCGCCACGTTAAGGCTCGCGCGGCGCACCTGGCCCGTTTGCACGCTCGTGTAGTCGGCTTGCAACTGCATCACGCGCACTTGCGACCGCAGGCCGATCTGCGCACCCGTCTGTTGATTGTGATAGCGGTCCTCGTCGTGCGAGGCATACACCGACGCAGTGCCGATCACGCTCTGCGAATTGCTCAGGAGGATGGGGTAGGCCAGCGAGCCGCCGATCTTGTCGTTGATCACCGTGCGCTCGACGTAGGACGGCAGGCCCGGATTGTCGACCGGATTGCCGCGATAGTGCGATGCGTCGAGCTTCGCAATCAGGCCATTGCTGCCGACCGGCACGGTGGCATGCGCGGCCAGATAAGTGACGTTGTCGCGGCCTTTCGGCAGCAGCGCCGACACGCTCAGTTGTTCGCCTAGCGCGGTAAGGCCATTTTCGGTCGCGCTCAGCAGGCCTTGCACGCCGGGATGATTGAAGTCGATGCCGGTACTGACATTGAAAGGCTTGCGCTCCACGTTCAGCTCGAGCGTAGTTGCACCGTCCGTGTTCTGCGGCGGCGGGACGTTCGCGGCGACCTTCACGCCGGGCAACAGCCCGAGCACGTTGATATAACGTTCGAAGGTGGCGCGCCGCAGCGGCCGGTCGGCAGTGATGTGATCGGCGATCGCGCGGATTTTCTCTTCCACTGCGCCAGCCTTGCCCGTCACCTTGACGGCGGACACATAGCCTTCCACTACCGTCACGCGCACCACGCCGTCGTCGAATGTCTGTGCCGGGATAAATGCAAACGAAAGCGCGAAGCCGCGCTCCTGGTAGAGCTTTGTTACGCCGTTGGCCACCTCGATCAGATCGCCGATGGTCATGTCTTTGCCGACTAGCGGCGTGAAGCGTTGCGCGACGTCGTCGAAGGGAATCGACTTGACGCCTTCGACCTGAACGCGGGTCGGCGTGAGATGGCGCGCAAGCAGTTCCTGTAGTTGAGGCGCTTGCGGCGCGACCTGCAGGGTCACGTTCGGACCTTTGTCGGGCGCCTTGATTTGCGGCAGTGAATCCAGCGGATTGCCGCCGGCCACCGCGGCGGGTCGCGACTGCGCATGTGCGGGCGCTTGCATTGCGCTCGCGGCGAACGCCGCGAGCATGAACGTCCAGGTGCTGCGGTAGCCGGGTTTCATCGGACTGTCCTCGTATGCCGTTTTGTTCTGCGAGCGTCTGCGGTTGCGCGGCATGGCCTTGCCGCCGGACAGCGCTCGATTTATGTATGGCCGGACGGAGTTCGCCGTCCCGCCATGTTTTACGTCATCAGTTGCACGAAGCTTGAATGCAATGCGAAAGAGGGCGCATGCGACATGCTGCGCGGCCCATTCGTGTAATGGCATGTCATGTCACGCTGTGCGACGCGAGCCGCCCGCAACGGCCGGGCGCGAGACCGTGACGGCCTCTCAAAAGATGCCATGCACGTCGCGCCCCAACCTTCATGCGGACTACTTACGACTGCCCGGCACGAGCCCGCCCAGTAACGTGGTCAGCCCGCCCGCCGGACTGCCGGGGGTACTCGTCGACGTTGTGGCGGCGGTGGAGCCGGCGGCGCCGCTCAAGGCGCCCGTCAGTTGCCCAACCAGCGCGGTCACAGGCCCGAGCGCCTGTGCGCCGCCCGAGCCGCCCGCGCCCGCTCCTCCGCCCGCTGCACCGCCAGTCACGCCGGCCAGCACACCGGTCACCGACTGCAGCGACGACAGCGGGCTTGTTCCGCTGCCCGTACCGCTCAGCGCGGAAGTCAGCGGGCCGAGAGGGGCGCCGCTCAGCCCCGAGCCGACCCCGGCGAGCGGCGTGCCGCCGAGCAGCGTCGACAGCGAGCCGAGCGGATTGCCGCCGAGCCCAAGGCTGGCCAGCGTGTCTTGCAGCGGGCCAAACGGGCTGCTGTTCGATGGCGGTCCGTTGGCAATGCTGACATTCATGCTGCCGACAAGGCTCGTAATCAGCCCGGGAATCGGCAGCACGCCGTTCGGGCCGTTTGGATTGACGAGCCCGCCCGCGTTCGTCACGGTGTTGCCGAGAGAGCCGATCAGCGCACCGGCATCGGCGCCTATCGGGTTGCCGCTTATCGAGCCCGCCTGCGAGCCCGCAGTGCCGAGTGCGCCGCCAAGCTGAGCCAGCAGACCCCCGAGCGGTGCGCCGAGGCCCGTCTGCGTGCCGGCCGCCTGGGTGACGAGACCCGCGGTGACGACAATTGGCGTGATCGCTGTACTGAGCGGTTGCGTGAGTTGCTGAACCGGGGGCGAGCCGAGCGTATTGCCGAGCGTGGCGCCACCCGCGTTGAGTGCGGTGGCGGTGGTCGACAATGCGCCAGCCAACGGCGTCGTAACCGGCGACAGCGGTGCAAGATTGCCGCTGCCGAGGCCGTCCACGGCAGTGCTCAGGCCTTGCACGACGCCGCTCGTCGAACTCACCACCGAGCCGAGACCCGCGACCGTGGTGCCGACCGGATTCTGCGTCGCGCCGATCTGGCCGACGCCGCCGCTCACCGCGTTGGCGAGCGTGTTCAGCGTACTGCTCGTACCCGACACTGCGTTGCCGAGACCTTGCGTGACTTGCGGGCTCAGACCGGGAATGGTCTGCGCGGCGATGGTCGCGCCGAGATCGTTGGTCGTCTTCGCGGCGCCCGTGACGGCGCCTGGGGTGCCGGTGGTGGTCGTCGTCGTGTTGCCGCCGCTGCCGGTCGATCCGGAGCCGCTGCCGCTGCCGGTGCTGGACGTGGGCGGCGAATTGACCGTGCTGCCGCCGCACGCGGCGAGCAGGCCGGCGACGGCAACGGCAATCAACGGCGTGCGCAACGACATGAAGACGGTCGCGGCGGAGTGTCGGTTCAACAGACGGGGTGTGGACATGTGTGCTCCTCAATGCCTTCTGGCAATCGTGTTTGCTACTGGCGCGCGCTGTCTCTTCGAGATGGCGGCGCGGCTTTCTTTGAGCCGTATCGAGACTGCTGTATTCGGATCAGGCCAGGATGCCGGGATCAACGCGGCTGTCATGCGTGCTCGCGGTGGAATCTCCGGCATGGGCGGCGGTCGCGGACCATCGCTCGAAGCGTCGCGCGGTGCGTGCTTCGCTACGTGGTCCGCCGCGTGTTACGTCACGTGTTTCGCCACATGCGTCCCGCGTTGCTTTCGTGCGTGCTTCGCTGCTTACTCCCTGCCTACTCCCTGCGTGAGCGGCCACGCCTACTTCTTCGACAATCCCCCGAGCAGGCCGCCAACCAGCGAGGTCACCGGCGCAAGCGGATTGCTTGCCGTGCCATTGCCCGAGCTGGCCGTGAGCGATACACCGGTGGGCGTCGTGGGCGTGGTGCTCGTCGTGCGCGTCGCGCTGGGGGTTGCCGCCGCGGTCGTCGTGGCGACGCCGCCGAGCGCACCAGTGACCGTCGACAGCACGCCTGTCACAGGCGCCAACGGGCTACTGCTGCCGGCCGCGCCGCTCAATCCGCTCGTCACACTCGACAGCACACCGGTCACAGGCGCGAGCGGGCTTGCACCGCCGGACGCACCGCCAAGCGCGCCCGTCAAGCCAGCCAGCGTGCCGGTGACCGGCGCGAGCGGGCCGCTGCCGGCGCCGCCGGTCACGCCGCCAAGCGCACTGGTCACAGGCGCTAGCGGTCCGGTGGCCGCTCCACCGGTGAGGCCACCCAGCGCGCTCGTCAGCGGCGCGAGCGGGTTGCCGCCGGTGCCGCCCGTCAGCAATCCGCCGACGGAGGCGACCGTGGTGCCGGTGTCCGTGACGGTGCGTCCGAGTGCAGTCGTGACGGGATTGCCACCGGACGTGGCGAGCAGCGTGCCGGCCTGCTTGAGTCCGCCGCCGAGTGTCGACAGCAGCGTATTGACCGGCGTCCCGAGCCCCGTTGTCGTGCCGACCGTCTGCGTGGTCGATGCGACCATCGACGTAATGGGTGTGATCGCGGTACTGAGTGTTTGCGTGACCTGCTGGACCGGGCCCGTCGAAAGAGCCGTGCCGAGCATGCTGCCGCCGTTTGTGACCGCGCCGCCCAAGGTCGTGACGGCGCCGCCGAGCGGCGTCGTGATCGCAGACAGGGGCGCAAGCGGCCCGCTGCCGAGGCTACTTACGAGGCTGCCTGCGTCCGTCACCGCGCCGCCCACGTGTCCGAGCGCGCCGCCCACGCTCGATACCGTGGTCCCGAGCGCATTGCTGCCGGTGCCTAGCTGACCGAGCCCTTGCGTGACGCCGCCGCCGAGCGTCGACACCGCTGCGCCGACTTCCTGGACAATGCCTCCTGCGGCCTGGGGAGTTTGCGTGCCGACGCCCGGCAGCGTCTGCGAGCCGATCACTGTGCCGATGCCCGAGACTGTCGAGCCTACGTCGCCGATCACACCGCCCGTGTTGCCCACCACCGTGCCGACTGCATTGGCCACCGGCGTCGTGGCGGGATTGGTGCCGGGGTCCGTGTGCGTATCGGGGTTGCTGTTGGTGTTCGTGTTCGTATTGGAGTTGCTGCCGGAGCCGGCCGAGCCCATCGAGCCGCTGCCGCTTCCCGTCGACAGCGTGCCGCCCGCAGAGCCGCTGCCCTTGCTGCCGGTGCCCGAACTGAGGCTGCCGGAGCCCCCGCAGGCGCTGAGCGTAAGCAGCGCGGCCACGCCGGCCGCGATCACCGTGCTGCGTAGCGCGCGGCTGGCCGTGTTTCCCGTATGAGTGGTGTGAATGTTGTCGGTGTGGATCGTTGGAATGTTCATGTCGCCTCGCATCGCATGTGTTGTGTGGTCCTGCTGCGGGCTCTCTCTGCAGGACCCATGCCATTTCCGCTGATCAATAGCGCGGATTTTCGAATGCGAGCCGTAACGCCTTGTCGAATAAGGCATTCCAGGATTTGATGGAGTGAGCGCTAAATCAGAAATTGGCAAAAAGAGGTACGCGGCGGCGCATTACCGGGCGCTGCGTAACGTAACGGTCCGCATACGCCGTTACGGAATCCGCCGTAACGCGGGCGCTCATGCAGCAGCGCAGTACCCAAAAGATAATTAGTGCAACGATTCAAAGTTATGGTTAATACTATGTGCTGCAACGCACGAACAACCGTTAACCTATGTGCACGAGAAGAACATGCACGCAGACGCGTCCGCGGGCAAAGCACAATTGCTTTAATAAGATTGTTCGGCTATAAAACGCCACAGTTGCGCGGCATCACGAGGGAGGTGGGTTATCGAACAGACAGCTCATACACATCCGTTCCATTGGGAACGGCCGCAACGGGAGCCGCTACGACGCGAGATACCGCGCCGGGACTGAGAGACCAGCGGCACATAGAAAGACGAATAAATCGAAGATCGAGGGTAAGAATGAAAAAGTTCGCCACAAGCTTTCTGAGAGATAACCGGGGCGTTACCGCACTGGAATATGGCCTCATCGCGGGCCTGATCGTCGTTGTTATCGGCTCGACCGTGCAAGGACTCGGCACGCAGCTCAATACTGCATTTCAGACGGTCGCCGGGCTTTTGCCTGCCATCAGCAAAAATTAATGCGATCGGCGACCCGGTCGGGCGAGTGCAAGGCGTTATTCATTTAACGCTGTAATTCGCCGACGGGGTTTTGCCTGACAGGCGCACCCGGATTGCGATTGCAATCCGGGTGGATTTATGCGCCCGTCAAAATCTGCTATGCAAGTGTCCATTGCACTTTTCTTATTCATGATCTGGTGTGCGTGTGTCGCTATTAGCGATTGCCGCAGCCGGCGTATTTCCAATGGGCTCGTCGTTACTGGTTTGATAGCGGCGTTTCTATGCGCTTTATTCGGCATTTGTCCGTTCGGTATATCCGCAGCTCAGGCGGCGGCGGGTGCTGCGGTCGGCCTCGCCGTGCTGTTGCCGTTGTTCGCGCTCGGCGTGATGGGCGCCGCGGACGTCAAGGTTTTCGCAGTGCTCGGCGCATGGTGCGGCATCCACGCGCTGCTGGGCTTGTGGGCCGTGGCGAGCGTCCTTGCCGGATTGCACGCGCTGTGGGTGCTGGCTGCGGCGCGCCCACGCATGGCGTCATTGTCCGGACGCCGCGCGCCCACCTTCGAACTGGCTGGCCGCCGCGCCACCCCGTTTGCCGCATGTCTGACCGTGCCTTTGATGCTGTGGCTCGCCGTGCAGCTCGTTGCCGGAGGCCTCCGATGATCAGGCCGAGCTCCCCGCGCCCGCAACGCGGCGCCACCGCAATCGAATTCGCGCTCGTGTTTCCGCTGTTCTTCTGCGTGTTCTATGCGATCGTGACCTTCAGCCTCATCTTCGTTGCGCAGCAGAGCCTCACGCTTGCCAGCGAGGAGGGCGCGCGCGCGGCGCTGAACTACCAGAAGGCGAACGACGTGGCCGCCGCGCTGACGCTGCGCGCCGCGGCTGCCTGCGCCACCGCCACCAACATGGTCGCGTCGATGATCAGCACCGCGTCCTGCCAGAGCGTACCCACCGCGTGCAGCTATCAACCCGCCATGACCTGCATGGCAGTGAGCCTGACCTACGACTACGCGGCGCATCCGCTGATACCAAACCTTCCTTTGCTCGGCCTCGTGCTGCCCGCCAGTCTGAGCAGTACCGCGACGGTGCAACTCAATCCGGTGAACATCCTGTGACTCACGCACAAGCTCCCGTCCCGCCTGGCCCGGCTCGCTCACCTATGCATCGTGGCCGCCTGGTCCCGTGCGCTTCGTGGCGGGCCTTGTCATGCTGAAGTTCACGCGCATTGCTGCGGGCCTTCTGATCGCCGTCGCGCTGTTGCTGGGCGTGATTGCCGTGACGCTGTTGCGCCGGCCGGCGCCCGCGCCTGTCACGTCGGTCAGGCAAAGCCTCTTTCCGGTCGTGGTGGCGGCGCGCCTGCTTCCCGCGGGCAAGCCGATCGCTGCCGACGCATTGCGCGTGCAGCCTCTGCCGATTCATCCAAACGGCGCGTTCGCCGAGCCGTCGCTGGTGGCGGGACGCGTGCCCGCCGCCGACATCGGCGCCGAGGCACCAGTGCTCGAGGAGCAACTGTCGTCGGGGCTCGCCGAGCGGATCGAGCCAGGCGAGCGTGCGGTGGCGGTGCGCGTCGAGGAGTCCAATGCGGTCGGCAACCGCTTGCGGCCGGGCAACTTCGTCGATGTGTTCTTCACGCTCAAGCGCGACGGCAACATGGGCAGCGGCGGCGAGATCGGGCAGACGCAGGCACGTCTTCTGATGTCGAAACTGCGCGTGCTGGCGTTCGGCAACGCGACTGCCACCGGCGACACATCCGGCGATCCGAACGGGATGGTGAGGACGGCGGTGCTCGCCGTGCCGGTTGCCGACGTCGATCGGCTGACACTCGCGGAAAGCTCGGGGCGGCTCGTGTTCGCGCTACGTAATCCGAAGGATCCCGAAGTAATCGATGCGAGCGCGTTTGCTCCGCTCCCGGCAGTGCTGAGCACCTCGACGCAAACGCGCGGAGGCGCACCGCACGGCGATTCGACGCGCGCGGCGGCGGGCGTCTCGCTCGACGCATTGTCGGGCGGCGCGGGCAGCGCCGCGCCGCGCGCGCCGGTCGTGCCTGGCGCGCCGAGACTTGCGCCGCCCGCCAACCGGCTCGCGATCCGTGCGGGGACGGGAGCGACAGGCGGCATCGAAGTGATACGGGGTGGGCGCGCCGAAATGGTCGCCCGATAGCGGTCTCAGGGAGCGTGCGGCCACGCGCGTCCATACAAAAATGAACAAACGCATTTTCGAGTACGGAATGGCGGCGCTGCTGTGCGGCTCGTCGATGGCGGCGTCGCCGGCAGGCTTCGCCGCGGGCGGTGCGCAGCAGCTCGAGCTTCTTGTCGGCTCGCAGCAGTCGCTCGCGAGCGGCCACACGCTGCGGCGCGTGGCGATCGGCGACCCGAGCGTCGCGGACGTGCTCATCATCAAGGGCGACAAGACGGGCGGTCTGCTGCTCGTCGGCAAATCGCCGGGCAGCACTAACGTGATGCTGTGGGAACAGGGCAAGGACGCGCCGCTCAGCTATGTGGTGAACGTCAGCTCGCCTGCGGCGAAAAGTCTGCTGGGGCCGGGCACGCCGTCGGTCCGGGTACTGGGCGACAGCGCGCTCATTTCGGGCAGCGCGCCGACCATGGAAGCGCATCAACGGGCCGTGGCGGCTGCGGCAATCGAGGCGCGTCAGAGAGCGACTTTGGCTAACGCGGCCAACAGCGCGGCCAACAGCGCTGCGGCGGGCGCGAGCGTTGGCCGAGGCGGCAGAGGCAGCGCCGTTTCAGGCATGAGCGGCGCGGCCGGCAATGATGCAACGAACGGCGGCGCGAGCTTCGCAAGCGCTATGGGTGACGCCCAGATCTACGACACCTCGACAGTCGCGACGCGCTCGGTCGTGCAAGTCGACGTGCGCGTCGTCGAGTTCAGCCGCACGGTGCTCAAGCAGGTGGGTCTGAACATCCTCAAGCAGAACAACGGCTTCACGTTCGGCTCGTTTGCGCCGTCGGCGCTCAGCTCGGCGACCTATGGCCCGACGCCTTCGTTCAACTCCGTCGCGCCAATTTCGTCGGCGTTCAATCTGGTGTTCAACTCGGCCACGCGCGGACTCTTCGCCGATCTGAGCCTGATGGAAAGCAACAACCTCGCGCGGATTCTTGCTGAGCCGACGCTCGTCGCGCTGTCCGGCCAGAGCGCGAGCTTTCTGGCCGGCGGCGAAATTCCCGTGCCGATTCCGCAGGGCCTCGGCACCACGTCGATCGAATACAAGCCCTATGGCGTGGGCCTCACGCTCACGCCGACGGTGCTCAGCCCGCAGCGCATCGCGTTGAAGGTGGCGCCCGAGGCGAGCCAGCTCGACTTTGCCAACGCGGTAACGATCAGCGGCGTCTCGGTGCCCGCGATCACCACGCGCCGCACGGACACCACAGTCGAGCTCGGCGATGGCGAGAGCTTCGTGATAGGCGGGCTGATCGATCGCGAAACCATTTCGAACGTGGCCAAGGTGCCGCTGCTCGGCGACCTGCCGGTGATCGGCGCGTTCTTCAAGCAGCTCAACTACCAGCAGAACGACAAGGAACTGGTGATTATCGTCACGCCGCATCTGGTGTCGCCGCTCGCAAAAGGCGCGACCTTGCCGGCCACGCCGGGCGAACAGTCCGAGCAGCGCAACGCACCGGTGTGGCGCTCGTTTCTCGGCGGCGTGGCGGCGCGCGACGCGGCGCCGGGGTTTTCGAAATGAGCGCGCGCAGCCAGGCGGCGAGCGGGCGCGTGCGCAGTGATCGTGAGGGCGCGCGCTTCTTTCTCGCGGTCCAGTCGCGAAGCGCAATGCAAGGCTGCGGCGCCCGGTTTTACGCCGACGCCGCGAGAGGATGGGCACGATGAACGCAAGAACGCACTCATTGACCGAGCGGGCCGTTACCGACTGTTTCATGTTCGCGTCGCTCGCCGACGAGCACGTGCACTGGCTGTCGGAGACGCTCCTGTCCGCCGGCACTGTTGAAGCCGTCACGCTCGACCCCGCGATGCTGACGCAGCGCATCGCAACGCTCAATCCGTCGCTCGTCTTCGTGGATTTTTCGGGCGGCCGCGGCGCGGCGGCAAGCGCGGCGACGAGCGCCGTGCGCGCGCAGTATCCGGGGCTGCAGATCGTCGCAACCGGCTCGCTCGCCGAGCCCGAGAGCGCGCTCGCCGCCTTGCGCGCGGGCGTGCGCGACTTCATCGACCTGTCGGCGCCTGCCGCCGACGCGCTGCGCATCACGCAGCAGGTGCTCGACAATCTGGTCGAGCCGGTGAGCCGTCATGGCCGCGTGACAGCCCTGCTCGGCGCACGCGTGGGCATGGGCGTGAGCACGCTCGCGACCAATCTGGCGGTCATGCTGCAACGGCGCGATGCGCAGCAGGGCAGGCAGGCGGCCTTGTTCGACCTGGGCTTGCCGGCCGGCGACGGCCTGCTGATGCTCAACGCGCGCAGCGACTTTCATTTCGTCGAAGCCGTGCGCAACCTGCGGCGCTTCGACCAGACCTTCGTGCATACCGCTCTGTCGCATCACACGAGCGGCCTCGCGTTCACGACACTGCCGCCGAATCTCGCGGAGATGCGCGAGATTTCTTATTCGTCGTCGATTGGTTTGCTGAACCGGCTGAGGGCCTTTTTCGACCAGCAGATCGTCGACCTCGGCGGCTTTTCGAACATGGAGTTCGTCGCGCAGGTCGTGCGCGCCTGCGACGAAGCGTGGCTCGTCTGCGATCAGGGCGTCGCCTCCATCGTGTCGGCGGTCGGGGTGCTCGAGTCCTTGCGCGAGGCGGGCGCGGACACCACCAATGTCAGGCTCATCGTGAACAGGTTCGACGCGGAGCTCGGGCTGGCCGCCGCGCGGATCGCCGAGCGCCTCGACATTGCGCTTCTCGCGAGTTTGCCCGAGCGGCGCGTGGCGCTCGGGCAGACCGCGAACCAGGGCTTGCTGATTGCCGACGCCGCACCGCGCGACCCGTACGTGCGCGCGCTCGAACCGCTGATCGAGCGCCTTGCGGGGCCGGCGCACGTGAGCGCGTCCACGCGCAGCAAGTCGCCGTTGGCCGCGCTCAGGCGCTTTCTTCCCACTTCCTCCAGACGGTCATAGACGATGGCAAAAGAGATTGAATTCGCCGACAACGCGCCGTCGTTCGCGCACAGCCAGCAGTTTCAGGACATCAAGAATGCGGCGCACGAACATCTGCTCACGCGCATCGAGGAACTGGGTGCCGAGTTCGGCCGCTGGTCGCGCAACGCGATCAATCAGTTCGTCGATCTGGAGATGGACAGCTTCGTGCGGTTGCGCCGCATTCCGATCAACGAGGTCGAGGTGCGCGCGATCGCCGACGCGTTGACCAAAGAACTCGCGGGCTTCGGCCCTATCGAGGATCTGCTGAACGACCCTGCCGTCGAAGACATTCTGATCAACGGCTACAACGACGTGTATGTGTCGCGCCACGGCATTCTCACCAAGATACCGGTGCGCTTCGCAGACAATGCGCATCTGCTGCGGATCGTACGGCGCATACTCGCGCCGATTGGCCGGCGCCTCGACGAGTCGAATCCGATGGTCGACGCGCGCCTGCCCAACGGCGGGCGCGTGAATGTGGTGATCGAGCCGTTGTCGATAGACGGTCCTATCGTTTCGATCCGCAAGTTCCGCAAAGACCCGCTGCGTCCCGACGATCTGCTCGGCAACGGCACCTATAGTCCCGAAATCGGCGCGTTGCTGGAGGCGGCGGTCGAGGCGCGCTGCAACGTGCTGGTGTCGGGTGGAACGAGTTCGGGCAAGACCTCGCTGCTCAACGCACTGGCGTTTCACATTCCCGAGCCCGAGCGTGTGGTGACGATCGAGGACACGGCCGAACTCTCGCTGAACCATCCGCATGTGGTGCGGCTCGAAAGCCGGCCGGGCGGCTTCGACGGCGCCGGCGTGGTGACGATTCGCGACCTGTTGCGCAATACGCTGCGAATGCGGCCGGACCGCATCATCGTGGGCGAGGTGCGCGGCGGCGAAGTGCTCGAAATGCTGCAGGCGATGAACACCGGCCACGACGGCTCGATGGGCACGGTCCACGCCAGCTCGCCGCGCGAGTGCCTGTACCGGCTCGAAATGCTTGCGGGCTTCGCCGGCTTCCAGGGCACCGAGTCGAGCCTGCGGCGCCAGATTGCCAACGCGATCGACTTCATCGTGCAGATCGGGCGGCTTTCGAACGGCCGGCGCCGCATTCTGTCGATCACCGAGGTGACGGGCCTGTCGGACAACATCATTGCGACCCAGGAGCTTTACCGCTACGAGCCGGCGTTGTCGGCGGACGGCGAGGAGCTCGACCAATGGGTGTCGCTTGGCATTCATCCGCATTCGCCGAAGCTTGCGCGTTTCCGTCAGCCGCTCGGCGGCGCGGGCGGCGCGGCGGATGGCGGTTTCGGCGGCGGCGGGTTTGGCAACGGCGGAGCCGGGTTCGGAGGCGGTGGTTTCGCAGGCGGCGGTTTTGGCGGCGGCTTCAATGTCTAGCGCGGCGTTGATCTTTGCCGCGCTTTCGTTGCTGTGCGCAGCGGCTGCGCTGCTGATCCTGCAGCGCGGCGCGCAACGCAAGGAGCAGGTGAGTGCCGAGCGCTTCATCGACAGCCGTATGAACGTCGCGCAGCCGGCGGTATCGAGCGCGGCGGTAGGCGTTGAGACGGGTGCCGCGGCTCGAGTAGCGGTCGGCGCAATGCCGGGTGCCTCGGGCACCGCGGGCGCGGGCAGCGCTGGGAGCGCTGGAGGTGCCGCGGCAAACGGGTCGCGCAATGCGTCGGGCTTCGCTGCATCTTCGGGCATGGCTGCGGGCCGGACAGTGGGATCAGGAGCAGGGGCAGCAGCGGGGGCGGCGTCCGCTGCCGCGCGGCGCGGCGCGTCGGCTGCGCCCGGCATCGCGCTCGCACCGCAGGCGCCCGCCGCAGACGCCGGCCTGCCTGCGCACCTGCTTTATCTGGCCGCCCGCGCGCGCTATGCAATCGCCGCGATGCTGAACCGCGCCGGGCTGCGTCAGGCGCGTGCGTCGCTTGTCGCCGTCGCGGCCCTCGTCGCCGTCTTGTGCGTCGTGGCCGGCGCCGAGGGCGGGCCGCTCGCCGCCGCTGTTACGCTGGCGGGCTGCGCGGCGTTTCTGTATTTCATCATGTCGATGCGCGCGAGCCGCCGCCGCCAGGCGATCGTGCGGCAATTGCCGTCGTTTCTGGACGGCATCGTGCGTCTGATCACCCTCGGTAACAGCGTACCGGCCGCGTTCCAGGCGTCGCTGCAAACCACCGAGGCGCCGCTGCGCGAATGTCTCGATCACGTTTCGCGCATGCTGCGATCGGGCGTCGAGATCGACCGCGCACTTTCGCACGTCGCCGTACTGTACGGCGCACGCGAACTCGAACTGCTGGGCGCGGTGCTGCGGCTGTCCGTGAAGTACGGCGGCCGCGCCGACGTGATGCTCGATCGCATGTCGTCGTTCATGCGCGATCTGGAGCAGGCGGAACGCGAACTCGTGGCAATGTCGTCGGAAACGCGACTGTCGTCGTGGGTGCTCGGCATGTTGCCCATCGGCATAGGCGGGTTTCTGGTTCTCACCAACCCGCGCTACTTCGGTTCCATGTGGTTCGATCCGGGCGGCCGTCAGATTCTCTACCTCGCATTCGCGCTGCAAATGACGGGCGCATATCTGCTGTACCGGCTCGCCCGGTTCAAGGGCTGACGATGCAGCCGAACCAGCTCTTCGCGCTTGCGCTCGTTCTCGCCGCCACGGGATTGCTGCTGCTCGCGGGTCTGCTGATCGCGCGTCTTGCGGCCGCGCGGCGCAGCGCCCGCACGCTTGCTCACGCACTCGACGAACGCGCGCTGCACAGCGCCGCGGCCGCAAGCAAAGGCGCCCATGCAGCGGCCGCGTGGAATGCGTCGCCCTCATTGCTCTCATCGCCCTCGCGTGGGACCGTGCCCGCCGGCATACGGCAGCGCGGCATGCAAGGCTTTCTCGAACGATGCGCAAACGCCGGCACCCGCTGGCTCGATACGCCGGTGGGGCGACAGTTCGTTGCGCACGAGGACCGGCGGCTCCTCGAACAGTGCGGTTTTGTCGATGCCCGCGCGCGCGGACTCTTCCTGATCGCGCGCGTCGCCGGCGCCGTTGTGTTGCCGCTCGTCGCGGGCACGCTCGCTCATGCGCAGGTGCAAGGTCCGCGCTATGTGCTGGCGGTGATCGTCGCTTTCGTCTGCGGCGTGATGGCGCCCAAGGTGGTGCTGCGCCGGCGCGCGGCCGCGCGCCGCGCCGCGGTCGTCGACGAATTGCCGATGCTCGTCGACCTGTTGCGTCTGCTGCAGGGCGTGGGCTTGTCGCTCGATCAGAGCCTTCAGGTGATGGTCAACGATTTTCGCGGCGTCCTGCCGGTGCTGTCGGGCGAGCTCGAAATCGCGCAGCGTCAGTTCGCGGCCGGACGCACGCGCGAGCAGTCGCTCGCGCGGCTCGCGTCGAGCTTCGACAACGAAGATCTGCGCGCGGTCGTGCGCCTGCTGATTCAGGTGGACCGGCACGGCGGCGCGGTACAGGAACCCCTCAAGCAGTTCGGCGACCGCCTGCGCGAAACGCGCCGCGCGATGCTGCGCGAACGGATTGGCCGCATGGCGGTGAAGATGACCGGCGTCATGATCCTGACCCTGCTGCCCGCGCTGATGATCGTCACCGCGGGGCCGGGTGTGCTGTCGGTGTCGCACTCGCTCAAGACGATGCATCGCTAGGAAAAACAGCAATGAAATTGATCAAGATACCGAAGCAATTTTTCCATGCGACGAGTTGCGCCTGCGCGGCAGCGGCGCTCGCTTTGCTCGGCGGGTGTGCGTCGCAGCAGTCCGGCTACGGCGTCGGCCCACAGGCCGAGCGCGAGGCGCTGCTTGCGCAGGCACGGCGCGATCCCGCGCCCGACACGCCGGGCATGTATCTCGGCCTGATCGACCGGATGCAGCAGCAGGGCCTGTACTTCGCGTCGCTCGCGCATATTGATGCGTACGAAAAGCAGTACGGCGTCTCGCCCGATTCGACTCTGCTGCGCGCGGACGCACTGCGCATGACCGATCAACCCGACGCGAGCGCGGCCGCCTACAGACAGTTGCTGCACACGCCGCTGGCCGCGCGCGGCCATCGCGGCCTCGGTCTGATTGCGGGCGGGCAGGGCGACTTCGGCCGCGCGGCGAGCGAACTGGAGCAGGCGGCGCTGGTTGCACCGACCGATGCAACGGTGCTCTCCGACCTGGGCTACGCGCGCCTGCGGGCGGGCGACGTCGCGGGAGCGCGCGTGCCGTTGATGAAGGCGGCCGAACTCGATGCCGCCAATCCAAAGATCGTCAGCAATATCGCGCTCTTTCTGCTGGCGAGCGCGCAGGTGAGCGACGCGCAGGCGCTGATGAACCAGCAGAAGCTCGCACTCGATGTGCGCGCGGCAATTCGCGCCGACGCCGCGAAGGTCGCTGCCGCCCGCACTGGCGCACGCGCCGGCTCGGGCGGCATGGCGCCGGCGCAGGGTCTGCTGGCTGCACCGGCGCGCACGGTGGCGAGCGCGCACGACACGATGGAACCGGCGCCGCGTCTTCTGCAACGGTTCGCACAATGACAGGCGGCGCTGCCGCGGAGGAAAGCGTGAGAAATACCCAACCATGTCGGCTGCGCCAATGTCTGGTCGCGCGCGCGTTGCTGCTCGCGCTCGCGGCGGTCGGTGCCGGCGCCGGCAACGTATGCGCGCAGTCAGCGCCGAGCGGCGAGCCGCAGCTCGAGCGCAGCGAAGTCGGGCATGCTACCTCGGCGTGGCTCGCGCTTCAGCGCAGCAACGCGCAGGCCGCAGCCGCCCAGCCGATGCCCGGCGAACAGGCCGGGCTCGCATATCGGCGTTACATGCAGTCGTTCAGATCGCGCATTCCCGATCTGTATGGCTCGGCGCTCAGCCAGGGCAATAGCGGTAGCCAGGGTGTGGGCCTGACAGGGCAATTGCCGCAGAACTGACATGCGATCACGCGCTCCTGCCTGTCGCCATGGCGCAGGGCCCCGCTCCCCGCGCGCGCGGCGTCGCGGCGTGGCCGGCGTCGTCGCGCGCCGGCAGCGTGGCGCGATCGCGTTGCTGGCGGCAGTGTGGGTGAGCCTCGCGGTGATCGCGCTGGGCGCGGTGGATATCGGCCACTTCTATTACGCGCGCCGTGACTTGCAACGTACCGCCGATCTGGCCGCCGCAGCCGGCGTGCAGCTGATCGCCAGCGCGGGCGGCTGTGCCGCGGCCGCGAACTCGGCGCAACTGAACGCGAGCGCCAACGGTCTGCCCGCAGACGGCACAGTGCAGTCGAGCTGCGGACGATGGGACCCGTCGGCCAATGCAGGCCAGTCGTATTTCGCGGCGTCGGGTGCGCCGATCAATGCATTGCAGGTCGTGGTGAGCCGGCCGGTGCCGTTTCTGTTTCTGATCGGCCAGACGCGTGAGCTAAGCGCAAGCGCCGTCGCACAGGCCACCAACGTTCGCGCGTTTTCGCTGAGCACGTCGATTGCCGGCCTGTCCGGCGGTGCGCTCAACGGACTCTTGAGCGCCCTGCTCGGCAGCAGCGTGAATCTCGACGTCGGCTCGTATCAAGGGCTCGCCACCGCGCAGTTGAAGTTGTCGGAACTCGCCGCCGCCTTGGGCGTTGCCTCGATGTCGCAGTTGCTGCGGACGCAGGTGACGGTGGCAGAACTCGCCACCGCCATGGCGACGGCGTTAGGTCAGGGCAACGTGGCGAGCGCGAGCGTGATCAGCGGGCTCAACACGATTGCGAGCGCATCGACGGGATCGACGAAGGTCAATCTTGGCGACACCACGGGCGCGAGCGGCCTGCTCGCCATTGGGCTTGCCAATCCTGAGGCCGCGGCCTCCGCCACCATCAACGCGCTCGACGCGCTGATGGTCGCCGCCGAGATCGCGCACGGCACTTCCGCGCTCAATCTCGGCACCGCGCTCAATCTGAGCCCGCTCGCGAACGTAACAGCGCAGGCGCGGATTCTCAAGCCGCCGGCTATCGCGGTCGGCGAGGCCGGCACCTATGCCGACGGCACCCCCCGCACGAGCGCGCACTCGGCGTCGGTGCAGGTGTATCTGAACGTGCAACTCGTCAACCTGAACGTTGGTCTTGGCGCGGGCTTTCCGTCGCTCGTCAACGTGAGTGTTCTGAATCTGCCTATCTATCTCGAAGTCGCGCCCGGCACCGCCGCTTTGCAGGCTACCCAGTGTTCGACGCAGAAGGCCACGAGCTACAGCTGGGTCGCGGTGACGCCAGGCCTCGTGTCGCTCTGCGCGGGCGGCGACGCGGCGGGCAATCTGACCAATTCGACGGCGCCCACGAGCTGCTCGAAGCCCGCGTCCGTGACGTCGGTGAGCGTGCCGCTCTTCAGCCTTGGCGTGATCGACGTGAGCGTCGGCACCAGCTCGCCGGAGAACGGCATGAATCTGAGCATGCAGTCCGCGCCCGGCGTGCTGCGCTTTGACAACGTGAGCGGCGACAGCGACGACTATCAGAGCATCAACAGCAACACGCTCGGTTCGGCCACGAGCGGCCTTTTGAGTCAGCTCGCGAGCGGGCTCGCTGGCTCGATGCACGCCACGGCGCTTGGCATCGACATTACCGGGCTCGCAGCGCCGCTTCTCAGCGCGCTCGCCGGTGTCCTCACGCCTGTGCTGAATTCTCTGGACCTCTTGCTCGTGCCGCTTCTGCAACTGCTCGGCGTGCAGCTCGGCGTGAGCACGGTTCACGATCTCGGACTTGCCTGCGGTCAGGCACAACTGGTTTATTGATTCGGCGACCATGAGAACCACCACCAAAATCGAGGAACTCGACATCTATGTCTGGGAGGGCAAGGCCGACATCCTCGACCGGGTCGCACGCTGCATGGCCAGCTTCGACGTCGAGGTGATCCGTGCGGACGACATTGCCATCTCGCCTGAGCGCAGCGCGCAGCGGCCTTCGCTTGCGATCATCAGCGTTTCGGTGATCGACAGCGGTGCGCTGATCATGCGCGACTGGCAGGCGGCGCACGGCATTCCGGTCGTGTGGGTCGGCGCTGCGCCGCGCGACCACGATCCGTCCATGTACCCGGCCGAGTATTCGCACATTCTGCCGCTCGACTTCACCTGTGCCGAGCTGCGCGGCATGGTGACGAAGCTCGTGCTGCAAATGCGCGCACACAGCGCGAAGACGCATGAATCCGACGCGATGATCGCGAACTCGGAATGCATGCAGGCGCTGCTGCACGAAGTAGACACCTTCGCCGACTGCGATACGAGCGTGCTCGTGCACGGCGAGACCGGCGTAGGCAAGGAGCGCATCGCCCAGTTGCTGCACGAGAAGCACAGCCGCTATGGCAAGGGCCCGTTCGTCGCGGTGAATTGCGGCGCGATTCCCGACGGCCTGTTCGAGTCGCTGTTTTTCGGCCACTCGAAAGGCTCGTTCACCGGCGCCGTCGTCGCACACAAAGGCTATTTCGAGCAGGCCGACGGCGGCACGCTTTTTCTCGACGAAATCGGCGACTTGCCGCTTTATCAGCAGGTCAAGCTGTTGCGCGTGCTCGAAGACAGCGCCGTCACGCGGATCGGCTCGGCCACGCCGGTGAAGCTCGACTTCCGGCTCGTGGCGGCGACCAACAAGCATCTGCCGCAACTCGTGAAGGACGGCACGTTCCGTGCGGACCTGTACTACCGGCTGGCGGTGATCGAGCTGAAGATTCCGTCGCTTGAAGAGCGGGGCGCGGTCGACAAGATCGCGATCTTCAAGGCGTTCATTGCGCAGGTGGTGGGCGCCGAGCGGCTCGCCAGTCTGCCCGATCTGCCGTACTGGCTCGCGGACGCTGTCGCCGATACCTATTTCCCCGGCAATGTGCGCGAGTTGCGCAACCTCGCGGAACGCATTGGCGTGACGGTGCGCCAGATCGGCGCATGGGACGCCGCGCGCCTGCAGCGTCTGCTCGCGCTCGCCCGCAGCACGCAGCCGGTGCCGGCGGAGAGCGCGGCCCAGGTGCTGGTCGACCGCAGCAAATGGGACATGGCCGAGCGCGAGCGCGTGATCGCCGCGCTCGAAGCCAACGGCTGGCGGCGCCAGGATACGGCGCTCTACCTGGGCATCAGCCGCAAGGTGCTGTGGGAGAAGATGCGGAAGTACCAAATTTTCGACGAGGAGCCCGAAATTCGCGAAAGTGAGTAATAATGAGACGATTGGGAACTAAAACAAAAACTGTTGAAGCAGGAATTACATGGACCACAAGTCGAAACTACGACAGATCGCCGTGGCTGCGATCATGGCGTTGGGGGTAGCACAAGGCGCCTGCGCACAGGCCCAGCCTGATAACAACGCAGCGTCGGGCGTGGTTTCCCAGCCGGGTGCGACAGTCGCGCTGCCGTCCACGCCGCTGCCGGCGCAGACGCAAGTCCAGACCTCGGCGCTCACGCCGGAGGAGGCGAAGCAATCCGCCGCGGGGAACGTCGCGGAATTGCAGCAGATGATCAAGGGCTCCGACCTGAGCGAGCTGCGCACCACGTACAACGGCAGTTACGGCGCAAGCCTCCTGTTCCACGGCAAGGAGATGACCTACTACGTGGCGCTCTTCCAGCAGAAGAACTTCTGGCGCGTGATCAAGACGCAGGACTCGGCGCGCGCAGAAATGATCTACCGCGATTTCGTGCGCCAGACCATGCAACTGTCGGACGTGGAAATTCGCCGCACGCAACTCGAAGCGCAAAAGGCGTTCACTGAGCGCATGATCGCGTTGTCGCAAAGCCGCGCGAATCGTCTGCAGGCGGATCTCGACGTTGCGCGTCAGCAGCAGACTATCGTCGCGAACCAGCAGCAACAGACCCGTGCCGAGGCGACCGCGCTGGCCCAGCAAAAGGCTGCCGCGCAGGAGCAACTGCGTGCGGCACAGCGCCAGGTGCGCGAACTGCAACGCCAACTGGAAAGCGGCTTGCCCGTGCATTGATCCTGACAGCGTGACAGCGTGGGGGCTTGACGCGAGCTGGGAGCGACGTTGTGTTTCAAACGGCCGGCGCAGTCAGGCCGCCCCTAGAGGGCCTGGCACGGGATTGCGCCAGCGCAGATGCGACTACCTATGGTGCATAGACCGAGCTTCCGAACCGGAAACGCCTCGCGCCTCGCCTAACGACAGCTAGCGCGATATGCGACTTGCCGGGGCGTTTGCCGATGACGCCGGCCAATGCTGCCTGGGTCGAGTCACATCACTTTCTTTTCGCGGACTGCGCGAGTCATGGCTGCAGGGCATGGCTCTTAACGCCGTGCGCGCAGCTAACGCCGCTTCTTCTCTGCCACGGGCTGTTGCGGTCGCGACGGGGACTGCGGTCGCAATCCAGACGACTGATGCCCGTCGTGCTCATGAACAGCAATCGGGTCGCTTGCAGGGAAGCTTTCTTCCAGTGCCTCGTCGAGGCGGCTCTCCGTGGAGTCGAGCGGCTGGTCCGACTGCTTGGCGACGCAGGTTGGTGCGCTGTGCTTTTTGCTCGGCATGACGGGCTCCCTGTAGAGACAATCGATGGTTCAGCATAGCGCAAACGCTGCGACGGCGACATTAGCCGGATGGCATAGGACGCGCGCATCCATCGGGCCATGCCGTGCCGACCGAGCGCGCGGGACAGCCGGCTGGGAGGCGCAAGCCCGCGCGTAAGATGGATCTACGCCGAAGCACCAACGTGCGCAAAGCCGAACCCGCGCCGAACCCGCGCCGAAGCTCCGTCCAAACCCCGTCCAAACCCGTCCACGCGCAATTCGAAACACAGGCTGCACCTCAAGCGCCATCCGCCGCACAACGATTGACTCGCCCCAAAACTTGAAACGCCGGCTCACCGGCTCGTTTTCCGTGTGTCGCGGCAACGCGGTGCCGATCAGCCTAATCACCGTCCGGTCGCACGGCCCCGGTCCGCGAGGCCACCAGCGACGCATCGGCAACGTCCGGCTTGTGGAGGGACGCGAACGCAATCGACAAACGACCAACGACCAACGACCAACGACCAACGACCAACGACCAACGACCAACGACCAACGACCAACGACCAACGACCAACGACCAACGACCAACGACCAACGACCAACGACCAACGACCAACGACCAACGACAAGGCAGCGAACACCATGAACAGGAAGCCCGAACGCGCGAAGCGCTTGAACGCTTCACACGTGGTGGAAGCGGAGTTGGACCATCTGGATTGGGCAACGAGGCAGCCGGCGCAACGGATGCTCGACGCCGGCTACTGGCGGCGCCGGCTGTTGGCGGTGAAGTGCAGGTTCGAGCTGTCGGAACAGCAGGTGGCGAGAGTGGAGAAAATCTTGCAGCGGCTGGATCATTCCCACAAGTGACGCAGCAGTTTGAGCGGCGCCGTGGCGGCCGCTTACCGTTGACCTGTCTGCTTACTGGTGGCTGCCGTTGCCGCCGTTATTGCCGTGGTTGCCGCCGTCGCCACCCGTGCCGAACAGGCGCCGCCGGCGCGTGACGACCACCGGCCCGTCCGGGCCGCTGCCGCGCTCGGACGATGACCGCTCCGATGGCGCCCCGTACGATTCGCGCGGCTCACGCGGTTCACGCGGCTCCCGATGCTCGCGGGGTTCACGCGAGCCGTGCGGCCCGCGCGTGGTGTGTTCGCCATGCGACGGACGGCCGGCGCGCGGCGCCGGACGGGTTCCGGTGTCGAGCTGGATCGTCGAGATGGCGCGCTTGTAGATGCCCTGCAAGCCGACGGGCGTGCGCAGCATCACCAGATATTGGTCGAACGACTCGATGCACCCCGTCAGGCGGATGCCGTTGACGAGATAGATCTCAACGCGCTTTCGTTCTTTGCGCGCAGCGTTCATGAAGTCGTTTTGCGGATGCGATTCTGCGGAAGCCATGGACAATTCAGGTTAGAAAGACGGTGGTTCGCCGCGATTCTACCCTGTGTGGGGGCAGAACGCCTCGGCGGGCGAACTGCGTCCACTATAACGGCTTGCGCGGACATAAGCACCTGATAACTATTGACTGTAACGTTGAGTTACCAAATCAGCGGACGATGGGCCGGCTTGTTCCGCCAGAGCGGCTGCTTGCCGGCGCCAATGGCGGAAAAAGCGGGCAGTACGTGCGCAGCGTCGGAATAAAGCACCGGGCTGCCGCGTTAAGACAGGCAAGGCATTCACACCGCCGAGCCACAGCTTCGGCCCATCTGGAGACTCACATGAAATCGACCCGCATACTCGGCATGCTCGTCATGCTGTTCACGCTTGCATTGACTTCGCTCGCCACCAGCGGCTGCTCGTCCGCGACCGACGGCGGCGCCTCCAGCACCAGCGGCTCCAGCGGCGGCAGCGGCGGCAGCGGCAGCGCCGGCGGCTACTGAGCGTTTGCGCACCGGGTGAGCTTCGAAGCCGAAGTCATCTCGTGGCTCCCGCAACTGCGCCGCTACGCGCGCGCGCTGACGGGTGACCGCGCCTGGGCCGACGACCTCGTGCAGGATACGGCGGAGCGCGCGCTTGCGCGCTGGGCGGCGTTCAGGCCGAACAGCAACCTGCGCGCGTGGCTGCTCACCATCCTGCGGCATCTTTATATCGATCAGTTGCGCGGCCGCCGCGAAATTGCCGTCGACGAAGAAAGCGCCCCCTGGCGCAATCTCGAAGCCCCGCAACGCGAGGTGGACGGCCTCGTGCTGCGCGATCTGCAGCGCGCGCTGTACGGGTTGCCGCTCGAGCAGCGCGAGGTGCTGCTGCTCGTCTGCGTGGAGGAACTGACGTATCAGGAAGCGTCCAGGGCGCTCGGCGTGCCGGTGGGCACGGTGATGTCGCGTCTGTCGCGTGGCCGCGAGCATTTGCGGGTGCTGCTGGAAGCGCCGGCGATCGGGCCCACAGCCGGGCCCACAACCGGGCCCCCAACCGGGCCCACCACTGAGCCCACGACCGGCGCCGCGCAAGGGCCGGCGCGCAAGCCGCCGTTGAAAGTAGTGAGAAATCCGCGATGAATCACGACCACGATGCCAGCATGCCCGACGGGGTGGATCTGCGAGCGCTGTCGGCGTTCGTCGACGGCGAACTCACGCCTGCCGAGCGCGAGCGCGTCGCCGCGTTGCTCGCGCAACATCCGCAAGCCGCCGCGCGGGTGGCCGCGTGGCGCGCGCAGAAGGCGGCGCTGCGCGCGTTGTGCGGCGCGCCGCTGCGCGAGGGTACGCAGCACGATTCGTCGAACCACGCGGAACTGCCGGACGATCAGGCCTCCGTCGCCGCCGACGAGCCGGCCGTCATCGTGCTGCGTCCGCGTACGCCCTGGTGGCGGCGCGCGGGGCTCGCGGCCTGCTGGCTCGCCACGGGTGCCGGGCTCGCACTCGCGCTGGGACCGCTCGCGCCGCGTCTGACGGGCGGTGCGTGGAACGGCCTGGGCGCGCGGGCGCCGGCTTTCGCCGAACGCGCCGACATTGCGTATGCCGTCTACACGCCCGAGCGGCGTCATCCGGTGGAAGTCGCGGCGAGCGAGGAGGAGCATCTGATCAACTGGCTATCGAAGCGCCTGAACCGGCCGCTTTCGGTGCCGTCGCTGCAGGAGTACGGTTATACGCTGGTGGGCGGCCGGCTTCTGCCCGGCGAGACCGGGCCCGCCGCGCAATTTATGTACGAGAACCGCAGCGGCGCACGCCTCACGCTGTACGTGAGCGGCACGGCGCGCAACGAAACCGCATTTCGCCTGCTGCGCGACGGCAACCGCCGCACCTTCTACTGGATCAGCGACGGCATGGGCTACGCGTTGTCGGGACCGATTGCGGAAGGCAAGCTGCGCTCGATTGCCGTCGACGTATGCAGCGCGCTCGGCGGCACGCCGGAAGCGTGGCAATAGCGCCGCACAGCGCTCCATCGCGCCGCCCACGCCGCCGCAAAGGAAGAGCCCTTGAGCCGCAACCTGCCGCCGAAACTTTCCGCCGCGCAGTTCGATGCCGCGCTGGCCGCGTGGCGCGCGATTGTCGGCGAGCAGCATGTGGTGAGCTCGGCGGCGGCGCTCTCGGCTTATCGCGATCCGTTTGCACCCGGCGAGCCCGAGGCGTTCGCGGCGAGCGCCGCGCTGCTGCCGTCGTCTGTCGACGAGATTCGCGCGGTGCTGCGGGTAGCCAATCAGTATCGCATTGCGTTGTGGACCGTTTCGACGGGGCGCAATTTCGCTTACGGCGGCGCGGCGCCGCGTCTTACCGGTTCGGTGGTGCTCGATCTGCAACGGCTGAACCGCATCATCGAGGTGAACGAGACGCTCGCGTATGCGCTCGTCGAACCGGGCGTGAGCTACTTCGATCTGCATGCGTATCTGCGCGAGCACGGCTACCGGCTGTGGGTCGATTCGCCGGCGGCGGGTTGGGGCAGCGTGGTCGGCAACACGCTCGAACGCGGTTTCGGCTATACCGCGTACGGCGATCATGCGGCCGCGCAATGCGGGATGGAAGTGGTTCTCGCCAATGGCGACGTGCTGCGCACCGGCATGGGCGCCATCGACACGAGCACCGCCTGGCAGCTTTACCAGCCGGGCTACGGGCCGTCGTTCGACGCGATGTTCATGCAGTCGAACTACGGCGTGGTCACGAAGCTCGGCGTGTGGCTGATGCCGGCGCCGCCCGCGTATCTGCTCGGCGAAATCCAGTTTCGTCATGAGACGGACCTGGAGGCTATCGTCGACATATTGCGGCCGTTGCGGCTCGACGAAACGATCCGCAATCACGCGGTGATCGAAGGCGGCGTGCGCCGCGCAGCCGGATTGTCGGCGCGCGCGCAATGGTATGACGGCCCCGGCGCGATGCCGGAAAGCGCGGTGAGCGCGATGCTCGACAAGCTGAACGTCGGCCGCTGGAACCTGCACTTTGCGCTTTACGGCACGCCCGAGCTGATCGACGCTCGCTATGCAATCGTGCAGCGCGCGTTTGCGCGCGTGCGTGACGCGCGCCTCTACGCGAAGCGTTATTCGGGCGATGCCGAGCCGAGCGGGGGCGGCGATCGCAATCTCGCCGGTATCCCGGCGATGAGCGCGTTCCGCATGCTCGACTGGCGCGGCGGCGCGGGCGTGCACGTGGACTTTGCGCCGATATGTCCCGCGACGGGGCGCGATGCGCTGCGGCAATACTTTATGTTGAAAGCGCGCGCCGCCGAATACGGTTTCGATTACTACGGCGGGTTCACAGCCGGCGTGCGTCATCTGCATCACATTTTTGCGGCGATCTTCGATCGCGACGATGCGGCTCAGGTCGAGGCGGCCGGCGCCTTGCTGCGTTCGCTGATGAGCGACGCGCGCGCGGCCGGCTACGGCCAATATCGCGCGCATCTCGCGTATATGGATTTCGCCGCCGCGCAGTACAGTTTCAACGACGGCGCCTTGCTGCGGTTCTCGGAAACGATCAAGGACGCGCTCGATCCGAACGGCGTTCTCGCGCCGGGCAAGCAGGGGATCTGGCCTGCGGCGTGGCGCGACCGGCGCGGCTATACGTGAGGGGAGCGTGAGGGGAGCGTGAGGGGGCCGGCGCATGGCATCGCACGAAACTCGCGCCACGAACTTACTGCAAGAACTTACCGCAAGAACTTACCGCAAGAACTGACCGCAAGAACTGACCGCAAGAACCCACGTGAAGGACCAGCATGGACCGGCGCACTTTCATGATGACGAGTGCATGGCTTTCCACCACCGCAGGCTGCGCGTGGCCGTGGCTCGCGCATGCCGCGGCGCGAGGCGACACGTTCGCGATTGCCGACTCGACGCTCGCCGCGAGCGCCGCGTTTTCCCGCCATGCCGCGGCGTTGAACCTGCGCACCTTCGAAACCGGCGACGACATCGGTCTGCTCTGGCACGCCACGCTGCTTCCGCTGCTGCACGCCTCGGCGCATGCAGGTGCGGCGCCATGGCTGATAGGCGTGACGCGCGCGTCCGACTACTTCGTGTTGAAAGAGCTCGCCACGCGCGCGACTCATCGGCTCGAACATAGCCATGAACAGGCCGCGCGGTCCGCTCACGTGAGTTTCGTGTTCGCGCCGCGCGAGCCTGGTTAGCTAGAACTTGTAGTCCTTGTTTTTCGGGTCGAACGTCGAGTCGTCGAATGTTTTCGGCGTGATGGTCTCGAAGACGATCTTCTCGAAGATGCGGCCGTCGTTGTCATAAGACTCGATGGTGCGGAAATACGGATGCCGCAAATCGAGCCCCAACGTTTCCTTCTTGGCGTAGAACTGTGGCTGGCCCGTGGGCGTTTCGAAGGTGAAGGCGACCACACGCACGCCGTCGATGGTCTTCACGTCGATCTGCGTCGAACGCGGCAAGCCGGCCTCGATATATTTTTTGCCTTCGGCAAGGTACTGCCGCGCGATGTATTCGGTGCCCAGGTCGCGCACCTGGTGGTTGGATTGCGAGCGGGCGAGGGCGCCGTTCAACGAGGTCCATAGCGGCATGACGTTCATGATGCCGCCCAGGTGACCGTACATTTCGTCCGTGCGCTTCGATTCGTCGTAGATGATCTCCTGACCGGCGTGCGCGCCGTCGGGCAGCCATTTTGCGTAGATGCGCAGCGGATCGTGCGCGACGCGCACCAGCATGTGGTCGGGCTTGTCCGGCCACTTGCCGCGAATGCGCTCCGAGCGCGACATGGTGAACTCATACGACGCGTAGCCGTTCGGACCTTCCTTGATGTAGCGCGGCAATGCGAGCGGATCGAGCGACTTGAAGAGCGCGACCAGCTGCGCGTCGTCGAGCGCTTCGAGCGCACCGCTTTGCTGCGCGGCGCGCAGCCATTTGACCTGCTGATCGAGCGTCAGCTTGCCGACTTGCGATGCCGGCGTGGTGGGAGCTTTCACCGCGCTCGCCGTTTCGAGCGGCGGCGGCTTGTCGTCGTTCTGCGCGAACACGGGTGAAATGCCGAAGCCGAGCGCCGCGCAGACAATCAGCGCGGCACGGGGCAAGGCGCAAGGCCGCACCGCGTGCAGCCTGAACGCGCGGCGCCGCCTCCCCGACGCAGGCTGAGCGGCTTTCGCTTCGCACTGAATCGACGAAAACAGGCATAGGCACGCGCGCAAGCATACGTTCATGCACAAGCGCAAGCGCAGGCCGGACCGTGCCAACAGGCAATGCGTCATCGAACTCTCCCGAAAGGTGGCGCAAGCTCTCACATGAGCGCCTTGCCTGTCAGGCAGACTTTTGCTTCGCGAGTTCCTCGTCACGCAGCGCACGGCGCAGAATCTTGCCGACGTTGGTTTGCGGCAACTCGTCGCGAAACTCCACCGCCTTCGGCACCTTATAGCCCGTCAGATTCTTGCGGCAATGGGCGATCACCTGTTCGGCCGTCAGCGACGCGTTGCGCTTCACGACGAACACCTTCACGCGCTCGCCCTGGGCGTCGTCGGGCACGCCGATTGCCGCTACTTCGCGCACGTCGGGGTGCGCCGCGATCACGTCTTCGATCTCGTTCGGATACACGTTGAAGCCCGACACCAGAATCATGTCCTTCTTCCGGTCGATGAGGCGAATGAAGCCGCGCGAGTCCATTACGCCGATGTCGCCGGTCGCGAGCCAGCCTTCGTCGTCGATAGCCTTGGCGGTTTCCTCGGGACGGTTCCAGTAGCCCTTCATCACCTGCGGTCCCTTCACGCACAGTTCACCCGGCTCGCCGATGTCCGCCCAGCTGCCGTCGTCCTTGCGAAAGCGCACTTGCGTGGAGGGCGCGGGCAGGCCGATCGAGCCTTCGAAGTCGCGCAGGTTCGAAATGTCGACCGGGTTCATCGAGACGATCGGCGAGCATTCGGTCAGGCCGTAACCTTCGATAATTGGCTTGCCTGTCACCGCCTTGAAGCGCTCGGCCACCGAGCGTTGCGTCGCCATGCCGCCCGCCATCGCGAGTTTCAGGTCGGAGAAATCGCGCTTGCAGAACTCCTCGTTTTCGAGAAATGCGTTGTAGAGCGTATTGACGGCCGTCATGCCGGTGAACTTCTCATGGCGGATGATCATCATCACGCGCTTCATGTCCCGCGGATTCGCAATCAGGATGTTGCGCCCGCCGAGTCCCATGAAGATCAGCGCGTTCACCGTCAGCGAATAGATGTGATAAAGCGGCAACGGCGTGAGCACCGTCTCCACTTCGCCGCTCAATTGGCCTTCGGCCCATGCTTTTGCCTGCAACAGATTCGCGATGATGTTGCGGTGCGTGAGCATGGCGCCCTTGGCGACGCCGGTCGTACCGCCCGTGTACTGTAGAAACGCAATGTCGTGATGCGTTAGCCGCACCGGCGTGAGCGGCCGCGCATAACCGACGGCGAGCGCCTTGAGCAGCGGCACGGCTTGCGGAAGTTGGTAGGCGGGCACCATTTTCTTTACATGGCGCAGCATGAAATTGAGCAGACGTCCCTTTGCATTGAAACCGTCTGCGAGCAGGTCGCCCAGTCCCGTCACGATCACGTTCTGCACCCTGGTGCCGGGCAGCGCATCCTGCACCGTCTTCGCAAAGTTTTCGAACACGATGATGGTTTGCGCGCCGCTGTCCTTCAACTGATGCGCAAGCTCGCGCACCGTGTAGAGCGGATTGACGTTCACCACCACGGCGCCCGCTTTCAATACGCCGAAGAGCGACACCGGATATTGGAAGGTGTTCGGCAGCATGATCGCGACGCGCTCGCCGGGCTTCACGCCGATGCTCTGCAAATACGCGGCGAACGCGGTCGCCTTGCGGCCCAGTTCCGCATACGTCATGCTCGCGCCGACGCTCACATACGCTACGCGCTCGCGAAACTGCGCAATACATTCGTCGAAAAAATGAACGATCGACTCGTATTGGCCGACGTCGATTTCATGTGGCACGCCTGCGGGGTACGACGCGTACCAGATGCCGTCGGTGTTCGGCGCGCGCTGCGCGGGTTGCGCCGGTTGGGCTTGCGGCGCGAACTGCGCGCGCCCGTCTGCCTGGTTCGCAGCGGCGGGCGAGGTCGAGGCTTGAGTGGGCTCGGTCATCGGTCGTCTCCTGAAGCCGGGGCTTCATGTGTTGTTTCTGTGTGTACCAGGTCTCTTTGCTCTTGTGCTGCTGGGTGCTGCCGGATGTTCCTGGGTGCTGTCCAGTGCTCCTGCGGCGCTCCTGCGGCGCTCGAGGCCGCCCCCGGTTTTACGGTCCCAGGCGCCGGCGATTGCGTGCCGGTGCCTCTATGCATGTCTTGCCGCGCGCGGCATTCACCCGCCGGCCATTAGCGCTCCAGAATCGCCACTACGCCCTGACCGCCCGCCGCGCAAATCGAAATCAGGCCGCGCGCGCTGCCCGCCGGTTTATCGAGTTGCGCGAGCATCTTCGCGAGACCGGCGACGATGCGCCCGCCCGTCGCCGCAAACGGATGACCCGTCGCGAGCGAGCCGCCGTTCACGTTGAGCCGGCTGCGGTCTATCGCGCCGGGCGGCTCTGCCAGGCCCAACTGCGTGCGGCAGTATTCGTCATCCTGCCATGCCGCGAGCGTGCACAACACCTGCGCCGCAAACGCTTCGTGAATCTCGTAGAAATCGAAGTCCTGCAAGCTCAGTCCCGCTCGCGCGAGCATGCGCGGCACGGCGTAGACGGGCGCCATCAGCAGACCTTCTTTCTTGTCGAAAAAGTCGACCGCGGCGGTTTCCGACCAGCTCAGATACGCGAGCACCGGCAGCCCACGGCGCGCGGCCCATTCTTCGCTCGCGAGCAGCACGGCGGACGCGCCGTCGGTAAGCGGCGTCGAATTGCCGGCGGTCAGCGTGCCGGCGTCGCGGTCGAACGCGGGCTTCAGCGAAGCAAGCTTTTCGAGCGTCAGATCCTCGCGCAGGTTGTTGTCGCGCGCGAGGCCGCGATACGGCGTCATCAGGTCGTTGACGAAACCGCGCTCATACGCGTCGGCGAGCTTGCGGTGGCTCTCGTAAGCAAGCACGTCCTGCGCTTCGCGGGAGATGTTCCAGCGCTTGGCCATCAATTCGCAATGCTCGCCCATGGAAAGACCCGTGCGCGGCTCGCCGTTGCGCGGCAACAGCGGCTTGAACAGCATGCCGGGCCGCAGCTTCGCGAGTGCGCCCACGCGCTCGCCGGTACTTCTGCCGCGATTCGCCTCAAGCAGGATCTTGCGCATGTTTTCGTTCACGCCGATTGGCGCATCCGATGTCGTATCCACACCGCCCGCGATGCCGACGTCGATCTGTCCCAACGCAATCTTGTTGGCGACGAGTATCGTCGTCTCGAGCCCGGTGCCGCAGGCCTGTTGAGCATCGTACGCGGGCGTTTCCTTGGCCAGTGTGGTGGACAGCACGGATTCGCGCGTCAGATTGAAGTCGCGCGAATGCTTGATGACCGCGCCGGCCGCGACTTCGCCGAGGCGCTCGCCATGCAGCCCGTAGCGGTCGATCAGCCCTTGCAGCGTGAAGGTCAGCATGTCCTGATTCGACGCGGTCGCATAAGCCGTGTTCGAGCGCGCAAACGGAATGCGGTTGCCGCCGATAATCGCGACGCGGCGCACTGCGGGCAGCGGGTGAGGCATGCGTGGCTCCATGAGGTGGTCTTCGTTCATTGCAGCCTCCATTGCATGCGGCCGCGCAAATGCGGTTTTTCTCCGGCGATGTCGCGCACTTCGATATCGCGTTCTATCAACGAAGACGCCGCGCTCCACAGCGACGCTTCGCCGGGCAGCGGCATCGGCAGCTTGAATTCGGCGCTGAGCGTGGCTTCGGCAAGGGGCTTCGGCGGTTGCAACGACGAGGCGGCGCGCGCGAGCGTCCACATGCCGTGCGCGATTGCGCGCGGAAAGCCGAACGCCTTGGCGGACAGCGCGCTCAAATGAATCGGGTTGTAGTCGCCGGACACGCTCGCATAGTCGCGGCCGAGCTGCGGCGCGAGTTGCCAGCGAGCAATGCGTTGCAGCGCGGCGCTATCTACTGCAAGCGGATCGAGCTGGGCGCCGCTTGCCGGCACGCCGCGCTTCAGGTAGACGCTGTCGCCGTCCCACACGGCTTCACCGCGCCGGTAGATGCGCGTGTGCAGCAGGAACGCCTGGCCCTTGTCGTGGCGCAGCAGCGCGCCGAACTCCACTTCCACGCGCAGCAGGTCCTGATAGGCGAGCGGCCGGCGCAGCCGCACGTGATTGGCCAGATGCAGCAAACCGACCGCAGGCCACGGAAACGCGGGGTCCGTCAGCATCAGCAGGTGCAATGGAAACGCGAGCAGATGCGGATACGTAAGCGGCACGCCGTGCTCGGGAATGAAGCCGCATACGCGGGCATAACGCCACGCCGGCCCCGGTTCGAGTGCGACGGCGGGGCGCACCAGCCGCAGCGCGGGCAAGTGTGCGGGACGCCCGTGCTTGACGATGCCCGACAACGCGCGTGCATAGAGCCGCGCGGGCGGGGGCAAGGTTTCCACCACCACGGTCTTTGGCCGTACCGTTTCGTGCGGCACGAGCTGGGACGCACGATTGCCGCCGAACGGATCTCCCGGTTCTTCCATGCTCAGGCTCCGATCAGACTCTGTCCGCACACGCGCACCACCTGGCCGCTGATGCCGGCCGACCCCGGATGCGCGAGCCAGGCGATGGTCTGCGCGACGTCCACCGGTTGCCCGCCCTGGCTGAGCGAATTCATGCGGCGGCCCGCTTCGCGAAGCGCAAAAGGCATTTTCGCGGTCATCTGCGTTTCGATGAAGCCCGGCGCGACCGCGTTGATCGTAATGCCGCGTGCGCGCAGCACAGGCGCCATGCTTTGCACGCGGCCGATCACGCCGGCTTTGGAGGTCGCGTAGTTGGTCTGGCCGAGATTGCCCGCGATGCCGCTGATCGACGACACGCCGATAATGCGTCCGCCGTCGCGCAGAATGCCGGCTGCGAGCAGGGCTTCGTCAATCCGCTCTTGGGCCGACAGGTTGATGTCGATCACGCTTTGCCAGGCGGCGGCCGTCATCTTCGCGATGGTCTTGTCTTTGGTGATGCCGGCGTTGTGCACGATGATGTGCACGCCCTGGTCGTCGAGCGCGGCCGCGATCTGCGCGGGCGCTTCGGGCGCTGCGATGTCGAAAGCGAGCGGGGTGCCGTTCAGTTGACGCATGGTGGCTTCCAGCGCATCGCGCGCCGCAGGAATGTCGAGGCCGATCACCTGCGCGCCCTGCGCGGCGAGCACGCTTGCAATCGCCGCGCCGATGCCGCGTGCCGCGCCCGTCACCAGCGCGCGCCGGTTGGCGAGCGGCGCATGCCAGTCGAAGGGCGCTGAGCCGCCGCCGTTCGCGGGCGAGCCCGGCATGCCGGCGCCGAGACCGTCGGCGGAAATCTGCACGACCTGACCGGACACATACGCCGAGCGCGGCGACAGGAAAAAGCGCAGCGTGGCCTCGAGCCGCTCTTCGGCACCGACGCTCACATACACGAGATTGGCGGTGATGCCGCGCCTTGCTTCCTTGCCGAGCGAACGCGTGAGTCCCTCGAGCGCTCGCTGTGCAGTCCATTGCCGCGGGTTCGCGCACTCTTGCGGCGGCCGCCCCAGCACCACGATGCGTCCGCACTTGCCGAGCGAGCGCAGCGTGTCGTGGAAAAACGCATGCAGCGGTTCCATCTGGCTGCTGTCTTCGATACCGCTCGCGTCGAAGATCAACGCGGCAACGCGCGCGGCCGAGCCGGAGTCCGCGGGTTCGAAGCGCCCCGTCATCAGCCCGTGACGGTGCGCGAGCGGCATCCATAAGCCGGCGCTTTCGTGCGCGACACTGGTCACGCCGATGCTCGCCACCAGCTGCGCGAGCGCCTCCAGCAGATGCGGCTCGCGCGCCGCGCCGATCGCGATCAGCCCGCCGAACTCCGGCTCGTGCGCGCGATAGCGGCGCAGCACCTCGGGCCTTGGCAGACCCAGCGAACGCGCAAGGCGCGCGCCGAACGGCGAATTGACGAAGTTCAGGTAAGAGTCGTTCATAGAGTCGATTGCTTTGCCGGGCGCGCCCGCATGTTCGCCAGTGTGCACCGGCCGGCACGCACCGGCGTGCTTGGCAGCAAGCTTTTTTTACAATGCAGGCGCATGACCGGCAGTCGTGTTACAGCGCCGCTTCCAGCGTCGTTTCAAGCGCCTCCTTGCGACGCTGCAGGTTGGCGAGCAGGTCGAAGTCGGCGGGGAAATCGTCGACCTTCACGACCTCGGCCGCATAGCGTGCGTAATCGGCGAGCACGCGCCGCTCGTCGGCATCTATCAAACCTTGTTGCAGCGCGGCGTCGGCCCATGTGGACAGTTGCACGACGCTTTGCGGCATCGGAGCGAGGCGGCGCGCCTTCACGGCGTCCCGGAGCTTCTGTTCGATCTGTGTGAAGCGCGGGTTCAACTCGAACACGAGTTCGCCGTAGCCGATCGCGTCGACGTCGGGATGCGGTACGTACGAGTCGGACACCAGCCGGTCGCGCGCGGCGCCGGGCGCCTGCATCAGCTCGGCAATCTCGCTGCTCAGGCGGTCGGAAGGTTCGCGGTGCGGCAAGCCGAACGGAAAGGCGAGCAGACGCACGAGAGCCGCGGCGAAGCGGTTCGGATAGTTCGCGAGCACGCCGTCGAGCGCGTGTTGCGCGCGGTACAGCGAGTCTTCGACGCCCCAGCGCACTAGCGGCAGATCGTCCGGCTGGCGGCCTTCGTCCTCGAAACGCTTGAGCGTGGCAGAGATCAGATAGAGCTGCGACAGCACGTCGCCAAGGCGCGCGGAAATGCGTTCGCGCCGTTTCAGATCGCCGCCGAGCACGAACATGGAGACGTCCGCGAGCAGCGCGAACACCGTGGCCATGCGCGTGGCGGCGCGATAGTATGCGTGCAGCGGCGCATGCGCGCTGCGCACACGCGCGATCAAGGCGCCGCCGGTAATGCCGTACACGAAGCTGCGGACCACGTTGGACAGCGTGAAGGACAGGTGACCGAAGAAGGCGTCGTCGAAATCGCGCAGGGCCTTCGCGCGGTCCGCTTCGCGCGTTGCGCTCATTTCCTTCAGGACATACGGGTGGCAACGGATCGCGCCCTGGCCGAAGATGATCAGGCAGCGCGTGAGAATGTTCGCGCCTTCCACGGTGATCGCAATGGGCACCTGCTGATAGGCGCGCGCGAGAAAGTTCGACGGCCCCATGCAGATGCCCTTGCCGGCGGCCACGTCCATTGCGTCGTTGATCACCATGCGGGCGCGCTCGGTAATGTGATACTTGGCGATGGCCGAGATCACCGAGGGTTTTTCGCCGAGATCCACCGCATGCGCCGACAGTCTGCGCGCCGCGTCCATCACATACAGATTGCCGCCCATGCGGCCGAGCGCTTCCTGCACGCCCTCGAACTTGCCGATGGCCGTGCGGAACTGCCGGCGCACGGCGGCATATGCACCCGTGCCGCGCACGGCGAGCTTCGCCATGCCGACATTCGACGACGGCAGCGAGATCGCGCGGCCCGCGGCGAGACACTCCATCAGCATGCGCCAGCCGTTGCCCACTTGCGCGCGTCCGCCGATCACCCAGTCGAGCGGAATGAACACGTCCTTGCCCGAGTTCGGGCCGTTCTGGAACACTGCGTTCAGCGGCCAGTGACGCCGGCCGATGTTGACGCCGGGATGATCGGTTGGAATCAGCGCGCAGGTAATGCCGGGTTCGTCGTTCGAGCCGAGCAGGTGATCCGGGTCGAGCGCACGAAAAGCGAGGCCGAGCACGGTGGCAACCGGTCCGAGCGTGATGTAGCGCTTGTCCCACGTGACCCGAAAGCCGAGCGTCTCGCGGCCCGCGAACATGCCCTTGCAGACGATGCCGACGTCCGGAATCGCGGCGGCGTCAGAACCGGCGTATGGGCTCGTCAACGCAAAGCAGGGGATTTCTTCGCCGCGCGCAAGCCGCGGCAGGTAGTGGTTTTTCTGTTCGTCCGTGCCGTAGTGCATGAGCAGCTCGGCAGGGCCGAGCGAATTGGGCACCATGACTGAAACGGCGGCGGCCGAGCAGCGCGTGGCGAGCTTCATGATGACCTGCGAATGCGCGTAAGCGGAGAACTGCTTGCCGCCGTACTGCTTCGGAATGATCATGCCGAGAAAGCCGCGTTCCTTGATGAACTGCCATGCCTGCGGTGAGAGATCCTGCCACACTGTGGTGGTTTCCCAGTCGTTCGCGAGATCGCACAACTGTTCGCATTCGTTGGCGAGAAACGATTGCTCTTCGGCGCTCAGGGTCGCGGGGCCGTAGCCGAGCAGCGTGTCCCAATGCGGGCGGCCGGAGAAGAGTTGTGCGTCCCACCAGACGGTGCCGGCTTCAATCGCGTCGCGCTCGGTGGGCGACATTTCCGGCAGGATCTTGCGGAACATGTCGAGCACAGGCCTAGCGAGCCATGTGCGCCGCAAAGGCTTCACGGCGAGTACGAGCGCAGGTAGCACCAGCACGACGGCGAGTAGCGCGCTTGCCGCCACGCCGGCCGCTGCGCTCAGACGCACCGCCGCGACCCACACGATCATGAAGGCGAGCCACGCAAGCGCGCGCGCCTGGAAGTACATGAGCGCAAGCGCACCCACGGCGAGCAGCAGGACAAACCACGACATGACGTTTCCTCCCAGTTTCTGTGCTGCGTGCGAACGCATCCACGTTGCGTGGACGGCTCGCGTTCTTATTGATGTTGTGCCAGCGGGCTCGCGTCGGCTTGCCCGAACGATGCATTCGCTGCGCAAGCCGATGAAGCGGGTCCGCGCGGCTCGCCGTGCGCTGCATCGGCGGCATGGCCCGCGAGAGGGCATGCATTGTCCGGGCTGCCGCCAAAGCTTGGGTTCGTTCCTGCACACGCGTCCTTGTCAGTCGCGTCGCCGAGCACCGCCGCGAACATGGCCAGTTGCGACGCATCGGGCAACGGCGCCTTGAGCGCAGCGACCATGAGCGAGGCGAGGCGGGCGATCAGTTGCAGGTCGTTCATTGTCTTGCCCTGCGAGAACTCGGCTATCAGGCTCTCGGTGTCCGCGCCCGCGAGCACACCCGACAGCGCGCCGATCGCGAAGTGCAGGCGCCAGCCCAACTCCTCGCGTGGCAGATGCGGCAGCGCCCGTTGGAACGCATCGAAAAAACGCACGGCGACCGACGCATAGTGCGCGTTCAGAAAGTCGCGAATGAAGGTAGAAGGGTCCGTGTAAGCGCGGCCCAGCAAGCGCAGAAACGCCTTGCCGCCCACGCGCGGATCGCGCGAAAGCCGCAGCGCCGGAATGAACATCGCGCCGAGCACGTGCTCGCAGGTCAGCCGCTCGCCAAGCATCCGGTCAAAGCGCTCCAGCAGCTTCACGCGCTCTTCGTTGAGGCGGTCCAGCCGGCGCGACAGCATCGAGTGAATCAGCGATTCCTTGCTGCCGAAGTGATAGTTGACCGCCGCCAGATTGACTTCGGCGCGCGAAGTGATCTGCCGCAGCGACATGGCCTCGTATCCGCAATCGATGAAGAGCGTCTCAGCTGCGTCGAGGATGCGTGACTTCGTATCGCCGGTGTGCCGGCTCGTTGTGCGACCTGCCATGTTGCGTCTCCTGATTGCCGGGCGTCCGGCCCGCGAACAGGCGATTCAAATGTGAATTTGAAACAGCCGTTTTTTTGAGGATAAGAAGGATGGTGAAGCTGAGCAAGGTCTGGTTGTCGATTAACTCCTCTAGAAGAGTTGAAGCCCTTTACAGATGCTCGCGTGCGCAGAAAGCCCGTGCGAAAACAAAAAAGCCGTTCCGACGGATCGGAACGGCCTCGTATAAATGATGCCTGGTTTGGCCCTGCGCTCACGCGCTTGTGTAAGTCGGCATGGTCTTCATGCCGTGGCGGTTCTGACCGCCTTTGTGTCTATTGTGCCCGAGAACCGCGCGGCGAAATAGCCGTTTGTTTTGAACGTCTGAAGCCGACCTCACACACGCTGGCTTTGCACATGCTCGCCGACGTGCGCGGCCGACTGCGTCATGTCGATGCCGCGCCGCTCGCGGCTAAACGGAATCAGCGCGCAGATCACGAGCGCGACGATGCCGATCACGACCGCCATGACGAGCGCATAGTTGTTGCCGTGCGCCTCGGCGGCGCTCGCCTGAAGCGGCCCGTTCACCGACGCGATCAGATTGCCTAACTGATACACGAGACCTGGAAACGTGGCGCGAATTTCGTCGGGCGAGATCTCGTTCAGATGAACCGGAATCACGCCCCATGCGCCTTGCACGGAGATCTGCATGAGGAACGCGCCCACCGCGAGCAACACCGGCGTGCTTGAAAAAGCCCACAGCGGCAGCACCGGCAACGCGATCAGCGCGGCAATGAAGATGGCGCGCTTGCGCCCGATCTTCTCCGACAACATGCCGAAAAAGAGCCCGCCGCAGATCGCGCCGACGTTCAGCGTGATCGTGATGAGCGACACCGTATGCGCGTCGAACTGATGCTGCACGCGCAGGAAAGTCGGGTACAGGTCCTGCGATCCGTGCGAGAAGAAGTTGAAGGCGGTCATCAGCACGATCGCGTAGAGCGACAGCTTGACGTTCTGCTTCAAGGTCGCAACGAGGCCGGGACGCGCCTGCTTCTCGAGTGTCCTGAAGGCCGGCGACTCCGGCACGTGCGCGCGGATGTACAGCACGAGCAGCGCGGGCAGCACGCCGACAAAGAACATGCCGCGCCAGCCGATGTATTGGTACAACACGCCGAATACCACCGAGGCGAGCAGATAGCCGCTCGGATACCCCGCCTGCAGCAGGCCGGAGACTATGCCGCGCGACTTCGGCGGCACGGTCTCCATGGTCAGGGCGCCGCCCACGCCCCATTCGCCGCCCATCGCAATGCCGAAGAGAGCACGCAGCACGAGCAGCGTGGCGAGATTCGGCGAGAAACCCGAGAGCAGTTCAAGCAGCGAGAAGCACGCGATGTTGACCATCAGCGTGGGCCGGCGGCCGTAGCGGTCCGCGAGCCAGCCGAAAATCAGCGCGCCGAGCGGGCGCATCATCAGGGTCAGCATGATGCCGAACGCCACGTCGGGGATTTTCGTATTGAATTCGGCGGCAATATCTTTCAATACGAACACCATTAGAAAGAAATCGAATGCGTCGAGTGTCCAGCCGAGATAGGCGGCGATCGTGACGTTTCTCTGTTCCCGTGTCCAGCTCATGTCTCTGTTCTCCTCGTATCCACCCGGCCTGTAAGCGGCCGCGTGCGGTGCAAAGTGCCGGTAAGCCCGCGTGGCGGGTGTTTCGAGCGCGAGTGTACGCCCACCTTCGGGCGGCTGCAGGCATCGGCGCAGCGCGATCGGTGTTTATCCCTGGAGCAATTAGCGTGCTGAATGCGCGGTTAAAGCTAAATGTCGGTGTAATGTAATGCTTGTATTGGCGCTGTTTGCCGACGCGTTTGCAAAATGTAATAGAAATGCATTTACTGAAGCCGCCATCCGGGCAAAATGACCTGGTCGTTTTGCGTACTCGAGCCGACTTTTCCGCTTTGCCGCGGCCCAACGGTAGAATGCAACCGACCCTGTCGGCATTCGCCAATGGATGAGCCCGAAACGCGATGAGCGAAACCCCACAAGCCGCAACGCAAGCCACTCTGCAAGCGCCGTTCGCCGTTCTCTTCGTCGACGACGATGAAATGTCGCGCAACCACTTCGCGCGCGCGGTGCGCGACGATTACCGCGTGCATCTGGCGCGCGACGCAGACGAAGCGATCGCACTATTGCAGAACCTGGGGCCGGAGATTGCCGTGCTCGTCACCGACTTTCGGATGCCGGGCCGCGACGGCGGCCATTTGCTGCGCGAGGTCGCGAACCTGTATCCGCAGATCGTGCGCATCCTCGTGACCGCGTATGCCGACAAGGACATGCTGCTGCAAACCTTCAACACGGCCGACCTGTTCCGCATACTCGAAAAGCCGCTGCGCGCAGATTCGGTGCGCGATGTGCTGCGGCAGGCAGTGGCGCGTTACGCCGAGCGTGAAACGCGCCAGCAGCGGCTGCTCGCAATGGACGAAACCCTCGCGTTCCTCGCCCACGAACTCAATACGCCGCTTGCCGCGATCTCGCTTTTTGCCCGCTCGGTGGAACACGACGTCGCGCAGGAATACGATCCGCAGCGTCAGCGGGACATTGGTCTCGCGGCCACTTCGATGCTGAATAACGCGCAGTACTGCCTGACGCTGATCTCGTCGTTCTGGGCGACGGTGCACAAGAGCGGCGGCCAGCAGTCGGCGCCCGGCAGTGCGGCGCGCGAAGTGAAGGCCACGCGTCTTGTCGCGACGCTACTCGATTCGTATCCGTTTGCGGGCGCGCAGCGCGACTGTGTGGAAGTCGAGGCGCACGGCGATTTCGTCGTTCACGCGATGCCTAATTGCGTCGCGCTGGTGCTTTCTTCACTGATCTCGAATGCGTTGCGGGCGCTCGAAGGCTGCCGCACGCCTTTGCTGCGCATTGAAGTGACGGGCGAGCCGGAGCCCGCCATTCGCCTGCTGGACAACGGCCCGGGTATCGAGCCGGAGGTCAGGGCGCGCCTGCTGCTGGACCCTGTGACGACGCACGCGGGCAGTGGCGGCCACGGCATGGGTATGATCTTTTGCAACCGCATCATGCAGTCGTTCGGCGGCGGACTCGGCATCGAATCGACACCCGGTGAGGGCACCACTGTCACAATGCGCTTTCCCGCGCGAAGAGGCCGTTTGCAGGACGACGCCAGCGAACCGGCGCCGGACAGCCACGCCGCCTGAGCGGGGCACAGCCGGCGGCTTCCGCTTAATGCTCGCGCATGGCGCTGTCGTCGTATGCTCGTTGCTCGCGTTGACCCCGTATGCGCTTTAGCGTTGGCTAGTCGCCGATAAGCCTGGCCTGCTTCGACGCGTAGTCCCAGTACTGCGCCTGTCTGGTCTCGATACGCGCGGGCAGCAGGCCGTTCTTGAAGAACGCGTCGGCGATGACCTGCTGCTCGCTGAAGTGCTGGGCGGCCACCGCCCGTACCTGATAGCTGCGGCGCGCGTTCGCCCGTTGGATCGTCGATGCGTCGAGTCCCCACACAGGCGCGAGCGTCCTGGCCGCTTCGTCTGGATGCGCGCGCAACCATTCTCCCGCCTGCTTCAGCTGATCGAACAGGATCTGCACGACCTCGGGGTGCGCCGACGCAAACGTGCGCGACGCGAGATAGTAGCGCTGATACGAAGCGAGACCGTTGCCGTCCGCGAGTATCCGTACGTCCGGGTTCCTGTCGACGGACGCAACATACGGGTCCCACGTGACCCATGCATCGACGCTGTCGCGCTCGAAAGCCGCGCGGCCATCGGCGGGCGCGAGGTAACTCGTTCTGACATCGCTTGCCGCGATGCCCGCCTTGCCGAGCGCGGCGAGCAGCAGATAGTGGCTGCCCGCCGCTTTCGTAACCGCGATGCGTTTGCCCTTGAGATCGGCGAGCGAGTGCAGCGCACTGTCCTTCTTGACGATGATTGCCTGCGCGCCCGGCGACGGCGCCTCTTGCGCGACATAGACGAAGCGCGCCTGCGCGGCTTGCGCAAAGATCGGCACTGTGTCGGCGACGTCGGCGCTGAAGTCGACAGCATCGACGTTCAACGCTTCCGTCAAGGGCAGGCCGCTCGTGAACTCGTTCCACGACACTCGCACGTTCAACGGCGCCAGCGCTTTTTCGAGCGTGCCGCGTACCTTTAGCAGCGTGATCAACGTCGACGACTTCTGATAACCGATGCGCAGAGTCAACGGCGTAATCGTCGGTGCGCTCGTTTGCGTGAAGCTCGGTGCGCTGGCGAGAGTCAAGATGCCGGCCAGTGCGATGCGGGCGAAGGCCCGTCTTGTGAGATATGTCATAGCGGTCCGTGCGTCGCTGAATCGGGCAAGACAATGGAGGATTGCGCCATCGTAGCAACGGGATCGCCGCTGGCTAAGCGAGTGTTTCTGCTTTCGATCTCACGCTTCGTGATAAGCGCGAACGTATGGAGGGGGGCGGTCGCTTGGCGGGCCGTTGCGGCATGGATACAAGGTCACCACGTCAAACAGGCATTTGTCGAGATATTTTTCGGTAATTAAATGGGGATGAGCCATCGTCATCTATACGTCGGTCTATACGCCTATTCTGTCGCACTACGAACTGATGCGTGCCAAGCGTAATGTCATCGTGATTGTCACTATGCCTGGACTGTCCTTTCAGGCCCCGACGCCGGCCCCGCAGCGTACAGCGCGCCCGCTAAGCTCGCGTTGCCGCCGGCAGCACCGTCGCCTTGCTGCGCGAACTGCCTGGTCAGGCATGCATACAGCGAGCCGACCTGTACCGGCTTGACCAGCACCTCGTTCATGCCTGCGCCCATGCACGCCTGTACCGAACCGAGATCCGCGTAGCTCGTCAACGCGACGATCGGCACGTTCGCATAGGCATCGCTGCGGGCGCGAATCGCGGCTGCGGTGTCGAGACCTCCCATGCCCGGCATGTTCATGTCCACCACGATCGCGTCGACGGCGAGCCCTTCGTCGAGCCGCTCCAGTACCGCCTGCCCATGTTCGGCTTCGACGACGCTCGCGCCGAAACGCTCCAGGTATGCCTTGGCGACGAGCCGGCTGTAGGTGTCGTCGTCGGCAACCAGAATCGACTTGCCGGAGAAGTCGTCAAAGCGGTGGTTCACAGCTCGCCGGGTGCCGTTTTCGAAGAGCGCCTGCAGCGACGCGAAGAGTTCCATTGAGCTGCAGGACTTGCTGATCATGTCGTCCATGCCGGCGCGCCGCGCGAGCACGCGCGCGACGTTGCCCGGTTCCGACGTGTAGGCGGCCACCAGCACGTTCGCGTTCGGATGATCACGCCCGGCGCGCAACCGTTCGGTGGCCGTATAGCCGTCGAGCACGGGCATGTTGACGTCCATCAGCACGAGGTCGTAGGCCGTTGCTTCGCGCAACATCGTCAATGCGATCTCGCCGTTTTCCGCCTCGCTCACGAGGGCGCCCACCCGGGCGAGCGTGCGCTGCGTGCGCGTGCGGTGCGCGGCGTCGTCGTCGGCAAGAAGAATGCGCTTGCCGTCGAGCACGGCTCTCGCGCGCTCGAGCACCGCGCGCTCGTGCGCGGCCAGCTCGCTTTCGGTGACAGGCGGGAACTGCAGTGTGAACTGCGTGAACTTGCCCGGCTCCGATTTGCAGGCAATGCTGCCGCCGAAAGCGCGCATCGCGCGCTGACAGTACGCGAGTCCGAGTCCCGTACCGGCCGAGTTGCCCGCGGTGCGAAACGGCTCGAACAGATGCGGCAGGATGTCCGGCGAAATGCCGCTGCCGGTGTCGCGCACGGTGACCGAATGCCGGTCCACGGTGAGCGTGAGCGTGGCCGAAGGAAGCGGCGCAATGTGGTGCAGCGCGTTCTTGATCAGGTTGAAGAGGGTGAAGAGGTAGACCGTCTCGTCCACCTTGAAAGTGAAATCCTCCAGCACGACGAGGCGCACCTTGCCGCGTTCCTTTTTATCCGCGAAGCCGTACTCGTCGAGCGCCTTGCGGGTGGTGGCCGCCGCGCTCAGATAAGCAAGCGAGTCCGAGCGGATCTGTTTCGCGCCGACTTCGTCGAGCGTCATGGCGATCACCCGCAGACCGCGCTCGATCGACAACTGCCCGTGCGCGAGATGCCGGTACAGCAGCGCCGCGCCCGCGCCGGACAGTGCGGGTGCGCGGCCCCCTTCGGTGAGAGCGGGCAGTGTTTCTTCGACGCGGTCGAGCACGTGCTTCAACTGGCTGAGCGGGTTGCGCATTTCATGTGCGATGGAGCCGGCGAGTGCCTGCAGCGCACGGTTTTTCTCGACGAAGATGCGCCCTTTACTGATCGCATGGGCAAACGCCATGCTGCACAACACGACGACCGGCAGCACGGCGAGGTCCGACTGATTGGCGGTGCTGAGCACGATGGGAGCGGGCGAGCTGGCCACCGCGGCCAGCGCGCCGGAGAGCATGCCGATGCCGATGCAGCCCATCAGCAGAAAGGGATTGTCGATGCACAACGCCATGATGAAGATCATCATGACTTCAGTCATCATCCACATGGTGGAGAAGGAATTTCTGATCGCGAGGAACGTGCACGCGAACGGCAGTACGTAGATCAGGCACAGATGCCAGTAGACCAGCAGGTAGGCGTTGAACCGTTTCGGCCAGCGCGCCTGGAAGATCAACGGAATACAGATGAGCGCCGCGCTCAGACGCAGCGGCAGATTGTCGTACGGCTGCGGCAGGAGGTAAGTCCAGACCAGGTAATAGACGGGGTGGCATACGAGGCCGAGTACGCCTCCCCATCGGATTGCAAACCGGCTTCGGTCCAGCACGTCCTGCATGCTTTCGCGCGGTATGATCATCTGGCCTCCAGTGACATTGACGACCCGGTTAATTCATATTTGCGGTTACGCCCAGATCGTGGTTGATCGCCGAGCCGTCCTTGCCGTGAAAAGGTCCGACCGAGAATCCGTACTTTTTCAACAGGCCATGAGTATAGGAGACGGACCATACGGGCGGGCTGCCGATGATGAAGTCGGAAGCGATACCTTCCTGCCAGGCGGCATAGCCCTCGGCGAAACAGGTATAGCAGTCGCGCGTGCTCGGCAGCCTGAACGGAAAGCGCGAATCGAGACCGGCCGGGCCGCGCGCGAAACATTCAATATATAGCGTATGTCCGCGCGACGCGAGTTCCGCCTCCACGCTCGCGGCGCGCGGGTGGGAGTCGTCGATCCAGAAGCGGGCCCGTTTCAGGTCGGCAGCCGTCAGATAAGGCACGCTGGTGCTGCTCGCGAGAATCGCGCCGTCGAACTGCGGCAAGGGCTTCTCGGGGCTGAAGGTGTGGACCGACACTTTGGTGTGTCCGAGCAGGTCGGCCGCCATCAGCTCGCGGGCCTGATCCGCCAGCAGGTTGATCTTGTCCGGCAGGTCGATCAGCACCAGTTCGCGCGGCGTTTCCTTGTAGAGCAGGTACTTGGCTACCGTCGTGCCGAGCCGTCCCGCCGCGCCGAAGAGTGCGAGCTTCATGTTGCCGAATTCGAGGTCGAGCTCGTTGCAGCAGTGAATCGCCCAGTCTTTCAGCATGGCCGCGGTGGCCGCGTGGCCCGTCGTGATATGCGGCGGCTTTGTCTGCCGGGGCAGCGCTCCATAGTTGCAGGCGTATGGCGTGGAGGCGCCCATCGCGACCATGTTCAGGCCCGCCTGCTTTGCCAGTTCCAGCGCGGGGAAAAACTGCGTTTCGCGAAACCGCTTGATGCCGCGCGGGCTGCCGAGCCAAAGCTCGAGCGGCACCGGGCACGCAATGTTGGCGCCGATCATCTGCGAGCCGAGATAGATCGGCGAGGCAATGAAAGGACTGGTGCGCCAGAGCTCTTCCTCGAATGACGCGTTGCGGGTCTTGACGTTGTGAAAGGAGAAAGAAAGCGTCTCCCAGTCCGTAGCGTGAAAGAGAAAGCCTATGCCACCCTGGCCCGCCGGCAGATTGTCGCGAATCTGCTCGGGGTGAATCGTGTGTTTGAGCGTGAGCGGCGCACCGGCCGGGCGCAGTATCGAGCTGCTGTGCATGTCGCCGGCAATTGATGGTTGGTTGTAAAGAGACGTTCCCATTGTGGTTTTTCCTTTGGTCCTTGAGTGAGTCCGCGCCGGGAGTCGGCGCGGCTTCGCCGGCCGGCACTGGCCGGCGATCCATCAACTCTAGAGAAATCCAATAGTCTTTGTCCGTGTGTTCGTGCGCATCGTCCGCCGATTGACCGGTCGGGCGATTGGGGGGATTGGCCGATTAGCCGATTGGGGGATTGGCGGGTTGCGGGATTAGCCGATTGGCCGATAGGCCGGTGGCCCGATCTGGACGCTCGACGCCCGGCCCCGAAATAAATTGCTCATGCAATGGAATAGCTGCCTACAAGCGCTGTTTACGCCCATGACAGTGCCAATTTTTTTGCAGCTATCCACCACGAGGCCGCCTTGAGTTACACGAAGATTCAACCCGCCTGGGTCCGCATCTCACACTGGATCAATGCGCTCGCCGTCATGCTGATGGTGACGAGCGGCTGGCAGATCTACAACGCGTCGCCGATCTTCGCGGACTGGCGGTTTCCGTCGGCCATTACGCTGGGCGGCTGGCTCGGCGGTGCGTTGCAATGGCACTTCGCGGTCATGTGGCTGCTGGTCGCCAATTTCATCGTCTACGTCGGGCTCAATCTCGCTTCGGGCCGCTTGCGGCAAAAACTGCTGCCGGTGAGCTTGCGCTCGCTCGCGAGCGACCTGAGCGCCGCGTTGCGCGGCAAGCTCGGGCACGAGGACCTGTCGCGCTACAACGCGGTGCAAAAGTTCGCCTATCTCGTAGTGATTGTGGATATCGCGCTTGTGATTCTGTCGGGGCTCGCGATCTGGAAGTCTGTGCAGTTCCCGCTGTTGCGCACGCTGATGGGCGGCTACGACAACGCGCGAGTCGTGCATTTCTCTGCGATGAGCGTGCTGGTCGCGTTCTTCGTCGTGCATCTGGCGATGGTGGCGCTCGTGCCGCGCTCGCTTCTCGTAATGATTCGGGGGCGCTGATCATGACCTTACCCAACAAATCCGGAAAACCCAGTGCGTTCGCGGTTTCACATGCGCAGACCATCATCAAGGACGCACGCGGCGAGCTGAAAAATCCGGCGCGCCGCCTGCTCGGCCAACGCATTCTCACGCTGGGCGGGATCGCGCTGTTGTCGGGCTGCGATCTCTCGAACGACAAGTCAGTGAACACGATGCTGCGCAAGATGTCGTCGTTCAACGACGACGTGCAGGCGCTGCTCTTCAGTCCGAAGACACTGGCGCCGACGTACGCGGAGTCGATGATCACGCGGCCGTTTCCCTTCAACGCGTTCTACGACATCGACGACGTGCCCGAGGTCGATGCCGCGAGCTACCGGCTGCAGGTGAGCGGACTCGCGAACGGCAAGCGCGTGTGGACGCTCGACGAGCTGCGCGCGCTGCCGCAGGAGAGCCAGATCACGCGGCATATCTGCATTGAAGGATGGAGCGCGATTGGCCGCTGGGACGGCGTGCGCTTCTCCGAGTTCCTCAAGCTAGCGGGGGCCGATATAACGGCCAAATACGTGTCGCTGCATTGTGCGGACAACTATTGGACCAGTATCGACATGCCGACCGCGCTGCATCCGCAGACGCAGCTCACGCTCGGCTACGACGGCGCGACATTGCCGCCGAAGTACGGCTTCCCGATGAAGCTGCGCATTCCCACCAAGCTCGGGTACAAGAACCCGAAGCATATCGTCGCGATCAGTGTGACCAACGACTATCCGGGCGGTTACTGGGAGAACCAGGGCTATAACTGGTTCGGCGGTTCCTGATTGCCGGCTTTCATTTGCCGTGCGCGGCGAGGTGGTATTGCTTTGCCGTGCCGGTTTTGCGGTTCTTTTTTTGCGGTTCCTCTTTTTCGGTTTGTGTTTTTGCAGTTGGCTTCTTTGCAGTCCGTGTTTTGCTGTTTTTTCTTCCGCGGTGCGTGTTTTGCAGTCTGCATTTGCAGTTCGCATTTGCAGTTCGCATTTGCAGTCCGCATGCAGTCCGCGTTTGCAGTCCCATAACCGTTTCTCATGGAGCGTTCATTCATGTCTATTCGCCTGAAACTCGGCATCACCCTCGCGACGCTGGCTTTTGCCGGTGCCGCGCTCGCACAGACGCCCGCCGCCAAACCGTCGCGCATTCGCGGCGACATCGTTTCGCTCGACGGCGACGTGCTGAAGGTGCATCGCCGCAGTGGCGACACGGTGTCGATCGAACTGAAGCCGGCCGTCGCCGTGTCGGCGGTCAAGTCGATGCAGCTTTCCGATATCAAGCCGGGTTCGTTCGTCGGCACGGCCGCGACCACCGGCACCGACGGCAAGCTCACTGCCACGGAAGTGGTGGTATTTCCGGAAGCCGCGCGCGGCACGGGCGAGGGCCACTATAGCTGGGACCTGGGCCCCAACAGCACGATGACGAATGCAAACGTCGACACCGTGGTTCAGGGCACGAGCGGCCGCAACCTGAAGCTCTCGTACAAGGGCGGCAGCAACGAAGTGACGGTGCCACCGAACGTGCCCGTCGTGACCTTCGCGCCGGCTGCGCGCACCGATCTCACGCCGGGCAAGAAGGTGTTCGTCGTGGCAACGCCGGCGTCGCAGGGCGCGTATGTCGCTCAGCGCGTGGTGGTTGAAAAAGACGGTGTCGTGCCGCCGATGTGAAGTGGTGAGGTCGTAGGTAGGCGGGCTTGGGCTTGGGCTTCGGCGAGGGCCTAAGATTTGGAGTGAGGGGGCTGGTGGTGAAGGCGCGGTTCCAGGTCTGAGGTCCGAAGCGTGAAGCCTGAAGCCTGAAGCTAGGGCTCAAGGCTCAGGCTCAAGGCTCAGGCTCAAGGCCAAGCCGCAAGACCAAGTCCGAAGCCCGAGCCCGGAGGCCGAGGCCGGAAGCCGAAGCCCGAAGCCGAAGCCCGAAGCCGAAGCCCGAAGCCCGAAGCCTGAGCCCGAGCCCGAAGCCCGAGCCCGAAGCCCGAAGCCCGAGCCCCAAGCGCGAGCCCGAACCGGAAGCCCGAGCCGAAGCGCGAGCCGAAAGCCCCAGACCGCAAGCCCCAGCTGACAGCCCTCACGGTCCAACACCCCAAAGCCGCCACTCAGCGCTCACCGCCCGCCAGCGCCAGCCTTCACAGCCCCAGACACACCGCGCCGGCCGCGACCACCACGCAGGCGAGCCAGCGCTTGCCGGTCACCGTTTCGCCGAGGAACAGGCGTCCGATCAGCACCGCGAACACCACGCTGGTCTCGCGCAATGCGGACACGGTGCCCATTGCACCGGACTGCATCGCCCAGATCACGATGCCGTACGCCCCGACCGCCACGAGCCCGCCCCCGAGCGACGAAACGACCGCGCCCGGCGTCGAACGCAGCGGGGTCCACAGCTCCGCGAGGCCGCGTCGTGCGACGAACAGCACCGGCATCAGCCAGTAGAACAGGAACATCCACGCGGTATAGGCGAGCGCCTTGCCGCCGGACAGCCGCACGCCGATGCCGTCTATCACCGTGTACAGCGCGATGGTCGCGCCAGTGGTCAGCGCGGCCAGCACGCCCGCGCGCGACACGCGTCCCCCTTGCAGAGCGATGGAGATGATGCCGCCGCAGATCATCGCTATGCCGAGCGCGTGCAGCGGGCCGATCAGCTCGTGCGCGAACAGCGCCGCGCCGAGCGCGACGAGCAGCGGCGACGAGCCCCGCGCAACCGGATACGCCTGCGCCAGATCGCCGCGGCGGTACGCGTATACCAGACTCGCGTTGTAGCCGATATGCACGAGCCCCGATGCGACGACATACGGCCATGCAGCGGCGTCCGGCAACGGCAGGAACGCAACGATAAGCGTGCTGACCGCCGCGATGGCGACGCTCATCCATGTTATGGACAGAAAACGGTCGCGGTTGCCGTGCAGCAACGCGTTCCAGCTTGCATGCAGCAGGGCTGCGAAGAGAACGAGACCACCGGTATAGCTGAGCATGCGCGGACAGACGGCTGCGGCCGACGTTGAAGAATGATGCCGATGCCCAAATGGGCGAGCGTTCGATATTAATCCCGAATCGGTGCGATTGACCCGTCGTCGCTCAGTGTCCGCTCAGTGTGCCGCTCACTGTGTCCGCGAACGTCCCATTTCATCTGGTCACATGCCATCGCGGGCCATGCCCGACCGGTTCACATCCCTCGCCGAGGCCACTCGCAGCGCGTGCATGTCGCAATCGGCGTTATCCACGTCGCATTGCCGCAACTGCGCGGCACCGCGCCTGCCGTAAAGCTGTGAGTCGGTTTTCGACCCGTCATTCCTTTCACAGCCCGATCTTTGCTATCCGGAGGAACGGACCGGCAAGGCAGCCCGCGTGGCCGTTGCCCGCCCGGTCTCAAGCCCATGCGCAGACACATCACCATCCGCGGCGGATTGGCCGCGACGATCGCCGGTTACACGCTGCTGCTGATGCTGGTCATCGTGGCCGGCATTGCCGGGCTTTACGACAGCAGCCGCGCGCTGCGCGATATGTATCAGGACGACACCGCGTCGCTGCTGCATCTGAAGACGAGCTCCGAGCGGCTTCTGCAACTGCGCGGCGGCCTTGGCGAAACGGAGCAGATCATCAGCGCGGGCAAGCCGGCCAAGGAGGCCATCGCGCAACTACATGTGCTGCTTGACGCGAGCAACCGCGAGCTCGATGCTTACCGCGCGCTGCATGCGCCCGACAGCATCGAGCAGCCGCTTCTCGAGGCAATGACCGCAAAGCGTCAGCGTCTCTTTGCGCAGGTATTGCAACTGGCGCTCAAGCAGCTCGACGACGACAACCTCGTCGACTTTCTCACCACGCAGCGCGAAGCGCCCGCCGCGCTGTTTGCCGACTATCAGGCCGCGCTCACCGCGCTCGAGGACTATCAGGTGCAACGCCAGAAAGCGCGCTTCGAGCACGCCGAAGCCCGTTTTCGCGTGATGCTGTGGGCGCTGGGCATAACCGGCGGCGTCGCGTTGTGCATCGGCGTGCTCGCGCAGCGCACGCTCGCGCGCGCCATCGTGCAGCCGATCAACATGGCGGTCGATCATTTCGGCCGTATCGCGGGCGGCGACCTGACGGGCGCAATCGCAGTGCAGCGCGATAACGAAATGGGCTATCTGCTGGATGCGCTCAAAGGCATGCAGAACAGCCTCGTGCAGACAGTCCAGAAAGTCCGCGCAAGTACCGAGGCGATCGTGCAGGACGCGCGCGCCATTGCGGGCGGCAGTGTCGATCTGTCGGCGCGCACGGAGCAGCACGCGGCCTCGTTGCAGCAGGCGGCGGCGAGCATGGAGCAGTTGACCGCCACCGTCCGCCAGAATGCCGACAATGCGCGTCGCGCCGTCGAGCTTGCGAGCGGCGCTTCCGAAATCGCGTCGCGCGGCGGGCAGGTGGTCGATCAGGTGGTGGCAACCATGGATGCGATTTCCGGAAGCTCGAACCGTATCGCCGGAATCGTGGCTGTGATCGAGGGTATCGCGTTTCAGACGAACATCCTTGCGTTGAACGCGGCTGTCGAAGCGGCCCGCGCGGGCGAACAGGGGCGCGGCTTCGCGGTGGTCGCCTCCGAGGTGCGCAATCTGGCGCAGCGCTCGGCCGCCGCGGCGCGTGAGATCAACGAGCTGATCGGCGACTCGACCGTCAAGGTCAATGACGGCAGCACGCTGGTCGCGCACGCGGGCACGACGATGCAAGAAGTGGTGGAGGCCGTGCGCCGCGTGAGCGCCATCATGACCGAGATCAGTCTCGCTTCGAGCGAGCAGACCGCGGGCATCGAGCTCGTCAACGCGAGCGTGACGCAGATGGAAGAAGTGACGCAGCACAACTCGGCGCTCGTCGAGGAGGCATCCGCTGCGGCCGTGTCGCTCGAACAGCAGAGCCGCGAACTGAACGACGCAGTGGCTGTGTTCCGTTTGAAGGAAGACCGGGAGGCTGCGCAAGCGAAGCGCTAGTGCCGCGGCCGCGCCGGCCCCGCGCCTGATTGCGAAGCGAAGCCTGCGCTAGTTTTTCTCCTCGCGCGTGGCCGGCTTGTCAGAGGCTTGTTTGCCGCCGCGCCGCTGGTCGTCATCGCGCTTGTTGTCTTCTATGTCGCGATGATCGACGAACGGCGAATCCGTATCGCTGCCGCCTTCGCGCAGCGCAGTGCGCGCTTCCTTCGCGAGGTTTTCGTACTGTTTGCGAAAACGTGTCAAGTCTTTTTCTTCGAGTTCCTCCAGATCGAGCAGCGCGTTATGCGCGCCTTCCAGCGCGCGAATCAGCTCGTCGAGCTTGATCTGCATCGCGGCGGTGTCGCGGTTCTGCGTGTTCTGGATCAGAAAGACCATCAGGAACGTGACGATGGTGGTCGAAGTGTTGATCACGAGCTGCCACGTGTCGCTGTAGTGAAAGAACGGTCCGGTGACACCCCATACGACCACCAGCGAAACGGCGATGACGAAGGTGCCCGGGCGACCGGTCATCGTCGAAAGATAACTCGCGAAGTTCGAAAACCATTTGCTGTTCATGGCGATCTCCCTGTTGGGTCGGGGTTGGTTTGTACGATGATCGCATAGAGACGCTGCTGTATTGGAGTGTATGTGTGGCGCGGCGCGGGCGGCGCATGCAACCGCTATGCCGATGCTATGCTCGATGCTTGTCGCGTTCAGCGCTTAGCGCTTAGCGCTGTCGCGCAGGCACCCAGGCACCCAGGCACCCAGGCACCCAGGCACCCAGGCACGCCGGGCGGCGTGACGGGGCGGGGCGGGGCGCCGCAGCGTAGCATTCCCGCATTCCTGGAGACTCACAAGGAGGAGGGCGCCCATGAACGAAGAACGCAAACTGGCACCGGACAGCACCGCGGCTCGCGTCGCCCTGTGGCGTGCGCTCCACATGGAGGCCGACGCCGCGCCGCCTGTTTTCGAAGATCCGATCGGTCTGCAACTGCTCGCTCCCGGCGACGACTGGCGCCAGCGTGGCGACATGGATGTGCAGTTCACGCGTGCGTTTCGAGCGTCGATCGTGGCTCGTGCACGCTTCATCGAAGACCTGCTCGCCGACGAGGCCGCGCGCGGCATCGACCAGTACGTGATTCTTGGCGCGGGCCTTGACAGCTTCGCACAACGCAGGCCGGAGCTTGCCTCGCGCCTCGCCGTGTTCGAAATCGACCAACCGGCGCCGCAGGCGTGGAAGCGCCAGCGCCTCATGGAACTGGGTTTCGGCATTGCACCCTGGCTGCGATTCGTGCCGGTGGATTTCGAGGCCGGCGAGGCGTGGCGTGACCGGCTGGTGGAACAAGGCTTTGACAGCAGAAAGCCGGCCGTGGTCGTTTCCACTGGCGTGAGCATGTATCTGACACGCGAGGCAAACGCAGCCACGCTGCGCGAGGTCGCGGCCTTTGCACGTGGGTCGACGTTTGCAATGACCTTCTTACTCCCATTGGAAATGGCCGACCCGGAGGTGCGCCCCGGACTGGAAATGGCGGAGAAGGGCGCGCGCGCCAGCGGCACGCCGTTCGTCAGTTTCTTCACGCCGGCGCAGATGCTCGCCCTTGCCCGCGAAGCCGGGTTCGCGCAGGCCCGGCATGTTTCGGCCGCCGACCTCACGCGGCGCTACTTCGCGCATAGAAGCGACGGCTTGCGCCCGCCGAACAATGCCGAGGAGTTGCTGGTGGCTGCTACCTGACTACGCCGTCACGGCATGCCGCCATGTCCCCATGCCGCACGCGTCTCATCACACCAGCAGCCGGTACGCGAGCCCTATCGCGCCGCACACCAGCACCACGGGAATCACGCCGGCCTTGAAGCGAAACAGCGCAATGCCGGCCGCGAGGCCGATGATGAGCGACGGCCAGTCGAAGCTGCCCTGCAACCCCCGCGGCCACAACACGTGCAACGCAAAAAACACGGCCAGATTCACAATCACGCCGACCACTGCCGCCGTGATTGCCGTGAGCGGCGCGGTGAACTTGAGATTGCCGTGCGTGGTCTCGATAAAGGGGCCGCCAAGCAGAATGAACATGAACGAAGGCAGAAACGTGAAGAACGTGACGATGGTGGCGGCGAGCACCGCGGACAGCACGAGCGCGTCGGGGCCGAATATCGCTTTCGTCCATCCGCCGACAAAGCCGACGAAGGCGACCACCATGATGAGGGGGCCCGGCGTCGTCTCGCCGAGCGCGAGCCCGTCTATCATCTGCAGCCCCGTCAGCCAGTGCTGATGTTCGACCGCGCCCTGGTAGACGTAGGGCAAGACGGCATACGCGCCGCCGAACGTGAGCAGCGCCGCCTTCGTGAAAAACCAGCCCATTTGCGTGAGCGCGCCCTCGCGTCCGAAGATCGCGGCCAACGTGCCGATTGCCGCGAGCCACAGGGCGACGAACACGGCCAGCACGATAAAAAAGCGCTTCCACGTGAAGAACGCGTGGGGGGGCGCCGGGGTGTCGTCGTCGATCAGCGCGGGCGCATGAGCTTGTGCGGCGGCATCATGCTTGCCGCCGATCGCAAAGGTGCCCGGCGCATATTTGCCGCCGACATAGCCCGTGATGCCGGCCACGAGGACGATCAGCGGAAAGGGCACTTTGACGGCGAAGATCGCAATGAATGCTGCAGCGGCGATGGCCCATAGCCACGCGTTCCTGAGCGCGCGCGAGCCAATGCGATAGGCGGCGAACACGACAATCGCGGTTACGGCCGGTTTGATGCCGTACAGCACGCCGGCCACGGCCGGCACGCTGCCGAACACCAGGTAGACCCACGAAAGGCCCATCAGAATGAAAAGCGATGGCAGCACGAACAATCCGCCCGCAATCACGCCGCCCCACGTGCGATGCATGAGCCAGCCGATGTAGGTCGCGAGCTGTTGCGCTTCGGGCCCCGGCAGCACCATGCAGAAATTGAGCGCATGCAGGAAGCGCTTTTCGGAGATCCAGCGCTTTCTTTCGACGAGTTCCTGATGCATTAGCGCGATCTGCCCAGCCGGGCCGCCGAAGCTCATGAAGCCGAGCCTCAGCCAATACCAGAATGCAGTGGAAAGCGGGACTCGCGCGACGTCGTCTTTCATTGAGGTGGCCTGGTGGTTTGCTGAGGTGCGGGTTGTGAGTTTATGTCGATGAGAGGCCGATGAGAGCGGGACTTGAGAAATTTTTTCGTGGAGGGCTTGCGACATAACCTCCACGGTTACCGGACTTCGCTTGGGTCGCCCGATATGGATTGCGCGAGCTTGCGTGCCTCGCTCAGCGCATTGCGGATTGCGGCCATCACCTTGTCGCGCGCGGCGTCGCTTTGCTGCCGTAAGGCAAACGAAGGGTGATACGTCGCAATGCCCCAGCCGCCCTCGAGTTCAAAAGGACCGTGGAGATAATCCTGCAGGCTCGACTTTTCGCCGAGCAAAGCATTGAGCGCCGTTGTGCCCAGTGTGACCACCACAGACGGACGAACCGTTTCCAGTTCCTGCGTGAGCCAATGTGAACACGCTTGCATCTCGCGCTGGGCGGCCGTCTTATGCAGCCGGCGCTTGCCGCGCGGTTCCCACTTAAAATGCTTGACCGCGTTGGTCAGATAAAGCTGCTCGCGCGTGAGTCCGGCTTGCGTAATCGCGGTGTTCAGCAGTTGACCGGCCGGGCCGACGAACGGCTGGCCGCTTAGATCTTCGTGGTCGCCGGGCTGCTCGCCGATCACCATGATGCGTGCGTCGCGGGGGCCTACGCCGCCCACCGCCTGGGTGGCGTTTCGCCACAAATCGCAACGCCGGCACGCATCCAACGAAGAAGGCTGCTCGCGCAGCGGCTGCGCCACTTCTGCTTCGACAGAAATTGCCTTGCCGTTGAATGCTGCCACTGCGCTCGCTTGCGCGAGCCGCCGCGCGCCGCTGCGTGCCTCGCTGATCATGCCGGGAATGAGCCGTCCTTCCGGCAACGCTTTCCAGAATCGCACCGGCATGTGTTGCGCGAGCGCAGCCTCGTTCAGGCGCGCCGGGTTGAACGTGCTGCGGTAATAGGCGAGCCAGAGGGCTTGCGCTTCGTCATTCGTCTCACACCGATGCGGGTTACGCAGCGCGCGGTCATCGTCGATACGCAGCTCTGCGCCGTCCCAGAATGCGGCGCCGTGCGGTGTCGCGATCAGCCACGTTGAACGGCCCATGCGTTGCGCGAAATGTTCGGCACCCCAAGCCAGGACATCGTGTTCCGGCTCATACCACGCGATGTACTCAGGCACCGAAGCGTCCGCATTCTTCTGGAAGCGCACATACGCGATCATGTCGTGCTTCGCGCGGCGCACGCATTTAGCCATGCGATAAAGCCGCGCGCCGTCTTCATCGGCCGGCGACGCGGCCGCTCGATCTCCCTGTTGCCAACGCCATAGCACCTTGTACAGAAACGCCCAGCGGTGCGGCTCACGATAAAGCGCTGCGTCGCGCAGCAACGCCGCCAATTCCTTCGACACGTGGACTGCGGGCGCCGCCGCCACCGGGTGCGCAACGCCGACGTGCTCGCCATAGTCGAACGCAGCCTGCTCGACTGGCGACTTCGAACCGGGGCCCTCGCTGACGCGCCACTCGATTGCCTCGGGCGCGAGGCCTTGAGCCAACGCGGCCAGTGAAGCGGCACGCCATGCGTCGAAGTTGTTGCTGATCTCGATGCTACGAAGCACGGCGTGTCACCACAACTGCATCTGCACCGATGGCGGCGTCAAAACCCGCCGCAGATGTGCGGACGGCGCATCATGCAGGGCCGCGCGATAGTCCTGAGTGACCACGAACGGCTTGATTTTTTCCAGCGGACAACGCAGCCGCACGAGGTCTTCATAGCGCACGCGCCGCGAGCGCCGCAGTTCGACCAGCCGCTTCGCGTTACGCATGCCGATACCCGGCACCCGTGCAATCATGCGCAGCGGCGCGCGGTTGAGATCGACGGGAAACTGCTCGCGATGTGCGAGAGCCCACGCCAGTTTCGGATCCATGTCGAGCGGCAGGTTGCCTGGTTCCTGGAACAGCTCACCGACGCTAAAGCCGTAACCGCGCAGCAGAAAATCCGCCTGGTACAGCCGGTGTTCGCGCAGCAACGGCGGTGCTGCGCCCGGCACGGCGGAAGGGCTGTCCGGGATCGGACTGAATGCCGAGTAGTACACGCGCTTCAGTTTGTAGGAGCCGTACAGCGTTTCGGCTGTCTGCAAGATCGTGCTGTCGTTTGTCTGATCTGCGCCGACGATCATTTGCGTGCTTTGCCCCGCGGGCGTGAATTTTGGGGCTTTGGTATCGCTCAACGCTTCCTCCTGTGCGAGGCGAATCGAGCCCATGGCAAGCTTGATGGTTCGCACGTCCTTTTCCGGCGCAAGGCGCGCGAGGCTGGTTTCGGTCGGCAGTTCAATGTTGACGCTCAAGCGGTCCGCGTAACGGCCGGCTTGGGCGATCAGTTCAGGATCTGCGTCGGGAATGGTTTTCAGATGAATGTAGCCGCGGAACTGATGATCGACTCGCAGCGATTGCGCGACCCGGACCAGTTGCTCCATCGTGTAGTTCGACGAACGAATGATGCCGGAGCTAAGAAACAGCCCGTCAATGTAGTTGCGCCTATAAAAATCCAGCGTGAGATCCACGACCTCCTCGGGCGTGAAGCGTGCCCGAGGCACGTTGCTGGAGCGCCGGTTCACACAATACTGACAGTCGTACAGACAGAAATTGGTGAGCAGGATTTTAAGCAGCGACACGCAGCGCCCGTCTGGCGTGAAGCTGTGGCAGATTCCAGCCCCCGTGCTCGCGCCCAAGCCTGCGGTGCCGCGCGACGCGCGCCTTGGCGCGCCGCTGCTTGCGCAGGATGCATCGTATTTTGCTGCGTCTGCGAGAATCTCCAGCTTTTTTTGCAGTTCCACGTTGCCACCAATACTGTATGGATGTACAGTATTCTACGTGGGCAGTCGGGAAGCGCAAGTGTTTTTTGGAAGGTGTGGCAGTGCGGTTTTTGATGCGAACCAATCGCCGCACGCGAATCCAACGTGAAGGAGGAAACGTGTAGATGCCGGCGTTCAACATGCAGGAGCAAGATGCCTGAACAACTTTGGCTGCCCGGGCTGGAGGCGCCGCCCGTCCCAACAGACGGTCTTTTCTTCGCTGTCTTTCCGGACACCAATACGGCGGCCGGTATAGCAAAGCTCGCGCAGCGGCTTTGCGGGGAAGCACGCGCGCGCGGCCGGCCGCTTGCCGCCAGTCGTTTGCACGTCACGCTGCGGCATCTCGGCAATTTCGCGGGCGGGCTGCCGCAGGCGCATGTAGACGCGGCGATGCAGGCCGCCGCTACCATCCGCATGGCGCCGTTTACTGTCGAGTTCGACACGGTCGCTAGCTTCGCCTCGAAGCCACGGCCGGGGCCTTTGGTCCTCACCGGGTCCGACGGCGTCGTCGGTCTGCATGCGCTGCATGATTCGTTGCAGAACGCGTTGCGGGACTGCGGCATTGAAAGTCATGCGACTTCCCCGGCAGTCGCTTATACGCCGCATGTGACGTTGGCTTACGGTTTGCCATGGGTCGCCGCGAGCCCGGTCGAGCCGGTTTGCTGGAACGTGCGTGGGTTTGCGCTGATACACAGCCTGCTGGGGCGCACCAGGCATATCGTGCTCGCCCGCTGGCCGCTTGAAGGTGCCGAGCCGTAGCGCACCGCTGTGCGCGATTTGCTGCCTTCCTGCTTCTGTGATCGGGTGACCGCACCGCGAGGGCGGGCGCAGGGCGGCAATGACCCAGGCGCTGCCACGCTTCTTATCAAGTGTACGGTGCGCTTTCCGCTACGGCCAACGTCGAGCAGTCCCCGAAGCGACCGCAAGACAGCTGGGGCTCGTCGGGGGCATGGCGCGCCCCGTGCGATATTCGCGCGGTCCGGAACCGACTGCTCACTTGCCCGCGCCCACGGCGGCCGCCTCAATATGGTGTTACCGGCTGAATCTGCAGAGGGGCAAAAGAGCCGGCCCAGTCCCGAGGAGCCCCTGTGCGCACCCTGATAGAATGCTTGGGCCGCAACGTAGTGGATTGCAGATGAGATTGCTTGATGCGTTAGTCGAACAGCGTATTGCCGCCGCAGCCGCGCGCGGCGAGCTCGACGATTTGCCCGGCGCCGGCGCACCGCTTAACCTGGACGAAGATGCATTGGTCCCTAAAGAAGTGCGCGTTGCTAACCGGATCCTGAAAAATGCCGGCTTTGTGCCACCTGCGCTCGAGCAGTTGCGCGCGCTGCGCGACCTCCAGACCGAGCTGAATGCCGTGAGCGACAAGGACACCCGCTGCCGCCTACAGGCTCGCATGCTGGCGTTGGACATGGCGCTGGAATCGCTGCGTGGCGGCGCATTGGTGCTGCCACATGAGTATTGCCGCCGGATTGCTGAGCGACTTTCGGAGCGTACGTCGAACGCAGTGGCGTCTGTGGCAGACGGCGCCGGCTTCGCGGCGTCGGACGTACAACCCGCCGCTGCGAGGACGCCGTGAGTGTGCCCGCCAACCCGTGCGGCGCGCCGCTGGCCGACGCTGATCGGCTCGAGGCCGGCAAGGCGTCGGCTGCGCCGCTTGAGGGGGCAAGTGGTGTTGATTTGATTGGTGGTGACGCGGCCTGCGGCACCGCAGGCGCAGGCTTCGCCGCGACCACTCAGGCCGCGCGCACTTCGAAGGTGCCGGCCGCGACAGCGTCGGACCCGGCGGCGCAGGCATCGGTAGCGCATACCGCGTCAGCGCCGACCACTGCAGAGCACACCGCGACCGGGCGTACCCCGGCAGCGCACGCCTATGCAACGCAAACCCCGGCACATCACACCCCGGCAGAGCCCACCCCGGCACAGCC
>NZ_JAEUAV010000021.1 GCF_019511605.1 Paraburkholderia phenoliruptrix | reverse complement strand
GTGGTGAGGGTGGGGGGGTGATTGGACATAACGAATGGAGAATCTCGTTTCAACGAATTGTGTTCATTCAACGCAGTGGCTTCCATTTCGGATCGCTTGGAGTAAGAGTTTTTCCACACACATCGCGGAAATCGTTTACCAACGCTTGGCGTCAAAGAACATGTCTTGCCGACAAACTATTATGCTTACCTAAATGATAATATCTTTTCCGCTCAGCGCGGCCGCAGGCATTGTCGGGCAAAGAAAACGCGACCTGGCCGGCCCACTAGAGTCGCGTGTTTAGTCAATGGGCAGAGCGTAGCAGGCGAGGCACAAAGATGGTCAAGAATGAACAAGCTATTCGCATATTGGATCGTTACGCAGACGTTGCGCCGTTCGTTGGCTCCGCCATCGCCGCAGCGGATAGCGACAAAAACTCATTGGGGTTTTTCCCCGCAAGCGTTTTTGAAGACTTTGCTCGCAAAGAACAGCTTTTCATAGCCGTTGAAGGTAACACTGAAGCACTGTCATACGTCGGCCATCTTCTCTTCGAGGCGCGGCATCCCAAAGGACGGGTACTCCAGATGTTTGTCAGGCCCCCGTTCAGGCAGTGCGGCATCGCGACCCTTCTATTGAACCATCTTAAGCAACACCTGACAGACCACGCTTTCATCTCACTCTATGCGCGAGTAGCGGAGGACCTGCAGGACGCAAACAGATTTTGGGAAAGCCAAGGGTTTTATGTACAAAGCATTGCTCGCGGTGGAGAAACGAGAAACCGGACAATTCTTGTACGTAGCCATGAGCTCGACACTCCACAGCTATTTGCGGCCAGCGGCGTCAGCGCGAGCGATCCGCTAGGTCTTTGCTCTACATCTGCGGCGGAGGTTCCGCTTTTTCTCCTCGATCTCAATGTGCTATTCGATCTAGGCCCGCGCCGCAGTCGAAACGAACAAGTGCTGGATCTGTTCAAATCGGAGAGGGCAGGCTATTGTCAACTCGCGTTGAGCACCGAAATCACGGCCGAACTGGAACGGACAGCCGCTGTGGGTGTGACTGACCCCATGTTGGCTTACGCGCGCATCTTTCCATCATTTCCAGCACCGGTCACGAAGGAGTCGGAAACACTCGCTGCTGACCTCGCAAACATCGTGTTTCCGGAGCGACAACGCGCCAACGCGCTCAGCTGCAACGACCTTTCGGATCTACGGCATTTGGCGACAGCCGTGCATCATCGGCTAACCGGTCTCATTACCAACGACGGCTCCATTCTCAACGCTGCAGCAAAGCTGAACGAGCGTTACGGCATTCATGTAGTCTCGCCCGCCGTGTTCAGGACATTGAGCGCAGGGGCCGCGAAAGAGCAATTGCTCGACACCAGTGAAATCGTGTCGCTATCGCTGACCTCCATTTCACGGTCAGAAGAACCGGCGGTACGTCGTCTACTGTCCCAACTTGGCGTTCCTGTCGCCGCCGTCGTTGCTGAGTGGGCCGCTGTAGATTCAAACGAAAGAGTGAGCAATCGATATGGGGTATGGTCGCAGGACAGCCTGATCGGCTATCTCACATGGCCAAAGACATTTGGCCCTGGCATCGTCAACGTACGAGCCGCTGTCGACGAAACGCACGCAGCCGCGTCAAGTGCCGCCAGGCTTTTACTGGGGTGTGTCATTGAACAGACTACCACTGGGAATACTTCGCAGATCAGGCTCAAGTTTCCTGCGAAACAGGCTCAGATGCGGGAAATAGCAGCAGGGCTTGGCTTTGGCGGATTGGCAGACGACACGTGGTTGACGAAACTTGTTGTCCCCGGCATCATCGCGCCGGCAAACTGGGCTCAACGGGCAGCGGAAATCTTCAGCGTGGGCCGGGTACGCCTTCCGGACACGGTCCCGGCGTACCGTAACATCGATCAACAGGTTCGCCTGGTGAGACCTGACGGCAACGTGACCTACGTCCCCTTGATGGCGCTCGAAACGTTGCTTTCGCCCGGGCTCTTCTGTCTTCCCGGCCGACCGGCCGTCATCACACCTGTGCGGAGTGCTTTCGCCGAGCACCTGCTGGCGCATTCCCCGCAAAAGAGCTTGCTTCCGCACGCGCGCGCACAGTTGTACAAGGAACGGCATTATGTGAGCGGCGCGGCAACGTTGAAGCAATTCAAGCGTGGTAGTCTCATTCTGTTTTATGAATCTGGCAAAGGCGGGGGGATTGGAGCGATTGTTGCGATCGCGCGTGTGAAGCATGCATATCTGAAATCGCAAGATGCCATGCAAAACGCCGACCTTGATCCCTCGGTCCTCGACGCGGCGGCATTGCAAGCGATAGGAGAATCGCTGGTGAAGACAGTGACGGCGTTCGACAATATTGTGTGTCTCGAGCGTCCGGTGGCCCGTGCAACGCTCGAAAAGCTAGGCTGCGGCAGCCCCACTCAGCTCCTGACGACCCGCGCAATTAACGAAACACAGCTTATGGGAATCCTTCAAGAAGGGTTTGCTTATGGAACAGCCAGAACATGTACTAATCTCTCTTGAGGAGCGCCACGCCAACAATATTTTTGCTGGAACCAAGCATGTGGAACTTCGCCGAAGAGCAATGAATGTCAAGGCGGGCACGGTGGTGTGGATTTATGTGAAGCTTCCCGTTGGCCGTGTCGTCGGATACGCCAAGGTAAGCGCGGCTCACACGCTCGCACCTGCAACCTTGTGGCGCAGATTCGCGAGCGTTTCCGGAATTTCGCGGAAAGAGTTTTTCCAATACTTCGACGGGATATCGACAGGTTTCGCGTTGGGTTTACACGAAGCACGCCGTCTTGCCGGCTCCGTTTCTCTCACGGAACTCAGAGAGGTATCAGCGGGCTTTCAACCGCCCCAGTTTTTCGTCCGCATCGCCCCTGACAGTCCGTTGTTACGCGCCATCGAGCGCAAGCAAGCATAAGCGCAATGGCGGGAACAAGGACGGTCGCGCCCCCTACGCCAACTCCAAAAACCGCCCCAAACAAGGATTCCGATTACCCGGCGACCACGCCAGCACCTGCTCGATCAAAGGCGCATCAACCAGCGGCTTGAACACCACGCCCGCAAGCTGCGCCTTGCGCATGGAAGCCGGCACGAGCGCGACACCCACGCCTTCGTCAACAAGACTCAGCACCGTCTGCTGCAATTGCACTTCGAACCGAATGTCCGGCTCGAAACCACGCGAGCGGCAATGATCGAGAATCGCGGCGCGCAAAGTGGGCGCCACTTCCTCGGATGCGAGCACGAACGGCTCACCGGCCAATTGCGCAATGGCGAGCCGCCGCGCGCGGGCTCGCGGATGAGCGCGCGATAACGCCACGCACAGCGGCTCGCGCAGAATCGTGCGCGTGGCCAGCCCCTTGTCCGGCTGATGCGGAAACATGATGGCCGCGTCGATGTGCCCCGCCACCACCTGCGCGGCAAGATCGTTGGACACCACCTCGCGCAGATTCAATGCGACCTCGGGATATGCCGCACCGAACGCCCGCGCGTAACCCGGCACCACGCTATAGGCCGCACACATGGTGAAGCCGATGGCGAGCTTGCCCGCGTCGCCGGACGCCGCTGCCTGGGCATTGCTCACCGCCTGCTCCACCGAAGCGAGAATCGCTTTGGCATCCGCGTAAAAGCGCTCGCCCGCGGCAGTGAGCGTCACGCTGCGAGGGCTGCGCTCGATCAGCGTCACGCCGAGGCTCGCTTCCAATGCCGCGAGTTGGCGGCTTAACGGAGGCTGCGACAGATTCAGGCGCGTCGCCGCGCGCCCGAAATGGCGCGTCTCGGCCAGCGTCACGAAGTAGCGCAGCGGCTTGATGTCGAGCACGGTCTCACCCATTCATTTCGACGATGCATAAAAGGTATCGCTGGAGCCAAAAAACAGTATTGGATTGTATCAACGCAAATCACTACGCTGACGCGTCGCCCTTCCTATTCGCGCCTTCGCTCACGCGCTTTACACCGATGCTAGCCACTCTCGAGATTCTGCTTCCCGTCTTCGGCCTCATATTCGCGGGTTTTGCCTGCCGCCGGGGCGGTGTGCTCGGGCCGAACTCGGCGTCGGAACTCAATCGCTTCGTGGTGTGGCTCGCCCTCCCTGCCCTGCTGTTCGACACCATGGCGCGCGCCACGTGGCAGCAGCTGTATCAGCCGGCCTTCGTCGTTACGTTTTCGGCGGCATGCGCGGGCATCTTTGCGCTGATTCTCGTCATGCGCCTTGTGAACGGCCGGCATCTCGCCGACGCGAGTGTCGACGCCATCGCCGCGTCATATCCAAACACGGGCTACATCGGCTTTCCGCTCGGCATGATCGCGTTCGGTCAGGCGAGCCTAACGCCCACCACCATCGCGACCATTCTGGTGGCGTGCGTGCTGTTCGCGGGCGCCATCGTGTTGATCGAAATCGGTTTGCAGACAGAACGCACACCGCACAAACTTGGCCTGAAAGTGCTCGGCTCTCTGGCGCGCAATCCGCTGATCGTGTCGCCTGTCGCAGGGGCGCTGTTCGCCAGCACGCACGTGCCGCTGCCCGCTAGCGCGGAGACGTTTCTCAAGCTGCTGAGCGGCGCGGCCAGTCCCTGCGCGTTGGTAAGCCTCGGCCTGTTTCTCGCGGAAAAGCGTCCGTCGCCGCCCGGCACGCGCGGCATTGCGTGGCTGCTCACGCTCGTCAAACTGGTTGCGCAGCCGGCGCTGACATGGTGGCTCGCAGCGCGCGTCTTCGGCCTCTCGCCGGCGCTGGTCGAAATGGCGGTCGTGCTGGCGGCGCTGCCCACCGGCACGGGACCATTCATGTTGGCGGAGTTTTACGACCGCGAAGCGCACATCACGTCGCGCACCATCCTGCTGTCGACGCTCGGCTCCGTCGTCACGCTATCGCTTCTGCTGCTATGGATGGGCCATCGCACCTGAATAGGAACGCCGTAGGCTCTGCCGGACGCAGCGTTTTTCCAGCCGTGCCGCATCACAGGCTAAGATTCATGCCGCCGGGCGCTCGCGACGCCCGGCGAAACAAGACAGTTTGCCTTGGAGAATCTGATGTCTGAAGAGTATGAAGTGCACGGTCCGCACGACCATGCGGTGCATCACGCCGGTCACCACGACGCGGACTCTTTCGGGAGCCGCATGGCCGTCATCACGGCGGTGCTCGCGACAATCGGCGCGCTATGCGCGTACCAAAGCGGCAATAGCGAAAACCTCGCGCTGTACTACAAGAACGAAGCCGCCATCAAGAAGACGGAAGCCTCGAACCAATGGAACTACTACCAGGCGAAGGGCGAGAAGCAGAACCTGGCCGAGCTGGGCGCCGCGCTGTCGGGCGAAAACTCCGAGGCGCACGCAAAATTTGTCGCGGACGTCGACAAATACAAGCAGCAAAAAGAGCCGATTCGCGCGAAAGCCGAAGCAATTGAAAAAGAAGTGCTCGATAACGACGCGAAAAGCGAAGCGCTGCTGCATGGCCACCATCGCTGGGCACAGGCCACGACGCTCATTCAGGTCGCCATTGCGTTGTGCGCGATCACGTTGCTCACGCGCAAGAAGTGGCTGCGCAACCTTTCTTTTGTGGTCGCGCTGGCGGGCGTTGCAACCGGCGCGCTGGCATTTTTCGCGTCCTGAAGGGAGATCGGCGTGGTCGATAGCGCAGCTGTTCTCGGCGTGTTGTCCGTCTATGTGGCCGGCGTGGTAATTCCCGGCCCGAACTTCGTTGCCGTCGCCCATAAGGCCGCGTCGGCTACGCGCGTTGAAGCGCTCGCGGTAGTGGCGGGCATTGTGCTCGTCAACCTCTTTTAGGCGAGTTGCGCGATCCTGGGCGTCGGGATGGTGTTTGCGGCGTTTCCGTGGCTTGCGTTCGCCGTGAAGTTGGCGGGCGCCGCCTATCTGCTGTGGTTCGGCGGACGACTCATCTTCAAGGCTTCGCGAGGCAAGCACGAGCAGGCGGTGCAAGCAGCGAACGGCAGCATCCGGCTAGCGTTCGTGCAAGGATTCGCGACGAATATCGCGAACCCCAAATCGGTCGCGTTCTTCGCTGCGGTGTTTTCGTCGGCGGCACCGCCGAACGAGACCATTGGCACCTTTCTGGCGATGCTTGGCATGGTGTTCGTCGTGGCAAGCAGCTGGTATGGCTTTGTCGCGTTGACTCTGTCGCAGGCGCACATCGCGTCGGCATATCGGCGTAGCAAGGCGTGGGTCGACCGCGTGTGCGGCGGCGTGATTATCGCGCTGGGTGTGCGTCAGCTGCTTCGGTGACGGCTTGCGCGGCACCTGCCGTCATCGAGGCGGGTTGCTGCGTGCCACGGCGGATGCGCGGCTGGGCAGACCGCCAGACCGCCAGACCGCCAGACCGCCAGACCGCCAGACCGCCAGACCGCCAGCGAGTTTATGCGCACAAACTCGCCGCAGCCTACTGCATGCTAGAACGCGCCCGTTCGAGCAGCAGCTCGCGTTCGCGTGCATTGCCCGTCATGGCGGCAGCGCGCTGGAACTCCGCGCGCGCTTCATCCATGCGGCCTAGTTTGGCAAGCAGATCGCCGCGCACACTCGGCAGCCAGTGGTAGTTCGCAAGCCTTGCATCGGCGGCGAGCGCATCCACGATCTCAAGCCCCGCAGCCGGACCGAATGCCATGCCCACCGCCACCGCGCGGTTCAACTCGACAACCGGCGAAGGCGCCACCTGCGCCAGTGCGTCGTACAAAGCGACGATCTGCGCCCAATCCGTGTCTTCCGCCCTATGCGCGCGCGCATGACATGCGGCCAGCGCCGCCTGCAACGCATATGGCCCGCTCGCGCCGCCCAGCGCGTGTGCCGTGCTGAGCGCAGCCAGTCCGCGGCGAATCAGCAGCGGGTCCCAACGGCTGCGATCCTGATCGAGCAACAGCACCGGGCGGCCTTGCGCGTCGGTGCGCGCATGCATGCGCGAAGCCTGAATCTCCATCAACGCGACAAGGCCGTGCACCTCGCTTTCGTCGGGCACGAGGCCGCTGAGCACGCGCCCAAGCCGCAGCGCTTCCTCGCAGAGTGCCGGGCGCATCCAGTCGTCGCCGGCGGTGGCGGAATAGCCTTCGTTGAAAATCAGATAGATCACTTGCAGCACCGACGCGAGCCTCGGCGCGCGTGCTTCGGCCTGCGGCACCTCGAACGGCACTTTGGCCGCCGAAAGGGTGCGCTTCGCCCGCACGATTCGTTGCGCGATGGTCGGCTCCGGCACAAGAAACGCGCGCGCTATTTCGTCGGTCGTCAGCCCGCCGAGCAGGCGCAGCGTGAGCGCGACGCGGGCGTCCGTCGACAACACCGGATGACACGCGGTGAATACGAGCCGCAGCAGGTCGTCGCCGATGTCGTCGGCACGCGCGGCGTCCAGTGCATCGACGAAATCGGGCACAAGATGCGCCTCGAGCGCGTCCATGTCGTGGCCCAGCTCCTGGCGCTTGCGGGCGTGCAGTGCTTCCTGCCGCAAGCGGTCGAGCGCGCGATTTTTTGCCGTTGCCATCAGCCACGCCCCAGGATTGTCGGGAACGCCAGCGTCGGGCCAATGCTCGAGCGCGGACACCAGCGCGTCTTGCGCCAGTTCTTCGGCGAGCCCGACGTCGCGCACCATCCGCGCGACGTGGGCGATAACCTTGGCGGACTCGATCCGCCAGACGGCCTCGATGGCACGATGAGTGGCCAGTTTCGTCACAGAGTCAGCCCGCCGCTCTGGCGTTCGGGTCCATGTAGATCAGTTCCCAGATATGGCCGTCTATGTCTTCGAAACCGTGGCCATACATGAAGCCGTAGTCCTGCGGCGCGCGCGGCACGCTGCCACCCGCGGCCACTGCTTTGGCGACCAGCGCGTCCACTTCGCCACGGCTTTCGCATGACAAACCAACGAGTGCTTCCGTACTTTCCTTCGGATCACAAAGCGATTTGCGCGTGAACGATTTGAACAGCTCTTTCACCAGCAGCATTGCGTAAAGATTCTCACCGAGGACCAGACACGCCGCCTGTTCGTTGGTGAATTGCGGGTCAAAGCTGAAACCGAGCGCGCTGAAAAACGCCTTCGACCGTTCGAGATTGTCGACGGCGAGATTCACAAAGATTTGTTTGTGCATGATGAGATCCAATAATCGGTTGACGGCAAATCAGCGACGGCCCGCCTCAAGCTCGCGGAAACGCTCGAGTTCCGGACTCGGCTCAAAGTCCTCCAGTTCGTAGAGCTGCCTCACTTCGATTTCGCCGTCGACGTGTTCGCCGGACGGCGCCGGAAAACGCCGCGCCCATTCCATTGCTTCTTCGCGCGAACGCACCTGGATAAGCGTGTAACCGGCAATCAGTTCTTTGGTTTCGGCAAACGGGCCGTCAATCACCGTGCGCTGGCCGCCGCTGTAGCGAATGCGCCAGCCTTTCGAGGTTGGCTGCAAACCGGTGGCGTCGAGCAGCACACCGGCCTTGGCAAGTTCTTCGTGGTAGGCGCCCATTGCCGCCATTAGGGACGCTTCGGGCATTTCGCCGGCTTCGCTTGCGGCAGTCGCTTTGACCAGGATCATGAATCGCATCGCCGTTACTCCGTTTGTCGTGAGAAGTGAGGTTGAGCGCGGCAGGTTGGCCGCTCTTACTCACACGACGGGCAATGCAGCAGCGATTCGACAAATACGTCGCACCGCCTGGGGAAAACCCCGAGCAAAAAGATTCGCTCGCCTACATGAAGCACGGGCCGAGCTTGCGTACCTCGACTGTGCACCATGTCGCCGCCGGACAGGCTTGTGCTATCGCCACGGCCTCTTCGCGTGACTCGGTGTTCAGCAGGTAGAAGCCGCCGATCATTTCCTTTGCTTCTGCGAAGGGTCCGTCGAGCAGCTTTGGCTGGCCGCCGCGGACCTGGACGCGCACGGCGTCGCTCGAGGAAGTGAGTGCTTCGGCCGCGAGCAGTTTGCCGCGCTCCTTGAGGTCGGCGGCGAAGCGAAGCATCTGGTCGTACACTTCGCGGCCCTTGGCCTCGCCGCGTTCGGCGCGTTGTTCCGGGGGCTCGACGATCAGCAGCATATAAGACATGGTGTCTCCAGTTATTACGCTGCGGACCGGCAGCCCGGCAGTCGTGCAACAAGATTAATGGCGCCCAGCATGAACGCGAGAAGCCAGTCTAACAAGCGCGGATCGTTCCGGTAAACCTGCGTCGGCGATTACTGCGCGCCTCGCCGCGCGGTCTTACGAAGACTCGTAAGCGCTTCGCAGCGCGCGAATTTGCACCTGACGCGCGGCACGATGGCGCAGATTGAAGTATTCTCCCCACGCGCTGACAGCCGCGATAATGCCGGCCATTAATCTGCGAGAAAAGAGACCAGCGTTTTACGATTTAACGCGACGGCGGCGAATCGAAAACTGATGCCGACATAAGCAGCCGGTTTCAAAGCAAAACAAATCACACCATCGGGGAAATACATGCATCGACTGTCAGCACGCAACGCCATTGCGGCCGCCGTGACTATTGCTTTGCTCCAATTGGGCGGTTGCGGCGGCGGCGGCTCAGGCTCGGGGTCCGGCTCGTCCAGCACGCAGACCGCGACGCCAGGCTCCGTGACCGGCACGGTGGCGAGCGGCAGCCCGTGGATCGGCGCGAGCGTCACCTTGATGGACGCCACCGGCGCGCAGGCCACCGCAACCACCGACGCCCAGGGCGCCTACACGCTCGCCATCAAAGGCATGACCGCGCCGTTCCTGCTCACCGCAACGGACGCGAGCGGCCTCTCCCGCCCGCTCGTGTCCGTGCTCGCGAAGTTGCCCAGCGGAACGGCGCCCGCCGTCGCCAACATCACCACGCTGACCACCGCAATTGCCGCCATGTTGACGGCCTCGGGTAATCCATCCGATCTCGCGTCGAGCATGGCGCTCGCAAAAGTCACGCTGTCGTCGGTTCAGATTGCGATCATCACGCTCGACGCAATACTCGCCGACGTGCTCACGCAAAACGGCCTTCAGGCGGCCGGTTTCAATCCTGTCGGCACGGCGTTCGCACCGAATCACACAGGAGCGGATGCGGTCATCGACACGCTGTTGCTGGTTCCTGGCGCGAACGGTGGCCTGTTGCTCGCGTCGAATGCCGCGCCCGGCGCCACAATCGCGTTGAACAGGCAGACGGGACAGTCGACGAAACTCGCCGCGCCCTCCGTCGCGGCAAATTATCTCGAGCCGCTCGCGTCGCTGCTAACCGCGTGCGCCGCGACGGGCGCGCTGAATACGTCGTGCTCGCCGGCCATCGACGCGACTTATCTGGACAACGGTTCAAGCGACTTCGCAGTCGGCCACGGCTTGTCCGACGCATTGCTGACCGGCGCGCGCTTTGCCTCGCCGAAAACCCTTGCCTTCTTCACGCGCAACGGCAAGCAACAGGCGCTCGTGCAGATTCCCCTTACGCTCGCCGACGGCACCGCAACCGCTGTGTACAGCATCGCGCAACAAATGACAGCGCCGGTGACGCTCGCCAACGGCACGCAGCTTGGCTGGAACCTGATCGGCAATCAGTCGCAATTTGCGGTGTCGATCAATTCGCGAATGCAGCGCACGACGTTTCTCGATACGCGGCTTAACGACGTGAACCGCTACGAGTCCGGGCTCGACATCACGATTCCCACTTCGACGAACCCGGGTGTTTACTCCGCGTCCGTCAGCGGTCCGGGCCTCGCCGCGCCAGTCTGGCTGCTGCCGCGTGCCGCCGCGGGCAATAGCACGCTGGCTCTTGCCGATGCCGCATTGAGCGCCGCCCCGGTCGCGCCCGCAATGAGCGCAAGCGACACATCCATGTATCGCTGGTCGTGGCAATCGTTGTCTTCGACGGCGAGCTTCGCGCCGCCCGCTTCGAGCGGCGTGTACGCCGCGCAGGCTGTCGATGTCAGCAAGGTTCCGCTCTTTGCAACCTACACGGTCACGTTGTACGACAGCAACGGCGCGAAGCTCGGCCAGTCGCAGGTGATCAATCCGGGCAGCCCGCTCGGCGCGGCGGCGGGCGCAACCGTAGCATGGCCGACCTTGCTGCCGGACTTCGCGACGCAATTTCTCACGCCTCGCGGATCGCTCGCCGGCATTCAGTACGCGATGAGCGTGAGCTGGTCGAGCCTCGTCAATGGACAGGACGTGGCTTATCCGGTGAACTCGGTGCGAATTCAGGCGTCGGGGCTGACGCTGGCGGGTGTGAATGGGGAGATAGACGGCTTTGCAGTCGGCAAACCGAACAACACGACGCTTGGTCAATATCAGACAACGGTGAGCGCGGGCATTGATTCATTCGGTGCGCAGACATGCACCAATTGCCCGTTCCCCGCGTTGACCTCAGGTGCGTCGCGCGTGGTGGAACTCGGCAGCAGTCAACAGGGCATCGGATACTACGCCGTCACGCAGTACAACGATTAACCGCCGCGTTAAACACGCCCCATGCGGGGCGTGTGATCATCTCAAGCCGATGCGGGCGTCACAGCACCGCGTCGGCCAGCGCGTTGGTGCGCGCAGAGCGCATCAAGCCTTCGATCATGCGCGCCTGCGCGCTTGCAATCTCGCTCAACGACGCAACCGCGAATTGTCCGTCGAGAATCGCCACAGCCGTGCATAGGCTGGCGTATTCGTCGTCGCTCAGCGTCCACGCGCCGGTCCGCTGCTCGCGTTGATCCAGATGAACCATCGCAGCATGCCCGCGCTGAATATCGTCGAGTGCGTCTTCGCCCAGGCCCAGACGCGCGAGTTCCTGCGACACCAGCAAATGTCTGCTCAGCGTCATGTGCAGATCCCGTGAGCCGTGGCCGCGCCGGAATGCGTCGAGCGCCGCATAGCACTGCAGGATCAACGTGGCGGTGACCGGCTCGTGTGCGGTACGGCTATGGGTCAGCGCACGCAGCAGCGGCGACATGGCCGGCCGATTGTGTTTGCGGACTCGCGATTTACTGGACATACGTTCAACCTCCTTCGCTAACTCTCGGCTTCATCGCCAGATCGGTACGATTTTCCGGCGACGAATGCCGCCGATGCGCCGGCGGCTCGACAGCCTCTAATGTGAGTCTGTGTAAGCATGATGGCAAGCCTTTATTAAGACCGGCTTAAACGCGGAAATTCCCGGGCGTCCACGACATAGACGAAAAAAAAGCCCTGTTCCCGCGAGAGAACAGGGCCGGACAGGATGGAAGAGTCGTGCTCGCGCGTGGATGCTCGCCGACCTGTGACCATCGAAACTGTTAGAGCTGTTGCTGCTTCTGGTATTGCTGCTGCTGCGAAAAAAGTGTGTTGCAAGCTTTACTGCCACTGCGAAGACTTTGGTTGCGATGTCAACTGATACTGCGATTGCGGTTACTACTGCCATGACTGCTGGTACTGGTACTGCGATTACAACTACAACCACCACTACTGCTACTGCTACTGCTACTGCCACTGCTACCGCCACCGCTACTACCTCTACCGCAAACACCCATTCTGCTGGGTTCAACCACTACTAGTACGGCAAAACTGCGAAAAACGATTTGCTGCCTGACTTGCTACTGCGCCAATTGCGTTGCTTCTACTTCGTATTGCTCACTGCACTGCCGCGTTGACCACCGCGGCGAACTGCCATCAACGGTACGGTTCAAAACGACGCGGGGGGAAGACCGCATCGATGGGCTCGGTGTTTTGTCGCTCCATGGAAAACAGTTTATGCGAGCGACCGCTCAGGCAATTGGGCAAAAGGAAGGGATTTGCGACGCCTGTTTGACGAATGGGCGTAACAATCGGGGACGCATGTGGGAGAGCACTGCAGGTGAGGAACCGCGAGAGGAATAATGCTAACGCGACTTCGTGTAGGCGCGACGACTACCGCAACGGCGCGCCGCTGCGCGAACTCAACGCAACCGGAGACGACACAACGAAAACGCACGCAACGTCATGCCGACGGTGCGTGCGCGTGCAGTGACGAACATTAGCGCGCCGCAAAGTCGCTGATGGTCAGCAGGACTTTTTCGCCCGGCCGGGCGAGCATCTTTCTTTCGGCCACGGCGGTAATGCGTTTGCGGCCATCGGCGAATGTCTTCAGCATGCGGTCTTCCGCTGCGCCGCGTTGCAGCCAGAAGTGCTGCTCCAGCGCTTCACGCGTGACGGCGCATTCGAGGTCCCGTCCTCGCGCCGAAAGCTGGAAAATCACCGCGCGCCCGTCTGCCGAGACGCTGGGTTCAAGCTCGATAATCTCCATGGCCCACCTCGCAAAGTTGGTTATGCCGTCCGCCCTCATCAACGAACGACACCGAACAAAACTGAATAGACAAACAAGCCAGCATGGCGCTTTCCGCTGATGAATCGGCTACTGCGCGGCCATTACATCCATCGTAAGCGAACGTGGGAACGCGTGCATGTCTGCGTGACTGGATGAACCCGTCGACGAATTCATCGGCGGCGACGCCGGCGAATTCACGACGCCCACCGGCGACGAAAACGCACGCGCGTGCGCGAGCGTCGGCACGCGCGGCGCGTCACTAGACGCGCGCGAACGTTTCACACAGAAGTCATGCAACAGCGTACTCAAGCTAGCGGACATTGCGTGTGTCCCGCCGCGCACTCCGCGCGACGCGGACGCAATTGCAAACCAGGAATGCGGCGGTCGCAATTCGTGGCTGACCACACCGCGCGAATCGGTGAAACGCAGACAGCCTGTGTCGGGATAGAACACAAGCGTTGTCACGTCGCCGTCTATTGCGCGCGTCAGAATGTGTGGTTTCGTATTCAGCATTGTTCGTCGTGGGCCAGTTGGCGCCGTTGGTATCGTTCTGTAGCACTGGCTACCGTTCGGCGGCGTTTCGGCGTGTCGCGCTGCGAGGTCTTGGACCTGCGCGCGTATCGATTCGCGGGTACGACAAAAGCAAGGCACATGCCAATAGACCCAAAATGCACTGCGCTCGGCCTCGGCCGCGCGCAATAAAAGGCACTGGCAATGCCGTACGCATGCGGCAAGCACCGGCGGCGCCTGATGCACCGCGGAAAAACCGCGGCCGACGGCGCGACCTCGGGCAGCGATATGAGCCACGAGGCGGGTCCAGTCACTGTGCAGGCCCAACCGCTCAAATGCCGATGCATGGTAAAAAAGCGCTGCCGGCGTGACAATTCACGCCCATTCTTACTAACGGGCCGCGCGCCCGAGAGCGCCTGGACATGTCCGATGCCGACCCTGCTATAACGTTGCGCCCCGCCACCGCCGAAGACGAAGCGTTCCTCTTCGAACTGCGCAAGGCGACGATGACCGAGCACCTCGCGCGCGTCGGCGAACCCACGGACGACGCCGCGCATCGCGCACGCGTGCTGCACCGTTACGACGCGGCGCGCGTGATATGTGTCGACGGAACGCGTGCCGGTTTGCTCAAAGCGCATCGCACTGATACTGAATGGCTGGTCGTTCAATTGCAGATCGCGCCCGCACTGCAAGGGCACGGCATCGGCGAGCACGCGCTGCGCACGGTGCTGCACGCGGCCGACGCTGCTGGATTGCCTGTCACGCTCAAGGTGCTCAAAGGCAATCCGGCGCGGCGCCTTTATGAGCGACTCGGCTTCGCAATGACGCGCGAAGATGAAAGAGAGTTTCACATGACGCGCGCGCCGCGGCGCGTGTCGGCGGAAACCGGAGCAGAATAATTGGCGGATTACGACTGACTCATCACGAACCCAGCATGACTCCTCGTCACACTTCAGCCATTCACAGCTGGCACGCGCATGTCTATTTCGATGCGACGACGCGCGAGCCCGCGTGGGCTTTGCGCGAACAAATAGAAGCCCACTGGCAAGGCAAGCTGCAAATGGGTCGCTTCCACGAGCGTCCGGTGGGGCCGCATCCTATGTGGTCGTATCAGTTAGCGTTCGCGCATGAGCAGTTCGGCGATCTGCTTGCATGGCTCACGCTCAACCACGGTGCGCTCGACATCTTCGTGCATCCCAACACCGGCGACGCGTTGCGCGATCATCGCGACGCCGCGATATGGATTGGCCGCTCGCACGAGCTTGTGCTCGACGCGTTGATCTGACCAATGCGCGGCCGCGCCGCTCACATGTTCGTGTACGAACTGCACCATCCGCGCGCCGCAACCTGTTTGTCGCCAAACAGCGTGCAGCCGCCGTACGCATCGGTCGCGCTACCCTGGAACAGCGAACAGGTACTGCACTTCTGGTCCGCCTTGTACTGCGGATATTTGGCCTTGTCGACCTTCGCCGCGTCTTCCGTATAGCCGAGCGCCCGAGCTTGCGGATCCGTTTCGCTGAGCTTGTTCGCGCCGGCGGCGAATGCCGTGCGTGAAAGCACGAGCGACGAGCCGGCGCTCACGCTCATCAATAGAAAATGGCGGCGCGACGTTTTCATTGTTTTTCTCCGATGCAAATTGGGGGACATGCGCTCCACCACGAGCGCCGACTGGCGACCGCTCAATCGAGAAATCGCGTGAATCGTTCAACCGGCTCGCGCTCGGTGCGAAGCGCGTTGACCGGCGCGCTTTCGTCCGCGAAACCGAGCGACATGCCGCACACCAGTTGCTCTTCGGGCGGCAGCCCGAGCTGCGCCGCGATCATCTGATGAAACGGCGTGAACGCGGCCTGCGGACAGGTATCGAGGCCGCGCCCGCGCGCCGCGGTCATGATGGCTTGCAAAAACATGCCGTAGTCAAGCCAGCTGCCGCGTTCCATCACCCGGTCGATGGTGAAGAGCAGACCCACCGGCGCGCCGAAGAAGCGATAGTTCTGCGCGTGCTGCTCATGCATGCGCGCCTTGTCGCCTTTGCCGATACCCAGCAGGCCATACAGGTCCCAGCCAATCTTGCGTCGACGGTCGATATACGGCGACACCCAGTCGCGTGGATAGTACGCATACTCCTCGCGATAAAGCTCGTCGCGCTGCGGATCGTCATACGCCGCGAGCAACGCTTCGGACAAACGCGCGAGTGCCCTGCCTGTCAGCACATACACCTTCCACGGCTGTGTGTTGGTGCCCGACGGCGCGCGGCTTGCCACTTCGAGAATCGCCTCGATGTCGGCGCGCGGCACCGGCGTGCGTAGAAACGCGCGCACCGAGCGGCGCGTGAGCAGTGCGGCGTCGACCGGATTGGCCGCGTGAGGTGGGGCTTCGTGCATCGGCTCTGTCATCGTGGGAATTGCGCATGAGCGGCAGACGAATGGACTGCAACGATTCTAGCGCGAGCGGCGCTGTGCACGCGCGCAAGCATGCAGCTTACGATTTGAATGCGCATTGCCCCGCCCGCGAACGCGACTCCCGTTTTGCGTTTATCCTCTTTGCACGCTTTTCGCACGGCGTTCCATTGCAATCGTTTTGTCCAATTCCGGAGTTGAGCATGCAATACCGCAAATTCGGCCGCACGGGCCTGACCGTTTCGCGCTTGTGTCTTGGCACCATGACCTTTGGTCTGCAAACCGAAGAAGACGCTTCGCGCCGCATTCTCGACACCGCCGCAGATGCCGGCGTGAATTTCATTGATACGGCTAACGTCTATCCGCTCGGCGGCGGCGAAGAAAACGCGGGACGCACCGAGGAAATCGTCGGGCGCTGGCTGAAGGGCAAGCGCGACCGCTTCATTCTGGCGACCAAGGCAGTGGGCAAAATGGGCCCGAACGCATGGGACCAGGGCGCGTCGCGCAAGCATCTGCTGGATGCGATCGACGCCTCGCTGCAGCGTCTTGGCACCGACTACGTGGACCTCTATCAACTTCACTCCGACGATGCGAACACCCCGCTCGACGAAATGCTCGAAGCGCTGGACGTGATCGTGCGCTCGGGCAAGGCGCGCTATATCGGCGTGTCGAATTTTCTGGCATATCGGCTCGCGCGTGCGCTTGGCCGCGCGGACGTGTTGCGCGTGGCGCGCTTCGTGTCGGTGCAGCCGCGCTATAACCTGCTGTTCCGCCAGATCGAACGCGAACTGCTGCCTCTCGCCGCCGAAGAGCAACTCGCCGTGATGCCGTATAACCCGTTGGCCGGCGGCCTGCTGACCGGCAAGCACAAGCTCGATGCAACGCCCACGTCGGGCCGCTTCACTGAGAGCGTCGGCACGGCGGGCTCGATGTACCAGGAGCGTTACTGGCATCAACGCGAGTTCGAGACCATCGAGCGTCTGAAAGCGGTTGTCGCGCCGACCGGCGAGTCGCTCACGCGAGTGTCGCTCGCGTGGGTGCTCGCCAATCCGGTTGTCACGTCGGCGATTATTGGCGCGAGCCGCGCCGAGCAATTGAGCGACACGCTCGCGGCATGCGAACTCGAACTGGACGCCGACCTGAAAAAGCAGCTCGACGAAGCCAGTGTCGAATACCGCTGGGGCGACGCGGCGCGCTGATCGCGGCGCCGCCGTGCGAGGCGAGCGGGCGCGACGCAACCTGCCGCGCTCATCGCCCGTATCTGAGCACCGTGCTGGCGGCCGCAACCACATGGTCCTTCATGGCGGCAAGCAACGCGTCCCGGGTGAGGCCGGCCGGTAAGGCGTTCGGCGCGAGATCGAGCGCATACACCTGCGCGAGGTAGTGATGCGGCACGTCGCCGACCGGCGGACACGGACCGTAATAGCCGGGGCCGCCCGTCCGGTTGGTCCCTGCGACACTGCCGGCAGGCGGCGCAGCACCCGCCTCCATTGCGGTAACCGAAGGGCCAATGCCATACAGCACCCAATGCACGATGCCCAGCCCTTTGGCGCCGTCGGGATCGAACATCGTCACGGCGAAGCTCCTCGTACCCGCGGGCACGTTGCGCCATTGCAGCGCGGGCGACACGTTGCCGCCGCCGCAGTTGTTGGCACTGGCCGCGTGCGTCGATTCAAGCGTGCCGCCGTCGGACAGACCAGGCGAAGTCAGGGCAAATGCCTCAGCAGCATGCGCCTGCGCCACGCCGAGCGCGAGCAACGCCGCCACACAGGCAACGCGCCGTGCAGCTCCAAGGTAAGCCGTTCCACTCATGTAATTTGCTCCAGCTATCGCTGCCACGCGAGGTCTACCTGAACTTGCCCGTGCGTGCATTGGCTTCGGGCAACTGCCGCGTTTCGCGCACCGACCGCGGATGCCACAGCCGCGCCCCGCCTTGAATGCCCGCGTCGTTCGAAACGGTTGTCACGTTCGCGGGCAACTCGAATTTGAGGCGCGCCGCGTTGCCGCCGCCAATCCACAGCCGGTCGTAATTCACGAGCGATTCGAGAATGCCGATTACCTTGTGAACACGCCGGTTCCAGCGCTTATTCCCGGCTTTCTCGCGCGCCGCTTCGCCGATGTACTCGTCGTAAGCCACGCCTTTCTTGCTGACCGGATGATGCGCGAGTTCAAGGTGAGGCATCAGCTCGCCGTCGCGAAAGAGCGCCGTTCCCGCGCCCGTGCCGAGCGTGAGCACAAATTCAATGCCCTTGCCTTCTATCGCGGCGAAGCCCTGCATTTCCGCGTCGTTGATCATGCGTACCGGCACGCCGCCGAGTTTTTGCGCGAGCAGGTCGGCAAGCGCAAAGTTGCGCCAGCCTTCCACGCCGAAGTGCGGCGCCGTCAGAATGCGGTTGTCGCGCACCACGCCGGGAAAGCCGATCGACATCAACTGCGCGGGCGCCTTCGCTATGAGCGGCTCGACCAGCGTGGCCAACGCGTCGACCAGTTGCTCCGGCGTGCAAGGGTGCGGCGTGGCCACCCGCACGCGCTCGGTTTGCATCTCGCCGTTTGCATTGATGATGGCGGCCTTCAGGCCAGTGCCGCCCACGTCGATTGCAAGAATCCTTTCGTTGCTGGTTGCTGCCTTATCTTTGGATGTCGCCACGGTTACCCCCGTTGGTGTGGTTATGCTCAGGGCTGTCACTTGTTCTCGACTGCGGCTGTGGTCAGCGGCCGCCATGCGCGCCCGTCGCGTGCGAGCAGCGCATCTGCTTCGGCGGGCCCTGCGCTGCCCGCTGCATAGCCGTGCACCGCAAGCGCGCCGCCGGTTTTGGGGTGCAGCACTCCGTCAACCGCGCACCAGCCCGCTTCTATGCTGTCGGCGCGCTGGAACAGTGTCTCGTCCCCGAGCATGCAGTCGTACAGCAGCGTTTCATAGCCGACGTTCGCCCGCTCGGCGAAGAAATCGCCATAGTCGAATGAAGACTGCACCGGGCCGACCTGCATCACCGGGCCCGGCGTTTTGACGTTGAAATCGAAGCTCGTGCCATGCGCGGGATCGATGCGCAAAGTCAGCACATTGGGCGTGAGTGCGCCGACCGGCGTATCGCGAAACAGCCGGAACGGCACAGGCTTGAGCTGCACCGAAATTTCCGTGCGCCGCGCGGCGAGCCGCTTGCCCGTGCGCAAGTAGAAAGGCACCCCCGCCCAGCGCCAGTTTTCGATGAATACGCGTGCAGCGGCATACGTTTCCGTGCTGCTGTCGGGCGCGACATCGGGCTCATCGCGATAAGCCACGCCTGCAGGGCCCTGTTCGTATTGGCCGAATACGACGTCATCAGCTGTAAGCGGCAAGATGGCGTCGAAAATCTCCGCTTTCTTATCGCGCACGGCCTCCGCGTCGAACGAGTTGGGCGGCTCCATCGCGACCATGCCGAGCAACTGGAACAGGTGGTTCGGCACCATGTCGCGGAACGCGCCGGTCTGCTCGTAGAACTTGCCGCGCCCTTCAACGCCAATGGTTTCGGCCGCCGTGATCTGCACGCTGTCGATATATTCGCGCCGCCACACAGGCTCGAATAGTGCGTTTGCGAAGCGCACGGCGAGAATGCTCTGCACCGTGTCCTTGCCGAGAAAATGATCGATGCGATAGACCTGCGATTCCTGCGCGTACGAAAGAATGTGCGCGTTCAGATCGCGCGCCGATGCGAGGTCGTTGCCGAACGGCTTTTCGATCACGATGCGGCGAAAGCCACCGCCCTCCTTCAGCAAGCCCGACTCGCCGAGATGCCCGACGATCGGTTTGAAGAAGCGTGAGCCGACCGCCAGATAGAAAATCACGTTGCCGCCGGGCGCCTGAGCGAGCTTGTCCGTAAGACGCGCAAACGTGTCCGGCGTCTCAAAGTCGCCGGCCATGTACTCGAGACGTTGCGCGACCCACTCCCACGCGTTGTCGTCGAGCTTACCGGCGTGGAAGGTGCTGGCTTTGTCGGCAGCGAATTTTTGCAGCGACTGGTGCAGGTCTTCGACCCACGCGTTGGTTTCGCGCTCGCCGTGATTCACGCCGACAATCTGCATGCCGTCGTCCAGCAGGCCGTCCACCGCGAGGTTGTAGAGCGCGGGCATGAGAAGGCGTTTTGTCAGGTCGCCGCCCGCGCCGAAAATAACCAGCGTACATGGCGGCGCAGGCCGTTTGCCCGCGGGCGACGCCGGCGCGCCGTGAGCACTCGCGCTCACTTTGCAACTGCGCGCTGCGTCAAGATTGCTGTTAGCGTCTGTGTTCGAAGCATGAGCGGCTTGAGAGTTCGGTGTAGTCGACATGGGATTCACTTGGAAGCGCCAATGAAACGGACGTGGCAATACTGGAAAGACCACGCCCGCACCCACACAGTTCAACCACCACACAGCGCTATTTCACCGGACTACTTGCCAACGCCGAGGCCGCTTCGTGCTCAGCCGCTGGCTCGGGGGTGGCCTCGGGGGTGGCCTCGGGCGCGGCCTCAGTGCGCGGCGCCGGACTGGACGGGGCCATTGGGATCGGCGCGCGCCCCGGCTCGCCCGCAAGCGGCACGCTGCCTGACGCGGCCATCTCGCGTGGTTGCAGCAGTAATGCGACAAGCCCCGTCCAGCCCGTTTGATGCGAGGCGCCCACGCCGCGTCCGTTGTCGCCGTGAAAGTATTCGTGGAACAGGATCAGATCGCTTGAACGCGGGTCGGCTTGCAGCAAGGGATAGGCGCCCATTACAGGGCGCTCGCCATTCTTGTCCTTCAGAAACAGCGTCGTGGCGCGGCGCGCGAGTTCATCGGCAATTTCGCACAGCGAGAATTTCTGTCCCGAGCCTGTCGGATATTCGACGCGGAATGCGTCGCCGTAATAGCGGTGGAATTCATACAGCGACTCGATCAACAGATAGTTGACGGGCATCCACACCGGGCCGCGCCAGTTCGAATTGCCGCCGAACACGCGGGTGTCCGACTCCGCCGGCAGATAGGCGACGGTGAAGCTGTTGCCGTTGTGATTGAACACAAACGGATGATCGCGGTGACTGCGCGACAGGGCGCGCACGCCGTGGTCGGAGAGAAACTCGCTTTCGTCGAGCGCACGCCGCAACAGCGCCTTCATCCGATGTCCGCGCAACACGGACAGCAGCAGTGCGTTGCCCTTGCCGGGTTCGTTCCAGCGCGAGACCAGCTTCGCAAGGTCTGGCCGATGCTTGAGGAACCACATGAGCCGATCGCGCAATCCGGGCAATTCGCCATGCAGGCGCTCTTCCAGCACATGCACGGCGAACAGCGGAATGAGCCCGACAATCGAGCGCACGCGCATGGGCACACTGGTGCCGTCGGGCAGGCGCAGCTTGTCGTAGAAGAATTCGTCTTCGCTGTCCCATAGTCCGGTGTCGCAGCCGTCGTCGCAACTCACAGCTTGCGCGATATACAGGAAGTGCTCGAAAAACTTCACGCCGATATCGACGAACACGTGGTTCGCATACGCCAGTTCAAGCGCGATACGCATGAGGTCGAGCGCGTAGGCGGCCATCCAAGCTGTACCGTCCGCCTGATCGATATGCCCGCCGGTAGGCAGCGGCGACGAACGATCGAAAATGCCTACGTTGTCGAGGCCGAGAAAGCCGCCCTGAAAAATATTGCGGCCGTCCGCGTCCTTGCGGTTCACCCACCAGGAGAAGTTGAGCAGCAGCTTGTGAAAAATAAGCTCGAGAAAGTCGCGATCAGGCTTGCCGGTGAGTGCGCGGTCGATCTCGTACACGCGCCACGCGGCCCAGGCGTGCACCGGCGGGTTGGCGTCGCCGAGCGCCCATTCGTACGCCGGCAACTGCCCATTCGGATGCTGATAGCGGTCCTTCACCAGCAGCAGCAATTGACGTTTCGCAAACGCAGGGTCGATCAATGCGAACGCCGCCGCATGAAACGCGAGATCCCACGACGCGTACCACGGGTATTCCCACTTGTCCGGCATCGACACGATGTCCGCGTTGCACAGGTGCATCCAGTCCGCGTTGCGGCCACGTTTGCGCGCGGCGGGCGGCTCGGGCTGCAACGGGTCGCCTTCTATCCAGCGGTGCACGTCGTACCGGTAGTACTGCTTGGACCACAGCATGCCCGCGAGCGCCTGGCGCTGCACGAGGCGCGCGTCCGGGTCGTCCATGTCGCGTTGCAGCGCGCCGTAGAATTCGTCGGCTTCAGCGATTCGCTTGGCAAAGAGCGCGTCGGCGCCGAGCGGTACTTCGTCGGGACTCGCCTCGGGACGCCAGCGCATGTACACCACCGCGCGTCCATGCGGGCCAAGTTCAATCGCCGCATGCGCGCCCGCCTTCGTGCCGCGGTCGCGACGCACCGCTTGTTCATCGCCATGCACGAGGTAATCGTTAAAGCCGTCCTTGAAGGGCCCTTGCGCTTCCATGCCGTACAGGCGCTTTACGTTCGTGTCGTTCTCGCAGAAAAGCCACGCAACCTGCGGCGCGTCGTTCGACCAGGCCGTCACGACAATCGGCGCATGTCCATGCTGATGTCCGGTCAATTGCGCGTTGCCGTCATGGTCGGTACTCGCGACCAGCGACGGCTTGTCGAGGTTCTCTTTCCACGACCACGAATTGCGCGCCCAGATTTGCGGCAGCACATCGAGCGACGCGGACTCGTCCGCGCGATTCTCGATTGTCACGCGCATCACGATGTCGTCGGGCGCGTGCTTCGCATATTCGACCTGTACGTCGAAGTAGCGCAGATCGTCGAACACGCCGGTATCGAGAATTTCGTACTCCGGCATGTCGCCGCCGCGCCGCGCGTTTTCCTCGATCAGGTCCTGATACGGATAAGCGGCCTGCGGATACTTGTAGAGCATGCGCATGTACGAATGCGTGGGCGTGCCGTCGAGATAGAAGTACAACTCCTTCACGTCCTCGCCGTGATTGCCCTGCGCATTCGTGAGACCAAAGAGCCGCTCTTTGAGGATGGGGTCCTTGCGGTTCCATAGCGCAAGCGACACGCACCAGCTCAGCGTGTCGTCGCCGAAACCGGCAATGCCGTCTTCGCCCCAGCGGTATGCGCGGCTGCGCGCGTGGTCGTGCGGAAAGTACTCCCAGGCGGTACCGTTCGCGCTGTAGTCCTCGCGCACCGTGCCCCACTGACGTTCGCTGAGGTACGGTCCCCAGCGCTGCCAGTGAGCACAATCCGCCGAATGCAGACGTGAACCCTCAGTGGTGGCGAACAGATTCGCAGCGCGCAGCGGTGGCATGACAGCTTCCTTGCGTCGGGCTTGGCGGTGGGACACACATCGTAGCGCGGTTTACGCGATGTTGCGATCCAACCGTGCAAGCAATTGCTCGACGCGCAGCAGTTCGCCTAGCGACCACGCCTGGAACGGCGTGCCGGCGGGCGCGTGCGGTGCGTCGCCGTCCGCGATTTCGGAAATGTGGTCGAGCCCGGCGTGATCGAGATGCGTGTAAAGCGGATCTAGAAAACGGATTCTGGCTTGCTGGCGGGCCTCTTCTGCATTGCCGCGCACCCGCAGCCAGGCTTCGACAAACGGGCCGAGCAGCCACGGCCACACCGTTCCCTGATGATAGGCGCCGTCGCGTTCGTAGGGCGCGCCGCTATAGCGGCCGCGATAAGCGGGGTCCGTGGGCGCGAGGGTGCGCAAACCGAGCGGCGTCAGCAAATGCGTTTCGACCTGGTCCACCACTGCGCGCGCCGCCGCGCCTTCGAGCAAGGAGAACGGCAGGCCGCCGATCGCGAATATCTGGTTCGGACGAATCGAGCGGTCCACCGCGCCGCTCACGTGATCCACGTCGATGTTGTCGAAAAGCGCTTGCGTCGAAGGATCGACGAAACGCGCCTGAAACGCCTGCAACGCGCGCTCGGCCGGTTGCTGCCATTGGGCGTTCCACGTTGCTGCAATGCGCAATGCGTTGATCCACAATGCCTGCACTTCCACCGGCTTGCCGATGCGCGGCGTCACGACCCACTCGCCGACCTTTGCGTCCATCCACGTGAGCTGCATGCCGGGGACGCCCGCGCAAAGCAAGCCGTCGTCCGCGGATGCCTTGATGTTATAGCGCGTGCCTTGCGTGTAGCCTGCGAGAATGGCGTAGCCGGCTGCCTGAAGGCGCGCCTTCGTTGCAGCGCCCGCATGGCCCGTTGCGAGGTAGTCGTGCACGGCAACGATGAACCACAGCGCTGCATCCACGGAGTTGTATTCGGGCGTGTCGCCGTAATCGGGAAAACGGTTCGGCAGCATGCCCTCGGACAAGGTGCCGGACCATTCGAGCAAGATCGCTTCGGCGGCGTCCAGCCGGCCAGTGGCGATCAGCAAGCCGCGCATTGCAATGAACGTGTCGCGGCCCCAATCCGTGAACCATGGAAAACCCGCGAGTATCGTGCGGCCCTCGTTGCGCTGCACGACATAGGCATCGGCGGAACGTTGCAGGCGCGAGCCGAATGCAGTTCTGCGCTGCTGTTCGGTTTGCGCGAGCGTTGCAGCGCGGCTTGCGGCAGCAGTGTTGGCGGACGTGGTATCGGATGCGCTCAGAATCATCACGGCTTCGGCTCCCGCATTTGCCAGATCGAAGCTGAACACGCCGGGCGTCGCGAGGTCCTCGCTGAAGTCAAGGCCGCGTTCACGCTCCCGAACGTAGCTGAAGTTGCGATACCAGTCGGGCGCGTGCATATAGCTGCCGTTGGTCGCGGCATAAATGCGCGGCACGTTGCCGTACGGTTGCCAACTCGCGCAACAGGCGTCGCTGCTGATCTGCGCGGTGAAGTTGAATGTGGCGTTCTCGTGATGCAGCGCGTGATAGTCGCGGCCTGACAGCAAGGGCCTGACTTTCAACGTAAGCGCGCCAGATGGCGATGAACCTGGCGACACCTCGGGCACAGGTTCCCGCCGCCAGCGCAATACCGTTTCGCATGTCGCCTTGCTCACGAATACTTCCGCCGTGACGAGCGTTTGCGCATTGAACTGAAAGCGCCACGTGGGCCACGGCTCGGTGGTGAACTCGAGCAGGTTCGCCGTGACATCCGGGTACGGCACGTCGGGCTCATAGCGTTGCATGCTCAGTCGATAACGCTCGCTATCCGCTTCGAGCCACGCCTCCACACCATTGACAAGCACCATGCGGCCCGCCGGCGGACGCGTGGCCGCGAGCAGCAGGGCGTGATAGCGGCGCGTGCGCAACGTGCCCACGGTGCCCGACGCAAAGCCACCCAGGCCGTCTGCTTCCAGCCATTCGTCTTCGAGGCGCGTCATGTCGAAAGGTCGTTCGATATGTGTCATGGCGTGAGCAATGGTGCGAAAGAAGGCGCTGTTGTGTCCATTCTCCTACTTATCACTTTCCAGATCCTTTCGAACAACTCACAAACGCAAGTCGTTTTTTCCACTCGCAAACGTTTCACAATTATTTCTTGAAAGGGTTGGAGACTGCATCCGCTTTCACGAAACAGGATGCAGACATGAGCAGAGAAAAACGTCTCCTCGTCGTCATGTTCGTTGCGCTCGCAACCTTCACGCTAGGCGGCTGCGGTGCGGACGACTCTACGTCCTCCACTGCGTCTTCGTCCGCAGCGTCGGCCTCTTCGAATGACGGCGAAAGTCGCACAGCCTTCGACACGGCACGCTCACCCGCTTTGTCTGCCGCCGCGATGCCCGACTCAAGCGCGGCGCTCGCCGCCAACCCCGCTCTCGCCTCTGACGCTATCGCGCAAAACATGCAAGCCAGCCTGGCTGCGGACAGCCAGCAAGTGGCGCCCGTCATGCGTTACGCACCCGGCGACAGCGCGAGCAGCAACTGACCGATTCCACCGGCGCGCGAGGCGCGCTATTCTTCCCCCCGCAGAAGGTGATATTCCATGACATCAAATAGCCGTCGCCGTTTCCTGCAGACCGTGGCTTCATCCGCGGGTGCTGCCGCCGCGCTTACCGCGCTGCCCGAGTCCATTCGCAATGCGTTGGCCGTTCCCGCATTCTCGCGCACCGGTACCATTCGCGACGTCGAGCACATTGTCGTGTTCATGCAGGAAAACCGCTCGTTCGATCACTACTTCGGCCATATGCGCGGCGTGCGCGGCTACAACGACCGCTTCCCGATTCCGCTGCCTGGCGGCAAGCCGGTGTGGTATCAGCCGTCGAAGGCGGACCCGACCAAGCCGGTGCTGCCGTTTCACCTGGATACCTCGACCACCAGCGCGCAATGCGTGGGCGACCTCGATCACAGCTGGTACAAGACGCACGCCGCGATAGACGGCGGTCGCTACGACCAGTGGCCGGCCAACAAGACCGACATGACGATGGGCTATCACCTGCGCAGCGACATTCCGTTCCACTATGCGCTCGCCGACGCATTCACCGTTTGCGACGCGTATTTCTGCTCGCTGCCGGGCCCGACGCACCCGAACCGCTCGTACCTCATGACCGGCACCGTGGACCCGACCGGCAAGTTCGGCGGCCCGCTGCTCGACAACAACGATTGGGTGGACGGCGACGGCCCGCCGAACTACCAGTTGCTTTCGTGGACGACGTATCCCGAGCGCCTGCAAGCAGCCGGCATTTCATGGCAGATCTACCAGCAAGGGCTGACGGGCGCCGATCCGCTGAACGGCAACTACGGCACTAACATCCTGCAGAACTTCACGAACTTCATCAACGCGCAGCCGGGCTCGCCGTTGTATGAACGCGCGCAAACGGTGCGCACTATCGACGACCTCAAGGCCGACGTACTCGCGAACCGCTTGCCGCAAGTGTCGTGGCTGTGCCCGCCCGCCGCATACTCGGAGCATCCGCAATACACGCCCGCTTACGGTGCCGAATACACGTCGCAGATTCTCGACGCGTTGACCTCCAACCCGGAGGTGTGGAGCAAGACCGTGCTCTTCATCATGTACGACGAGAACGACGGCTTCTTCGACCACATCGTGCCGCCGCAGCCCGCCACCACGGCCGCGCAAGGCAAGTCCACGGTCAGCACGGAAGGCGAAATACACAACGTGGTGAACCCGGGGCGCGGCGGCAAATATACGGCCGACGGTCTGCCATACGGCCTCGGCCCACGCGTGCCGATGACCATCGTCTCGCCGTGGAGCAAGGGCGGCTTCGTATGCTCGCAGGTGTTCGATCATACGTCGGTGATCCGCTTCATCGAAGCGCGCTTTGGCGTGGTGGAGCCGAACATCACCGCATGGCGCCGCGCCGTGTGCGGCGATCTGACCACGGCGTTCGACTTCCGCACGCCCGATTCGCGAATCCCGCCCCTGCCGGACACGAGCAACTACAAGAGCATTGCCGACAACCAGTGCGCCACGCAGCCCAAGCCCACCGTTCCCGCGACGCCGGGCACGATCGATCCGCAGGAAAGCGGTATCCGTTTCGCACGCGCCTTGCCGTACGAACTGCATGTGAACGGCCACGCAAACCCGAAGCAGAACACCTTCGAGATCTCGTTCGGCAATACCGGCACACAGGGCGCGCACTTCTATGTGTACTCGGCAAACCGCACGGATGGCCCGTGGCGTTACACCGTGGAAGCCGGCAAGTCGCTTGAAGAGTCATTCGATCTGACGCTGACCAACGGTGTCTACGCATTCGAAGTATTCGGCCCGAATGGCTTCGTGCGCAAATTCGCGGGTAACACGCAAGCCGCGGCGCAAGCTGCAACGCAGCTCGCGCAAACCGTGGGCGGGCACCGCCAGGATAAGCCAGCGCAGCCTGAAGTGAAGGTCCAATACGACGTCGCCAATGGCAACGTGTTCCTCAAGTTCAGCAACAAGGGCGGAAGTCTCGCGCGCCTGACGGTGACCGACAACGCGTATGGTGCCCGCGCGCGTCCGGTGATCGTGCCGGCCGGCGCGCATATCGAGGAAGCATGGGTGCTCGCGTCGAGCCACCACTGGTACGACTTGACCGTGACGAGCAACGACGACGACAGCTTCTCGCGCCGCATGGCGGGCCATGTGGAGAATGGCAGACCGAGCATCAGCGATCCGGCTGCTATTGCGCCGGTGCTGGTGGCGAACTGAGGCAGGAAATGTGAGGCTTCGGTCAGACGCGCGGTATCGGCGCGTCTGGCTGGAACTTCGGTCGTGCGCAACATTTTCATGCTGTGCGACTTGATGAGCGCGACGTTACGCGCCCAGCAACACTCCTGTCCTGAAAGGCCGTGCGCCAGTCACACGGCCGAGCGGCGCACCTGCCGTGACGAAGCGGATAGCGCGGCGCATGTAGAACACGCCTTCTGTGTTGCTGGTCAGCGTGGTGGTTTCGTCCGTCAACGGATCGACGATATCGAACAGCGGCTGCCCGACGCTGATCTTGTCGCCAATCGTCGCGCGATGCACGAGAATGCCGCTCACGGGCGCGTAAAACTGTTCGCTGCCGGCAAGCGGCGTGGCGGCCGTCGGTAACGGCGGCAACGGCTTCGCTTCCAGTGCCACGGCCTTGCGCCACGCAAGGTAATCGAGGATCGCGTCGGCGTCCTGCTGCGCTGCTTCGTATGAAACGTCGCGCTGGCCGCGGCATTCCACCGTCACCGCAATGGCGCCGTTCGGCACCGGCTTGTCGGCCGGTATATCCTGCTGCAACCGCCACCAGAGCAGGCTGTGTGTTTCGTCGAACGCCTCGCCGCCGGAATTCGTTGCGAGCAGCGACGCCTGTGCGCCGAGATAACGCGCCAACGGTTCGAACTGCGGCCACGCCGCCTCGCTCGTATAGAGATGCATCGCGGCTTCGAGCGAACAATGCAGGTCGATCACCACGTCGGCGTCGAACGAAAGCTTGAGCAGCGACAACTGCAACGACTCGAATTCGCTCAACGGCTTGTGCGCGGCAAGTTCCTCCGCAATCAGCCGGCGAATGATCCGCACGTTTTCCGCCGGGTTCGGACCTAACGCTTCGCGAGCCTGCGCGACCAGTTTCGGAAACTGGAAGAAATGGCGGTTGAAGTTCTTGCCGCTTGCCAGATCGAAGCGCCCGACAAACTGTCCGAGCACGTATTGCGCGAGTCCGACAGGGTTGGCGACGGGAACGAGCACCACCTCTGCATTCAGCGCGCCTTGCCTTTCGAGTTCGAGCAAACGGCGCTTGAGCAGGAGCGTGGTCAGCATGGCAGGCGTTTCGTCGGCGTGCAGCGAGGCCTGGATATAGATCTTTTCTCTGCTGCGGGCCGGGCCGAAGTGAAATGACACGAGTTCGCGATGTGTGCCGATAGCCGGCGAAAGAAGCGGATGCGATTGCCTGTTCATGACAGAAGAGCGTGTGGTTGGTGAGCCCCAAGCGCGGGCATCAATTGCCGTATGGGTCGAAGTCGAAGTACTTCTTTGCGATCTGCGCGTATGTGCCGTCTTTCAGCATCGCGGCAATCGCGGCGTTCATCGACGCCTGCACCGCCGTCTCGTCCTTGCGCAAGCCTATGCCCGTGCCGCGGTCGCCCATCGAAAGCGGCTCGCCGACAAACGCAAAACCCTTACCGGCCGGCGTGCGCAGAAAGCCGAAATCCGCTTCCACGGAGCCGAGCAGCGCGCCGTCAAGGCGTCCATTCTGCAAGTCGGCGAACACCTCATCCTGGCTCTTGTACGCGACGACGTGCGCGCCGAGCGGCGCCCAGTTCTTCAGCGCATAGCCTTCGAACTGGGTGCCCGATTGCACGCCGATCTGTTTGCCCGACAGCGCCTGGAGCCCTGCAGCGAGCGGCGAGCCTTGTCGCGCGATCAGCCGCGATTTGAACTGGAAGAGTTTCGACGTGAAAAGAATCTGCTGCTCGCGCTTTTGCGTAATTGCCATCGAGGAAAGAATCGCGTCGATCTTGCGTGCCTGAAGCGCGGGGATCATCCCCGAAAATTCGAGCTCGACCCATTGGCAACGCGCGCGAATGCGGCGGCAGATTTCATTGCCGAGGTCGACGTCGAAGCCTTTAAGGCTGCCGTCGGGCGCCTTCGAGTCCATGGGCGGATAGCTCGGGTCGATGCCGAGGCGCAACGTGTCGGACTCAGCGGCAAACGCGCCGCTGCTGAATGTCAGCGCAGCGCTCAGGATCATCAGCGGGAGTTTCATGAGAGCGGAATCTTTTCGATGTGGACGGAATGCAGCGAGCCCATCGTATGCTCGCGGCGTGCTCCGCAATAGTCATGTTCGGACTATCATGATCGCTTTTGCCGATCGCCGGCCCTGACGCGGCAGCCAAGCCCCATTCCGCCGACCACGACACGGACGCTCCCATGGCGTTGACAATCTCCCAACTGCGAGCCTTCAAGGCGGTGGCCGAACATGGCAGTCTGCGCGCCGCGTCACGCGCTCTCGGCATCGCGCAAAGCGGCATCACGCAGCAGTTGCAGAACCTCGAGTCAATGTTGGGGGCGACATTGTTCATTCGCACCAATCGCGGCATTGCGCTGACCGCGCTGGGCCAGCGGCTGTTGCAGCGGGCCGGCGCGATTATTGGCGAATGCGAACGCGCCGAGCAGGAGGTGCAGCAATTGCGCGGCGAATATGCAGGCGAGGTCACGTTCGGCATGACCACCGAGCCGCTAGTCAATGCGCTCGCACCCGTGCTGATGGAGTTTCGCGCGCGCTTCGAGCGAGTCGCGCTGCATCTGCGCGCCGGCACATCGCGCATGATGATTTCGTGGATTCGTGAAGGCACGCTGGACTTTGCCATTGCGCTCGTTGCGAAGCACACGGACACCGCCGATCTTTCCGTCGTGCCGCTTTATCCGTCGGACCCGGTAATTGTCTGCCGCAAGGGTCATCCGAAAGCGCGAGCGCGCTCGCTCGCCGAGCTTGCCGATTGCACCTGGATCGCAACGCGCTCGCCGAACGTCACTGGCGATCCGCCTGCGCATCGGCTGATTCATCTGTTCGCAAGCCACGGCCTGCCGCCGCCGAGGATTGTCGCGACGGTGGAAGGTCTGTACGAAACACTGCACCTGGTGGGCGCGACGGATTGCCTGTCGCTGGAATCGTCGGTTGTCGCGAAGCAGGGGCCGTTTGCCGACGCGCTCGCCACCATCGAAGTTCGCGAACGCGCGATCGAGCAGACCGTCTGCCTGCTGCAACGTGCAGCCATTCCACTCACACCCGCCGCGCAGGAACTTGCAACGATGCTCGCGTCGTACACGCGTACGGTGCAAGGGCGGTAAGACGACTGACGCGCTGGCACCGTCGCCGTTGCGCGTGCGCACGATGCAGCGGGACCCTCGGCTTGGCATCGCCTGGCTCGCGCGTTCGTCGAGGCGCTGCAAGCGAGGCCGCTGCACTGCGACTACAATTGGAGCCCCCTGCCTGGCGCACACAACATTCAATGCGTTAATCAAAACGAAAGCACGAGGCAATGTCGCAGACCATCAACAGGAGCTATCCCACATGATGAATCGAGACAATCCCGTCTGGCTGATTACCGGCTGTTCAACCGGCTTTGGCCGCGAACTCGCAAAACTGGTGCTCGAGCGCGGCTGGCGCGCTGTAGTCACCGCGCGTGACGTATCCAAAGTGAAAGACATTGCCGAGCCGCATGGCGAACGCGCGCTCGTTTTGCCACTCGACGTGACGAATCGCGCGCAGACCGCCAACGTCGTCGCAGAGGCGAAGCAGCGCTTTGGGCGCATCGACGCGCTCGTCAATAACGCCGGCTACGGTTATCTCGCCGCAATTGAAGAAGGCGAAGATCGCGAAGTGCGAGCCATGTTCGAGACCAACGTGTTCGGTCTGGTCGACATCACGAAGGCCGTATTACCGATCATGCGCGAGCAACGTAGCGGCCTCATCGTGAATGTGTCGTCTATCGGCGGGCTCACTAGCTTTGCGGCAACCGGTTATTACCACGCGACGAAATACGCGGTGGAAGGCTTGTCCGAATCGCTTGCCACCGAAGTCGCGCCGCTCGGCATCGGCGTGCTCATCGTGGAGCCCGGCCCGTTCCGCACCAACTGGGCCGGCCCGTCGATCAAGCAATCTGCCACCGTCATCGACGACTATGCGGCCACGGCCGGCGAGCGGCGCAAGCAGACGGAGGCGCGCAGCGGCAAGCAGGCGGGTGATCCGGTACGCGCGGCGCAGGCGATCGTCGACGCCGCGCTCTCGGACAAGCCGCCTCTGCGCTTGCTGCTCGGCAAGACAGCACTGGAACTCGCGCGCAAGAAGCTGGACTTCATGCGCGGCGACTTCGATGCGTGGGAAGCCACTACCGTAGGCGCCGATTACCCGGACGCCTAGAACTCCACCAGCGCGAAGTCTTCCTTGCCCACGTCGCACAGCGGGCAACGCCAGTCGGCGGGAACGTCGGCCCAGCGCGTGCCCGGCGCGATGCCCTCCTCCGGCAAGCCGGCGGCCTCGTCGTAGATCCAGCCGCAGATCACGCACACCCACTGCTTCAGGTCGTCGGCGGCTGATGCATTGGCGGCATTGGCGGCATTGGCGGCATTGGCGGCATCGGCGACATTCACATTCGCGGCCGGGGGGTTCGGCGTGCCGCGCGGTTGCGAGTCCGCCGTCTCGTCAAGGCTAACGACGAGCGGCGCGTCAGTGCTCGCGCCGTGGCCGGCGAGGCGCGCTTGCAACCGTTCCAGCAGGCGTTGTGCTTCGTCTTGCGTCAGGTCGATCCAGTATGGGTCGCCCGCGCCGTCGTTGAGTCGTTCCGGGGAAAACTGCAGTTCCAGTGCTACGCCCTTTTTATACATGACGGCGTTAGATGAACAGGTTCAGCACGATGTCGGCGATCAGGCCGGCGGCGGCGACCACACCCAGAAGTTGCAGCAGAGTCAGGGATTTGCGAGCGGAGGCGGGGAGTTGTTGCGTTGTCACGAGGCAGTCTTCAGAGATCGGGAAAAGCGAAATGGTACACGGGTCGCGCCGCGGCCCATGCCGATTGGCGCAAACCCGCTCGCATCAGTTGGCAACGCGTTGCCGACTGAGCGCTATTATCGCCGCCTGCCCGTGCAGGATTATGCACAACGCGGAGATGCATTCATTCGCGGCAAGCCGCAAAGCGGCCCGCCGCTCAGGGCTCAGGTTTTCGCCACCGGATTGCCCTGACGCGAGTCCCAGAAACGGATCACTTCTGTGTGCGCGGAGCCCGCGCCAACCACCTGGTCCGGCGCCCCGCTTTCGCGCAGCAGCGCGCGCAATTCGTTGATAACCGGAAACACCTCGTGATTCCAGTCTGCGCCCTGTGAATCGTGCGCGCGTTGCTCAGCCTCGACGATCTCGCGGTCTTCCTTGAAGATGCGCTCCGTGAACCACACCAGCAGCGGCCAGGCCAGGTTCAGTGCACCCGGAATGCCCGGCTTGCGAATCGACAACAGCCCGAACGTGCGGTTGGTGCGCTGCTCGCGGTCGAGCGGCACATAGACAATCCACAAATCCATTACCAGTGTCTTTTCCGACGTGCGAATCTGCAGCGTCTGATACGGATACTCGGTGCGGATCGTCATCACGTCCTTGTCGTTATCACCGCCTGCCTTGCGGCTCTGGCCGAACACGATCGCCTCGCCAATCGGCTGCTGGCCGGCCATGCGCGCAAACGTGTAGTCGACTTCGACCCAGCCTTCGCCGCGCCGCCGCCCGAGCGAGCGCGCGCGCATCTGCCCCATCTGCCGGCGATGCAGGAACTGATGGTTCATGTCCATCAGATTTTCGTGCATGAACGAGTAGTGGCAATTCACCGGACGGCCGAAGCGCCGCGTCTTGTACTTCTTGTCGGCCACTGAGCCTAGCTTCGGCAGCGGCCGCACCTCCGCCATGGCCGGATCGCCGGGAAACACGAAGATCAGACCTTCCACTTCCCGGCACGGATAGGAACGCACGCCATTCGGCAGACGCTCGCGCCCGAGGTACGGCACGTCGATGCATTTGCCCGAGCAGTCGTAAGTCCAGCCGTGGTAGCCGCAACGAATCGATTCGCCGTCGACCACGCCCTGATGCAACGGCACCTGCCGATGCGCGCAGCGGTCCTCGAGCGCGAATACCTTGCCGGACTCCGTGCGCGCGAGCACGATCGGATCGCCCGCGAACGTCACCCCATGCGTCTTGCCGCGCTTGACCTCATGCGACCACGCGAGCGGATACCAGTAATCCGGATGGATGCCGACGCGGCGCAAGTCGCGCACTGGCGCGTCGTTGGCAGCCGGCCCCTGCGCGGGAGCGGCTTTCGGCGATGCCGCATGCGTTGGCGACGCCTCGACGGTGTTTTGTTCGAGCGGGGGAACAGCATGCATAGTGTGGAGCCTCCGTGCACGTGCGGATAGAGTAGGCGGCCGCCTGTCGCGGCCGTTATCGTCGTCAGTCTACTCGAAGCGGGCACGGCATGGGTCCGGCGGGGTCATAACGCCGCGCAGCGGGACCTGAAAAGCGAGCCTTGCTGCGGTCGCCTTTACGCGTCCTCGCGCGACACCAGGCCTGTGCGGCGCTGCACGCCCCACGCGCGGCCGCCGCGCAGAAAGTGCAGCCAGCCTAGCGCTGCGCCCGTATGCCGTAGCAACTGGAACGTGAACGGCTCAGCCACCGCCGCGAGCATTGCCATCCCTATGCCGGCGCCGCTGCGCGCGCCGGTCCAGCGTCGGTAGAGATGAATGCTCCAAAGATAGAAGGCCAAATCGATCGCCGTTTTGACGCCGATCACACTAAAGATGGAAATCACAAGCGCGCCGTGGCCGCCGAACAGGAATGCGAGCAGCAAGGCGAACGCGGTCAGGCCGTAGATCGGCTGCATCGTGTCGAGCGCCTTTACCGGCAGCATCAGCATGCCGAGCGTGCCGTAACGCGGGTTGCCGGTCATGTCGCGATTCCAGTACTGCGTCTGCAGGAAGCCTGCGAACCAGCGGCGGCGCTGGCGCAGAAAACCCGCGAGGCTGTCGGGCGCGTCGGTCTGCGCATGCGCGTCGCCGATCACGCGCACGTCCCAGCCCAGGCCGTGGTCGACCGAATAGCGGCGCAGCCGGTGAATCAGTTCATAGTCTTCAACCAGGCACTGCGGATCGAAACCGCCGACGTCGACGAGCGCGTCGCGCCTGAACGACGCGAAGGCGCCTGACACGAGTAGCAGACTGTCGGCGCGCATCCACGCGAAACGCGCGATGAAATTGCGCATGTACTCGTATGTCTGAAACCATTGCAGCACGCGGCCCGACGCCGACTTGCCGCACACCGGAACCAGAATGCCGGCGGCCGCGACGAGCTTCGGATCGCTCGCGAAAGCGGCGCGCATGGCGTAGGTGGCGTCGTCGTCGAGAAGCGTGTCCGCGTCGACCGTCATCACAGTTTCCGTGGTCATGAGCGTGATGGCCGCGTTCAGCGCGCGCGCCTTGCCCCCGTGCGGCATGCGCAGCCAGAACAGATTCGGGTAAAGCGCACTCGGCGCGCTGAGCTTGCCTTCGGCGGGCGCAACAAGGCCGAAGCGTTCGGTGAGCAGCGTGTGAGTCTGGTCCGTGGAGCCGTCGTCGGCAATCACGATTTGCGCGGGGCCGCGCACCTGCCGAAGCAACGCCGCGATGGTGACAGGCAGCACGGCCGCTTCGTTGTGCGAGGCCACGATCACACCCATGTCAGGCAAACTGCGCCGATCGTAGTCAGGCTCGAGCGGCGGCGCACGGCGCATCAAGGGCAAGGTTTTCCACGTGACGAACGCAAGCAGCAACGTGTCGTAAAGCACGTAGACGATGCCGGTGGACCACGCGACCACGCCGTGCAGAAAGAACGCACGGGCAAACAGCAATATCCACGCGGCGACCACGGCGGCATGAATCAGCGTGCTCGAAAACGTGGTGCCGCGCGGCACGAGACGAGGCGATGCAAGCGCGAACGCCTGTTCCAGGGTCTTTTTCAAGGTCGGGGAAGGATGGTGGTTGTTGCGGTTTCAGAACATGAGCAAGGCAGCGCTCAGGGCAGCATGCGTTTCAGCACAGATTTGCGGTCGATCCACTCGTGCTTCAGCGCACCGCCGATATGCATGGCAAGCAACGCGTACAGTGCATAGCCAAGCCACGTATGCAATGCGCCGAAGCGGTCATGCAGCGTTTCCTTCAATGCCGGCGCAGTGTTCATGATGTAGCCGATGCGCGGCCACTCGAACAGGTTGAACAGACGCATGGGATGTGTGGCCGCGTCTTTCCATGCGGAATCGTGCAGCCAACCGGAAAGCGGTAGGGCGATCATCAGCAGATAGAGCAGAAAATGCGCGGCATGGGCGGCAATTTTTTCCCACGACGGAAACTCGCGCGGTAGCGGCGGCGGCTTATGCGATACGCGCCACAAGATGCGCGTTACCGCGAGGCCGAGCACCGTGATGCCGATGGACTTGTGTGTATCGACCGCTAGCCGCACCCAGTCGTCGGGCAGCGACTCCGCGCAGAGGCCCAGCGCGACGTTGCCCACAATGAGCAGCGCAATGATCCAATGCAGCGTAATCGCCGTGCGCGTGTAGCGCGATGGCGCGGTTGCTTCGGTTTCTCCGGTCAGGCGTTGGGCGTGCGTGTTCATAGGTCGTTGCGATCGTGCGCCAGATCGTCAGCAAATTTTCAGTTAAACGTCGGGGAAATGTCGGTCAAACCGCGGCGACAGGTTCGAGCGGCGGCTTGCAGTGGCGCGCCGTTCATTGACAGAACTGCGCAGGGTGCCGTTTTATTCCATCTCGGGCCGAATGATCTGTTTCGGTTCGTTTCAGGTGTCGGCCTGCGACATCGCGGAAGGCCCGCGCGCGTTTCGCGACGCAAGAAAAAAATCTCTGTGGCGTGCAACGCGCGATAGACCGATTCAATTGGCATCGCAGCCTACTGCATCCTCTAATAAAAAGCCTTGTGTTTGTCCGCACTCGCCTGGCCCATGCCGCTTAACTGGAGAGATCCAATGTCGCAACCCGAGCCAAATATTGACGAAGTCGTGAGAAGCATTGCAGAGGAAACCGATACGCCGGCGGAAACCGTCTCGAAGATGTATGCGGACACGTTGGCCGATTATCGCCACCAGGCACGCGTGATGGACTATGTGCCGCTGTTCGCGGCCAAGAAGGTGCGCAACAGGCTTCGCGATGGGTCGCATCGCAAGCATTGATTCGGGCGCTGCCCGGGCGCAACGGCCGTTGCAGTGCGCAGAGCTATTGCTTTGGCGTATTGGCTTGGCGTATGGGTTTGGCAACCCGTCATTCGTCGGCTGAATGAACGAACACACGCGCGATTGCACGGCACGCACCGCTTATTTTTTCCCGCTGCTAGACTGAACCCCGTTCAACCGACCGGGAGATTGGCATGCGTGTGGCAATCGTTGGCGCGGGAATCGACGGGCTGAGCACGGCGTGGTCGCTCACCAAGCTGGGGCACGACGTTACGCTGATTGAGCAGGGGCCCATTCCGCACGCGCTCACCGCGTCGGCGGACCGGCATCGGATGATTCATCGCGCGTACGGCGATGCAGACGGTTACGCGCAAGCCATTGACGAAGCCTTCGATAGTTGGGACATGCTGTGGGATGACCTCGGGGTGTCGCACTATGCGAATTGCGGTGTACTCGGTATCTCACAGTTTGCCGGCGACGGCGCTGAGCAGTTCCGCATGGGCCTCGATCGCCTTGGCATCGACTACGAACGGCTCGATTCGCGAGAAGCAGCAAGGCGCTATCCGTTTCTCGATGCCTCCACGTTTCGTTATGCGTACCTCGATCACGAAGGGGGCGCGCTTTTTAGCCAGCGCATCGCGCACGATCTGAAAGCGTGGCTGCGCATGCGCGGCGTCGACATTCGCATGCACACAAAAGCCGTTGCAATCGATCCGCATGCGGCAAGCGTGCACATTGCAGATGGCAGCATGGTCCGCGCGGACAGGTTCGTCGTGACAGCCGGCGCGGGGACACCGCAGCTCTTTCCCGAGCTCGCTGGCAATTTCGCGATCTATCGCAACGCCGTCGCTTACCTCGCGCCGCCTGAGGACCTGGAAAGCGCGTGGTCGAAGGCGCCGGCGATCGTGGATATCGGCGGCTCGAGTAACGGTTATGTGCTGCCGCCCATCGACGGTATCGGCCTGAAGTTCGGTGCGGGCACGCTCAAGCGAGCAGTGCCGGATGCGCAAACCGATCGGCACGTGATGCCCGGCGAAGGCGAGCGTTTGCGTCAGCTCTTTGCGCCGCCGCTTAGCCGCATCGACGAATACATCGTGAGCGAAGTGACAACCTGCGTGTCCACCTTCACGGCCGATCAGCGGATTTTTTCAAAACGCATTGGCAAGACGCTGGTCGTGTCGGCGTGTTCGGGGCACGGCTACAAATTCGGCGCCGCGGTCGGCCAGCGGGTTGCGCACGCGCTCGAAAGCGGGGACGACACCGCGCTCAAGCTATGGCTGCGCGCGGAAACAGTGTAAGCCTGCGTTGCGCGACGGGAACGACGGGCAACACGAGCAGCTTGCGTGCAGTTAGCAGCAAGGTGCCCGTGTTGGCGCGTCACTGCTGCGCATGCTTCGCAGCGTCTTCGATTACAGCGGCGACTTCCTTCGGACGCGATTCGTATACCGCGTGGCTTGCCCCCGCCAATACCGTGGTGTGGCTGTGCGCGCGCTGATAATAGAAACGTTCGAGGTCCGGGTTGATGATCTTGTCGCTAGCGGCCACGATGCCCCAGCTCGGTTTGCTAGTCCACGCGGCAACTTTGATCGGCGTGGAAAAGACCTTGGCCGCCGTGAGAACCTGCGAATGCGATTCGAATTGCGCCTGTTTCAAGGGCAGATCCGCAGCGAAGTCCTTCGGGAAGTCTGCCGGATTGAGATACGTGTAGCCGTCATCCAACTTCTTGATGGCGCCCGTCTGCTTCGACGTATAGCTCGGCATCTGCTTGCCAAGATCGCTTTCATCTTCACCGACGGCAGGTGCATGTGCCGCGACATACACGAGGCCCGCTACCTTAGGATCCGCGCCGGCCTCGGTAATCACCGAGCCGCCGTAACTATGCGCGACCAGAATGGTGGGGCCGTCCTGCATGTCGATCACACGCTTCGTGGCGGCCACGTCTTCCTCCAGTGAGGTGAGCGGCTCCTGCACGATCGACACGTGGTAGCCGTCCTTCCTGAGGATGTCATAGACCGGCCGCCAACCCGAGCCGTCCACCCACGCGCCGTGGACTAGAACAATATTCCTGACCGGTGCTTTGGATGGCTGCGCATCCTGCGCCAGCGCATTGACGGAAGCAAACATGCCTGCGGACAGCGAAAGCGCCGCCGCGGCGAGCGAAGGGATTCTCATGACGTACTCCGTTGATGATGATTGAGTAGCGAGGTCGGACAGTGCGGGCAAGGCCACGGCAACTGTCCGGCCTGCGTCGCTTAACTACCGGCGTAAGGGTTGCAGAAGCTGACGGGGCCGACACAGGCCGGCTGCATGGCGGTGCGAGATGCAGCACCGGATGCGGAGCTGCCGCCCTGCGCGACGCCGCCCATTGCCTGCGCGGCGAGCGACCCATTGGCCTCGGCAGCGATTTTTGCTTCGGCAGCCTGAATGTCTGCGGGATAGTTCACATCGTCACCGCTGGTGGGCCGATAGCCTGCGCGCTCGACGCGCACGAGGTCGGCGCGGACTTCGGCGCGCGTCAGGGGCGCGTTCGCTTGGGAGTTCGACTGAGCGTTCGACTGAGCGAAGCTGAGAGCCGGTGCGCCAAGGGCGCAAGCGACGAGGGTGACGCGCATCAGGATCTTTGACATGGTGCATACTCCTTCAATAAGTGTGTTGGCTGTTGTGTTGGATGTGCGGCACGTGCCGCGAATCTCGTTGCAAAAAGACGACCGCCTGATCGATGTTCGATGCCTGTCGATTCAGTTGGATTCCTAACTATTTATCGATTCATTACGGTGAGTCAGTGCGGCTTCCTCTGGAGCTTTGTTCCTTGAGCAGTCGCAGATCAACGCTTTTGAATCAGGCTACGTAGGGGCGAACACGAGGCTTCGGCGTTTATTCCAGTTTTTTTTTGCTGTCGGCAGAATGCGGTGTTTTTTCCTTTCGTCGCATACTGCCTTGGCCCTTAACAGAGGTGGCCCGATTGCGTGTTCGTCAACTGACTCCGTCCGATGCGTCGTCCTTTCAGGCATTGCGCCTCGCAGGGCTGAAGGAGACCCCTACATCGTTTGCATCCAGCTATGAGGAAGAAGTGCAGCGCTCGCCTGAGGACATAGCGAACCGCTTGACCGCAAAGGACGATCGCGGCGTTTTTGGTGCGTTCGAAGGCGCGCGGCTGGTCGGTATGGTGGGAGTTGGCCGCGAAAGCCTGGCAAAGCTGCGCCATAAGGCGTTTCTATGGGGCGTGTACGTCGCGGCAGAGAAAAGAAACGCTGGCGTAGGCAGAGTTCTGCTTGGCGAGGCGATCGGCTTTGCCCGGTCAGTGCCGGGCATTACGCAGGTGAATCTGAGCGTCAACGCATGCAATCATGCGGCCATCCGGCTCTACGCGTCGTTCGGCTTTCAACAGTTCGCGCTGGAGCCCGCCTCGATGATCGTCGACGGAAAGCCATACGATGAAGTGCATATGTCGCTGCGCTTCGTGCTGCGCTGAAAGCGCCAGGAGCGCGGGGGCACGCCGCAGCATCGCCTGACGACTCGGCGCCACGCGGGCCGGTCATGCGCCCCGGCAACTGGCAGCGCTGACGTTGCGGTAGGTCGTCAAAAGCAAACCGCGAGGGCGTGCATCAAAACATGCAAGCCCTCTCGGACGCGCGTGACCGGTTGTGTGGTCCCGCGCCATTTCTTCGCGCGCTTAGCGGTCCAGTTGCTGGATGCCGGCGAGTCGCCAAGTATTGCCGCTGTGCGCGCTGCGGACGATATTCCAGACCTCCTGGAACGGCTGGGCGGTCGGCGCATCGTCTTCGCGCATCTGACCGTAGAAGCGCACGCTGACAAACGTTTCGTCCGCTGTGCTTTCCACGCCGAGGACTTCCGCGTCGAGTTGCGGCACTTCCGTACGGTTCGGCTGGTTACCGCGGCCTTCCAGATCGCGCTTGAGCTGCGCGAACATCTCCGGCGTGGTCAGCTCGAACAGGTCGCCTTGCTCATTGCGATCCCACGCGCCTTGAAGACGCATGAACATGCTTTTTGCCGAAGCCACCAGTTCAGCTTGATCCAGCCCGAGCGGCTGCACCGGCGCGTTGAACACACCCGCTGCTGCGGCCTGATTCGCCGCCGAGCGCTGGCTGCCGAAGAAGCTCGAGTCGGGCCGGGCCTGACCGTTCTGATTCGCGAACGGCATGCCATTGCTCTGCGACCGGCTCGCGGCACCATGCCCATACGCCAGGTCCGGACGACGCCGATTGGCGATGAAGCGGAACAGCATCACGCCGGCGACCACCACGAGGCCGATGAGCAGCATGTTTGACAGCATTTGCGCAAGTCCCGCGCCGAGGCCGAGCGACGACAGCAGCGCGGCGATACCCAGCCCGGCGGCGAGACCGGCTAGCGGGCCCAGCCAACGGTTGCGCGCGGGCGTTGCCGCCGGCGCCTGAGCGGCCTGCTGGGCGGGTTGTGCCTGCTGGCTGCGTTGCGCGGGCGCGGACGGCGACGCCATTTGCGACTGTCGCCCGATACTTTGACTGCCGCCCACGCGCTTGGCTTCTGCGTCATTGGCCGCGAGCGCGCCGAGCGCGAGTACAGCCGCGAGACCGAGCGCCGCGGTGCCGCGCGTCACCTTGCTGGCGACACGCCGGAACTGATTGATGACTTGCGTATGCATATAAACCTCTCGTGATAAATCGGGGCGCCCGCATCGCACGCCATATTTCGCACGCGACGACCTTACGGACGGTAATTTTCTTCGGTCATCTGTCTTGCCGCTGGTCTCGCGGCAATCTGCGATACGTGACCTGTGAAGCCTCAATCTAGCGGAAGGCAAGCCGAAGGAAAATTCGTATTTTTGTTGCCCATCATTCGAATAAATCGTAACGTTGCCTGATTGACGGAGGACGAGTGAACTTCAAGCATCTCTATTACTTCTGGGTGGCGGCGCACGCGGGCGGAATCGTGCGGGCCGGCGAGCAATTGCACGTCACCCCGCAAACGCTGAGCGGTCAGATCAAACTGCTCGAGGAAGCGCTGGACAAGAAGCTGTTCAAGAAAAGCGGCCGCACGCTCGAACTCACCGATGCAGGCCGGCTCGCGCTCGACTATGCGGACGAAATCTTTTCCTTGGGCTCCGAGCTGGAAAGCGCGGTGCGCCGGGAGAAAGAGGTGGGCACGCAATCGCGGTTTCGCGTCGGCATTGCCGACTCGGTGCCGAAGGCAATTGCCTACCGGCTGCTCGAACCGGCGCTGAGCGCACCCGCGTCGCTTCGAGTGATCTGTCACGAGGGCAAGCTGCACGCACTGCTCGCACAACTTGCCGTGCACCGCCTCGATCTGATCATCGCGGACGCGCCCATCCCGGCGGACGTCAACATCAAGGCGTTCAACCACCGGCTCGGCCGTTCAACGCTGAGCTGCTTCGGCGCGCAGTCGCTGCTGCAGGGCGTTCAGAAACGCTTTCCCATGTCGCTGGGCCAATTGCCGCTGCTGCTGCCGGGCACCGAGTCGGCGGTGCGGCGCAAATTGGATCACTGGCTAGCATCCCGGGCGATTTCGCCGCGTATCGTCGGCGAGTTCGACGACGGGGCCATGGCGCTCGCGTTCGGGCGTGAGGGCCGGGGTCTATTGTTCGCGCCAACGGTGCTCGAGAACCAGCTACAGGCGGAACATAAACTGACGACCGTTGGACAGATCGGCACGATCGTCGAAGAATTCTTCGCGATTTCTATTGAACGCCGCATCAGTCATCCGGCTGTCGCGATGATTATTGATGCCGCGCGCAGTGAGCTGTTCAACGCGTAGGTGGAGGGGCGTGCTTATGATCGTGCGTGGAACTGTGGTTTCGCCAGGGGTTACGTAATCGTCGTGGTGGTGGTGGTTTGGCCGAGCGTGCGCGGCAGCAAGTTGGCAACCGGATAAGGCTGATCGGACGGATTCAGTCGGATTATTGGCTCATTGCCTGCCACCTTGGTGCGGAACTTGGGCCTCGCAGGCAACGTTGGGCTGGCTGGGGTATGCTCCAGTCCGGTCAAGGCAGTGGATATGAGTCGATTGTTTCCCTTTGACGCGGTCACGTAGCGAGCGCGCATGGCCGATGGATGCCGCTGTGCCGCTGCCATTTGTCCACAATGTGCGGATCCTGCTTACGCGTAGGCGGGGCGGCGGTTGCAGGAGGGGCCGAGTAACCGGCGCCGCCTACCCGACAACATCGGGTAGCGCTCGCCACTCGGATTCCTCGATGGGGCAGACGGCAACCTGGCCCTGCTCTCGCGCCGATTTGTAGCACCGGGCGTGCTGCGGTGTTGAAGGACAACCCGCCGCTCGTCGGTGATAACGCGCGACTCACCGCTTAACGGAGGTTAAATCGCATTTCGATCGAAACAGTGGATCGATCCATCGAAGCGGGTCCGCTTCGGGCGTTGCGCCTACCGGCGAACCCGCACTGGACGACCCAGTCTATCTGACGCAACTTCGTCGCGATCTCGTGCGTTTCGCCCGCTTGCAACTGCGCGATGCTGCGGCAGCGGAGGACGCCGTGCAGGAGGCGCTCGCCGCCGCCTGGACACAAGCGGACCGGTTTGCCGGACAGTCCGAGCATAAGACTTGGGTCTTCGGAATTCTTCGGCACAAGCTGGTGGATACGTTGCGTACGCGACAACGGACGGTCAACCTGTCGGCTTTGGAGTCCGAACTCGCAGACGAGGCGTTGCTCGATCGCGAGCTTTTCAAGGACAACGGCCACTGGTCCTCCCAGACTAAACCGCGGCCGTGGCCAACGCCTGAAACGGCGCTGCGTCAGCAGCAATTCTGGGCGCTGTTCGAGATGTGTCTGGAACATCTGCCGGAGCATATCGGCCGCGTTTTCATGATGCGCGAGTTTCTCGATCTCGACACGGACGCGATCTGCTCTGAACTGCAGATGACCGCCAATCATTGCAGCGTGCTGATGTACCGCGCCCGGCTGCGCTTGCGCACGTGTCTGAGCGAGAAGGGATTATCCAGCGAGGATGCCAATGGGGAAGTGTAAGCACATTACCCGGCTGCTTTCCGACGCGCTCGACCGCTCGCTCACGACCGGCGAATGGGTTGCGATCCGGCTGCACCTGCCCACATGCAGCGGCTGTCGCAACTATCGCAAACAGATCCGCCTGCTTCGTGACGCCGCCCATACCATGAGCGGTATTTCGACGCCCGACAAGGCAAGCAGCGACGATTAAACGCTGCGTTGCGGCGGCCTCTGCGGCTGGCCTGTGCGGCTGGCCTGTGCGGCTGGCCTGTGCGGCTGGCCTGTGCGGCTGGCCTCTGCGGCTGGCCTCTGCGGCTGGCCTCTGCGGCTGGCCTCTGCGGCTGGCCTCTGCGGCTGGCCTCTGCGGCTGGCCTCTGCGGCTGGCCGTGCGGCTGGCCGTGGTGCTGGCCGTGTCGCGTTAGCGTTCGGCAGGCGGCGTGTTCCGATAGCGCTCGAAAAAGCTGGCGTGGGAGGCTTCGTCTATTGCGATTGGGTGCCGCTCGCTTTGAGCAGGGTGTTTCACCAATTGCGCGCGAGTGCGTATCGGCCGATGCTGAAAGTTGCCGCCGCAGTTCGGGCAGACGTTGCGCAAAGTCGTCAGTGCGCAGACTTCGCAGAACGTGCACTCGTAGGTACAGATCATTGCGTCAGTCGCGTTTGGCGGCAGAGATTTGCCGCATCCTTCACAGGACGGTCTAAGTTCAAGCATTCACACTCCATGTTTTTTGGCCTGGGCCCCACTCGACAGTTCGCCCCGCGATATCGAGTGTAAGGCGCGTGCAAAGTCGGCAAGCGACACCGGTGTATCAATTACTGCCATTGGCTGTTGCTTGATATTTCGACGTTGCCCCGCCTGCGTCTCACCTTTTCTTCGCGCGCCTCTTACCTGTCCTCGTCTCTCGCGCGGCGTATCAAACGAACAACGTTGCGACGTTTTCCGGCGGGCGACCAATCACGGCGCGGTCGTTTCTAACGACAATCGGCCGCTGCAGGAGGATGGGGTGTGCGGCCAATGCTTCGTATAACTGAGCGTCAGAGAGCGTAGAGTCGGAAAGGCCCAGTTCTTTATAGATCGGCTCGGAATCGCGGATCATTTCGCGGACCGAACAGCCTAATTGCCGGTTCAGCTCCTTCAACTGCGCGGTCGAGAGCGGCTGTTTCAGGTATTCGATGATTTGGGTGGGTTCTTCTTCGCGTTTGTACTGGGAGGCGATTAGTTCGCAAGCCGAGCGCGACTTGGAGCAGCGCGGGTTGTGATAGATCGTGATCATCGTCGGTTTGTGATGAAGGGTTGGGAGCGGTTGATTCGGTTGAGATGACTCAAGACGGTGGATGGTCGGTCGTGGGATTTTAGCCGGTCGGCTGTGGCGCTCGATGTGGTGCCTGGGCGTGTGGTTCGCTGGGGGTTGACGGGGCGGTTGATGGATGCGTGCGTCATCGCTGCACTCACAGCTGTTTTCTCGATGGATGTTTGGCTGGCTTGATTAGAAAACTGGCTGATCGGCCGGGACGTCCTTTCCGTCCGATGCTACAGCCAATGTGTGTGCGCGTGGTGGGCGCATGCGGTCCGAGCGATCTGCTGCGCCGGCGGCAGCACGGTTGTGCAATAGGTTGTGAATCCGCGACGACTGGTAGACCAAGGGCACCAAGTACCGACGGGTGGTTTATGCGCATAAACCACCTTTGCGCGGCGGCGCAGAGCTTCGGGCTCATTCGCAATATCTGAGCGAATGACGTACCTGACCGTTGCGAATCGAATTTACGCTTCGGTGGTTAAGCAGGCAGCAGGGCAGACCTCTCCCCTTCAATTGAGGGCAGCCGAGATTCGAGTTGACGCCGCGAGGCCCCGTACGCGCATGCTCGCCTTGCCGTGGACCGCCTCAAACTTTATGCGCATAAACCGTCCTGGCTCTGGCCAACGATGGTCTCCCGCGGTGACCGCCAAAACTTCCCTCGCGGCCGGCGAGCCACAGACCCTCGGTCTTTCGGTAGCGATCAGAGTCGCCGCGCGCACAAGACGCAGCACATGTTTCGCGCGATCCTCGTAGCACAGCGTTCCGCTCCGCATCTCCCCGTAGTGGCCCTCGCCATTGGTTCTCGCCTTGCGTCGCGGAGAAAGCGCCCCAAGCGGTCCGGCGCTTCGCCGCGCACGAACCGCGCAGCGCGAGGAAAACGCCCTCGCGCCACCGTCTACATGCATCTCCGCCCGCCTTGCCGCCTTACCTCCGTATAACACCACTGCGTCACCGCCTGCTTCATCCGCCGCTACCAGCCACTTCTTTATGCGCATAAACCTGGCCGATCGGCTATGCCCGTCTCCTTTTTACAGAAACGATTGAAATAGGAAATCATCCAGGTAAAATCCATCTGCGTCTAAAAAGGAGGTGAACATTGGCAGCGGAAATCATCGCGGTAACTCAGCAGAAAGGCGGCGTCGGTAAGAGTACGATCGCGATGCATCTCGGGGCGGCTTTCCATGAGAAGGGCAAACGGGTCCTCGTCGTCGACGCAGACGGTCAGAACACACTGATCCACTGGGCCAGTGCATCCGCCGATGGTGATACCGGCATCCCATTCCCCGTTGTCAATCTCTCAGAGGCCGGCAGCCAGATTCACCGCGAGATCAAGAAGTTCGTGTCCGACTACGACATCATCGTGGTGGACTGCCCGCCATCCATCACCGAGAAGGTGTCCGGCGTGGTGCTGCTGGCGGCAAGCGTCGCCGTGATACCCACGTCGTCGTCGCCGGCCGATTACTGGTCCAGCATTGGCCTCGTCAAATTGGTCCAGCAAGCGCAGGTCATGAACGAAGACTTGCGCGCCGTGTTCCTCCTCAACAAGACGGAAGAGAAGCGCATGCTGACGCGCGAGCTGAAGCGGGCGCTGGAGGAACTTGGATTCCCTCTTCTCAAGACCCAGATTCCCACGCGCGAAGCCTACAAGCAGGCCATGGCGTTGGGCCAAACAGTGCTACAGATGAGCGATCGCGGCGCCAAGCTGGCCGCTATCGAAGTCAGGGCGTGTGCGAACGAGATCGCCGCCTTGCTCCCATGAGTTTATGCGCATAAAGGACCCTGAATGAAACCCTCCCAATTCGCCAAAGGCTTTCAAGCACGTCCTGATACGACCAGCAGCGAGAAGCGAACGGCGCTGGACCGTCTGAATGCCATCGACGGTCTCGTTAAGAACAACGCCGCTTCGTCGCAGGACGGAACGGTGCGGACGCTCTCGTCGGTCATGCCGCAGGCGTCCTCCGAGAGCGACACGGCGGATACGCAAAACGAGTCCACTGCTTACCGCGCCTGGAGAATCGAACACGGCTATCGCTCCGGACAGGTCATCGAGTTGCCTTTGAAGGCGATCAAGCCGAGCCCGTTTAATCCCCGGCATTTTTATCTGAAGTCGTCGATTGCCGAGCTGGCCGTCAATCTCGCGAAGCAAGGGCAGCAGCAAGCCATCCACGTCATTCCCGACTACGACAACCCCGGCACTTACTTCGTCAGCGACGGCGGCCGACGCGTGCGCGCGCTGAAGGAAGCGAACCAGGAAGCCGTGAAGGCGATCGTTATCGATCTGCCGATCGGTCTGGAAAGCTACAAGCTCGGGTATGACCTCAACGTCCAGCGCGATTCGCAGACCGTATTCGACAACGCCGTCGTGTGGAAACGCTTTCTTGAGGATCGGCACTTTCAGAGTCAGAAGGAACTAGCCGAGCATCTCGGACTGGACGAGTCCACGGTAGCGGTCGCCTTGTCGATCGCCAAGCTGCCGGAGGCCGTCATGCAGGAGATGGTTGCCCGGCCGGACCGCTTCGGGTCCAACATGGCCTATCAGGTGGGCCGATACCACGCCGCTCGCGGGGCCGACGCGACTTTGCGCCTCATCCACAAGATTGTCTCCGACGACCTCAGCACGCGGCAGGTCGCCGACATCGTGAAGGGAAGAGCCACTGCGCAGGAGAGCACTAAACCCGCAGGCCGCCAGCGCTACGCGCAACGGCTCGAAATCAAACTGGACGGCGTGTCGGTGGGGGACCTGAAGTCGTATGGTGATGACCGGCTCGAGCTGCGCCTGAAGGGCCTCACGCGCGAAAAGCGCGACGACATCCTTCGTCAGATCGAAAAGATGTTGAAGTAGCCGACACAAACCCGGGGGACGGCACACGGGCCGAGCCTGCTGCTGCCGCCACTAACCCGAAGCAACCGCCATCCCAGCAATTACGCTGCGCGCGACTGGCTCAAGGTAAAGGCGAGTAGATCGCCATCGGTCGGCTCGCCCCACGTTTTGCGAGCGAGCCAATCGAAGAACGCCGTCTCGACGATCTTCGAGTCCAGCCCCCGCCGGCGCCAGTCGTCGCGCATGTGAGCGCCAAGCCCCGGCAATTCCTCTTCCTCGAACGACTGCCGCGCAATTTCGCGTTCCGACTCACCTTGTTCGTCGTACAGCTCGCGGGCTTCCCGGCGGCGATACGCCGAGTATTCGCCCAACAGACGCGCCTTCAGGTCGTCGGCCGGCGCGGCCACCGCGGCTTTCGCGCCGCCCGCAGACGCGCCCGTTTCGACCGGCGGGGCGTAACCCTTCTTCAGCGCGTCCTTGAAGAGCGCAGGCGCACTGCGGACCGGCGGCAGCGACGTGCTGCGCATGCGTTGTTCTGTCATCTGCAACGCCGCACGAATCCGGTTTTCCTCGCTATCCGCATACAGCGTTTGTGCTTCTTTCAGCGGGATGCCGATCTTGACCATCCGGTCTACCAGCGTGCTGTCGAAGACATTCGGATGCTCGTCGAGAGCCAGCATCGGCTGCTTGCGTTCGGTCACGCGAAACTGGATTTCCGCGACACGCCTGCCTTCGCGATGTTCGATCAATTCGACGAAAATGTTCGTCACCGCATTGACCTCGGCGATGGCCGGCCGCAAGTAGTCGCGTTTGAAGTACTTGTACTCGCGCTTTGCTTCGTCGCCGGCCTCGGTGTCGGGCGTGCCCGACAGGATAGGGCGCCACCATTCCCACGATTCGCGCATCGTCAAATGGCTGGGATTGGTCAGATAGCGCACGCAGATTTCGTAGAGCGCAAGGCCCGCGCTACTGCGCAATTGACTCTGAAATTGCAGGCTCAAACGTGCATACTGAACCGGGTCCAGCAGCTTCTTCTTGATCTTCGGCGCAAACGAGAACTCGACCCAGACGCGGCGAGTAGTCGGATCTTCGAGAATTTCCGCGTCTGCGATCAGCGTTGAGATACCCCATTTGCGCCCAGGCTTCTGGCTGGACGTTCCGGTGCTCCATTCCACCTGAACCGACACCATGCGGCGCAGGTGTTCTTTCACGAGCGCCGTGTCGTTAGAGTCGAACGCGGAATTGGCGACGATGTCGGAGAGCAGCGCGCGGTAGGTGTCGCCCGACTCGTCCGCCTGCTGCGCAACAGCGAGCAGCACATTGAAGAGCTTGCGCGTCAGCAACGTGATCTTGCCGCTCTTGGGCTGAATGGCGATCGCCTCGACGGCCTTGCGCAACTCCGCCGAGCTGGGGCTGACTACATCGGTTTTCTTGGCGCGCTTCGTGGCCATGCGTCTGGTCAAGGAGGGATTTGCCGAGAGCATACCGACTGCGGTGATACGCGTCTATAGCGTGGCTCTCACCATTGCGGGTGATGGCAGTTTACGCGACGCGACTCACCTCGAGCGATTCCCGAAAACTCTCACCTCACCGTTTGACGCGACATTGCGGCTTTCCTTTGGCGTCGCGGGTTCGGAAAAATCGGGCGGCTTTGGTCGTTGCTTCAAAGGGGAAGGAGGTATCCTGAATCTTCTCACCTCAAAAAATTTTCGCGTCCTTCGAGCGGCGTGCCTGTAGCCGGCGTCTTCGTGGAGCGGGCGCACACATGGCAGTAGCATGGGGCAAAACCTGGCGGCATCGGCGGGAACGAAGCCGTACTGCGCCCATTTCCCCTCGCTTCAAGGCTGAGTCGCTGGACGCTTGTAGCCACGCGCGGCACCAACACGGCCAAGGCTTCCTGTAAAAGCTCACCATTGGCCAACTTCAATGCACCGGATGACGGGACTCTCCAAAGCCCAGGCCTCCAAAACGCCTTTTAAGCCCCCCTGAAAAAGCTCACCTTTGTCGCCCAGTCAGCGTCGACAGCGCCCGCTCCTGCACTTCCCGAAAACCCTCACCTTTCGCCTGACTGACCACTTTGTCCTTTATTTTCAATGGTCTAGCCCACTCGCTCTGGCGGGCCAACCTTCATTCCTCTGGCGCCACTCCTCCCGTAAAACCTCACCTTTGGGTTCCACCGGTCCCGATGCGGTTCGATCTTCCGGCACCGATGCTTCCCGCAAACGCTCACCTTTTGAATCCACCTGGCCTCGCGGCGGCAGACGCCCAGCCCCGTCCAGAGGGCTTTTGCAGGCCAACGACGGGTCGGTACTCCCGCATTTACTCACCATTGCGTCAAAAAGGCGACCCAGAATCTCCCGAAAAGGCTCACCTTTTCGAAGTGGAGACCCAAATCTCTGCCTGAACAGGCGGGAAACGGCGAGATCCCGAACTCTCTCACCTTTGCCTGGGCCGTTGTGCACTTATGCTCGCGGCCAAAGCGGCGAAAACACGACTTGTCACCAAACCGCTCCCGCAAAAGCTCACCTTGAACGCTCCGCTGCACAAAATTGAGGCAAAACAGACCGCGAAGCCCCGTAAAGGCTCACCTTGGATCAGCGTTTTCTCCTGTCTTCGCTCACCTCGCCGTTTTTTGGCCACCCAACATGGGTGTAAACCGGGCGCTGCGACGGTCCCGAATAGGCTCACCTTAGCGCCAAACGGACAAAAAGCGGTGCCCGCGGTCTGTCGGGCTCTCCCCGATGATCCGGTCCTGCAAAATCTCACCTTTTACTCAATCGCCATCAACGCACGTCTCCCGAACCCGCTCACGATCTGTCCCGGAGCTACTCACCGGTGTCCCCGAACCCCATCACTTCAGATTCCCGCAAGACCTCACCAAGCCTCCCGGAAAGCTTCACCTTCTCGCCCGCAAACGCCCGCCGGACAAGGCTTTGCCATGGCGTTAACGTTTTTAACATGGGTTCAAAGGTGTTTATATTTATTACTCTCAAGACCGGGACCCGCGAGTCCTTCGGACAAACCGCACCCCAACCGCAAGCCGCTGCTTGCGCATCGTGAAACAGTGCGCGATGAAAACAACAGCGACTATTTGCGTTTAATAACAGGCACTTATGCGCCGTTCTTCGTTTTGTTTCACGCAAAAACGCGCGTCGCCCGTTGGAACAGAGAAAAACGCCGCGAACTCCAGGCCCCAACGCAGGGCGCATGTATCAGCACCGAAAAATGTAGCATTCGATACGTAAATTGTTATTATTCGTCCAATTCCCGTGTATGAGGTCCCCATGAGTTTGGACGACGAACGACAAACCATCCGCGAAGAACTCGACAGGATGCGCAACGCTGGCGCGCGGCGGCAGGAATTGTCGCTGCACGCTTGCAAGCGATTGTTCTTCGATCTGGGGATCCGCCCGTCTATTGCCGCCGTGCGCGATCTCACGCAGACGGGCAGCGCCAGCGACATTCCCAAAGACATTGACCAGTTCTGGGAACGCATTCGCGACGTTTCGCGCATCAAGGTCGGAGCAGGCGCGATCCCCAAGGCTCTCGAGGAGCGCGCCGGAGAATTGCTGGGCGCACTTTTCGAGGAAGCCGTCGCGCAGGCGCGTGCGCTGCTGGACGCAGAGCGCGAGGAAATGCGCGGCCAGATCGCCGAGGCCGAGCAACGCGCGCGCGACGCGGAAATCCGCCGCGAAGCCTCCGACGCAGCCGTCGCACGCAGCGAACAACGGGCAGAAAGCGCATGGGAGCGCGTTCGTGCGCTCGAGGCAGAGTTGTTCAGCATGACGACGCACGGCTCAGCTCACCAGGAAGGCCTTCAGGCCGCGGTCCGGCGGCTGGAGCAGGAGAACGAGACCCTGCGGCAGCGCGCGGACCACGAACAGGCAACCAACGCTACGCTGCGAGACCGTATCGACGCCTTGCATCTGGAGTTGCGACAAAGCACCGAACACTATGCACAGCAGATCAAGGACGCGATCGCGGAGGCCGAGCGCCGGGTCAAACCGATGCTGGTCGAACTCGATTCATTGCGCAGCATGGCTGCGACCTATCAGTCCGGCGTGCGCGACGCGAGCCGTAAGGAGTTCGAGTTCATTCAGCAACTGGCGGCGGCCAAGGCGCGCGGCGACCGGCTCGACGCCCAGTTGCGCGAACAATCGGACGAACTTGAAGCGCTGACCAGAGAACTGGCGACGTTGCGCAGCCAGCAGGGCATTGATCCGACCATCGGCGGTTTGCTGTATGCACTCGTGCAAGACGGCCGGCTGACGAGCGACGAATTGCGCACCATTGGCACCGCGGCGGATGGCCATGTGAGCTTGCCGCTGCGGTGCCCGAAGTGCGCGGAAGGTGAGCCGGAACTCTCACAGGTGGATCACCGGTTCGAACTGCAATGTCCGGAATGCGACCACACGTCGGGGCCGGGCGATTCGCGGCTCGAAGCCGTCAGCCGGTTTTTGTCGCGAGGCTCTCTGTCCGCTACGGCCTGAGTAAAGGCCCCGATAGACGCGAAAGGTGAGGAAGTTCGGGACCCTGAGGTGAGAGCTTTCAGGACTCCGCGGGTCCCCTTCTGGCCGTAAAACGCCCGTCCCTGCGAGGTTCTGGGAGAAGCGGCGCGGCCGGATCGGGTTCGTCGACGGCACGCGAATTGTGCTTATCCATCCAGGTCTGCCAGGCGCGATACAGACGATTCGCGGACACGCCCTGGGCGAATCCGAGCCATTGGCCGACAAGTTCGGCCTCCACTCCGCTTTCGAACAGATCGGCAGCAAAGGTATTGCGCAAGGTTTGCGGGCTGGCGCGCGAGGCGCGCGAAGCCGCAATGCCGGCCGCGTCGACCAGCGCATCCACGGCGCGCAGCATCGTGGCTTTGTGCATGGGTCTGCCCGAAGGCGACGCCGCAAAAACGAGATCGCCGGCCAGTTCCACGAGCCGCCGCTCGGCGAGCCAGGCGTCGAGAATCGCCGAGGCAAAGGGCGCGAGCCGCGTGCGCCGCACCAGCATCGGGTTTGTCGAGTCGATCGTGACCCAAGGCGAGCCGGGCGTCGCGCAACTAACTGTGAGTGCGGCGGCTTCGCCGGTTTTTAGCCCGCCGCCGAGAAACACAGCGACCAGCGCGCGGTCGCGCCGCTCTTTCCAGCGCTGCGCCCGAGACAGGCCCTGCACCGGCGAAAACAGATGCGCGACCAGCGCAGCCCGCTCGGCGTGATCGAGAAAGCCCGTCGGCTCATTGTCGCGCGCGTTGCGCCATGCCGCTTCCCCGTCTTGCGCAATGAAGCGGGCCGGATTGGTGGACGATGCCTCCACCTCGCGCACATGATCGAGCACCCGCTCGATCAGCCGCAGATAACGCACGCGTTGCGGCTTGCGAACTTCGAGCCCGGCGACAAAATCGGCGATGGAACGCGTGTCCACCGTCACGAGACTTTTTCCTCGGGCGCGCAGCCATTCGAGGAAAAGCCCCCACTGCGCCTGGTAGACCTGAGCTGACGAGCGTCGGAAGTGTTGCCGCGCAAGCCACGCGTCGAAGGCCAGTTGCGGATCGCGGCGCCAGTCTTCACGTTGCTGGTCGAAAAGATCAGTAGACGGCTGCGGACGCGGCAGCGGGTCGGTCAAGTGAGGAGGCGACATGCGCATTCAATCGGTTAGTTGCGCACATTGTAGACGGGCGGGAACCGGCTCAGTCGCCCCAGGCTTGCACCCGCCGCGGCGCAGTCTCTTGCGAGGCCTGTTGCGCTGCGCCGCGAGCCGCGTCCTCGTAAGCCGAAACCGCAAACGCGAACACGGCGGGCAGCGCCGTGGACACGCCGAAGTCCACGGTTTCGTCAGTTTCCGGGTAAGGCAGGTCCGACGGACGTTGAAAGAGGCCGAGCATGAGCGCGTCATGCCGGCTGGCGAACCCTAGGTCTGCGAGCGCTTCGGCTTCGATTGCGTGAAGCAGGCGCCAGGTGAGCGGAACCTGCTGCACGATGTAGCGCGCGGCGATGCTGCGCACGATATGTTCGAGGTCGCGCGCCGCGGTTTGATAGCGCAGCGCGGCCAGAGCGCGGTCGGTCGGGGCGGTTTTCAGGTCGTTCATTATCGGCTCCAGTCGATATCCGATACTGTACAAACATACAGTATCGGGCGCAACCTCGCGCAAGCCACGATTCCACGAACGGCAGTCTCCCAGTCTCACCGACGCCTCAAGGTGAGGCCGCAACTCAGCCGTGAATCACCACGAGCAATGCCTTGGCCTCGCCCTTACCCGCGTTGCGGATAGCGTGCGGCTCGTCGGCGACATAACGGGCGGTGTCCGCAGCCTTCAGCCGCCTGGTCGCGCCCGCCGCCTCGATTTCGACCGTGCCTTGCAGCACCGTCAAATGTTCGCGCGTGCCGGGTTCATGCGCGTTCGACACTAGCGCTCCGCCTGGCTGCAAGGTCAACTCGTACCACTCGAATTTGCCGGCCAGCTCGATTGGCCCCCATACGCGCAATTGATATTTGGCATCGTGGCCGCTCAACGTGGGAATCTCGTGCGGGCCCGCGACGGCGATCGCCTCCGGCGTCTTCTGCGCAGCGAACAGCGAATCGAGGCTCACGCCGAGCGCATTGGTGAGCCGCCACGCCACCGCAATGGTCGGGTTGGCCTTATCGCGCTCGATTTCGGAGAGCATGGATTTCGACACACCGGCCGCACGCGACAGATCGTCGAGCGTCATGCGCCGCTCGGCGCGCAAACGCTGGATCTGCTCGCCGACGCGCGGCGGCGCCGCGACCGTCGCAGTCGCGACTACACTTGAAGTGGGTGCCGCGCCAGCGCCCGCGCGGCGAATACCCGAACTTGCCATTTCCAGATCCATCGGTTAGAGTTGTTCGATATACCGGATTTTAGTTCGAAAAAACGAAAATATCCGATAAAACTGACAGCCGACTATAACAGGCCGCACCCTGTTCGCCCACGGCAACGGCAGTCTCACCTATTCAGGAGCCTGGTTCATGCGTGACACCTTTCTCGCCCATCTGCGCGGCACGCTCGAGCAGATCCGCGCCGACGGCTTTTACAAGAGCGAGCGCGTGATAGCCAGCCCCCAATCGGCCGACATTCGCCTTGCCAACGGCAAGGAGGTGCTCAACTTCTGTGCGAACAACTATCTTGGTCTTGCCGACGATGCGCGCCTGATCGACGCCGCGAAACAGGGACTCGACACGGACGGCTTCGGCATGGCGTCGGTGCGTTTTATCTGCGGCACGCAAACGGTCCACAAGCAGCTCGAGCAGGCGCTCGCCGAATTTCTGCAGACCGACGACTGCATTCTCTATTCGAGCTGTTTCGACGCGAATGGCGGCCTCTTCGAAACGCTGCTCGACGAGAACGACGCGATCATCAGCGACGAGTTGAACCACGCGAGCATTATCGACGGCGTGCGGCTTTGCAAGGCGAAGCGCTTTCGCTACAGGAACAACGACCTCACGGACCTCGAAGCGCGTCTCAAAGAAGCGGATGCGGCCGGCGCCCGTTTCAAGCTGATCGCGACAGACGGCGTGTTTTCCATGGACGGCATCATCGCCGACCTCGCCGGCATCTGCGATCTGGCAGACCGCTATGGCGCGCTTGTCATGGTCGACGATTCGCACGCGGTGGGTTTCGTGGGCGAGCATGGGCGCGGCACGCCCGAGCATTGCGGGGTGCTGTCGCGTGTGGACATCATCACCGGCACGCTCGGCAAGGCGCTCGGCGGCGCCTCGGGCGGCTACGTGGCAGCACGCAAGGAGGTCGTGGAATTGCTGCGCCAGCGCTCGCGTCCCTATCTGTTCTCGAACACGCTCACGCCGAGCATCGCGGCGGCGTCGCTGAAAGTGCTCGAACTGCTCGCGAGCGACGAAGGCGCGCAACTGCGGGCACGTGTGCGTGAGAACGGCGCGCATTTTCGCCGCAGAATGAGCGCGCTCGGCTTTACGCTCGTGCCAGGCGAACATCCCATCATTCCGGTGATGCTCGGCGACGCACAGCTTGCGTCGAAAATGGCCGATGCATTGTTGAACGAAGGCGTCTACGTGATCGGCTTTTCGTTTCCGGTCGTGCCGCGAGGCCGCGCGCGCATTCGCACGCAGATGAGCGCGGCGCATACGACTGAACAGATAGACCGCGCGGTCGATGCGTTTGCGCGCGTCGGCCGTGAACTCGGCGTGATTCAGGCGGAGGGCGCATGAAAGCACTGGCCAAACTCGAACGCGCGCCGGGCCTTACGCTCACCGACGTCAAAGTGCCGGAAGTGGGCCATAACGATGTGATGATCCGCATCACGCGCACCGCGATTTGCGGCACGGACATTCACATCTGGAAGTGGGACGACTGGGCGCAGAAAACCATTCCGGTGCCGATGCATGTCGGCCATGAGTATGTCGGCGAGATCGTCGAAATGGGCCAGGAGGTGCGCGGTTTTTCGATTGGCGACCGCGTGTCGGGCGAAGGACATATCACCTGCGGGTTTTGCCGCAACTGCCGCGCGGGACGCCGGCATCTGTGCCGCAATACGGTGGGTGTGGGGGTGAATCGCGAGGGCGCGTTTGCCGAATATCTGGTGATTCCAGCGTTCAACGCGTTCAAGATTCCGCCTGAAATATCCGATGACCTCGCGGCGATCTTCGATCCGTTCGGCAACGCCACGCACACCGCACTATCGTTCAACCTCGTCGGCGAAGACGTGTTGATTACCGGTGCGGGCCCGATCGGCATCATGGCCGTGGCGATTGCAAAGCACGTCGGCGCGCGCAATGTCGTGATTACCGACATCAACGATTACCGGCTCGAACTCGCGCGCAAGATGGGCGCGACGCGCGCCGTGAATGTGTCGCGTGAATCGTTGCGCGACGTGATGGCGGACCTGCACATGGCCGAAGGTTTCGACGTTGGCCTCGAAATGTCCGGCGTGCCCAGCGCTTTTACCGGCATGCTCGAAGCAATGAACCACGGCGGCAAGATTGCGCTGCTCGGTATTCCACCGGCCCAAACCGCCATAGACTGGACGCAGGTCATTTTCAAAGGCCTCGAAATCAAGGGCATTTACGGCCGCGAGATGTTCGAAACCTGGTACAAGATGGTGGCGATGCTGCAAAGCGGACTCGACCTTTCGCCGATTCTCACGCATCACTTCAAGGTCGACGATTATCAGCAGGCGTTCGCGACCATGCTCTCCGGCGAAAGCGGCAAGGTTATTCTCGACTGGACCGCTGCGTAGACCCGCTTTGTCCGTCGAACTTGAACGCCCGCACTGCGCTTAGCCGCCTGCGGGCGTTCTGCCAAATTCGGCTTCGATACGCACATGAATCTCGTCGCCGACCGCCGGATACCAGGTCGCAAGACCAAACTTCGCGCGGCTGAAACGCCCTTCAGCGGAAAAGCCGAGCGTGTCTTTTTTCGTCAGCGGATCGGGTGCAAAGCCGTTGAAGGTGACCGCGAGCGTGACCGGTTGCGTGACGCCATGAATGGTCAGATCGCCCGTCAACGTGCCGCGAGAGTCGCCCGTGCGTTCGAACTTCGTACTCGTAAAACGGATCTCCGGATACTGCTCGACATCTAGCAGGCTCGCGCTTTTCACCATCTTGTCCAGCAGCGGCACGTTGGTGTCGATACTCGCGGCATCGATCGAAACGGACACGCTGCTGTTCTCGAGCCCGCCTTCGTTCCAGTTCAACTGCCCCTTCTTGCGATCAAAGCGCATCTGGAAACGCGAATAACTGAAGTGCTCGACGTCGAACGTAATGCTGCAATGATCGGCGTCCAGGTCGTAGCGGCCCACCGGCACGCGCGCTTCGTTCTGGCTGACGGAGTGCGTCAGCACTTGCAGCGGTGTGCAGGCCATGACGGTCAGCAGCGTTGCCGCGAGTAGAGCGCGCACGACGACGGCGCGAGCAGTGAACGCAATCATGTAGTGACTTCCGGTTATTTGCTTACCACGAAGATAACAGTTGCCGCGCGACTCGCGCAAAAGCCCTGGCAAACCTTGGACACGATCTGCCAGTACTTGACGAGGTGGAATGATCGTTCTACCCTTCGTCTATGACTGCAAATACTTCGACTGAAACGACATCAGCGCCGGGCGCTCGCGAGCGTCTGCTCGACGCTGCTGAGGCGTTGATCTACGCGGGCGGCATTCACGCCACCGGCGTGGACGCGATCGTGCGGCAGTCGGGCACCGCGCGCAAAAGCTTCTACACGCATTTCGAATCGAAAGACGCGCTCGTTGCGGCCGCGCTCGAACGGCGCGACGAACGGTGGATGAACTGGTTTATCGCGGGCACGCAGCAGTGCGGCACGAGCGCGCGCAAACGTCTGCTTGGCATGTTCGACGTATTGCGCGAATGGTTTGCGTCCGAGAACTTTCACGGTTGCGCATTCCTGAACGCGGCCGGCGAGATTGCTTCTGCCGAAGACCCCATCCGCATCGTCGCGCGCCAGCACAAGGAGCGCCTGCTCGCCTTCGTGCGGACGCAATTCGACGCGTTCATCCTCGAAACGCAGGGGGACGCGCGGCGCGCCGCGGCTTTGTCGCGGCAATGGCTGGTGCTGCTCGACGGGGCCATCGCGGTTGCGCTGGTGAGCGGCGAGCCAGATGCAGCGCTCGACGCCCAGGCCGTCGCCCGAACCTTGCTCGACGCGCAAATTACCGGATCGTCCGGCCAGCGCAATGCATCCGCAGGCAACAAGTCTTCCCGCCGCTCTTCAAGCAAGCCCCCGCCCACGAGGCGGACCACAACGTGATCACCACCTGACCAACAAGCGAGGTATCTCATGGCCGAACAGATCGAAACCCGCCCGCCGCTGCCGCCGTTCACGCGCGAGACCGCCATCCAGAAAGTGCGCGCCGCTGAAGACGGCTGGAACACGCGCGACCCCGAGCGCGTGTCGCTCGCGTACACGGTTGATAGCGTATGGCGCAACCGCGCGGAGTTCACGCACGGCCGCGCCGAGATTGTCGGGCTGCTGCGCCGCAAGTGGGCGAAGGAGCTCGACTATCGGTTGATCAAGGAGTTGTGGGCGTTCACGGATAACCGCATCGCCGTCCGCTTCGCCTATGAGTGGCACGACGATTCGAACAACTGGTTTCGCTCGTACGGCAACGAGAACTGGGAGTTCGACGAGCACGGCCTGATGGCGCGCCGTCACGCCAGCATCAACGATCTGCCGATTCGCGAAGCCGACCGCCTTTACCACTGGCCACTGGGCCGTCGTCCCGACGATCATCCGGGCTTGTCCGAACTCGGCCTGTAGGCTTTGCGTTTCTGAAGTGGAGGCGCGCGCAGCGCCTTCACCGCTTTGCCATCGGTCCTCCGTTATGGTTGTGTTGCGCTTGCCGGCACGTCTTGTGCCCGCAAGCCCGAGTGCGTCTTCAACATCGCATGGGTGGCTTGCGGTACAGTGCGCGACGGGCGGCACGCGTCAATACCAACACAGCGTCACGCCGGCGCTCGACCGGCGATGGAGAGGACATGCATCTTCGGCAGATGGGCAGGCTTATCAGCACGAACCTCGGCGGAACGTTTAGCGGATACATTCGCGGCAAGGCCAGGGCTAAGTTCAGCGACAAGGTTGGCGGTGACTTGAGCGGCAACCTCGGGCCCACGGTCAGCGGCAACCTCAAGAAACATCTCGCCCGCACATTGTTCGCGCTTGCCGCGGGCCTCGCGGGCGCGTCCGCCGCGCACGCGGGCAACTGGTGCGAGGGCGGTATCTGGGTCGACGCTATGTTGGGCTCATATCACATCCGCCCCGATCCTGATAAGCACTTCGAGCAGTTCAATCCGGGCTTGGGTGTCGAGTGCTGGTTGAACAATCAATGGGCATTGACGGCAGGCGGCTTTCGCAATTCGCTGCGCCGGCCGTCGTATTACGGCGGCGGTGTGTGGGCGCCCGAGTTCCTGCATTGGGGCATTGTGCGCATCGCGGCGATGGGCGGCATTATCTCCGGCTACAACTACGGCAACTGGGGGCTCGGTCGCGACCACACGATAGGGCCGGTGCTCGCACCGCTCGTCATGGTCGAATACAAACGTGTCGGCGCGAACATCATTGTGATTCCGCCGATTCCGTCGGACGACCTGCCGTTCACCCTCGGTTTTCAGTTGAAGGTCAAGTTCTAGTCGATAAGGCTATTCGCGTGGGGAACGGTGGACGCCTGGTCGGCGTTCTCTTGCGTCGAGCATGCGGGCTCCCGAAAACTCTCACCTTTTCCTGCGCCAACTTTCTTTTAGCGCCGTCCGTCCTGCGTCGGCGCGACGAAAACACCGCTGGCAAGCGCACGTTTTTTCTCGCGGCGCCAGTTGGTGTTCTCGAACCTCCTGGAACTCCTCACCATCCCGAAACAGCTCACCTTGACAGGCATTGCCTGGTCGCTAAAAACAAAAGGTGAGACTTTACGGGAGGCGGTATTGCGACTCGCGGCTTTCGCTCAATGCCGCGGCGAACCACACGGCCACACGCGGCACTTCCCACCCCCGCAGAAACCTCCACGTCGAGGCGCTGCCAGCACTGTCTGCCGAACAGACGAGTGCGCGCTTGCAATCACTTTCTTCCAATTCGACCCGCGGCCTGGTTGTCGCGCCGATCCCCACCCGGTAAACCCGATCCCCCTCTTTTCAAGGGGGCTGGTGCAGTTTGTCTGCTGGCAACCTAACGATCAGAGGCTTCAGGCGCAAGCACCGACACAACGCCAGGCGCTATGACGAGGAGACCAGCGCGGGCCGATTGGCGCAGACAACAGGCATGCCTGACAAAGCATGGCCGGCCACAACGGAGGAGGGAGAACCAAGATGTCTCGCAGCACACGAGCAGGAAACAGGGCGCCGCATCGCGTGACGATTCTTGCAGGGATGATTGCAGCCGTTGTGGGATCGAACGCGCACGCTTTCAAGATCAACACGTCCTCGTCCGACTGGGACCTGAATTGGGACAACACCGTCACCTATAACCTGGGCGTTCGCGCGCGCGGCATCGACCCGAGGATCGGCAACAATCCGAACTTCGACGACGGCGACTACAAGTTCCGACATGCCGGCGACGTGGTCACGAACCGCGTCGCGATGGTTTCCGAATTTACCGCCGCCTACAAGGGCTACATGGGTTTCAAGCTCTCCGGCTCGGCATGGAAAGATTTCGCCTATGGCAGCGGCGACGTCACCAACCCCGGCGTTTTCGCGCCGGCTGGAGGCGGGTTGCCGGCCGTGACGTACCGCTCGCTTGCCGCATATCCGAACGGTCACTACGGTTCGTTCACGAACCGCTATTACGTTCAGGGCGCCCAACTGCTCGACGGCTTCGCGTTCTACAACACGGAAATCGGCGGCAAAGCGGTCTATCTGAAGGCCGGCCAGTTCACCGAATACTGGGGCAACTCGCTGCTGTTTCCGTTTTCTGGCATTTCGGTCGCGCAAGGCGCGCTCGACAGCATCAAAGGTCTGAACTCCCCCGGCACGCAAACCAAGGAACTGCTGCTTCCGCGCCCGCAGATCAGCATGACCGCGCAAATCACGCCCGAGCTCTCGCTGTCCGGACAGTACGCGCTTGGCTGGACGTACAACCGGCTGGCTACGGGCGGCACTTACCTGCAGGCAAACGACGCCATCGCGCAAGGGCCCTCCGGACTTCTCGCGACGACGCTGCCGGGCGCCGCGGTCGGTCACCCCGGCGGCTTTGTGCCGGTGTTCGTGCCGCAGGGTGCTTCGAACACGCCGCCGCAGATCGATAACAACTTCGGCGTGAAGCTCGGCTGGACCCCCAGTTTCTTCACCGGACAGATGGGCTTCTACTACCGCCGCTTCGACGAGTCGCAGCCGTGGGTGCTGACCAACTGGTCGCGCGGGCTTCCCACCGACTATCACCTGGCCTACAACCGCGGCGCGCAACTGCTCGGCTATAGCCTCGACACGACCATCGGCAACGTGGCCGCCGGCTTTGAACTGTCCTGGCGGCACAACACGGCGCTCAATACCGCGCTGAGTTCCAACATCGCAAGGCAGACGGAAGGGGCCAAAGGCGACGTGCTCAACCTGATTGCGAACGCAATCGTTCCGTTGTCGAGCTCGCCGTTGTGGCAAACGGGCTCGCTGGTCGCGGAACTGTCGTATTCGCATCTGCTGTCGGTGACGGAAAACGCGTCGATCTACAACGGCGTGGGCTACCGCGGGTGTCCCAGCAACAACAAGTGGAACGGTTGTTCGACCAAAGACTACGTCGGCGCCGGTTTCGTGTTTACGCCGCAATGGCTGCAGGTATTGCCGGGCGTGGACCTCAGCATGCCCACCTCGATGACAGTGGGCCTCTACGGCAACAACCCGCAAAACCCGGGCTCTTCCGCAGCAGGCCAGGGCTTTTTCACCTATTCGGTCGGCTTGCAGGCGCTGGTTCGCCAGAAGGCCACCGTAACACTGGCCTACAACGGCTATCACGCACACGTGAACACCCGGTCCGTCACGCCGAGCGGCTTGCCATACGCGTCAGGCGGCAATGGCCTGTTCGACCTCAATGACCGTCCGTGGATCTCGTTGACTGTTCAATCGTGGTTCTGACGCGGACCTCGTAACGACTGGAGACAAGCATATGAAAACATTGTTCCATCTGATAGCGGCAGGCGTCGTGACGCTGAATGCGCTCGGCGCATTTGCCGCCGTGTCGGCCGACGAGGCCAAACAGCTGGGCACCACGCTGACCGCGTTCGGTGCCGAGAAGGCGGGCTCGAGCGACGGCGTGATTCCCGAATATGCGGGCGGTTTGACGAAGCCGCCTGCGGATTTCGCGCCGGGCAGCGGCGTGTGGCCGGACCCGTTCAAGAGCGAGAAACCCGTGCTTCGCATCACGGCCTCCAACATGGGGCAGTACGCGGACAAGCTGACGCCCGGCGTACAGGCGCTGCTGCAGCGTTTCCCCGACTATCGGATCGACGTTTATCCGACCCATCGAACCATGCATTACCCGCAGTGGGTGCTCGACAACACGCTGAAGAACGCCACCCAGGCGAAGCTCACCGGCAAGGTGGAAGGCGATGGTGTAGAGGGCGCATTTGGCGGCATTCCATTCCCGATGCCGAAGAATGGTTATGAGGTCATGTGGAACGCGCAGTTGAGCTATCAGCGCACGCAGTACGACGCACAAAACGTCGGCGCGTATCTCGTCGACACGTCCGGCGCGCGCACCGAACTGCCCGTCATGAACGTGATCGAGTACAAGCCGTACTACGACCGCAGCCGCGCTGGCGACAAGTTCAAGGGACCGCACGACCGCATGTGGCTGACGCTGCTCACGCCCGCCACGTCCGCGGGTACGTCGAACCTGGTCGACTATTCGATCAACTACTCCGAAGCCGACCAGGTGAGCTGGGCGTACTTCCCGTCGCAGCGCCGCGTGCGCATGGCGCCCGACTTCAAGTACGACACGCCGACAGCCGCCTACGGTGGCGTGCTGTTCTGGGACGAGGCGAAATTGTTCGCCGGCCGTATGGACAAATTCGACTTCAAGCTGATCGGCAAGAAAGAGATGATTGTCCCGTACAACAATTACCGCTACTCGCAGCTTCCTGTCGATGAAGTGTTCGGGCCGAAGCACATCAAGCCCGATGCGTTGCGCTGGGAGCGGCACCGCGTGTGGGTGGTGGAGGCAAGCCTGAAGCCGGACGCACGCCATGCGTATTCGAAGCGCGTGTTTTACGTCGACGAAGACGGCTGGACGCTGCAGGAAGCCGACGGCTACGGTCACGACGGCAAGTTGTGGCGCGTGGGCCTCGACTATCCGATCAACTATTACGACGGCAATGGCGGCGTCTTCATCAGCGCGAACACGTTCTACGACCTGCAAAAAGGCAACTACTTCTCGTTCTTTACCAGCAGTTCGCGCGGCAGCCCTCAGCTTCGTGTAGCGGACAAACTCGAGAAGCCGAATCTCTTCACGCCAGCAGGCATGGCGGGAACAGGACTTCGCTGATGCGTGCCGGTCTGCCGCACGGCAGATCGTCGAGGTGCGAGACGGCGGGCGGAACAGCTGCGCAACGCCCGCCGGGTGTGCGGAACAGGTTATGAATCACCGAGGGCGGCACATGTTTCAGCAAAAGTATCCGGGCCTCGTTTGCGGGCGCGTCTTCGCGGCAGCGCTGCTGGCCGCGCTGTTTGCCACGCTGTCGCCCACACTGACAGCAGCGGCACCGGCAGCGACCGGTGCCCAGACTGGCGCCGGCGCGGCGGCGCCGCATGCCGCGCCGGGCGATCCGTTCGTCGATCCATTGGATGGCGAGGCGGTGATGCACGCCGACACCACAAAGCGGCCATTGATGGCCGTCGCGCTTGCCGGGCAACGTCTGATTGCGGTCGGCATGCGCGGCCTGATCGTCGGCTCGAGCGACGGCGGCAGGACCTGGTCGCAAGCGCAGGCCCCGGTGAGAAGCGACTTGCTGGCGTTGAGTTTTCCCGACGCCGAGCACGGCTGGATAACCGGTCACGACGGCGTGATCCTGCATTCCGCGGACGGCGGCCGCACGTGGAACAAGCAGTTCGACGGACGCGCGGCACAGCAGGCGTTGATCGACCACTACAAGACGCGCATTGCTGCCGGCGAGGCCGCGCTAAAGCCGTATCTCGACCAGTTGCTGCTCAATTACAAGGCCGGCCCTTCTTTGCCGCTACTCGGCGTGTGGTTCAAAGACGCGCTGCACGGCATCGCAGTGGGACCGTTCGGCATGGCCATTGCCACGGACGACGGCGGCAAGCACTGGGCTCCCATGCTGGAGCGCATCGAGAATCCTGGCTTCCTGCATCTGCAATCGATCAGCGAAGTAGCGGGCGATGTTTTCATAGCGGCCGAAAAGGGAACCATCTTCAAGCTCGATCACGACACCGGCGTTTTCCGCCCGGTCGCAACGGGCTACGCGGGCAGCCTCTTCGGCGTGGCCGGCAACGGCGGCGTATTGATCGCATACGGGCTCAAAGGCACCGTCTATCGGAGCCTCGACCACGGCGCGAGTTGGACCCGCGTCGACAGTCCGTTGCACGGCCTCGTCACCGCCGCTGCTTACGTTGCGCAGAAGAGGGCGTTCGTGCTGGTCACGGCGGCTGGAGAAGTCGCGCTCGCGGACGAAACCGCGCATGAGTTTCATGTCCTCAAAGCCACCCGGCCGGTAGCCGCGACGGGTGTGCAGCCGCGCTCCGCGCATGAGATCGTGGTCTGCGGACTGGACGGCGTGCATGCCGTCGCGCTTCCGTAATTCGTTCGCTTCAGGAAGATCAACATGGGAATTTCATCGGACGGCGAACGCGTCGATGCTATGCCGGTCATCCGCCATCTTGCGGAGTTCGACACGGCCTCCGGCTCGCGGCTTGAGCGGCTCATCTTCAATCACCGGCGCTGGATCGTGGCCGTGTGCGCGCTGCTCACCGTCGTGCTCGGATTGCTGGCCACGCAATCCACCATCAGCGCAAGCTACGAAAGGATGATGCCCAGGTCCAGTCCTTTCATTCACAACTATCTGGCCAATATGGGTTCTCTGCGGGGGCTCGGCAATTCTGTGCGCATCGTCGTCGAAAACCCGAACGGCACTATCTACGACGCCGCCTACCTGAAGACGCTGCGCGAGATTAACGACCGTATTTACCTCATTCCGGGCGTCGACCGCTCGTTCGTGAAATCGCTGTGGATGCCCGTAGTCCGCTGGACGGAAGTGACCGAAGAGGGCTTTCGCGGCGGCCCCGTGATGCCGGACAACTACGATGGGTCCGCGGCGAGCATGGCCCAGTTGCGCACGAACGTGGCGCGCTCGGGCATTGTCGGCGCGCTTGTCGGCAACGACCTGCGCTCCAGCATGATCTTCGTGCCGCTGCTCGACCGTTACGCGGACACCGGCCGCCTCGTGGACGCGCGCGCAGTGCACGACGAGATCGACAAGATCCGCCGGCAGTATTCCGGCGAGAATGTGCGCATGCACGTGATCGGCTTTGCGCAGCTGGTCGGCGATCTGATTCACGGCCTGATGCAGGTGGCCGTGTACTTTGCGATTGCGGCAGTGATCGCGGCCGCCGTGATCTTTGCCTACACCCGCTGCATGCGCAGCACGGCGCTTGTCATCTATTGTTCGCTGACGGCCGGGTTGTGGCAACTCGGTATCGTGCATTTGCTGGGCGTGGATCTCGACCCGTATTCGATCCTCGTCCCGTTTCTGATTTTCGCTATCGGCGTGTCGCACGGCGCGCAGAAAATGAACGGCATCATGCAGGACATTGCACGCGGAACAGACCGCTACGTGGCCGCCCGATACACGTTCAGACGGCTTTTCGTCGCGGGGCTAACCGCGCTTCTTGCCGATGCCGTCGGCTTTGCAGTGCTCATGCTGATCGACATTCCCGTGATTCGCGGCCTCGCGCTCTCGGCGAGCATCGGAGTCGCCGTACTGATTTTCACGAACCTTGTGTTCCTGCCGGTGCTGCTCTCCTACACCGGCGTCAACGCAAAGGCGGCCGCCCGCAGCGTGCGGCCGAGCGACCATCATTCGTTCATCCGGCTGCTCACGCCATTCACGCGGCGCGGCCCGGCCGCCGCAGCGGTGTTGTGCGCAGCGGTGCTGAGCGTAGGCGGTCTGGTTATCGGACAGCATCTGAAGATCGGCGACCTGGACCCCGGCGCGCCCGAACTGCGGCCCGATTCTGTCTACAACCGCGACACCGCGTACATCACCGGGCACTACAGTCTGTCGACGGACCAGTTCGCCATCATCACCCGAACGCCGCCTGGCCAGATCAACGACTTCAGGACGCTGGTCGAAATGGACACCCTCGAACAGGAACTGCGCGACCTGCCGGGCGTGCAGACAACCCTGTCCATTAGCGGCCTGAGCCGCCGCAATACTGCGGCGGGATTCGAGGGAGACCCGCGCTGGATGACGCTCAGCCGCGATCCCATCGTGTCGACCGAAGCTGTCAATAACGCCTATGTAGCCAACCCGGAACTGGTCGACGATACGCGCTCAGTTGCGCCCATCGTCGCTTACCTCGCGGACCACCGGGCCGAGACGCTCGAACGCGTGGTCAAAGCGGTCGAGTCGTTCGCAGCGCGGCACGACGGGCCACAGCGAAAATTCCTGCTCGCGGCGGGCAGCGCAGGGATCGAGGCGGCGACCAATATCGCGGTCGAGAAGGCGAACCGTTCAATGCTGCTGCTCGTGTACGCGGCCGTGGTCGTGCTGTGCTTCATCACGTTTCGTAGCTGGCGTGCGGTCGTGGTCGCCGTCGTGCCGCTCGTGATTACGTCGATATTATGCGAGGCGCTGATGGTCGTGCTCGGCATCGGCGTAAAGGTCGCAACGCTGCCGGTTACGGCGCTCGGCGTGGGCATCGGCGTCGACTATGCGCTATACCTGGTGAGTGTGCAGTTGGCGTTGCAGCGGCGCGGCCGCTCGCTCGACGACGCGTATCGCGAGGCCCTGAACTTCACCGGAAAGGTGATTGCGCTGATCGGCGTGACGCTCGCGTCTGCGGTTCTGACGTGGATATGGTCGCCCATCAAGTTTCAGGCGGACATGGGCGTTCTTCTCACGTTCATGTTCGTCTGGAACATGATCGGCGCGCTCGTGCTGATCCCGGCGTTGTCCCACTTTTTCCTTTGCCCGGAAAAAGCGGCAGCGAAGAAAAAGGCGCTCGCGGAAGGCCGCATGGCGGAGAAGCCGCAGTGAAAAGTGCAGACTCTCGCGGTGTGAGTGGCAACATGCGAGTCAAAGCCTGTTGCCAGGCTAGATATAAACGGTGGAGACACGAATGAGCGGTAAACACACAAGCACGCTGGTGCACCGGTTTCTGCACTGGGAGAACGTGCAGCCCGATGCGGTCTATCTCACGGAGCCGTTGCCGGACGGCCGCATGGTGGATTACACCTGGCGGCGAGTGGGCGACGAAGCGCGGCGCATGGCGGCATGGCTGCGCTCGCAGGACCTTGCGCCGAACAGCGCGGTGTCGATCGTGGGAAAGAACAGCGCCCACTGGCTCATCGCCGACCTCGCGATCTGGCTGGCCGGCCACGTGTCCGTGCCGCTGTATCCGGGCATCAGCGCGGCGACGGCGCGATACATTCTCGAACACAGCGACGTGCGCTTGCTGCTGGTCGGCAAGCTGGACGGCCAGACCGATTGCTGGGACGCTGTGAGCGACATCGTGCCCGCGCATGTGCGCCTCGTGAGCCTGCCGATGTCACCGCCCCTGCCGGGTGCGCTGGCTTGGGAAACCATCATGGCCCAGCACTCGCCGTTGTGCGACGTGCATTTGCCCGAGCCTCAGCATCTCGCCACGATCATCTATACGTCGGGCAGCACCGGCCGGCCCAAAGGCGTGATGCATAGCTTCGGCACGATGCACGACTATGCGCTTGCGGCCGGCAAATTCTGCGATTTCCGCCCTGGCGACCGCGTGCTTTCTTATCTGCCGCTCGCGCATACGGCCGAGCGCTCGTTTGTCGAGTCGAATTCGCTGTGTCACGGCTTTCGCGTCTTCTTCAATGACAGCCTCGCGAGCTTCACGGAGGATCTGCATCGCGCGCGGCCTACGGTGTTCATCTCGATGCCGCGGTTGTGGACAAAATTCTACCAGGCGGTGTGCGCGCGGCTCGGTGCGAGCGAGCAGGCGCTGTTGCATACGACAGCGCCCGAAGCCGACGCGCTCAAAAAGCAGGTCCTCGCCATGCTCGGGCTCGACCAGACGCGGCTGGCATTCACAGGCTCCGCCCCGCTGCCTGCGGAGATTATCGACTGGTATCGCGCGCTTGGTCTGGAACTGCTCGACGTGTACGGCATGACGGAGAACTTTTCATACTCGCACTACAGCCGGCCGGGTCAGGTCAGGGTGGGTTACTCAGGGCAGGCTATGCCTGGCGTCGAGTGTCGCATCGACGAAGGCGGCGAGATCGTGCTCAAGGCGCCGACCATGATGCTTGGCTATTACCGCGAGCCGGAGTTGACGGCGCAGAGCATGACCGCAGACGGCTTCTTCAGAACGGGCGACTGCGGAGAGCTGGACGAGCTAGGTCGTCTGAAAATCACGGGGCGCGTGAAGGAAATCTTCAAGACGAGCAAGGGCAAATACGTTGCGCCCTCGTCGATCGAGAACCGGCTGAGCCATCCGAAAGTGGATGCGGCCTGCGTGATGGGCCACGGCCATGCGCAGCCCTTCGCGTTGCTGTTGATGTCGCCCGCCGCGAGGGTCGAGCTCGAGAACGCCGAAGCACGTCACGCGCTGTGCGAGCAGATGCAAGCGTTGCTCGATCGTGCGAACCACGAACTGGAAGCCCATGAGAAGCTGGAGTTCGTCGTGCTCATGAAGGAGCCGTGGACAGCCAGCAACGGCCTCCTCACGCCGACCATGAAAACGCGGCGCAAAGCGATCGAGGAACGATACCTGCCGCTCGCCAGGGCATGGGCCGAGCTTGGGCAGACTGTCGTCGTGGAAGAACGTTGAGAGCACTCACATGCTATTCAATCAGGTCATGCTTGCGCGCCCACACCATTGCGTCATAGCGGCTCGACACGCCGAGCTTGCCGAAAATGTTCCGCAAATTCCATTTGACCGTCTCTAGCGTGATATTGAGCGAGAGGGCGATGCGCTTGTTCGACATCGCCTGTGCTACGAGGCCGATGATTTCGACTTCGCGCTGTGTCAGCACTGGCTGCAGCTTCGACCCTCCATTCCGACGCACGCTGCCTGCCGTGCCGTCGGGAACGGCCGCCTCGGGGAATTTGTCCAGCAGTTCGGTCGCGTAGCGCAGCGCGGCCCCGTCCAGTTTTCTCTCGCGCACCATGCTGGCCAGCAGCTTGCCGGCCGGCGGCCCTTCGTCGATGAAGGTACGCACGAGGCCAAGTCGCTGCGCGGCTTCCACACTTCTTGCGAGGCACACCTGGGCGTCGTCAGCGCTTTTCTGGTCGGCGAAGATAATGGCCGAAAGCAGGTCCGTCAGTGCAGTCAACCGGCCTCTGCCGAACGCCTCGGCATGACTGCGCGTCACCTGCAGCGCGCGCAATGCTGTCTCCGGTTGCTCGTCGCGTAACAGCCGTGCCTTTGCCAGCGCTGCGATGGCGGGAATTTCTGCCCGGAAGCCCTGTTCCGCCGGATACGCCAGCGCCAGTTCCTCTAGCGACAGGTAGGCCTCGTGCGCCTGCGCGCGGTCTGCCTTGACGAGCAACACCCTGACCTGCTCGGCCAGCATGTGAGCGACAGCCCGCATCTGACGCATGCTGCGCAGGTGCGCCACCTGATGCCGCAAGAAAGCCAGGGCCGCGTCCGCGCTTTCCTGCAGCAGGTCGAGCCGCGCACGGCACAACGACGTGCGGATCATCACGTCAGGTCCCGACGATTGCAGCAGGCCACGGCGATTGGCGATGGTTTCGCGGGCGTCGTCGATACGATCCAGTTCGTAGTAGACGTCAGCAAGCACGCTCGCACAGATGTTCGCGCTGATCGAATAGCGGCCGACTGCCTGAATGGAGCGAGTCAGCAGGGCCGAGCCCACGCGCTCGGCTTCGCGCGCATGGCCCTGCAGCAGCAATGCCGACGCGTGCGTTGCCTGGGCCACGAGAGCCATGTCGTTATGCTCGTCGGTGGGCGGAATGGGGTGCGTGTCGAACAGACGTTTTGCATCCGCGTATCGGCCTGCCGCGCCGTAAGCCGCGCTTAGCGCGGCGAGGCGCATGTATTCGAGAAACGGATTTTCCAGCGGCACGTCGCGATGCGGTTCGAGCAGATCGATCATGCGCTGCGAGTCGTCCTGCTGGAATGCAATGGCCGCACTGATCAGCGGGATGCTGTGCGCGACCTCGGGATCGCCTGAGGACGCGCGCGATTGCAGCTGCGCGAGCCACGCCTTGGCTTTCACGGGCCGCGTGGTCAAAGCCACCGCAAGGCACGCGATGAACAGCAGCCGTTGATGCGTGAGCAGGATGTCTTCCGGCAGATGCTCCAGCAGATGAAGCGTTGGCCCCAGATATTCGAGGCTCCAGGTGGCAGGCGCAGCGCGCTCTATGACGGCGGCCGCAAACCCCACGTCTTCGCCGATGCTGGCGTGCCTCACGGCCTCTACGAGCAGACCGTGCTCGGCGAACCATTGAGCCGCCCGCCTGTGCAGGTCGCGCACCGCAGCCGGGTCGCGCCCCGCGAGCCGCGTTGTCAGATATTCGCCGAACAGCGGATGAAAGCGGAACCAGCTCAGGCGGTCGTCGGAATCCACACGCATGATGAGCAGATTCTCGTCTTCCATGCGCTTGAGCAGTTGAGCCGTATTCGCGTTGTGCGTGACATGGCGCGCGAGCGGCGCACTGAAGCGGCGAAACACGGACAGCGCTTCGGCGAATGTGGTGAGTTCCACCGGCAGATACGCCATGACTTCTTCGCTCAGATACGTTTGCAGATCGCTCGAGCGCCAGACGAGATCATGCAGCGTGGCCCGCGTTTCGGGCCGGTTTTTCAGCATGATCGCGATAAGCTGTATGCACGAAGGCCAACCGCTCGTCAGTTCGTGGATGAGCGTGAGCTCGTCTGCGTTGAGCTTGCCGGGCCCGAGGTTTTCGTCGATGAAAGCGCGCGTTTCCGGCAGGTCGAACGGCAGCGCCGCGCTATCCACCTCGACAATCTGATCCATCATGCGCAGCCGGCTCAGCCCGAGCGGCGGTGCGACGCGCGAGGCGATCACCAGATGCAGGTTGCCCGGGCCGTGATCGAGCAGCTTCTGCATGAACCGGTGCGCGAGCGGCGCCTCGACGTAATGGTAATCGTCGATGATCAGATAAAGGTCTTTGGGCAGATCGAGCGCTGCCTCGACGATCGTGGCAATGGACGCGTCCATTGCCGGTGCACTCGCTTCTTCGAGCGGCAAGTCCATTTCGACAGGAATACCGCCGCGCTGCATGGCAGCGAACAGCGCGGTGCAAAAAGCGATGTAGCCCTTGTCGTCTGCAGTGAGCGACAGCCACGCGACTTCCGCGCCTGCCTTCAGACATGTCTGGCGCCACTGCGCAAGCAGCGTGGTCTTGCCATAGCCCGCGCTGCCCGTGACGAGCGCAAGCCGGCAGTGCTGCATGCGCTCGAGTTGCGCGAGCAGATCAGTGCGCTCGACGTGCTTTGCGCCGATGCGCGGCGGCGAGAACCTGGTAGAAACCAGATGTTTGATAAAGGGCGTATTCAAGGAGTCACACGGTCAATGCATGGCGGCAGACGGGCGGCGCTGCGCCTCCGTCTTTGCCCTCCACCTTCGCCTATCTGCGGCTGCAAATGGCCCCCTCACAATGAGGGGTGATTAATAGGATGGCCGGACCTAACTTATCACAACCGCAACGTCAGGCAATGGCGTTCGTCAACATCCGGAGGGGAGATGAGTTATTCGCAGACGGTGGTGGGTTCGGTCGGCTGGTTGACGATGGACCGGCCAGCCGCAATGAACAGCCTCAATCGCGAAATGGCGACGGGGCTGACCGCGCAACTCAATGCATGGCGCAATGACGACGCGGTGCGCGTCGTCGTGTTGACGGGCAACGGGCGCGCATTCTGCGCGGGCGCGGATCTGATCGAGGCGGCGGAGCCGCCATGCCCCGAAAAGCGCGAGTTTCTCGAACTGATCGTCGAGTTCTTCGACACGTTGCGGGCGTTTCCGAAGCCGGTCATCGCGGCCGTCAACGGTATCGCACTGGCGGGCGGTCTGGAAGTCGTGCTCGCATGCGACCTCGTGCTTGCTGCAGACTCCGCCCGCCTTGGCGACGCACATTCGAATTTCGGCGTGTTTCCGGGTGCGGGCGGCGCCGCTATCCTGCCGCGCAAAGTGCCGGCCAACGTCGCTCGCTATCTCCTCTTCACGGGCGACTCAATGAGCGCTGCCGAATTGAAATTGCACGGTCTCGTCAACGAGGTGCTGCCGGACTCCGAATTGAAGCCGCGCGCCCAGGCGCTCGCAGACCGTCTCGCGAAAAAGAGCCCGCTGGTCCTCGCGCGCATGAAACGCGTCGCCAACGAAGCCGCGGACAAAACAGCGGCAGACGCGCTGCGCCACGAGCTGCTGGAACTGCGCAATCACCAGCGCTCGTACGACGTTCAGGAAGGACTGCGGGCATTCGCCGAAAAACGCGAACCGCAGTTCAAAGGCTGCTGAGGCTCAGCTAACCGATACGAACTCGAAGCAAAGACCATGGAAAACATCTACATCGTGGGCGTGGGCATGACGCCGTTTGGCCGCCATCTGGACAAGTCGGTCAAGCAACTGACCGCCTGGGCCGTCGAAGACGCGCTCAAGGACGCCGGTTGCGAGCGCAAATGGATCGAGGCGGCGTATTTCGGCAATACGACGCAAGGGCACATGCAGGGGCAGCACATGATCCGCGGCCAGGTCGCGCTGATCCCGCTCGGCCTGGGCGGCATTCCGATTCACAACGTCGAAAGCGCGTGCGCGTCGGCGAGCAGCGCATTCCATCTCGCGGTGACACAACTGCGCGCCGGCATGGCGGACGTGGTGCTCGCCGTGGGCGCGGAAAAAATGTATTCGCACGACAAGGCGCGCATGTTCTCCGTGTTCGATTCGGCGTGGGACGTGGAGACGGCCGAGGCGAACGCCGCGCAAATGGTTGAACTGGGCAAGGGCGTCACGCCCCCGCCGGGTTCCACATCGGACAAACCGTACAGCGTGTTCATGGACGTTTATGCGGGCATCGGCCGCCAGTTGATGGCTCGGCACGGCATTACGCAGCGGCAGTTCGCGGCGGTCTCGTCGAAGAACCACGGCCACTCGGTGCACAACGAGCGTTCGCAATACCGTAAGGCGATGTCCGTCGAAGAAATTCTCGCGGCGCCGCCTATCACCTTTCCGCTCACATTGCCCATGTGCTCGCCTATTTCGGACGGCGCGGCCGCGGCGATTGTCTGCACGGAGTCCGCCCTCAAGCGCTACGGTTTCAATCGCAGCCGCGCGGTACGCGTGCTCGCGACCATCGTGCGCTCGGCGTCCCAGCGCGCAGGCGACGATCTCGCGAACCACATCACGGTACACGCGGCGAAGCTCGCTTACGAGGAAGCGGGTATCGGGCCCGAGGACATCAACGTGGCGGAATTGCACGACGCGTCGTCAATCGGCGAAATCGCGCTGTGCGAGAACCTCGGCTTGTGCAAGCCGGGCGAAAGCGGAGTGATGGCCGAGCGCGGCGAGTCGAGCCTCGGCGGGCGTTTGCCGATCAATCCGTCGGGCGGCCTTGAATCGAAGGGGCATCCGATCGGCGCGACAGGTCTCGGCCAGATCTTCGAGCTGGTCGAGCAGTTGCGTGGCGAATGCGGACCGCGCCAGGTACACGGCGCAAGATTCGCCGTTCAGGGCAACGGCGGCGGTCTGTGGGGCGTCGAGGAAAGCATCGACCACATCGGTATCTTCGGGCGCGCTTAGATCAAATAATCGAGAGACACGACATGTCGTTCCATTTGCCCACTGAAGAGCAGAATCTGGCCGTAGAAAGCTTCCGCAAGTTCCTGCAGTCGGAAGTCAAACCCGTGGTCAAAGAGTACCGCGACCGTTTCATTCCGAAAGACCGTATGCGCGAATTGACGCAGCGCATTGCGGAATTCGGCCTGCCGGGGTGCACGATTCCTGTGGAATACGGCGGCATGGGGTGGTCGTTCACGACGCAAGGCATGCTGTTCGAAGAACTGGTGGCCTGTTCGTGCGACGTGGCGCTGTGCGTGATGCTCAACATGGGCCTCGCGTCGATGCTGGTGAACGCCCGGCCCGAGGTCCGCGCGCGCTATATGCCCGATTGCCTTGCCGGCAAGATTTTCGGCTCGATCTGCATCAGTGAGCCCGATGTGGGCTCCAACGTGGCCGAGCTCAAGACGCGGGCCGTGCGCGACGGCGATTACTTCGTCATCAACGGTGAAAAGACGTGGATCACGAACGGCGTGTATTCGGACGTGCTGATCTGCACAGTGCGAGGCGACAAAGGCCTTTCGCATATTCTGATCGACCGCAACGAGCATGGCTACGAGTCGCGCAACATCGAGAAAATCGCGCTCAGTTCGCAGTCCACCGCGCAAATTTTCATCACGGACGCGCGAGTGCCCGCCACCAACCTGATTGGCGAAGAGGGCGACGGTCTGCGTAATACGATGAAGGTATTCGAGACTGCGCGGGCGCACGTCGGCACGCTTTCGGTCGGCATCATGCGCGCGGCGCTGGACGAGTCCATTGCGTACGCGACGCAGCGCAAGCAGTTCGGCAAGCTGATTGCCGCGCACCAGTTGATCGCCGCAAAAATCGCCAACATGGCGATCATGGTCGATGCGGCGCGGTTGATGTGCCAGCGCGTGTTCGGCCTGATCGACGCCGGTGTGCGGTGCGACATGCAGGCTTCGATGGCCAAGGCGTTCGCGACCGAGGCCGCGGTCCAGGTGTGCCGTGACGCGGTCCAACTGCACGGTGGCAACGGCATCACGAAGGAGTTCAACGTGGAGCGTTTGCTTCGCGAGGCGATCATTATTCCCATCCCCGACGGCACCACGGAGATCCAGCAACTCATCATCTCGCGCGCGCTGACGGGCGTCGCCGCCTTCGTCTAAGCACGACGGCAGGCACCGGCTGTTCCGCGGCGCAACTTGGTGGCCGCGTCGCGGCGAGCTTGCGGCGATTGCCCCTTCAAACGAGGGGCGCGGTGATCGGCGCGGCTGCGTATCATGAAGTGATACCGGCTCGCTCGGTGGGGCGTTCATAACAACTGGAGGAGAACGTATGACGCGCAAAGTCGTCGTCGCGGGAGTGGGCATGGTCCCATTCATGAAGCCGGGCGCCAGCGAAACCTATGACCTGATGGGCGCGCAGGCCGCAAGGCTCGCATTGTCTGATGCCGGCGTCTCATATCAAACGATCCAGCAGGCGTATGCGTGCTTCGTTTATGGGGACTCCACGGCGGGACAGCGCGCGCTCTACCACGTCGGCATGACCGGGCTGCCCATCATCAACGTCAACAACAACTGCTCGACGGGATCTACGGGGCTTTTCCTCGCGCGCCAGGCGATTGAAGCGGGTGCGCTCGACATTGCGCTCGTAGTGGGCTTCGAGCAGATGAATCCCGGCGCGCTCGGCAGCTACTTCAATGACCGGCCGTTGCCCTCCGAGCTATTCCTCAAGCAGTGCGATCGGCTCGGTGTGCCAACGGAAATCGCGCCGGCCTTGCGCATCTTCGGCGGGGCGGGCGTGGAGCACATGAAGCGCTTCGGCACGCCGCTCGAAAGCTTTGCAAAGATTCGCGCGAAGGCCAGCCGGCATGCGGCCAACAATCCGCTTGCCGTATTCCGCAAGGTTGTTTCGCCCGAAGAAGTGATGGCCGACCAGGTTCTCTGGCCCGGCGTCATGACGCGCCTGATGGCTTGTCCGCCAACCTGCGGCGCGGCGGCGGCGGTTCTCTGTAGCGAGGACTTCGCGCGTAGTCGCGGCCTGGATGCACGGGTCTGGATCGCAGCGCAGGCGCTGACCACAGACGGCCCGGAATCGCTAGAAGGCGACGACCTGCGCGACGTGGCCGGCTTCGGCATGGCCAAGAACGCGGCGCGCCAGGTGTACGAGGCGGCGGGCATTGGTGCCGAAGATCTCGACGTGATCGAACTGCACGACTGTTTCGCGCACAACGAACTGATCACATACGAAGCGCTTGGACTGTGTCCGGAAGGCGGCGCTGCCGGATTTATCGACGCGGGCGACAACACCTATGGCGGGCGCTGTGTCGTCAATCCGTCGGGTGGGCTGTTGTCGAAGGGGCATCCGCTTGGCGCGACAGGCCTCGCGCAATGTACCGAACTAGTCCAGCAGCTTCGCGGCACTGCCGGCGAGCGGCAAGTCGACAATGCGCGCGTTGCGTTGCAGCACAACGTCGGCATCGGCGGCGCCTGCGTGGTGACCATGTACCGCAACTGAGGGAGACATCGATGGACTTCCAACCCGATCCCGGCCTCGGTGCGTTCCGCGCAGAGGTCCGTGCGTTTTTGCGCGAGCATCTGCCGCGCGACCTGGCGGGCAAGCCGGTCGGCAGCGTTCGCTCGATGCGTCCGGACCTGGTGCGCTGGCAGAAGATTCTGAACAGCAAAGGCTGGGGCGCGCCCTACTGGGCGAAGAAAGATGGCGGCACAGGCTGGAGCGTGTTGCAGCGTCTTGTGTTCGACGAAGAATGCATGGCGGCAGGTGCGCCCACGCAAGACGGCTTCGCGCAAAAGCTGCTCGGGCCGGTGCTGAACGAGTTTGCGTCTGAAGAGCAAAAGGCCGCGCATGTTCCGCACATTCTCAATGGCGAACGTTTGTGGTGCCAGGGCTTTTCAGAGCCCGGTTCGGGATCGGACCTCGCGTCGCTGCGCACGCGCGCCGAGCGCGACGCCGATTCTTATGTGGTCAACGGCCAGAAGATCTGGACGAGCTATGCACACGAATCCGACTGGATCTTCCTGCTGGTACGCACCGACACGGAGGTGAAGAAGCAGGCCGGCATCAGTTTCCTGCTGGTCGACATCAAGACGCCCGGCATTACTGTGCGGCCGATCCGCAGTATCGACGACTGTCATCACCTGAACGAAACGTTCTTCGACAACGTGCGCGTGCCGGTGGCCAATCGCGTCGGCGCGGAAGGCGACGGCTGGAAAATCACCAAGTTTCTGCTCAATAACGAGCATGCGAGCGCGGCTGAGCTGCCGTTGTTGCGCCGCTATCTGATGCAGTTACGAAAGCTCGCGACCGTGCAACGCTTCGGCGGCGAGGCGCTGATTGCACAGCCGGCCTTCGCGTTGCGACTCGCCCGCCTGGAAGCCGAAGTCAACGCAATTGCGATGATGGTCCAACGCGTGGCGGCGATGGAGCAGGACCACAGCCCGGCGGCGCATGCGCTTGGATCGATTCTGAAAGTGCGGGGCACGGAGTTGCAGCAGCGTATGAGCGAGTTCATGGTCGAGGCGCTGGGCGACTATGGCGCCGTTGCGTACCCTGAGCCCCACGACCCTTGCCATGACGAGCCGTTGCCGTTGCAGGACCTGGGCCGCGGTGTGGCCAACGAGATGTTCTTCCGCCGGGCGTCCACGATCTACGGCGGGACCAGCGAGGTCCAGCGCGGCATTATCGCGAAGATGCTGTTCCAACTCTGAAGCGCCCGTCCATCATGAACTTCAATCTCAATGCAGAGCAGCAATTGCTGCAGGACAGCGTCCGTCGTTTTGTGGAGAGGGCATACAACTTCGAGGCCCGCACCGCGCTTATCAACACGCGTTCCACATGCGACGCGGCGCATTGGCAGACTTTTGCCGCGAACGGCTGGCTGGCTGCGGCGCTGCCTGACGCATACGGCGGTCTTGGCGGCACCTTGCTCGATACCGTGCTCATCGCGCATGAATTCGGCCGTGGGCTCGTGACGCAGCCGTACCTCGGCTGCGCCGTGCTGGCCGCACAAACACTGCTGGCGGCGGACACACCTTCGCAGAACGGACGCTGGCTGCCGCAACTTGCCGACGGCTCGCGCAAGTTCGCGCTTGCTTACAGCGAGGCCCAGTCGCGTGGCTTCCCGGAAACGGTGAGCTTGCGTGCGAGCGCAACGTCGCATGGCTATTCGCTTAGCGGCAGCAAAACGCTAGTGCTGGGCGGCGCCGACGCGCACAGCTTCGTGGTCTCGGCCATCACCCCCGACGCAGACGGCATCACGCTCTTTCTCGTGCACGCGGACACGCCGGGCCTCTCGCGCCGCGTTTTGCCGCTGCACGACGGGAGCTTTGCCGCCGAACTCACGTTCGGCCAGGTGCAGGTCACGCGCGACGCCGTGCTGGGCGAACCCGGCAAGGGCTTGCCCGCGCTGCGCGTCGGTTTGGCGCACGCAACAGCTGCACTGTGCGCGGAACTGATCGGCGGAATGGAAAAGGCGATTGAACTGACGGCCGAGTATCTCAAGGTGCGTAAGCAGTTCGGTGTGCCTATCGCCAGTTTTCAGGTGTTGCAGCATCGCATCGCTGACATGGCCGCGGAAATGGAACTCGGGCGCTCGATGCTGTACGCGCTTCTTGAATCAATTGAAAACGGCGACGAACCGGCGCGGCTGCGCGCCGTATCACAGGCCAAGTCGATTGTCGGGCGGGCGGCCCGCTTCGTCTGCGCGCAAGCCATTCAGTTGCACGGCGGCATTGGCATGACGGAAGAGTACCAGGTCGGTCACTTCTACAAACGCGCGGTGGTGGCCGACGTGCTGTTCGGCAGCGGCGACGCGCATGACGCGGTGTGTGCGGCGCAGCTGCAAAAAGATCTGCTTGAAAAGGAAAACCACGCATGAAAAGTTTCGAGAAGATTGCGGACTTGCAGCCGCTTGTCGGCGAACGGATCGGCACGAGTGACTGGCTGCTGATCGACCAGCAGCGCATCAACCAGTTCGCAGGCGCAACGGGCGACCATCAATGGATTCATGTAGACGTCGAGCGTGCCAGGCAGGGGCCGTTTGGCGGCACGATCGCGCACGGCTTTCTGACGTTGAGCCTTCTGCCGGCGTTTCTCGCTACCGCATTCGAGATCAAGGAAACAAGGAGCGGCCTGAATTACGGCCTGGACAAGGTGCGCTTCATTGCGCCCGTGCCGGTCAACAGCCGTCTTCGCGCGCACTTCCGGCTCATGGATTGGACGGCAGTGAATGGCGGCGGCGCACAGGTGAAGACCGAGATGACCGTCGAATGCGAAGGCGCCGAAAAGCCCGTGTGCATCGCCGAATCGATCACACGGCTCTTTCCCTGACTTTCCCCTTTGACAATGAATCAGGAGACATTCGCATGAGTATTCGTTTCGACGGAAAGGTCGCGATCGTGACGGGGGCGGGCGCCGGCCTCGGCCGCGCTCACGCACTCGGGTTTGCCGAGCGTGGCGCGAAAGTGGTGGTGAATGATTTCGGCGGCGCGCGCGACGGCACCGGCGGATCGTCCGGCGCCGCGCTGGCCGTGGTTGAGGAGATTCGCAGGGCGGGCGGTACGGCCATTGCCGATGGCGCAAACGTAGCCGAGCACGAGCAGGTGCAGGCGATGGTCAAGCGCGCCGCAGCCGAGTTCGGCCGCGTCGACATTCTCGTGAACAACGCGGGCATCTTGCGCGACAAGAGCTTCGCGAAGCTCGAGATGCGCGATATCAGCGCGGTGCTGGACGTGCATCTGATGGGTTCGATCAACTGCTCGAAGGCCGTGTGGGAAATCATGCGCGAACAGGGCTATGGCCGCATTGTGATGACCACTTCCTCGTCGGGCATGTATGGCAATTTTGGCCAGGCGAACTACGGCGCGGCCAAGATGGGCGTGATCGGCCTCATGAATGCGCTGACCACCGAGGGCCGCAAGAGCAATATCAAGGTGAACACGATTGCGCCGGTCGCTGCCACGCGCATGACTGCTGACATCCTGCCGGAAGCCATGTTGCAGCGGATCCAGCCGGAGCGCGTGACGCCCGCCGTGTTATTTCTCGCGAGCGACGAAGCGCCGTCGAAGACTATCGTGGCGGCCGGCGGCGGCGCGTTCGCCGCTGCAACGGTAGTGGAAACCGAACCCGTACTTCTGCCGGATGACGAGGTCACGCCCGAAGGCGTTGCGGCACGCTTTGGCGATATCGCCAACTGGAGCACGGCGCGCGCGTACGACGAATCGGGCCATCAGGTCCAGGCGTTTCTCAAGCTCGTGTGCGGGCAATAGATAGGATAAGCAACGGCGCGGGCGCAAAGTCGCCGCTATCTGCGGCGACCTTTTGCATTGAGCGCGAGGCGAAGCCTTGCCTCGTCGGACGGTTCACGGCCTGACGTTGCGAACCACGCACTACGGAACCGCGAAGTTCCCGAACCAACAGACAACGTGCCACGCGCGGCGCCCAATGCACCGCGCGCGCCACGGCCGCGAGGCGTCGGCGTAACACAACGCCTCATCACTCATCATCTCACCCAAGATGCCGCGAAATTATCAGCTTCTGAATGTGGCTGGTCCCTTCATAAATCTTGCAAATCCGCACGTCGCGCAAATACCGTTCAACGGCGAAGTCGGTCAGATAGCCGTAGCCGCCGTGAATCTGTAGGGCGTCCGAGCAGACCTTTTCGGCAATCTCGCTCGCGAACATCTTCGCGATGGACGCTTCCTTGATGCAGTCGGCCCCCGTATCGCGCAAACGCGCGGCATGAACGCAATAGTGCAAGGCGACCTCCACCTGCGCGGCCATATCCGCAAGGTCGAACGCCACGCCCTGGAGCTTGATGATGGGCGCGCCATAGGCTTCCCGTTCGCGCGCATAACGCACGGCAGCGTCCAGCGCGGCTCGCGCGACGCCCGCCGCAATGAAGCCAATGCCGATCCGGCCGTCGCAAAGCCCGCCCATTACGGTGCGATAACCGTCGCCTTCGGCGCCCAGCAGATTCACGGCAGGCACGCGGTAGTCCTCGAGCGAAATCTGCGCGGTATGCGCGGTGTGCTGACCAAGCTTGTTTTCCACGCGTGTCACGTGATAACCAGGCGCTTTCGGGTCGATGATGAACGTGCTTGCGCCGCGCTTGCCGGCCGCCTTGTCTGTTATCGCGAACGCGACGCCGACACCGGCCTCGCTTCCGTTCGAGATGAATTGCTTGGTGCCGTTGAGCACGTAATGGTCGCCATCGCGGCGCGCCGTGGCCCGCAGCGCGGCGGTATCCGAACCGGCGTGCGGCTCGGTCAGCAGGAACGCGCCAATCGATTCCCCACGCGCCATGGCGGGCAGATAACGTTGCTTCTGCTCTTCCGTTCCGTGCTGAACAATGCACATCGCCGTAAAGTTGTGGACGTGCACGATAGTGGCGACGCCCGCGTCCACGGCGGCAATTTCGTGTTGCGCGAGGCAGAAGTCGAGCACGCCGGTCCCTGTGCCGCCGTATTGCTCGGGAATCAGCATGCCGAGAAAGCCGAGTTCGGCGAGCGCCTTCAACTCGTCGCCCGGCCACGCGGACGTGAGATCGCGTTGCGCGGCGGTCGGTGCGACGATCTCGCTCGCCACACGCCGCGCGGTATTGCGAATCAGCAACTGCTGCTCAGTGAAGAATGCGTTGGAGGTGTCAGTCATGAGGATGTGCCTTCGCGTTGATCATGCGTTTCGAATGTTGGGCTGCGGATCAGCGGCCGGACCAGTCGCGCAGCACGGCTTCGTTGTGCTCGCCGCGTCGTGGAATCGGCCCCGGCCGTCCGGCGGGCGTGGCGGAAAAGCGGGGGGCGGGCGACACTTGCAGAACGCCGTCTTCCCGCAAGTAGACGCCGCGCGCGCGCATGTGGGGGTGATTGGCTGCTTCGTCGGGAGTCAGCACCGGCGCGAAGCACGCGTCCGTGCCTTCGAGCAGCGAGCACCATTCATCGCGGCTGCGGCTCGCGAAGAGCGCAGCGAGCCGCTCGCGCAAACGCGGCCATACGCAGGGGTCGTAGGGTTTGTCGAACTCGGGGTCGCTGCCGAGGCCGAGCTTCTCGCGCAACTCGCGATAGAACTTCGGCTCGAGAGAACCAACGGAGATGTACGTGCCGTCCGCGCACTGGTAGGTGTTGTACCAGTGCGGGCCATCCAGCAGGCTCTGGCCGCGTTGCGCGCGCATGTGTCCGGAGGCCTGCAGCGCCAGCAGTAGCGACGTCATATGCGCGCTGCCGTCGACAATAGCCGAATCGACCACCTGGCCCGTGCCTGTGGCGCGCGCGTTCATGATGCCCGCGAGCAGGCCCACGGCAAGATACATGGAGCCGCCGCCTACGTCGCCGACAAGGCTGGGTGGCGTGATCGGCGCTTCGCCCGGTTGCCCTGCGTACCAGAGCGCGCCGGACAGCGCGATGTAGTTCAGATCGTGACCCGCGGCGTGGGCGAGCGGACCGTGCTGCCCCCAGCCGGTCATGCGCCCATAGACGAGGCGCGGATTGCGTTGCAGACACACGTGCGGCCCGAGACCCAACCGCTCCATGACACCCGGACGCATGCCCTCGATCAGCGCATCGCACTGAGCGACGAGACGCAGCACCGCTTCGACGCCTTCTGGCGTCTTCAGGTCCACGCTCACCGACCGCTTGCCGCGATTGGCAATCTGCGCGCGGCCCAGATCGAGCGCGCCGGGCTCTGCCTCGGCCCTGTCTACTACGACCACGTCCGCGCCCAGATCGGCCAACAGCATGCCGCAAAAAGGCCCCGGTCCAATGCCCGCGATTTCCAGCACCTTGAGCCCGGCTAGCGGGCCTTGTCTCTTCGTTGTCATGGGTGGCCACCTTTTATGGATGCAACCCATGATAGTGAGCACCCGTAGCCGCGGCTCCCCCTATTCTTGAGGGGGACAGTGGTTATTCAGCGTGGCCTATGCTTGTACGGCGCCGCAATACGGTGAAACGGTGGCTTGTTGTCGCGGGGCGCGACATGGCCGAATCTTCAAGCAGTGTTCAAAACGGGCGGGCCGCCAGCTCAAGCGCGACGCGAACGCAGGAATGCTGAAGGCGGCGCGTGAAGTGCGAGACAGTATTCGCGCAATCGGGCGGCGAGAGCCTTGCCATGAAGCGATGGTGGAAGGTCACCGTCTGCTCGAAAGTCCGGCCCCGGCCCACGGCCGAGGCCGTGCGCCCCTCGCGGAAGAAGCGCGGCGAGGCGACCGTTGCCAAAAGCGGCGAGTACATGATTCGCATTGCCAATGAAGTCCATACGCGCTGGAGCGCTTTGCCGGACAAGGCGAGCAGGCCAATCTGCGTGTGCGCTGCTACGGTCGCAAGACTGTGAAGGTATGTGGACCGGCAGTCTGACGGTGCTATTGGCGCGTGAGCGGCGGCCCAGCCGCCGCGCGAATCAATCCGAAGAGGAAGGACAAGGAGATGACCGCTACACGACATATTGTGGAACCGACTGAACGTGTCAATGGTGGAGCAGAAGGCGGGACAGCCGGTGCAGGTCGTCAAGCAGAAATTCACTTACGAGGACCTCGCCACGGCGGACGACAACATGCGCGCGAAGGCAGTGGACTGGATCAAGGTGCATGCCAAAGAACAGCACCCGTTCTTCATGTACCTGAACTTTCTGAAGGTCCATAACCCGAATAATCCATCACCACGCTGGAAGGGCAAGTCGCCGGGCGGCGGAAACTATCTGGATTCGCTAATGGAATTGGACGACAACAGCGGCCAGATCTTGCAAGCCATCCGCGACCTGGGCATTGCCGAAAACACGCTCGTCATCTGGACAACGGATAACGGCGCGTGGGTGGACGCATGGCCCGACGCGGGTTACACGCCGTTTCGCGGCGAAAAGGGCACGCCGTTTGAAGGCGGCTTCCGCGTGCCCGCCATCGCATGGTGGCCGAGGCACATCAAGCCTGGGTCGGTAAATACCGACATGTTCTCGCACATGGACTGGTGGCCCACGTTCGCGTCGCTGGGCGGAGAGACACCGCCTCCGCACGAGTGGAAGGACAACGAGGGCAAACCGATTATCTTCGACGGCATCGATCTGAGCGATTCATTGCGCGACAAGGGACCGGGCAAGCGCACGGATTTCATTTACTTCTCGGGGCAAAGCTTCGGCGCTGTACGGGTGAAGAACTTCAAGGCTGTCTACACTGCGCAGGACACGTGGCTCGGCCCGCAACGTTCGATGAAAGCGCCAGCCATCTACGATCTGCAATGGGATCCGCGTGAACAGTTCGACATCGTCTTCAACGGCGCCATGCCGACGAGCGGCAACCAGACGTCGCCAGGGCGCTACAGCGGCGCGGATAACGGCTGGGTCGGCCTGCACATGATTCCGGTTATGACGCGCTTTTTCGAAGAATTGAAGACGCATCCGAATCTGCCGTATATGCCGTTCGGCGAGGGGCGTTATCTGGCCATTCCCGAGCAATACCGGTAAGCGAAACACACAGTGTTGCCGCTACGCACCGCGCCGGTTCCGAAGTGGTGAGCGCACAGCGCTCGCCGCGCATGGCGTGATCGTATCGGGCACTGCCAGGTATCGCCTTCGTGTCATGCGCAGGACCAAGCCGCTTTCGGATTGCGTGCGTTGCGCGCTGTCCCCGCTCAACGACAAAACCAAGGATCACAGATGAATTTGAAAAACGCGGTAGTAGTGGTGACGGGCGCGGCATCAGGTCTCGGTCTCGCGACATGTCAAAGGCTTGCGGCAGCGGGAGCGCGCGTAGTCGGGTTCGATCTGGACCAGTCGAAACTCAGCGAGGCGCTAGGCCGCGATATGATGAGTATTGCAGTTGACGTGGCCAACGAGTCGAGCGTGAAAGAGGGTATCGACGCGGTCGTCGACCGGTATGGCGCTATCCACGTTGCGGTCAATTGTGCAGGCATCCTTGGGCCCTGCAAGACTGTCTCGAAGGGCCAGTTGTTTCCGTCGGATGTGTGGAACCGCGTGCTGTCCGTGAATCTTACTGGCACGTTCAACGTGATCCGGCACGCGGCGCTTGCCATGACACATAACGAGCCCGCAGAAACCGGCGAACGCGGCGTGATCATCAACACGTCATCCGGTGCTGCGCGCCAAGGTCAGATGGGCCAGGCAGCCTACAGCGCGAGCAAAGCAGGTGTGATCGGCATGACGCTTCCCATCGCGCGTGATCTGGCCGAACATGGCATCCGCGTTGTATCGGTCGCGCCGGGTCTGTTCGAGTCCGGCATGTCCGCCGGTATGCCGCCGAAGGTCTCGGATGCGCTCGTCGAAAAAATGCTGTTCCCGCGCCGCATGGGCAAGCCGGACGAATTTGCGGCGCTGGTCGAGCACATCATTGGCAACGCTTACCTGAATGCGCTGACCATCGACATGGATTGCGGCACGCGCTGAAGGCGTGCCAGACAACCGGCAGCGGCGTCGCAAAGCCGCAAAGCCGCGAAGCCGCGAAGCGCGGCTATCCCAACCATCCACACTATCTAGACACTTTCGCAAGCGTAGTCGCGACCTGTCTGATGCGCGGGCCAGCGTGATCGTGGAATCGCTTGATTCCCTGGCACAGGTAGTTCAGTCCCGGCTCGCCATCGGGCGTTCGAAGCAGGCGGTTTTTCGGGCACTCGCCCCAGCAGGAGTTCAGGTATTTGCACTCGCGGCAGTACTTCGGCAAGCTCTCGCGCTTCGAGAAGCCGAAGTCCATTTGCCGCTTGGAGAACGCCATCGTGCCAAGGTGCGCCGTTTGGAGATTGCCCAGCGCATATTCCGGATGCACAAAGTGATCGCATGCGTAGACGGTCCCGTCATGCTCGACGGCCAGCGCTTTTCCGCAGAACTCCGCAGTGACACAGGTTTGCGCCGGCTGGCCCATCGACTGGACAACGGCCGTCTCGAACAGATTGACCAGAATCACACCCATGTCTCGCTTGTACCATTCGTCGAACGTGCGAGAAAGGAAGTAGCCCCAGTCCTGCGGATCGACAGACCAGTCCGTCACGATGGAGTTGGCGGTTCCGGGACGCGCCGCGTCGGAGCCGACGAGCGGCATGAACTGTGAGGATGCAACGCGCGGCGCGACCGTTCGAAAGTCCTTCGGTTCGACACACGGGATGAACTGCATATACGTGGAGCCTATTTCGTCGCGCAAAAACCTATAAACGTCGACAGGACGTTTGGCGTTGCTGCGATTGACGACGGTCAGGGTGTTGAACTTCACGCCGTGCTTTCGCAGCAGTGCGACGCCGCGCATGACCTGGTCGAACGTAGGCTGCGCTTTCCGGTCGAGGCGGTAAATGTCGTGCAACTCGCGCGGACCGTCGATGCTGATGCCGACCAGAAAGCCGTGCTCCTTCAGGAATTCGCACCACTCGTCCGTTAGCAGCGTGCCGTTTGTCTGGAGATCGTTTTCGATCCGTCGTCCTGCGGGCTTGTACTTTTCCTGTGGCGCGACAATGTCGCGGAAAAATTCGAGGCCAAGCATGGTCGGTTCGCCGCCTTGCCAGGAGAAGATTACCTCGTCGCCGTTCTGTGCCTCGATGTATTGGCGGATGTAACGCTCGAGCATGGTGGTCTCCATTCGATGAACACGACGCTGCTGCAGAAGGTGCTCTTTGGTGCACACGACGACGCAGCGCTATTGCAGGCGGCATATTTCTGCCGGTCCCGCATTGCAGTTCAGGCGCGACAGCAAGCCGCTGGCCGACAGCGCCTACATGTGGTGGCCTACCGCGAACAAATCACGGGTCTCCAGTATCATTCCGCTTCCCAACCTGCTTTGGAGCCACTTGTGCCCGCGCGTCTGTTCCGCTCCGCGAAAGCTGATCGAAACCGTTTCATTGCGCTTTACGTCAGCATGGCCGTTGGCTTGCTCGTCGCAGCGGGGCTGTTCGTGTACGAGGCAAAGGTCATCGTCGCCGACAGTCTGCGCGACGAAGAAGCGTTCACCGTGCTGGGCACCGCCAATCGCGTGCTGCACGATCTGGAGAATGCGGAGACCGGACAGCGCGGCTATCTGCTGACCGGCGACGAGAGCTACCTCGTGCCGTACCGCCAGGGCATTCGCGATCTGGACGACACCATATTGCGGCTGCAGCAGGCAGCGGGCAGCGACGAAAGGTCGCTCGAACTGTTGCGCCGGGTCCAGCATGCGAAGACCGACAAGGTCAGCGAAATGGCGCGGACCATCGAGCTCGCGCGCAGCGGCAACCGCGCGGCTGCCATTGCGCTCGTGCAGACGAACGAAGGCCAGCTTTACATGGTTGAGCTGCGCCGCGATCTCGGCCTGTTGCTGAACGACTGGCGGGAAAGACGCAACGCGGCCATGCAGGACGCGCACCAGCGCCTCGTGTTCGGAAGCGCTGCGCTCGTGGCCATCGCTTTGCTCGTATGTTGCCTGATGGTGTACACGGTTTATATTCAGCGCCGCGCGTTCGCGAGGGTTCATGCCCATTCGAATGCACTCGATCAACAGGCTGCGCAGGACGCGCTGACGGGACTTCCGAACCGCCGTCGGCTGCTGTCCGCGATTGACAAACTGTCGAACCAGGCAGGCGACTCACGGCGAGTCGCGCTGCTGTACCTCGACATAGACGGCTTCAAGAACGTCAACGACGCGCTCGGCCATAGCGCAGGCGACGTGCTGCTGCGCCGGCTCGCGGAGTCGTTGCGGGCGGCGACGCGTCAGAACGACATGCTGGCGCGTGTGGGCGGCGACGAGTTCGTGTTGCTTGCAGCCGATTGCGGCGACGACTCGCAATTGCGGGATCTTGCCGAGCGCCTTCTTGCGAGCGTCAGGGCCGTAGGCGAACGCGAGTATGGCGGCCGGTTCTCCATTGGCGTGAGCATCGGCGTTGCGACGTTTCCCGACCGCGTCAAGAGCGTAGGCGCATTGCTTGATGTTGCCGATGCGGCCATGTACGTGGCCAAGCGCAGCGGCCGTTCGACCTATAGCTTCGGTGCTTCGTCCGGAGCAGGGCTTTCCAATGTGATCAGGCTGACGCGATGACAGGTCGGGCGAGCCTCAAGCATTTTGCTTGAACCTCGCTAAAGGTGAGCCGTTCCAGGATGGTGAGGAATTCCAGGAGACGGCCTCACCGTGGTCGTATTCGAGCCAAAGGTGAGACGTTCCAGGAGGTGTAGCGCCTTGGGGCAATGGTGAGTGATCCCAGGGTTCATTCCGCACCGCTCATGCATGGCGAGGCGAGGGTGCGTGCAAAGGTGAGGAGTTCCAGGAGGTCACCGCAAAGGTGAGCCGTTCCAGGAGATCGGGCATTGCAAGCCGCCACGTGCTTGCGCGCGGCGCTCATCTCCTTACATCTGCTTGCATATGCGAACAATGCGTTAGCGCGAAAACGCGGCGCCCGCCCGCATGAAAGCACCCTGCACCATACATGCAGCGCGCATCTCGGCCTCGATACCCGATACAGCCCGACGCATTTGACGCGCCGTTTGTAACGACCCGGTAAAACATCGTCTTCCGTGGATTGATAAGTTGCGAACTGACACGCGGCGCGACCACGCTTGCGTGACCATTCATCCACCGAAGGAGAAACGATGAAGAAGCTGTTGGCAATCGCAACGTTGGCCGCCTTGAGCGCAACTTTGAGCGGATGCTGGTGGGGACCGCCGCCTGGTTGGGGCGGCGGCGGTCCGGGCGGCGGCCCCGGCGGTGGTCCTGGCGGCGGGCATGGCGACGGTCCGCATGGGGCGGTCGTCGTGCCGGGCCACGCCACGCAGGGTTGACGTGAGCCGCTAAGGCGACGGTTGCGAATGGCGGGGCGCGCACCGCCATTCGTTTCAGGCCGGGAAGCTCATTGAAACCACCAGCCCGCCATCGGCCGCGTTGTCCACGTGAAAAGCGCCGCCGTTATATCGCACGAGACGCCGCACGATCGCGAGACCCAGGCCGCAATGTGCGTCGCTGCTACGTGCTTCGTCCAGTCGTACGAACGGTTGCAATGCGCGCTCCAGTTGACCGCCCGGAATACCGCTACCGTGATCGCGAACTGTCAGCGTGTAGTGTCCGTTGTGCCGCGAAGTCGACACTTCGACCGGCGGCTCGCCATAGGTGAGCGCGTTTTCGATCAGATTGCCGAGAATGCGGTCCAGGTCGACGAGCGGCAAGCCAAAGCCGTCGCCCGCCTGCAGATCGAGGCGGATCAGCGCGTCGTCCCCGAGACTCTCGCCGTAATGGCGGCGGCAGTGCGCATCCACGCTCGTGCGCGGCGAATTGTCGGCGCTCTCGCGGGCAAAATCCAGGAACTGCGTGACGATGCGCGACAACGACTCGGCATCGCGCAGAAAGCCGCTGCGGTTCGCTTCGTCCGGCAGCAGATCGGCGCGCACCTGCATGCGCGTGATCGGAGCACGCAAGTCATGCGCGACGCCCGCGAGCATCACCGCGCGTTCCTGCTCCGCCTGCGCGAGTTGATGCACCATCTGGTTGAAGTCGTCGACGAGTTCCTTTACCTCGCGCGGACCGCTCGCCGGCACGACCGGCGCACGATGTCCGAGGCGAAACTCGCGCGCGGCAATGGCGAGGCGGTGCAACGGCCGTTGCAAATGCCACGCGCCGAACAGCGCAAGCATCACCGCGAACACGAGCATCATGGCGGATGCGCCAAGAAAGCGGCGCGCGGGCAGAATTGCATTCTCGAGCTTGAGCCAACCAGGATTGCCCGCATAACGCACCCAGACGTTGCCGTTCTCGGCGTCCGCGACCACTTCGCTTCCGGGCGGCAGCTTCGCGCGCAGCGCGCTTTGAAACGGTCCGGACGTGTCCCGGCACGGCGCCGGGCAGCCATACGGCGTGGCGTCGCTCGCGTTGATCGGCACGACGCCGAGCGTGGCCGAAATCTGCGCAGCAGTCACTGCGCCGCTACGTTGCGCTTCAACCGCAAGCAGCAGCGCGCGCTGCGCATGCCCCGTGTCGAGCTGCCCACGATCACGGTCCACCAGCAACAATGAAGTGACGTGGACGATGACAATCAGGCCAACCGTCATCAACGCGAGCTGGCCGAACAGCGTGTTAAAGGGATTCTTCATCGTGGCTGCCGCCGGGCACGAACATATAGCCGATGCCGCGCACCGTCTGAATGCGTCTGGGATTCGCCGGGTCGTCTTCCAGCAGCCGGCGCAGGCGCCACACGGGCACGTCGATGCCGCGTTCGGTCACTTCCGAGTGCGGGCCATGCAGTAGATCCACGAGCTTCGAGCGCGAGAGCGTTTGCGTCGGATGCTGCGCGAGCAGTTCCAGCAACGCATATTCGCTGCCGGTCAGTTTGAGCGGCTCGCCGTTACGAAACAGCGTGCGGCTCGCGAAGTCGAGGCGGAACTGGCCGAAGCGCAGCGCCTCGCGCTTTTCCACCGGCGCCGTTGCCGACGCCGGCTGCGCATGGCGTCGCAGCACGGCGTGAATGCGGGCAAGCAATTCCTGCGGCATGAAGGGCTTGCCGAGATAGTCGTCGGCGCCCAACTCGAGGCCGACCACTCGGTCTACACCGTCGGCGCGCGCCGTCAGCATGATCACGGGAATCGTGTCGCCGCTCGCGCGCAGTTGCCTGAGTGCGGTGAGGCCGTCCACGCCCGGCATCATCAGATCCAGCACGATGATGGACGGCCGTTCGCGCTCGAGCCGGCGTGCTAGCTGGTTGGCGTCATGCAATACGGAGATCGCGATGCCGCGTTGCTGGAAAAACGTCCGCAGCAGGTCGCGAAGGTCGACGTCGTCGTCGACCAGTAAAACCTGGATGGGCATGTCTTGCATGATCGGGCCCTGCTCGATGAAGTCGTTGGCGGCGTGCACGGGGCGCCTTGCCACCGTAGCCGAATATAGCGAATCGCCCGGTGCCCGCGCTTTCGGGTTCTTCTGCAAGCTTACCGTTTCTTACGAAACCGTTTCGGGTATCCGGCCATGCTCCATTCGCGACGCAACGCCTCAAAAGCGCTGCACGGTAGGCGTGTCTTCGGCCGCTGCGGCGAATCACGCAACGATCCGAACGTACCAACCCTATGCACCCCACGCACAGCGTTACAGCCTGTAATGCTTGCCTAAGCCACCGTAAGCCGGCTTTCCTTATTGTGAGCCATCCGTTGCCGCTGGCTCGGCGTCGTGTGGCTCTTACCCGAACCGGCGACGCATGCCAGACGGTCCTTTGTCGAATCTAGTCGAAGGATGCTCCGAGCATGCCAACCCTGTCCAATCCGTTCGCATCCCCGACGCGTGCGCCCTGTTCCGCACTTCTCGCCGCGGCTGCTGCCGCCGCCATGCTGATGCTCGCGGCGTGCGGCGACAACGCGACTCAGGGCCCGCCGCATATGACGCCCGAAGTCGGCGTGGAAACCATCAAGCCGCACGCCGTTGTCTCGAACACGGAACTGTCGGGCCGCCTGTCCGCTATTCGCGTCGCGGAAGTCAGGCCGCAGGTGGAAGGCATTATCAGGAAGCGCCTCTTCTCGGAGGGCTCGCAGGTCGCGGCCGGCGCGGTGCTTTACCAGATCGACGCAGCCAGCTACCAGGCCGCCTACGACCAGGCGGTCGGCACCCTTGCCAAAGCCGTTGCGACCGCGAACGCGGCGCAAACCAAGGCCACGCGTTACGCGCAATTGTGGAAGATCCAGGGCGTGAGCCGGCAGGACTACGACGACGCCGTGGCCACGCTCGCAGAAGCCAACGCCGACGTGCTCGCCGATCGGGCCGCACTGAAGACCGCCGCGATCAACCTCGGCTATACCAAAGTGGTTGCGCCTATCGCGGGGCGCATCGGCAAATCGAGCGTGACCGAGGGCGCGCTCGTCACCGCCGAACAGACCACTGCGCTCGCCACCGTGCAGGCGACGGGCGAAATGTATCTCGACGTGACCCGCTCTTCGGCGGACTGGCTGCGCCTGCAGAAAGAGTTCGCCAGCGGCCAGTTGCAGCAGTCGGGCGCCGACGGCGCCGTCGTTCATCTGGTGATGGAAGACGGCAGCACATACGCACAGCCAGGCAAGCTGCTGTTCTCCGACATCACCGTCGATGCCACCACCGGCTCCGTCACCCTGCGTTGCGTGTTCCCGAACCCGGACGGCGTGCTGCTGCCCGGCATGTTCGTGCGCGCCCGGCTCGAGGAAGGCGTGAATCGCGAGGCGATTACGGTGCCGCAACTCGCAGTCACGCGTGCGTCCGACGGCTCCGCGAGCGTGCTGACAGTGGGCGCCGACAACAAGGTCGTGCAGACCCCGGTCACCGCCGACACCGCGTCCGGCACCGACTGGATCGTCACCAGCGGCCTGAAGGCGGGCGACCGCGTGATCGTGTCCGGTTCGCAGAACGCGCGCGCCGGCGCTGTCGTGAAGCCGGTTCAGGCGTCTGGCGCTTTGCCCGCGGCGGCCACCGCAGGCAGCGCGCTCCCGGCGTCTGCCGCCCATAGCTAAAGCGAGACTCTCATGGCAGGTTTCTTTATCAACCGACCGATCCTCGCGTGGGTCATCGCCATTGTCATCATGATGATTGGCGGCGCTTCCATCACGACGCTTCCGGTCGAGCAATATCCCAGCGTGGCGCCGGCCTCGGTGCAGATCACCGCAACGTACCCCGGCGCGTCCGCCGAAACTGTCGCGACCACCGTGACGCAGGTGATCGAGCAGAAGCTGAGCGGTATCGACCATCTGCTGTATATGTCGTCGACGAGCAGCTCCGTTGGCCAGGCGCGCATCACGCTGACGTTCCAGCAAGGCACCAATGCGGACATCGCTCAGGTGCAGGTGCAGAACAAGGTCGAACAGGCGACCTCGTCGCTGCCGGAGACGGTGCAGGAACAGGGCGTGCAGGTCGCCAAGGCGGCCAACTCCTTTCTGATGATCGTGTCGCTTTCGTCGAGCGACGGCAGCATCAGTTCCATCGACCTCGGCAACATCATTGCGACGCAGATCGAGGATCCGCTTACGCAGATTGACGGCGTGGGCGACGTCACGCTGTTCGGCGCACAGCATGCGATGCGCATCTGGCTCGACCCGGTCAGGCTGCAGGCGGTCGGGCTGACCACCAGCGACGTCACCACCGCGATCACGAACCAGAACGTGCAGCTCTCCGTCGGCCAGATCGGCGGCTCGCCGTCGACGAAAACCCAGGCGTTGAACGCGACCATTTCCGCGTCGAGCCTGCTGACCACGCCCGCGCAGTTCGGCGCGATTCTGCTGCGCGTGAACAGCGACGGCTCGAAGGTCATGCTGAAGGACGTTGCGCGCATCGAGGTGGGCGCTGACGACTACAGCACCGACTCCCGCCTGAACGGCAAGCCCGCCGCCTCGCTCGCGATCAAGCTCGCGAGCGGCGCCAACGCGATGAGCGTGGCCAAGGCCGTGCGCGCGAAGCTGGAGGAATTGAGCCCGCAACTGCCGCGCAATGTCGTGGTCGATTATCCGTACGACACCACCCCGTTCGTGCGCATTTCGATTGAAGAAGTGGTCAAGACGCTGATCGAGGCGGTGCTGCTCGTCTTCGTCGTGATGTACGTGTTTCTGCAGAACCTGCGCGCAACGCTGATCCCGACTATCGTGGTGCCCGTCGCGTTGCTCGGCACGTTCGCGGTGATGTCGGCAGTCGGCTTCTCGATCAACGTGCTGTCCATGTTCGGCATGGTGCTCGCAATCGGCTTGCTCGTGGACGACGCAATCGTGGTAGTGGAAAACGTCGAGCGCCTGATCGCGGAAGAAAAGCTCTCGCCGGTCGAGGCCACGCGCCGCGCGATGAAGCAGATCACCGGCGCGTTGATCGGCATTACGACTGTGCTGATTGCCGTGTTCATTCCAATGGCGTTCTTCGCCGGCACGACGGGCGCAATCTATCGGCAGTTCTCCATCACGATTGTCGCGGCGATGCTGCTCTCGGTGTTCCTCGCGTTGACGCTCACGCCCGCACTGTGCGCGACATTGCTCAAGCGTTCGGACGTCGAGCATCATGACAGGCGCGGCGTGCTCGGCTGGTTCAACCGCGTGCTCTCGCGCGGCACGGATCGCTACGATTCGGCGGTGGCGCGGGTAATCGGCAAGCCTATGCGCTATATGGTGATCTATGTGCTGATCGCAGGCGTGGTTGCGCTGCTGTTCATGAAACTGCCTTCGTCGTATCTGCCGGACGAAGATCAGGGCAGCATCATCACGTCCATCTCCGCCCCAGTGGGTACGCCCGCTTCGCAGACGCTCGAAGTCGTGAAGAAGGTCGAGAACTACTATCGCAGCCAGCCTGAAGTGGATCAACTCATTGCCCTGACGGGATTCAGCTTCAACGGTTCGGGGCAGAACAATGCGCTCGCCTTCGTCAAGCTGAAGGACTGGAGCGCGCGGCGCGGCAGCAACGGGTCGGCGAGCACGGTCATCCAACGCGCGAACATGCACTTTGCCGCCTTGCGCGATGCACAGGTGTTCGCGGTCAATCCACCCCCCATTCAGGAACTGGGCACGCAAAGCGGTCTCGACTTCGAACTGGAAGACCGCTCAGGCCAGGGGCACGACAAGCTGATGGCCGCACGCCAGCAGTTGATGGCGCTCGCAGCGAAAGACCCCGCGGTAGCCGGCATGCGGCCAGGCGGGCTTGAAGACACACCGCAATTCCACGTCGATATCGACCGGGAAAAGGCAAGCGCACTCGGGCTTTCCATCTCCGATGTGAACGATACGCTGCAAACGGCGTTCGGCTCCTCTTACGTGAATAACTACGTGGACACGGGGCGCATCCAGAAGGTGTACGTGCAGGCCGATGCGCCGTATCGGATGATGCCGTCGGATATTGGGCGCTGGTACGTGAGGTCGAGCACGACCAGCAGCACCTCCAACGGTACCTCCAGCAGCACTTCCAGCAGCGCGTCCAGCAGCAGTTCGACGAGCGGCACGACGAGTGCCGCCAGCACAACCAGCGGCTACGACGGCCAGATGGTGCCCTTCTCCGCATTCGCGACCGGTAAGTGGACGTTCGGGCCGCCGCAGATCGAGCGCTTCAACCGCACACTAGCGATGGAGATGACCGCGCAAACCGGAGCGAACGCCAGCACCGGCCAGGCGATGGCCGCCGTCGATGCGCTCGTGAAAAAGCTGCCGGCGGGCTATGGCATCGACTGGACAGGACAATCGTACCAGGAGCGGATGGCGGGTTCGCAGGCGATTTACCTGTACGCCATTTCGCTGATCGTGGTGTTCCTGTGCCTCGCGGGTCTCTACGAGAGCTGGTCCATTCCAATCGCGGTGATTCTCGTGGTGCCGCTCGGCGTGCTCGGGGCAGTGCTGGGCGCGCACCTGCGCGGCCTGTCGGACGACATCTATTTCAAGGTCGGTCTGCTCGCGACAATCGGACTCTCGACGAAGAACGCGATTCTGATTGTCGAGTTCGCGAAAGACCTGCAAGCGCAAGGGCGCGGGCTGATCGAGGCCACTGTCGAAGCTGCGCGTCTGCGTTTGCGCCCGATCCTGATGACGTCGCTCGCGTTCGTATTCGGCGTGCTGCCGCTCGTGATCAGCACGGGTGCGGGGTCCGCGAGCCGCCATGCGATCGGCACAGGCGTGATGGGCGGCATGATCGCCGCCACGGTGCTCGCTATCTTTTTCGTGCCGGTGTTTTTTGTCGTCGTGCGCCGCCTGTTCGGCGAGCACGGCGGCGCGAGGCAACAGGAAGGTGTTGAATGATGAAACTTAAACTGAGTGCCTGCGCAGTTGCGCTCGCGCTGCTCGGGGGTTGCACGCTCGACCCGCACTACGAGCGGCCGGCCGCGCCGATTCCGGCGGCGTATCCGGAAGGCGACGCATATCAGAGCACGACGGCGGCGCGGGCCGCAGCGGAAGCCGGGGCGAGTCAGATGGGTGTGGTAAGCACCACGGGCACCACGGGCACCACGGGCACCACGGGCACCACGGGCACCACGGGCACCACGGGCGCAACAGCGACAACAGCCGCCACAGCCGCCACAGCCGCCACAGCCGCCACAGCCGCCACAGCCGCCACGTCAGCGACCCCCCCGCTCGCTGCAGACACCGCGTGGCGCAGCTTCTTTCGCGACGAGCGTCTGCAGCGCCTGATTGAAATTGCGCTCGCCAACAATCGCGACTTGCGTGTGGCGGCGCTGAACGTCGCGGAATACGAGGCTCAATACCGGATCACGCGCGCCGCACTGGCGCCGACCATCGCCGCGACCGGCAGCATGACGCGCGAACGGACGCAGGGTGCAATCGCCAGCTCCAGCGATGTGAGCGTGGGCACGACGTCGTGGGAAATCGACTTCTTCGGACGCCTGCGTAGCCTGAAGCGTCAGGCGTTGGAAAACTATCTGGCAACGGACGCATCGCGGCATAGCACGCAAATCAGCCTGATCGCGACTGTGGCGACCGACTATCTGACCTTGCTCGCCGACGAGCGTCTGCTGGAACTGACAGAAGACACGGTGAAGTCCGACCAGGCCACTTACGATGTGACGAGGCGCGTACAACAACTCGGCAATGCGTCGCTGCTCGACGTGCAACAGGCGCAAAACTCACTTGCGAGTGCGAAGGCAAGTCTGGCTTCATACCGGCGGGCGGTCGCGCAGGACCGCAACAACCTCGCGGCCGTGCTCGGCGCGCCGATTCCCGAGGACCTGCCGCCTGCGCGCACGTTCGACGACGAAACCATGTTCGCGGACATCGGTGCGGGCACCCCGTCGTTGCTGCTCACCCGTCGGCCGGACATCGTGCAGGCGGAGCATGCTTTGAAGGCGGCCAACGCAAACATTGGCGCGGCGCGTGCCGCATTTTTCCCGAAGATCGAGCTGACGGCGAGCGCGGGCACGTCGAGTTCTGCGCTGTCGAATCTGTTCAAGGCAGGTACCGGCGCGTGGACGTTTGCCCCAAGCGTTTCGGTGCCCATCTTCGATTACGGCAGCAACAAGGCATCGCTCGACGTGGCGAAGATCGAAAAGCAGATCGAGGTGGCCGACTACGAAAGCGCCATCCAGACGGCCTTCAAGGAGGTCGCGAATGCGCTGACGGCGCGTGCAACCTATGTGGACCAGGTGCAGGCGGACCGCGAATATGTAGCCTCTGCGCAGAGCTACTACACCCTTGCTGAAGCACGCTACAAGGCGGGAACAGACAGCTTTCTCACCTTCCTCGACGCCCAACGCACCCTTTACACGGCGCAGCAGCAACTCGCAACCGACATTCTTTCGCGGCAGTCGAATCTCGTGACGCTATACAAGGTGTTGGGCGGCGGATGGGACAGCTCGAACAGCTAAGGGGAGATTTTTCGGGAGCCGGCGAGGTGAAAATATGCGTACCTGTCCGCGCACTTTGCAGTCAAAGGTGAGCAGATTCGGGAGCGCAGTGTCGTGGCGCGCTCCCGTTGTCCCGCTCACTTAATCGCCACCGTGCGCGAGCGCCACGCGCGATTTGGACTCGGGGCTATGCGCGACAAAGTACTTCTTCGACCACGCGCCGTCTGGTGCGAGCTTGAGTGACTGATGTGCGCCGCCGTGCCGCTCGCGTATCGCAAGAGCCCGTGCGCGATAGTGCTCGTAGAGCCGCAAAAATTCCGCGAGATACGTGCCGGCAATGCGGCGGTCGCGGATTTCGAGCAGGTTTTCGTCGTTGAAATGCTCCGAGTTGTTGCTCATATTCGCCGAGCCGGTGTAGACGATCGGATTCGTGCCCTCGGCGTCGATCACGATGAACTTGTGGTGAACGATTACAGGCGCATAGGGCGGCGGATTTTCGCCGGGAAAAAGTCGCAGCTCCGGCTCGAAGCCCGCTGGGACGGTTGCCGGCGAGAAGTATTCCGCGTCGATCACGTCGTGTTTTTCACGGCCCCGGTGGTACAGGTCCATGTTGGCGAGCGCGGTGGTCGTGACGATCTGTCCGTTTTCCTGCGCTTCTTGCGCCGCCTGCGCCGATCTCGGGCTAATGTGGTTGACGAGTCCGAACATCATCAAGTCTCTGTCGCCCGCCGCGAAGCATGCGTCGCGTAACGGTTCGTCGGTCGGCATGAAAAGACAGAACACCACCGAGTGCTTTGCGTGTTTGATCGCATCGACAATCGTATCAATCTGCGTGCGCGAGTTCTTCTGCTCCGGTGAGAAGCACACCCGCACTTTCGCGCTGCCTACTTCGATAGTCTCCGACCAGCCCGGCGCGAGCTTCGCTGTCTCCGCAATGCCCGGATTGCCTGCCAGCGCTTTAGCGCGTTCGCTGTAAACCGAGGCGAGTTGCGGCGAGTCGAACAGATGCAGCACGTTCGCCTGTTCGGTGATGCCCTCGGTCGTGAAGTTTGCCGAGCCGGTCAGCACGCGCGCGGGTGCGAGCTTGCCGTTGCCGTCGTCGGTGACAATGAACTTGTCGTGCATGATGTGCGTCTTGTCGCGCGGCGCGAATGTGGCGACAGCGGCAAGCTGTTCGACGGCGGGCTGGTTAGGCGAAGGCGCGGGCGGCTTACCCCTTTGCGACACCTTGTGAGCGTCGTACACGATTGCGAGCGCCGCCTTGCCCTCTTTCTCGCCGAACGCGGCGAAGGCAGGGATGGCCCATAGCTGATCGGTGAGGTGATACACGGCGGACGCCGCGCGACGCGCGTCCTTCAGCGTCAACGCGAACACCTGCTGCAAATCGTTCGCGAGCCAGGTGCGCAGGCGCAACGCCTGTTCCGCCGACGGCGCCTCGTTCGGCGCAAGATGCAATGCCGCCACCTTGCGCGCGAATGCCTGCGAACTGACCACCGCGCGGTTGAACCACGTACCGATGTGCGCTTCGATATGCGACGGCAACGTCAGCTTGCATTCGCCTTTCTGCGCGTCGAGCAGATGCAGGGCGTCGGGCTTGCCAACCACTGGATACACCAGATACGTGAAGGACTGTTCACGATCCGCTTCGTCGATACGTGCGTCCCACCACATGAACTTCTGGATCGGCGCCTCATTGGTCGGCGCGTCTTTCTGCGTGTCCGGCACGGCGCCTGTAAAGGTCAAGCGGTTCGGCAGCCAGCTGCTTGCCTCGCGTTGCCGTCCGTCCGCAGAAAGAAAACCGGGCGTGCGCTTGATCGCGAAGCCGAGAAAATCGTCGCGTGTTGCGCCTTCGGGCCAATCGAACGCGAGTAGTACGAGTGTCGGAGAAAGATAGCTGCGCACGCTGACGTTCATCGTCTCGCTCCACTTTGCCAGATAAAGATTCCAGTCTGGACGCGCAGTTTGTTGGAATGGTGACAACGCAGAAATTAGCGGCCGTCAATTAACGGCAGCGCTGCCTAAAACTTGAGAAATAAATTCGCGCCTTCAAACATGGGCGGAAAGTCTGTCGTCATCGCTTGGTAACACGTGCGAGCAATACTGCAGCAGTGCTGCAAGCACGATTCAAAAAGCAATTCCACGCGCGAGCCATATCGCACGAAAACATATCGCACGAAAAAACGCGCTGCTCCAACGAGGGCAGACGCGAAGGCCAGAACCCGGGGTTCACATGACTATCCGTCATCGCATCACGCTATTGGTTGTCTTGATGTTCGTCGCCTTGTCGGCGATAGGCGGCTACGCCGTCTACCAAACGCGCGGCAGCGCAGCCGAAGTGCGCAAGGTCACCGAAGGCGTCGTGCCGAGCGCGCTTGCTTCCGCCGACCTCGTTTCGCAGGTCAAGGACGTGCAGATCGCCACCATGACGCTCGTCTACGCGCCCGACGGCGACATGGTCGCGCAGGCGCAGGAAGAACTGAAGAAGAAACGTATCGCGCTGGAACAGGCGCTCGCCTTGCAGGCCAAAGACGCTGCCAGTCACGCGCAAAAGGGCCTTGTTTCGCAGGCCCGTGACAGTCTCGACAACTACTTCTCCGCGATTGCCGAGACGGCGAAAATGAAAGCCGACGGCAAGAACGAACTCGCGCAGGCGTATCTGTTTGCAAACGTCGCGCAGTATCGCGACGAGCTGGAAGGCATTGTCGACACGCTGCGCGTCGAGAAAAACCGCCAGAAAGACGAAGCAATCATCGCGCTCAATGCGACGCTTGCAACCACGACGACGGCAATTGCTGCCGTCACCGGCATCGCGATTCTCCTGCTGACTTCCATTGGCGCATTGCTGTATCGGCAGATTACGCGGCCGCTTAGCCGCATGCAGGCGATGATGAGCGAGATTGCATCGAGCCAGGATTTCACGCGCCGCGTGCCGGTAGGGCGTCTTGACGAAATTGGCCGTTCGATTGTCGCGTTCAACGGCATGATCGAAAAGATCCAGGAAAGCTCGGCGCAACTGAAACAGAAAACCGCCGACATTCAGGCGATGTTGCAGAACATGCAGCAGGGCATTCTGACGGTGATCGACGGTGTCGTGATTCACGCGGAGTACTCGGCGTATCTGGAAGACATTTTCGAAACGAAAGACATTGCCGGCCGCTCACTCATGGATCTCGTGTTCGCGGACACGGATCTCGGCGCCGACGCGCTGTCGCAAGTCGACGCCGCCGCGCATGCGTGCCTCGGCGAAGACTGCATCAACTTCGCTTTCAATCAGCATTTGCTGGTCGGCGAAATTTCGAAGCGCATGGCCGATGGCCGCGTGAAGATTCTCGACCTGAGCTGGTCCGCGATTACCGACGAAAACGATGTGATCGTGCGCCTGATGCTGTGTGTGCGCGACGTGACCGAGTTGCGCAAGCTCGCGGCGGAAGCGAGCGAACAGCGTCGGCGCCTCGACATGATCGGCGAGATTCTCGCCGTCAGCGAAGAGAAGTTTCACCACTTCATTGAAAGCTCGGCGGGCTTCATTAGCGAAAACGAGCGCATCATTCGCAAGCATTCGGAAGCAGATCACGCGGCAATTGCCGAACTGTTCCGCAATATGCACACCATCAAGGGCAATGCGCGCACATATAACCTGCAGCATCTGACGGACGTCGTTCACGAAACGGAGCAGAGCTACCACGAACTTCGCCGCCCGGACGCGGACCGTTCGTGGGATCAGGAGCATCTGATGCAGGAGTTGGCGCGCGTGCGCGAGGCGATCGAAGCTTACGCGCGTATCAACGAACATAGTCTGGGGCGCAAAGGCCAGGCGCGGCGCAACGACGCCGGTAATGCAGGCCGCTATGTGATGGTGGAAAAGGAGCAGATCCAGCGCACGCTGAATCTGCTCGATACGACTGATGCCAACGCGCTGCACGAGTTGCAGGCCCTGCACGGTACCTTGCGCCGCAACCTGCGCGCGCTCGGCAGCGAAAGCATTCGCGACGCGCTCTCGGGCGTGCTCGGTTCGCTGCCCTCGCTTGCGGGCGAGCTGGGCAAGCCGGCGCCGAGTGTGCAGATCGACGACAACGGTTATCGTCTGCGCGGCCACGCCGGTAGTTTGCTTAACAACGTCTTCATGCATTTGCTGCGCAACTCGATGGACCACGGTATTGAATCAGCCGAGGCGCGCAGCGCGCAAGGCAAGGCGCCGCAGGGCACGATTTCCATCGAGGTCGGCGTGGACAGCGGCGTGTTGCAGATCACGCTCAGCGACGACGGCCGCGGCCTCGCGCTCGAGCGCATCCGCGGCATCGCGATTGAGCGCGGCTGGATTGGCCGGGACGACGCTGTGAGCGATGAAGCCATTGCCGACTTCATTTTCCGGCCGGGCTTTTCGACGGCGGAAACAGTGACGGCGGTGTCAGGCCGCGGCGTCGGCATGGATGCCGTGCGCGACTTTCTGAAGCGCGAGAACGGCAGCATTGAACTGCGTTTCACCGACGACCATAAAGGCGCAGCGTTCCGTCAGTTCCAGACCATCGTGTGTCTGCCGGACAGCATGGCCGTCGATACGCTCGGCACCGAAGCACGCGATGAAAACGGCGAACTCCGCACGGACGCAATCGCGCAATGACGCGTTTGAGCGTGGCTTTGCGCCGGTGAATTGCGGCGCTTTTCAAGGAATGGTTGTGATCCAACAGTATTTATTGGCGGCGCTGGCCGGCAGCGCCGCAACGGCGTTGCTCGGCTTTGTCGCGCATCGGCTTCACAGCGCAAGGCTCACGGCGCGGCTGCATGCGCAGGCCGACGCGCGCGTCGATTCGCTCAGGCTGGAGCGCGCGAGTCTCGACGTATCGGCGCAAGAACACAAGCAGGCCGAGCAGGCGCTGCTCGAGCAAAACGAGCAGTTGCGTGCGGAACTGGCGCAGCAATGCGCAAGCGCCGACGAATTGCGTGCGGCGCTCGCAGCCGTCACGCAGAACAAAGCGCAGTGGGCGCAACAGGCGCAGCAACTCGCGAGCGAAGCGGCGCGTCTGAAAGGGCTCGGCGCGGCGTTCGAGCGTTGGCACGAGCAGATGATCTCGCTAATGACGCAGAACCACGACATGCACTCGAAGAACCAGGAACTGTCGTCGATTGTGCGGCATGTGGTGATCGTGTCGCTCAACGCGTCGATAGAGGCGGCGCGGGCGGGCCATGCCGGCCGTGGCTTTGCCGTGGTGGCGAGCGAGGTGCGTTCGCTCGCCGCGCGCTCCGAGGAGTTGTCGAAGAGCTATCGCGACAGTTTGCATCGCAACGACCTGACCACGACGTCTACGTTTCAGGACATTCAGGCGGGCGGCAAGATGATTGCGGCTTCGCTTGCGAGCGTCGAGTCGATGGCCCAGCAATTTCACGCGAAGCTCGACGAGGTACCCGCGTGATCTCGGCGCATGCAAAAGACAGCTTTGAACGCATTTTCCGCAAGGCCGCGCAGGCGCGCCTGCCTTCCGATCCGGACGACTCGTGCGAGATCGTGACAGCCTCGCAAGCCGATGAGGCCACGGCGCTTGGCAGCCAGGTGGTCGTGCTGACCATCTCGTCCATCGTATTCAGGGTTCTGCTGATTCTCCATTTCGACGAAGACGACAGCACGCGGCGCTACTACCTGAGGGACGAAGCCGACGAACGGCCCTTTCAGGAAGCTTTCCTTGAAATCTGCAACCTGTGCTGCGGGGCGATAAACCAGGAACTGCTGCGCTATTTCCCGGACCTCGGCATGTCGACGCCTTATGTGCTGAGCGCGCGTTGTCTGCCGCATCTGCGTGAATTGAAGCCTGCGCTGCTTTCGTCGTACTCGGTGACGCTTGGCGGCACCGCCCGCCTGGGCGCCACTCTTTGCGTTTGCGCGTATGCGCCGGTCGACTTTATCGCCGACATGAGCGCCGTCGAGGAAACCAGCGGTGAGCTGGAGTTGTTTTGAGCGTTTGGTCGTTTGATAGTTTGTAGTGAAGGAAACGATATGTCGAAAATTCTGGTGGTGGATGACTCGAGCACGGTACGCGACGAAGTGGCCGGCTTTCTGAAGAAGAACGGCCTCGACGTGGACACGGCAGTAGACGGCAAGGACGGTCTCGCGAAACTGAAGGCGAGCCCTGGCATCAAGCTCGTGATCAGCGACGTCAACATGCCCAACATGGACGGCCTGACGATGGTCGAAAAGATTCGCGGCGAACTCGCGAACAAGACCGTCAACGTCATCATGCTGACGACGGAAAGCAGCCCGGCAATGAAAGAGCGCGGCAAGGCGGCGGGGGTCAAGGGCTGGATCGTGAAGCCGTTCAAAGGCGACGCGGTGCTCGAGACGTTTCGCAAGCTCGCGAGCTGAGACGCGGACACGCTCGCTAAAGGTGAGCGTTTTCGGGAGTGCTTCGGCGCGGTGGGGCGAGCGCCGGACCCGCTGCGTTGTTGCCGCCGGAATGCGCGGAATCCGTTAGAGGTCCGCCCGGCTTGGCGGCGAAAGCACGAACCGTTGGCTCGTGTTCAGCACCGAAGGTGAGAAGATTCGGGAACCTTTGGGCCCGCTGCGCGATCCGTGAGCCACTCTACGACGTGCGGCTCACCGTTAATCTGAGTCGCGAAACCTGGACGCCTGAAAAACCAGGTTGCGCACAAGTCGTTTTGCATCGACACCACGCGTCAACTGCTTACCTGGGTATCCAGATTATTCGCGCGTATTCAAAGGTGAGAGTTTTCGGGAATGGTCAGCTATGCGTCTACCGCTCCCCGTCCAGCATGGCTTTGCGGCATGTCCGCAGCCGCCAAAGGTGAGGGTTTTCGGGAGCCATGAAGCCGCGGGTTGCGGTGATCGCCAACCGCCGCGTGGTCAAAGGTGAGGATTTTCGGGAGCGGGCGGTGCGGCATGTGCGTGCCGGGACACCCCCGGCACAATACGCCGAATAGACAAAAAATCTCCGCAAAAACGCGGCAGAACTGCTGCCGGATCGCTGCAAAAACACCGCGATTCCTAACGTGCGCCGTTCCGACAGTAGACAAATCATTGCCGCGTGCGCTTAAAGGTGAGACTTTTCGGGATCCACGATAGATGCAGTCGGACGCCTTACACCGGCCTCACACCGGCTTCGCAATCTCGCGAATATCGGCCACCGGCGCCTCGCCGAATGCATCGCTAAATGCGTATTCAAGCAATTGCGCGGCGGATTGTTCGGGCGTGGCAAGCTGACCATTGCGCTTGAGGTCTTCGAATTTATCGCGCAGCGGAAACTGCTCGACGCCCGTGCCGCGAATCTGCGCCTGCATGTTCGTGTCGATGACACCGGGCGCGAGGCTGCAAATGCGCAGCGCGCGGGTAGCATCCAGCGCGACGGCGCGCGCGTGATGATCCAGCGCCGCCTTGGTCGCGCAGTAAACGCTCCAGCCGGCATACGCATTGCGCGCCGCGCCGCTCGAAATGTGCATGATGCGCCGGTCGCTCACGTCCGGGCTCGCGGCGGCGAGCGCGCCGGCAAGCATGAGCGGCGTGGCCACGTTCAGGCTCACCGCGGTCGCAATGGCCGTCGCGTCCTGTCCTTCGATTGGACCAATCGGTTGCACCATGCCCGCGTTGTTGATCAGGAGGACGGTGCGCGCGCCGCTCACGAATGCCCGCAACGCATCTGTTTGCAGCCACTGCGCAACGCGCGCCGTCTCGGCCAGTTCGAGTTCGACTTCTTCGAGCAGTGCGGGAAAGCGCTGTTTGAGCGACGCATGGCGCGAGCGTGACAGACCGAGCACGGCGACATTGCGGGCCAGCAGTTGCTCGGCGAGCGCCGCGCCCAGGCCGCGCGTGTGGCCGGTGACGATGGCGCGAATCGGAGAAGAGGGGTTCATGTCGGTCCTTATATTTGGCTGATGCAGGCCGATATCTTCTCACGCATGTTTCAGACGCGCAGCGGTGCGGCCCGCGTGCTCTCAGGCGGCGCGAAAGCGTTCGCGGTACTGCATTGGCGTGACGCCGATTCTCTTCACGAAGACAATGCGCATGCGGTCGGCCGTGCCGAAACCGCAATCGTAGGCAATGGCCTTGAGCGCGGCGGCGCTGCTTTCGAGCAACTGGCGCGCCGCGTCAACCCGCGCTCGCTCGACGAATTCATGCGGCGTCACGCCGGTTTCCTGCACGAACACGCGCGCGAAGTGGCGTGCGCTCATACCGGCGACATCGGCGAGTTGCCTGACGGTAAAGCTTTCGTCGATGTGCTGCATCACGTGCGCCTGCACCTTCGCAACCGGCGACGTGTCGTCGGCCGGCGCCGTGAGGTACGGGCTAAATTGCGATTGCCCGCCCTGGCGCTGCGCAAACACGACGAGGCGTTTTGCCACCGCGAGAGCGATATTCGCCCCGTGATCTTCGGCGACTAGGGCAAGCGAAAGGTCGATGCCCGCAGTCACGCCCGCTGAGGTGACCAGTTGTCCGTCGCGCAGATAGATGCGGTCATAGTCGACGCGCGCCTTGGGAAACTGCGCAGCAAGTTGCGCCGCGTGCTGCCAATGTGTGGTGACGTTGCGCTCATCCAGCAAACCGGCGTGGCCGAGCGCGAAGGCGCCCGTACAGATGGAGCCGTAACGGCCGCATTGCGGTGCGACGTTCGTCAGCCAGTCGAGCAACGGCGCTGCGGGCGGCTCGCCTTCGGGCAACGCCGGGCCGCCTGCGACCAACGCCAGGTCAAACGGCTCGTGAGCCCGCTCGAAAGCGGCATCCGCGATCAGCGTCATGCCGTTGGACGCACGCAGCGGCGCCTGAGTCGCACTCAGCAGCGTGACCGTGTAACGCGCGTCAGGCGCGATAAAGCGGTTCGCTTCGGAGAACACGTCGACGGGGCCGGCGACGTCGAGCGCCTGCACGCCAGGAAAGATCGCGATTGCGACGGTGGGCATCGAATGGTTCCTTCTCTTCAAAGGCGAGCGCGTGGGGCACGGCAGTCAACGCGGTGCGATTGGCAGTGTTCGACGGCTTCACGCGATTGTCGCGCAAAGCGTGTTGACCAATACTGGACTTCAGCGGACGCACCGCATCGACGGTAAAAGCCATGCGGCAAACGCGGTGGTCCAGCATAGCAAACGTGCTGGCACGCGGCGCGGCGAGCGCGTTCCCTTCATTCACGCATTCAGGGACTCAGGCAAATGACGACGATTGCAGGCATTCATATTCCCGACAGCATGATGGCGCGCGAAGCCACCGAACTCGTGCGCGATACCGAAACCGATCTGCTGTATCACCATTCGCGGCGCGTGTTCCTGTTCGGCGCGCTGGCCGGCGAGCGCAAGCAACTCAAATACGACGCGGAGCTGCTGTATATCGGCGCAATGTTCCATGACATGGGGCTGGTTGCGCCGTACAGCACGGACCATGAGCGCTTCGAGGTGGACGGCGCCAACGCGGCCCGCGACTTCCTGCGGCGTCATGGTATCGGCGAAGACGACATCGAACAGGTATGGACCGCGATTGCATTGCACACCACGCCGGGCATTCCGCAGCATATGAAGCCGGTGGTCGCGCTGGTCACGGCGGGCGTGGAAATGGACGTGCTAGGCATTGCCTACGACGAATTCACCGAAGAGCAGCGTCACGCGGTCACGCACGCGCATGCACGCGGCACGCACTTCAAGGAAGGCATTATCGACGCCTTCACGCAGGGCATCATCCACAAGCCGCACACCACGTTCGGCAACGTAAAGGCCGATGTGCTGGAACTGAAGGATCCGCATTACCATCGGCAGAATTTCTGCACGATGATTCTCGGCTCCTCCTGGAAGGAATGACGCAAGCGTAGCGAGCCCCGCGCGGCGCCATATGGGATGATGAGCGATTGAACGAACTTCCCGCGCCGCGCCATGGTGATCAAAAACCTTCTGCGAAAGCTCGACCTGACCACGCTTCAACTGTTCCTCGCCGTCTATGAGGAGGGCACGCTCACACGTGCCGCGGAGCGCGAGGCCATTGCCGTATCCGCGGCGAGCAAGCGCCTGCTCGAACTGGAACAGGCGGTGGGCGCCACGCTCTTTCAGCGCAACGCGCGCGGCATGACCCTCACGCCGGCGGGCGAAACGCTGCTGCATCACGCACGGCGGGTACTGCGCGACATCGAGAACATCGGCATCGAGCTGGCTGGGCATGCGAGCGGCGTGCGCGGCTACGTGCGGATGATGGCGAACCTGTCCGCCATTGTCGAATTTCTGCCCGAAGACTTGCGTGCGTTCCAGTTGCTGCATGAGCGCGTGAAGCTCGACCTCGAAGAGCGGCCGAGCGGCGGCGTGGTGGAAGCCGTGGACGACAGCCTCGCCGATCTCGGCATCTGTTCCGCCGACGCCGACACGCGCGACTTGCATGTCGAGCACTATCGGCACGATTCGCTGGTGCTCGTGATGCGCGACGATCATCCGCTCGCCGCACGCAGCAGCGTAGCTTTTGCCGAAACGCTCGACGGCGACCACGTTGGCCTGCATGCCGCGAGTTCGATCAACGCCCGGACGCACATCGCCGCGCGTCAGGCGGGCAAGTCATTGCGGCTGCGCATTCACGTGCCGGGCTTCGACGCCGTGTGCCGGATGGTGCAGGCGGGCATGGGCGTCGGCGTGTTGCCGCAAAAGGTCTATGAGCTGATGGGGCGTCCGCTGGGGCTGGTCGGCGCGCCCCTCGAAGACGACTGGTCGCACCGCAGCCTCGTGCTGGCGGTGCGCGACGTGCAGGCGCTCTCGCCCGTCAGCCGTCTGCTGTTCGATCATTTGCGCTCGATCGAAGCGTCGCAAGCCGCACAAACCGCGCAAACCGCACAAGCCGCACAAGCCGCACAAGCCGCACAAGCCGCACAACGCCCGGCGCCCTGAACCCGCGCCGCGCCTGAGCGTTCGCCGTTCGCGAACGGTCGTTGGCGAATTGCGGTTGGACGCCTCCGCCAGATGGCTGCAAGCTGTCTTGCAACAGAAAACTGCTTTGGAGACAGCACATGGGTGGACCCCTTCAGGGTATCCGCGTCGTCGAGATCGGTACACTCATCGCCGCGCCGTTTGCCGCGCGTCTGATGGCCGAGTTCGGGGCAGACGTCGTCAAGATCGAAGCGCCGCAAACCGGCGACCCGCTGCGCAAATGGCGCAAACTGCATGAGGGCACCTCGCTCTGGTGGTACTTGCAGTCGCGCAACAAGAAGTCGGTTTGCGTGAATCTCAAGTCGCCGGATGGTGTGGAAATCGTCAAGCGGCTGGCCGCCGAGGCCGACGTCGTGATCGAAAACCTGCGTCCCGGTGCGCTCGAGAAGCTTGGCATAGGCTGGGACGTGCTGCACGCAATCAACCCCAAGTTGACGATGGTGCGCATTTCCGGCTATGGGCAGTCGGGCCCGTATCGCGACCGTCCGGGGTTTGGCGCCATCGGCGAAGCCATGGGCGGGATTCGCTACACGACCGGCGAAGTGGACGGTGCGCCGGCGCGCGTGGGCGTGAGCCTTGGCGACTCGCTTGCGTCGCTGCACGGCGTGATCGGCGCGTTGATGTCCTTGCTGCGCGTGAAGACCGGGCAGGGCGAGGGGCAGGTGGTGGACGTGTCGCTTGTAGAAAGCGTCTTCAATCTGATGGAAAGCCTCGTGCCGGAATACGACCTGCTCGGCCATGTGCGCGAGCGCAGCGGCGGCGCGCTGCCGGGCATCGCACCGTCCAATACCTATCCCACCGAAGACAACGGCTACGTGGTGATTGCCGGCAACAGCGATCCGATTTTCCGGCGCCTGATGCAAGTGATAGGCCGCCCCGATCTCGCCGACGATCCCGCGCTCGCGCACAACGACGGCCGCGCCCAGCACTGCGCGATGCTCGACGACGCCATCGCCGCATGGACCTCGCACCATTGCACGGACGACGTGCTCGCCGCGCTCGAACGCGCCGAAGTGCCGGCGGGGCGCATCTATTCGGTCGCCGACATTGTGGCCGATCCGCACTATCAGGCACGCGACATGTTGTTGCAGGCGCAACTACCGGGCGGGGCCTCGGTGAAGATGCCAGGCATCGTGCCGAAGCTGTCGGACACGCCGGGCGAAGTGCGCTGGCAAGGACCTGCGCTTGGCGAACATACCGGCAGCGTGCTGAGCGAACTCGGCTTTGCGAGTGAAGAAATCGAGCGGCTGCGCCGCGAAGGAGCCGTGCAATGACAGACGCGAGAACCCCGCCACTGACGGACCCAGTGCAAGCCGCCGACAAACTGATCGTCCAGGAAGTTGCGCCGCGCGACGGCTTGCAGATCGAGCCGACGTGGGTAGAGACCGCGGACAAGATCGCATTGATCAACGGCCTTTCCGAGGCCGGCTTCACACGCATCGAAGCGGGCTCGTTCGTGTCGCCGAAAGCCATTCCTGCGTTGCGCGACGGCGAAGCCGTGTTCGCGCAGATCGAGCGGCGCGCGGGCGTAATCTACGTGGCGCTGGTGCCCAATCTGAAGGGTGCGGAACGCGCGCTCGCCGCGAAGGCTGATGAGCTGAACCTCGTGATGTCGGCGAGTCAGACGCATAACCGCGCGAATATGCGCATGAGTTGCGAGTCGTCGCTCGCGGCGTTTGGCGACATCGTGCGTCACGTGAAGGACACTGGCGTGCGGTTGAACGCAACGGTCGCAACGGCATTCGGCTGCCCGTTCGAAGGCGTAATCGACGAGGATCGCGTGGTCGGCATTGTCGATACTTATCGCGAGATGGGCATTAAAGGCATTACGCTTGCCGATACAACCGGCATGGCCAATCCTCGCCAGGTGGCGCGGCTCGTCAAACGGGTGCTGCAACGCGTGCCGCCTTCCGCGCTCACGCTGCACTTTCACAATACCCGCGGGCTCGGACTTGCCAATGTGCTGGCCGCGTACGAAGCCGGCGCGCGGCGCTTCGACGCCGCGTTGGGCGGCCTCGGCGGTTGCCCGTTTGCACCGGGTGCGTCCGGCAACATCTGCACAGAGGACCTCGTGAACCTGTGCAACGAAATGGGCATTCCCACCGGGATAGACCTGGTGAAGCTGCTCGCGCTGTCGCGAGCACTGCCGGAGTTGCTCGGCCACGACGTACCGGGGCAAGTCGCGAAGGCAGGACGCAATAGCGACCTGCATCCCGTGCCCGACTACGTGCTGCATATCTGATTTTTGCTGATCCACTAAACGACCGGACGGCAGGGCCCGAATCCGGCATTGGAGACGAAACATGAGTGACCTTGGCGCAATCGCAACCGGCGAGCGTGGACAGAGCGCGGACGGCGCGGCGGCCATCATCCGCAAAGTGGCATGGCGGCTGATGCCGCTCATCATGATCTGCTATCTGTTTGCGTTTTTCGACCGCATCAATATCAGCTTCGCGAAGTTCCAGTTGCAAAGCGATCTTGGGCTGTCCGATACGGCGTATGGTCTCGGCGCGAGTCTGTTCGTGATCGGCTACGTATTGTTCGAAGTGCCAAGCAATCTTTTCCTCTACAAGGTGGGAGCACGTCGCTGGATCGCGCGCATCATGATTTCATGGGGACTCGCGACTGCGGCGATGGTGTTCGTCAGCAACGAGTGGCAGTTTTACGGACTGCGGTTTTTGATTGGCGCAATGGAGGCGGGCTTTGCGCCGGGCGTGCTGTACTACCTCACGCTGTGGTTTCCGCCGAGCTACCGCGGACGCATCACGTCCATGCTGTTTCTTGCGTCGGCGTTTTCCGGGCTGGTGGGCGCGCCGCTAGCGGGGCTTGTCATCGGCCATATGAACGGCGTGCTCGGCATGCCCGGATGGCACTGGCTGTTCCTGCTCGGCGGCCTGCCGTGCATACTGCTGGGTTATCTGGTGCTGAAGCTGCTGAAAGACCGCATTGACGATGCGAACTGGCTCTCGCCCGTGGAGAAGTCGTTTCTCGCTGAGCAGATTGCGCAGCAGAGTCATCATCCGCAGACCGGGCATTCGTTTTTGGGTGCTATCCGCACGCCGGGTTTCCTGACGCTTGGGCTTGTCTATTTTCTGATTCAGATCGCGTCGTACGGGTTGAATTTTTGGGCGCCGCATCTGATTCGCGTGGCCGGTACGCACAATCCGACGCTGATCGGGCTGTTGACCGCGGTGCCGTATGTGTGTGGCGCGATCTGCATGGTGGTGGTGGGTCGCTTGTCCGACGCCAACGGCGAGCGGCGCAAGTTCGTGGTTGGTTTGCTGTTGATGTCGGCGCTCGGATTTTTCGCGGCGGGTTTCTTCGACAAGCAGACCGGTTTCCTGATCGTAGCGCTGGCCGTAATGGGTGCGGGCGTGGTCGCGTCGATTCCGGCGTTCTGGGCACTGCCGCCGAAGCTGGTGACGGGCGCCGGCGCGGCGGGCGGCATCGCGCTGATCAACACGTTGGGTCAGCTCGGCGGGATTGTCAGTCCGATCATGGTGGGCCGCGTGCGGGATCTGACTGGCAGCACTACGCCAGCGCTGTATGTGATCGGCTCGCTGAGCGTCGTTTGCGCGGCGATTGTGTTGTGGGGGTTGCCGGAGTCGTTGAGGAGAAGAGATGTGGGGCGGGTGCGGTGAGGGGTCAGTGCGGTCGGCTCGGGCCTTCCTTCTTCTGAGTGCTTGCGTGAGGTGAGTGATATTGCTGTCGTGAATGCGGATAAACGTACGCCCGCATTCACGAAAGAGGCCCGTTGCCGCGGTGAGCATGTGCCACGTTTGTTATTGGCCTCTCCTGGCAAAGGCCCATTCCGCCGGCAAAAGCCGAGTCACGGTCAACCGTCGTAGTACTCGGAGCGGGCGATCACGCGATTGACGCCGCGCGGGCACTGGCATGCGACGATATCGTTGTCTTTCACCGCGGCAGTGGCGCCGGTCAACCCCCAGCCTTGCGCGGTGCCGAGCATCGGGCCGGGATGCCCGCAGCGTCCGCACGACGCGAGTCCTCCGTCCTTCGCGAGTGCGCCGTTCTCGTCCGCAAAATTCTCGTCGCCCTCGAGTACCTGGCCGCCGGTGGTCGTCCGGTTCCCTTTGATTGCCAGCATCGTTGCCATTCCAGTTCTCCTTGTTGGGTTCGATCGTGTTGATCCGCTCTGCCGCGCATCAATACCGGTCAAGCGCCGCCTGCAGCATCTTCAGTCGGGTCTTGCCGTCTGGTGTGAACACTGTGTCGAACCGCACGAGCCCTTCCTTATGCAGATGACACGCCATGGTGAAGCTGACCATCATGCCCGGCTCCGCGCTGTGCACCTCGATGTCGATCGCCTTGAGTCGAGGCTCGTACTTGAGCAACGTGGATTCGATCGCATTGCGCAGCCGGAATGTCGATGAGGGCAGGTGCCGGTAGATTTCGGACAGATCGTCCAGCCCGAAGTCCGGCAGATGCGCGAGCGAGCGCCGCCGGCTGTTCAGGATTCGCTCGATGTTGTCCCGTACCGAAAGGAAGGTTTGTTCCTCCGGTGTGAAGTCGCTGATTGCAGAGCCGTCGGCAAAATGCCCGGTGATCCGCTCGAAAAGTCCTGGTCCGATTCGCATGGGTGCCTCAGTGCGCCATACCGGCAATGGATGACTGCAGCCAGCGGTCGATGGCGAACCAGACCAGTCCGGCTGCAAAGCCGGCAACGGCGACCCAGGCGACAGGAGGCAGCGGCGGCAGCCGCCAGGGGGAGGGGTTGATTACGAGGGGCGCGGATTGATGCCCCACGCTGCTGTCTGTGCTGGTCCCACCGGCACGCGCAATGCAGTCGTCAATCGAATGAATGAGCTTCTCGCGCGCTGCGCTGTCGTTCATGGCGTAGCGACCCCTGAACCCCAGTCTCAGCACAGCGGCAAAGATTTTTAGCAGAGGCTGTACAGGGTTGTCCTCACTCAGGCGCCGATCGATCCGTCTTAACAACTCTTCGCCCGCGTCGTTGCGGCCGAACACGCGCACCTGGAGTGGCTCGCGCTCCCACGAATCGCGCGCCGCTCCAGTAAGCCCGTTCAGAGCTGCTTCATCGAGCAGCGCGCATTGCGCATAAAGGGCGTCGTCAATTACGTCGACTGCAAGACCGCGCCGCTGCAACTGGTCGCGCAGCGCGGCGACCTGGGCATTCGAGTCTTCGAACACCACTTCCGGCGCTGGCGGGTTGCCGCTGCGCAGCGCAACGACAGTACTTGCCGTGTCGCGTAGTGCAAGGGGAAGCAGATCTGAGATCTGTTGTGCGGGGGAGGGTTTCATCGTAGGCGTTCGACACCGATTGTCTGCATGTCTGCTGCGGCGTTACCGGCCACCTGTGCAGTGGAGATCTGCTCGCTCAGCGGCTGCCGCTCGAAGTGCTGCGGTATCGTGAAAGCGCCACGTGCCGGCAGAGATAGTGTGAGGTTCATCGTTGATAACGTTGCTGATTCAGATCGGTCGACTGCGGGACTGGACGCTGCGCGAGCTTCCAGAGAATCGCCATACCCTTGCTACAAAAGTGTTACGGAGTCCTTTTCGCATCGCTCAGTATCTGGTCTTTTCCGCTGCTGCTGAGCAGCAGATGTTTAGCATGCAATCCCTCTCAAAAACAGCTTTGAAAGTAGTCAGTTGTCACAGAGTGGTCAAAAGCAACAAGCGTTGGCTTCTCACGTGCGCAATGCTTCACTGGCCCAATAAAGGCGCGTAACGTATTCCCCCCAGATGCCCTATCCGTTATCAGCTCCGAAGCAGTACTGACCAGGTGAGGAATTTGCAAAAGATGGCCAGCCCGTATGACGAAGCGAGGAAGTTTGTATCCAGTGTGACGTCCATACCTGGACGCCAGGCGTATTTCCTGGACGTGCCGGGCACGGACAGCGCGGCGCAGCTCTCGGTCGTGTCGTTCGAGGCTTCCGAAGAACTGGGTGAGCCGAACGTCGTACGCGTCGTGGTGACCCATCCGGGGCAGCTGGTGCGTGCCGATTACCTGAGCCGCGACGCGGTGTTCCGGATCGTGCCGGACGATGCATTGCCGAGGCAATTCTCAGGCTACATCGAGCAGTTCTCGACCATCCAGACGAGCCGCGATTGCACGCGCTACGAGATTGTCATCAAGTCGCATTTCGGACGGCTTGCGGCCACCACCAACACCCAGATCTACCAGCACCAGACCACGCCCGCGATCATTGCGGCCGTGCTGCGGCGCCACGGCCTGAGGGAGCACCAGTTCTCGTTCCGGCTGAGGCGGCAGTACCCCAAGCATCTGTTCCGCTTCCAGTACAGGATCGACGACCTCGCGTACGTGCAGATGCTCATGCAGAAGGCGGGCATCTACTGCTATATCGTGGAAACCGAATTCGGCGATATGGTGGTGTTTTGCGACGATATCGATCACTACCTCTACGATCCGCAACTGGTCGTGCCGTATCGGGAAACAGCGGGCCTCGAAGCGGGCGGCGTGGAAGCGCTCACGTCACTCAGGACCCACACCGTAACGGTGCCGGCATCGTTCGTGGTCGCGGACTACAACCCGGAAAGCGCCTGGGAGAGATTCCGGGACGACGCGAACGTCGCCCCGCAGGACCCGACCACATATGGTCAGCCGTACATCTACGGGACTCACCATCTGGACCAGCAGGGCGCCCGGTGGGAGGCGCAGTTGCGCCACGAAGCCGCAATCGCCCGGCAGGTCGTGTACGAAGGCGCGGGCAACGTATTGCAGCTGCAGTGTGCACGCGTGCTCGAGACGGACCTCGCGCTGCCGGACGCGCCGAAAGGGCAGGTGGTGATCGGCATCAAGCACAGCGGCGCACGCGATCAGGCCTACAGGAACAGCTACCGGGCGATTCCCGCGGATCGGCGCTTCCGCCTTGAGATCAGACCGGACACGTGGCCGAAAATCGCGGGCACGCTCAGCGCGCGCATTTGCAGTCCTGACAGATACACCTATGGCTACCTGAATTCGGTCGGGTACTACGTGGTCCGCTTCGACGTGGACTTTGCCGAGTGGCCCAAGGGTGGCGAAAGTGTGCCGCTGCGCCTGGCAAAACCGTTTGCGGGCAAACTGCAGACGGGCATGCACTTCGTCGCCCTGGATAACGACGAGGCAGTCATTTCATTCCGCGACGGGGATCCGGACAAGCCTGAAATTACAGCGTTTCACCACCACAGCCAGGCGCGTGATCTGGTCACGAGCGACCGCCGCTGGCTGTCACGCAATGTGATCCGCACGCAGAGCAACAACAAGCTGCGCATGGAGGACTGGGCCGGCCAGGAAGGCATCAAGCTCAGCACCGAGCACTCGGGCAAGTCACAGCTGAATCTCGGCTATCTGGTGAACCACAAGCTGGAGTATCGCGGCGAGGGCTATGAGCTCAGGACGTCGGGCTACGGGGTCGAGCGTGCAGGCAAGGGGCTGCATCTGACCACGTACGACCGGCCGGGCGCGAGCGGCAGACAGCTCGACATGCAGGAGACCGTGGCGCAGCTCGAAAGTGCGCTGGCCACGGCAAAGGCACTGGCAGCGTCTGCCAGCGCGGCGAAGGCGGAGCCGGCCGACACGGATGCGCAACAGCAGATGAAGGATGACCTGGAGGGCCTGAAGAAGCCTGGACTGCTCATGAGTACGCCGGCTTCGGCGGCAATAGTTGCAGGGCAGGGCCTGCAGTTCGCCGCCTCGGGGGACGTTTCGGCGGTTGCGGGGAAGAACGCCGACTGGAGCGTGCTCAAACGCTTCACGGTCGCCGCGGGCGAGAAGATCTCGCTGTTTGCCCAGAAGCTCGGCATCAGGATATTTGCAGCGAAAGGCCCTGTCGAGATTCAGGCTCAGAGCGATGCGATGTCGCTGTTTGCAGACCAGGATGTGTCGGTGGCGAGTGTGAACGGAAAGGTCACGATTGCGGCTGCGAAGGAACTGACTCTCGAATGCGGCGGCGCATTTATCCAGCTTAAAGACGGGAACATCACGCTCGGCGGTCCTGCTGATCTGTTCTTCAAGGTGATCACGATCCAGAAGAAGGGGGCGGCGTCGATGCGAACGTCCTCAAAGCTGCCCGCGCCTAACGACCTCGCCGACGTAGTCGGACATAGCTCAAGGTTCTCCGGCTAACCTCACTCCATCTGCAACATGGCCTCACCACAAAATCCTCCGACAACTGGGCAGAGCACTTCTGCTGCACCCCAGCCTGCGCCGTCACTGAACTGGCAGTATCCGTTCCCCGCAAAGGACGCCAGAGCAGGCGCAGATCCGCAGACCTTTTACGGCGCGTTGGGCGCCATGAGCGACGGATTCTTTCCGCTCGGTGTGAATGGCTTTCCGCATGGCGGCGTTCACTTTGGCAGCGCCTCCGCGTCGCGTCTGGACCAGTCGAGAGGTGTGCAGGTGATCGCGGATGGTGAAATCGTCGCATACCGGATTGACGATACTTACCCTCATCTGCACTACACGCAGACGCGCCGCTGGGCCTGGTATTCGACGGGTTTCGTACTGGTCCGGCACAGGATGACCATGCCGCGCGCGCCAGGCAGTACGGCCGCCCAGCCAGCCGACGAGACGCTGACCTTCTTCAGCCTGTACATGCACATGGCTGACTGGAGTACCTACCTGCTGGACGGAAAGCTCGCGCGGCCAGGCTGGTGGCCAGGCGTGGACGCATTCCGGATCGGCAGCAAAGATACACAGACTGGAGGCGGCGGAAAGGGTGCGTTCGTCTACACCGCTCCGAAGCCCGGCAAGAAGAACAAGTTCACTCCAGGGCAGCACGTGGCCTTCCTGCCGGAAGGCAGCGAGGTCGCAATTGGCGAAACACGCGGGCCATGGGGACATATCAGGCAGATCACCTCGGGAACAATGATCGCTGCCAGAGCCGGGGATTACTTCGGCTGGGAAGACGGGCCGCAGGCGCCGTGGCAGTTGCCGGACGGCGTCAGTGAGGAGGCAACGCCAGGCGAAGCTCCTATGCCCGGCCTCGCCACGCAGGCCGGAACGGCACGCACGGCGGAAGGAGACTGGGGCTGGATATACCTGCACGACCAGCAGGCCGTGAAAGAGCCCACAGGCGTGGGCACGGTGATGACCCATCCGCAGTTCGAGCCGATTCCGGTGAAGGCCGGTACGCTGCTGGGCCAGCCAGGCGAATATGTCGACTACGAAACGTCGACGCCCCTTCCGCCTTCGCCGAGCCGACAGCTGGTACATGTCGACGTTTTCGCCGATGAAACGCTCAAAAACTTTATCGACAGGAGCCGCGCGCGTGCCGCACAGCTGCCTGCTGCGGACCGGACCATCTTTGTTATCCCGGCCGGAATCAAGCTTGTGGCGAAACCGGCCGACCCGGATCTCACTCTCGGCGGCACCGTGC
>NZ_JAEUAV010000020.1 GCF_019511605.1 Paraburkholderia phenoliruptrix | reverse complement strand
GGCATGCGGTGCGCAGACGGACGCTGGCTTTGCGTGCGGGTTGGCGGGCTTCGCCATGCGCTACTCGACGCCGTGGCTCAACGTCGTGCTACTTACGCCGCACCGCCGATGCCGCACCGCAGGCACAGGCACAGGCCGCGTCAGGCCACGCCGCCCCTGCCCGCTAAGCCCGCTAAGCCCGCTAAGCCCGCTAAGCCCGCTAAGCCCGCTAAGCCCGCTCAGCCCGCTCAGCCCGCCACGCGCACCACGCGCACCACGCGCACCAGGCGCACCAGGCGCACCAGGCGCACCACGCGCGCCATTCCACGCAAGTGGGCACTTACCACGCGGAGGACTAGGTCGAGGTCGAGGTTAAGGGCAACGCCAACGCCCACGCCACTACCCGAGCACCACGCCTTGCCAGACGAAAAACACCGTCAGCCCGATGGCGATAGTCACAAGCGGCCGCCGCGTCAGCGCGCTCGCCACGACAGCGGCCAGCGCGCCGACGAGTTGCGGATTGCGCCAGGTCAGCTCCGCGCCGACGTCGGCGCCATGTGGCGAAACCGCCATCGGCACGATGATCGCCGTCAGCACGGTGACCGGCACGAAGCCCAGAGCCGTGCGCACCAGCGGCGGAAACACCAGCCTGTCGCCGAGCACGAAGACGGCCGCCCGTATCACCCACGTGATGAGCGCCATGCCGAATATGAGAATCACGTAGTTCATCGCGACGCCTCCGCCGATCGACGCCCGCGCCGCGAACGCAGGGCCGGCGCCGACAGCACGACGCCGACCGCGACGCCCGCGAACACCGCGGCAAGCAGACCGAGTTTGTACGGCCACGCCTGCCACAGGAAGGCGAGCGTGCCCGCAGTCGTCGCAGCCGCGATGTAGCGCACCGCTACAAGTTGCGGCACGACGATCGCAATGAAGGTCGCAACCATCGCGAAATCGAGCCCGAGCGATTGCAGGCCGGGGAACGCCGCGCCAAACAGCAAGCCGCCCACGGTCCAGCACTGCCAGTTCAGATACATGGCGAGACCCGCGCCGAAGAAGTAATGCGGGCCCACCGTGCCCGGCTCGCGGTTGCGGTAGTGTTCCCAGGCGACGGCGAACACCTCGTCCGTGAGCAGCGCGGCGAGGGCCCAGCGCCAGCGCGCCGGCAAATGCGCGACATGCGGCGCAAGCGTCGCGCTGTACAGCACGTGACGCAAATTGACGACGAACGTGGTGGCGAGGATCACGGCGAAACTCGCGTGACCGGCAATCAGTCCGAGCGCTATGAACTGCGCGGAGCCGGCGAATACGACGAGCGACATCAACTGGCCCTGCCACAAGTGCAGCGGGCCGGACGCCACGAGCGTGCCGTAGATCACACCGAAGGGCGCCGAGCCGATCATCATCGGAATGATGTCGCGGGCGCCGGTGGTGAACTCCTTCAAACGTTTCGACTGGGTCAAGATTTGCCTCCTTGAGTCGGGAAGCATAGCGGGCGGCCCACGGCAGGACTTGTACGTTCTTGCGGACGATCGAAGCTCAGGTTCCTTGCCAGCGCCCCGGCGGCACGCCGAACATGCGCCGGAAATGGCGCGTGAAATGGCTCTGGTCCGTAAAGCCGCTGGCGGCCGCCACCTCGGTGACCGGCACGCCCGCGCGCAGCGGCGCGAGCGCGCGTTGCAAGCGCACCTGATTGCGCCACGCGTGCGGCGGCAGGCCGGTGCTCCGGTTGAACAGGCGCGCCGCGTGGAACGGCGACAACCCGGCGGCTCGCGCGAGCTCTGCAAGCGTGACCGGTTCGAGCAGGTCGCCCGTCAGACGCTCTTTCATTAGCGCGATGCGCATGTCGTCAGCTGGGGCGTGCGAGGGCTCCGGCTGCGTCTGTCCGTATCGCACGAGCAGCGTGGACAGTGCGTCGAGCAGCGCGGCTTCGGCGGCGAGCGCATTGGTACCTGTTTCGAGCAGGCGGTGCGCGTTCGCGAGCCGCGCGGCGAGATCGGGGTCGCGGATCACGCCCGGCGCGAACCATGGCTGCGGCTGCGGCTTGCCGGCGACTTCGTTGGCGAGTTCGTGGATGTATGGCACGGGCGCATACATCACCCGATAGCGCCAGCCGGCCTCCACCGCTTTCGAGCCCGTGTGCAGCTCTCCCGGATTGATGATCGGCACGCCGCCCGCTTCGGCGACATAGTCCGAGCCGCGATAGCGGTAACCCTCGGCGCCCGCGACGATCACCGGGATCGTGTACGCGTCATGCCAGTGCGGCGTGAATTCGTGGTCGTGATATTCGGCCGTGAGCAGATCCGCGCCGGGCAGAAGCGGCGTACGCCAATAACGGGCGGAATTGCGGAAACGATGGACAGCGGTCATGGCAGAGCTCTCGCACAGCCACTCAGTTTAGCGCGGCATCGCACACGCGGGCGCGGCGATGCGTGCCGAGCCGCTGCGCGCGACGTGCGCTTTTTCGTAGGATGCGGCCCGGCTGCGCAACGCGGCGGCGTCGGTCTGCTTACCTGAGCGGAATAGTCGTGCCGGCAGGCATCGGCACGGCGCTGACGCTGTTCTTCGCGCTGCCGCTTACCACCCGATCGCTGTAAGTGAGATACACCAGCGCGTTACGTTTGGTGTCCACCACGCGCACCACGTGCAACGACTTGAAGATCAACGACATGCTGACCGAGAACACATCGGCTTGCTGCTTCAACGGACCGCTGAAGTGAATCGGGCCGACCTGGCGGCACGCTATGGATGCCTCGGTGGGATCTTCGGCAATGCCCAGCGTGCCTTTGACGCCGCCGGTGCGCGCCCGCGACACGTAGCAGGTCACGCCTTGGACGAGCGGATCGTCGTAGGCCTCGACCACCACGCGGTCCGAACCGGTGATGCGGAAATTCGTATTGACGCTGCCGAGTTCTTCGCCGTGCGCGGGAAGCATGACGACAGTGGACGCGACTGCAAGGGCGACGTTCAGCGCCGCTGAAAGGGCGATGCGCGAAGGAGCGAGTTTCATGGGAGTGCCGACTGAGGAGCAAGGGGTGCGTGGGCAGTGCGGTTGCGCACTGCGAAGCCGCCATCGTATACCGCCTTTGCGGCAGGCGAGCGCCCCCGTCAACGCGCGTCGCATGACGCCGCACGATTACAGTCGCAGCGCACAAAAAGAAAAGGCCCGCACGGATGCGGGCCTTTCGAATTCTGGCTCCTCGACCTGGGCTCGAACCAGGGACCTACGGATTAACAGTCCGGCGCTCTACCGACTGAGCTATCGAGGAACAACAGTACAACTTGATCTACATAAAAAAGCCCGTCTTGGTTAACGGGCTTTTGCAATTCTTGGCTCCTCGACCTGGGCTCGAACCAGGGACCTACGGATTAACAGTCCGGCGCTCTACCGACTGAGCTATCGAGGAACAGAACAACAACAGCAGAGAAACGGAATTGTAGGAGCAGGTTAGGCGCCTGTCAATACCTTGGCTTCATCTCAAATTGGTCGGAGCGCGCAGGGTGCGTGACAGGCTGCAACGCTCAGCGCACTAGCAGCGCGAGCTTTTCCTTGACGTCCTTGAACTCGTCGGCTTCCGGCAGCGGCGCCTTGGTCTTCGTGATGCTCGGCCAGCTCTTGGCGAGATCCGCATTCAGCTCGATGAAGTTCTGCTGGTCGCCCGGCACGTCTTCTTCGGCATAAATGGCGTTCACCGGGCATTCGGCCACGCACACGGCACAGTCGATGCATTCATCGGGGTCGATCGCGAGGAAGTTGGGACCTTCGCGAAAGCAGTCCACCGGGCACACATCGACGCAGTCGGTATAGCGGCACTTGATGCAGCTCTCGGTCACAACGTGAGTCATTCAGGCAGCTCCTGCATGCGGAATCAGGGAAGGCGCAAACGCCAAAAGCGCTATTGTAACGTAACGTCAAGAGGCGCATGCAGCATCGCGCCATGCCTTTTATATGTTTTCGTGATTAGTTTATTGCGCGGGCAATGAATGACCGCGCGCGGCCGGGGCGGCGCCTGCTGGCCGCGGGTTCGAGCCTGAAGGGCGGCGCATTCGGGTAACATGCGTCAAGCCGGCGCGCACGAGGCGCGCCATATGCATGGGTTGAGTCAGGCCTTCCGTACTTCCTGCAGTCCAGTTCGCACCATCATGATTATTACTTCGCTGCTCGACACCGATCTGTACAAGTTCACGATGATGCAGGTGGTGCTGCATCACTTCCCGGCGGCCAACGTCGAGTATCGCTTCCGTTGCCGCACGCCCAACGTCGATCTCGTGCCGTACATCGGCGAAATTCGCAACGAGGTGCGCAAGCTCTGCGAGTTGCGCTTTACCGACGACGAGCTCGACTACCTGCGGCGCATGCGCTTTATCAAGGGCGACTTCATCGAGTTCCTCGCGCTCTTTCATCTGAACGAGAAGTACATTTCTATCGAGCCCTCGCCGAAGAACAACGGCGAGATCGACATCGAGATCAAAGGCCCGTGGCTGCATACGATCCTGTTCGAGATCCCGATGCTCGCGATCGTCAACGAGGTCTACTTCCGCAACACGCAACAGGAACCGGACTACAGCGAAGGTCGCGGACGCCTCGTCGAAAAGATGAAACTTCTTGGCGCGCGACCCGAATTCGCCGACTGCAAGATCGCCGATTACGGCACGCGGCGCCGCTTCTCGAAAGAGTGGCACGAGGAAGTCATCCTCACCCTGAAGGATGGGTTGGGCGAACAGTTCGCCGGCACGAGCAACGTGTTCTACGCAATGAAGCACAGCCTCACGCCGCTCGGCACGATGGCGCACGAGTATCTGCAGGCATGTCAGGCCCTCGGCCCCCGGCTGCGCGATTCGCAGATTTTCGGCTTTGAAATGTGGGCGAAGGAGTATCGCGGCGACCTGGGCATTGCCCTGTCCGACGTCTATGGTATGCAAGCGTTTCTGCGCGACTTCGACATGTACTTCTGCAAGCTGTTCGATGGCGCGCGTCACGACTCGGGCGATCCGTTCGACTGGGGCGAGCGCCTGCTCAAGCACTACGAGGCGAACCGTTGCGACCCGCGCACGAAGATCCTGGTGTTTTCCGACGCACTGGACATTCCCAAGGTGCTGCAACTCTACGAGCGCTTTCGCGGCCGCTGCAAACTCGCGTTCGGCGTGGGCACCAATCTGACCAACGACCTCGGCTACAACCCGTTGCAGATCGTAATCAAGATGGTTCGCTGCAACGGGCAGCCGGTGGCCAAGCTGTCGGATTCGCCGGGCAAGAACATGTGCGAGGACAAGGCTTATCTGGCCTATCTGCGCCAGGTGTTCGGCATCGCGCAGCCTGAGGAAGAGGCGGCAAAGTAGCACCGCGAAAAGCGCAGGCAGGGCGCTCGCCGGGCGCAGCTCGTAGCGCATCTCTCGCGTGCGCGAGGTGTTCCTATGCCGTCCGGCCAGGGTGTTCGCGCGGAGGGCGGCCGGTATAATTCCCCGACATGCAAGGCTTGCATATCGCACGGCTGTCGACACGAGGACTCTCGAGGACTTTCGCATATGGACACATCGACTGCCCGCCGCAACATCCTGGCGCGCATCCGCGCGGCACAAGGCCGGGAGCCTGAACCCGCCGCGTCCGAGCGCGAGGCCGCGGCGGACTACCTGGCGCGCCATCCGCAGGGACCGCGCCCGGACATGCCGCCTGATCTGACCGCGCGCTTTATCGAAGAAGCGCAAAAAATGGCGACCACCGTGGACACGGTCGAGTCGCTGGCCGAAGTGCCGGCTGCTGCGCGCCGCTACCTGGTCCAGCACGGGTTGCCTTTGCAAGCCATTGCGTGGCAAACGCTGCAGGATCTGCGCTGGGTCGACGCGGGCCTGACTGTCGAATTTCGCAAGCCGCGCGACGGCGACGTGGTGGGCCTCACTGGCTGCTTCTGCGCCACGGCCGAGACCGGCTCGCTCGTGCTGCTCTCCGGGCCGCAGACATACGCATCAGCAGGTCTGCTTCCGGAAACGCACATTGCAATCGTGCCGGCTTCGCGCATCGTGTCAGGACATGAAGAAGCGTTTGCGTTGATCCGCAGCGAGCGGGGCGAGCTTCCGCGTGCGGTCAACTTCGTATCGGGGCCTTCGCGTACCGGCGATATCGAACAGACCATCGTGCTGGGCGCACACGGTCCTTACCGCGTGCATGTGATCGTCGTACTCGGCGCCTGAACCGCGTGTCGGGTCGTTCTGCGCGGACAGGCCGGTCCGCGCTTTTCATCGCAATTTCAAAGAAGGAAGTTCCAGAATATGAATCGACGTGCGATGCCGTCGAGCATGGCGCTCGCGGCCGTACTCATGTTGACGGGTTGGCCTCAGCTTGCGTGCGCTGCCACTCTGAACGGCGCCTCGCTATCCGCGCTTTGGGCACTGCCGTTTGCAGGCGTGCTGCTCTCTATCGCAGTGTTTCCGCTCGTTGCGCCGGCTTTCTGGCATCACCATTTCGGCAAGATCGCAGCGGCGTGGGGGCTGGCGTTTCTGGTGCCGTTCGCTTTTGCCTTCGGCGCGCCTGTCGCGTTCGGCACGCTCATGCATGCGTTGCTCGAAGAATATATTCCGTTCATCGTATTGCTGAGCGCGCTTTACACGGTCGCGGGCGGGATTTGCGTGCGTGGCAATTTGCACGGCACGCCGCGCCTGAATGCAGCGATTCTTGCGCTCGGCACCTTGCTCGCGAGCGTAATGGGCACCACCGGCGCGGCCATGCTGCTGATCCGGCCGTTGCTGCGCGCGAACGACAATCGCCGGCATGTCGTGCACGTGGTGATCTTCTTCATCTTTCTGGTGGCCAATGCGGGCGGTTCGTTGTCGCCATTGGGCGACCCGCCGCTCTTCCTTGGCTTTTTGCAGGGCGTCGATTTCTTCTGGACCACTACGCATCTCGCGCTGCCAATGTTGTTTGTTTGCGGTGTGCTGCTGATTGCGTTCTATTGCCTCGATTCGTATTATTTCCATCGGCGTGAAGAGGAGCGCGCGCGGTTTCTGGACCCGACGCCCGACTCGCCTGCTCTCGGTATCGACGGCAAGATCAACTTCGTTCTGCTCGCTGTGGTTGTCGGCCTCGTGTTGATGAGCGGCTTGTGGAAGCCAGGTGTGAGCTTCGACGTGTTCGGCACTCACGTGGCCTTGCAAAACGCGGTGCGTGATGTCGCGCTGATCTGCGTCACGGTGCTGTCTCTCGCGTGGACTCCGCGTGCGGCTCGCGCGGGCAATGACTTCAACTGGGCGCCAATGGAAGAAGTCGCCAAGCTCTTTGCCGGCATCTTCGTGACGATCGCGCCTGTCATCATGATGCTGCGCGCGGGGGAGGCCGGCGCGTTTGCGGGCGTGGTCCATCTCGTCACCGATTCCGCTGGGCAGCCGCACAACGCCATGTACTTCTGGGCAACGGGCCTGCTATCTTCGTTTCTCGACAACGCGCCCACGTATCTCGTGTTCTTCAACCTGGCCGGCGGCGACGCTGCCTCGCTGATGACCACGGGCGCCACCACGCTTGCCGCGATCTCGGCGGGCGCAGTGTTCATGGGCGCGAACAGTTATATCGGCAATGCGCCGAACTTCATGGTCAAGGCCATCGCGGAGTCGCGCGGTGTGCGCATGCCGAGTTTTTTCGCTTATCTGGCCTGGTCGGGGGCAGTGTTGTTGCCGCTTTTTCTCGTCACCGGCTGGCTGTTTTTCTGACACTGAGCTTGCTGCCGAGGCCGTCGAACTCGCCACGCTACACGGAGAATTGCAATGCAGAAGATACTCGTCGCCCGTCCGATCTTTCCTGACGTGATCGAACGGCTTCAACGGTATTTCGACGTCGACTGGAATCAGGGCGACGTGCTGTCCGCGCAGGAGTTGAAGCGCCGCCTCGCCGACAAGGACGGCGCGCTGACGGCGGGCGACCCGATCGGCGCCGATGTCCTTGCGGCCGCGCCGCGTCTTCGCGTGGTGTCGAACATGGCGGTGGGCTACAACAACTTCGACATGGCTGCGTTCAACGCGGCGAACGTGCTGGGCACGAACACACCCGACGTGCTGAACGAATCGACCGCGGACTTCGGCTGGGCGCTGATGATGGCCGCAGCGCGGCGCATTGCGGAATCGGAGCACTGGCTGCGTGCCGGCAAGTGGCAGAAATGGTCGTACGACGGTTTTCTCGGCAGCGACCTCCACGGTTCGACATTGGGCGTGATCGGCATGGGCCGGATCGGCCAGGCGCTTGCGCGGCGTGCGCGCGGCTTTAACATGCAGGTGCTTTATCACAACCGTTCGCGCGTTGCGCCTGAAATCGAGGCCGAACTGAACGCCGAATACGTATCGAAGCAGGATCTGTTGCGGCGTGCCGATCACGTGGTGCTGGTTCTGCCGTACACCAAGGAAAACCATCACACGATCGGCACTGCCGAACTCGCGCTGATGAAACCCACGGCCACGCTGACCAATATCGCGCGCGGCGGCATTGTCGACGATGCCGCGCTCGTCGAGGCGCTGCGCGCAAAGCGGATCGCGGCGGCCGGGCTCGATGTGTACGAAGGCGAGCCGAACCTGAACCCGGACCTGCTTACAGTGCCGAATGTCGTGCTGACGCCGCATATTGCCAGCGCAACGGAAGCGACGCGCCGCGCGATGGCCAATCTTGCCGCGGACAACCTGATCGCCGCTCTCGGCGAAGGTCCGCGCGCGGGCCAGCCGCCCAATCCGATCAATGCCGAAGTAATCGGCCGGGCGCGTGCATGACGATGATTCTGGTCGGAGCCGTCGCCGTGCTGGCGGTCGCTCTCGTGCTTGCTGTGGCTTTGCTCATGCGCGGCCAGGGCGGCGTCGGCGAGCACGAACAGTTCGAACTGCTGAGCCAGCGCGTCGACGCGGCAGCCGATGCGCAGGCGCACGCGTACGAGCGTCTCGAGCGGCAGTTGCGCAATGACATTGCCGAGACGGCGCGCGTGTCGCGCACCGAGCAGAGCGGCGGCTTCGCGCACTTTCAGCAGACGCTGGCCGCGCAATTCGGCAGCATGACGACCGTGCAGGCCGGCAAGATCGACGGCTTTGCCCAGCAACTCGACGCAGTGCGCCACAGTCTGCAGCAACAGGCGCAGCAGGCGCGCGACGAGCAGGGCCGCTCGCTCAAGCAGTTCGGCGACACGCTCAGCCTGCAACTCGGTCAACTCACCGAGGCGAACGATCGGCGCTTCGCTGAAGTTCGCGCGACCATCGAGCAGCGGCTCAAGGACATCGAGTCGAATAACGCGAGCAAGCTGGAGGAAATGCGGCGCACGGTCGACGAAAAATTGCATGCCACGCTTGAACAGCGCCTTGGCGAGTCGTTCAAGCTGGTATCCGACCGACTCGAGCAGGTGCATCGCGGGCTCGGCGAAATGCAGACGCTCGCGGCCGGCGTCGGCGACCTGAAAAAGGTGCTGACGAACGTCAAGACGCGCGGCACGTGGGGTGAAGTGCAACTCGAAGCATTGCTCGAGCAGATGCTCACCGCGGATCAGTACGCGAAGAACGTCGCCACGGTGCCCAGGAGCGCGGAGCGCGTGGAGTTCGCTATCCGCTTGCCGGGACGAACGGAGGCGGGCGGAACGGTGTGGCTGCCTGTCGACGCGAAGTTTCCGCGTGAGGACTACGAGAGGCTGATCGACGCGCAGGAACGCGCTGATCCGCTTGCGGTGGAAGAAGCGTCGCGTGCGCTGGAAGCACGGATTCGCGCCGAGGCGCGCAGCATCGCCGAAAAATACGTGGCGCCGCCGCACACCACCGACTTCGCGCTGCTATTCCTGCCGACCGAAGGGTTATACGCCGAGGTGCTGCGTCGGCCGGGCCTCTCGGATCTGCTGCAACGCGATTATCGCGTGACGATTGCCGGGCCTACTACGCTCACCGCGCTGCTCAATAGTTTACAGATGGGTTTCCGCACGCTCGCCATAGAGCGGCGCTCGAGCGAGGTGTGGCAGGTGCTCGGGGCCGTCAAGACGGAGTTCGGCAAATTCGGCGATGTGCTCGCGAAGACGAAGTCGCAGCTTGAAACGGTCACGCGTTCCATCGAGGCAGCGGAAACGCGCACGCGGGTCATGAACCGCAAGCTGCGCGAAGTGGAGGCGCTGCCCGGCGAGGAGGCACATGGCGTGATGGGCGGCGCGTTGCCGGGTATCGATCCCGACGAGCAGTGACGCGGGCCGCCGCGCAGGCATGGCCCGCCGGCGCAGCAGTAACGGTGCGCTACCAAACCCGCATCAGGCTTCTTCCGGTGCGTCGGTCAGCTGGATCTCAATGCCGCCGAAGCGCGATGCGACCCAGTTGTATGCGTGGCAGGCAATCCACAGCAGGATAAAGCCGAGAATCGCATTCAACAGCAGCGCGCTGAACACAGTGCTCAGTTCGACCGAGCCGTAGCGCACGAACGCCACCAGCACGCCCAGCAGCACGATAGGCACCGAAAACGTCAGGTAGACGAGGATGAGTGCTTTGGCCGTTTGTCCCGGTGCGATGAACGAGATCTGTTTTTTCATGTAAGTCAAACCCGCATGTCGTAGTGGTAATGGGTAAAGCAAAACGTGCAAAGCGTGACCGCGATGGAAGCGCCGCGCCGTGAAAGCTTGTGAAGCGGCTAGATCAGGCCGTGGAACAGCATGATACTGACGCGTTCGCCCTCGCCAATGTCGCCTTCTTCATGGCCGAGCACGATGAAACAGTTGGCCTCGCTCATCGAACTGAGCACGCCTGAGCTTTGCGAGTCTGTCGGCGTGACCTGCCATTCGCCGTTGGCATCCTGGGTGGCGACGCCGCGCTGAAACTCGGTTCGACCGGGCCGTTTGCGAATGGACCGCTGGCTCGCGGCGTGAATTACGGGCAGCGCCTGCGGTGTTGCGCCCGAGATGCGCAGCAGCACGTCACGCACGATCTGATAGAACGTCACCATGACCGCCACGGGATTGCCCGGCAGTCCGAAGAATAGCGCAGGCAGCCCGAGGCCCGGCCGCTCGCCCGACCAGATGCGGCCAAACGCGAGCGGGCGGCCCGGGCGCATGGCGAGGCTCCAGAATGCGACGTCGCCGAACGTTTGCAGCAACTGCCTCGTGAAATCCGCTTCGCCAACGGAGACGCCGCCCGAGGTCAGCACCACGTCCGCGCTCGCCGCGGCGGTGCGCAGGGCGGCCTCGAGCGCGGCGGGTTCGTCGCGGATCACGCCAAGGTCGAGCGTGTCCACGTTCAGGCGCCGCAGCATCGCAAACAGCGTATAGCGATTGCTGTCATACACGCAGCCCGCTTCGAGCGGCTCGCCAAGGGAGCGCAATTCGTCGCCGGTCGAAAAGAACGCGACGCGCACACGCCGCCGCACGTTGACTTCACCGATTCCGAGCGAAGCCAGCAAGCCAAGGTCGGACGCCCGAATCACGCGGCCCGCGCGCAACGCCGGGTGGCCGCGAGCCAGGTCTTCGCCGGCGCGGCGGCGGTTGGCGCCGGCCACGACGGCGTCGGCGGCAAAGCGGATGGATGTGGAATCGGCGCTGCGCTCCGCCAGTTCTTGCGGCACCACCGTGTCGCAGCCGTTCGGCATGCAGGCGCCCGTCATCACGCGCACGCATTGCGCGGCTTGCACGTGGCCCGCGAACGGATGGCCGGCCAACGCCTTGCCCGCCACCGTCAGCGCCACGGACGGCGAGCCCTGTGCCAACGCAGTGCTGCTGAACGCATAGCCGTCCATCGCCGAATTGTCGTGCGACGGCACGTCGATCGGAGAAACGATGTCCGAGGCGAGCACGCGTTCCAGGGCATCGCGCAATGCCACGCGCTCGACGGCTGTGACCGGCGCCGCCCACTCGCGAGTGATCGCCTGAGCGGCCGAAACGGGCAGCGCGTGAGGATCGTACTGCGCGACGCAGCGTGAAAATTCGTTATGCGTGGTCATCAAGAAGCTGGACGTCGCGGCCGGCGGCGGAGTGCACTTGCCGTGCGGCGGAGCGGGATTTCAGCCGGGACCCCGAAGATGCTCGAGGTCGGCGAGTTCTTGTAAAGAATTGATATTGTAAAACGCGCGCTCGTCGGTAAAGGCGACTTCCACGGTCTTGTGGCGCGCGTACCACGCGCGCACCTTGCGCTCGCCGGCGTCGAGAAAGGCCGCGAGATCGTCGGCGAGACTCGTGCGCAGCAGTGCGAATACGGGATGGAGCGAGACGTTGCCCCCGGCGTCCGAAGTGGTGACGGTGGCAATGTCGGCGCCGTTTGCTGCGAGTGCGTCCGCTAGGCGCTCGGCCAGGTCCGCGGGCAGCCATGGCGTGTCGCACGGCGCGCTCAGCAGGTAGTCGCTATGGGCCGCGCGCAAACCGGCGAGCAGGCCGGCCAGCGGGCCGGGAAATTCGGGCACAGTGTCCGCGACGATCTTCGCGCCGAACGGCGCGCCCAATGAGGCATAAAGGTCAGGGTGACGGTTCGCGCTGATCAGCAGCGCGCCGGTTTGCGGGGCAAGGCGTCTTAGCACGTGGACGGCGAGCGGTTCGCCATGCAGCGCTTGCAGGCCTTTGTCGACGCCGCCCATGCGCGTGCCGCGCCCGCCCGCGAGCACGAGGCCGGTAAGCTGGTCGCGTGTCGGCCGCCCGATTGCGTGCATGCCTGCCGCTTATCCGCCGATGTACGACATTTCGACGCGGCGGCCTGCCTGTGCGCTTGCGTCGGCCGCGTTGCTGCCGCGCAATTGCGAGTAGCGGTCGGTGCGGCCTTGCCAGATTTCGGCGACGGCGGTCGCGATGTCGGCGTCGCTCGCGCCGCTGCGCAGCAACGCGCGCAGGTCGTGGCCCGCCGACGCGAACAGGCACAGGTACAGCTTGCCCTCGGTCGACAGGCGCGCACGCGTGCAACTCGCGCAGAAGGCGCGCGTCACGCTGGAGATCACGCCGATCTCGCCGCTGCCGTCTGCGTAGCCCCAGCGCTGGGCCGTTTCTGCGGCGCTATGCGCTTCGAGCGGCGCGAGCGGGAAATGCTCGGCAATGCGCGCGACCACCTCGGCGGACGGCAGCACTTCGGTCATGTTCCAGCCGTTCGACGTGCCCACGTCCATATATTCGATAAAGCGCAGCACCGCGCCCGAGCCTTTGAAATGGCGTGCCATGGGCACGATTTCGCTGTCGTTCGTGCCGCGCTTGACCACCATGTTGACCTTGAGCGGCGCGAGGCCCACGGCTTGCGCGGCGGCAATCCCGTCCAGCACGTCGGCGACCGCGAAGTCCGCGTCGTTCATGCGGCGAAACAGGGTGTCGTCGAGCGCGTCGAGGCTGACGGTGACGCGGGAGAGGCCGGCGTCCTTCAGACTGCGCGCCTTGCGCGCAAGCAGTGAGCCATTGGTGGTCAGCGTCAGGTCGAGCGGCCGGCCGGCGGGCGTGGTGAGCTGCGCGAGCCGCTCGATCAGGAACTCGAGGTTCTTGCGCAGCAGCGGTTCGCCGCCCGTCAGCCGGATTTTCTCGACGCCATGCGCGACGAAGAGCCGTGCGAGCCGTTCTATTTCCTCGAAGCTCAGCAGCGCGCTGTGCGGCAGGAACGCGTAGTCCTTGTCGAAAATGGCGCGCGGCATGCAGTAGACGCAGCGGAAATTGCAGCGGTCCGTCACCGAAATGCGCAGGTCCCTGAGCGGGCGCGCGAGCGTGTCGTGCAGCACGCCGCTAGGCGTCTGCAGCGGGCCGGAGATGACCGGCGCCGCGCTGAGATCGGCAACAGGGATGATGCGTCGGGACATGGATTGCTTTGGTTGTGTCGAACCGGCAAGGCGATCTGTTCATTCTATCGGAAATGCCTCTTTTGGCTTGGCGACGGCAAGCACGGTCGGGGTTTACGGGGGGGGGGCGCCAGCAGTGCGGCGGCGGTGTCCAGGCGAAAAAAAGCCCGCCGGTGAGGGCGGGCTTTTTCAGGCGGCGTCGCAGGAGTTACTGCGGGTGTTGGCCGGTTTCCACTTGCTGCATCGGCGTGCTGTCGACCGGCGGCAACGGCTTGCGCTCGCGCACCACGCGCGGCGGCTTGACCGTTTGGGCGGCGGCTTCCTGGGCGGCGCGCAGCTTGTTGGCGTCCGTGTTGACCCAGACCAGACCGGCTTTTTCCAGCACCGGCTTCAGTGCTTCGGCCGAGACCGCGGCATTGAACGACGGCTTGGCCGGTTCGGCTGCCTGAGGTGCTTCAGCCGATTGCGGAGCCTGCGGAGCTTCTGGGGCCGGAGCGGCTTGCGGCGCGGCGGCCACGGCTGCCGACTCGACCGTCGGCGCCACTGCCGCGACGACCGGCTTCGGCTCGACGATTTCCGGCTGCGGCGCAGGTTCGGCAGCCGGGACGGCGACTGCTTCAGCGGGAGCAGCCGGCGCAGCGTGCGCCTCGGCGGCCGGCGTAGCCGGCGCTGCTGCTTTTTCGCGAAGCACTGGCGCCACCAGCGATACCGTTTCAGCAGCCGCAGGTGCGGTCTGTGCCGGTTCGACGGGCGTTGCGGCTTGCGCGACGGGCACTTCTGCAACCGGCTCGACAACGGGCGGAGCTGCCGGCACTTCGGCGACCGGCACAACCGTTTCCGTCCTGGCTGCCTTTTCGGCGGCAAGAGCCGGAGTTTCCGTGGCGGCGTGCAGTTCGGTGACGACAGCCGTTTCGGTCGCGACAGCGGCAACCACGACTTCGACCGGCGCCACTTCCGTGGCTGCGCTAACTTCGTTCGCTTCCGGCTTGCGTTCTGCCGGCTGCTGGGCGACACGCAGCGGCGCTTCTTCGCCGATGTTGGCGTTTTCACCTTCCGCTTCGGCGACGTCCGCAGCCAGGTTGCCGTTCACGTCTTCTTCACGCTCACGACGACCGCCGCGACGGCCGCGGCGGCGGCGACGGCGCTCTTCGCCCTCACGCGCTACCGCTTCCTGATCGGCGGGCGCAGCGTTTTCGGTCACGGCGGCCGGGTTCAGCGCCAGTTCGTCCGCGGTTTGCGTTTCGGCTTGCGTCAACGCATCTGCGGTTTCCGTCTGCTGCTTGCGACGCTCACCGCGTTCGGCGCGCTCACGGCGCTCGCCACGTTCCTGACGTTCGCCGCGCGGTGCGCTTTCCACCGTTTCGGCACGCTCGCCGGCGCGATTGTCGCGCTCGCGGCTCTCACGCGGCTCGCGTGCCTCGCCGCGACCTTCGCGTCCTTCGCGATTGCCACGCGGCTCGCGCGCCTCACGCGGTTCGCGGGCCTCACGCGGTTCACGACCTTCGCGTGCTTCACGACCCTCGCGGCCCTCACGGGCTTCGCGCGGCTCGCGTTCCTCGCGGCGCTGCGACGGCTGCTGGCCCTGACGGCCGCCATTCGCGCCTTCGGTGCGTGCTGCCGCATCACGGCCGCCGGTGCCGCCACGACGATTGCGGTTGCGCTCGCCACCGCGCTCGCCGGTGCGTTCACCACGCTCCGTGCGCTCGCCGCGTTGCGGACGCGCCTGCTTTTCTGGCGCAGCCGGTGCAGCAGGCGCCGGCGCGGCAGGCTGCATGCCGAACAGGTTCTTCAACCAGCCGATGAAGCCGCCGGTGGCCGGCGCCACAGCGACCGGAGCCGGGGTTGCCGCCGGGCGAACCGGTGCGCTCGGCGCCGGCTTTTCGGGCGTGATGCCCTTGACCGCCGCTTCCTGCTTCGGCTTCACATCTTCAGCCCGCTTGCTGTAGCCGGTTTCCGACTCCAGTTCGCGTGCTGCTTCTTCGGCCATCTTCCACGAAGCGCGCGGGTCGTCGAGGCGGGCGTCGTCGTGACGCAGGCGCTCCAGCTTGTAATGCGGCGTGTCCAGGTGCTTGTTCGGCACCAGCACGACGTTGACCTTGAAGCGCGACTCGATCTTGTTGATTTCCGAGCGCTTTTCGTTCAGCAGGAAGGCGGTCACCTCGACCGGCACCTGGCAATGGATTGCCGCGGTGTTTTCCTTCATTGCTTCTTCCTGAATGATCCGCAGCACTTGCAGAGCGGACGATTCAGTATCGCGAATGTGGCCCGTGCCGTTGCAACGCGGGCAGGTCACGTGGCTGCCTTCGGACAGGGCGGGGCGCAGGCGTTGACGCGACAGCTCCATCAGGCCGAAGCGCGAAATCTTGCCCATTTGCACGCGAGCGCGGTCGTGCTTGAGCGCGTCTTTCAGGCGCTGTTCGACTTCGCGCTGGCTTTTTGCCGACTCCATGTCGATGAAGTCGATCACGATCAGGCCGCCCAGGTCGCGCAGGCGCAACTGGCGGGCGACTTCGTCGGCGGCTTCGAGGTTGGTGCGCGCGGCCGTTTCCTCGATGTCGGCGCCCTTGGTGGCGCGAGCCGAGTTGACGTCGATCGCGACGAGCGCTTCGGTGTGATCGATCACGATCGCGCCGCCCGAGGGCAGCGGCACGGTGCGCGAGTACGCCGTTTCGATCTGATGCTCGATCTGAAAGCGCGAGAAGAGCGGCACGTCGTCGTGATAGCGCTTGACCTTGCTGACGTTGTCCGGCATCACGATGTCCATGAAGGCGCGCGCCTGGTCATGGATTTCGGTCGTGTCGATCAGGATTTCGCCGATGTCCGGCTGGAAGTAGTCGCGAATCGCGCGGATCACGAGGCTCGATTCGAGATAAATGAGCATCGGCTGGCCGGCCGTCCCGCTTTGCGACGCGGCTTCGATCGCGCGCCACAGTTGCATCAGGTAGTTCAGGTCCCACTGCAGTTCTTCGGCGCTGCGGCCAATGCCGGCCGTGCGCGCGATGATGCTCATGCCCTCGGGCAACTGCAGCTGCGCCATGGTTTCGCGCAGTTCCTGGCGGTCGTCGCCTTCGATGCGGCGCGACACGCCGCCGCCGCGCGGGTTGTTCGGCATCAGGACCAGGTAGCGGCCGGCGAGCGAGATGAAGGTGGTGAGTGCCGCGCCCTTGTTGCCGCGCTCTTCTTTTTCGACCTGAACGATCAGTTCCTGGCCTTCCTTCAGCGCGTCCTGGATGCGCGCGGAGCGCATGTCCACGCCGTCGCGGAAATACTGGCGGGCTACTTCCTTGAACGGCAGAAAGCCGTGGCGGTCTTCGCCGTAGTTGACGAAACAGGCTTCCAGCGAAGGTTCGATGCGGGTAATGATGCCCTTGTAAATATTGCCTTTGCGCTGTTCGCGCCCGGCGGTTTCGATGTCGATGTCGATGAGTTTTTGCCCATCGACGATGGCGACGCGCAGCTCTTCCTGCTGCGTCGCATTGAACAACATGCGTTTCATTGAACGGCTCCAGAGCGGCTCGGCCGGCCTTCTTCCGGGGTGTCAGGCCGGGAGAGAGGGCAGCGGCATGCCGCGCCTTATTGTGTTTTCACAAGCACGCTGGAGCGGGAAGAATGGCGGGAGAATTGCCTGGGAGGGCCCGGCCCATAGACGACGGGGCGCGGTGCCGCAGGGCACATGCGAACACGGCTTCAAATAACGACCCGACACGCCGCGGGTTCTGCCGGCAAACCTTCATCAGCCCACGATCTCCTCGCCGGCGCCAACGGGGCGCGGGACCGGAGGGTCGAAGGCTGCGGTCATGCCGCAACGGGAAGTTCGCGCAAGCGGCGCGTCTTTTCCTGCTGGGGGTGTCTCGCCTCATTTTGACGTCGCCAAGTCTTGTACTTTCTACAAGACGCCATGGGCGCACGCCGTATTTTCGCAACCTGCAGCTTCGTACAGCAGGGCGCGAAATCGCCCAATCCGAAGCTGGAGGTTAAATTCTTTTTGACCAAAATTCCGTTACCGTCGAAGCCGACCTTTGACCGAACGCGCCTGTGGGCGCCGTCCCTGCCGGGCACTGGCTTCGTGCGTGCAACTTGTTGCATCTCATTCTCGGGGTGAGCAACCAGACCCCGGCGCAAGTAAAATAACGATTTACGCTTGCACCTGCGCAGTCCGCCCGAATTCCGGACACTGCGCCGGCCGCCGCAGACTGCTGGGCAAATTATATTCAGAATGAAAGAGTTAGGCAAAATATCCCAGAAATCGGTAACAAGTGCGGTCGCAAGCGATCAGGTGTCGGTGATCGAAATCGACGACAGTGCGGCCGGACAGCGCATCGACAACTTTTTGTTGCGGGTCTGTAAAGGCGTGCCGAAAAGCCATATCTACCGCATCCTGCGCAGCGGCGAAGTGCGGGTGAACAAGGGCCGGATCGACGCGCAATACCGGCTGGAGCTCGGCGACCTGGTGCGCGTGCCGCCTATTCGGGTCGCGCAGCATGATGAGGCAGCCGCTCAGGCGCCGGTGCCCAGTGCGCAGTTCAAAATCATTTTCGAAGACGAACATCTGCTCGTCATCGACAAACCGGCTGGCGTCGCGGTGCACGGCGGCAGCGGCGTGGCCTTCGGCGTGATCGAGCAGATGCGCGAGGCGCGGCCGCAGGCTAAATTTCTCGAACTGGTGCATCGGCTGGATCGCGAAACGTCCGGCATTCTGATGCTGGCCAAGAAGCGCTCGGCGCTCGTGAATCTGCACGACCAGATCCGCGAGAACAAAATGGACAAGCGCTACTACGCGTGCGTGCACGGAGAATGGGCGAGCGACTGGGGCCGCCGCCGCGCCGTCAAGGAGCCGCTGCACAAGTACCTGACCGCCGACGGCGAGCGGCGCGTGCGCGTGCAGGCCGACGGCCTCGCGTCCCACACTGTTTTCAACCTGATCGACCGCTGGCCGGACTACGCGCTGCTGGAAGCGGAGCTGAAGACTGGCCGCACGCACCAGATTCGCGTGCATTTGCAGCATCTGGAACTGCCGATCGTCGGCGATGCCAAATACGGCGACTTTGCACTGAACAAGGCGCTGGCGCGTGCCAACGCGAAGCCCGGCCTCAAGCGCATGTTCCTGCACGCCTACCGCCTGAAGCTCACGCACCCGGCAACGGGCGCGCCGCTGCAACTGGAAGCGCCGTTGCCGGCCGAGTGCCGCAACTTCATCGCGCAGCTGAACGAATTACGAAATGGGTCACACCCGGAGACGGCACCGCATGGCTAGAGAGCAATTTGATCTGATCGTCTTCGACTGGGACGGAACGCTGATGGATTCCACTGCGCACATCACGCGCAGCATTCAGGCCGCGTGCCGCGATCTCGGTCTGCCGGTGCCCGCGGACGAAGCGGCCAGCTACGTGATCGGCCTCGGCTTGCGGGACGCGCTGCAAATCGCGGCGCCCACGCTCGATCCGGCCGATTACCCGCGGCTTGCCGAGCGCTACCGGTTCCACTATCTGGTAAAGGACCAGACTACGGAGCTGTTTGCTGGCGTGCGCGAGATGCTGCAGGAATTGCGGGACCAGGGGTATCTGCTTGCCGTGGCTACGGGAAAGAGCCGCGTCGGACTGAACCGCGCGCTCGATCAGGTGCGGCTCACGAGCCTCTTCGATGGCACGCGCTGCGCCGACGAAACGTTTTCGAAGCCGCATCCGGCCATGTTGCACGAATTGACGCGCGAACTCGGGCAGGATCCGGTGCGCACGGTCATGGTGGGCGACACGACCCACGATTTGCAAATGGCGATCAACGCGGGCGTCGCGGGTATCGGCGTGACCTACGGCGCGCATCCTGCCGACTCGCTCAGCGCGCTGTCGCCGAAATATGTGGCTTCGAGCGTCGGAGCCCTGTCAGGCTGGTTGAGGGACAACGCATGAGCTCGACGCAAGAGGCAGGCGGGCGCGTAGAGGAGTCCGCAGCGCAGGCGGTGCGCGTGTGCGCGTCGGAGGAACTGCTCGACGGCGGGCGAGGGGTTCGGCGCGCCGCGAGAATCGGCGCGCAAGAAGTCGTGGTGTTTTTCGTTCGCTACGACGGTCGCGCCTATGGTTACCTGAACCGCTGCGCGCACGTGCCGATGGAGCTGGACTGGGCCGAGGGTCAGTTCTTCGAATCGTCCGGTTTATACTTGATGTGCGCCACCCACGGCGCGATTTACGCACCGGATACCGGCAAATGCGTAGGCGGTCCTTGCCGCGGGGCGCGGTTGCGCGCTCTCCAGGTCGACGAGCGCGACACACCCGAAGGCCGCGCCGTTTTCTGGCTCCCGGACGGCGAATTGCAGCCCGCCATGCCCTGACGCGGGTCCGTCCTGCCTGGCCCCCATTTTTCGATTTATCCCAAAAGCCGCATGTCCGACAATTTGACGCCTGAAACGAAAGAACCGTCCCTCAGTAGCCGCAGCCGAGCTTCTGCCGAGGAGCCGGGCTGGGAGCGCGCGGCGCTCGAGCGTATCGCGCTCGCTGCGATTAACGAGCAGCGCGCCGCGCGGCGTTGGAAGATTTTCTTCCGACTTCTATTTCTTGCCCTCTTGGGCTTCTTGATCTGGGCCGTGTTCGATTTTTCCGGCGACAAGCTGGCAGCGTCCGGCCGCCATACCGCGTTAATCGCGCTTGACGGCGAAATATCGGCTGATACGCGAGCGAACGCGGAAGATGTGGCGGCGGCGCTGGAAAGCGCGTTCGATGACGCCGGCACGGCGGGGGTGATTCTTCGTTGCAACAGCCCGGGCGGCAGTCCGGTGCAAGCGGGGATCATCTACGACGAAATGCGCCGTTTGCGGGCCAAACATCCGTCAATTCCTCTCTACGTGGTGGTGGGCGACATGTGCGCGTCCGGCGGTTACTACGCGGCGGCGGCCGGCGACAAGATCTACGTGGACAAGGCGAGCATCGTAGGCTCCATCGGCGTGCTGATGGACAGTTTTGGCTTCACCGGGCTCATGGACAAGCTCGGCATTCAGCGCCGGCTGCATACTTCGGGCGAGAACAAGGGTTTTTACGACCCGTTCTCTCCCGAAACGCCGAAGATGGACCAGCACGCGCAGGAAATGCTGGACCAGATCCATGCGCAGTTCATCGAGGCGGTGCGCCAAGGGCGCGGCAAGCGTCTGCACGAGACGCCGGACATGTTCTCGGGACTATTCTGGACGGGCGAGAAGAGCGTCGAACTGGGCCTTGCGGACGGGTTTGGCGACGCGAACTACGTCGCGCGAGAACTCATCAAGGCGCCGGAAATCGTCGACTACACGGTCAAGGAGAGCATTACCGACCGCGTCGCGCGCAAATTCGGCGCCGCTGTGGGCAGCGGCGCCGTGCATGCGTTGGCGCTGGGTGGCAAGCTGAACTTGCGGTGATGTCGCGGCGCTACGCCGCGAGAATCAGGAAAATGGCCGGCCGCTTGTGGATGTCGGCCGCTGGTTTCTTCTTCCAGTCCGCCACCGTGTGACTGCGGATTGTTTCCGTTTCCAGCGTCAGATCCACGGCAACACAAACGAGCGTGGAAGGGGCGCAGCTGGCCAGCAAGGTGTCCAGCAGCGCCCGGTTGCGGTACGGCGTCTCGATAAAAATCTGCGTCTGCTTGCCTTTGCGCGACTGCAATTCGAGATCGCGTATGCGCTTGGCTCTTTCGGCTGCGTCGACCGGCAGGTAGCCGTGGAACGCAAAACTCTGTCCATTCAGCCCCGAAGCCATTAGCGCGAGCAAGATCGAGCTCGGTCCCACGAACGGCACGACCTTGACGCCCCGCTCGTGCGCGCGGCGCACCAGCAGCGCGCCAGGATCGGCGACCGCCGGACAACCGGCTTCGGAGACGAGCCCTGCGTCCGTGCCGGCGAGGACTGGCGCGAGCAGCTTGTCGATCTCGCCGGCGGGCGTGTTCACGTTCAGTTCCCGGATCTCGATTTCCTGGATCGGCCGTTCGGTGCCGACTTTCTTCAGGAACGCGCGCGTGGTTTTGGCGTTTTCGCCAATGTAATACTGAAGCGTCGCCGCGCGGGCGCGAACCGGCGCGGGGAGCACGGCGTCGAGCGCGTCGCCCTCGCCGAGCGTATTCGGGATCAGATACAGCGTGCCGCTCATTTTGCCCCCAATAGCGGATAACCCGCCGTCAGCAGCATGCCGGACAGCACGATCAGCGGCAGGCCGACGAGCGCGGTCGGATCGTCCGAATGGATTGCTTCCAGCAGCGCAATGCCGAGACCCTCGGATTTCGCGCTGCCGGCGACGTCGTACGGCGTCTCGGCGTGCAGATATGCTTGCAGCATTGCGTCCGGAAGGTCGCGAAAGCGTACGCGCGTAATCACGTCTGCGGTCTGGGCGACGCCCGAGCGGCTGTCGAGCAGGCATAGCGCACTATGGAACAGTACCTCGCGTCCCCGCATCGCCTGCAATTGCGCAAGCGCCTTCTCGTGGGTGCCGGGTTTGCCTATCTGCAGGCCGTCATAAGTAGCCACCTGGTCGGAGCCGATGACGAGCGCGGCGTCGGTGGTGGCTAGCGCGGCCGCTACCGCACGCGCCTTTGCCACTGCGAGCCGCAATGCAGTGGCTTGTGGCGTTTCGCCTGCATGCGGGGTTTCGTCGATCGCGGGCACGGCCACGTCGAAAGGAATGCGCAGGCGTTCGAGCAACTCGCGGCGATACGGCGAACTCGACGCCAGAATGAGGCGCGGCGGGCTTTTAAGGGAATCTGACATGGTCGATCAACGGCTGGAGAGGCGGGGCATACGCGGCTCGCGCGCAGGTCGCGCCGGTACGGGCTTAAGTGTTTGACTCGAAAAGACAAAACGGATATGATTTTGGGCTTTTCATCGGTATGCTTGCGTCAGGCGGGCTTCGGTGTGATCCGTGGATCCGTGGCGGTAGCAGCGGCAGGGCCAAGGGTAGCGGCAGGGCCAAGGGCAGCGGCAACAAAAATATAAGCGGCCACAGGCGCATCACCGAAGGTACGCGGGCTTTCTCGCAAACTGGTTTATCCCGTGATCTAACGGCGAATTCTTGCCGACGCAGGAGCGCACATGACTCAACATCCTGGCAAACCTGCAGGTCTGTCCGACCCGCACGAACTCGATCTGTTCGAATTTGCGCGGAGCGGCCGGCAGGCCGCGGGTGTCGTGCGCGTCTCGCAACTGCCGCGCATGTTAAACGAAGTCCCGGCAGAAGCGCCAGACCGCGACACTGCGTTCACCTGGCAGGCCGAAGGGGCGACGCAGCCGGAATTGCAGGACGACGGCACCGAGGGTCCCCAGCCTTATTTGAGGATGGCGATTCACGGTGCTGCGTGGCTCGAATGTCAGCGGTGCATGACACCGTACTCGCAGGCGTTCAATGTCGACGCGACCTACCGGATCGTCAACACGGAGGCGGAAGCCGAAGAGTTTCCGCTTGACGAGGATGAAGTCGAAGTGATCGTGGGCTCGCGCCAGTTCGATCTCATCGACCTGATCGAGGAAGAGTTGCTGCTTTCGTTGCCACTCGTGCCCAAGCACGAGGTATGTCCCGAGGTGCACGAGAGTCTCGTCTCTGGTGCGGCCGGTACCGAAAGTGAGTTCGACGAAGCTGCGCTGGACGAAGCCGACGGGGCCGGCGAAGCAGCGGAACCGGAGCGGCCGAATCCGTTTGCGGCGCTCGAAAGTCTCAAGCGCGGCAAGCCGGGCGACAAGAAGCACTGAACAGTTGCATGGGAGCGCGAGGCGGGCGCATTGGCCATTCGGCCAGTGGCGGACACCGCGTCGGGCTGTGTTAGAATTCGGAAAATTTTTAGGAGTTAGTCATGGCAGTTCAACAAAATAAGAAGTCGCCGTCGAAGCGCGGCATGCACCGTTCGCACGATTTCCTGACGGCAGCGCCGCTGGCCGTGGAACCGAGCACGGGCGAAGTGCATCTGCGTCACCACGTCAGCCCGAACGGCTACTATCGCGGCAAGAAAGTCGTCAAGACGAAGAACGACTAATCGTTTCACTGCGTTGCGCCAACCGGCGTTTCGCGTGGCGATCAGCTCGCTTGACACTCGCTTGACATTTTCCCGGCTCGACAAAAAGGCGGCATTGAATTGCCGCTTTTTTGTGTCGATCGCAGTTGCAGCTTCAGCGCTTGCCGCAGTCCCCTGCAGAGCGCCTGAAATTCGCCGCACTCCATGACAGTAAAGCTCACGATAGATTGCATGGGAGGCGACCACGGCCCGTCCGTGACCGTTCCCGCTGCCGTCAACTTCGTTCGCTCGCATCCTGACGCGCAGCTGCTGCTCGTCGGCATTGAAAGTGCGATTCGTGCGCAGCTCAAGAAGTTGAAGGCTCAGGACCTGTCGGCGTTGACAGTCGTATCCGCTTCCGAGATCGTCGCCATGGACGATCCGGTCGAAGTCGCGCTGCGCAAGAAAAAAGATTCATCCATGCGCGTGGCGCTCAATCGCGTCAAGGAAGGCGAGGCACAGGCCTGCATCTCCGCCGGCAATACCGGCGCGCTGATGGCGGTGTCGCGCTACGTGCTCAAAACGCTGGCGGGCATCGAGCGCCCGGCGATTGCGTCCGCCTTGCCCAATCCCAACGGCTACACAATGATGCTCGACCTGGGCGCCAACGTCGACTGCGAACCGCAGCATCTGCTGCAATTCGCGGAGATGGGGCACGCGCTCGTGTCCGCGCTCGAAGGTAAGGAGCGGCCCACCATCGGCCTGCTCAACATCGGCGAAGAAGTCATCAAGGGCAACGACACGATTAAACGTGCCGGTGAGCTGCTGCGTGCCAGCACGCTAAACTTCCACGGCAACGTGGAAGGCAACGACATCTTCAAAGGCACGGTCGACGTGATCGTGTGCGACGGTTTCGTCGGCAATGTCGCGTTGAAGACGTCCGAGGGCCTCGCGCAGATGCTCTCGAACATCATCAAGGAAGAGTTCGGCCGTTCGTGGCTCACGAAGGTGATGGCCGTGCTCGCGCTGCCGGTATTGATGCGCTTCAAGAAGCGCGTCGATCATCGGCAATACAATGGTGCCGCGCTGCTGGGTCTGCGCGGACTGGTGATCAAAAGCCACGGTTCCGCGGACGCCTATGCGTTTGAGTGGGCTATCAAACGCGGGTATGATGCCGTCAAAAACGGCGTGCTGGAGCGCCTTGCGCAAGCGATGGAAGAGAACGCGGGTTCTCTTGAACAGGCGGCGCGCGACGCAAGCGGTGCGGGTCACGCAAGCCCCATTGCAGGCCAGCCGGCCGAGCCCTACGCTGCGCAATCCTCGAAGGCATAATGGCTCAATCGACAATTTACTCCCGCGTCCTCGGCACCGGCAGCTATCTGCCGCCCGCGCGCGTTACCAATCAGGACCTCGCTGAGCGTCTCGCGAAGCAGGGCGTCGAGACGAGCGACGAATGGATCGTGGCCCGCACGGGCATCCACGCGCGTCACTTCGCCGACCCGGACGTCACGACGAGCGACCTCGCGCAGATCGCCTCGCAGCGCGCCATCGAGGCGGCGGACATCGACCCGCAAGCCATCGACCTGATCATTGTCGCCACCTCCACGCCGGATTTCGTGTTTCCGAGCACGGCGTGCCTGCTGCAGAACAAGCTGGGCATCAAGAATCACGGCGCGGCATTCGACGTGCAGGCGGTGTGCTCCGGCTTTGCCTATGCGGTTTCGCTCGCAGACAGCCTGATTCGCAGCGGCCAGCATCGCACGGCGCTCGTGGTCGGCGCGGAGACGTTCTCGCGCATTCTCGATTTCAACGACCGCACCACCTGCGTGCTGTTCGGCGACGGCGCGGGTGCGGTGATCCTGCAGGCGTCGGCGGAACCGGGCGTGCTCTCGAGCGCACTGCACGCGGACGGCAGTCATTCGGGCATTCTCTGCACGCCGGGTAACGTGAACGGCGGCGTCGTGGCGGGCAGTGCGTTCCTGCATATGGACGGGCAAGCGGTGTTCAAGCTGGCCGTCAATGTGCTGGAGAAAGTCGCGGTGGAAGCGCTCGAGAAAGCGAACCTGTCGGCCGATCAGATTGACTGGCTGATTCCGCACCAGGCCAATATCCGCATCATGCAGAGCACCTGCCGCAAGCTTGGCTTGCCGCAGGAACGCATGGTCGTCACCGTGGGCGAGCACGGCAACACGTCGGCTGCGTCCATTCCACTCGCACTCGACGTCGCGGTGCGCGACGGCCGCATCAAGCGCGGCCAGAACGTGCTGATCGAAGGCGTCGGCGGCGGCTTCACGTGGGGCGCGTCGGTCATCCGTTATTGATCGCCGGCTGACTTCTGGCGGCGCCGTTCCAGGCGCCCCGCGCCGCGTGCTCGAGAGCCGCGCGCCTACATCTGACTAAATCGACTTTGGGGACGATATGAAATTTGCGTTCGTTTTTCCTGGACAGGGTTCGCAATCCGTCGGCATGCTCAACGCTTTCGCCGATCAGGCGATTGTGCGCGAGACGGTTCAGGAAGCCTCCGACGCGCTCAATCAGGACCTCGGCAAGCTGATCGCCGAAGGTCCCGCCGAAGATCTGAATCTCACCACCAACACCCAGCCGGTCATGCTGACTGCGGCCTACGCGATCTACCGCGCGTGGCAGCAGGCCGGCGGCCCCACGCCGGCCATCGTCGCGGGCCATAGCCTCGGCGAATACACGGCGCTTGTCGCGGCCGGCGCAATCGCGTTTCGCGACGCCGTGCCGCTCGTGCGCTTTCGCGCGCAGGCCATGCAAACGGCGGTGCCGGTCGGCGAAGGCGGCATGGCGGCAATTCTCGGTCTGGACGACGACACGGTGCGCGCGGTGTGCGCAGAGGCGTCGGCGGCGGGCGTCGTCGAAGCGGTCAATTTCAATGCGCCGTCGCAAGTCGTGATCGCGGGCCACAAGGCCGCTGTCGAGAAGGCCTGCGAAGTCGCGAAGGTGAAGGGCGCGAAGCGCGCGCTGCCGCTGCCGGTGTCGGCGCCGTTTCACTCGTCGCTGCTCAAGCCGGCGTCGGATCAATTGCGCGAATACCTGGCGAGCGTCAACGTTCAGGTGCCGTCCATCCCCGTCATTAACAATGTCGACGTGGCCATCGTCAACGAGCCCGCGCAGATCAAAGACGCGCTGGTGCGCCAGGCGGCAGGCGCGGTGCGCTGGGTCGAGAGCGTGCAAGCCATGGCGGCGCAGGGCGTCACGCATGTGGTCGAATGCGGGCCGGGCAAGGTCCTTGCGGGCCTCACCAAGCGTATCGACGGCACTCTGACCGGCGCGTCCGTCTTCGATCCGGCCTCGCTCGAAGAAACCCTCAAGCTCGTCACGGCGAGCTAACTGCGACAGCGCAGACGCGGTACCAGCATCGGCAATCAATCAGCCCTCCGAAGGGCATTCGGATCGACAGATGGAAAAGAATCTCGACAAGCAGATCGCAATCGTAACGGGCGCCTCGCGCGGCATTGGCCGCGCAATTGCCATGGAACTCGCGCGCCAGGGCGCCACCGTGATCGGCACGGCGACGAGCGAAAGCGGCGCGGCGGCCATTAGCGAAGCGTTCAATGCGGCAGGCGTGAGCGGCCGCGGCGCGGTGCTCGACGTGAACGATGCGGCGGCTGCGGAAGCGCTGATCGACGGCACGTTGAAAGAATTCGGCGCGCTGCATGTGCTCGTGAACAACGCCGGCATCACGCAGGACCAACTGGCCATGCGCATGAAGGACGACGACTGGGACGCGGTGATCGACACCAACCTGAAGTCGGTGTTCCGTCTGTCGCGTGCGGTGCTGCGCCCGATGATGAAGGCGAAGGGCGGGCGCATCATCAACATCACCTCGGTGGTCGGTTCCGCGGGCAATCCGGGGCAGGTCAACTACGCCGCAGCGAAGGCGGGCGTGGCCGGTATGACGCGCGCGCTCGCACGTGAAATCGGCAGCCGCGGCATTACGGTGAACTGCGTGGCGCCTGGCTTCATCGACACCGACATGACGCGCACTCTGCCGGAAGAGCAGCAAACCGCGCTCAAAACGCAGATTCCGCTGGGCCGTCTCGGCAGCCCGGAAGATATCGCACACGCTGTCGCTTTCCTCGCGTCGCCGCAAGCCGGTTACATCACCGGCACGACGATGCATGTGAACGGCGGAATGTACATGTCGTAACCAAATTCGGTTACTATCCGCGCCTTGATGCGTTTCTCGAATGCGTCGGGCGCATGCCTTGACAGCAACCTGATGCGCCGCTTTTTTGCCGGGTCAAACCTGATAAAATGCGCGCACTGTATTTTTGAACTTCTTTTCCCTTGGAGGGGTAATGGACAATATCGAACAGCGCGTCAAGAAGATCGTCGCAGAACAACTGGGCGTGGCCGAAGCTGAAATCAAGAACGAAGCTTCGTTCGTGAACGACCTCGGCGCCGACTCGCTGGACACGGTTGAACTCGTGATGGCCCTCGAAGACGAATTCGGCATGGAAATTCCGGATGAAGAAGCCGAGAAGATCACCACTGTTCAGCAAGCGATCGACTACGCTCGCGCAAACGTCAAGGCCTAAGGTCATTCGCACCTGCATTTGTGCGTTCGCGTCGTACGACGCCCTGCCGCGTCGGTTGTCGACGCCACCGGGGCTGGCGTTTTTTGCCGCGCCGCTTGCCGCAAGAGTTGTCATGCAGGAGCCAGCGATGTTGACAGCGCAAGTTTCCGCGCGATTGCCGACTTAACAGCCACAGGGCGCACAGGGCAGGTTCCTGTGGCCGCTGTGGCTTTTGCTTTTGTCATCTATGAAAAAGGGGTTACCGTGAGCCGCCGTCGTGTTGTTGTTACAGGCCTGGGGCTGATTTCGCCTGTTGGCAATAATGTTGCCGACGGCTGGGCCAATCTGGTCGCCGGCAAGTCGGGTATTGCCAATATCACGAAGTTCGACGCGTCGAACTTCTCGACTCGTTTTGCCGGCGAGGTGAAGGGCTTCAATATCGAGGACTACATCCCCGGTAAGGAAGCACGCCACATGGATACGTTCATCCATTACGGCGTGGCTGCAGGCATCCAGGCGATGCAGGACAGCGGCCTTACAGTCACCGACGAAAATTCGGAGCGCATCGGCGTCGTGGTCGGTTCGGGCATCGGCGGTCTGCCGATGATCGAAGTCACGCAAACCGAGCTGCTCAACCGCGGCCCGCGCCGCATTTCGCCGTTCTTCGTGCCGGCGTCGATCATCAACATGATCTCGGGTCACCTGTCGATCAAGTTCGGCATCAAGGGTCCGAATCTCGCCATCGTCACCGCATGTACGACGGGCCTGCACTGTATCGGCGAGGCTTCGCGCCTGATCGAATACGGCGACGCGGACGTCATGATCGCAGGCGGTGCGGAATCGACGGTGTCGCCGCTTGGCATCGGCGGCTTCGCGGCGGCGCGCGCGCTGTCGCAACGCAACGATGACCCGGCTACTGCCAGCCGCCCGTGGGACAAGGACCGCGACGGTTTCGTGCTGGGCGAGGGCGCGGGCGTCATGGTGCTCGAAGAGTACGAGCACGCCAAGGCGCGCGGCGCGAAGATCTACGCCGAAGTCGGCGGCTACGGGATGAGCGGCGACGCGTATCACATGACCGCGCCGCTCGAAGACGGCGACGGTGCGCGCCGCTGCATGCTGGCGGCCATGAAGAACGCGGGCGTCAACGCCGATCAGGTGAATTATCTGAACGCGCACGGCACGTCCACGCCGCTCGGCGATCTGGCCGAAACGACCGGCATCAAGCGCGCGTTCGGCGACCACGCCAGAAACATCGTCGTGAATTCGACGAAGTCAATGACCGGTCACCTGCTCGGCGGTGCCGGCGGTCTGGAGTCGGTGTTCACGGTGCTTGCCGTGCATCATCAGGTGTCGCCGCCCACGATCAACATCTTCAACCAGGACCCCGAGTGCGACCTGGACTACTGCGCCAACACTGCGCGGGAGATGAAGATCGACGTCGCGCTGAAGAACTCGTTCGGGTTCGGCGGCACGAACGGCACGCTGGTTTTCAAGCGCGCCTGAGGCTCGCAGCCGGGTGACGCGCCAGCCGTCGGCGCCGGTTGCGCCGGTGCCTTCCCCTGAAACGGTCACATCCGAAAGAGCGCCGCAGCGAATCGCGCTGCGGCGCTCTTTCGCGATGCGCGCTGCGTCAGCAGTTTTCATCGCCACGGCGTCGGCGGCGGTTTACGGCTGTCTGTCGTCGTGGCTGGGCGCCTGGCAAGCGCTTCCGTTGACGCTTGCTGCTTTCGCGCTGCTCGCGCTTGGTTCGGTCCGCTATGACCGGGCACAGCCAGTGGCGCTGACCGTGGGGCGAGAGAGTCTCGCTGCGTGGGGGCGGGCCGGTATTCTGCTCGCGCAAGGCCGCATAGCGGGCTGCGCCCATTGGGGTGACCGTCTGCTCGTGCTCGTGCTGAAACCGGAAGAGGGGCGCTCGCACACGCTGCTCATTCCCGCCGACACCGTCCCGCCGGCTGTCTTTCGCGAACTGGCGGTGCGCGCCCGCCGCCGCGCCGGCGCGTGACTGTAACGACTGTAACCGCTGTTACCGGGCGTCATGTGCTGCGTAACGTGCCCCGTCGAGCGGGACGCTACAATGGTGCCCCCGTCATGCGCCCTTAAGTTAACGGATTTATCAGGTGAGCGAAAAAGAAATTGATCAGGTGCTGGTCGAGCGCGTCCAGAAGGGCGACAAGGCCGCGTTCGAGCTTCTGGTCTCCAAATACCACCGCAAGATTCTCCGGCTGATCTCGCGCCTCGTGCGCGACCCCGCCGAGGTGGAAGACGTTGCGCAAGACGCTTTCATCAAGGCTTACCGCGCGTTGCCGCAATTTCGCGGCGAATCCGCGTTTTATACGTGGTTGTACCGGATTGCGGTCAACACGGCGAAGAACTACCTTGCGACCCAAGGCCGGCGAGCGCCGACATCGACGGAAGCAGATGCTGAAGAAGCTGAAACTTTCTCGGACGCCGACCAACTAAGGGATATCAACACGCCTGAGTCGATGTTGATGAGCAAGCAGATCGCCGAGACGGTCAATGCTGCGATGGCGGTTTTACCGGAAGAGCTGCGTACCGCCATTACTCTTCGTGAAATTGAAGGTCTGAGCTACGAAGAAATCGCAGAAATGATGAGTTGCCCTATTGGCACCGTCAGATCGCGAATTTTCCGCGCTCGCGAAGCCATTGCGGCAAAATTGCGTCCGTTGCTTGACACACCTGAAGGCAAGCGCTGGTAAATCCGGCGCGCCGCCCGGGGCGAGGGTGCAATATCTGGATTAGTGGTGTCACTACGGGGTTTTCGTAAGATGGGGAGCATCATGGGGTCGGTCTCGATGCAATCGCAAGCCAGTCCGCGCGGCGAGCGTCTGTCCGCTTTTGTCGACGGTGAGCTGTTCGGCGAAGAGCATCTGAATCTGGACAAGTTTCTGTCCGAGCTGGACGGCGAAGATCGCGCCGCATGGTCCAGCTATCACCTGATTGGCGACGCATTGCGTTCCGACGATCTCGCAATCGGTGCCGCAACGAGCAACGCTTTTCTCAGCGGCTTCGCAGCGCGCCTCGAAAGCGAGCCGCATCTGCTTGCGCCGGCTTTGCAGTCCGGCTTGCAGTCTGGGTCCCAGCCGGCCTCTCTGCCCCTCACGCGCCGTCTGCTCGCGCTGCGTCGTCGGGCCGTCCCGGCCTTTGCCGTGGCTGCGGCGGCCGCTACCCTGACGTGGATCGTCGTGCCGCAGCTACAAGGCGTGCCGGGCGGCCCCGGCGCAACGCAGGTCGCCTCGGTGTCCTCGCATGGCGACGCGCTGCAAAAGGTGGCAATGGCGTCCGTGCCCGCTGCCAACGTCATGCCGGTCGCTCAGGACGCCAACATCATTCGCGACGCGAGCCTCGACCAGTATCTGGAAGCACACCAGCAATTCGCGCAGCAACCGGTCTTGCCGGGTTCCATGCCGCTCATCCGGGCTGCCGCCGTTTCAACGCAAGGCCAATAGTTTGATGCAGACTTCGCGGTTCAATAAAACGACTATCTGGGGGCGGCTGCCAGCATTTCTGTTCTGTGCAGCCGTATTGTTGTCCGCTACGCCGCGGGTCTTTGCACAAACCGACGATCCGCTCGTCGCGCGCCGCACGGCCGCCGATATGCTCGATCGCATTCATCAGGCCGCGCAGCAGCAGAATTACGAGGGCGCGTTCGTCTATCAGCGGGGCAATTTCGTTCAAACTTCGCGAATCGCGCATTACGCAACGCGCGGCGACGGCGAATTCGAGCAATTGGAAAGCCTGGACGGCAAGCCGCGCAAAATGCTGCGTCATAACGACGAGCTCTACACGTTCGTGCCGGAACGTCATTTGTGCGTGGTGGAAAAGCGCCAGAACAAAGACTCGTTTCCCGCATTGCTTGCTGTAAGCGGCGAACAGGTTCTCACCGTATATGAACCCAAGTTGCTGGGCGACGATCGTGTGGCTGGCGTCGAAAGCCAGGTAATCGAGCTCGATCCGAAAGACGCTTATCGTTTCGCTTACAAACTGTGGGCCGACAAGAAGACCGGCCTGCTGCTGCGCGCGCAAACGCTCGACCCGAACGGCCAGGTGCTTGAGCAACTGTCGTTTTCCCAAATTCGCATTGGGGTGCCGATCGACAAGGCAGGTATCGTCAACGGAATGCGCAATACCGCCGGCTGGACGGTAGTGCGTCCGCCCATCGAGCCGGTCGACATGGCTGCGCAGGGCTGGCAGTTCGGCGCAACGGTGCCGGGCTTTCGCAAGATCCGCGAACTGCGCCGCCCTATGGCGGCGCGCGAAGCCGGCCAACCCACTATTCCGGTAGATCAGGCGGTGTTCTCGGACGGTCTCGCCGCGGTCTCCGTATTCATCGAGCCGGTTGAAAACAATACGCGCAAGGAAGGCGCGGGCAGCAGCGGCGCGACGCACGTGTTGGTCAAGCGGCGCGGCGACTTCTGGATTACCCTGCTCGGCGAAGTGCCCCAGGCCACGTTGCAGCAATTCGCGTCTGCCATAGAATATAAGGCTCCGAAGTAATTCTCCGAATCCTGAATCCCTCGGCTCCCACACTATGACGACTTTCTCGCTGCGCAAATTCTTCGCCGCCGCGGTGGTGGCGGCATGTTTGCCGTTCGCGCCGCAAGCGGCGTCGGCGGCCTCCGCAGCCAATCTGCCCGACTTTACCGACCTCGTCGACAAGGTCGGACCGGCGGTCGTCAATATCCGCACGACCACCCGCGTGACGAGCAGCGGCCCGCGCGGCGCACTGCCGCCCGGCATGGACGACGGCGACATGTCCGAGTTTTTCCGGCGCTTTTTCGGCATTCCGATGCCGCAGTCGCCGCAATCGCCACAATCGCCCGGTATGCCGCGCGGCGGCAACAACGGCGGCAGCGGCGGAAGCGGCGGTAGCCAGGACACGCCAGACAGCAACGATCTCGAACAGAACAGCGGCGTCGGCTCGGGCTTCATCCTGTCGGCCGACGGCTATGTGATGACGAACGCGCACGTGATCGACGACGCGGACACCATCTATGTCACGCTGACCGACAAGCGCGAATTCAAGGCAAAGCTCATCGGCGTGGACGAACGCACCGACGTCGCGGTCGTGAAGATCAGCGCCGCCAACCTGCCGACCATCACGATCGGCGACTCGAACAAGGTTCGCGTGGGCGAGTGGGTCGTCGCGATCGGTTCGCCGTTCGGCCTCGAAAACACGGTGACAGCCGGCATTGTGAGTGCCAAGGGGCGCGACACCGGCGACTATCTGCCGTTCATCCAGACCGATGTGGCCGTCAATCCCGGCAATTCGGGTGGGCCGCTCATCAATATGCAGGGCGAAGTGATCGGCATCAACTCGCAGATCTACAGCCGCACCGGCGGTTTCATGGGCATCTCGTTCGCGATTCCGATCGACGAGGCGATGCGCGTGGCCGATCAGCTGAAGGCGTCCGGCAAAGTGGTGCGCGGCCGGATCGCGGTGGCAATCGGCGAGGTGACGAAAGACGTGGCCGACTCGCTCGGTCTGCCGAAGGCGCAGGGCGCGCTCGTCAGCAGCGTCGAGCCGGGCGGCCCGGCGGACAAGGCCGGCGTGCAGCCGGGCGACATCATCCTCAAGTTCAACGGCCATTCCGTGGACACGGCGACGGACCTGCCGCGCATGGTCGGCGACACGAAACCGGGCACGAAGGCGACTATCACCGTCTGGCGCAAGGGCCAGACGCGCGATCTGCCGGTCACGATCGCCGAGATGCAGCCGGACAAGACTGCAAAGGCCGACCAGAAGCGGCCGCAGCCGCCGAAGCAGCGCGCCACAAACGCGTTGGGCCTTGCCGTCAGCGATATCCCTGCTGACCAGTTGCGCGCGCTGAAACTGCGCAATGGCGTGCAGATCGACGCCGTGGACGGTCCTGCCGCGCGCGTTGGCCTGCAGAAGGGCGACATCGTCCTGCGGGTGGGCGATACGGACATTACGAGCGCAAAGCAGTTCGACGAAGTGACCTCTCATCTGGATTCGCAGAAGATGGTCGCGCTGCTGGTGCGCCGTGGCGAGAATACGCAGTTCGTGCCGATCCGCCCGCGCAGCGTACAGAAATGAAGAAACTGGCACCGCTCACGCTTTATGGGCGCGCGTGGTGCCATCTGTGCGACGACATGCGCGCCGCGCTCGAGCCATTGCTGGCCGAGTTCGGTGCGCAAGTGCAAGTGATCGACGTAGATAGCGATCCCGTGCTCGAAGCGCGCTACAACGAACGGGTGCCGGTTCTGTTGTGCGACGGCGTCGAGCTCTGCCACTACCATCTTCAGGAATCGCGCGTGCGCGCCGCACTGGCGGCGTGGGCCGCCGGCGTCGCGGGTGTTCAGGGCGAGGCATCCTGACACCAGTCAGGCTTTGCAAAAGTCTTTCAAGCGGTCCGCAGGCGTGCCTGCGGCCTCGCGTCAGGCGGTCGTTGGCAGGGCCAACTGCCGCCCGAACCTTGCAAGATGCGCCGGGCGTCAGCCTTTTCGGCTAAAATAGATAAGTTTTTCACCTACTTACAAGGCGTGCTCCGCTATTGTCCGAGCGCGCCTTTTTTGCTTGATCGGCACTGAATGGATCATATTCGTAATTTCTCGATCATTGCGCACATCGACCATGGCAAGTCGACGCTCGCCGATCGCATCATCCAGCTTTGCGGCGGTCTGTCTGACCGCGAGATGGAAGCCCAGGTGCTCGACTCGATGGATCTCGAACGCGAGCGCGGCATCACCATCAAGGCGCAAACCGCGGCGCTGACCTATCGCGCGCGCGACGGCAAGGTCTACAACCTCAACATGATCGACACGCCGGGCCACGTCGACTTCTCGTACGAAGTCAGCCGCTCGCTGTCCGCTTGCGAAGGCGCGCTGCTGGTTGTCGACGCGAGCCAGGGCGTGGAGGCGCAGACGGTTGCCAACTGCTACACGGCAATCGAACTCGGCGTCGACGTTATTCCGGTGCTCAACAAGATCGACCTGCCGGCCGCGAACCCGGAAAACGCAATTGCAGAAATCGAAGACGTAATCGGCATTGACGCAACGGACGCCACGCATTGCAGCGCGAAGACCGGTCTGGGCGTCGAAGACGTTCTCGAGGCGCTGATTGCGAAAGTACCGCCGCCGAAGGGCGATCCCGACGCGCCGCTACAAGCGCTGATCATCGACTCGTGGTTCGACAATTACGTCGGCGTCGTCATGCTGGTTCGCATCGTCAACGGGACGCTGCGTCCGAAGGACAAGATCCGTCTGATGGCAACCGGCGCGCAGTATCCGGTCGAACACGTTGGCGTGTTCACGCCGAAGTCGAAGAATCTGGAAGCATTGTCGGCGGGGCAGGTGGGCTTCATTATCGCGGGCATCAAGGAATTGGCCGCCGCGAAAGTGGGCGATACCGTGACGCTCGTGAACCGTCCGGCGGAAGAGCCGCTGCCGGGCTTCAAGGAAGTGAAGCCACAGGTGTTCGCCGGCCTCTATCCAGTGGAAGCCAACCAGTACGACGCGCTGCGCGATTCGCTCGAAAAGCTGAAACTCAACGACGCGTCGCTGCAATACGAGCCGGAAGTATCACAAGCGCTGGGCTTCGGTTTCCGCTGCGGTTTTCTTGGGCTGTTGCACATGGAAATCGTGCAGGAACGTCTCGAACGCGAGTTCGACATGGACCTGATCACGACGGCACCCACCGTGGTGTACGAAGTGGTGCAACGCGACGGCACCACGGTGATGGTCGAGAACCCGGCCAAGATGCCGGAGCCGTCGAAGATCGAAGAGGTGCGCGAGCCGATTGTCACGGTGAATCTGTACATGCCGCAAGACTACGTCGGCCCCGTGATCACGCTGTGCACGCAAAAGCGCGGCACGCAGATCAACATGCAGTACCACGGCCGCCAGGTGCAACTCACCTATGAGATTCCCATGGGCGAAGTCGTGCTCGATTTCTTCGACCGCCTGAAGTCCATTTCGCGCGGCTATGCGTCGATGGACTACGAGTTCAAGGAATATCGCGCGTCGGACGTGGTAAAGGTCGACATGCTGATCAACGGCGACAAGGTCGACGCACTGTCGGTCATCGTGCACCGTTCGCAAAGCCAGTACCGCGGCCGCGAAGTGGCGGCAAAAATGCGCGAACTGATTCCGCGTCAAATGTACGACGTCGCGGTGCAGGCTACCATCGGCTCGAACATCATCGCGCGCGAGAACATTAAAGCGTTGCGTAAGAACGTGCTGGCAAAATGCTACGGCGGCGACATAACACGTAAAAAGAAGCTGCTCGAAAAGCAGAAGGCAGGCAAGAAGCGAATGAAGCAGGTGGGGTCCGTCGAGATTCCGCAAGAGGCTTTCCTCGCCATCCTGCGTGTCGAAGACAAATAAGACGAACAACGGAACCCTATGAATTTTGCGCTGATTCTTTTTGTGCTCGTTATTTTGACGGGCGTCGCATGGGTCGCAGACAAACTGGTTTTCATGCCGCAACGGCGGCGCGCGGCGGAGGCCGCTGTCGCCGAATTCGACCGGCAGCAGGAGCGCGTGGGCGAGCGTTTCGCCGACGAGAACGCCGCGCAAACGCGCGCGCGTCTGCGTGACGACAAGCTGCGCCAACCGTGGTGGCTGGAATACTCGGCGAGCTTTTTCCCGGTGATTCTGGTGGTTTTCGTGGTGCGCTCGTTTGTCGTCGAGCCGTTCAAGATTCCGTCGGGCTCGATGGTGCCCACGCTGCTGGTGGGCGATTTCATCCTCGTCAACAAATTCGATTACGGTATCCGCCTGCCGATCATCAACACCAAAATCACCGAAGGCCGTCCGCTTCAGCGCGGCGACGTCGTGGTGTTCCGCTACCCGAAAGACGAGTCGGTCGATTACATCAAGCGCGTGATCGGTTTGCCGGGCGACGTCGTCGCGTATCAGGACAAGCAGTTGACGATCAACGGCAAGCCGGTGCCGGAAACGCCGCTGCCCGACTATCTCGACGAGGAGCGTCTCGGCTACGCGAAGCAGTTCGAAGAAAATCTCGAGGGCCGCAAGAACGCGATTCTGAACAATCCCGCAGTGCCGCCGTTTATCGTAGGTGCCGAAGATTATCCGTATCGCGATAACTGCACGTATAACGCACGCGGCGTTATCTGCAAGGTGCCGCCGGGCAATTACTTCATGATGGGCGACAACCGCGACAACAGTGCAGACAGCCGCTATTGGGGCTTTGCGCCGGATAAGAATATTGTCGGCCGTGCGTTTTTTATCTGGATGAACTTCAGCAATCTGAAGCGCATTGGTTCGTTCCAGTGAGCTTCGCGTGAACAGCTGCACTCGCCGCAAGCAGGGCCGCTTATCACCGAGCGATCGCGACTAGATGTGCGATCGCCTCAACGGCCCTGAAAGTGGCGGCGTGTTATCACGCCACTTTAAGAAACTTCGGTAACGTCGCTTCACCACGCTTTTTCCGCTGGCCGTACCGCGTTTTCGCCCGGTGCGGCGCCCGCGTTATACTCTGCCCATGCCCTCATCTCCGTTGGAAAGCCGTCTGCGCTATGAATTTCGCAATGCGGAATTGCTGCGCCAGGCTTTAACGCACCGCAGTCATAGTTCCACGCACAACGAACGGCTCGAATTTTTAGGCGACTCCGTTCTGAATTGCGCGGTGGCTGCGCTATTGTTCCAACGTTTCGGCAAACTGGACGAAGGCGATCTGTCGCGCGTCCGCGCAAACCTGGTCAAGCAGCAGTCGCTTTACGAACTCGCTCAGGCCCTCAATATTTCGGAAGGACTTCGCCTTGGCGAAGGCGAGTTGCGAAGCGGCGGCTTTCGTCGGCCGTCCATCCTCGCTGATACGCTGGAAGCCGTGCTGGGCGCAGTTTTCCTCGACGGCGGCTTTGAGGCTGCGCAGACTGTCATCAAGCGCCTTTACGTGCCGATTCTCGATCACATCGACCCGCGCACGCTAGGCAAGGACGCCAAGACGCTTCTCCAGGAATATCTGCAAGGACACAAGATCGCACTGCCGACCTACACGGTCGTCGCCACCCATGGTGCGGCGCACAATCAGCAGTTCGAAGTGGAATGCACGGTTCCGAAGCTGGAAGTGAAGGTGTCGGGCTCGGGTGCCAGCCGTCGTGCCGCGGAGCAGGCAGCGGCGAAAAAGGCGCTGGACGAGGTGATGGCCGCGGCGCCGGCCGTGGTCTCCAGGTCGAAGCGGTCCAAGGGTGCCCGCGCGGCCAAGAAGGCCGAAGCGGAGGTCGTGCCGGGCGTGACCGGCGTGCAGGCTGCGCTGGATCTGCGCAGCAGCTCCGACCGCAAGAACGAGCGCGCCGCGATGCGGGGCGACACGCGGGTGGCGCAGGGTGCCGAGCCTGTGAGCGAGCGCACGGTTCTGACAGTGGCAGGCGCGGCGGCTGCGCCGCTCGCCGTGATTCGCGCCGCGCACGTCGAGTACAGCGCGCCAGAGCGGGCAGAGCGCACCGAAAAGACCGACAAGGCGGAGAAAGTGGACCGGGCGGACCGAGCCGACAAGACAGAGAAGCCGGGCGCGCACTCGGCCGCGCACTCGGCCGCGCACTCGGCCGAGAAGTCAGCCGAGAAATCTGCCGAGAAATCTGCCGAGAAATCTGCCGATCCCACAATCGCCGAACCCGCCTCGCGCGCCACCGACAAACCGCATCGCGCCCGCGAGGCAGCGGCTAACGCCAGCCCGGCCGCCCCCGCCGCCCCGGCCGCAACGAGCGCGGTCGCGCCCACCGAACACGAACCCGGCGTGGCCGACGCGGTGCAAACGCGCGTCGCCGACGCGGGCCATTGATTGCCATCGGCGCGCCGACACTGCGCGTCGTCTGAACCTGCCGTAGCCCCGAATATGAACGCTCCCACTCCCACTGGTTTTCGCTGCGGCATGGTCGCAATCGTCGGCCGTCCGAACGTCGGCAAATCGACGCTGATGAACGCGCTCGTCGGCCAGAAAGTCAGCATCACCTCGCGCAAGGCGCAGACCACGCGCCATCGCATCACCGGCATCCACACGCTGGAAGACGCGCAGTACATTTTCGTCGACACGCCCGGCTTCCAGACCAAGCACAGCAGCGCACTGAACCGTTCGCTGAACCGCGCGGTGACTTCCACGCTCACCGCCGTGGATGCCATTCTGTTCGTGATCGAAGCCGGCCGTTTCGGCGCGGACGATCAGAAAGTGCTCGACCTGATACCGCCGTCGGTGCCCACGCTGCTCATCGCGAACAAGCTCGATCGCGTGTCGGACAAAGACTCGCTGTATCCGTTCATGCAGCAGATGAGCGCGCTGCGCCCGTTCAACGAGATCGTGCCGCTGTCGGCCAAGAATCCAGACGACATCAAGCGTCTGATGGCGACCGTGAAACCTTACCTGCCCGAAGGCGCGCCGATTTACGGCGAAGACGATCTCACCGACCGCAGCGAACGCTTTCTCGCCGCCGAAATTCTGCGTGAAAAAGTGTTCCGCTGGACCGGCGACGAACTGCCGTACACCAGCACCGTGCTGATCGACAAGTTCGAGACCGAAGGACGGCTGCGTCGTATCTTCGCGACCATCCTTGTCGAACGCGATACGCACAAAGCCATGATCATCGGTCAGAAGGGCGCCAAGCTGAAGCAGATCAGCAGCGAGGCGCGCCTCGACATGGAAAAGCTGTTTGACGGCCCCGTGTATCTCGAAACCTTCATCAAGGTGAAGAGCGGCTGGGCCGACAACGAAGCGGGACTTCGTGCGTATGGGTACGAATGACGCGTGGGTCACGCTGAATTCCGACACCGACCCGGACGATTCCGAGCCGGCCGAACCGTCGCGCGAGCGCTCCGCCAGGGCCGCTCGCGGTAGCCGCAAAACCTCCACTCGCAGCGCCCCGGACGCCACTGCCGGCGATGAGCCGCGCAAGACGCCAGCCCGCAAGTCGTCGCGCGGTTCCGGCTCGCCGTCCGAATACCGGATCGCGGAGCAACCCGCATTTGTTCTGCACAGCTATCCGTATCGCGAGACGAGCCTGATCATCGACGTGCTGTCGCGCGATCACGGCCGTCTCGCGCTGGTCGCGAAGGGCGCGAAGCGCCCGCACTCGGCGCTGCGCGGCGTGTTGCAGACGTTCCAGCCGCTCGCGCTGTCGTGGTCGGGCAAGTCCGAGGTGCGCACGCTTACCGGCGCCGAATGGGTCGGCGGCATGTTGCCGCTGACCGGCGACGCGCTCTTGTGCGGCTTCTACGTGAACGAACTGCTCGTGAAGTTCTGCGCGCGTGAAGATCCGCACCCGCAACTGTTCCATCATTACGTTGTCACGATGACGCGCCTCGCGCACGACGAGCCGCCGGTCCAGGTGCTGCGCTCGTTCGAGCGCGTGCTGCTGCGTGAGACCGGTTACGCCATGTCGCTGGATCGCACGGTTACGCGCAAGGCGGTCGAAGCGGGTAGCCGCTATGTGTTCGACCCCGAGCGCGGCGTGCGCGAAGCATCCGACGACTTGCCGGCGCAATGGCCGGTGGTCGCGGGGCAAACCTTGCTCGATATGGAAAAGGACGATTACCATCGAGCGCAGACCGTCGCGCAAAGCAAAACGCTAATGCGCTTTCTGCTCAACACCTACCTTGCCGGCACGCCGCTCGCGACGCGCCAGATCCTGATCGACTTGCAGAACTTATGAGCTTCTTTCTAACCTCGCCGAACGTGATCGATCTCGGCGTGAATATCGACCACGTCGCCACGCTGCGCAACGCGCGCGGCACCTCTTATCCTGACCCGATTTGCGCTGCGCTGATGGCGGAAGAGGCGGGCGCCGACGCAATCACGCTGCATCTGCGCGAAGACCGCCGACATATCGTGGACGCGGACGTGCGCGCGCTGCGTCCGCTTCTGAAGACGCGAATGAATCTGGAATGCGCGGTCACGCAGGAAATGCTCGACATCGCGTGCGAGTTGCAGCCGCACGACGTTTGCCTCGTGCCCGAAAAGCGTCAGGAACTGACAACCGAAGGCGGTCTCGACGTGGCCGGCCAGTTCGAGGCGGTGCGCGCCGCGTGCCGTCAGCTTGCGGACGCGAATTCGCGCGTGTCGCTCTTCATCGACCCCGACGAGACGCAGATTCGCGCCGCGCACGAAGCCGGCGCGCCGGTCATCGAGTTGCACACGGGGCGCTACGCCGAGGCGCACGATCCCGCGCAACAGCAGCGCGAGTACGAGCGCGTGGTCCGCGCGGCCGAGTTCGGCGCGACGCTCGGCATCAAGGTGAATGCCGGCCACGGTCTGCATTACACGAACGTCCAGCAGATCGCGGCGATCGACGGCATTGTCGAGCTGAACATCGGCCATGCGATCGTCGCACACGCGCTCTTCGCCGGCTGGGACAACGCGGTGCGCGAGATGAAGGCGATCATGGTCGCCGCCCGTCTCGGCGCACGCGCCTGATGCCTTCGCGCGGACGAGTCACGCATATGACCATCTACGGTATCGGTACCGACATCGTGCAGGTGAGCCGCGTCGCGGCGGTCATGCAGCGCACCAACGGCCGCTTTGCCGAGAAGGTGCTCGGGCCCGACGAACTGCGCGTCTATCACGCACGCCATGCGCGTTCGGCGGCGCGCGGCCTTGCCTTCCTCGCCACGCGTTTTTCGGCGAAAGAAGCGTTCTCGAAGGCAATCGGCCTCGGCATGCACTGGCCGATGACATGGCGCGCGCTGCAAACGCTGAACAAGCCGAGCGGCGAGCCGATGGTGGTGGCCTCGGGCGAGCTCGCCGAATGGCTCGCGGAGCGCGGCATTACGGCGCGCGTCACGATCAGCGACGAGCGCGATTATGCGGTGTCGTTCGTGATCGCCGAGAGCACGCAGCCAGGGAATCCCGAGAACACGAGCCCGGGTCGCGCCACTCATCCTGCCGACAAAAATTGACGAGGAACCGGGGCCTGCGCGGCCGCGTCTTTCCTTGCTCCACGCATTCTTCAAAACGGAATTCGATGAAAACCATTCCCGGACCGGTGATGCTCGACGTGGTCGGCAAAACGCTGAACGACGACGACAGGCGCCGCCTTGCTCACCCGATGACCGGCGGCGTGATTCTATTCGCGCGCCACTACGAGAGCCGCGCGCAACTGGTCGCGCTAACCGATTCGATCCGCGCGATTCGCGAGGATCTGCTGATCGCCGTGGACCACGAGGGTGGCCGCGTGCAGCGCTTCCGGACCGACGGCTTCACGGTGCTTCCGGCGATGGGCAAGCTCGGCGCGTTGTGGGATAGCGACGTGCTGCACGCCACCAAGGTTGCGACGGCGGTCGGCTACATCCTCGCTTCCGAGCTGCGTGCATGCGGGATCGACATGAGCTTCACTCCGGTGCTCGATCTGAACTATGGTCAGTCGCAGGTGATCGGCGATCGCGCGTTTCATAGCGATCCGCGCGTGGTCACGCTGCTCGCGAAAAGCCTCAATCATGGTCTTGCGCTGGCGGGCATGAGTAACTGCGGCAAGCATTTTCCGGGGCACGGTTTCGCGCACGCCGATTCGCACGTCGCGATGCCCGTCGACGATCGCTCGCTCGACGAGATCCTGCGCGACGACGTCGCGCCGTACGACTGGCTCGGCCTGTCGCTCGGCTCGGTGATCCCTACGCATGTGGTCTATCCGCAAGTCGACTCGAAGCCGGCGGGTTTCTCGCGCGTCTGGCTGCAGGACATTCTGCGCGGCAAACTGCGCTTCGAAGGCGCGATTTTCAGCGACGATCTGTCGATGGAGGCCGCGCGCCAGGGCGGCACGCTCACCGAAGGGGCGACGGCGGCACTGCAGGCCGGCTGCGACATGGTGCTGATCTGCAATCAGCCCGAACAGGCGGAACGGGTGCTGGACGAATTGCGCTTTACGCCGTCCCGCGAATCGCAGCAGCGGATCAAGCGCATGCGGCCGCGCGGCAAGGCGCTCAAGTGGAGCAAGCTCGTCGCGCAACCGCAGTATCTGCAAGCGCAGGCGTTGTTGCGCAGCGTCTTCCCGTGAGCGGCGAACGGCGAGCGCCGGACAGCGAACAGCGAACAGCGGCCAGAAAAAACGGCGTCTCGCAAGAGACGCCGTTTCTCGTTCGCTACCTTCCGCTGGCTATCCGTACCCGTCAATTCAGCCGCATGCGTTGCAGCTTGTTGTAGAGCGTTTTCGGACTGATGCCGAGCAGCGACGCCGCCCTATGACGCGTGCCGCCCACCGCGTCGAGCGTCGCGCGGATCAGCATTTCTTCGACATCGGCGAGCGGCGTGCCGACCGTCACCTGCACACGGCTGCCGTTCAGATCGCGGCCGTTCACGGAGCCGGCTTCGTCCGCACGCAGCGACTCCAACACGTCGCCCGACGCGTGATAGGCGCGCCTCACGCGGTCCTGCAGTTCGCGTACATTGCCGGGCCATTCGTAGCTCAGACATTCGCGCAGGAAATTCGGCCCGATCTGTTTCGCGACCTCCGAAGCGCCGCGCGCCGCCGCGTCATGATTCAATTCGTCGACGATGGCCTGCGCCATCAGCGCCGGATCTTCGCCACGCTCGCGCAACGGCGGCAAGGTCACGGCGGCGGCTTCGAGGCGCAGCGCGAGGTCCTGGTGCAGGCTGCCGTCTGCGACCGCGGCGCGCGGCGGCTTGCGGGTTGACGCGATCAGGCGGAAATCGGTCACCACCTGGCTCGTGCCACCCACGCGCATAAACGTCTGCGAATCGAGCGCGCGTAGCAGCGCCTCCTGTTGTGCACGCGGCAACTCCGCGATTTCGTCGATGAACAGCGTGCCGCCGCTCGCCTGCTCGAACAGGCCCGGCTCGCGCGTCTCTGCGCCGCTGAACGCGCCCCGCTCGTGGCCGAACAGCACGCTGTCCAGCGAGCGCAGCGCCACCGCGCCGCCCGCGCTGCGGCAGTCGAGTGTCACGAACGGGCCTTTGCGGCGCCGGCTCATGTCGTGCATCGTGCGGGCCGCTACCTGCTTACCGGTGCCGGCTTCGCCTGAAATGAGCACCGCCGCTTCGGTGGGCGCGATATGTTCGATCGTGTCGTAGACGTGCTGCATGGCGCCGCTGCGGCCGAGCATGGAACCGAAACGGCCCAGTTGGCGCAGCGACGCGCGCAGCGTCTGCACCTCCTCAGTTAGTTCGTAGGGGCGCGGAATGCGGGCGAGCAGGCTGCGCAGCCGCGGAATATTGACGGGCTTCAGTAGATAGTCCCAGATGCCATGCCGCAACCCCTCGATCGCGCTTTCGACGGTCGCGTTGCCGGTCATGACAATGACGGGCAACGCGCCGCCTGGCGGATGCGCGGGCAGATGCTGCAGCAGGTCGAGCCCGCTGCCGTCAGGAAGATTCAGGTCGACCAGCACGACGTCGGGGATGAAGCGTGTCAGCGCGGCCCGCGCTTCGGCGAGCGTGGTCGCCGTGTCGACGGAAAAGCCGTCGGCGGCGAGAATGGCAGACAGGCCCGACAGGCTATTGGGATCGTCTTCAACAATCAGGGCGTGTGGCATGGCGAGCGCAACTTTTTAGATGGATGGAATACCCGCTTCTGCGCGCGGAGATTGCAACGCGCGGCGCGGGCACGATGGCTGGCCGGCACTGTCGGTCGGATGCGCCGCCACGCCCGCGGCGTCAGCCGAGGCGGCGCGACAGCGACGCTCCAGTCGGCATGTGCGCGGTATCCGGCGTGCATCACACCGGGCGAAGCGGGCGGCGAGTCGACTCACGTAGTTCTGGTCCTTTGCTGTAGCAAGAGGGCGATTCGCGACTCACCGATTCGCGTCGCGCCGCCCCGGTCCAAATCCACCGGCCTCCTCGCCGTCACGATGCGACGGGCGAGGGCGCCGGTACTTACCTCACTTCTGCTGTCAGTTCTGCTGTCAGAAATCCCGGTTGCTGTCGAAGAAGCGGCGCACTTCGCGCTGCGCGTCCTCGCGGGTCTTGCCATAACGTTCCTGGATCAGGCCGGCGAGGCGGTCGGCGCGGCCTTCGGCCATCGTCAATTCGTCGTCCGTCAGTTCGCCCCATGCCGCTTTGGCTTTGCCAACCAGTTGCTTCCACTTGCCTTCAGCGATGTCGTTGTTCATCTCGCATCTCCGCAATCGCAAATATAGGGTAAAGGCTGACTAGCACGACTTATGCCAATCCATTTTGACTTGCCAGATCAAGGGCTTATGTGTGGCCTACGCGGCAAGAACGGGCGCCGGGGGCGGCAATTTGAAGAAAATTGCCGGTAAAGTTTTCCTCAACGATACCCGGCGGCCCAAAAAAGAAAAAGCGCCCGTCTGGGCGCTTTTCTGTTTTTCCCGGCGCGCGGGAGAAGTGGGCCGGCGCTTAAGCGCGGCTGCGGTACTCGTGCGTACGCGTGTCGATTTCGATCTTGTCGCCGATATTGCAGAAGAGCGGCACTTGCAGTTCGAAACCGGTGTTCAGCTTGGCGCTCTTCAGCACCTTGCCCGACGACGTGTCGCCCTTCACAGCCGGTTCCGTGTAGATGATTTCGCGGACCAGCGTGGTCGGCAGTTCCACCGAGATGGCCTTGTCGTTGTAGAAGACGACTTCGCAAGCCATGCCGTCTTCGAGGTAGTTCATCGCGTCGCCCATCATTTCGGCTTCGACTTCGTACTGGTTGTAGTCGGCGTCCATGAACACGTACATCGGGTCGGCAAAGTACGAGTAGGTCACTTCCTTGCGCTCGAGCACGACGACGTCGAACTTGTCGTCTGCCTTGTACACGCTTTCCATGCCTGCGCCGGTCAGCAGGTTCTTGAACTTCATCTTGACGACGGCGGAGTTGCGGCCCGATTTGTTGTATTCGGCCTTTTGCACGACCATGGCGTCTGCGCCGATCATCACGACGTTGCCGGTGCGGAGTTCCTGTGCGGTCTTCATAAAACTGTCCTGTACGAAATAAGTAGCTGTAACTGGTGCTCAACGGCATACGGCGCAAGCGGCTTCGACGTTCCTGCGCGCCGCGCGGCGCCGGGACGGCCCGGCGCAAAGCGGTGCATGAAGCGTGGGTTGGCTTGCCGCGGGATTCGCGATGGACGCCGCCGACAGAATTGCCGATGCAGCGCGCTTCGCCGTTTCCCGCAGTCCGTTACCTGCTTTTTACCCGATGCGGGCGTGTACACGAGTGGCGCCGGTCGGCAGCGTGGTCCTGGTGCAGTGTTACGCCGTTTTGCGCGGTTTTTTCACGCCTGGCGCAGGGTTTTCTGCGCCACGTTAAACCGGAAACACCAGGATTTTTTGCTGCGATCGGGCCGCGCTTGCGTCGTCGGCCGTTGGATAACCGCTTATTTTAACTGAGTTTTTGTGAACAAGGCCAGATTTCCCGCCAGGTCGCCAACTTGCGCGAGTTCGGCCGCCCATTCGGCCGCACGCCGCTGCAGTGCGGGGGAGTGACGGCACAGGTCCGCCCAGTCGGGGGCGCCGGCGCCGTTCCACGCGTGCCAGAAGCGTGCGAGAGCAGCGGCGGAATCTTCGCCAAGCGTGCGGGTGTAATGCGCAAGCGCGGCGTCGAGTTTCGGCAGATGCGCGTCGTCGGCTTGCGGATAGATGTGCCAGACGAAGGGTTTGCAGGCCCACTGGGCGCGCACGAACGAATCCTCGCCCCGCACGAAATTGATGTCGCTGGCCCACAGCAGCGCGTCGTAAGCTGACTGCTCGGTGAACGCGAGCCCGCGAGCGCTCAGGGAGCCGCGCTCTGCGTGAGCGCCCGCGTCAAACGAAGGGAGTCCGAAAAAGCGCGCCAGTGCGCCGGAGATGCGACCCTCCGGCGCCAGCAGCACGACCGGCTGGGTGCTGTCGCGCCACTGTTCGAGCAGGCTGTCGAGGGCGGGATTCTCGTAAGCGAACAGCGACACGACGGTCGCCCCGGCCGGCGGCGCATGGCCGACGGTTGCGTGCCACCAGGCGTCGCGCGCGCCCGGCGACGCTTCGAACGCGGCGCGTGCGGTATCCAGACCCTGTTCCTTCAGCACGCCGCCGGTGCCTGGGCCGAGCCCCGGAAAGAAAAACGTTTTGACGAGCGGGTATTGCGGATGCGGCGAGGGTCGCAGGTGAAAGTCCGCGACCCAGTCTTCGGCGCTCAGATATTCGAGGTTGATCCACACGGGCGCGCGCTCGCGCTGCGCCATTGCCGCCACGTAGACGGGCGGCAGCTCGCAGGCGAATGCCTCGATCACGACGTCCCCGACCTGGAGCGTGTCGCCCGCGTGCGTGGGCGTGTGCCAATGCTCGACGACGATGCCCTCGACCGTCTGCCGTGACCGATCCAGCGCGAGCGACGGGCAGAGCTTCTGGAACGCCCGCAACTCGTCGACGAAGACGCGGACCTGCCAGCCGTGCTCGCTCGCCAGTTGCCGCGCAAGGCGCCAGCAGACGCCGATGTCGCCGAAGTTGTCGATCACCGCGCAGAAAATATCGCAGGCAATTGCCGTGGACGGTTCGGCGGATAGTTCGGCGGGCCGAGCGACGGATGAAGCAGTGAGCGGCGCGGAGGAGGACATCGGCAGGGCTCGTGCGAACGCGGAATGTTCTAAACTGGCGATTCTAAAGCACTCGTATGAAAGCCTCCTCCGGAGTTTGCGTGCCAGAGTGCATGCGCCGGGCGGCACACGGCGCGAGGCTTCCGAGACAGTCCACCCAGCCGATCCTGCATGACCGAACCCGAAGCAAGCATTGAATTCGAGCCCAAGAAGGTGCTCGCCCAATTGCCGCATCTGCCAGGCGTGTATCGCTACTACGATACGCACGGCGCGGTGCTGTATGTCGGCAAGGCGCGCGATCTGAAAAAGCGCGTCTCGAGCTATTTCACCAAGACGCAACTGTCGCCGCGCATCGCGATGATGGTCACACGCATTGCGCGCGTAGAGACGACCGTCACGCGTTCCGAGGCGGAAGCGCTGCTGCTAGAAAACAATCTGATCAAGGCGCTCGCGCCGCGCTACAACATTCTGTTTCGCGACGACAAGTCGTATCCGTATCTGAAGCTGACGGGCCACAAGTTCCCGCGCATGGCCTACTACCGTGGCGCCGTGGATCGCAAGAACCAGTACTTCGGCCCGTTTCCGAGCGCGTGGGCCGTGCGCGAGAGCATTCAGATCCTGCAGCGGGTCTTTCAGTTGCGCACCTGCGAGGACTCGGTGTTCAACAACCGCACGCGGCCGTGCCTGCTGCATCAGATCGGGCGCTGCACCGCGCCGTGCGTCGGCAACATCGGCGAAGAAGACTATGCGCGCGACGTCGCGAACGCGTCGCGCTTCCTGCTTGGCCGCCAGGGCGAAGTGATGAAGGAGCTCGAGCAGAAGATGCATGCGTTCGCGAGCGAGCTGAAATTCGAGCAGGCCGCCGCGGTGCGCAACCAGATGAGTTCGCTGTCGACGGTGCTGCATCAGCAGGCTATCGAAGTGGGTAGCGACAGCGACGTCGATATCCTCGCAGTGGTCGCGCTCGGCGGCCGCGTGTGCGTGAATCTCGCGATGGTGCGCGGCGGCCGGCATCTGGGCGACAAGGCATATTTCCCCGCCCATGTGGAAAGCGCGCTGACGGCGGAAGAGGGGGGACTCGAGGACGGCGACGGTGGCGACGTGCTCGCGGATCTTGCGTCGGATACGACTTCGCCGGTCGAACAGGACGCGGGCGACGAGGCGGACAACGAGGCGGCTGGCGACGCGCAATCAGTTGACGCCGATGCGGACGCTGAAGCCGACGCCCTCGCCATCGCACAGGAACTGCCACCCGAAGAAGACGACGCCGCCGATGCGGACGCCGACGCCGACGCCACTGCCGGCGAAGCGCCCGCGAAAGGGCGCAAACGCCGCGCCGCGGCCGGCATCGAATCGGAAGTGCTAGAGGCATTCATCGCACAGCACTATCTCGGCAACCGCGTGCCGCCCGTGCTCGTGGTCAGCCATGCGCCGGCCACGCGCGAGCTCGTCGACGTGTTGATCGAGCAGGCCGGCCACAAGGTCACCGTGCTGCGTCAGCCGCAAGGCCAGCGCCGCGCGTGGCTCGCTATGGCTGAGCAGAACGCGCGGCTTGCGCTCGCTCGGCTGCTTTCGGAACAGGGATCGCAGCAGGCCCGTACGCGCGCGCTCACCGACACGCTCGGCATGGAATGCGACGACCTCGCACACGTGCGGATCGAATGCTTCGACATCAGTCACACGATGGGCGAGGCAACGCAGGCGTCGTGCGTCGTGTATCACCATCACAAGATGCAGTCGTCGGAATATCGCCGCTACAACATTACCGGCATCACGCCGGGCGACGACTACGCGGCGATGCGCCAGGTTCTCACGCGCCGCTACGAGAAGATGGTCGCGCAAGCCGCCGCCAACGCTGCGGACGAAGCCGCCGAACTGCAAAGCGACGCAGCCGCGGACCCGTCGCTGACGCCGGAGGCGGCCGAGCCGGTGGCCGCGGGCGGCGTATTGCCGACCATCGTGCTGATCGACGGCGGCAAGGGCCAGGTCGAAATCGCGCGGCAGGTGTTCACGGAGCTGGGACTCGACACCGGCATGCTGGTCGGGGTCGCGAAGGGCGAGGGGCGCAAGGTCGGCCTGGAAACCCTGATTTTCGCCGACGGCCGCGCGCCGCTCGAACTCGGCAAGGAAAGCGCCGCGCTGATGCTGGTCGCGCAGATCCGCGACGAGGCGCACCGCTTCGCCATTACCGGCATGCGCGCGAAGCGCGGCAAGACGCGTCAGACCTCGCGGCTCGAGGAACTCGAGGGCGTCGGCGCGAAACGGCGGCAGCGCCTGCTCGCGCGCTTCGGCGGATTGCGCGGCGTGGTCGCGGCGAGCGTTGAAGATCTCGCGAGTGTCGAAGGCATTTCGCAAGCGCTCGCCGAGCAGATCTACCGGCAATTGCACTGACTGCCAACCAACGCTCGAGACGGCGCTCGCCCGAAAGCTGGGCGCGCGCGTCGCCCAACGTGTTCACAGCAGGCGCACGCACCGGGCTCGCGGCGCCGCTTTGCTTGTGGCAGCCACGGTGACACGGCACAATTGCATCTCTCCTGTCAGACGTTGCGCCTGCCCATGCCGTTCAATTTCCCGATTTTCCTGACCTGGCTGCGGATCGTTCTGATCCCGCTCGTCGTCGGCGTGTTCTATTTGCCCGACATGATGATGAGCCCCGCGCACCGCAATCTCGCCGCGGCGACCATCTTCGTGCTGGCCGCGCTGACAGACTGGTTCGACGGCTATCTGGCTCGCAAGTGGAATCAGACTTCGGCGTTCGGCGCGTTTCTCGATCCGGTCGCGGACAAACTCATGGTGACCGCCGCGTTGCTCGTGCTGGTGCAGCTCGCGCGCATCGACTCGGCAATCGCGCTCGTGATCGTCGGACGCGAGATCGCCATTTCGGCGCTGCGGGAATGGATGGCGCAGATCGGAGCGTCGAAGAGCGTCGCCGTGAATTCGCTCGGCAAGTTCAAGACCGCATGCCAGATGGTGGCAATTCCGATGCTGCTGTTCAACGGTCCGCTGTCGTTCGGCGGCGGGGTGGCGATCGACACGCGCACCTGGGGCCTGTGGCTCATCTATCTTGCGGCCGTCCTGACCATCTGGTCGATGCTCTATTACATGAAGCTCGCATGGCCGCAAATCCGCGAGCGCGGCGGGGCTGTGTGAACCGGTGCGCGCGCTTGCCTGGATGCTTCATGTGACAAGCGCGTGCCGTTGAAAGCCGGTGAACGGCGGCGACTTCGTGAGTCAATTCTGTTCAGTTAAAGAGATAGGCGAAAGGGGTTGACACGTTTCGGTCGTTTCTCCATAATCTCGTTTCTCCGATGCACGCAGTTCGAAACGTCGGATGCAGTACCGGCAAGAAGGCAGCAGTAGGGCCTTTTAAGCGGCACGAAGCAGTACAAAGCAACACCAAGCAGTACTACGCGGGAGTAGCTCAGTTGGTAGAGCGCAACCTTGCCAAGGTTGAGGTCGCGAGTTCGAGCCTCGTCTCCCGCTCCAGATTTTTGAAGCAGCGCGTTGTTCGGTTAAGTAGTTCAGCAAGTTAAAGTGCAAGGCGTTGCGAAGCAGTGCAATGCGGGAGTAGCTCAGTTGGTAGAGCGCAACCTTGCCAAGGTTGAGGTCGCGAGTTCGAGCCTCGTCTCCCGCTCCATACATCAGGGGAAGCAACGCTTCCCTTTTTGTTTGGTGGACTGACGGTTGTCCATCCAGCAAACCAGCGAATCTGCAACTAGATTCCCCTCCGCTTGCGGCGCGATAGCAAAGCGGTTATGCAGCGGCCTGCAAAGCCGTTTAGGCCGGTTCGACTCCGGCTCGCGCCTCCAGTAGTTGAAGTAGAGAAAAGCCCCGACACGTCGGGGCTTTTCTTTTTGTGCGTCCGCAATCCGCAGCGCATCGCACACCGTGTGCGACACGCCTTGCCCCGCATGCAGCGCGCAAAGGACATGGCGCACAATGGCGTCTTTGCTCCTCGCCACCGAACGCGCATGTATTTACACATCACCGGCACGAATGTCCGCCTGCTTGGCTCGATGCATCTCTTTCCGGCAGCGAGCCGCAGAACGCCGCCCTGGATCGAAGAAGCCTATGACTGGGCGCAAACGCTGGTATTCGAGTCCGATCCTCCGACCATCCTGCCTTTCCTGAAAGCGGATGGACAGAGCGCCGCGGAACATCTGCAACCGCTCATCTCTGCCGATGCCTGGGCCCGTCTGCAAGCCGCGTGGCCGACCGAAGGTCCGCTTGCGCCGCTCGCCGGGCTTCGTCCGTGGGCCACGCTGGTCGTGGCGCCGACGCTGTTCCAGCACCTCGTCGACGGCGTCGAGCCGCGCATGCTGCGCTGGGCGATGGCGCACGGCAAGCCGTATGAGTATCTGGAAACGGCGAGTGAAGTCGCCGACGCGCTCGAAGCCATTCCGCTTGCCGTTGTCGCGGACGTGCTTGCCACGCTGACGGCGGACGTCGGCGAGCCGCAGCGCACGCTCGAGCGCATGCATGCAGCGTGGCTCGAAGGAGATTTGGCGGGCGTGCAGCGCATCGCCGTCGAATCGCCAATGTTCGCGTTGCCCGAGATCCGGCGCGCCATTCTCGATACGCGCAACCGCCTCTGGGCGCAGCGCGTGAGCGAGCTGCTCGCTCGACCTGAGCGGACGCTGGTAGTGGTCGGCGCGCTGCATCTGTGCGGGCCGGACAACCTTGTCGATTGTCTTGCGCGGTCTGTGCAGCCGGTGTTCGAAAGCGAGTAGCGGGATAGGTGATCTGTCTGCAATCGACGCAATCGCACTCCGTATGCCGCTGCCCGCGGCATAATTGCGTGCTTGCCGTTGCCGCTCAGGTTGCGTGGGCCATCGCGTCAAAATGCACGTATCTTTCTCTTAAGACATCCTCTCATGACTGAACCGCAGCAAACCTCCGCAGCCAGACTCGCGGCACTCGAATGGCGCTGGAAAGCGTTCGACGATCTGACGAGCGCCGAGGTCTACGCGATGCTAGCCGCGCGTAGCGCCGTCTTCGTGATCGAGCAGAACTGCCTGTATGGCGATATCGATGGTCTGGATGTCGACGCGTGGCATCTGCTTGCCTTCGGCCCATCTGTGGGGGCAAGTCCGCAAGCAGCTGCGGGCGCGCAGCGGGCGCCGCTCGCCGGCTATCTGCGCGTGCTGCTGCCCGACGCCGACGACGCCGACGTGCGCATCGGACGCGTGCTGACTACCGCGGCGTTTCGCGGCATCGGTCTCGGCAATGCGATGCTCGAGCGCGCCATTGCGCAGATTCGCAAGCAATGGCCGGGCACGCCCATTCGCCTGCACGCGCAGGCGCACCTGCAACGTTTCTATGGTGCATTTGGTTTCGAGCCGGTGTCCGAAATTCATGAGGAAGACGGCATTCCGCACGTGTGGATGCGATCTGCCTGAGGGCGATTAACAGACATTGGCGCCCATGCGGGCGGCGGCGCGAGCGATGCGCCACTCGAGCGTTATTCAAGCGCCACCCATGCAGCGCCCACCCACACACCACGCACGCTCCACCCAACCGCTACGCGCGACCAGCGCGGCTCGCCGCAGCGGCCTTCGCAGCGAGCGCGTTGGTAGCGTTGGTTGCACTAGCCGAGTGCGTCGCGTTGCCTGCGTTCGATGGGTCCGATGCATTCGATGCATTCGTTGCATCGGCAGCCTTGGCAGCATTGCCTGCCACCGCGCGCCGTTCGCCGCGCACGCGTCCGCGTGCGGACAGGCGCATCCAGTGACGCAGCGCGACCAGCGCACCGATGACGCTCATCATCGAACCGGGAATCCACAGTAGCAGCCCGCCGATCTGTTGATCGCGCATCGGACTAAGCCACGTGAATGCGCGGCCGCAGATCGAATAGATCGGGTACAGTTCGCGCGGCGTAAAGAAGATCAACGCGCCCAGCACGATCTGTGGCGGAATGGCTGCTATCACTACCAGCACGCGCTTGCCGGGCGACAGGCGGGCAGGCGGCGCAGGGCGCGGATCGAGCACGAGCCACCAGAACAACAGACCGTCAATCACCATGCTCCAGTTCATGACGCGATACAGCCGCCAGTCGAGCATCGCGACAAAATGGATCGGCGAGAGCAACCAGAAGTAGATCAACCCGACGAACAGGACCACCGCGACCACCGGATGCATGACGACGTCGAGCAGCTTGCGCACGGCTGGCGTGGCGAACGCTGGCCGCACGAAGCGCTGCCGCCAGCCAAACGGAATGCCCGCGCGCAAGGCCGCGCCCGGATACGACAGCGCGATGAAGAACGGCCCAAGATGATGCAGCACGAGATGCTGTGCGCGATGCATGAAGAACTCATGCTCGAAGAAGTAATCGAGCCGCGTGTGCAGCGCGACGTAGAGCGCCACCAGCCCGAACCAGAAGGAGATGCGCCGCGCCGTCGACACCTTTGCCTTGCGCGCGCCGCGTAAGAACAGCATTGCGGGCACGAGTAGCGCGATAACGACCGTCGGCGAAAATTCCCACGGATCGAGCCAGTAGAACAGGTTCATCACTGTGGCTCGTCCTGCTTACTTTGTTTGCGCCGGTGACTTGACCGCGAAGGGCGTGTCGAGCGTCGCGCCGTCGGAGAACTTGAGCTTCAGGTGCACAGTGTCGCCCGGTGCGATCTTGTGCTTCGCGTCTTCGAGCATCAGGTGATAGCCGCCGGGCGCGATGGCAACCTGGCCGTGCGCGGGAACGGTCAGTTTGTCGACCATCACCATTTTCTGCGACGAGCCGTTCGATACCGTTTGATGCAGCATCGCGTCGCCGTAGTCGCTGCTCGAGACATCGACGAGATCGACCGGTTTGTCGCCGGCATTCACGAGCGTCACGTAGCCGGCCGCCGGCAGGTTGTTCGGCAGCCAGCGCACCCATGCGTCTTTGGCAGTAATCGCCTGCGGGGCGGCGGCCTGAACGTGGCTCACGAACGCGAGCGAAAGCGAGAGCGAAAGGGCAGCGGCGGCGGAGGCTGACAGGGTGCGAACTTTGGTCGTCATCAGGTTCATGATTGAAAGTCAGGAGCGTTGATCGACGATGCGGCGCAGGTCTTGTGCGATCGCATCGGGCGTGTCGTTGTCGGTGGCGAGCAGTCGCGCGCGGCCTTGCGCGTCGAACACATACACGGCGGAACTGTGCGTGACTTCGTAGTTGCCGTTCGGGTCACGCTTTTCCATCTGATAGGCGACCCGGTAGCGCTTGGCGAGCGACTCGATCTGCCAGTCCGTGCCGGTCAGTCCCTCGGCGTGCGTCGCGTCGAATGCGCCGACGTAGTCGTGCAGCGCCTGCGGCGTGTCGCGCGCCGGGTCCACAGTAATAAAGAGAATGCGCACCTTTTGCGCGTCGGGGCCGAGCTTGCCGAGCACCTGCATCAGCCGTCCCATGGTTTCCGGGCAGACGTCCGGGCAGTGCGTGTAGCCGAAGTAGACAAGCGACGCGCGCCCCTTGAAGGAAGCGCCGGTAACGGGCCGGCCGTCGTCGCCCGTCAGCGAGAAATCGAGGTCGGGTAGATGGCCGCTTACGTTCGTCAGATGCCACGGTTCGGCGCGCTGGCTGCAGCCGGCGAGTGCGATCATCGTGAGCAGGGCAGCGGTGCCGAGCACGGGCGCGAAGCGGCGCGTGCGGCCGGCGCGCGGCGCACGCGCCAGATCGGGGTGAAGCCGTCGCGGTGAGATGGTCGGGAACAAAGCGGGTATGAATGACTCGATTAAGAAGCGGCGCGCCGCCCGCACGCGCTCATCCAGCTGGCGTACGCTTTGCAAGGCAGGCAGATTGCGATAGTGGACAAAAATCGTCGTAACGCCAAAGTCTTGTGTGGCTGCGACTGTATCGCAAAATGCCGGGCCGTGTCGCCGCAGGCCCACTGGCGCGCCGGTCGCGAGGCAATTTGACGCACGCAGTTGAAAGCCCTCTGAAACCGGATCGTTGCCATTTTGAGCGCAATGCGTACGGGTGCGCGATGATGGTGCCGCTGCGCTGGCTTGCGGCGCTTGCGCCCCTGTTTCCTTTCTCGAAAAATTGATGGATGCGCGGTAAGATGCGCACACTTTTCCGGCTGCACAAGGCCGAAAGGCAAAATGACCCGATGCAGGCACCTCCAGTTTTTCTGTCTCCGAGCGAGACCGCGTTTTTCTTCGATTTCGACGGCACGCTCGTCGAACTGGCGCCCACGCCGGATGGCGTGCAGGTGCAACCTCGCGTCATCGAACTGCTCGGCGAATTGCGCCGCCTGACGAATGGGGCGGTGGCCGTGGTCTCGGGGCGCGGGATCGACAGCATCGACGGCTTTCTCGGCATGCCCGATCTGCCGATTGCCGGCTTGCACGGCGCCGAACGGCGCGACGCGAACGGCGACACACAACGCATCGGCTTTCATGACGAGCGGCTACTGCGCATGGAGCAGGTGCTGGCCGAAGTGGTCAACGCCAACCCCGGCATGCTCCTCGAGATCAAGGGCGCGGCGCTCGCGCTGCACTTTCGCAACGCGCCGGACCGCGAACAGGCGGCGCGCGAGGCGACCGAGCGGCTGGTTGCCGATTATGCGGGCGCGTACGTGCTGCAGCCAGGCAAGATGGTCTACGAAATCAAGCCCAAGGACGTCGACAAGGGCCGCGCGCTGCGTGCATTTCTCGACGAGCCGCCGTTCGTCGGCCGCAAGGCCGTTTTTGCCGGCGACGATCTGACGGACGAAAAAGGCTTTGCGGTCGTCAACGAGCGCGCCGGACTGTCCATCAAGGTCGGCGCGGGCGAAACGACGGCGCAGACCCGCATCGAGTCGGTAAGCGCGCTGCTCGACTGGCTACAGGCAGTGATTGCCGCGGCGCGTCACGCATGAGGCTCGCGTCGTTCACGCTGCAATGCCTGGGACGCACACGAGTTGGCGCGCAATGTTGCGCGCGGCACCACACACAACATAGCAACAGAACGACGTATTACATCGGGGACAGCGCTTCATGAGCCGACTGATTATCGTTTCGAACCGGGTCGCGCCGATCTCGGAGGGCGGTCCGGCTGCGGGCGGTCTGGCTGTGGGCGTGTACGACGCGCTGAAGGAAACCGGCGGCATGTGGTTCGGCTGGAGCGGCGATGTGCTGAGTTCCGGCCTGCCGCAGATCAAGGTCGAGGAGCGCGGCCCCGTGACGTTCGCGACGATCGCGCTGATGCGCCGGGATTACGACCAGTACTACCGCGGTTTTTCGAACGCGACGCTGTGGCCGGCCTTCCACTATCGAGCCGATCTGCTGCAGTACGACCGGCATGATTTTGAAGGCTACTGCCGCGTGAACGCCTGGCTCGCGCAGCAACTCGTGCCGCTTCTGCGCGAAGACGACGTGATCTGGGTCCACGACTATCACCTGATACCGTTCGCCGAGGCGCTGCGCGCGGCGGGCGTGAAGAACCGCATCGGCTTTTTTCTGCACATTCCGTTTCCGGCCTCGCAAGTGCTGCTTGCGGTGCCGCCGCATCGCGAGCTCGTGAAAGCCCTGTGTTCATTCGACCTGCTCGGCTTCCAGACGGCGCCCGATCTGCGCGCGTTTTGCGACTACATCGTCAACGAGGCGAACGGCACGGTGGACACGTCGTCCGACGGTCCGCTCACCATTCACGCGTTTGACCGCACGCTGCGCGCCGCGGCCTATCCCATCGGCGTGTATCCGGACGAGATCGCCGAACTCGCGAAAGCAGGAGAGCGGGGCAAGCCGGTGCGCACGATGAAAGCGACGCTGCATTCGCGCAAGCTCATCATGAGCGTGGACCGCCTCGATTATTCGAAGGGACTGGTCGAGCGCTTTCGTGCGTTCGAGCGCCTGCTCGAGCACACCACGGCGCAGCGCAACAAGGTGTCGTTCCTGCAAATCGCGCCGCCCACGCGCGCCGACATGCACGCGTATCAGGACATCCGCCTGCAACTGGAGGGCGAGTCGGGCCGCATCAACGGGCGCTTCGCAGAGCTGGACTGGACGCCGATTCTCTACATCCACAAGCAATATGAACGCTCGGTGCTCGCCGCGCTTTTTCGCACGGCTCACGTCGGCTATGTGACGCCCTTGCGCGACGGCATGAATCTCGTCGCGAAGGAATACGTGTCGGCGCAAGACCCGGAGAATCCGGGGGTGCTCGTGTTGTCGCGCTTTGCCGGCGCAGCGCAGGAACTGGACGGTGCGCTGATCGTGAATCCGGTCGACATCGACGGCATGGCCGATGCGCTCGCGGCAGCGCTCGAAATGCCGCTTGCGGAACGCCAGGCGCGTCATCGGGACATGATGGCGCAACTGCGCGAGAACAATGTTTCGGTGTGGCGCGACAACTTCATGCGCGATCTGCAGCGCGCCGATGGTGCAACGCGCACCGCGCTCGCGCGTTCGCGCGCCCGAGTGGGGAAGAAAAATACGCGCGAAGTTCTGGCCGGCTGATTGCCCGCACGCATGATTTCGGAAACAGAAAAGCCGCTGAAAAGCGGCTTTTCTGTTGGTGGCCGGGCCGGGGCCGCGCAGGGCGGACGCGGCGGACGCGGCGGACCTTGCGGGCGTTGTGCGGCTTACTTGTCGTAGACCTCAGGCTCTTTGCCGGCGGTGCGCGGCTCAGATCACGTGCTGCTCGTCGACCTTCTTGCCGCCGATGTGCAACGTCGTGCCCTTGCCGTACTGCTTCGACAGCAGGTCGCGATAGAGGCCGGGGCGCTGGCGCAGTTCTTCGGGGCTGCCGTCGTCGATCACCTTGCCAGCGCTCATCACGATGATGCGGTCAAAGTTATGCAGCGTCGACAGGCGGTGTGCAATCGCGATCACCGTGCGGCCTACCATGAGCCGGTCGAGCGCCTTCTGGATCGCTTCTTCCGAGGCGCTGTCGAGCGCCGAGGTGGCTTCGTCGAGCAGCAGGATCGGCGCGTTCTTGAGAATCGCGCGCGCAATCGCGATGCGTTGGCGCTGTCCGCCGGAGAGTTTCACGCCACGGTCGCCGACAATCGTGTCGAAGCCTTCGGGCATTGCCTCGATAAAGTCCGTGCAGCGTGCTTCGCGCGCCGCGGCCAGCACTTCCTCGCGCGTCGCTTCGGGGCGGCCGTACGCAATGTTTTCGTACACGGTGCGGTGGAACAGCGAAATGTCCTGCGGCACCAGCGCTATGGCATGGCGCAGGCTGTCCTGCGTGATGGCGGCGATGTCCTGGCCGTCGATCTTGATCGCGCCGCCTTGTGTTTCGTAGAAGCGCTGCAGTAGTGCGAGCACGGTCGATTTGCCCGCGCCCGACTTGCCGATCAGACCGACGCGCTGGCCCGGCTCGATGTGCAGATCGAAATGATCGAGGATCGGCCGGCGGCGCGGATACGCGAACGTCACACCTTCGAAGTCCACGCGCCCGCCTTGCGGCACCAGTTCCGTCGCGCCGTCGCGATCGGGCATGCCGTGCGGCTCGAGCAACGTGCGCACGGCTTCTGCGAGACGCGCAATATGCTGCGTGACGTCCACCAGCGCGACCGCCAGATCGCGTGTGCCGTGCAGAATGGTGAAGCCGAGCGAGCTGACGAGCACGATGTCGCCCGAGGTCGCCTTGCCCTGGTCCCACAGCACGAGCGCCCAGCCAAGCAGGCCAGCGGAGAGCAGCGCCGTGATTACCGCGTGCAGCAGGCGCAGCTTTTCCAGATAGAGCAGGCTTTGCTGACGCGCGTCCATTTCCGCCTTGACCGTGGCGCCGAAGCGCTGCTGCTCGCGCAACGTCATACCGAACGCGCGCACGAGGCCCATGTTGCTGATCACGTCGACGAGTTCGCCGTCTACGGACGCCGCCCGGGTCGCGAAATGATGGTGCCGCACCGAACCGCGGCCGGCGAGCTTGTAGAGCACCACCGACAGAATTGCCGAGCACAGCATCAGGCCGGCCGCCATCAGCGGGTTCACGGCGATGATCATGACGATTGCACCGAGCACGGCTATACACGGCGGCAGCACGTTCCAGGCGGTGGTGTTTTCCGCCGTGTAGACCGCGTTCGAGGTCGCAGTGATGCGGCTTGCCAGCATGCCGGGCTGCTTCTCGGAGTAGTAGGTCGGCGAATGTCCGCTCAGGTACTGGAACAGGTCTCGCCGCAAGTCGCCGGTCACCGCGACGAACGTGTGAGCCGCGACCCAGCCGCCGACCCGCCACAGCAGGTTGTCTGCGGCGATGAGGCCGACGAGTATCGCGAACGCGCCCCACAACGGCCCGGGATGATGCCGGCCGGTGCCGAGCACATCAATCAGGTGCTTGATCGCGTATTGCGAAGCGAGCGCACAGCCCACGGCCGCTATCACGCTGCACAGCACGGTCGCATGAGCGAGCGGATGGCGGCGGATAAAACGGAAAACGAACGCAAGCGGCCTGTGCGCATAGCTCGCGAGCTTTGCGTTCTGGGCGTTGCGCTGGGCGATGGTCAAATGTTCCAATTGATCGAGAGGTTGGTGTGAGTCGGAGGTGTGCATGCAAGGCATGGGCCACGCGAAAAAATGTCGCGGCGCAGGCAATGCTTCGCATTGTAAACACGCAAAGGCAATTGCGCCCTGGGTTTCCGGGCATATGGCGCGATTGGTGTCGCGATGGACGTCCGCGATCTACCTCTTGCTGGACTGACTGCGGTGGCAAGGGTTCACGCTGATCGCGGATTGTTTCGGGATATAATTACAAATTGCATTCAGCCCGGGCGCTGGATTCTCTTCAACCCGTGCCGGCAAGCGTGACGCAAAGCGCAACCGGCGAGTGGCGCGAGAGTCGGGCAGCCTCATGTCGCCGGCCAGTCGCTACTGTAAAACTGTCTTGCAAAACAAGGGTTTGCAAAGTGTATCCCCCTTGTAACAACGTAAAGACTTTGAAATGTTGTGCTGCAGCGAGAAGCCAGGCACTGATAATGCGTGCGCTGTAAGCCCTTGCGAAATTTCTGACAGTTTGTCAACGTCGAGCACGTCTGTGCGTTTACCGCACAGGCATGGAAGGCGATTGCCGTCCGGGCTATTTAAACTGAAGCGACCTGCCGCAGGAAATCTCGAAAGAATCAGGCCCGCGCCGGGGTGTCCGGCCCGACTGCCCTGGCGAGCAAAGCGAGTCGCTTTTACCAAACGCAGTACTTTTGCCGGTTTTTACGAGGAGTTTTCACTATGCGAATCGCTCAAATCGCTCCGTTGCACGAGGCGGTTCCTCCCAAGCTGTACGGTGGTACGGAACGTGTGGTTTCCTACTTGACCGAAGCGTTGGTCGAGCAGGGTCACGACGTCACGCTTTTTGCGAGCGGCGATTCGCAAACCTCGGCAAAGCTCGAAGCCTTCTGGCCGCAAGCGCTGCGCCTCGATCCCACCATTCGCGACGTGATGGCGCCGCACATGCTGCTGCTCGAAGAAGTGCGCCGCCGCGCGGACGAATTCGACGTGCTGCATTTCCACATCGACTATTACCCGTTCTCGCTTTTCGCACGCCAGCCGGTGCCGTTCCTGACCACGCTGCACGGCCGTCTCGATTTGCCGGAACTGCAGCCGATCTTCAACACGTTCAAGGACGTGCCGGTGGTGTCGATTTCGGACAACCAGCGCATTCCGCTGCCGCAGGCAAACTGGCTGCAAACTGTGTATCACGGCCTGCCGGAAGACGTGCTGCGGCCGATCCCCGACGTGCAGCCCGGCTACCTCGCGTTCCTCGGCCGCGTTTCGCCGGAGAAGGGCCTTGATCGCGCGATCCGCATTGCGGGCCAGGCAGGCATGAAGCTCAAGGTGGCCGCGAAAATCGACAAGGCCGACCGCGCCTATTACGAAGAAGTGATCAAGCCGCTGATGGCGCTGCCGCACGTCGAGTACATCGGCGAAATCGGCGAAGCCGAGAAGCGCGAGTTCCTCGGCAACGCACATGCGCTGGTCTTCCCGATCGACTGGCCGGAGCCCTTCGGTCTCGTGATGATCGAAGCGATGGCGTGCGGCACGCCGGTGATCGCGTTCAATCGCGGTTCGGTGCCGGAAGTGATCGAAAACGGCGTGTCGGGCTTTGTCGTTGAAGATGAAATCAGCGCAGTCGCGGCACTCAAGCGCCTGCACACGCTGCCGCGCGAGCTGGTGCGCAAGGCGTTCGAAGCGCGCTTCTCGTCGAAGGTGATGGCACGGAATTACGTCGCCACGTATGAAGAGCTGCTGCGTGAGAAGCACCGCACCGTGCTGCGCGAAGTGAACGCGAACTAAGCGCGACCTAAGCGCGAACCAAGCGCACGCCGGACTGAAGCTGTCGGTCAGTCAACCGGCGTGGCGAATCTAGCGCTTTAGCGCGCTTCGCCCGCCACCCGCAACGCCCCGCTTGCAAGCCGCTCGCGGGGCGTTGTTGCATGCGCGCCGCGTTTTTTCGCGTTTCGCGATGCAAACCGGGTGTTTCGGGCCGCGGGGGCGAGCCGGCTTTCGTAATATCCCTATAATGGCCGTGCCGCAAATTTGGCTGCGGCGCCGCCGACGACAGGAGGATGCCTTGGCGAGAACGAAAGAGACGCGTGCGAATGCCGCGCCCGGCGCCGGAACGATTTTCGCGTTGCGCGCCATCGGTCTCGTGCTTCTTGCCCGCTGGCTGTTTTCGATGTCGGAGATGGATCTGACGTCGTCGCTGTCGGCCATGGCCTCTTCGCCGTGGGCGTGCATCAACCTTGTCTTTCTGTTCCTGCTGATCTTTCTGCCGGGCGCGCGGGCGGTGGCCGAGCGTCCGTTTCATCCGTTGCCGCAATGGCTGCGGCAAGCACTGCGTCTGTTCGCGTTCCTCGGCTTCCTGTTTGCGGTGTGGACTGTCAGCGCATTCGCTGTCAGCGCCGGCTGGCGCCGCGCCGCGCAGACGGTCGCGGCAACGAATGGCTGGCTGCTGGCCGCGCCGGCACTGTACGCGGCCGTTCTCTGGATCTGCCGTCCGCGCGCGCTGTGGCGCACCAACATTGCCGCGCGTCGCTTTGCGATCGGGCGCTATGCCGTGTCGCTGGATCCGCTTACGCGCACCGTGAGCGTGTGGGCCGAGCGTCGCAAGGTGGGGCAGTACGACGCACGCGAACTCTCGGTGCGCTGGGCGGACGGCGCGGGCACGGGGTCTGCGTCGCCGCCCGCGCCGATGGTCGCGCTGCACGCGGCGGCCGAAACGTTCACGACGGCCGCGTCCTCGCGCAGCGGCGGCGGGCCGTCGCTCGCACGCGCTGCGTTTGGCCGGCGTCCAAAAATCGAGCTGCTGTGGGATTCGCCCGCTGCTGCGGGCCACAACCGCCAAACTGTCTTTCGCACCGCGTTGACAACCGAAGGCGACCGCGTGGCGGCACGCGCGCTCGACAGCACGTTGCGGCAGGTCTGAAGCCTGCTGTGTGCATTCGGTCACATGTCGCGACCGATGAACGCGTTGTACAGTAAGCCGTGGTCGATAATGAAACAAAGATGCCGCCCGCGCCTGACGCTGCGCGGGCGATAACAATCGATATTGCCGTGTCGTTTGCAGGAGTCGCTATGCTGGTTCGCTGGTTACTTGCCGCTCTTCATCTGCTCGCTTATGGCTTTGCGCTCGCGTCGATTCTGCGGCGCACATGGTCGCTGCGTCGCGCAGCCGTGCCCGCCGCGTTGCGCTCGGTGTTCCGTGCGGATACGCGATGGGGTCTCTCTGCACTGGTGCTGATCATCACCGGACTGATGCGTGCTTTTGGTTCGTACGAGAAGGGCGCCGACTACTATCTCCACGAGCCGCTCTTTCACGTGAAGATGGCGCTGCTCGTGGCGATTCTCGCGCTGGAAGTGCCGTCCATGCTCGCGCTCATGCGCTGGCGTGCGTCGATCCGAAAAGGCGAGGCGCCGGATTTGCACAACGCGCGCCGTTATGCGCATCTGAGCGTGATTCAGACCGTCCTGCTGGTGCTGATGGTGTTTGCGGCCACCGGCATGGCGCGCGGCATCGGTCTTCCTTCGGGCGTGGTGTGAGCCGGCGGCACGTCGGCGGAACGAGCCTTCAATGAAGGCGGTTCCGGTTGACGTGCGCCGGCTTTGCCGCTCGGTGCCTGTTCTTCTCTACTCGCTGACCAGCAGACTCGAATCGTCGACGTGAGCGGCGCGCACCTGCGACGCTTCATGCCGAACCACCGGCGGTTCGCTCAAGCCCTTGATCAACTCCAGCGCCTGACGCTCGAAGAGCCGGCGATACACGCCGTTCTCGAGGCCGATCAGCGTTTCATGGCTGCCTTCTTCGATCACCTTGCCCTTGTCGAGCACGAGCAGCCGGTCGAGTGCGCGCACAGTCGAAAGACGATGCGCGACGACTAGCGTCGTGCGGCCCAACATCAACCGCTCCATCGCCTGCTGGATCAGCACTTCGCTTTCGCTATCGAGGCTGGAGGTGGCTTCGTCCAGGATCAGAATGCGGGCGTCCGCGAGAAACGCGCGCGCAATGGCTACCCGCTGACGTTCGCCTCCCGAGAGCTTGATGCCGCGTTCGCCGACAAGCGTGTCGTAGCCGTCCGGCAACGCGCTGATGAAGTCGTGCGCGTTAGCAAGCCGCGCCGCTTGCTCGATCTCGGCACGGCTCGCCTCGGGCCGGGCATACGCAATGTTCTCTGCCAGCGAGCGGTGAAACAGCACCGGCTCCTGCTGCACGATCGCAATCTGGCTGCGCAACGACGCTTGCTTGACGCGCGCGATGTCCTGGCCGTCGATCGTAATGCGGCCTCCCGACACGTCGTAAAGACGCTGGATCAGCTTGATGAACGTGGTCTTGCCCGAGCCCGAATGGCCGACCAGACCCACGCGTTCGCCAGGCGCAATGCGCACGCAGAAGTCGCGGTAGAGCGGGACGGCGCTCGCGCCATAGTGAAACGTGACGTGCTCGAAGCGAATCTCGCCTTGACCGATTGCAATGGGACCGGCGCCCGGCCGGTCCTCGATGCCAAGCGGCTGGCGCTCGAGCGATACCAGTTCTTCCATGTCGTTGACCGAGCGCTGCAGGTTGCGGATGTGCATGCCCACCTCGCGCAGATAGCCTTGCAGCATGAAGAACATCGTCAACGCGAACGTGATGTCGCCGACGCTCGCCTCGCCGCGCAGCCACAGCACCAGCGCCGCACCGAGAATCGCGGCCTGGATCGCCACCAGCATGGCGCCCTGCACCCCACCGTTGATCGTGCCGCGGATCCACGTGCGGCGGGTGCGCTCGCGCCACTTGTCGATCACGCGTGCGAGCAGCAGTTCTTCGCGCGCTTCGGCGCCGAACGCCTTGACGACGCCGTTGCAACTCACGGCGTCCGCGAGCGCGCCGCCCATGCGCGTGTCCCACGCGTTGGCGAGGCGTGCGGCGGGCGCCACGTAGCCGAGCGACAACGCGACCGTTACCGCGATATACAGCACCGAGCCGATGCCGACCACCGCGCCCATCATGGGCCAGCGCCAGCCGAGCAGCAGCGTTGCCCCGGCGAGCATGACGAGCGACGGGAACAGCGCGATCAGCAGCGTGTCGTTGAGCAGGTCAAGCGCCCACATGCCGCGGGTAATCTTGCGCACCGTCGAACCGGCAAAGCTGTTCGCGTGCCAGTCGGTCGAGAACCGTTGCACGCGGTGAAACGCGTTGGCGGCGATCTCGCTCATCATCTTGAGCGTCAGCTTGATGATGTTGAAGTACATGCCCTGGCGCAGCAGGGTCGCACTGAGCCCGAGCGCGGTGAGCACGCAGAACGCGGTGATGGCCGCGTGCCATGCGCTGCCGCGCGCAGCCGGACCCGACGCAATGGCGTCGACGAGGTGGCCGGCGAACATGGGCGTAAGCACGTCGGCTACTGCGGCGAGCATGACGAGCGCCACAATCACGACGACGCGCCACGGCTGCTGCGCCCAGTGTTGGAAGGTGAAACCGAGGACGTCCTTGAAGGCTTGTCCGCGAAAGTCGAGTTTTTTTCCGGTCATTTGCGACAACCCGCGCGCCTGGCGCGGCGGGGTTCCAGTCAAAAGCAGAAAGAAGAGATAGAGCAAGCGCGCCGCTGAACGGCAATCAGGCTGCGGGCAATGAGCTGTCAAGCGTGCCTGCAAAGCGAGCTGTGGACTATCTGGAATTGCGCGGAGAGCCTTTGAGGCTGCGCCGCGTAGAGCGATGGGTCAGCGACGGGTCAGTGACGCATCAGCGACTAGCGAACGACGGCAAGCTCGTCGCGAGACCATGTCAGGGACCGCCATATGCACTGCGAACATGTGACGCCTCCCTGTAGTCAATGAGGTGGAGAAAATAGACCGGGCGAATGCCCGAGAAGCCACTATATCAGCGCTGTTTTGCCCCCGCAATCGACGAGGTTTCGGTGTTGACGTTGCCGCGGATTGCGAAATGCGCGAAAAGCCCCGCAACTACATGGCACGTGCAAAAAGCGAAAGCAAAAAAGTAAGAGCCAAAAAATAAAACACAAAACGGAAAAAGGGCTTACGCATTGCTGCGTAAGCCCTTTGTCTTCGGTGATCGACACACCAAGAATCTGGTGGGTAGTACTGGGATCGAACCAGTGACCCCTGCCGTGTGAAGGCAGTGCTCTACCGCTGAGCTAACCACCCGAAGAGATTGAAATTATGTCAGGGATTTTGGCACTCGTCCAGCACTTTTTAAGCGGCTTGCTCATCCGCTACCGGCGCAGGTTCGAGGCGCCATACGCTCGTGCCTTTGATTGCCTTGTCGAGACCGTCGAGCACCGCCTGATGCGCGGCGACTTCTTCGTCGCTCGCTGCAATCACCACGAGCTCCAGCGACTCGATTGCCACGCGCGGTGCATGCGCTTCGCCGCCGGCATGCGATTCCCCCAGCATGTCGATGACGAGACTCTCTTGGCCGCGCGTCATCGCCAGATAAACCTCGGCGAGCAGTTCGGAGTCGAGCAGCGCGCCGTGCAGCGTGCGGTGTGCATTGCTGATGCCGAAGCGATCGCACAGCGCGTCGAGCGAATTGCGCTTGCCGGGGAACATCTGCTTGGCGCGCGCGAGCGTGTCGATGATCTCGCCGCAATAGGTGCTCACGGGCGGCAGGCCTAGCAACGCGAATTCGGCATCCAGAAAGCCGATGTCGAAGGGCGCGTTGTGAATGATCAGGTCCGCGCCCTGTATGAAGTCGCGAAACTGGTCGGCAATCTCGGCGAACTTCGGCTTGTCGCTGAGGAACTCTGTAGTCAGGCCGTGCACGGCCAGCGCGCCAGGATCGCTGTCGCGCTCGGGGTTGATATAGAAGTGCAGGTTGTTGCCGGTGAGTCGCCGGTTCACCAGTTCGACGCAACCGAGTTCGAGAATGCGGTCGCCGGTGCGGGCGTTAAGGCCGGTCGTTTCGGTATCGAGAATGAGTTGACGCATGTCGGATTAACTTTGCCTCAAAAGTTGCCGCCGTCAATAAGCGGCAGAAGGGGGCGCCCAAGCCGGCGCTCGAGTCACAGTTCCGCGAGCGACGCGACGCCGCGGTTGGCGAGCTGATCGGCGCGCTCGTTCTCAGGGTGGCCGTTGTGACCGCGCACCCAGCGCCATTCGACTTCGTGTTGCGCGACGAGCGCATCGAGCCGCTTCCACAAGTCCGCGTTCTTCACGGGCTGCCGCGCGGCCGTCACCCAGCCTTTCTTTTTCCAGCCGTGAATCCACTCGCTAATGCCTTTTTGCACGTACTGCGAATCGGTATGCACGACGACCTTGCACGGACGCTTGAGCGCTTCGAGCGCGGAAATCACGCCCATCAGTTCCATGCGGTTGTTGGTCGTATTGGCTTCGCCGCCGAACAGTTCCTTTTCCTGATCGCCGAAGCGCAACAGTGCGCCCCAGCCGCCGGGGCCAGGGTTGCCCTTGCAGGCGCCGTCGGTATAAATGTCGATGATGTTTGCGGTCATTGAGTGTGGTTGCGTGTGTTCGGTGTAGCGGCGGGCGTGAGGCCTGCGGCGAGAACGGGTTTCTTCACCTTCAGCGGCCCGACGAGGCGCATGCCGCGCACCCGCTTGATCGCCTTGATCATGTACGTCGCGCCGAAGATGGGCCACCAACGGTCGCCGGCGGCTTCCATGAAGGCGTAGCGGGAGAGCCACTGCTCGCTGTCGAGCGGCGGGCGATAGCAGCCGAAGCGCCCGCGTTCGAGGTCGAAGCCGAGCAGCTTGATCCAGTCTTTCAGGCGTGTGAACGCGATCAGGTCGACGGCCGCCGGCACGAACGGCCGACCGGTCATCTTGCCGACCGATTGCCGCGCGCCCCATAGCGAGAGCGAGTTGAAGCCGAGAATGATCAGTTGGCCTTCCGGCATGAGCACGCGCTCGGCTTCCCGCAGCAGGCGGTGTGGGTCGCTGGTGAATTCGAGCGTGTGCGGCATCACGATCAGATCGACGCTCTGCGCCTCGAAAGGCAGGTCGAGCAGATCGCACCAGACCGCGCTGCGCCCGCCAGGCGCGGGCAGCGGCGCGAAGGTATTGCGCGCGGGGCCGTGGGTCGTGCCGTGGCCCGCCCCGTTGCTCATTCCACCATTCGCGCCGTTGTTCAGCCCGTTGTTCAGCCCGTCGTTCAGGCTGTTACCCGCTGGGTTGCCGGGGTGCGCAGCCGAACGCGGAAAACTGTAGGGCGCGCTCGCGCCGCTGGCGGCGTCCAGCACCAGCCCGCGGCAGGGCATGCGATTCTCACGCAACGCGTCGAGCTGCGGCAGGCCGAGCTGCAGTGCGTGGTAACCGAAAACGTCCGATACCACCCGGTCGAGCTGGGTCTGTTCCCACTCGAGCACGTAGCGGCCAGGCGGCGAATTCGTCCAGGCGGGCCAGTCTATAATCGCTCGGTCAGTCATATCAAAGAATGCGTCGCCTATGAATGCGCTCGAGTACGTACCGGTCCCGGCGTTTGAAGACAATTACATCTGGGTTGTTTCCGACGGACGTCATGCGGTCGTCGTCGATCCGGGCGAGGCCGCCCCCGTTCGCGCCTATCTGGCCAAACGCGGATGGCGGCTGAGCGCTATTTTACTCACGCACCATCATCAAGACCATGTCGGCGGGGTAGCCGATCTGCTGAATGGCCAGGGCGTCCCCGTGTACGGGCCCGCCGGCGAGGCGATCGAGCATGTCACGCAGCGTCTGAAAAATGGCGATCGGGTGAACATTGCAGAGCCTGCGCTGGAGTTCAGCGTGCTCGACGTGCCCGGCCACACAAGCGGCCACATTGCCTATTTTCAGGCGGCGGACTTAGCCGGCACACCTCACGTGTTTTGTGGCGACACGCTGTTCGCCTGCGGCTGCGGCCGCCTCTTCGAGGGCACGCCGGCCCAGATGCTGGCGTCGCTCGACTCGCTCGCCGCGCTGCCGGGCGCGACGCAAGTGCATTGCGCACACGAGTACACGTTGTCCAACATCCGCTTCGCGCTCGCCTGCGAGCCGGACAATCCGGAGCTGCAGGCCTGGCGCGACAAGGCGAGCGACTTGCGAGCCGGCAATCAGCCGACGCTGCCCACCACCATCGCCCATGAACGCGCGGTCAACCCTTTCCTGCGAGCGGGCGATCCGGCCGTTCAGGCGGCGCTGCAGGAGGCGTTGCACGAGAAAGTCTCCGACCGTCTGGCGGCCTTCACGTTGATGCGCGAATGGAAAAATCGCTTCCGCTAACCGGACCGGCTTTGGGGTCTTCCTCAAGCGAAGAATCGGAAGAATTCGCCAAGCCCTAGATTTGCTTGATTTTTTTGTCAATTTCCGATTGACGTACAGGTTGCGGTTTCGTACTATCGGCTGCAAATTCCAGTCCTTGTGGAAGCCGAGACGTTCATGCGATTTATCTTTAGTGCGTTGCTGGTCCTGACGCTCGCCGCCTGCGCGAGCCAGGGGCCAACGACGGTCAGCCCCACCACCGCAGCCAATCCCGCCACCCAGCAAGCCGTAGCCGACGCACTCCGCAAGACAGCCACCGCCAAAGAAACCATTAACGTCGACCAGGGCTCCGTCACGCAGTTGACGAGCGCGGACGCCGATTTGTGGGGCCGTATTCGGCGTGGATTCCAGATGCCCGACCTGCAGACCGATCTGGTCGACATGCAGGCCAACTGGTATGCGCAGCGTCCCGACTACGTGCAGCGCATGACCGAGCGCTCGCAGAAGTACCTGTATCACATCGTCGAGGAACTCGAGGCGCGCCATATGCCGACCGAGCTCGCGTTGCTGCCGTTCATCGAATCTGCGTACAGCCCGCAGGCGTTGTCGGTGGCGAAAGCGGCCGGTATGTGGCAGTTCATGCCGGGCACAGGCCGCACCTACAACCTCAAGCAGAACATGTGGCAGGACGAGCGCCGCGACGTGCTCGCCTCGACCAGCGCCGCGCTTGACTACCTTTCTCGCCTGCACGACATGTTCGGCGACTGGCAGCTTGCGCTCGCCGCGTACAACTGGGGCGAGGGCAACGTGCAGCGCGCCATCGCGCGCAACGAAGCGGCCGGTTTGCCGACCGACTATCTGAGCCTGCGCATGCCGAACGAAACACGCAACTACGTGCCCAAGCTGCAGGCGGTCAAGAACATCGTGATGAACCCGCAAATGTATGGGCTCACGCTGCCTTCCATTCCCAATCACCCGTATTTCGTCACGGTCACCACCTCGCACGACATCGACGTGGAGATGGCCGCGAAGCTCGCCAATCTGTCGCTCGACGAATTCCGCTCGCTGAACCCGTCCTTCAGGAAGCCGGTGATTCTAGGTGCGACGCAGCCGCAAATTCTGCTGCCGTTCGACAATGCCAGCGCGTTCGAGCGCAACCTGAAAACGTATTCGGGGTCGCTGTCGTCGTGGACCACGTACACGGTCACCGAACGTTCCGCGCCGGCCGCCATCGCGCAAAAAATCGGCGTCGACGCCGACACGCTGATGGAAGTGAACAAGATTCCGGTCGGCATGCGTCTGAAGCCCGGTTCCACCATCGTCGTGCCGCGCGGTTCGGACGACGACGAAGACATCAGCGCCGACGTCGCGGAAAGTGCCGTGCTCGCGATGGAGCCGGACGTCCCCGACACCCGCAAAATGCTGATCCGCGTGCGCCGCAATCAGTCCATGGCGGCTATCGCGCTGCGTTATGGCGTGTCAGTGGGCCAGTTGAAGGCGTGGAATCGCACGCATCGCGACAGCGTCTCCCGCGGCCAGGTTGTCGTTCTGCACGTGCCGGTCGGCAAGGCTGTCCCGAGCGAACCGGGGCCTGAGCGCATCGCGACCAACGTAGACGGTGGCGGCGTGCAGAAGATCGGCACACGCGTGGGAGGCGCAAGGCGCGAAGCGCGCAACGACACGAAGAAGGGGCGGGGCCACTCGGCCGTCGTGAAGGTGTCCGAGCCGGTCGCGAAGTCGAGTAAAGCGAAAGCGGCTGCGGCGCCCACGGGCAAGGTGACCAAGGTGTCGGCTTCCACGTCAAGCAAGGCAACGAAGAGCACGGCCAGCACGAAGAAGAGCAAGTGATGCGGCACGGTCCCGGTTGAGGTGTCTGCCGGGGCACAATCTCCGCGCCCTCCGTACCTCCCTCTGCACCTTTACTCGCTTTTGAACGCCGTCACCCTGTGCGACGGCGTTTTTCATTGCGCGGAGTATAAAAATGATCGCTTTGCCGCAGGCTCGTGTCACCTATGCGAAGCAGGCGCGGGCGTGCGTAGGTACTTCCCGCCGCGGGGACGATGGCATGCGGCGGGTGTGCGGCGCTGTCTCGAATCGGCTCGCGCAGATCGTCTCGCGCCACGGCGCGAGCCGCTTCCAGTAAGGCTTTCGCCGGGTCAGCGCGGGCCGCCGCGCGCCCCGGCAGCCATCTCGGATTTGGAGCGCAGGGCAGTTTCAGGCTATAATTCCAAGGTTTGAGCTTATCAACCCGCACCCTAGCGCCTACCTCTCCCATACCGTTCATCCGCCGCGCGCCACTGGCGTAGCAAGAAGGGCCCGCACCTGGCCGATCCGTCCACACAATGGACTCATCGCGCGCCCCTTGCGACGTCAACGGCAGTACGCGAGCGAGTCTGCGCGCGCATCTCGTGATGCTGTCCGCTGCGGCTCGCAAACCGGATAGGCAGGTCGGCAACAGGGTGTTCCCCCAAGGAGTCTCCCGTGTTGCCGTCATTTTCTCCCGCTCTGCTCGCGCTCGCCGACGGCACGGTCTTTCGTGGTTATTCGATCGGCGCCCCCGGGCATACCATCGGCGAAGTCGTCTTCAACACGGCTATCACCGGCTATCAGGAAATCCTGACGGACCCGAGCTACGCGCGCCAGATCGTGACCCTCACTTATCCGCATATCGGCAACGTCGGCGTAAATGCCGAAGACGTCGAGGCGACGAAAGTCCATGCCGCCGGGCTGATCATTCGCGACTTGCCGGTCCTCGCGTCGAACTTCCGCATGGAGCGCACGCTCACCCAGTATCTGCAGGACGAAGGCGTGGTCGCGATCGCCGGCCTCGACACCCGCAAGCTCACGCGCCTTCTGCGCGACAAGGGCGCACAGAACGGCGCAATCCTCGCCGGTTCGGACGACGAAGCGAAGGCGGTCGAGCTCGCACGCTCGTTCCCCGGCCTCGCGGGCATGGACCTCGCGAAAGTCGTATCGACGAAAGAGACCTACGAGTGGACGCAGACCGAATGGCGTCTGGGCGAAGGCTACGGCAAGCAGAACGCGCCGAAGTACCGCGTGGTCGCGTTCGACTACGGCGTGAAGTACAACATCCTGCGCATGCTGGCTGAGCGCGGCTGCCAGGTCACCGTGCTGCCCGCGCAAGCCTCGGCGGCTGACGCGCTCGCGCTCAATCCGGACGGCATTTTCCTGTCGAACGGCCCGGGCGACCCGGAACCGTGCGACTACGCGATCGCCGCCACCAAAGAGCTGATCGAGCGCGGCATTCCGACGTTCGGTATTTGCCTTGGCCATCAGATCATGGGCCTCGCGCTCGGCGCAAAAACCATCAAGATGAAGACCGGCCACCACGGCGCCAACCATCCGGTGAAAGATCTGGAAGACGGCCGCGTGGTGATCACCTCGCAGAACCACGGTTTTGCCGTGGACGCCGACACGCTGCCCGCCAACGCACGCGTCACGCACGTGTCGCTGTTCGACGGCACGCTGCAAGGCTTTGCGCTATCCGACAAGCCGGCGTTCTGCTTCCAGGGACACCCGGAAGCGTCGCCGGGTCCGCACGACATCGCCTATCTGTTCGACCGCTTCACCGCATTGATGGACGCGAAGAAGGCCGGCAAGTCGGCAGCGGCATGAGCGTGCACGAGCGTGCATGAGCGCGCTAACCGCGCATAAGCGGCAGCCCGGCGACAGCAGCGTGACCCAACGCGCGCCACGCACCCGTTACGGGCGGCGCGCGTCGACGGAAAGAATGGCAAACAGGTTGCATGGGACCGGAGTAAGGCACTGAAGCGCCGACTCCGGTCGACACAGGAATACATTAGCGAGAGCGTTATGCCCAAGCGGACAGACATCAAGAGCATCCTCATTATCGGCGCGGGCCCGATCATCATCGGCCAGGCGTGCGAGTTCGATTATTCGGGCGCGCAGGCATGCAAGGCGCTGCGTGAGGAAGGCTACAAGGTCATTCTCGTCAACAGCAATCCGGCGACGATCATGACCGACCCGAACACGGCCGACGTGACCTACATCGAGCCGATCACGTGGGAAGTGGTCGAGCGCATCATCGCGAAAGAGCGTCCGGACGCCATCCTGCCGACCATGGGCGGGCAGACCGCGCTGAACTGCGCGCTCGATCTGCACGCGCAGGGCGTGCTCGAAAAGTACAAGGTCGAGCTGATCGGCGCGTCGCCGGAAGCCATCGACAAGGCGGAAGACCGCCAGAAGTTCAAGGACGCGATGACGAAGATCGGCCTCGGTTCGGCCAAGTCGGGCACCGCGCATTCCATGGAAGAAGCGCTGCAGGTTCACGCGCGCATCGCCGCGGAAACCGGCAGCGGCGGCTATCCGGTCGTGATCCGGCCGTCGTTCACGCTCGGCGGTTCGGGCGGCGGCATCGCGTACAACCGCGAAGAGTTCGAGGAAATCTGCAAGCGCGGCCTCGACCTGTCGCCCACGCGTGAGCTGCTGATCGAAGAGTCGCTGCTCGGCTGGAAAGAGTACGAGATGGAAGTGGTCCGCGACAAACAGGACAACTGCATCATCGTCTGTTCGATCGAAAACCTGGACCCAATGGGCATCCACACCGGCGACTCGATCACCGTCGCGCCGGCGCAAACGCTTACCGACAAGGAATACCAGGTGCTGCGTAATGCGTCGCTCGCGGTGCTGCGCGAGATCGGCGTGGACACCGGCGGCTCGAACGTGCAGTTCTCGATCAATCCGAAAGACGGCCGCATGATCGTGATCGAGATGAACCCGCGTGTGTCGCGTTCGTCCGCGCTCGCGTCGAAGGCAACCGGATTCCCGATCGCGAAAGTCGCGGCCAAGCTGGCAGTCGGCTATACGCTCGACGAGCTGAAGAACGAAATCACCGGCGGCCAGACCCCGGCCTCGTTCGAACCGACTATCGACTACGTCGTCACGAAGATCCCGCGCTTCGCGTTCGAGAAATTCCGCGAAGCCGATTCGCGCCTGACCACGCAAATGAAGTCGGTCGGCGAAGTCATGGCGATCGGCCGCACGTTCCAGGAGTCGTTCCAGAAGGCGCTGCGCGGCCTCGAAGTGGGCGTCGACGGTCTGGACGAAAAGACCACGAATCGCGACGAGATCATCCGCGAGATCGGCGAAGCCGGCCCGGACCGCATCTGGTACGTAGGCGACGCATTCCGCATTGGTATGACGGCGCAAGAAATTTTCGAAGAGACGTCGATCGACCCGTGGTTCCTCGCGCAGATCGAGCAGATCGTGCTGAAGGAGAAGGCGCTGGCCGGCCGCACGCTGGCAAGTCTCTCGAAGGAGGAGCTCAAGTATCTGAAGCAAAGCGGCTTCTCGGACCGCCGTCTTGCAAGGCTGCTGGGTGCGAAGCCCGCCGAAGTGCGCGCGCGCCGCATCGAGCTCAACGTGCGTCCCGTGTACAAGCGCGTGGACACCTGCGCTGCCGAGTTCGCGACGAAGACCGCGTACATGTACTCGACCTACGAGGAAGAGTGCGAAGCGAATCCCACGAACAACAAGAAGATCATGGTGCTGGGCGGCGGCCCGAACCGGATCGGCCAGGGTATCGAGTTCGACTACTGCTGCGTGCACGCCGCGCTCGCCATGCGCGAAGACGGCTACGAAACGATCATGGTCAACTGCAACCCCGAGACCGTTTCGACCGACTACGACACGTCAGACCGCCTGTACTTCGAATCGCTCACGCTCGAAGACGTGCTCGAAATCGTCGACAAGGAAAAGCCGGTCGGCGTGATCGTGCAGTACGGCGGCCAGACGCCGCTGAAGCTCGCGCTCGATCTGGAAGCGAACGGGGTGCCTATCATCGGCACGTCGCCGGACATGATCGACGCGGCCGAAGACCGCGAGCGTTTCCAGAAGCTGCTGCAGGACCTCGGCCTGCGTCAGCCGCCTAACCGCACGGCGCGCACGGAAGACGAGGCACTGAAGCTCGCCGACGAGATCGGCTATCCGCTGGTGGTGCGTCCGTCGTACGTGCTGGGCGGCCGCGCGATGGAAATCGTCCACGAGCCGCGCGACCTCGAGCGCTATATGCGCGAAGCCGTGAAGGTGTCGAACGATTCGCCGGTGCTGCTCGACCGCTTCCTGAACGACGCGATCGAATGCGACGTGGACTGCATCTCGGACGGCGAAGCGGTGTTCATCGGCGGCGTAATGGAGCATATCGAACAGGCGGGCGTCCATTCGGGCGACTCGGCTTGCTCGCTGCCGCCGTATTCGCTCTCGAAGGAAACCGTGGCGGAACTGAAGCGTCAGACTGGCGCAATGGCCAAGGCGCTCAACGTCGTCGGTCTGATGAACGTGCAGTTCGCGATCCAGCAGGTTCCTCAGGCGGACGGCTCGAAACAAGACATCATCTACGTGCTCGAAGTGAACCCGCGCGCGTCGCGCACGGTGCCATACGTGTCGAAGGCAACCAGCCTGCCGCTCGCGAAGATCGCAGCGCGCGCAATGGTCGGCCAGAAGCTCGCGCAGCAAGGCGTGACGAAGGAAATCGAGCCGCCATATTTCAGCGTGAAGGAAGCGGTGTTCCCGTTCGTCAAGTTCCCGGCGGTCGATCCGGTGCTCGGACCCGAAATGCGTTCGACCGGCGAAGTGATGGGTGTGGGCCGCACCTTCGGCGAGGCGCTCTTCAAGTCGCAACTCGCGGCGGGCTCGCGTCTGCCGGAGTCGGGCACGGTGCTGCTGACCGTGATGGACGCCGACAAGCCGAAGGCCGTCGAAGTCGCGCGCATGCTGCACGAGCTCGGCTATCCGATCGTCGCCACCAAGGGCACGGCAGCGGCAATCGAAGCCGCGGGCGTGCCGGTGAAGGTCGTCAACAAGGTGAAGGACGGCCGCCCGCACATCGTCGACATGATCAAGAACGGCGAAATCGCGCTGGTCTTTACCACGGTCGACGAAACCCGCGCCGCCATTGCCGATTCGCGCTCCATCCGCATGAGCGCGCAGGCAAACAAGGTCACGTACTACACGACCATGTCGGGCGCGCGCGCGGCCGTCGAAGGTCTGCGCTACCTGAAGGACCTCGAAGTCTATGATTTACAAGGCTTGCACGCTCGCCTAAACTAAGGCTTCGAATACCTGTCCTAGATGTAAGTGCCGCGGTTAAGCGGCGTTTCGCAGGTGCTGTGACCCGGGTTTTCCCGGGCAGCCGGCCCCCGCGAAATGCACTTAACCGCGGTGATTTTTTTTGCGGCCGTTTTTCTTCCACAGTGCTCCTGTCTGCCGCTGTTGCGCCAGATTCCCAAAAAGGGCCAGGAAGATTGGAGCGGCCCGGCGTTTTCTCGAGAGTTGTGATGAGCACTATTCCATTGACCAAGCGCGGCGCAGACATGCTGCGCGACGAATTGCAGAGACTGAAATCCGTTGAGCGTCCCGCCGTGATCAACTCGATCGCGGAAGCGCGCGCACAGGGCGATTTGTCCGAAAACGCGGAATACGATGCCGCGAAAGAAAAGCAGGGCTTTATCGAAGGCCGCATCGCCGAAATCGAATCGAAACTCGCGGGCGCGCAGGTGATCGACCCGTCGCAAGTTGAAGCCGACGGCCGCGTGGTATTCGGCGCAACGGTCGAACTGGAAGACCTGGACTCGGGCGCATCGGTCAAATATCAGATTGTCGGCGACGACGAAGCGGACATCGACCACGGCCTGATTTCCATCAGCTCGCCGATTGCGCGCGCGCTGATCGGCAAGTCGGAGGGCGACGTCGCGTCCGTTCAGGCGCCCGGCGGCGTGCGCGAGTACGAAATCATCGCGGTTAGCTACGTTTGAAGGCGGCTTCGGTGTCCCTGATGCCGCATCGAATCTTTCGTCTACTGACGGTTGTGTGGGTCGGTAGTCTGCTGACAATCGGCTATGCCGTTGCGCCCGTGCTGTTCAGTTCGCTCGACCGGACGACGGCGGGCGCAGTGGCGGCGCAATTGTTCCGAATCGAAGGGCTGCTGGGCGCCGTCTGCGGCATCTTGCTGCTGGGTCTGGCGAACGTGCTGGTCCGGCGGGGCAATGGCGAGTACAGGCGCTTGCGCTGGCTGGTAGCCGGCATGTTGATCTGCGTGCTGGTCGGTTACTTTGCGTTGCAGCCATTCATGAACGCGATGCGTGTGGCCGCACTGGAAGCAGGAACGGACCTCGCCCATTCCCCGTATGCAGCGCGCTTTGGCATGCTGCACGGCGTTTCCAGCCTGTTTTATCTGATTGAAAGCCTGCTCGGCATAGCGCTCGTGTGGAAGCTGCCGGTGAACACCGGCGCCGGAGTCGCACAGCAAGGCGCTCGCGATGTTTCCGGCGAGGTGGCGGGTTAGGAAAGCCGGCCTGTCGTGCGGGCTCGCCACTGCGGGCGGTTGCCGGCGGTTCGCGGCCAATACCAGACCGTTCCGGTCGCCTGACTTTAGGCTCTGCGGTCTCTCAACCTGACGCACAGGCCAAGAGAGCGAGGGTACGCAACGGCAATACGCGCGCCGCCTATCGTGAAGGTGCGGACGGTTGCCGCACCCGTGCACGCGTTGACCGCTGGCTTATTTCGACTGATGCGCGCGCTTGCTGCTGGTCTGGCGCTTCTTCGCGCGCTTGATGTTGCCGCCTTGCGTGACCCGTTCGTTGCCGCGCACCAGCACGGCTTTTGCCTTGGGCTTGCGCATGGGCACTTCGCTGGGTTTCACGACCTTGACCACGCGCGGGGCGCGGCCCTTGCTGGCCTTGGCTTCCACCGCGGCTTCGCGCGCGCTGGGCAGGGCGCCCCTCAATGCGCCGCGTTTGCCTTTGGGCGCCGGCTGTGCAGCCGCTTCCGGCTTCCAGATGACCAGCAGCTTGCCGATGTGCTGAATGGGGGCGGCGTTCAGCTTGTCGCAGATCTGTTCGTAAATCGCGATGCGCTCTTCGCGTTCGTCGCCGAACACGCGGATCTTGATCAGCTGATGGGCGGCGAGGTGAACCTTGATTTCGGCGAGGACCGCGTCGGTCAGACCTTCGGCGCCGACCAGCACCACCGGTTTGAGCGCATGTGCCTGGGAGCGCAACTCGGCGCGTTGGTCGGAAGAAACTTTGAGGGCGGGCATGTGAAGTGGGAGACTCGACTAAAATGGCGGCACCTGCGTTCCCCAACGGCGTCGTTCGACGCGTTGGAGCGGAACATGAGTGGGACACTACGGCAGGCGGCGCGTCAGAACTACAGAATCGCGGATAATAGCCAGTTTCCTGGTGGTCGCCGCGCGAATTAACCGCGTATTATCCGCTAAAGCGTGACATGACGCAGCAAGAGTTCAACGTTTAATGGCAAAAAACAAGTTCAATACGGCATGGCTGCATGACCATATCAACGATCCGTACGTGAAAATGGCGCAGCGGGAAGGCTATCGCGCCCGCGCCGCCTACAAGCTCAAGGAGATCGACGAGCAGGACAAGCTGATCAGGCCGGGGCAGGTGATCGTCGATCTGGGTTCGTCGCCGGGCAGTTGGAGCCAGTATGCGCGCAACAAGCTCGCGAAAGGCGCGCAGCGCGACGCCGAGCGCGAGGGTGGCATCGACGGCACGATCATCGCGCTCGACATCCTGCCGATGGAGCCCGTGGCGGACGTCCATTTCATTCAAGGCGACTTCCGCGAAGACTCCGTGTTGTCCCAGCTGGAAGAAATTGTCGGCGAACGGCAGGTCGACCTTGTAATTTCGGATATGGCGCCCAACCTGTCGGGAGTGGCGGTGGCGGATGCCGCGCGAATCGAGCATTTGTGCGATCTCGCGCTGGAGTTTTCGCAAAATCACCTGAAACCGGATGGAGCCCTTTTAGTCAAATGCTTTCACGGCAGTGGTTACAGCCAGATTGTCGAAAAGTTCAAGCGCCAGTTCAAGGTGGTGGCTGCCCGCAAGCCCAAGGCTTCGCGGGACAAGTCGTCTGAAACGTTTATTTTGGGTAAGCATCTGAAGAAGCCCGCGTAGGGCGTTCCGCGTCGCCCCGCCATGCTATTTCTGTGGTAGCGAAAGCTTATGGCAGGGGTCTGCGGACTGGATTAGAATGCTTTCGTGGTGCCGCAAGGCAAATGTAGGCGCCCGTCTAAGTGAAGGAGTGGTGCTTTGAACAACAATATGTTTTCGAAGGCAGCAGTGTGGCTGGTTATCGCACTGGTGCTATTTACGGTGTTCAAGCAGTTCGACAAGCCCCGTGTCCAGGAAGGCGTTTCCTATTCGCAGTTCATGGACGACGCGAAGAACGGCAAAGTCAAGAACGTCATTGTCCAGGGGCGGAACCTCACGGTCACTCCAGCAGACGGCCAGAAGTACCAGATCGTGTCGCCCGGCGACATCTGGATGGTCGGCGACCTGATGAAATATGGCGTTCAGGTCAGCGGCAAGGCTGACGACGAACCCAACGCGCTGGTGTCCGCGCTGTATTACCTCGGGCCGACCATTCTCATCATCGGTTTCTGGTTCTACATGATGCGACAGATGCAGGGAGGCGGGAAAGGCGGCGCCTTCTCGTTTGGCAAGTCGCGTGCGCGTCTGATCGACGAGAACAACAACGCAATCAATTTCACCGACGTCGCCGGTTGCGACGAAGCAAAGGAAGAAGTCTCCGAACTGGTCGACTTCCTACGCGACCCGCAGAAGTTCCAGAAGCTGGGCGGCCGCATTCCGCGCGGGGTGCTGCTGGTCGGTCCGCCGGGAACCGGTAAGACGCTGCTCGCGCGCGCCATCGCCGGCGAGGCGAAGGTTCCGTTCTTCAGCATCTCGGGTTCGGACTTCGTGGAAATGTTCGTCGGTGTCGGCGCGGCTCGCGTGCGCGACATGTTCGAGCAGGCCAAGAAGCATGCGCCGTGCATTGTGTTCATCGACGAAATCGACGCGGTCGGCCGTCATCGCGGCGCCGGCATGGGCGGCGGTAACGACGAGCGCGAGCAGACGCTCAACCAGATGCTGGTCGAGATGGACGGCTTCGAGGCCAACTCCGGCGTAATCGTGATTGCCGCGACCAACCGTTCGGACGTGCTCGACAAGGCGTTGCTGCGTCCGGGCCGTTTCGACCGCCAGGTGTACGTCGGTCTGCCGGACATTCGCGGCCGCGAGCACATCATGAAGGTCCACCTTCGCAAAGTGCCTATTTCGAACGACGTCGACGCGGCGGTGATTGCGCGCGGCACGCCGGGCTTCTCGGGCGCCGATCTGGCGAACCTCGTGAACGAAGCAGCATTGTTCGCGGCGCGCCGCGGCAAGCGCATTGTCGAAATGACGGACTTCGAAGACGCGAAGGACAAGATCTTCATGGGTCCGGAGCGCAAGTCGGCGGTAATCCGCGAAGAGTCGAAGCGCGCGACCGCTTACCACGAGTCGGGCCATGCGGTTATAGCCAAGCTGCTGCCGAAGGCCGATCCGGTGCACAAGGTCACCATCATTCCGCGTGGTCGCGCATTGGGCGTCACGTGGCAGTTGCCGGAGCACGACAACGAAACGTATTCGAAAGACTATCTGCTCGATCGTCTTGCGATTCTGTTCGGTGGCCGTGTCGCGGAAGAGCTGTTCCTTAACCTGATCAGCACGGGCGCGTCGGACGACTTCAATAAGGCCACGCAAACCGCGCGCGCCATGGTAGCCCGCTTCGGCATGACCGACGCACTGGGACCAATGGTCTACGTGGACGACGAAAACGACGCCACACCGTTCGGCCGCGGCTTCACGCGCACCATTTCGGAAGCGACGCAGCAGAAGGTGGACGCGGAAATCCGCCGTGTGCTGGACGAGCAATACAACCTCGCGAAGCGCCTGCTGGAAGAAAACCGCGACAAGGTCGAAGCGATGACCGCCGCGTTGATGGAGTGGGAGACGATCGACTCCGATCAGATCAACGACATCATGGCCGGACGTCCGCCGCGTTCGCCCAAGAGTTCGCCGCCGTCGGCAAGCGACGCGTCGTCGGGCGGCAGCCCTGGCACCGAGGTCAAGCCGGGCAGTGCGACCGCGCCGGCCTGATAGGCTGTCGGTAGAAAGTGCGGGCCGGTGTGCATCCACACCGGCCCGTTTTGCATTTATTCGTCTAGTTGATGTAACGCTACGTGCCCACAGCCGCTTTCTCTCCCCCCATTCCCGAGCCGTTGCAGTGCGGCCGGTTCAAGCTGAGCTTCGAACGCCCGTTGGTCATGGGCATCCTGAACGTCACGCCCGATTCCTTCTCCGACGGCGGCCAGTACGCGATGCATGGCGACGCGCTGCGCCAGGCCGAGCGCATGATGCTCGAGGGCGCGGACATTATCGACATTGGCGGTGAATCGACGCGCCCCGGCGCTCCGCCCGTTCCGCTCGACGAGGAGCTGGAACGCGTGATTCCGCTCATTGAGCAGCTGCGCGGTGCGAACGTGCCGCTTTCCGTCGATACCTACAAGCCCGAAGTGATGCGCCGCGCACTGAACGCGGGTGCCGATCTGATCAACGATATCTGGGGCTTCCGCATGCCCGGTTCGATCGACGCAGTGCGCGACAGCGACTGTGGTCTATGCGTGATGCATATGCTCGGCGAGCCACAGACCATGCAACTCGGCGAGCCGGCTTACGGCGATGTCGTGAGCGAAGTCAGCGAGTTTCTAAACGAGCGCGTGACGGCGCTCAGACAGGCAGGCATTGCGCGCGAGCGGATCAGCGTGGACCCGGGTTTCGGTTTCGGCAAGGCGGTGGTCGAGCACAATTACGCGCTGCTCGCGCGTCTTGCCGACAGCGCGCCGCCCGCTGATCCGCCGTACCCGATTCTCGCGGGCATGTCGCGTAAGTCGATGATCGGCGCGGTCACCGGGCGCCCGGCGGCCGAGCGCGTCGCGGGCAGCGTCGCCGCAGCAGTTCTGGCCGCTGAACGCGGCGCGGCGATCCTGCGCGTACACGATGTCGCGCAAACAGTAGACGCATTGAAAGTATGGGCAGCCCTGCGCGACGCGGCGAACCGCGCCGGCCCGCGCAGCTAAGCCAAAAGCAAGGAGAACACATAAGATGGCACGTCGTTATTTCGGCACGGATGGAATTCGGGGCAAGGTCGGCGAAGGGCCTATTACGCCGGAATTTGTATTGCGGCTCGGCTATGCGGCCGGCAAGGTGCTCGTCGGTGCAGACCGCTGGGCGCGCACGGGCACGCGGCCGACGGTGCTGATCGGCAAGGACACGCGCGTGTCCGGCTACATGCTCGAAGCGGCGCTCGAGGCGGGTTTTTCGGCCGCCGGGGTCGACGTGATGCTGGCCGGTCCAATGCCCACACCGGGCATCGCCTATCTGACTCGGGCGCTGCGGCTCGCGGCGGGCGTGGTGATTAGCGCGTCGCACAATCCGTATTACGACAACGGTATCAAGTTCTTCTCCGCAGACGGCAACAAGCTGCCGGACGACGTCGAATCGCAGATTGAAGAGCAACTGGAACTGCCGCTCGCCTGCGCGGCGTCGGAGCAGCTCGGCAAGGCGCGGCGTCTGGATGACGCCGCCGGCCGCTACATCGAATTCTGCAAGAGCACGTTTCCGGCGACCTTCGATCTGCGCGGACTGAAACTGGTGGTGGATTGCGCACACGGCGCCGCGTACGACGTCGCGCCGCACGTGTTCCACGAGCTGGGCGCCGAGGTCATCCCAATCGGCGTTGCGCCGAACGGCTTCAATATCAACGACGGCGTCGGCGCAACCGCGCCCGACGCGCTGGTGCGTGCGGTGCGGGCCAATCACGCGGATCTGGGCATTGCGCTGGACGGGGACGCGGACCGTCTGCAGGTCGTCGACGCCGCCGGGCGTCTCTATAACGGCGACGAACTGCTGTACGTGCTGGTAAAGGATCGCATCGCGACCGACGGTAAAGTCGAAGGCGCGGTGGGCACGCTGATGACCAATATGGCTGTCGAGGTCGCGCTGCAGGCGGCGGGCGTGAAGTTCGTGCGCGCGGCCGTGGGCGACCGCTATGTGCTCGAGCAGTTGCGCGAGCACGGCTGGCAGCTCGGCGCCGAGGGCTCCGGCCACATCCTGTCGCTCGATCGTCATTCGACCGGCGACGGTATCGTCTCCGCGCTGCTCGTCCTCGCGGCCATGAAGCGCAGCGACAAAACGCTCGCCGAACTGCTGGAGGGCGTATCGCTGTTCCCGCAGAAGCTGATCAACGTGCGTATGAAGCCGGACGCTGACTGGAAGGGCAGCGATGCGATCCGGCGCGCTATTGCCAGCGCGGAAGACGCGCTCAATGGGCGCGGACGCGTGCTGATCCGCGCGTCGGGCACCGAGCCCGTGCTGCGCGTGATGGTCGAAGCCGAGCAGGTGGACGACGCAGTCCGCCATGCCGAGGCAATCGCGGCGGCCGTAACCCACGCAACGGCTTAAGCGTCCTTTGACTTAAGCGTCTCTTTACTTGTGCGCTGCGGCGGGGCGGACCTTTCGGTCGCTCCGCCGGAGCTGGCTAGGTCGGCACGGCCGCCTGTGCCGCGCTCATCACACACTCCCCACACGTCTCGCCCCGCGCTGCGCGCCCGCAAACGTTCGCGCCCCATCTTTTTCGCCTAATCTGTACAGGAATCGGCGCCAACGCAGCAAATCGCCGGTTCCCGCGCCGGAATTCCTTTCGCGTCAGTAAACTCACTGTCACACGAGTTTCACGGTTAGTCACGGTACTGTCATAAAGAGGCCCTAAGCTTCGCGGTGTTCACGTTACACACCGCTCACACCTTGGAGGTTTCGATGAAATTGATGCAAACCGTGTTCGCTGGCGTCGCTGGCGCGGTCTTCGCGATGGCAGCCCAGGCAGCAGACATCACCGGCGCGGGCAGCACCTTTGCAGCACCGATCTACACGAAATGGGCGGACGCCTACCAGAAATCCGGCGGCGGCAAGGTCAACTACCAGGGTATCGGTTCGTCGGGCGGTATCAAGCAGATCATTGCCAAGACCGTGGATTTCGCCGGCTCGGACGCTCCGCTGAAGGACGACGAACTCGCGAAGGACGGCTTGTTCCAGTTCCCGACGGTGGTCGGCGGCGTGGTGCCGGTTGTCAACGTGCCGGGCGTGAAGCCGGCTGAACTGGTGCTGTCGGGCGAAGTGCTGGGCGACATCTACCTGGGCAAGATCAAGAAGTGGAACGATCCGGCGATCGTTGCGCTGAACCCGAAGGCGAAGCTGCCGGACACGGACATCGCCGTGGTTCGTCGCGCCGACGGTTCGGGCACCAGCTTCATCTGGACGAACTACCTGTCCAAGGTCAACAACGAATGGAAGTCGAAGGTTGGTGAAGGTTCGACCGTGAACTGGCCGACCGGTACGGGCGGCAAGGGCAACGACGGCGTCGCCGCGTTCGTGCAACGTCTGCCGGGCGCAATCGGCTATGTCGAGTGGGCGTATGCGAAGCAGAACCACATGACCTACGTCGCGCTGAAGAACTCGACGGGCACGGTTGTCGAGCCGAAGACGGAAACCTTCAAGGCAGCGGCAGCGGGCGCGGACTGGTCGAAGTCGTTCTACCAGATCCTGACGAACGAGCCGGGCAAGAACGCATGGCCGATCGTCGGCGCGACGTTTGTGCTGCTGCACACGGCGCAGGAAAAGCCGGCGCAAGGCGCGGAAACGCTGAAGTTCTTCGACTGGGCATTCAAGAACGGCACGCAAGCCGCGAACGATCTGGACTACATCTCGCTGCCGGAGTCCGTGGTCTCCGAGATCAAGACGCAGTGGAAGTCGAAGGTGAAGGACGCTTCGGGCAAGCCGCTCGCCGAGTAAGCGCTACGAGGGCGGTCACACGCAACGCCTTCATGTAACACATTGGCCGTCCTCGACCGGGGACGGCCAATGGCATTGACCGGCACTGTTTTTTGTCGGCCGAAACCGGCCTTCACCGGCCAGCGACACTAACAAGTAGTGCGCAGATGCATGACCCGCCGCGCGACATAAGTCGCATGGCAACTGGAAAAGGTCCATCAGGCTCTTATGTCCGATATCCAATTAGCGTCTGGCGCGCCGCGGGCCACCCCGCCTGGCAGCGCGTCGCAGCAAAGAGCGCCCAGCCGCGCCGGCGACGTGATCTTCGGCGGCCTCGCGCGCCTCGCCGCCATTGTCACGCTGTTGCTGCTAGGCGGCATCATCGTTTCGCTGGTCTTCGCTTCCATGCCGTCCATCAAGCAGTTCGGTCTCGGCTTCCTGTGGAGCGCGGAGTGGGATCCGCCCAGCAAGCAGTTCGGTGCTCTCGTGCCGATCTACGGCACGATCGCCACCTCGATCATTGCGCTCATCATCGCGGTGCCCGTGAGCTTCGGCATCGCGCTCTTTTTGACCGAACTCTCGCCCGCATGGCTGCGCCGGCCGCTCGGCATCGCGATCGAACTGCTGGCCGCCATTCCGTCGATTGTCTACGGCATGTGGGGCTTGCTCGTGTTCGCGCCGATCTTCGCGACGTGGTTCGAAAAGCCACTCGGCGCCGTGCTCGGCGGCATTCCGGTCGTTGGCGCGCTGTTCCAGGGCGCGCCCATCGGCATCGGCATTCTGTGCGCCGGTGTGATTCTCGCGATCATGATCATTCCGTACATCGCCTCGGTAATGCGCGACGTGTTCGAAGTCACGCCGGTGCTGCTGAAGGAATCGGCGTACGGCATCGGCTGCACGACGTGGGAAGTGATGTGGAAGATCGTGCTGCCCTTTACCAAGAGCGGCGTGATCGGCGGCGTGATGCTCGGCCTTGGCCGTGCGCTCGGCGAGACGATGGCCGTCACGTTCGTGATCGGCAATACGAACCTGCTCGATAACGTGTCGCTGTTTTCGCCGGGCAACAGCATTACGTCGGCGCTCGCCAATGAATTCGCCGAAGCGGATCCGGGCCTGCACACCTCGGCGCTGATGGAACTCGGCCTGATTCTCTTTGTGATCACCTTCATCGTGCTGGCCATTTCGAAGATCATGCTGCTTCGTCTGGAGAAAGGGGAGGGCGCGAAATGAGCCAGTCCACCTTGAACATGCCGGGCTCGAACGACGCCGCCGCGCTGGAAAAAATGCGCGTGCGCCTGCAAGGGCGCCGCCGCACGCAAAACGCCATCGCGTTGACGCTGTCGCTTGCGGCAATGGCTTTCGGCCTTCTGTGGCTGATCTGGATTCTCTACACGACGCTGCGCCTTGGTATCGGCGGCCTGTCGGTCGAACTGTTCACGCAGTCCACGCCGCCGCCCAACACGGATGGCGGCGGTCTAGCCAACGCCATTGTCGGCAGCCTGTTGCTGGTTGTGCTCGCAACCTTCGTCGGCACGCCTATCGGCATACTGGCCGGTGTCTATCTCGCGGAATACGGACAGAAGCGTTGGCTCGCGAGCCTCACGCGCTTCATCAACGACATTCTGTTGTCGGCGCCGTCCATCGTGGTGGGTCTTTTCGTCTACGCGCTCGTCGTCGCGAAGATGGGCCACTTCAGCGGCTGGGCCGGCGTGTTCGCGCTCGCGCTGCTGCAGATTCCGATCGTGATCCGCACCACGGAAAACATGCTGAAACTGGTGCCGAACGCATTGCGTGAAGCCGCCTTCGCACTCGGCACGCCAAAGTGGAAGATGGTGTTGTCGATCACGCTGAAGGCGTCGGTGGCCGGTATCGTCACCGGTGTGCTGCTCGCGGTCGCCCGTATCGCCGGTGAGACTGCGCCGCTTCTCTTTACCGCGTTGTCGAATCAGTTCTTTTCGGTGGATCTCGGCCAGCCGGTCGCCAATCTGCCGGTGACGATCTACAAGTTTGCGATGAGTCCGTTCGCGCAGTGGCAATCGCTCGCGTGGGCCGGCGTTTTCCTGATCACGCTCGCGGTGCTGGGACTGAACATCCTCGCGCGCACGATCTTTTCGAAAAAGTAAGGGCGGAGTGTAATCCGATGAACATGGCAGAAACTCAACTCAATCCGGTCTCGCGTCCCGCTGCGCCCGCTGGTTTCGATCCCGCGCAAGGCGGCCAGGAGCCTTCGCCGTCGCGTCCGAAGATCGAGGTCAACGACCTGAACTTCTTCTACGGCAAGTATCACGCGCTGAAGAACATCAACCTGCAGATTCCGGAAGGCAAGGTGACCGCGTTCATCGGCCCGTCCGGCTGCGGCAAGTCCACACTGCTGCGTACTTTCAACAAGATGTACGCGCTCTATCCGGAGCAACGCGCCGAAGGCGAGATCCTGATGGACGGCGAAAACCTGCTGACCTCGAAGCGCGATATTTCGCTGTTGCGCGCGCGTATCGGCATGGTGTTCCAGAAACCCACGCCGTTTCCGATGTCGATCTACGACAACATCGCGTTCGGCGTGAAGATGTTCGAGTCGCTGCCGCGCTCGGAAATGGACGACCGCGTCGAATGGGCGCTCACCAAGGCGGCGCTGTGGAACGAAGTGAAGGACAAGCTCGGCCAGAGCGGCTACGGTCTGTCGGGCGGCCAGCAGCAGCGTTTGTGCATTGCGCGCGGCATCGCGATCCGTCCGGAAGTGCTGCTGCTGGACGAACCGTGCTCGGCGCTCGACCCGATTTCGACGGGCCGCATCGAAGAGCTGATCGCCGAATTGAAGAGCGACTACACGGTGGTCATCGTCACGCACAACATGCAGCAGGCGGCCCGCTGTTCGGACTACACTGCGTATATGTACCTTGGCGAACTGATCGAATTCGGCGATACCGAAAAGATCTTCATCAAGCCGGTCCGTAAGGAAACCGAAGATTACATTACTGGCCGCTTCGGCTGATGAGCCGGGCAAACAACGGAGTACGACATGTCCGATAAACACCTCTCCAGCCAGTTCGACGCCGATCTGAACCTGGTTTCCTCGAAGGTGCTCGAAATGGGCGGCCTCGTCGAATCGCAGATCGTCAAGGCGATGCAGGCGCTCAACGAATTCGATCTGCAGCTCGCCGAGCAGGTGATCGCCACGGAAGACCGCCTGAACACGATGGAAGTCGAGATCGACGAGGAGTGCAGCAACATCATCGCGCGTCGTCAGCCGGCCGCGCGCGACCTGCGCCTGCTGATCGCGATTTCGAAGACCATCACCAATCTCGAGCGGGCCGGCGACGAAGCCGAGAAGATCGCCAAGCGCACGAGGCGTCTGATGGAAGACGGCGCGTCGCGCACCATCAACATTGCCGAGATCAAATTGTCGGGCGAAATGGCGGTGTCTATTCTGCGTCGCGCGCTCGACGCATTTGCGCGTCTGGACACGGTCGCCGCCGCGCAGATCGTGCGCGACGACAAGGCAATCGACGAAGAATTCCGCGCGTTCGTGCGCAAGCTGATTTCGTACATGACGGAAGACCCGCGCTCCATTTCGGTGGGCCTCGATTTCCTGTTCATCGCCAAGGCCATCGAGCGTATCGGCGACCACGCGAAGAACATCGCCGAGTTCATCATTTACATCGTTAAGGGTACGGACGTGCGGCACAAGTCGCGCGACGCACTCGAGCGCGAAGCGCTCAGTTAATCCAGAGATAAGGACCAGAGGTGCCGATGCCCAGCAGCATTCTCGTCATTGAAGATGAGCCCGCAATTTCCGAACTGATTTCGGTCAATCTTCAACACGCCGGACACTGCCCGATTCGCGCGTACAACGCGGAGCAGGCGCAAAACCTGATCAGCGACGTATTGCCCGACCTCGTCCTGCTCGACTGGATGTTGCCGGGCAAGTCGGGTATCGCGTTCGCGCGCGACCTGCGCAACAACGAGCGCACGAAGCACATCCCGATCATCATGCTGACCGCGCGCGGCGACGAGCAGGACAAGGTGCTCGGCCTCGAGATCGGCGCGGACGACTACGTGACCAAGCCGTTTTCGCCGAAAGAGCTGATGGCGCGCATCAAGGCGGTGCTGCGCCGCCGCGCACCGCAGCTCACCGAGGACGTGGTCGCCATCAACGGCCTGAAGCTCGATCCGGCAACGCATCGCGTCGCCGCGCATGCGGAAGGCAGCGAGATCAAGCTCGACCTCGGTCCGACCGAGTTCCGTCTATTGCACTTTTTCATGACACACCCCGAGCGCGTGCACAGCCGCACGCAACTGCTCGATCAGGTGTGGGGCGACCACGTGTTCGTCGAAGAGCGCACGGTGGACGTGCACATCAAGCGCCTGCGCGCGGCCCTCAAGCCGGCGGGTTGCGATGCTATGATCGAGACGGTCCGCGGCAGCGGCTACCGTCTGGCCAAGAGCGCCTGATCTTTTGCGGCGGCGCGCACGCCGTTCTCTTCGATTGTCTAGACCATGAACATCATCTGGGCGCGCTCCATCGTTTCGATCGTGCTGCTCGCCATACTGTGCGTGGTGGTCGGCGCATTTGTGAATGTCAACGCCGCATTGATCCTCGCGGTCGTCATGCTGCTCATGCAAAGCCTCTCGGGCACGTTTCATAAAGAGCGGTTGTGGCGTTTGCTCGACGCGCCCGTGTACGGCGAAGTGCCGAGCGCGCCGGGCATCTGGGGCGAAATCTACTACCGTCTGCATAAGCTCGCGAAGCGCTGGCATGCCCAGGTGCGCCAGGTCGAGCAGCAGCACTCGCGCTTCATTCAGGCGATTCAGGCGTCGCCGAACGGCGTGGCCATGCTCGACGACCACGATCAGATCGAATGGTGCAACGCCATCTCCGAAGTGCATTTCGGGCTCGACGCCAGGCGCGATCTGCGCCAGCACATCACACATCTGGTGCGTCAACCGGAATTCGTCCGGTATCTGAACTCGCACCAGTACGAGGAAATGCTGATCATGCGCGGCATGGGCGTGAAACGGCAGAACGTGCTGTCCGTGCAGGTGTTTCCTTATGGCGAGAACCGCAAACTCGTGCTGTCGCAGGACATTACCGAACTCGAGCGCACGGACGCCATGCGGCGCGACTTCGTCGCCAACGTGTCGCATGAGCTGAAAACACCGCTCACCGTGCTCTCCGGTTTTCTCGAGACGATGCGCGAGTTGCCGCTCTCGGAAGCGGAGCGCGCGCGCTACCTGGAGCTCATGGAGCAGCAGGCGTCGCGTATGCGGCACATCGTGAACGATCTGCTCGTGCTCGCCAAACTGGAGGGCGACAACAAGCCGCCGAGCGATCAGATGATCGACATGCGTGCGGTCTTGCGGCATCTGCGTGACGACGCAGAAAGCCTGTCGAGCGACCACCATGAAATTGTCTTCGAAGCCGACGAAGGGCTGACGGTGACGGGCGTCGAAACCGAGATTCTGAGCGCGTTCGGCAACCTCGTGACCAACGCGATCCGCTATACGCCGGACGGCGGCGCGATCAAAGTGAGCTGGCAGGCGCAGGGCGGTGCGGCGGTGTTCTCGGTCACCGACAGCGGCCTGGGCATTCCGGCCGCCGACATTCCGCGCCTCACCGAGCGTTTCTACCGCGTGGACCGCAGCCGTTCGCGCGATACCGGCGGCACTGGTCTTGGACTCGCCATCGTCAAGCACGTGCTGCAACGGCACGATGCACAACTCGACGTGAAGAGCGAAGAAGGGCGCGGCAGTACGTTCAGCGTGAAGTTTCCGTTGTATCGCACGACGCGGCGGCAGCCGGCGCACGCATAACGGCGCGCGATTCATGAAAACGCCCGCCTGAAGCACAAGCTCAGGCGGGCTTTTTCATGAACCTCCGACGCTGCGTTCGTCCGCTTACCGATCTTCAGCGGCGCAGACCGACACTCAAGTCCACGCCGCACAGAGCGGGACGCGTTACGAGCAGAACTTCGCGAGCAGGCTCATTTGTGCATTGCGCGAGGACTTGCCGGGCCGCCGCCGACGATAATGCCCGTCGCTTTGCATGAGCCACGCAGACTGGTTGTCGCCGAGAAACGCCGACAGACCCTCCGCGATCACCCGGCGCTTGAGCCGCCGGTTGTTGACCGGAAACGCGACTTCGACGCGGCGAAAGAAGTTGCGATCCATCCAGTCCGCGCTGGATAGATACACCTGTTCGCGGCCGTCGTCGTAGAAGTAATAGATACGATGATGTTCGAGAAAGCGCCCGACAATCGAGCGCACCGTGATGTTCTCGGAGAGGCCCGGCACGCCCGGCTGCAACGAACAGACGCCGCGCACGATCAGGTCGATCTTCACGCCTGCCTGGGACGCTTCGTACAACTCCGCAATCACCGTAGGTTCCAGCAATGCGTTCATCTTCGCGACGATGCGCGCCTTTTTGCCCGAACGCGCATGCTCTGCTTCCGCGCGGATTGCGTCGACGAGTTTGGGGTGCAGCGTGAATGGCGACTGCCACAGCTCGTGCAGTTTCAGTTCGCCGCCAATGCCGGTGAGTTGCTGGAATACATGATGCACGTCTTCACAGATTTGCGGGTCGGCGCTCATCAAGCCGAAGTCCGTGTAAAGACGCGCCGTGCGCGGATGATAATTGCCGGTGCCAAGGTGCACGTAACGCTTGAGCGTCATCTTGCCGCCTACCGTTGCGCGTCGCACGATCAGCATCATCTTTGCGTGGCACTTGTGGCCGACCACGCCGTACACGACATGCGCGCCGACCGCTTCGAGCTGCGCGGCCCAGTTGATGTTGGTTTCCTCGTCGAAGCGCGCGAGCAGTTCGACCACCACGGTGACTTCCTTGCCGTTGCGCGCGGCCTGCATCAACGCGTCCATCAGCGGCGAGTCGGTGCCGGTGCGGTAGATGGTCTGCTTGATGGCGACCACGCTCGGATCTTTGGCCGCTTGCAGCAGCAGTTCGAGCACCGGCTGAAAACTCTCGTACGGATGATGCAGCAGCACGTCGCCCTGATCGATCACGTCGAACATGCTCGCGGCGTTCGCGATAGGCGCGGGAATGGCGGGAATATGCGGCACGAACTTCAGATCGGGCCGGTCCACCATCTCCGGCAACTGCATGAGACGCACGAGGTTGACCGGACCATTCGCGTAATAGCAGTCCTTGTCGCTGAGTCCGCTTTCGTTGAGCAGCCGCCGCACCACATGCGCGGGCGTTTCCGCAGAGACTTCGAGCCGCACTGCGTTGCCCAGATGCCGCGCCGGCAGCTCGCCCTGCAGCGCGACGCGCAGATTGGTGATTTCGTCTTCGTCGACGAACAGTTCGCTGTTACGCGTAATGCGAAACTGATTGCAACTGCGCACCACGAGGTTTGGAAACAACTCGCCGACAAAGCGCTGCAACAGAGAGCTGAGCAGCACGAAGCCGTGCGGATAACCCGAGAGCTCCTGCGGCATGCGCACAAGCCGCGGCAACGCGCGCGGCGCCTGCACGATGCCCATCATCGCCTGACGGCCGAAGGCGTCTTTGCCCTCCAGTTCGACCACGAAGTTCAGGCTCTTGTTGAGCACGCGCGGAAACGGATGCGCGGGGTCGAGGCCGATTGGCGTGAGTACCGGCAGCAGTTCGTTAAAGAAATAATCGCGCGCCCACGCGGTCTGCGCCTCGCTCCATGCCTCGGTGCCGTGGAAATAGATGCCTTCCGCCTCGAGCGCGGTAAGCACCGTGTCGTGCAGCATCGTGTATTGCCGATGCACCAGCTTCTGCGCACGCTCGACCACCAGGTCATAAACATGCTGCAGCGACATGCCGTCGGGCGAAAGCGCGCCCGGATTGTCGCGCATCTGCTCCTGCAGTCCGGCCATGCGGACTTCGAAGAATTCGTCGAGATTGCTACTGGTGATGCAGATGAAACGCAGGCGTTCGAGCAAAGGGACGGCGGGGTCGGCGGCTTGCGCCAACACGCGCTCGTTGAAACCCAGAATGCCCAGCTCGCGATTCAATAAGGGGTAGCGGATGGACATCGGCAGCGAGAATGGAATTTCGGATAGGGACGCGGAAAGACGCTCGGAAATTCTCACAGTATGATGACATTGTTATGACATTCTCAATGTTATAAATTCTACGCTGTATTGCTCGCCTGTCGTCAATATGACGCAGTCCGTATGGGACCATGGGGAACCCCATCCGCGCGAGGTGACATCGTGAGCTCCGGTACGCTTAGAATGGCGTTTTTGAACAGCGCGGCCGGTCGCAGGGCGGCGACAGTTCCAGGCGCCAGTCACACCTTGCACGCATCCACCACCGCCGCGCTCGCGCGCATGGAGTCCGCAAACCCGATGGTCAATACCCCACAACTGCTTGCTGCCGTCGACCTCGGTTCGAACAGCTTCCGGCTGATTGTCGGCCGCGTCGAGGAAACCGACGCCGGCAGCCAGATCTACCAGGTCGATGCGTTGCGCGAGCCAGTGCGGCTTGCCGCCGGTCTGTCGCGCGACAAGATGCTCGACCGGGCGTCGCAGGTGCGCGGCTGGGACGCGCTCAAACGCTTCGGCGAACGGCTGCGCGACTTTCATCCCGACCATGTGCGCGCGGTTGCGACCAACACCCTGCGTATCGCGAAGAACGCCGGCGAATTCCTCGGCGAAGCGCAAGCGGCGCTCGGGTTTCCGATCGAGGTGATCGCCGGGCGCGAGGAAGCCCGCCTCATCTACGCCGGCGCCGCGCATTCCGTGCCGGCGAGTCCCGGCAAGCGGCTCGTGGTGGACATAGGCGGTGGCTCGACGGAGTTCATCATCGGTTCCCATTACACGCCGATCAAGATGGAGAGTCTCTATATCGGCTGCGTGAGCCATAGCCGTGCATTTTTCCCCGCGGGCAACGTCGACGAATACACGATGCGCCAGGCCGAACTCGCCGCGGGCCGCGAAATTCAGATCATTTCGTCGGAATACAAGAAGACGGGTTGGGAGCAGGCCATCGGCTCGTCCGGCACGGCGCGCGCGTTGGCGGAACTGGTCGAGGCAAACGGCTTCAACGACGCAGGCGTCACGCACGGCATTTCGCGCGGCGGACTGGAGCGCCTCAAGCGCGCGTTGATCAAGGCGGAGAACGTCAACCGGCTGAAGCTCGTCGCGCTGAAAGCGGACCGCATTCCCGTGCTGGCCGGCGGCCTGTCCATCATGATCGCCGTGTTCGACGAACTGGGCGTCGACTATGTCGATACGACAGACGGCGCGTTGCGCCTCGGCGTACTTTACGATCTGCTGGGCCGCTCACAGCACGAGGACATGCGTACGGTCACGGTGGAAGGCTTCATGCGCCGCTATGGCGTGGATCGCGCGCAGGCGGCTCGCATCGGCGAGCTGGCCGTGCGCTTTTACGATCAGTTCGCCGAGCCCGACGAAGAACGCCGGGTAGAGAATCGAATGTTTCTCGGCTGGGCGGCGGCGCTGCATGAGATCGGCCTGTCCATATCGCACAGCGCGTATCACAAGCATTCGGCGTATATCGCAAGCAACGCGGACATGCCGGGCTTTTCGCGCACCGACCAGGCGCGGCTCGCGGCGCTCGTGCTCGGTCACGCGGGCAAGCTCGGCAAGCTCTCGCAAACACGCGAGGTGGAGTGGCCGTTGCTGTTCTGTCTGCGGCTCGCGGCTCTGCTGTGCCGTCGCCGTGCGGATGTCGGCCTGCCGGGCATTACGGTCGCCCAGGCGAACGGCGGTTACGAGGTGCGTTTGCCCAATGAATGGGTCGCCAATAATCCGCTCACCGACTACAGCCTGATTCAGGAAGCCGCAGAGTGGGAAAAAGTTGGCATTCCGTATCGAGTGGTCTATACGGACGATTGATGCGTGCGTATCGCGCTCGGCCGGTTCTCGCCGAGCCGGTTTGCAAATGCAGAAAAGCCCGGTTTTTCCGGGCTTTTCTGTTGCTGCGCCTGCTTGCCGCGTGGACGCAGCCTAGCGCGGCAACGCCTCGCCGAGGAAGTGGCGGGCGTAGCGCGCGTTGATGTCCGACAGACGGAACAGCGTCAGGAAATCGGCCGTGTTGAAGTCGGGATCCCATGCCGGAGCGCCGCAAATCTTCGCGCCAAGACGCAGATAGCCTTTGACGAGCGGCGGAGGCGCGACCTCCACGCCGGTTTGCAACTCGTCGACGGGCAACGGCGTATGCGCAAACGCGCGATATTCCGGCGCCGTCAGCGCGCTGTCGCGCAACGAGCAATACAGGTTCGCCGCATAGTGGCCGCCGTCGACCATCGCGACGCTCGCGCAGCCGAGCATCGTCTCGTAGCCGTTGTGCTTCATGTACGCGGCGAGCCCGGCCCACAGCGACATGATGACCGAGCCGCTGCGATAGTCCGGGTGCACGCATGAGCGGCCCACCTCGACCATCTTCGCGCGCAGGTGCGTGAGACGCGAAACGTCGAACTCGCTTTCGGCGTAGAGGCGTCCGATGCGCGCGGCCTGATGCGGCGGCAACGCGCGATAGGTGCCGACCACCTTCAGCGTGTCCAGATCGCGTACCAGCAGGTGATCGCAATACGGGTCGAACGAATCGACGTCCAGGCCTGCTGGACCTGCAAGGCGTGCGCCCATTTCATCGGCGAACACGCGGTAACGCAGACGCTGCGCCTCGCGAAGCTCCTCGTCGGTGCGAGCCCACGTGACTCGCAGCCGGTGTTGCGCGGTGACCGTCTCTTCGGCGCGCGGCAGGCGACGGGACTCGAAGATCGAAGCGAGGGGCAGGGTAGGCGTCGGCAGTTCTCGCATTGGGGCGTCCTGGTCGAAAAAAGGTGAGTCTTTTTTCGCCAATGTAGTAACGCCCGGTGACGCTCGCATGGCAATGCCGTGACGATTGGATGACTGCATGTAAGCCGCGTTGTAAGTCGGGCAGTAAGTCGCGTAGTAAGCCGCGTTGTGGGCCGCGTTGTAGGCCGCGTGCCTGGCTGTCGGGCTACGCCGCTGCGATGCGCGGCCTGCACACGGTGCGTCAGGTCTTGCCTGACCGCCGTGGTTTGCCGACGGTTTTACGTGCCGAGCCTGCCTGCCGAGTGTGACTGCCGAACTTGCGGGCCGGATCAGACGAGCTCGGGTGTCATTGCCGCGAGCAGCACCGCCTGATCGTCGCCGTGACGCTCGCGGCTCTCGATCCACCATAGGCCGGCTTTCTTGACCGGCCAGCTTGCGTCGCTGCCGGCGAGCAACCTGGCTGCGACATGGCCGAGCGTCGGCTGATGACCGACTATTACCACCGTGGCGGCAATGCCTTTGGGCCAGCCCGCCGCATTGAGTACGTCGGCCGCGCTTGCATTCGGCGCCAGTTCGCGCACGACGCGATACTGGTCGCTCAGCGTTTCCGCGGTCTGAATGGTGCGCACGGCCGGACTTGCGAGGACCACGGCGTCATCGGGCAGCCGCGTGCGCAACCATTTGGCGACGTTCTGCGCCTGCTTGCGCCCGCGCGTCGTGAGCGCGCGGGCAAGGTCCGTGGCGGCATAGTCTTCGGCTTCGGCGTGACGCCAGAGAATCAGATTCATGCGGGCTCCTGAAGTCTAAGTGCGGCGATTGGGGCCTTCCGTGTGGTGTCGACCGTTGCGTTGTCCACTGTCGCATGGGCGTGACGTGGGCTGCAAGGCAGGCAAGGGGGCGGGCGCTCGCGGCGCGCCTGGATGGCTCGTGCATGCGTTGCCGGTGCGTTGTGGCTCGCTGCCGTGGCGCTGCCGCTTTGCGTTGCCTTGTTGCTCCGCCTTTGCTCCGCTCGTGTTTTGCCTTGCTCCGCTTTGGGTCGTCGGGTGGTGGGTGACGCGCGGTTTCCATCGCGGTTTCCACATCGGTCTGCTGTAGCAGGCCGCGATCCTGCATTCGCCGGTGCCGGAAAAACGGTGCCGGAAAAACAAAAAACCCGCGAAGCCGAAGGCTACGCGGGTTCCGTCATACATGCTGCTTGTTTCGTGGTCGGAGCGAAAGGATTCGAACCTTCGACCCTCTGATCCCAAATCAGATGCGCTACCAGGCTGCGCTACGCTCCGACGAATCCGAGATTCTACGTGGCTTCGAGTGCCAGAGTCAATCGCGAATTGCGCCGGAGCCGAAAACGCTGCGTCATATGCGTCCCATGACAAGCAGCACGATGACGATGATCAGCACGACGCCGAGCAGGCCGGTGGGGCGGTAGCCCCAACCGCTACTGTACGGCCACGTCGGCAGCGCGCCGATCAGCAGCAGGATAAGCACGATGAGCAGGATGGTTCCGATCGTCATTTGAGTTCTCCCTGTCCGGCCGCAGAGGATGCTGGCCGCATGGTTGATCCGGCGCACATTGCTTGTCACGGCAAGTGACGCACAACGTACGCGCTCCTTGCAGCCACCGAGTCAGCAACGCTCATGCCTGGCGATCAGCGCCGGCCCTCTTCAGACGAAACGCGCGCAAAGCGGCACCCGCTCGCGAGTGCGAGTGCGGGACCAACCAACCGCAGATGGATCAGGCCACCGAGGCGTCAATGCCGCCGACGCATCCAGTGCGGCATATGCACATGCTGGTGGGTCATCCAGTGATGCAGCATGCCTTCGCCGTGTTCGCGCCGATAAGTTCTGGTTTCGAAGATGGACAGCACCAGCAGCACCGCGAGACCTACTCCGAGTCCGACCAGACCCGCGATCGATTCAGCGTCCATGGCAGTCTCCTATGACGTCCGGCTGTGACTTCATAGTAGGTCACGCATCGCGAAATGGCAGAGGGACCTGTGCGCGCGGCGTCATGGAACGCGCGTTGCGGGTAGACTTCCGCGCTCCCGCCGTCCGTTCCTTTTCCCTTCCCCTTTCCTTGAGAGACCAGCGTCCATGTTCCGCGTTTCGATGATTACATTGCTGCTCGCCGCCGCTGCCGGCACCGGTATGGCCGGCTGTGCGAACGGGCCTTCCGGGCACCGTGCCGGCCCGCCGCAAGATCCCGCCGATTACCACGGCGTGCCCACGGACACTCACCCGCCCGCGATGGTGCCCGCGCCGGTCGCACGTTGAGTGCGGGCGGAGAATCTAGCCGCTGGGCAGAACAGCAGAACAGGGCAGAGCAAAGCAGGGCGGGTGTGCCGGGCTGGTGCTGCACAGAGCCAGCCCGCGCCGAAGCAGCCTTCGTCAGGCGTCGGCGCCGCCCACACTACGAACCAGCTTCGGCAGATGGTGCGCGAGCGTCACGCCGCGCGCGGCCATGAAGAGGAGCAGCGCGGCCCACAGTCCGTGATTGCCATACGCGCCGGGCAGCACCCACGACGCGCCGACGAAGAGCGCGAACGACACGATCATCGAGCTCATCAATTCGCGTGTGCGTGTTGCGCCGATGAATACGCCGTCAAGTAAATAGCCCGCCACGGATACCACCGGCGAAAGCGCCGCCCACGGCAGATACAGGTAGGCCGTGTTGCGCACGGCGGGCTGATCGGTAAGACGTTCGACAATCCACGCACCGGCACCCGCATACACGAGCGCAAAGCCAAGCGAGCCGAGCACGGACCAGAAGGCTGTCACCTTGACCGCAGCGACGAACGCGCGCCGGTCGCGCGCGCCGATTGCGGCACCGACCAGAGCCTCGGCCGCATGCGCGAAGCCGTCGAGTCCATAAGCCATAAAGGTCTGGAAGTTGAGCAGCAGCGCGTTGGCGGCGAGCGTCGCGTCGCCCTGGCGCGCGCCGAGGTGCGCAAACCAGCCGAACGACAGCAGCAGACACAGCGTGCGCACGAAGATGTCGCGATTGAGCGTGACAAGCCGCCTGAGCGCCGCCGCATCGAAGAGCGCGCGGCGGGTCGGCGCAGGCAGGCCGCGCGGCCTGCCGCGCCACAGCAGCGCTGCGCCGAGCACGAAGCCAAGCGCGTCCGCAGTGGCGGTGGCCGCACCGATTCCGGCGACACCGCAATCGAAGGCGGACACGTAGAGCAGCACCGCGGCAATGTTCACGCCGTTGATGAACACTTGCGAGAGCAGCGCAAGCCGCACGCGCTGTGTGCCGAGCAGCCACCCGAGTACGACGTAGTTGCCCAGCGCGAAGGGCGCGGCCCAGATGCGCGCGTGGCAGTAAAGGCGGGCGCTGTGCTGCACCGCGTCGCTGCCGCCGAGCGCGCGCAACGCGTAGTCAATCAGCGGCGCTTGCAGCGCGAGCACCGCGGCGCCGATCACGGCCGCGAGCAACAGCGCGCGCATCACGTCGTCACGTAATCCGGCGTGCTGACCGGCCCCGTGCGACTGCGCGACGAGGCCCGTGGTGCCCATGCGCAGAAAGCCGAAGCCCCAGAACACGAAGTTGAAGAAAAGTCCGCCGAGCGCCACGCCGCCGAGATACGACGCATTGCTCAGATGTCCGGCGACGGCGGTGTCGACAGCGCCGAGAATCGGCTGTGTGAGATTTGCAAGAACGATCGGAAACGCCAGTGCAAGCACACGGCGGTGCCAGCGCACCGGCAACGGGCGTGCCGCGTGCGCGGCAGAGGCCGCTTCGCTCAATGGCGTTCCTGCACGCACACCCACGGCGAGACGACCACCGCCCACAGGTCGGGATCGCGCGCGGCGAAGTCGGCGGCGGTGTCGGACTGAACCCGCTCGACGAGCCCCGCTGACAACCACTGGGTGACTTGCGTGGTGTCGTCGTTGGCAATCGCTTCGGCGACGCTCACCAGATCGAGGGCGCTCGCGACGCGCAGCAGCATGCCGCGCGCAAAGAAGCGTTCCAGCTCCGGCCAGCCGATTTTTGCGGTTTCGGCGAGGAGCTTGGCGTACAGGGGGCTATGGGTGGCGTCGTTGGAAGTCATCGTCAGCGGGTTCCGGCGGGGTCGATACTATAAACCATCGGCGCGGGCTGCCTGCGCGGTGCGCGTTCAGCATGCCCCGCCTGCGGCAATGCAGCCGATTCTGAACCTTGATGCCGCTCGGTTCAATGTCGTGCATTTGCGCGAGGCCGTCACGGACACGAGATGTAAAACTGTGGGGAGGAGCCGGATTATGACTTTCGGCCGACTTGCACGACGCGGTCCCGATGAATAACATCTTATTATTGATTAATGAACAGACGATTTTTAGAGCGGCGATAATTCGTCGGTCGATTGGAGGCTGCGCAGTTTCGCAATTGGAGAATCCGGTGCTCAATGGCTATCGCGGGAGTGACGAAAGCGGCGATTTAATCGAAAGAGTGCGGTGGCACACCAAGTGTTTCCGGAGCGATCAACGGTCTAAAATCGCTGCGCTCGTGTGCGCGTCGGACTCCTGCATGTTTCATCAGCCCAATGGTCGGGCTGTGGCATCAGCCTTGCTACATGCGGGTTTCCAGCGAGTTAATCGTCGCATTCATTGCCGGATAATCGGCCAATCAGCGTCGTCAGGCGACGTTTTATTCCGTGTTTCGCAATTCACATAACGCGTAATCCGTGCGTCGCGTCACATTGTCCGGGAAATTAATATATTGCGCTTGTAAAACCGCATTGATAAATTCGGTTCTGGCGCATGGTGAACCGGTCCTTTGCCGATATGCGCCGAACCCCCGTTAGCCCGGCCTCGCGCCGGGCTTTTTTTCGCCTGATTTTTTACCGGTGGTCATTGCGCGTACACACGCCGCGCAGATCATAAAGCTTACTTTTTCTTTCGCGGACTATACGCCTCATCATCATTTTCATTGCGGTGTGGCCTGTCGGCCTGGCGGCGCTGCTGGCCTTCGCCGCGCGCATCGAGCCGCGCTCCGGGCGCTGGCGGCGCGGCCCGTCGGCCTCACCGCGATCCGGCGGCGCGGCGCGTGCGCGTTATTGCTTGCAGCGAATGACCATCGACCGGTTTTTCACGTTCGCGCCGAAAATGCCGCCGACCGTGCCGCCCGAAGTCGCGCCGTTATCCACATCCTTCGATACGACGTCGTAGCCGTAATTGCCGCAGACTTCGCCCGCCCGTTTGTAGCATTCGGCCCAGCTGGTGCTCGCATCGCTGCCGCTGCAGTTGATTGCGAAGCCGGTGTCCCCGCTCGGCAAGTAGGTCATGGTGGTGGTCGTGGAGCAACCGGGAAGGCTCGCGAGTGTCAGCAGGCCGACACCGATCGCCGCGGCCGACGCCATGTAAGCCAATGCGCTCTTCATTCAAGATTCCTTTGCAGATGTGAAAGACGTGGCGCGAGCCACGTGTGCCGGATTGAGCGTTTATAGCACGCGGGGTTCCCCGCGCTCGCCGCTGATCCGCTGCGGTGCCGCGTGAGCCAGGTCGGGCAAGGGCGGCATGACGATACGCCCGGCGCATGAAGTAACACCGGCCGGCGGCGAGTCGCCCGACGCCCTGCCTGCAAAACGCGCAGACGCCATGCGCAGACGCCATGCGCAGACGCCATGCGCAGACGCCACGCCCGGCGGGCGGCGGCCGCAGGGCAACGAGTCGCCCCGTGCGCCGGCACCCGGCACGACTGGCTTAGCGCGGCGGCAGCGCGCGTGAAGGATCGATCGAGCGCCCCTGGTAGCGCAGCTCGAAATGCAACATGACGCGGTTCGTGTCGGTGTCGCCGACCTCGGCGATCTTCTGCCCTTGCGCGACCGTGTCGCCTTCCTTCACGAGCAACACGCGATTGTGCGCATACGCGGTCAGGTACTCGGTATTGTGTTTCAGAATCAGCAGATTGCCGTAACCGCGCAGTCCGTTGCCTGCGTACACGACCGTGCCGGCCGCCGCTGCGACCACGGGCGTGCCGGCCGGGGCGGAAATGTCGATGCCCTTCGAGTTCCCGCCGTCGAAGCCGCGAATGACGGTGCCGCTGGTCGGCCACACGAGCGAAATAGACGAGGCCGGCGCGGCCGAAGCCGCGTTGTCAGCCGGCGCGGGACGCGGCGTGGCCGAAGCGCTGCTGCTGCCGTTGCTGCGCACGGCGCCGCTCGTCGAGGCCGCGCCGTTGGGCGGCTCGACCCGCAGCACCTGTCCGACCTCGATGTTGTCGGGGTTGGTCAGGTTGTTCCAGCGCGCGATGCTTTGCACCGACTGGCGATGACTGCGCGCGATCTTCGACAGTGTGTCGCCCCGTTCGACGCGGTAAAAACCCGGACCCACCGGCGCCGAGCCGCACGCGGCGAGCAGCGCAATCAGCGAGACGCAGGCGAGTTTTCTGATCATTCCTGTTTCAGGCATTGGACCTCGCAAAGCGCTGCCGCGCGCCGATCCCGATCACGCGGCAGGTAGATACAAAGCGTCCGATTCTAACGGTTTTGCGTCGCAGCATCGGGAAAACCAGCATTGCCTGCCGTTTGCGGCGTTCAGCGCAGCTTCGCCACCTGGATTCGCAATGCGGCCACTTCCGTCTTGCCCGGCTCGAGCCAGCGCAGTCCCATGCCGTTGTGGATCGCATCGGGCAGGCCGAGCCACGGCTCCACGCAGTAGAAGTCCGAGTCCGCCGCTTCGGTCCACGTCGTCACCGCGTACCAAGGCACCGAGTCCGGGCGGTTCAGGTCGATCGTGATCACGCGGTCGAGCCCCGGCGCGGTCAGCTTGACCGGCTGCGACGGCACGCCGGTCAGACAATGGAAGCGGTCGTGGATGCGCGCTTCGTCGAGCGTGTAGCGCGCTTCGCCGGGCTCCGCTGCACTGATCGAACCGTCCGCCTGTTGAAAACGCCGCGCGGTTGGCGGCAGTTCAAGCGATGTCGCGGCGCGCTGCGTATGCGGCAGCGTGAAGTAGAAATGATGGCCGGCGTAATAGGGCAGCGCCGCGTCGCCGGTATTGGTGGTGGTAAGCGTGACCTCGAGCGTGCGGGCGTCGATCAGCGTATACGCAGCTTCGAAGCGGAAACCGAACGGATAGCCACCGCGCGTCGCCTCGCTGTCGGTCAGCACGAGGCGCAGGCCGGCGCCGTGCACGTCGGCGTGCACGTCGAAGGGCAGGTCGCGCGCAAAGCCGTGCATGGGCAACTCGCGCACCGTGCCTTGCGCGTCGCGCCAGTAACCGATCTTGCCGTCCACGCGATGGCGGCCGAGGAACGGAAAGAGCAGCGGATTGCCGCCGCGAATGCGCGCAGGCTGGCTCCAGTCGGCGTGCTCCGGCCAATGGATCACCTCTTCGCCGTCGATGATGCACGAAAGCAGACGGCCGCCGGCTTGCGGCGCGAAGCGGAGCACGGAGGCGTCCTGGGCGATTTCGAGAATGTCCTGCTGCGGTGAAAGAGGCATGGTCGATGGCGTGATGGGTCAATAGGAAGCCCGCGCGAGGCGGGCTGAAGAGGGTCCGGCGTTGGCGCGCCAAACAGCGCCGACCGGGCTCACGCCCGCGCGACGCGCGCGGCAAGCCGGCCGAGACGACGATTTTGCTCTGCTTTGCGCTACGGGGAAACCCTTCTCGGGAAATTGCGAGTGTCGCGAGCGGCCGGTTGTTGCCGATAATCCGTCTCACTGCCCGGTGACATCTGCTGCCGGGCGAGATCGTTCAGGAGGCGTCATGGATCTCGCAATGGCAATGGGTGTCGCGCTTTTCGGCATGTTCACCGCAAGTACCGTTTATTTCTTCTACAAGGTCGAGCGCTGATTCGCGCGTTCCCGGCTGTTTGTCGGCGTGGCCTCGCCTGCCGCACGCGCTCGGCATACCACGCCGCAGGCGCGCTTCGCAGCCCGCCGTTTGCTCTGTCGCCTCGTGCGTTTCGCCTTGCGTTTCGTAAGCTTGACGCCTTGCCGGGGCACTGACCCAGAGCATTGCCGTTAGACGACTGAAAGGACTGCCGTGCGTCGGCGGTCCCGATCGTTGCGATTCGCGAAACCAGCTTTTCGCATCGTGACGCAACGCGTCAAAATTTCCCCGAATGTGGCCCAAACGCTTGGCGCTGACTTTGCAGCCAGGCATAATCGGTGCGCCTTTTAACGCGCCGGGTAACTCGTTGTGCGGCGCGCTGTCCCCGACATCTTCCTTACAAGGACTGCCGCGTGAATCTGTCGTTTCTGATCTTCCTGAGCGTGCTGCAAGGCGTGACCGAACTCTTTCCGGTAAGCAGTCTCGGCCATACGCTGCTGGTGCCCGCATTGTTCGGCATGCATATCGATAAACACGCGCCGCAGTTGCTGCCGTTTCTCGTTGCCCTGCACCTCGGTACGGCGTTCGCGTTGCTGTGGTATTTCCGGGAGCGCTGGTGCGCGCTCGTGCGCGGTTTCTTTGCGTCGCTGAGCGGACGCCGCAACGACGACGCACACATGATGTGGGCGCTCATCATCGGTACGATCCCGGCCGGGCTGGTCGGCCTGCTGCTCGAAAAGCGGCTCGAGCGGATCTTTCACGACCTGCGCATCGTCGCGATCGCGCTGATCGTCAACGGCGTGCTGCTGTGGCTCGGCGACCGCCTGCAGCGCTCGCGCGCGCATCAGGCGCCGGAGAAAATGAATTTCCGCCAGGCGTTCTTCGTCGGCCTCGCGCAAATTGGCGCGCTGATCCCCGGCTTCTCGCGCAGCGGTCTCACGATGATTGCCGGCAACGCGGCCGGCCTCACCGCAGAGAAAGCCGCGGAGTTTTCGTTCCTGCTCGGCACGCCGATTATTTTCGCGGCCGGGCTGCTCGAACTGCCGAAGCTCTTTCACGCGCCGGGTCAACTCGCGGACGCACTGCTTGGCGGCGTGCTGACCGCCGTCGCCGCCTACCTCAGCGTGCGTTTCCTGATGCGCTATTTCGAAGGCCGCGGACGTCTCGCTTCGTTCGGTCTGTACTGCGTGATTGCGGGCATCGTGTTCCTCGGCTGGTTCGTGCTGCATCCGCAACCGGTCTGATAATCTCAGGAATGTCGCCCCGCTGTCGCGGGCGTGAAGCGATCGGTTATAATCCGGGCCCAGCCTTGTGCGGCGGTAGCTCAATTGGATAGAGCACAGGTCTTCTAAACCTGAGGTTGTGAGTTCGATCCTCGCCCGCCGCGCCATTGCCTGCAGCAAGAATCCCATCTACCGCATCAACGGTGATGGGATTTTTTTATGGCCGGGCGCCCAATAAAAAAGGGCAGCCGAAGCTGCCCGCAGAAAGCCGCCCGCGAGGGTGGCTGTTGCTTATCGTTTCTGTTCGATCGTCACGTGCCTACTGCCTGATGTTCAGCGCGGCGGTCAGGTCGCCCATCGGCTTGCCGCCGTTGGCGGTGAGCGCCGCGTCGCGTGCCGCGATGCCCGGCAGCGTCGGCAGCGAAAAGCGATGCGTGATGAAGCGCAGGATCGACGTTGTGTCGTATTGCGTGTGGTCGACAAAACCCTTCTTCGCGAACGGCGAGACGATGAGCGCCGGAATGCGCGTACCGGGGCCCCAGCGGTCGGCCTTCGGCGGCGCGACGTGGTCCCAGAAGCCGCCGTTTTCGTCGTACGTCACGACCACCAGCATGTTGTTCCACTGCGGGCTCTTCTGCAGATGCGAGATGACGTCGGCAATGTGCTGATCGCCGGAGGCGACGTCCGTGTAACCCGGATGCTCGTTCAGGTTGCCCTGCGGCTTGTAGAACGTCACTTGCGGCAGCTTGCCGCTGTCGATTGCCTTGATGAACTCCGAGCCGCCTACGCCGCCGTCGAGCAGGTGCTGAGCGCGGTTCGCGGTGCCCGGCGCCAGATCCGCGAAATAGTTGAACGGCTGATGATGCGGCTGGAAGTTCGGCGTGCTCAGATTCGCGCCGTAGATCACATTCGACGTGCCGTTTTGTGCCGCAGACAGCGCCGCGCCCCACGCGCCGCCATACCACGCCCACGAGACCTTCGCATTGTTCAGCAGGTCGCCGATGTGTGTCTGCGTCTGCGCCGGCAAAGTAGTAGCCGCGGTGGGATCGGCGAGATTGGCGTCGCCGCCCGCAGCCGCCTTGTTGCCGCTTGGCTGATACGGCGGCTGCATCGTGTTGACCGCGTAGAAGTCAGGCGTGAGGTTGCCCGACAGCACGAATTTCGGCGGGCCGTTGAGCGCCGAAGCCGGCGAGTTCGACGCGAGCTTGAGCGTCACGCCGTCGCTTTCGACTGCCGAAATCGAGCCGGCCGCCGGGCTCTTGTCCGCGTTCGGGTAGACCGGCGTGCACGCGCACACGAGCCACTGGTGATTGAGGAACGAGCCGCCGAACGCGCCCATGAAGAAGTTGTCTGCGAGCGTGTATTGCTGGGCGATTTTCCACAGCGGCAGCTTGTCGGCATTGAGCGTGTAATGGCCCATGACGAGTCCGCCCGAATCGGCCCACGCGGCGAACTTGTCGTTCTTGCCGCCGTCGATCTGCATCTGGTTTTCATAGAAACGGTGATACAGGTCGCGTGTCGTCGCGGTGATCGGCGTGTTGAACCCATTGGGGTCGTCGATCGCGAAGGGGCTGTTCGGCAGATTGGCCGTCATGGCTTGCGTGACAACCGGCGTCACGCCGGTCTGCGTGAGGCCGTTCCAGACCTGGGGCAGCGTAGCGAGCGTCGAGCCGTCGCGGTCCAGTTGCTTCGCGGCTGCCGCACTGACGTTCTGCAGACCGTTCGCGCCCGGAAAGTTACCGTACAGGTTGTCGAAGCTGCGGTTTTCCGCGTAGATCACCACCACCGTCTTGATCGACGTGATGTCCGGCTGGGTGACCTCGTTGCCGCCGCACGCGTAAAGGGTGAGCGCTGCGGCGATCGCCAGCGGCGTCGCGCAGATCAGTTTCTTGTTCATTTGATGGAGTTCTCTCTCTGTCGTTGGGGACGGGCCGAACACAGCGCCTCTTTCTGCGACCGCCCGCGAAAGTGTGGCGACGCAATTTGACAGAACGATGTATTCATTACGGATCGCTTTGAGTCGACGGTGGCCGTCGGCTGGATGTCATTTCGGCGACATACGAATGACATACGCTCGCGGACTTCGATATCGCAGATTCACATCATTCATATGCGGCTCGGTCCGGCGGGGATCCTGCAAACAACAGCACGTCTAACGGCGCCACGAGACGCGAAGCGGGGGCCAGCGCGTCGCGCCTGCGCGCGCCTGCTGGCGGCGGCCTTCGGGGCCGTTGCAGTGAGCGCGAGTCTTGCGGGCTGCGATTCCGGCGCTCCGGCGGCGGCAGAGCAGGCGCGCGCAAGCGGCGCGGGGGCATTGGTCGAGAGAGGCGCGCCGGCGCTGCAGCCGGCGGCGCTCGAGGCGGCTCGGCCAGTGGCGCTCAAGGTGGCGCAGCAAATGTCTCATGACGCGGCTCATGAAACGCCTCGTGAAGCGGTGCAAGGGGGCGGCCAGACGCGTGCGCAAGTCTACGAGTCCGTGCGCAGGATGACTGCGCTCGGCAAGCAGCTATTCTTCGACCCTTCGTTATCCGGCTCGGGCAAGCTCGCGTGCGCGTCGTGCCACAGCCCCGAGCACGCGTTTTCGCCTGGCAACGCGTTGTCCGTGCAACTGGGCGGCAGCGACATGCATCGCACCGGCATGCGCGCGGCGCCGACGCTCAAGTATCTGCAGTCGGTGCCGGCATTCGCCGAGCACTATCATGAGTCGGACGACGAAGGCGACGAAAGTGTCGACGCCGGCCCCACCGGCGGCCTGACGTGGGACGGTCGCGTCGATCGCGGCAGCGATCAGGCGCGCATTCCGCTGTTGTCGTCGTTCGAGATGGGCAGTTCGCCGGCCAGGGTCACCGCGGCAGTAAAGGCCGCGCCTTACGCGGCGGATTTTCGCGCGGCCTTCGGCGAACGTATTTTCGATAGCGACGACGCGACCTTCAAGGCGGTCCTGCAAGCGATCGAAACGTTCGAGCAGACGCCGGAGCTGTTCTATCCGTACAGCAGCAAATACGACGCGTATCTGGCAGGCAAGGCGCAACTTACGAAAGCGGAGCTGCACGGCCTCGAGCTTTTCAACGACGAAAAGAAGGGCAATTGTGCGAGCTGTCACATTAGTCAACGCACGCGGGACGGCGCGCCGCCGCAATTCAGCGACTTTGGTCTGATCGCGATCGGCGTGCCGCGCAATCGCGCACTGCCGGTGAACCGCGATCCCCGTTTCCATGACCTCGGGGCGTGTGGTCCCGAGCGCACGGATCTAGCAGGACGCGCGGAGTTCTGCGGCATTTTCCGTACGCCGACGCTGCGCAATGTCGCGTTGAAAAAGAGCTTCTTTCACAACGGCATCTATCACTCGCTCGAACAGGTGTTGCACTTCTATGCCGAGCGCGACACGAACCCGGAGAAGTTTTATCCGGTCGTGAAAGGCAAGGTGCAGAAGTTCGACGATCTGCCGCGACGCTATTGGGCGAATCTGAATACGGAGCCGCCGTTCGACCGCAAGCCGGGCGACAAGCCCGCGTTGAATGACGCCGAGATCAAGGACGTGGTGGCGTTTCTGAACACGCTCACCGATGGATACAAAGCAGGAAAGTGAGGCTCGGCGTCGCTGGGAAGGCGTGTGTGCGAAGCCGGCTCGAGGTGATTGACGGTGGTACTGCGCCAGTTCAGACGCGCGCGTCGGCGAGCATGCAGTAGCAGGCCGAAAGCAGCAGCGCGAAGGAGATGAGCAGGCACGCCATGCCAATGCGAGTCAGGAAGTTGGGCCAACGCGGGCGGCGAAGTCCGTCGATACGCACGATGGGCCGCGCGAGGCCGGGGTCGCGCCGCAGCGCCACAGGCACGAGCGCGATGCAAAGCAGCGCGAGTGCGACGGCGACGGTTTCCAGCGCAATGGGCAGTTCCATGATGAGGCGTGGTTTGAAGTGATTTGGCGCGAACGCGAGGTACGGCCAATCATAGGAAGGCACGCCGCTCGGGGCTATGGGACCCATCCTAAAAATGAGAAGCTCGCGCCGTCACCGTCAGCGGGCGCCTTCATTCTTACCCCGGCTGTCACCCGCGCCGTCACCCGCGCCGCGCGGCCAGGCCGTCACGCGGGGCATGCTATGCTTTTGGGGTCCAGATCGCGTGCCGCAGCGAGCGCCCCACGACCGCCCCAAAACGTTTGCGAGGAGAACCCTTCAATGTCGATGAGAACCCGTGCCTTCCGTCAACTGACTGTCGCAGGATTGCTGCTTGGCGCGGCGATCGGCGCGCAGGCGGCTAACCTCGGCTTTCTGAACGACACGCCGATCACCTACATGAAGCAGCGCGATGTCGACTCGATCAAGCAGGCTGTGTTCGCCGCGCTCGATGAAAAGCAGGACGGCGAAAGCGCCAACTGGGTCAACGAAGGCACTCGCAACAGTGTGAAGATCGACGCGACCATCACTGTCGTGCGCACGACCAAGGACGGCGAGCGCACTTGTCGCGATATGGGCGTCGTGCTCAATGCAAAGGGCCAGTCGATGAACCTGCGCCCGCAGTTCTGCCGGGAGGGCAGCGGCAAATGGCAACTGCAGAAAAAGCGCTGAGCACGCGCCGCGTCGCGGGAACGCGCGCGCGCGGCGTGCCGGCGCACGCGCAAGCCGCGCGCCGCGCGGGGGCTGCCACGCGATGAGCCCGCGCGTCGTTTCATGCGGCATCGTCCTGCTCGATCCCGCGGGGCGCGTGTTGCTCGCACACGCCACGGACACGTCGCACTGGGACATCCCGAAAGGCCACGGCGAAGAGGGCGAGGCGCCGCACGTCACCGCGCTGCGCGAGATGATCGAGGAAACCGGCATCGCGCTAAAACCCGAGCGTCTGAAAGACCTCGGTCTGTTTGTTTATCGCCGCGACAAGGACCTGCACCTGTTCGCCGCGCGCGCCACCGCGGACGAACTCGACCTCGGTTCCTGCACCTGCACGTCGCTGTTTCCACGCCGCTCGGACGGCACGTTGATTCCCGAGATGGACGCGTATCGGTGGACCGCGCCCGACGAGGTGGAAAAGTACGCCAGTCGCAGCCTCGCGCGGCTTTTTCAGACCACCCTTTCGCTGACGGAACTGCATCGCTCGCTATAGCGGCGACCGAACCCGTTTCTGCGACGATGACTGGACGCCCAGCGACTCACCGTTAGCCGGGATGCGCTGAGCGCGCCGTGCCGGAATCCACAAACAAAAAAGCGTGCATCGGCAACCCGATGCACGCCCGATCCGACGAGCCGCTGCGCGACAACGCGCACTGATCCGTGGCTTTACGCCGGCTTGCCCCAACTGTCGCGCAAGCTCACGATCCGGTTGAACACCGGCTTGCCCGGCTTTGAATCGACACGATCCGCGACGAAGTAGCCGTGCCGCTCGAACTGATAACGCTGCTCCGGCAGCGCACCATGCGCGCCTGGTTCCAGGTAGGCATTGACCACGCGTTTGGAGTCCGGGTTCAGTGCTTCGAGGAAGTCGCGGCCGCCGGCATCCGGTTGCGGCTCCTTGAAGAGACGGTCGTAGATGCGAACCTCGGCCGGGCAGGCAGCCGCCGCGCTGACCCAGTGGATATTGCCCTTCACCTTGTAGTTGTTCGCGCCTTCGGTGCCCGACTTGCTGTCCGGGAAGTAGTTGCAATGCACCGCGACCACGTTGCCGTTCTCGTCCTTCTCCGCCCCCGTGCATTCGATCACATAGCCGTAGCGCAGGCGCACCCTGTTGCCGGGGAACAGCCGGAAATAGCCTTTGGGCGGCGTTTCCGTGAAGTCGTCGCGCTCGATCCACAGCTCGCGCGAAATCGGAAACTCGCGCACGCCCTGTTCCGGATGATGCGGATGCACCGGCGCGCTGCACGGCTCGCTCAGACCTTCAGGGAAGTTGTCGATGACGAGCTTCAGCGGGTCGAGCACCGCGGCAATGCGCGGCGCCTTTTCGTCGAGATCGTCGCGCAGCGCGCCTTCGAACACGCTCATGTCGATCCACGAGTCGACCTTGGTGACGCCGATGCGCTCGCAGAACAGCTGGATCGATTCGGGCGTGAAGCCGCGCCGCCGCACGCCGACGATAGTCGGCATGCGCGGGTCGTCCCAGCCGTCCACGTGACCTTCGTTCACGAGTTGCAGCAGCTTGCGCTTGCTCGTGATCGCATACGTGAGATTCAGGCGCGAGAATTCGATTTGCTGCGGCAGCGGGCGCGTGAAAATGCCGGCTTCGGCAAGCTCGTTCAGAATCCAGTCGTACAGCGGACGATGGTCCTCGAATTCGAGCGTGCACAGCGAATGCGTGATGTTTTCGAGCGCGTCCGAAATGCAGTGCGTGTAGTCGTACATCGGGTACACGCACCATTTGTCGCCGGTGCGGTAGTGATGCGCGAAGCGGATCCGGTAGAGCACCGGATCGCGCATGTTGAAGTTCGGCGACGACATGTCGATCTTCGCGCGCAGCACGTGCTCGCCTTCCTTGAACTCGCCCGCCTTCATGCGGCGGAACAGATCGAGGTTTTCCTGCACGGAGCGTTCGCGAAAGGGCGAGGGCGTGCCCACTTCGGTGGCCGAGCCGCGGTTCGCGCGCATTTCTTCCGCCGACTGGCTGTCCACATACGCCTTGCCGCGCTCGATCAGCAGCTCGGCGAATTCGTACAGCTTGTCGTAGTAGTCGCTCGCGTAGTAGAGGTGCTCCGTGCCGTCTTTCTGCCATTCGAAGCCCAGCCAGCGCACCGCGTCGATAATCGAATCGACGTATTCGACGCTTTCCTTTTCCGGATTGGTGTCGTCAAAGCGCAAGTGGCACACGCCGCCGTAGCTGCGCGCCACGCCGAAGTTCAGGCAGATGCTCTTTGCGTGACCAATGTGCAGATAGCCGTTGGGCTCGGGCGGAAAGCGCGTTTCGACACGCTGACTCCACTTGCCGCTGCGGTTGTCGTCGTCAATGATGTTGCGGATGAAATTGGATGCCGCTGGCGCGTCGTTGCGTTCGGTATTCATGCGAGATGGTGAAAGTCTGTCGGGGGCGCGTGGTGCGCTCACTTATCCGGCAATTCTACCTGACGAGACTGGATGCGGCAGGGAGTGCGCCGGCGCACCGACGCGCAAGCGGGTTTCGTGCTGCGTTCGGCGCAGACCGGCCCGGTGGCTCGCGCGCGGCCACCAGGTCATGGCGTGCTGTAACAGGAGGTAAATCGCTTTGTTGCTGCGCGCACGGGCCACTTAGCATGCGTGCGGCGCGCCTGCCCATGCGTGCGGCGCGCCTGCCGTCCGCCACGGCGCCTCGCGCGGCCGCGTTGCGCGCGGGTCCGCGCCCGGAGCCGCGCGAACCGTACCGCCGTTGTCCGCTTGCACCGACCTTTGCGATTCGTGCACCATGACGCCCCTGGTGGGTCCGCAGTTTCGCCCTCGGTTTCCCGTCAGTTAGTCCTCAGTGCCGGAGTTTTTCGGATGCCAATGCCGACGTACGACGCGCCTCGCGCGCCTCATGCCTTCACCTTTGCCTTCACCTTTTCCGCGGCACGCATTGCGCCCGCCGTGCTGATGGTCGCGGTCGCCGCCACCGTGCTGGCGCCGGCGTCGGCGCTCGCGCGGACGGCTGTGCCCAAAGCGCTATTCGATGCATCCGCGGTCGCAACTCCCGACCGCTACAGCGCCGACGCCGCGCAGCAGATCTTCGCCGCCGGCGGCAACGCGGTCGATGCGGCGGTGGCCATCGCCCTTACGCTCGCCGTGACCCGGCCCGATTCAGGCAATCTCGGCGGCGGCGGATTCATGACGCTGTACGTCGACGGCAAGCCGTATTTTCTCGACTACCGCGAGCGCGCGCCGCAGCAGGCGACCCGCGACATGTATCTGGACGATAAAGGCAACGCAGTGCCGGGCATGAGCACAGTGGGCCATCGCGCGGTGGCAGTGCCCGGCACCGTCGACGGCATGTGGCAGGCGCAGCAGCGTTTTGGCAAGCTGAAATGGAAACAGGTGCTCGCTCCCGCCATCCGTTATGCGACCGATGGCTTTCAGGTCGACCCCTGGCTGCAGCAACGACGCGACGCAACGGCGAAGAATTTCGCCGCGAGGACCAATTTCGACGCCTATTTCGCGGGCCTGAAAGCCGGCAGCACGTTCCGCCAGCCGGAGCTCGCGCAAACCCTGTCGCGCATTGCGAGCGACGGCGGCCGCGAGTTCTACGAAGGACGCACCGCAGGTCTGATCGCACAGCAGATGTACGGCCACGGTCTCGTCACGAAGGCCGATTTGCAGCAGTACAAGGCTGTCTGGCGCCAGCCGCTCAGGGCTGAGTGGAACGGCTACGAGGTGCTCACCGCGCCGCCGCCGAGCTCGGGCGGTGTGGGTCTGATCCAGATGCTGAAGATGAAGGCCCATTTGCAGCAGGCATTCGACGGGCTGGAACTGAATTGCGCACCGTACATTCATCTGATCGCACAGATCGAGGACCGCGTGTTTGCCGACCGGCAGCAATATATCGGCGACCCGGACACGTACAAGCTGCCCGTCGACAAACTGCTCGACGACGCCTATCTCGCCCAACGCGCGGACGAAGTCAAAACAGACGAAGTGCCGGGCGCGGCGGCGATCAAGCCTGGTCTTGGCGACGCGCCGCCCGAGAAGGCCCAGACGACGCACTTCTCGGTGGTGGACAAGTGGGGCAACGCGGTGTCGAACACCACCACGCTCGACGGCGAATTCGGCTCGGGCGTCGTGGTGGACGGCGCCGGCTTCCTGCTGAACGACGCGATGGATGACTTCGTGACGAAACCCACTGCCTCGGGCGAGTCAACCGCAAGCGGCGCCGATCTGAACACGGTGTTGCCAGGCCGCCGCCCGCTTTCGTCGATGACGCCGACCATCGTGCTGAAGGACAACAAGGTGTCGCTCGTGATCGGCACGCCGGGCGGCTCGCGTATTCTGACTTCGATTTTTCAGGTCGTGACCAATCTCTACGACTTCGGCATGACGCCTGCGGACGCGCTCGCGGCTATGCGCTTTCACCACCAGTTGCTGCCGCAAAAGACGATCTACTTCGAACCCTACCGCCCGATTGCCGGCGAACTCGCCGCTCAGTTGCAAGCGCTGGGCTATGTGCTGGAGGGACAGTCGTTCAACGGCGATGTGCAGGTGATCCGCATCGACGGCACGACGCTCGAGCCGGCTGCCGATCCGCGTGGCATGGGCGTCGGCCGCGTGATACGGTGAGCGCGTTGCAAAGGGGTGGGCCGTGGCGGGCTGTCGCGGTTGTCCGCCCCTTCCAGGCCGTATCGCCAAAAAACAAAGTTACGGGGAACACCATGAGCGAATCCAAACCCAACGTACTTGTCCTGCCGGGCTACCAGAACTCTGGAGCCGGGCATTGGCAGACCCGCTGGGAAGCACGCGATCCGTCATTTACGCGCGTCCAGATGCCTGACTGGGATCATCCGTCGCGCGACGCCTGGTGCCGCGCGCTCGACGCCGCGGTTGCATCCGTCGACGCGCCGATCCTGCTTGCGGCCCATAGCCTGGGCTGCCTGACGACGGCGTTCTGGGCCTCGCAGTATGCGAGCGCTGCGCAACTCGCAAGGATTGCCGGCGCGCTGCTGGTGGCCGTGCCCGATCCGGCCGAACCGCACTTTCCGCAAGACGCAAGCGGGTTTGCTTGCGTACCGCTCGAACGCTTGCCGTTCCCGAGTATCGTCGTATCCAGCACGGACGACCCCTACGGCGGCGTGCCGTTTTCGCAAGCCTGTGCGAAAGCGTGGGGCAGCCGCTGGATCGACGTCGGCCCGCGCGGACACATCAATGCGGACAGCGGACTCGGCGATTGGGACGAAGCGCGCGAGTGGCTGGCCGCGCTTGGCAAGCCGAGCTGAAGCGGCGCGGTGCAGTCGGCAGCGGTTGGGGGTAGCGGTCGCTGGTCGCGATCGCGTTCGCGTTCGCGTTCGCGTTCGCCGATCGCTGGCCGCCGGTCACTGGTCACTGGTCGCGTTCGTCGCTAGCCGGTCGCCGGTCGCCGGTCGCCGGTCGCCGGTCGCCGGTCGCCGCCCGCCGCCCGCCGCCGGCCGGCGCATGCCCCTCGGCGAATGCGAATGCGAACGCGTAACTGCGGCAGCGCATCGCCTGCCGCCTTCCTCCTGCCGCCTTCAAATCACCGCTTGCGAGCGCAACGCCGTAATCTGTTCGTCGCTGTAACCCAGCACGTCGCGCAGCACGCTTTCGGTATGCTCGCCGAGCGTCGGCGGATGAGCAAGCGCCTCGGGCGGCGTGCCCGTCATATTGATCGGATTGCGCACCAGCTTGACCGTGCCACCGGACGGGTGCGGCAGATCCACCTGCATGCCGCGCGCCACCACCTGCTCGTTCGCGAACACCTCCGCGAGGTCGTTGATCGGTCCGCAAGGCACGCCTGCCGCTTCGAGTGCCGTGATCCATTTCTGCTTGCCCTGCAGGCGAACCATCTGCGCGAGAATCGGCACGAGCACGTCGCGGTTGCGCACGCGTGCGGGGTTGGTGGCGAAACGCTCGTCCTCTGCGAGTTCGGGGCGTTGGCCGACCTCGACGAATTTGCGGAACTGCCCGTCGTTGCCCACCGCAACGATGATCCACCCGTCGCTGGTCTGGAAAGTCTGGTACGGCACGATGTTCGGATGCGCGTTGCCCCAGCGCACCGGCGGCTGCCCGCTTGCAAGGTAATTCGAGTTCATGTTGGCGAGCATGGCTACCTGCACGTCGAGCAGCGCCATGTCGATATATTGACCTTCGCCCGTGCGGTCGCGATGCGTGAGCGCGGTAAGCACGGCGATGGTGGAATACATGCCGGTCATCAGATCGGCAATCGCCACGCCCGCCTTTTGCGGACCGCCGCCCGGCTGACCGTCGCGCTCGCCGGTAATGCTCATGAACCCGCCGATACCTTGCACGATGAAGTCGTAGCCCGCGCGCTGCGCGTACGGCCCGGTCTGTCCGAAACCTGTCACCGAGCAGTAGATCAGATCGGGCTTCACCTTCTTGAGCGACGCGTAGTCGAGGCCGTATTTCTTCAGCTGTCCGACCTTGTAGTTCTCGAGCACCACGTCGCTTTGCGCGGCTAGTTCGCGAACGATCTGCTGACCTTCGGGCGAGGCGATATCCACCGTGACCGAGCGCTTGTTGCGGTTGGCCGCCAGGTAGTAGGCCGCCTCTCGCGTGTCCGCGCCGTCGGGCGTCTTCAGGTACGGCGGGCCCCAGTGGCGCGTGTCGTCGCCCACCTCGGGTCGTTCGATCTTGATGACGTCCGCGCCGAAATCGGCAAGCGTCTGCGCGCACCAGGGGCCCGCGAGCACGCGGGTGAGATCCAGCACGCGAATATGACTGAGAGCGCCCATGTTTGTCCGTGTCTCCAATGTAAGCGGGCGGCACACGAGGCGCCGCGAATGTGGGCAATCTTAAGCGATTCACGCGAGCGGGCGCAGTCGGCCGAACGTCATAGGACGAATCGGGCGCCGTTGCAGATGAAACGAGGTGTCACGAAGCGGGCCCGCACAGCACGTGAACCTGCGTGCGACCGTGGCGTGTGGCGCGCTGTCTGCGGGGCTCGCGCAAAAACTCCCCGGCGAAACCGGCTCAGAACGTGACCGGAACGTGCCCGAGACGTGACCGAAGTTGAGCGAAGCTGAACCAGGCCGACCGCACCTGGCCTGGTTCAACCTGGCCAAACGGCCAACCGGCCCGCGGCGGCGCCGCGCAAGGGCGCCGATCCCGTATAATCAGTCGTTTAAGAAACAAACAGTTGGGGCATCTCACGATGCCGCCGGTAAAAGTCAGGAATAGTCAGGACCGTCCCCCGCACGCCATGAAAGCCGCCGAAATCCGCGAGAAGTTTCTCAAGTTCTTCGAATCGAAGGGCCATACGATCGTTCGCTCGTCGAGCCTTGTGCCCGGCAACGACCCGACACTGCTCTTCACCAATTCGGGAATGGTGCAGTTCAAAGATGTGTTCCTCGGCGCTGAGTCGCGTCCGTATTCGCGCGCCACGACCGCGCAGCGCAGCGTGCGCGCGGGGGGCAAACACAACGACCTGGAAAACGTCGGCTACACCGCGCGTCACCACACGTTCTTCGAAATGCTGGGCAATTTCTCGTTCGGCGACTATTTCAAGCGTGACGCGATCCACTACGCGTGGGAGTTGCTCACGGGCGTCTACCAGTTGCCGAAAGAAAAGCTGTGGGTGACCGTCTATCACGAAGACGACGAAGCGCACGATATCTGGGCGAAAGAAGTGGGCGTGCCGGTCGAGCGCATCATCCGTATCGGCGACAACAAGGGCGCGCGTTACGCGTCGGACAACTTCTGGCAAATGGCCGACACCGGTCCGTGCGGCCCGTGCTCGGAAATTTTCTACGACCACGGCCCGGACGTATGGGGCGGCCCCCCGGGATCGCCGGAAGAAGACGGCGACCGCTACATCGAGATCTGGAATCTCGTGTTCATGCAGTTCAACCGCGACGCGCAGGGCAACATGACGCCGCTGCCCAAGCAGTGCGTCGACACCGGCATGGGGCTCGAGCGTATCGCGGCGGTGCTGCAGCACGTGCACAGCAACTATGAGATCGACCTGTTCCAGGCGCTCATCAAGGCGGCGGCGCGCGAAACCGGCGTGAGCGACCTCGCGAACAACTCGCTGAAGGTGATTGCCGACCACATCCGCGCCTGCTCGTTCCTGATCGTGGACGGCGTGATTCCCGGCAATGAAGGCCGCGGCTACGTGCTGCGCCGTATCGTGCGCCGCGCTATCCGTCACGGCTACAAGCTGGGCAAGAAGGGCTCGTTCTTCCACCGTATGGTGGCCGATCTCGTCGAGCAGATGGGCAGCGCCTATCCGGAACTGAAAGACGCGCAGGCGCGCGTGACCGACGTGCTGCGTCAGGAGGAGGAGCGCTTCTTCGAGACCATCGAACACGGCATGTCGATTCTCGAAAACGCGCTGGCCGAGCTCGAAAAGAAGGGCGCCAAGACGCTGGACGGCGAACTGGCATTCAAGCTGCACGACACGTACGGCTTCCCGCTCGACCTGACGGCAGACGTGTGCCGCGAGCGCGAAGTCACCGTTGACGAAGCCGCGTTCGACGAAGCCATGGCGCGTCAGCGCGAACAGGCGCGTGCGGCCGGCAAGTTCAAGATGTCGCAAGGCCTCGAATACTCGGGCGCGAAGACCACGTTCCACGGCTACGAGGAAGTCGTCTTCGACGACGCGAAGGTCGTGGCGCTGTATGTGGACGGCGCCTCGGTGCAGGAAGTCGCGCATGGTCAGCAGGCGGTCGTGGTGCTCGACCACACGCCGTTCTACGCGGAATCGGGCGGCCAGGTCGGCGACCAGGGTCTGCTCGCCAACGCGAGCGTACGCTTTGCGGTAACCGATACGCTGAAGGTTCAGGCCGACGTGGTCGGTCACCACGGCACGCTCGAGCAGGGCACGCTGAAGGTGGGCGACGTGGTGAAGGCCGAGATCGACGCGGTGCGCCGCGCGCGCACGGCTCGCAACCACTCGGCCACGCACCTGATGCACAAGGCGCTGCGCGAGGTGCTCGGTTCGCACGTGCAGCAGAAGGGCTCGCTGGTCGATCCCGACAAGACGCGCTTTGACTTCGCGCACAATGCGCCCATGACGGACGAGCAGATTCGCCGCGTCGAAGAAATCGTCAACGCAGAAGTGCTGGCGAACGCGCCGGGCATCGTGCGCGTCATGCCGTTCGACGAAGCGGTGAAGGGCGGCGCGATGGCGCTGTTCGGCGAAAAGTATGGCGACGAAGTGCGAGTGCTCGACCTCGGCTTCTCTCGCGAACTGTGCGGCGGTACGCACGTGCATCGCACTGGTGACATTGGCCTCTTCAAGATCGTGATGGAAGGCGGCGTGGCGGCGGGCATTCGTCGCGTGGAAGCCATTACCGGCGACAACGCGGTGCGCTTCGTGCAGGATCTCGACGCGCGCATCAACGCCGCGGCCGCGGTGCTCAAGGCCCAGCCGTCCGAGCTCACGCAGCGCATCACGCAGGTCCAGGATCAGGTCAAGCAGCTTGAAAAAGAACTGAGCGCGCTGAAGTCGAAAATGGCGTCGAGCCAGGGCGACGAACTGGCCGGGCAGGCGATTGAAGTCGCCGGCGTGCAGGTTCTTGCCGCGACCCTCGAAGGCGCCGATGTGAAGACGTTGCGCGAAACGGTGGACAAGCTGAAGGACAAGCTGAAGAGCGCGGCAATCGTGCTGGCTTCGGTTGAAGGCGGCAAGGTCAGCCTGATTGCGGGCGTGACGGCGGACGCTAGCAAAAAGGTCAAGGCCGGTGAGCTGGTCAATTTCGTTGCGCAGCAGGTTGGCGGGAAGGGCGGCGGCCGGCCCGACATGGCTCAAGCGGGTGGGACGGACCCCGCGAATCTGGGCGCCGCGTTGGCGGGCGTGAAGGGTTGGGTCGAAGCGCAGCTTTGATCCGCCGTTAAGCTCGAGGGCTCAGCCGATCGGCCGAATACGGCAGGCCGGCTGAACCAGGTGAAAGTCGGCCAAACCAGGCGATAGCAGGCGAAACCAGGCGATAGCAGGCAAAACCAGGCGATAGCAGGCGAAACCAGGCCGAAGAGCTTAGAGCAGGGCAGCCAATGCCGATTGGGGCCACGTAGGACGTCGAATTGCCGGCGTGTTACGTGGCCCCATGTTTTTCCACGAGCGCGTTTGCTTGCGGCTTCTGGCTGTCGAAACTTCGCGCCGTTACGTGCTTGCGGCCGCTCATTCGAACGCCCGCAAACCCGCTAGCGTTTGACACGCTAATCAGACGACGTCAGCGCCCATCGGTGTCCGAGCGTCGGCGTGCGCGTCCAGGTGTGCATCTGAAGCGCCGGCCTCTGTTTCCTCAAAACTGCGCAGGCTGCGCTGTCCTGTCAGCGTCTGCTTCAACGCATTGAGCGCTGACGAGAAGTGCCCGCGTCGCCAGACGAGCAGCGTCTCTATGGTGCCGATGTCGGGCAGGTCATGCACGGCGATATTGCTCGCGTCGGCGGCCAGCCCCAGCACCGAGCGGGGCGCCACCGCCACGCCCGCGCCGGCGGCGACACATGCGACGATTGCGTGATACGAACCCAGCTCGAGTACGCGCGCCGGCCTCACGCCGTGCTCCATATACCATTTCTCGATGTAAGTGCGATACGCGCAACCGCGCTCGAACGCCACCAACGTCGACAGCGCGATATCGCGCACTTCGCGAATCGGCCGATGCCCGCGCGGCGTCAGCATCACGAGTTCCTCTGTGAAAACCGGTACCGCCTCGAACAGTTCGCCTAGGGCGGCGGGGTCGAGCGGCGTGGCTACCAGCGCGGCGTCCACCTCGAATTCGCGCAAGCGCTCGATCAGTTTGCCGGTGGTGCCGGTCTCGAGTTCGAGCGCGACATCGGGCCATTGCTGGTGGTACTGGGCGAGCAGGGCGGGAAGACGCGTCGCCGCGACGCTTTCCATGGTGCCGAGGCGCAGGCGTCCGCTCGGACGGTCCGCGCGCACGGCGTGACGGGCCTCGTCGGCCAGAGCAAGTAGCCGTTCGGCATAGGGCAGCAGCGTTTCACCGGCAGGTGTGAGCACGAGGCGCCGGCCGTCGCGGATGAAGAGTTCCGCGCCAAGCTGTTCTTCAAGCTGCTTGATGCGCGTGGTGACGTTGGATTGCACGCGGTTGAGCTTCGCGGCGGCTCGCGTCACGCCGTTCTCCCGCACGACGGCCCGAAAAATCGTCAAGGCGGCCAAGTCCACGATTCTCTCCTGGCGATGGATGGTATCCGAATTATTCATTTTTCATGATCGAATCGTCAAGCTAACATGGAATCACCCTACCCGGATCGGGGCCGTCGATGACCGCCCGGTTGTCGCCGGAGTATTGCGATGCGTTGTCTTGCGGCTTCCTGGCGGCGACTGACGCGGTCCGGCAGAAGCAGTTTCCACGTGATTCCTTTTGCATCTCACCTTCCTGAACGGTTGGCCATGAACGATCTCGCTTCGAACGTCCAACGTCTTCCAGCGCAGTCCCACGCGGCCCGCCGCGCCGCGTTGGCCTGCATGGTGACGCTCGCCGTCGCGCTCGGCGTCGGACGCTTTGCTTTCACGCCGCTCCTGCCGCTGATGCTTCACGGCGGCGCGTTCGGTCAGCCGCCAATCGACATCCAGCATGGCGGGTGGCTCGCGTCGTTCAACTACGCGGGCTATTTCGTAGGTGCGCTCACCTGCGCGGCGTTGCGGGTCGAGCCCGCCCGGGTGGTGCGCGCGGGGCTCGCGTCGACGGTGCTGTTGACGCTGGCGATGGGCGTCACGAGTCAGTTCTGGATATGGGCGGTGGTGCGCTTCGTTGCAGGAGCAGTGAGCGCGTGGACGTTTGTGTTCGCGTCGCAGTGGGGCTTGCGGCGGCTCGCGGAACTCGGACAGCCGGCCTGGAGCGGCGTGATTTATACGGGGCCGGGCGTGGGCATCGTAGGCACCGGCTTGCTGGTCAGCGCGGCGGGCGGCTACGGGGCGACGGCGGGATGGATAGGCTTCGGCTTGATCTCGGCGGTTCTGGCGGCGGTGGTGTGGCCGGCGTTTGGGAGCGGCACGACGTCGGCCGCGGATACGACTGCCAAGGCCAAGGTGGCGGTGGCGCCGGTTGTAGTGACAGCAAAGGAGGCTGCCGCCGCAACGCCGGGTGGAAGTGCCAGCCTCGGAGTTGTGAGGGCTGCCGAAGCAGTTCAGAGCACCGGAACCGCGCGAAATCGGGGAGCCGCGGGAACCGCCGGAAGTGTGGGAATCGCCGGAACTGACGGAACCACCGGAACCACCGAAAGCCCCGAAAGCCCCGGAACTGGCGAAAGCCCCCGAACTGCCGGAACCGCCAAATCCACCGGAACCACCGCAAGCCTCGAAAACCCCATCTCCCGGACCACTATTGCCGCGACCGCCCGCCCGGTATCCGACAGCATTCCGGCGACCCACCGCGCCGACGCCTTCTGGCTGGTAGTCCTATACGGCGTGCCTGGGTTTGGTTACATCATCACAGCGACGTTTCTGCCCGTGATTGCGCGCCACGCATTGCCGGGCTCGCCGTGGCCCGATCTGTTCTGGCCGATGTTCGGCGCCGCGTTGATGGTCGGCGCATTGCTGGCCGCGCGTTTGCCGCTGCATCTGGACAACCGGGTCCTGCTCGCGGGCAGTTATGTCTTGCAGGCGGTCGGCATCGCGCTCGGGATAGTCTGGCCGACGGCAGGCGGCTTCTCCCTCGGCAGCATTCTGATTGGCGTGCCGTTTACTGCCATCACGCTCTTTGCGATGCGTGAGGCGCGGCGTTTGCGCGGCGACGATGCGGCCGGTCTCATGGGCTACGCGACTGCTGCTTATGGCTTGGGCCAGATCGTCGGCCCGCTGGTCGCCGCGCCGATTGCCGCGCACACCGGCTCGTTTTCGCCTGCTCTGTGGCTCGCCGCCGGCGCGCTGCTGCTGGGCGCCGCGGGGCTGGTGGTCGTCGCGCGCGTGCCCCGGGGACGAGGACGTATGCCGGATTGCGGCTGCGGCTAAACCGGAGCGACGGCGGTGCTTCGAAGGCCCGAGAGCCGCTAGAGCCGCGCAGGCCGTCCGGGCCGCCAGCTCGCCAACCCGCCCAACC
>NZ_JAEUAV010000002.1 GCF_019511605.1 Paraburkholderia phenoliruptrix | reverse complement strand
CCCGTTCGCCACTCGCCGCCAGGCCGAAGCCCGCGCTGCCGTCCGACTTGCATGTGTAAGGCATGCCGCCAGCGTTCAATCTGAGCCAGGATCAAACTCTTCAGTTCAAACCTGTTACTGTTTTCGGGCTCTTTCGAACCCGGTCGCTCACTCAACGTACTGACGAATGATCTTTCCATCTTCCGACAGAAAAACCTTCCTTTCATTACTGTGTGAGACTTGATACTTTCGCTTTGCGCCAGACTCCGAAGAACCCGGCTCGCGTCGCGCATCAAGCGCCCACACTTATCGACTGCTAGTTTTTAAAGATCGGTCCGCATACTCCGCAGCGCCTGCTACAACCACCCGGCACTGCTTCGTTCTGCGTTACTGCATCAGCAGCAGAGAAGCGAGATTATGAAGAACTTCCGCCGCACCGTCAACAGGTTTTTGCTACTGCCTGAACCTGCTACCGCCGCTGGAAGCCTTGCCACCACTGGCTTTCCCGCTTCCCGTGCCCCGGCGTCCGGAGCACGAAAGAGCGAGATTCTAGCGAGCCTCGAGACACCTTGCAAGCGTTATTTCGACCAGCGCGAGCCGTGCAGGAATAGCGCGAACGATCCGGCACGGCAACCGGACTACGTCGCTCGAAACCGCGCAATCGAGCTTTTACTCATGACGCGTTCGACCACGCCCAGGTAGTGACTGAGATCCCGCGTTGCGCGATCCGGTTGTTTCGCCTCATCGTCCCATTTCCGCAGACGCAGCGCGTCGTGCGCGTAGGCCTGCTGCAGAAACGCGTCCGCTTCGTCGCGACTGAATACGCCGCCCTGCAGGGCCAGACTGCGCAACGAATCGGCGGAAAGCTGGCGGATATACGTGTCGTCGATGGCACAAAGGCAGCGTTTGGCGTCCACGTGCAGGCGGATTGGCTCCAGTACCGCGTCCGGTAGCACGGCTCGCAGAAACGGCAGCGCAAAGTACTGATGCAGATCGTCGACGCCCCGCTCCGTAGGCGTATCCCCTTTCCGATTGAGCAGATGCCCAAGATCATGCAAAAACGCGGCGACGACGAGTTCGTCACCAGCGCCGGCTTCCTCCGCCAACGCGCCGGTCTGCAATGCATGCTGGAGTTGCGTAACCGGTTCGCCGCTATAAGCAATGTCGCCGTATTGCTCGAACAGGAAGCGGATGTCGCGTATGGTCAATGCCACGCTGGTGCTCCACGGTAATCGAAACGTATCCAGTGGATAACAAGCTTCGTCGCGCGATTGCCGTCGTGATACTCAAAGCTGTCACCGCAAGCCCGCACACATTCGGCCGGCCGCAAGATTCCGCGAGATCCGAAAAGGTTTGCCCGAAGCCGCTCATCGTCGAAAAAGCCGACACTCACCGACAAACGGCAGCACACACCGACAAACGCCGGCAGCAAAACCAGCCGCCCCGCTCAATCGCGCCGCCGCCGCGGCACACGCGCTGCGATCAGAATCAGCGCCGCGAGCGACACCAGCAGCAGTATCAGCGACAACGCGGACGCCGGCAGGTAGTACCCACGCTCCACCTGACCGACGACGACAATCGGCACCGTCGCAAACCCCGGCGGATAAACGGTCAGCGTTGCACCCAGCTCGCCGAGCGACAACGCGAAACCCAGCGCGAGACTAGCGCGAATCGCCGGCACCAATTGCGGCAACACGACCCGGCGCAGCACCATCGACGCAGGCGCGCCAAGGCTCGCCGCTGCTTCGCGCAGCACCGTCAGTTCGGGGCGCAACGCGGCGGCCGCACAGCGGTAACAGAACGGCAGCACCAAGGCGAGCTGCACCAACACCACGATCGCCGCCGAGCTCGACAGATCGACCGGCCGCTTGTGATACGCGATCAGCACCGCGAGCCCGAGCACTACGCTCGGCACGCCATTGGGCATCATCGCGATGGTGTCGACCCACGCGCCGAGGCCGCGCCGGTCCCGTCCTTCGAGCGCAAGCGCCAGCCACAGGCCGAGCATCGTGCCGAGCACCGCGACGCCCATGCCGATTCCGAGGCTCGTCGTCAGCGCGTCGAAGTCGCTCGATGAGAGCCGCTCGAACCAGCGTGTGCTGAAACCGTCAGGCAGAATGGTGCCCGACCAGTGAGCGGCCACGCTCGAGAGCGCAACCACCACCACCGGCAACACGAACAGCCAGAAACACAACAGCGCAACGAGGCCGAGGAACAGACCACCAAGCAACCGCGCGACCGCACTCCGGCGCACCGGCCGCGCTTTCACGTGCATGACCGGCGGCAGCGCATGGTCGAACTCATCGGCCATGACCCGCTCCTCTCAGCGCGCGACCGTTGACCTGGCGATACAGCGCGTACAGCGACAAAGACACGAACAGCATGACGACCGCGCCGGCGGCGGCCGTCGGCAGATCGAGGTCGACGGTGGCCGAACTATAAATGGCGACTGGCAGTGTGATGAGATGCGCACTGCCGAGCACCAGCAGAATCCCGAATTCGTTGAGCGTGAGAAGAAAGCACAGAATGGTCCCCGCCGCGATGCCTGGCCAGGCGAGCGGCAGAATCACTTTGAACGCGACCATCCACATGCTTGCGCCCAGACTGCGGGCCGCTTCGATCAGGCGCATATCGAGCGTGGCAAACGACGCCAATGTAGGCCGCACGACGAACGGCGCATAGAACACCACTTCTGCGAGAATTACGCCGCCCGCGCCGAACAGGAAATCGAGCGGCGCCTGCAGATGAAAAAGCCGCTGCAATGCAATGCTGACCGAGCCTTGCGAGCCGTACAGAAAGATCAGCGTAAAGGCCACCAGGAACGATGGAAACGCGACGAACAGTTCGAGAAAGCGCGTGACGATGCGCGCGCCCGGAAACGGCTTGAAGAACAGCAGCGACGCGAGCGTCACGCCGAGCAGCGATGCGAGCCCCGCGCTCGCCAACATGATCCACAGCGTCGTGCCGATTACGCCGCGAGTCTGCGGATTGCCGAAAAACCCCGCATATGCCTGCAGGCTGACGCCTTGCGGCCCGTTCAAGCTCAGCGCCACGAGCCGCACGAGCGGATAGACCACGAGCGGCCCGAGCACGAACAACGCGATGAACAGCAGATGCCATTGCGCCCTGCGCTCGCGGCGCCTCGCCGCGAGGCGGTGCGAAGCGACGCTCGCGCGGCGGCGAGCATCGTTGTCGTCCGCGGCGGCGGCGGCGGCGGTCAAGGCGGCAACGGCAGCCGGCGCCTCAGGGCTTGATAAGGACGACATCGTCTGCCTCGTAACGCAGGGAAACACGCGCGCCTTTCTCCGGCGTCATGCCGTGACCGCGCTGCGTCGTGACGAGCACCGGTTCGCCGGGCATTGCGTCCAGTTCGACCGACACCGACAACACGGCGCCATACCATTCCACCGAAGCGATCGCGCCGTGCAACTGCCCCTGCCCGAGCGGCACGAGGCGCAGCGCTTCAGGCCGCAGGCACGCGAGGCGCTCACGCTCGCTGTAGCGCACATCGTCCATGCCGAATGCGACGTGCGGCGGCAGCAGGTTCGCCGCGCCGAGATAGCGTGCGACAAACGCGTCGTTAGGCGTGTCATACAACTGCTGCGGCGTGCCGAGTTGCGCGATGCGGCCATCGCGCATCAGCAGCGTACGGTCCGACAGCACCAGTGCATCGTCCTGATCGTGCGTCACGCAAATGATGGTGAGGTTCGGCAGCCGCTCGTGCAGCGCCTTCAGTTCCGAGCGCACTGAGGCGCGCAGATTGGCGTCGAGCGCGGAGAGCGGCTCGTCGAGCAACAACACGTCCGGCTCGATCACGAGCGCGCGCGCGAGGGCGACGCGCTGCTGCATGCCGCCGGAAAGCTGCGCGGGCATCACGTGGCCGGCATCTCCCAACTGCACCAGTTTGAGCGCGTCCGCCACGCGTCGCGCGATTTCCTTTGACGATATGCGGCGCGCGCGCAAGCCGAACGCAACGTTCTCGAACACCGACAGATGCGGAAACAGCGCATAGCTCTGAAACAGCAGGCCAAGGTTGCGCTTGTGCGGCGGCACATGGGTGAGATCATGCCCCGCAACGCTTAGCGTGCCCGACGATTCGTCAGCATTAATGAAACCGGCAATGAACCGCAGCAGCGTGGTCTTGCCGCAGCCGCTGCGGCCTAGCACGGTGAGCAACTCGCCGCGCCGGATCGACAACGACAGATCGTCGAGCACGATACGCGAGCCGAAGCGCACGCTCAGATGGTCAATCTGCACGCCGCCGGGCACAACGGGGCCCGCGGCGTCATCCGCGTCCTGCGATTGCGGCGAGACGCGGAGCGTGCCGCGATGTGCAAGACTTGCAGAGTTCACCCGATTCATCCTCCAGGCAGGATCGATGCGTGCGCAACGAAATAGCGGTTCACGAACGATCGCGACGACGCTGGATACCTCGACTATCCCGTCGACCAAACAGCGAGGAGCAACTTACTTCGGCTTGACGACTTCAATCTGCTTGCCTGAGGAGCCGATCACGTCGTTCTTCCACCGTGCGGTCCAGTTGGCTTTTTTCGCCATGACCTGATTCCAGTCGACCGGAATCAGCTTCACCCCCGCAATCGCCTGCTTGACCGTTTCGCCGTTCTTGCCGGCGAGCGGCACGTCACTGCGGCCCGGAATGCCGAAGATGTCCGGCACCCTGGACTGCACTTGCGTCGACATCAGATAGTCGACCAGCTTTTTGCCCTGCTCCTGGTTCGGACCGTTCTTGATCAGACCAATCGCGTAGGGCAACTGGAACGTGGTCGGCTGGCCGCCAGGCGCCGCAGCGAGAAACACGGGCTTGAGCGACAAACCGCCGTTGGCCGCGTCGTCGAGGTCCATCTGCAAGTCGCCGTTGGCAAACGCTATTTCGTTGCGCGAGAGCAGCACGTCGAGGTAGCCGGTACCCTTGGTGTGGAATCGGGCGCTTTGCTCCAGCTTCTTCAGATAGTCAAAAGCCTTGTCCTCGCCCATCAGCGACGATGTCAGAATGATCACGGCCATGCCGTCGCCCGCCGTCGCCGGATTCGAATAGGCGATCTTGCCGCTGTAGTCCGGATGCAGCAGATCGGCAAATGTTCTAGGTTCGTTTTTCGTAACCTCGGGGTTGATCGCGAACGAGAAGTAGTTGTTCACGAAGGTCGCCCACGCGCCGTCGGGCGCCTTGGCGATTGCCGGGACGTTCTTGTAATTGACGCTTTGATACGCCTGCAGCAGGCCGCTTTGCTCCGCCTGCTGGATGAACGGCGGCAGCGTCACGATGACGTCGGCCTTGGGCTGATCTTTCTCGATGGTCGCGCGGTTCACGACTTCGCCGCTGCCCGCCGTCACGATGTTGACCTTCACACCTTCTTTCTTTTCGAAAGCCGGCAGCACGTCTTTGTAAAGATTTTCGAGGCCGTCGGCGGTGTACAGCACCACGGCATCGGCCGCGTAAGCCTGCATGGCCGCGCCGCCGAAGACCGCGGCGGCGCCGAGCGCCGGCAACAGTTTGCGCGCGAGACCCGTGGTCTGAGCGGAAGTCGTCCTTGTCATGTCGCTTCTCCGAAGGCAAAAAACCTGACGGCCGGGAGGAACCCCGATACCTGTTGTGATGGCATGGCCCGCGGAGCACGACTGCCCAGGCACATGACATTCGCGCTATCTGCCCGGCGCGAATGTGAGTCGCGAGAGAATCACAGGTTTAAGTGACAAGGCTATGACTAGTGGGTCGAACGGGAGAGGCGACACGCGTCGCAAACAGTGGTCGGGGAAGAACGGTGAGCGCAGTGAAGCCTGAACGGCGCCGCCATGCCGCCTGGCTGCGCGTGCCACACGCACCGCCTACACAACTACGATCTCGGGGCCGTGCGCGGTGATCGCTCTCGCGAGCGAGCGCTCGGGCGCCTGCTCGGTTACCAGATAACGCGCCGACTCGATGCCGTTGATACGCACCGGTGTGACGCGCCCGAACTTCGAATGATCCGCGACGATCACCACTGTGTCCGCCGCGGCAATCATGCGGCTGCGCACTTCGGCGGCCATTCGGCTGTAGTCGGTAAGGTAGCCGTCAGGCGAGATTCCGCCTGCGCCAATGAAAGCGAAATCCGCGTGGTACTGCGTGAGTTGATGCACTGTGTCGAGCCCAAAGGTGGCGTCTTCGATATCGGAGAGCTCGCCGCCCAGCAGCGTTACGCGGTTCTCGTTGCGCCGGCCGAGCAGCAGCGCAATGCGCCAGTCGTTCGTATAGATCGACAGTCGGTGCCGATCGAGCAAGGCTCGCGCGACGGCCTGCGTGGTGCTGCCCGAGTCGACGATCAGTGACGCGCCATCCGGAACGAATTCGGCCGCGCGTTCGCCGATTGCGCGCTTCGCACCCGCGTTCGCGGCCTCGCGCGTGTCCAGATCGGGCTCGCGCCGGTCGCTGGAAAGCGCGCCGCCGTGCGTCGTGACGAGCAGGCCGCGCCTGGCCAGCGCGTTCAGATCGCGACGAATGGTCTCGCGCGATACGTTCAGTTCGCGCACCAGCTCAGCCACGGAGAGTGCGCCGTTTTTGGCGACTTGCGCCAGTATGTATTGGTGACGTTGTTCTGCCAGCATTCAGGACGTTTCCTTCGTCATTTGCTATGAGGTGCGTCGAGCGGGTACTCATGCATCAAAACCCGCCCGCAACGGCTGACAGCGCTCATGGCCGACGTTCGCCCGTCGACGGACGGATGCGTCAGCAGATACCGGCAGAATGGCCCGCCGCGGCTATGCGTCTGAATTGGCCAAATGGCAGGACGTTCAAGCGCGCCGTGACGCTGGCGAAGACCTTGCCGCCCACACGCAGCGCATCCAACCGCCTCCGGGCGGCTTTGTCGCCGGAATCATACACGGTGCGGCAGCTCTGCGAGGGCTTCCTCACACGCCACATTGAAAGGCACCGGCGTCTCATGACCAGAATTGCGCCTATTGCACGTTTGCCGCCTCCTTCCGTCACACTTAAGCGCCACGCAGGTTCCACGAGGTCTGCAAACCGGCCGACTCCATATGCTCGCGCAGCGCCTGCGCGAATACCCGAATCTTCGCCGGCTGATGCCGTCGGCTCTGGTACGCAAGATTGATGATGAGCGGCGGCAACTGCCAGTCCTCGAGCAGCGGCACGAGCCGCCCTGCGACGATGTCGTCGCGCACGATGTAAAGCGGCTGGATCAGAATGCCCATGCCCGCACGCGCTGCCGCGCAGATCACCTGCCCTTCGTTCGATTCGAACACGGGCGCGATGCGTACCTCTCGCGACTCGTCGCCTTTGCGCAGATGCAGCACGTACGGATCGGTCGCGAGCGCATACACCAGAAGGTCGTGCGAGGTGAGCGCTTCGGGCGTGTCAGGCCAGCCGCGGCGCGCCACATAAGCCGGCGACGCGGCGAACACGCGGCGCGTCTGCGCGAGCTTCTGCACCATGATCCCAGAATCGCTTTCATGCTCGCGCGTGCGCACCGCAACGTCGATGCCCGCCTCGATGAAGTTCGGATAGCGGTTGGCCGCTTCGATGTGAACGCGCAACTCCGGATTGCGCTCGCGAAACCGCGGCAGCCACGGCGCGATGTGCAGCAACGCAAACGACACCGAGCACGTGACGCGCAACACGCCGCGCGGCCGCGTACTCAATTCGGCCGCCGCGGCATCTGCGTCGGCGGCTTCGGCAATCAGCGCGCTGCAGCGGCGGTGATACTCGCGGCCCGCGTCGGTGAGCCACAGGCGCCGCGTGGTGCGCTCGACCAGCCGCACGCCGAGCCGGTCTTCCAGCTTGCTCAGCATCCGGCTCGCCGCTGCGTTCGACAGGCCGAGCCGCTCGGCCGCGCGTGTCATGCTGCCAAGATCGGCGGTCAACACGAAGAATTCCATCTGTGCGAAGCGATCCATCATCGACCCTTAATTCGAGTGCCGCTTTTTCCGCCGCGCGGAACAATGTTTTCCACGACGATCATATTTCTCGAAGTGCGGCACGATTACAGTACCGGAACATTTGCGGAGGAGACCCATGCTTGATATCAACGAAGACACCATCACCCAGGCCGTGCTCGCGTCCATGGCGCGCTGCAGCGACGAGCGCCTGCGCACCGTCATGACGAGCCTCGTGCAGCATCTGCATGCATTCGCGCGCGACGTGAAGCTCACCGAGGACGAGTGGTTCCATGCCATCCGTTTTCTCACCGAGGTCGGCCATATCACCGACGACCGCCGGCAGGAATTCGTGCTGCTGTCCGACACGCTCGGGCTCTCCATGCTCGTGACGACCCAGAATCACCGCAAGCCAGCCGCGTGCACGGAAGCAACCGTACTCGGCCCATTCTTCGTGCCCGACGCGCCTGAATACGCGCCTGGCGACGACATCGCGAACGGCGCGCTCGGCGCGCCCTGCTTCGTCAGCGGGAGCGTCGTCGGTATCGATGGCGAGCCGGTGGCCGGTGCGCAGCTCGACGTTTGGCAATCGGACGAACACGGCTTCTACGACGTGCAACATGCCCCGGACGCCGCAGGCCGCATCGAGCCGCGAGCGCGCGGCCGTCTGCGCACCGCTGCGGACGGCACGTTTCACTTCCGCTCGATCCTCGCGGAGGCTTATCCGATTCCGCACGACGGCCCGGTCGGCAAGATGCTGGAGGCGCTCGGCCGACATCCGTGGCGGCCCGCGCATCTGCATTTCTGGATTCAGGCCGACGGTTACGAGCCGTTGATCACCCACGTGTTTCGCAACGGCGATCGCTACCTCGACTCCGACGCGGTGTTCGGCGTGCGCTCGTCGCTGGTGGTCGACTGGAAGCGGCACGAAGCGGGCGTCGCCCGCGACGGCACGCCGATGAACGTGCCCTTCTACACGGTCGATTACCGCTTTGTGCTGAACCCGCGAGGAGACAAAGCATGATCCGCCATGTCGTGATGTGGAAGCTGCGCGGCGACTCGCCCGTTGAGCGCGAGGCTGCGCGCCGGCTCGTGAAGACGTCGGTAGAAGCAATGGAAGGCGAGATTCCCGGCATGCTGTCGATCGAACTTGGACTGGATACGAGCGGCGTCGACTATGCATGCGACGCAGTGCTCGTCGCCGACTTCGAATCGCAGAGCGCGCTCGACGGCTATGCGACGCATCCGGCGCATCTGCGCATGAAAGCGGCGCTCGGCGACATTCGCGTCGCGCGTTTCCAGGTCGACTATGAAATCGGGGACACGCGTCATGCACACTCATGAGTTCGTCTACACCGGCCGGGCCGCGCGCGTCGTCTTCGGTGCAGGCAAGCGCGCGACGATCGGCGACGAAGTGCGTCTGCTCGGCGCCCGCCGCGCACTCGTTATATGCGGTCTGGAGCAGCGAGCCCTGGGCGAATCGTTGTCGGCAGCGCTCGAAGGCGCGAGCGCAGGCCTGTTCGATCGGGCCGCGATGCACGTACCGGCCACGCTGGCTCGCGAGGCGCGCGAACTTGCCGGGCAACTGCGCGCCGATTGCCTGATCGCAGCCGGCGGCGGGTCCGCCATTGGCCTTGCGAAAGCTGTCGCCTTGACCAGCGGATTGCCGGTGATCGCCGTACCGAGCACTTACGCAGGCAGCGAAATGACGCCGATCTACGGCATCACCGAGGGGGGCCTCAAGCGCACGGGCAGCGACTTGCGCGTGCTGCCCCGAACCGTCGTCTACGATCCCGAGCTGACGCTGAGTCTGCCCACCGCGCTGTCGCTGACGAGCGGCATCAATGCAATCGCGCATGCCGCCGAAGGCTTGTATGCACGCGATGCGAATCCGGTGACGAGCCTGTTCGCGCACGAGGGCATTACTGCCCTCGCCCGCAGTCTGCCGACGCTCGCGCGCGAGCCGTCGAACCTCGACGCGCGTGCCGATGCGTTGTACGGCGCGTGGCTGTGCGGGTCGGTACTCGGCTCTGTCGGAATGGCGCTGCATCACAAGCTCTGTCATACGCTCGGCGGCAGTTTCGATCTGCCGCATGCGCCCACCCACACGGTCGTGCTCCCCCACGCGCTTGCGTACAACGCGAGCGCTGCGCCGCAGGCGATGGCGCGGATTGCCGACGCGCTGGGTTGCGACGATGCGCCCGCGGGCATCCATGCACTCGCGCGCGAGCTCGGGGTGCCGGTGTCGCTCGCCGCACTCGGCATGCGCGAGGCCGACCTCGACCGCGCCGCCGACCTCGCTTGCCAGAACGCGTACTGGAATCCGCGCCCGCTCGAACGTGCGCCCATTCGCGCGCTGCTGCAACGGGCGTTCGACGGAGCGCCGCCCGCGCTGTCCTGATGTTTCACTGTCCACCTATAAGACAACTTCGACGATGAATACGCTCTCCATGCATCCCGCCAGACTGCGCATTGCCTGTACGCTGATGGCGGCGCTCTTTCTGATTTCCGGCATCCGCAAACTGCTCACGTGGTCGGCGACAGTCGGCTATTTCACGAAACTCGGCCTGCCGATGGCCGAAGCGATCGTGCCGCTCGTCATACTGCTCGAGATCGGCGGCTCGCTGGCTCTCATCTTTGGCTGGCGCGTGCGCGAAGTCGCGGCGATTCTCGCCGTCTATACGCTGATGACCGCGTTCGTCGCGCATCGCTTCTGGGACGCCGATCCGGCGCAGTTCAATCCGCAACTGAACAACTTCTTCAAGAACATCGCGATGGTCGGCGGATTTCTACTGCTGATCGGGCCGCGGTCGCGCAGCGAGTGATTGCTCAGCACGCGCGCTTGTCATGTTCAGTAGGCTAACGGCCAATTGACCTTAGAGCGCGGCGCCGGTCGATCCGGCGCCGCGCTGCGAAATGCAAACCGCGTTTGAACCTCCTTTAAACCGCGTTCAATCCGCCTTCAAACCGCGGCGAATGCCGCCTTGACCCGCTGCGGCGTCATCGGCAGATCGCGCACGCGGCCGCCTGTCGCCGCCGCGACTGCATTTGCCAGCGCCGCCGCAGCCGGGCCCACCGAGAACTCCCCCGCACCTAGCGACGGCATCTCCGGCCTGTCGATCAGCACAATGTCGACAGGCGGAACGTCTTCGAACGTGAAGATTGGATAGTCGGCCCAGCCGCGCGTCGTGATTTCGCGGCGGTCGAAACTCACGCGCTCCTTGAGCGACCAGCTGAGCGCCTGCAGCACGCCACCTTCAATCTGGTTTCTCGCGCCGTCCGGATTGATGACGCGACCGAGATCGGCCGCAATCGTGACGCGTTCGATTCTGACCGCGCCGCTCTCGCGTTCCACATCCACGTCCACCACCACCGCCGCATACGCCTGAATGCTCTTGTAGCGCGAATACGCGAGACCGCGCCCGCGTCCCGGCGGCAACTTTTCGTCCGCGCGCCAGTTCGCTTTCGCGAGCGCAGCATTCAGCACGGCCAGCGCACGCGGATCGCTCAGGTGAGCGCGGCGGAACGCGGCTGGATCAGCGTTAGCGGCGCTCGCAAGTTCGTCCATGAACGACTCGATCGCGAAAATGTTGCCGAACGCGCCGAGCGTGCGCAGCGAACTCGTGCGGATGGGCGAATCGAGCAGCAGATGATTGACCACGCGTTGCCGCGGCAACGCATACACCGACACCGCGTTGCGATCACCGTTGCCGTACGGCTGAGGAATGCGCAGGAACGGGGATGGGGTGAATGGCTTTTGCAGATGCCACGCTGCGAGCAGATTGATGCCGCCGGGCTGCCCCGGCCGCGCCGCGTGCGTGTTGCTCCACACTTCGTACTGCCAGTCGGCGATGCGGCCCTGCGGCGAGAGCGCGGCCCGGATGCGCATGGACATGGCAGGACTGATCGGCGCCCACGCAAATTCGTCGTCGCGCATCCATTGCAGCTTCACGGGCCGGCCCGCGACTGCACGGGCGAGCAGCGCCACGTCGAGTGCTACGTCGTCCGCGCCGTTATGGCCGTAACAACCCGAGCCCGGTACGTGCACGACATCGACCGAGTCGACTGGCATGCCGAGCACCGTCGCAAGATCGGCGCGCAGCGGGTAAGCCCCCTGCGTGTGCGACCACACGGTCATATGCGCACCTGTGAACCATGCAAGCGCACACGAAGGTCCAATCGAAGCCTGCGACAGATACGGCCGCGAATAGTCCGCTTCGATCCAGCGGACGTCCGCCGGCACCGGTACGTCCTGACCGGTTGCCGCTGCAACCGTGTCCTCGCTGCGCCAACTGCGCAGCGCGGCCGGCAATGCGTCGACATCGGGAAGATCGGCGTGCGCGTCGTTCCAGCGGGCAGCGTTCGCGAGCACCGCGCGCGCGGCGATCGCCTGTTCTTCGCGTTCGGCAGCGAGCGCGAGGAAATCGCCGTCGCGGACCACTGCGACGACGCCCGGCATGGCCCGCGCCTTCTCCAGATCCACGGCGATCAGATTCGCTCCCGCACGAGGCGGGCGCACCACGCGCCCGAACAGCATGCCGGGCAGGCGCATGTCCTGCACGAACGCGGCGCCGCCGGTGAACTTCGCAGGCAGATCGATGCGCGGGATCGAATGGCCAATCAACCTGTAGTCGGCGGGCCGCTTGACGGGCGCATCGGCCGTTACCTCGCGATCCAGCAGCGAGCGCTCGCCGCGCACGAGATCGGCGTAGGGCACGCTGCGGCCATCGGGCGCGTGGACCACGCCGCCGCGTACGCTCAGGACATCGGCGGCGACGCCCAGTTGCCGCGCCGCCGCGCCGACCAGCACCGCGCGCGCCTGCGCACTCGCAGCCTGCAGAGCAGCGCCGCTTTGCTCGACCGACTGGCTGCCGTATGTGTAGCCCTCGTTCGGACTGCGGGACGTGTCGGCGGAGACGATCGTCACGCTCGAAAAATCGACGTCCAGTTGCTCCGCGGCGATTTGCGTGAGCGCGGTCAGGATGCCCTGCCCAAGTTCGGCCTTGCCTGTGAACACGGTCACGCGGCCCCGCTCGTCCACGCGTATCCAGCCGGTCAACCGCGGGTTCGCGCGAAAGCTGACCGGCGCAGACGTCTGCGCGGGGCAAGCGAACGGCGCGAGCGAAAACAGCGCCACCAGCGCGCCCGCCTGTTTGCCGAAGCGGCGGCGCGACGCGGAAAAGCCTGGCGATCGTATCTCGAAGGCGTTCATGCGCGCATTGCCTCCGCGGCCCGCAACACGGCGCGCACAATCCGGTTGTGCGCGCCGCAACGGCACTTCTGTCCCGCAAGCGCGCTACGCACGGCCTGCTCGTCGGGGTGCGGATTCGCGTCCAGCAACGCCTTGGCCGCCATCAGCATGCCGCTCGAACAGTAGCCGCACTGTGCCGCCTGTTCGTCGATGAAGGCCTGCTGCAACGGATGCAATTGCCCGGACGTGCCGAGCCCCTCGACGGTCGTCACGGCCTGGCCGCGCACCGCGCCGACCGGGAACACGCAGGAACGCACCGGCGTCTTGCCGAGCATCACCGTGCACGCCCCGCATTGCGCCTGTCCGCAGCCGAACCTGACGCCATTCAGCGCAAGGTCGTTGCGCAGCACGTACAGCAGCGGCGTGTCGGGCGACGCGGGAACCGTGCGCCGTTGCCGATTCACCAGCAGCGAAATCGTCATCGGAATACTCCAGTGGGAAAGAAAGAAGTACGACGGCGAGGCGAGCGGCGCAGGCGCGCTCAGACTGCTTCCGTCGAAGGCTTGCGCGTCAGCATGAGGCGGCGGTCACGCGACATTGCGTACAACATGAGGGACGACAGCAAAGCCGGAATCGCCGCCGCGCAGAACAGTTGCTGCGCGCTCCAGTGCAGTTGCATCAGCGCGCCGGCAACCAGCGGTCCGACAATCGAACCGGCACGGCCGATGCCTAGCGTCCAACCCACGCCGGTCGCGCGCAGCGTGACCGGATAAAGCGCCGCCGAGAGCGCGTTGTTTGCCGGCTGCCCGCCGACAATCGCAAAGCCGCTCGCTGCGACGACCGCCAGCAGCATCGCCAGTGAAACCGCAGCGACGTGGCTGATGGACAGGATAGTGAGCGTCGCGATCAGACAGGCAGGCACGAGCACGCGAAAAAAACCCCAACGGTCGATCAGCGGTCCCATGGCGAGCGTGCCGATCACGCCGCCTATCTGCAGCGTCGTACCGATAATGGCCGCATCGGCGACGCCGTAGCCGAAGTCCGTCGCAATGGTCGGCAGCCAGTTCGCGAGAAAGAACAGGTTCAGCAGGTTCATGAAGTTGACGCCCCACGCGAGCAGCGTGACCCGCGCGCGACCGTCGGCAAACAGCGCCGCGACCGGACTTCCGTCATGCGTGCGCAGCGGTGCGACAAAGCGCGCGGACGCAGCGACGTGTACGGAAGGCGCGACGCGTTGCAACAGCGCGGCGATGCGTTCGGCCTGCGCGCCGCGCGCAATCAGAAACTGCATCGACTCGGGCAGCGCGAACGCCATCGCCGCGGCGATCAGCAGCGGCACCGCGCCGCCGAGCGCAAACACCGCGCGCCAGCCGGCAAGCGGAATCAACACCGCCGACACGACGCCGCCGAACGCCGCGCCTAACGTGAAGCCGCACGACACCCACATGGTGAGCGTTGCGCGTTTGCGGGCCGGGCTGTACTCGCTCACGAGCGCGACCGCATTGCCCATGATGCCGCCAAGGCCGCAGCCGGTCACGAAACGCAGCGCAAGCAATTGCGCGAGCGAGCCGGCGAACGCGGTTGCAATCATCATCGCGCCGACGAATGCGGTGCAGCCAAGCAGCACCGGACGACGGCCGATCCGGTCGGCGAGCGGCCCCATCGACAGCGCGCCGATCAGCATGCCGACGAGACTCGCGCCGAACACCGGCCCCATCGCCGCGCGCGACACGTGCCACGATGCAATCAGCGCGGGGGCGACGAAGCCCATCGACTGCACGTCGAATCCGTCGACCACCACGCACAGCGCGATCAAAACCATCAACCGCTTCTGGAAGGCGCCGACCGGCTGCGCGTCGATGGTGGCGGCGACGTCGATTGCATGCGACTGTTGCTCGCGCATGTTCATGCGAGACCGAACAGACGGCGCGCGTTGTCCCGGCCGATCTTGCGCCGGTCGTTCTCGCTGATTTCGCAGCGGTCGAACCAGCGCGCCGCGTCCTCGTGCTTTTCAAACGGATAGTCGACCGAGTACATGATGCGGTCGCTGCCGACTTCGAGCATCGTCGAAAGCAGTGTCGGTGTGCGGAAATTGCCGCTTGTCGTGATGTACACGTTCTCGCGCAGGTAATCGCCGATCTCGCGTTCGCACGGCATGCCGCGGCGGCCCTTGCGCAGGATGTGGTCGATGCGCCAGACGTTGGACGGAATGCCCTCGCCGAAATGGCCGAGGATCATCTGCAACTGCGGATGGCGATCGAAGAGCCCGCTCGACAGCAGACGCAGCGCATGCATGCTGGTTTCCGCGGCAAACGCCCACGTCGGGCCGGTCAGCCAATGCGCGCCGTCGAATACCTTTGCGTGCGTCAGCAGCGGATCGCGCGGATGCATGTAGAACGGCTTGTTCAACGCGGCAGCGCGCGCCCAGAATCCTTCGAAGCGCGGGTCGTCGTAGTAGACGACGGTGTCTGCGTCGCCAACCTGCGAAAAGCCGTTCACCAGAAAGCCGTGAAATCCCAGTTCGTTCACGCAGCGCTCCAGCTCGCGCGCGGCGAGTTCGGGATCCTGCATCGGCAAGGCGGCGAAGCCGCCGAAGCGCTTCGGATGGCGGCTGATCTGTTCGGCAAGCACGTCATTGGCGCGGCGTGCCACGTCATAGGCGCGGCCGGCATCGGGAATCGCCTGCACGGCCGGCGAATTCAGCGACAGAATCGAATACGCGGTGCCCCACTCTTCCATCTGCTCGAGGCGCTGCTGCTCGAAGTCGAGCAGATTCGCGCGCAGCGTCGTCCACACTTGCGCACGCGCATATACCTGTGAATCGCCGATGGTCTGGTCGATGGCGAAGTGTTCTTCCAGCGCAATCTTGTCTTTCATAGCATGGCTCTCACGGAAATTTACTTGAAAAATCATCTAAATTTCCGGCCAGTATATATTTGATTTTTCAACTATGAATCAGGGAATACCCGCGTGACGCTCGGCTCCACCACTGTCGTTAAGTCCGGAGTAAACGCGACAAATAGCCGAGTTTGGCCGTCCCGTAGCCGATGGTATATACTTGCAACTTCAACTATTACGCCGCGGTATGAATATGAAGAGGCCGAACCCGCCGCTCATCGAGCACGACCTGGAACGCGCAATTCCCTACCTCGTCGCGCGTGCGGGCAGTCGTATGGGCGGTTCGTTTTCAAAAGTGCTGCGCCACTATGGCCTGTCGCTGAGCGAATGGCGCGTGTGCGCGTCGCTCGGGCACCGCCCGCATCAGCGCCTGTCGGAACTGGTAGACCGTGCCTGCGTGGACATGTCCGCTCTGTCGCGGATCGTCGATCGACTCATCGCGCAGGGTCTGGTGCTGCGCGAGAAAAGTTCGTCGGACGGGCGCGCCGTGCAGCTATCGCTCACCGCCGAGGGCGCGAAACTCACGCGCAAGATCGTGCCGCTCGCGAAGCACTTCGAAGTGACTGCGTTGAACTGCTTTAGTCAGGTGGAAATCGACTTTCTGCGGGATCTACTGGAGCGCCTGTACGCGAACGCCGAATCGCTCGAGCATTTCACTGAGGTTCCAATGGAAACGGCTGCGGACTCGAACCGTTAACCGCCTGTTGCGAGCGAACGCTGCTGCGTCCCTGGTTGACGTCTTCCGACGCAGCGTTCCGTGCGACCTGCCGGTATGCCTTCGGCGAATGTCCGGTCATGCGCTTGAAGGCGTGACTGAAAGCACTTTCCGACGAATAGCCAAGCGACTGGGCCACCACGGCGACCGGCGCGTTTTCCTCGCGCAAGCGGCGTTGCGCCAGACGCATGCGCCATTCGGCGAGATAAGCGAGTGGCGCGACACCGGCGCTCGCCCTGAAGTGCGAAGCGAACGTGGTCCGTGACATTGCGCAGGCGCTGGCAAGTTCGTCCAGATGCCATGAGCGTGCCGGATCGCCGTGCATGAGGCGCAGCGCGGGCGCAATGCGCGGGTTGCCCAACGCGCGCAGCCAACCTGTCATGGGACTGGATGTTTGCAGGTGAGCGCGCAGTATCTGAATGAAGAGTAGCTGCGACAGCTGGGCCGACACGAGTTGCGCGCCAGGCAAATCGGCCGCGCGCTCCTCCACAAGTTGCTCGAGAAGCCACCGGAACTTTGCTGCCTGCGGCGATGTGGCCGGTACGTGAATCCACGGCGGCAGAACGCCTGACAGCAAGCTGCCGCTGGCCGGATCGAGCAGCACGTGTCCGCCGATCTGTGCGAAGTCATCGCCGTTGCCCAGTGTGACCGTGGACCTCCCTGCGCCCGAGAACAACGCCATTGCGTCGACGGGCACAACAGAAGGATCGCTCGCGAGCACAAAGGACCGTTTCGCCGTCAGAAGACCTACATCACCGCTTCCAAAACAGAAGGGTTCGTCGTTGCCGTCTATAGAAACCCAGCATGTGCCTTTCACCACGGCAAAGAATTTGATCTTGTCCGGTGCCGGAAAACGGATGGCCCACGCGCCGCCGGCCGAGAAGCCGCCCGTCGCCAGCGATTCGGCATTTGTGAATTTGAGGATGTCGGAGAAGGGATCGCCACTCATGATCGTACGGTCGCGCAAGTAAATCGCACTATAGAGCATTAACAATCCGCAGGTCGGGTCTTAATCTTCCGGTTCTTCGTCCGGGACATTCACGACATGAACAGCAATAGCAAAGACGTATCCGTTCTCGTCACCGGCGGTACGGGCTTCATTGCACAACACTGCATCCTCGCGCTGCTGGATCGCGGGTATCGCGTGCGAACCACCGTCCGCTCGCTGACGCGGCAAACGCAGGTGCGCGAACAACTCAACGCAGGTGGAGTCGAGCCGGCGGATCGTCTGTCGTTTGTTGCAGCCGACCTCGCTTCCGACGAAGGCTGGCAAGAAGCAGTTGCCGGCTGCGCCTACGTCATGCATGGAGCGTCGCCGACGCCCACCGGAACGCAGACGAGCGAAGACGACTGGATCAGGCCCGCGGTGCAAGGCAATCTGCGCGTGCTGCGCGCCGCACGCGACGCGGGCGTGCAGCGCGTGGTTCTGACCTCCGCTTTCGGTGCGATCTGCGCTGGGCACGGGCCAATGAAGCGGCCCTTCAACGAGAGCGACTGGAGCGACCTGACGAAACCCGATGTGTGGCCTTATCAGAAGTCGAAGACCTTGGCGGAACGCGCGGCCTGGGACTTCGTCGCGCGGGAAGGACGGGGTTTGCAACTGTCTGCAATCAACCCTGTCACGGTTGTTGGACCTGTGCTCGGCGCGGACTATTCACACTCCATTCGCCTGATCAGAGGCATGCTGAACGGCCAGCCCGGCAATCCGCGGATCAACTCGGGCTTCGTCGACGTGCGGGATCTGGCCGATCTGCATGTGCGCGCCATGACCCACGAAGCCGCTAGCGGTGAGCGCTTCATTGCCATTGCTGGCGAAAGCATGTGGCTCGCCGACGTCGCTCAGCTTCTGAAAGCACGCATGGGGCATGCCGCACGCCATGTATCCACGCGCGTGCTGCCCAACTGGCTGGTGCGCCTCGGCGCCCTCAGGGATCCAGCGTTGCGAGGGTCCCTGCCGCTGCTCGGCCTGAATCTGAACGCCACCAGCCAGAAGGCCATCGACCTGCTTGGCTGGTCGCCGCGCCCGCGTGAGGAAGCTATCGTTGCCACGGCTGAAAGCCTCGTGCGGCTGGGGCTCCTGCGCGATACAAACTAACGATCCCACGCACACAACCGCTATTCGCTGGTACCTTTGTGCCGGTTGGACGACATGCGGCCCTACGCCCGGCAAGGTCCTCCAAGCTTTTGCTTACGGTTGCCACTCAGCGGCTGCCACTCAACGGTTGCCACTGAGCGGTTGCCACCTTTTACGCACGGAGATTTCATGTCTGAAACCACAAGCGCCCGTCTCGCGACTCTCGGGCTGGTTCTTCCTGAGCCCATCGCGCCGCTCGGCTCATATCGCACCGTATCCATCATCGGCAACCAGGCGCACGTTTCCGGCCTTGGGCCCTTCGAGAACGGCGCGCCTGTCACAGGCGTCGTCGGCGAAGATATGAGCCTTGAACGCGCTCAACATTGCGCGAGGCTGACGATGCTGATGATTCTCGCTTGCCTCGACGAACAGTGCGGACTCGATCGCGTCAGGCGCTGCGCGCGGTTGACTGTCTACGTGCGTGCATCGGCGTCGTTCACCCAGCATCCAAAGGTAGCGAATGGCGCGAGCGACCTGCTGCTGGACCTGTTCGGCGCGGACCTGTTGCCGGCCCGCAGCGCCATCGGCGTGCACACGCTGCCCATGGGCATTCCGGTAGAAATCGACAGCGTGTTCGAGTTGCACGGCGATGCAGCCCGTTGATAGCTCGTCTCATCATGCGCCAGGCGTTGCGCCAGCCAGAATCATGACGATGGAATGCATATGCATGTGCGGGTCGCCAGCGCACGCATCGCATCGGCACAATCGGTTCGCTCACTGAGCTGCGAAACGAATACCGCTGACGCTCAGCGCGGCGTCGGCCACCGCTGCTCGGCCGTAGCAAAGAGCTGATTGAGCTCGTTGCCGCTCGCCGCGTCCTTCGTGTAATTGAAAGTGCCCTGATCGCGTATCTCGTGCGCGGCGCGCAGGAAGGCGCCGAGCGCCGCGCGCGCCAGCGAGCCCCCCACGCTCACGCGACGCACGCCCATTGCGCGCAATTCGTCGAAGCCGAGCAACACGCCCTGCAGGCCCATCAACACATTGACGGGGCGCTCGAGCGCGTCGACCACGGCGGCGATTTCCTCGCGCGTTCTGAGGCCGGGCGCGTACAGCACGTCCGCGCCGGCCTGCTCATAGGCCTGCAGGCGGCGAATCGTGTCGTCGAGGTCGGGGCGGTCAGCCAGATAGTTCTCGGCGCGCGCCGTTAGCGTAAAGGGGAACGGCAGCGCCCTCGCCGCTTCTACCGCGGCGCGCACGCGCTCGACGGCGGCCTCGAACGGATAGAGGGGCTCGTCGGCGCGGCCGGTTGCGTCTTCTATCGAGCCGCCGACCACGCCCACCTGCGCGGCCATGCGGATGGTCTGCGCGCAGTCTTCAGGGGCGTCGCCAAAGCCGTTTTCCAGATCAGCGCTGACGGGCAGATCGGTCGCGCCCGCAATTTCGGCGAGATGGACCATCATCTGCGCGCGGCCCACTGCGTTATCCGGCAGGCCGCGCGAAAACGCATAACCGGCGCTGCTCGTCGCAAGCGCCTTGAAGCCGGCCAGCGCAAGCAGCCGCGCCGAACCGATGTCCCACGGATTAGGAATGACGAAGGCTTCTGGCGCGCTGTGAAGCGCCCGGAATTGCTCGGCTTTTTCGGCTTGGGTGGTCATCGCGATGGCACCGGTGAGCGCCGCGCCGGCGCGAGGCCGGCACTGCGGCGCGGGTTGTGCGGAAAGACTTCACGAACGGCAAGGCGGGCCAAGCGCCGCAACGCGCAGCACGCCCGCCCGCCGCCAGGCTGTTGACCTCGAGTCCAACTCAGGTTTCGAGCTTCGCGTCCATCGTGATGGTGGCGTTCAGCACCTTCGAGACGGGACAGCCGGCCTTGGCGTCGGCGGTGGCCTTGTCGAACGCGGCCTTGTCGCCGCCGGGAATCTTCACCGCCACGTCGAGATGCACGGCGGTGATCGCAAAGCCGCCGCCTTCCTTGTCGAGCGTGACCGTGGCAGTCGTGCCGATACGTTCAGGCGTAATGCCCGCCTTACCCAGTTCCGCCGACAGCGCCATAGAGAAGCAGCCCGCATGCGCAGCCGCGATCAGTTCTTCGGGGTTCGTGCCGATGCCGTCCGCGAAGCGCGTGGAAAACGAATATTGAGTCTCCTTGAGGACGCCGCTGTCGGTGGAAATGGAGCCCTTGCCGTCTTGCAGACCGCCTTGCCAGACTGCTGATGCCTTGCGCTTCATCGTTCTCTCCTGTTTGTGCCCTGCTTCGCGCCGCACGACTGATGCGGATGCCCGCCGCAGCGGTCCAGCCCGGATGGTTCGCGGCTTGTGCATCGGCCGTGTGTGCGGCGCAGTGTGACGGGCGCGGACGTGGACCGACCTTCATCATAGGCGCTTTGGTGTGTGAATGCCGTGACGGTGCCACGCCAAGTGCGCGGGTCAATGGGGGGCATATGGCGTATGTGCGGCAGATGCGGCAGATGCGGCACGCGCGGTACATACCGTAGATGCTGCACATGTCGTCAGATGCCGAGCATGCCGCATCCGCCGGGCATCTTCCAGGCATCTGCCAGATATCCCACACCTACCGCGGCAAGTCGCCATGCCCGCAGACGCACCTACTCCGCGAAGGGCAGACTCTCCTGGCCGATGGCACGCATCTCAAACACGTTCAGCGTCATCGCGACGAGCGCGTAGTAGCCGAGAAGCCCCACCAGGTTGATCACCACCTGGTGCCCGAAGCGCCCGAGCGCCTTCTCATATGTCGCGTCGGACACCCGCCGCGTGTCGTAGAGTTCGCTTGCGAAGTCGTAGACGAGCGCGTCGTCGGGATCGGCGAAAACAGGCCGCCGGCCCGCGCGTATCGCCTCGGCGTCGGCCTCGCGCACGCCGGCTTCGAGCGCTATCGGATAGTGGATGTACCACTCCGCCTGCGCCTGCCAGCGCGCCGCCGTGACCAGAATGGCGAGCTCGGAAAGACGCAGCGGCAATCCGGTGCGATAGCGGCAGAACGCGCCAAGGCGCTGCGCCTGCTGCGCAAGCTCCGGGCTATGAATCCAGCCGAGAAACGGTCCGTTCAGGTTGCCACGCGGGCCGGACAGAATCTCGTCGAGAACCGCCTTTTGCTCAGGCGTCGCGTCGGTTATCTGGAAAGCGGGCAGACGTTCTGTCATCGCGGTCTCGCAAGTCGAGGGTGAGTGGGAACAGCAAAAATTAAAAGTAAAAGCAAAGCGCGGCGCCTGCAAGGGAACCGCCGACAACTGTCGCATGCACGGCTTCCTTGCGTTGAGCCTGGATCGCGCTTATATCGCGCTCAGATCGCGCTCAGCGCGCCCTGAATCGCCTCAGCCAGACGGCTCACGATTTCGTCGATGTCGCGCGCCGTGCAGATAAACGGCGGCGCGAGCAGCACATGATCGCCGATCTTGCCGTCGACCGTGCCGCCCATCGGATACACCATCAGGCCCCGCGCGAATGCTTCGCGGCGAATCGCGGCGTGCAGCTTGAGACCCGCGTCGAACGGCGCGCGGGTCTCGCGGTTCCTGACCAGTTCGACGCCGACGAACAGCCCGCGCCCGCGCACGTCGCCGATGTGCGGATGCTGCGCGTAATGCTCGCGCAACAACCCCCGCAATTGTTCGCCACGCGCCAGCACGTTGGGCAAGAGATTTTCTTCGTCTATCGCGCGCTGCACCTCGAGCGCCGCCGCGCAGGCACTGGCGTGGCCGATATAGGTGTGGCCATGCTGAAAGAACCCCGAGCCGCCTACGATGGTCTGATAAATCCGCTCGCTGACGAGCGTCGCGCCGATGGGCTGATAACCGGCGCCAAGTCCCTTTGCGATGGTCAGCAGGTCGGGCGCGACGCCATCTTCCTCGCATGCATACAGATAACCGGTGCGGCCCATGCCCGACATGATCTCGTCGAGAATCAGCAGCACGCCATAACGGTCGCACACCGCGCGAATCTTGCGGAAGTACTCGCGCACCGGCGGCACCGCGCCCGCGGTTGCTCCGACCACCGTTTCTGCGACGAAAGCCGCCACCGTGTCCGCGCCCAGCTCCAGAATTTTCTGTTCGAGTTCGTCGGCAAGACGCTGCGCGAATTCAGTTTCGGTCTCGTCGGCACGCTGCTCGCGATACGCGTAGCACGGGCTCACGTGATGCGCTTCGATCAGCAGCGGCAAGAACGGTTCGCGCCGCCACGCGTTGCCGCCAATGGCGAGCGCCCCGAGTGTATTGCCATGGTAGCTCTGCCGCCGCGCGATGAAATGACGACGCGCCGGCTCGCCCTTCTCCACGAAATATTGCCGCGCGAGCTTCAGCGCGGCCTCGATTGCCTCCGATCCGCCCGACACGAAGTACACGTGCCCGAGACCAGGCGGCGCGCGCTCGATGAGCCGGTCTGCGAGTTCCTCCGCCGCCTGCGTGGTAAAAAACGACGTGTGTGCGTACGGCAGTTGCTGCGCCTGCCGCGCGATCGCGTCGATGACGCGCTGATTGCTGTGGCCAAGGCACGAAACGGCGGCACCGCCGCAGGCGTCGATGTAGCGCTTGCCGGTCGAGTCGATAATTTCGATGCCGTCGCCGGCAACTGCAACCGGCAATGACTGCTTCGGAGAACGATGAAATACGGTGGACATGACTTTCACGTGTAAGAGAAGTTGGCCGCGTTCAGCATGCGGATGCCGGTGACGTGCGCGGAATGAACGTATCGGCAACGCGCCGCCCGCCGCACACCACCTGCATGGACACTCCGGCGGCGCCAAGCTCGAAGAGCGCCGTGGCCAGCGTGTTCTCTGCGTCGGGATCGAGCGGGTCTTCGCGATAGATCGGCAGGCCCGAGGGCTCGCGGTCGTGCAGCATCGCGAGCAGGGCTTCTTTCGTCAGCGGAAAAGCTGCGGCTTGCAACAATGCATTCACGCGACTCTGCCTGTCGCGCGACGATTCAGTGATGATCTGCGCCTGCGTTTCGCAGCCTGGATGAATCATATGGTTCGCATGACCGGCGCGCGTGCCGATCTCCACCACAGAACAACGCTGCGCGGTCACTTCGACGCTAACCATGCGCGGCTCCTGCGACCAGCCGATCGTGTGATGAAAGCCACTCGCGGCCGGCGCAGCGCGCAGCGTGCGCAGCGCTTCGTCGAGCGAATGCGTGTCGAGTACGGCCCGCGCGAGAATCATGCGCGGCACACCGGCGGCGGGCGTGCAAATGCGCAAATTGTTGATGGTCTGCACGAGGCCCGCGCGGTTCGCAGCAAACGTGTGCCCCGGCAACGAGCCTGGGTAATAGAAGCTCACGAAGCCCGGCTTGCCAACGGGTTGCACGTCGACCAACGCACAGCGCTCGCGCAGGAACGGGTCGCCGTCTTCGTTGTGGGCGATCAAGCGGGTGGCGCCTTCCACCGCGGCGAGCGTCGTGCAGCCGTCCCGCGCGTGGTGGACCAGTTCGCCCCGGCAGTTCCACAAGAAGAGGTCTTCCGCCGGCCAGTGCAGGCCCGCGGCCATGCCGTCGAGCTCGGCCAGCAGTGCGGGGAAATGAAGGCGGGCGGCGTCGCGCAATGCCTGCACGTAGGGCGCGCCGCGCCAGCGGCTCACCGCGCGCCATGTGCTGCTCTGCTCCATGTAAGCGGAGAACACGGGCCGCGCCAGTTCGCCCAAACGGTAGCCGATCTCGTACGGCTCGCCCTTCACCGCAAACAGTTCCAGATTTCGTATCGATTCCACGGCGCCGCGTCCATTCAACAATTGGAACGTATTTATACGCCGCAACAACATATGTTGTCAAACATGGCGCGCCGACACCACCGGCGATCCCTACACCGACTGCGCTCAGGATACGTATGCGCCTTTGGCGTGCAACGACTGTTCGACGATGCTCAGCTGTTCGACGGCGTCCGCGCCCTCGAGCGCGAGCAGATGCGCAACCAGCGATTCCGCAATGGCGGTGGCTGCCACGAGCGAGGGAAAAAACGACGGGCTCTCGTGCGAGAAGATCAGCACCTTGTCGGCATTCAACGCGATCGGCGAGACGGCGCTGTCGGTAATGGCAACGAGCTTGCTGCCCTTTTCGAGCGCCGCTTCCGCGACGCGCGCGGCTTCGACGGAATACGGCGCGAAGCTGATCACAATCGTGGCGCTGTCGCGCTGCACCGTGCGCAATTGCATTTCCAGCGTGCCCGCCTCGCCGTTGAGCAGCGACACCGACGGACGGAACAGCCGGTAGCCGTACACGAGCCCGAAAGCGACGGAGTAACAGGAGCGGAAACCGGCAACATGCACGTGCGGCGCACGCCGCAGAAGTCGCGCCGCTTCGACGATCACGCGGCCGTTGTGCGCGGCCGTCACTTCGAGATTGTGTTGCTGGGCGACGAGCAGGTCGTTGGCGAGCGCTTCTTTCGCTTTGACCAGCGAGCGAGCGCGGCTGGTGAGCGGCTCGGGCCGCGTGCGCAGGCGCGCGACGAACAGGTTGCGCAGCTCGTTCCAGCCGGGAAAGCCCAGCTGCTGCGAAAGGCGCACGAGCGACGCCGGTTGCACCTGCGCGCGCTCGGCGACCTTGCGCATCGACGAGACCGCGACCTCGTCCGGATGGTCGAGCAGGAAGCCCGCGCCCATCTGGAATTGCGGACTGAGTTCGGCAAAGCGCGCCCGGATCAGGGCGGCAAGCTGGTCGAAACTATCTGGCATGCAGGGGATGCGGAGGGCGCGAAGGGTTGAGAGGACGACAACAAATGTTACCACCGGGGGCAAGGGCGAAACGTCAGGCGCGGCGTACTCCGGGGAAATCCTCATAAAGAACCCCTGCATTGCGCCGTTAAGACAGGGAACCTAGCTCGGCCCCGCCCCATCGAGCGGCACCATGGCAGTCAATCTTTCCGTTTCCGAGTCGATTCTCACGACTCCGCCCGAATTGGGCACAGCCGTTTCGCACACTCTCCGCGCCCGCCTGTTGTCGACGCTGTTCGACAATCGCTGGCCGCTTGTCATGTCCATCATCGCGAGCACGTTCGTCGCCGTGATGGCGTATGTGCGCCTGCATCAGCCGTGGGCCACGGTTTGGCTGTGCGCCGATCTGTGGCTATTGCTAGGACGCCTGAGCATCATTCACGCGTATGCGGTACAAGGTCGCAAAGGGCCGCTCAGTCCGGGTCCGTGGGCAGCCGCCTATGCGCCGCTGTGCGTCGCGACGAGCCTGCTGCTCGGGCTCGGAACGATGGCCTGCGTCAGCACCGCCGACACCACGCTCGGATCGCTCGCCATCATGGTTGCAGCGGGCATTCTCGGCGGCGTGGCCTCGAGAAACGCCGCGGTTCCGCGTCTCGCGATCGCACAGATTTGCGCGGTGTCGATACCCATCGGCATCGGTGCCCTGCTCTCGCCCACCGACGGGTCGTGGATCCTCATACCGCCTTTGCTTCTTTATGTGGCCGCGATGGCGTCGATTGTGCGGCGCCACTACCGCGGCCTCGTCGCGCTGATGATCGCCGAGCAGAATCACGCCGAACTCGCGGCGCGTTTCGATGCCGCGCTGACTCATATGCCGCACGGCCTCTGCACGCTCGACCGCGCCGGCAAAGTGGTCATTGCGAACAGCCGCACCGCGCAACTGTTCGGCACGAGCGTCGACATGCTGATGCTGAACTTGCCGCTGCCTGAGTTTCTCGCGCACGCCGGCTTCGCGCAGTTCGACGACACGCTGCGCGAGCACTTCGTCGAAAAATGCGCGGCCTGGCTGCGGGAGAAACAGCGTCCACTCGCGCTGGAACTGCGCAACGGACGGCAACTGGAACTACGGCGCAACCCAGTGCCCGACGGCAGCGCCGTCGTCATCATCGAGGATGTGACCGAACGCCGGCAAAGCGAAGCCAAGGTGCTCTATCTTGCCCGCCACGATTCGCTGACGGGACTCGCGAACCGGCGCGAACTGCGCGAGCGTCTGGAGAAAATCCTCGTGAATGTCCGCTCCGGCAGAGCGACGCAAACCGCGGTCCTGTACCTCGATCTGGACGGCTTCAAGCTTGTCAACGACAGGCACGGCCATAGCGCGGGCGATGAAGTGCTGGAGACGGTCGCGGCCCGCCTGCGACAGACGCTTCGCCACGGCGAGATGGCGGCGCGCCTTGGCGGCGACGAGTTCGCCGTGATCGTCGAAGATGCGACGTTGCCCTCGATTGTCGCGATCGCGCAGCGCGTGATTCGTGAAGTAGCCAAGCCGTATCCGCTCGCGGCAGGCGTCTCGATCAGCATTGGCACGAGCATTGGGATTGCATTGGCGCGGGAACATGAACCCGTCGACGATCTCATCAGACGCGCCGACGAGGCAATGTACAGCGCGAAAAAAGCGGGCAAAGGCACCTATCGGATTTCCGGCGACGACGGCGAGCGGCAGCCGGGAGCCGACTGCGATGCAAGCGTGGGAGCGATGTAGGCGTGCGAGAAGCGCAAGCCTGTCATTGCGCAAGCCGCGTGCCGCTTGTCGCAGCCCAGGAGGTTCCACCCCGCCTGCCGGGCACTTCAGCCAAGCGGAAAAATGGAGTGTTTCCCCCTGATTGACCCGTCCAGCAGCGTGCGCTAAGAATTCCGTATGCATACCGGACAGGCTGTCCGGGGCCGCCCGTTCGTAAAGCCACATCAAGCCGCGCGGGCGTAAAGCTCAGGTGGAGGACGCCGTCATGCACACGAGACTTGTCGCCATCGCGGCATCGGCTTTCGCGTTTTCTGCAACGGTCTGCGCGCAGGGGACCGGCGCGGCTATCGGGACCGGCCACCAACGTCCGGACGGCAATTCGGCAGGCGCCGCAAAGCCGCGTGTGCCGCCTGCCGCGCCCGCCTCGGCCGCGACCACCGGCAATGCGTCGCTGCTGCCCGGCGCGGGCATCATCGTCGCGCCGGAGGACGGCAGCCGGCCGCCGCGCCCGGAGGCGTCGCCGGGCACGCCGGCCAATCCAAGCGGACTCAAGAAGCCGGACTGAGCATGAGAGCCTGCGTGTGACCGACCGAGCGCCATGGCCAGCGCGTGGGCGCCAGAGCATCACGGTCTGCGCATAGGAGCCTGAACGACAGCGCGTGCGCAAGCGAGCCCGAGCTCACAGCCGGTCATCGGCCCGACGTCAACACCGGGCCTCGCTCCGTGCCTGAATACTCGAACAACAGAGCCCTCACAACAGCGCGACTACCCTCACATCGCCCTGTTCCGCGGAGGCCACCACCTTGTCGCCGATGCGGCGGAACGTGATGGACACCGATGCGTCGCCTACCCGCAGGTCGCCCACTTCCAGCCAGTCGATGCCTTCAGGCAGCATCGGCTGCTCGATCAGGACCTCGCGGCGTTCGGCGTCGATCGTAATGCCGAGACACGCCTCCAGCATCATGAATGGCGAACCTGCCGCCCACGCCTGCGGCAGGCAGGCGACCGGATAAGCGGTAGGCGGCTCGCCGCGCCGACGCGGGAACCCGCAAAAGAGTTCTGGCAAGCGCATGTCGAAGTTGACTGCCGCCTGGAACAGCGCTTGCAGAAGGCGCACCGCCGCAGCCTTGCCGCCGTATTGCGACAGACCGCGCGCACAGATCGCGTTGTCGTGCGGCCAGACCGAGCCGTTGTGATACGCCATCGGATTGAAACGCGACTGGCTCGCGGCAAGCGTGCGTACGCCCCAGCCGGTATGAAAGAGCGTGGAGTCGAGCGCACGCACCACCGCTTCGCCGCGCTCGCGCGAGGGCAAGCCGAAAGCCAGCAAATGGCCCGCGTTCGACGCCATTACGCGGCACAGTTCACCATGCCCGTCGAGCGCGATGCCGTAGAAGCCCGACTCTTCCATCCAGTACTTCTCTTCCACGCATTCACGCAGCTTCTTCGCCCGCGTCCTGTATTGCGCGGCCGCGTCGTGCAGACCGCGCAGCTTGGCGTGGTGAGCCATCGTGTCGAAGGCGGCGCTCGCATACGCCTGCACTTCGACGAGCGCAATCGGTCCATCAGGAAAGCGGCCGTCGGCATGGAACACGGAGTCGTGACTGTCTTTCCAGCCCTGATTGGCGAGGCCGCCGTCCGACTCGCGCTGATAATCGAGCAGACCATAACGGTTCTTGTCGCACACGCCCGCGACCCAGCCTGCCGCCCGCTCGAGCGCGGGCCACAATTCGTCGATCAGGCCGAGATCGCCCGTGCGCGCCGCATAGGCGCCCGCCAGCACGATGAAGAGCGGCGTGGTGTCCACGCCGCCGTAATACAACGCGAACGGCACTTCGCCGGTGGCGGCCATTTCGCCCTTGCGCATCTCGTGCATGATCTTGCCCGGCGCGGCATCGCGAAACGGCGAATTCTCGTGCGCCTGATGCTCGGCGAGAAAACGCAGCACGCCGGCAGCCAGTTGCGGCTGCAACCATAGCGTCTGCAACGACGTAATCACCGCGTCGCGGCCGAACGGCGTGGAGAACCACGGAATGCCCGCATACGGGTATGGACCGGTCGCGAGATCCGTGGTCAGCAAGCCAAGGTCGGCAAGCGAACGGTCGATCCACGCGTTGAAAAGCGGATTGCTCGAGCGGACCCGCGCGGTCACGCGCCGCCGCTCGCGCATGACAAGGTGCGCGTCGACCAGCGCCGCGCGCACTGCGGCACGGCCCACGCGCGGCCGCTCGGTATCGATCTGCGACATGTGCGCTTCGCTGAGCGGATGGGTCGGCGACGACACGCCGGCGCTCGGTGCATCGGGCGACTTTGCCACGACCTGAACGGCGACCGACAGATAAATCGACACGCACGCCTGCGCGGGCAGCTTGACGGTGTAATCCGCGCGATTGGCGAACAGCTTGTCGGGCTGCGGCGCAAAAGCGATCTGCACGTTGCGCGCCACGTCGTCGAGACCGACGTAGCCGAGCAGCACTTCGTCGTTCTCCACGCGCGCCGCCTCCACCCGCCCTTGCCGCGCGCGCTTGAGGCCACGGACCTCGAACATGTCGCGAAAGTCGCTATCGAACGAAATGGACAGCGGCACGATGGCGTCGCTCGTGCCGTAGTTGGTGAGTTCGATTGCCTCGTTGAGCACCGTGCCCGACAGCACGCGCACGCGTTCGACGTGGATCACGCCTTCCGGCGTGCTGTCGCCGCCAAGCGGCGGCAAGGGGCGGTTGGTCAGATGCGCGGTAAAGGACGTGTTGTCGCTGCTGACGCTGCCCGAGAGCAGCGAGGGCGCGCGGCCGCCGAAGGTCAGGCGCAGCTGCGAAAGCACACGGGTATCGTTGACGAACAGGCCGTCGTCGTGGCCGGTAATGTCGCCAAGCGGATCGTTGACGATGAACGTGTCGCCCGACTTCAGCACGTGCTGCGTGGCGCTGGCAACGTTGAGATTTTCCGTCGGGATGAATGCGCCGTCCGGCTCGGATTCGCGATGGTCGATTCCGCCCGAGTGGGACAGGCCGCCGAGGGCTTCAGGCTGCTGCATCAGGGTCGCTCCTATGGTTCGCTGCTGCGTATGCTTCGACTGCGGTGGCCGCCGGGCGGCGCAAGGACGTGCCCGGCCGCGCCCGGTCGCTTCCGATTGTAGAAGCTCTCGACTCGTCAGACGAACTTATCACGGGGGAGTTTCGGTTTTTTTCAGTGGCACAGGACGTGCAGTGCCGCGGGCAATCGGGCCGCCCGCCGCGCCCCGATCGCGCGGTTGCGGCAGCCGTCTTGCGGGCTGCCGCGCCTGCTTAGCCGGGCACATGCGTACACTGGCCGCAACAATGTTTTGCCCGGCAAGCACTGAGTGAGCACGAGGCGTTCTGCGATACTGGATTCGTGTCCCGCTAGCCCGGCGGACATGTCGCTGTGTTTGGCCCGCTGTACAGGCGGGCCTTTTTAATCGGCCAGAAAAACAGGAATGACCCGTATGAACGCCTCACTCGAAACGCTTTTCCCGGACCACGTCCATGCCGAAGACAGCGCCGTCAGCGCGCTGAACCATCAGGACATCGTCGTCGCGTTGTCGGCGGCTTTGAAGACGCAGAACGTGGCGGTGCTGCACATGCTGTACCCGCGCACCGACGCGCGCACGCATCGCAGCCTCGATGCGCTCGTCGACGTGCTGCATGGACACGGTCTGCACGAAGTGGCCGACCTGATTGCGCATGAAGCACACTATCTGCTGTTCAAGGACCCAGTGAAGGCGTGGAAGGCTTTCCACGAGATTCGCAACGACTCGCTCGCGATCGGCGTGCACCTCTACTATCACGGTCTTGTCGGCGAAGCGGCGGAGCGCGCGCTCGACACGGACGCGCATCGCAAGCACTGAGCGAGACGCGGGCACGCGCCGGCGCCTCATGTAGGCGATTCGAAGGCTAACGCGCGCAAGGTTGCGATTTGCCGTTCGCTCACTGGCAGGCAAATTCGTCCAGCAGACCGCTCGCGGCCGCCGCGCCCGCGCCGCGCACGGCGCACGTGAGCGGTTCGTCGGCCACGCGCACCTCGAGGCCGATTTCATGGGTGAGACGCCGCTCCAGGTTGGCGAGCAGCGCGCCGCCGCCCGTCAGCACGATGCCGTTGTGCGCGATGTCGGTGACAAGCTCGGGCGGCGCCATTTCAAGCCCGCGCTTGACCGCGCCGATCACCTGACGCAGCGGCCCTTCGATTGCGTCCGCGACATCGTGGTTGCTTAGCTGGACCGTGCGCGGCAGGCCGTCGTCCACACTGCGCCCAGTGGCGTTCATATGCTCGGCGGGCACGTCGCGCACGGCGGTGCCGATGTTCTTTTTCACGTGTTCCGCGGTCTGCTCGCCGAGCAGCACGCCGTACAGATTGCGCACGTAACTGACGATCGCCATGTCGAAGGCGTCGCCGCCCACGCGAATCGAACCGCTGTACGCGGTGCCGCCGAGCGTGAGCACGCCGACTTCGGTCGTGCCGCCGCCTATGTCGACCACCATCGAACCGGTTGCCTCCGCCACCGGCAGACCCGCGCCGACCGCCGATGCCAGCGATTCGCCGATCAGGTTCACCTTCCACGCGCCGGCCGACACGGCGGCTTCGGTAATCGCGCGGCGCTCGACCTGCGTCGCCCCGGCCGGCACGCATAGCGTGAAAGCAGCGCGGCGGCTGAACAGTTGCCGCGGCCGTGCCATGTCGACGAATTGCCGGATCATGTGCTCGGCAGCGGAGAAATTGGCAATCACGCCGTGGCGCATGGGCCGCACGGCTTCCAGGTTGCGCGGCGCGCGGCCGAGAAGCTGGCGCGCCTCGGCACCCACCGCCGCCACGCGTTTCGGGCCGCTCGACTGGTCCTTCTCGAAACAGACCACCGACGGCTGATTCAGCACGATGCCGCCGTCGTCGGTATAGATGAGGGTGTTGGCCGTGCCGAGGTCCACGGTCACGGCCTGGCGGAACAGTCGATCGAAAAGCGGGTGATGCGGCGTCGGTCTGGCCATAAGGAGGCTCTGTTGTATCGCTCGGTAGCGTCGCCCGGCTGCGAAGCCGGCTCATGCGCGACAGTGTGGAAAATGCGCCCCGGTCACCCAGACCGCGGGCATTGCGCAGTCCCGCGGCGGCGTGATTTTCGTGCTATGAGCAGTTAACGGCAAGCCGATCAATAACTTTAGCGGCGCTTTTCGCGCGGACCGTGTCAATCCCGCGACAATGCGCCGAGCGTGCGCTCCAGCGCGGCCTCGCCGAGCGCGACGCCGTCCGCGCTGATCGTATGGCCGACGCCCGGCAACGCGTAGGCATCGACCGTGTAGCCCGCCGCGCTGAACTGGTCGGCGGCGTATTCGAGCTCCTGCACCCCGATCACCTCGTCCTCCTCGCCGTGAATCAGCGTGAGCGGCGTGCCATTGCGCGCGGTCACGGGCGAAGCGAGCCGCCCGGAGTATGCGACGACGCAGACGGCGCCCTCCGCGCTCGTCGCCGCATGATGCAGCGCCATGATGGCCCCTTGCGAAAAACCGACCAGCGCAAGGCGTCCGAAAGCAAGCTGCCAATGCGCGAGCTCGGCTTCGAGCATGCTGCGCAGGGCCGCGTAGGCAGCACTTGCACGCGCCTCGCGATTGCCCTCGCTGATGTCGCGCAGACTGAACCACTGGCGGCCGCCGAAACCGCCGTCGAAAGGGTCGGTGCCGTCGAGCGACGTAAAGGCCACGTCCGGCAGACGCTCGCTCCAGATGTCCGCGAGCGGCATCAGATCCCGCGCATTGCTGCCGACTCCGTGCATCAGCACGACAAGCCCCTTCGCAGGCGAGTTGAGCGGCGCACGCCGCCAGCCGTGTTCGAATTGCTCCCAGGCCATATTGCTGTTCCTTCGCTTCAGTGAATCGCGGTTGATGGCGGCCGGCCGCACGCTGACCGATGCGCTGCCATCGCTGCTATCGGCGCTATCGGTGCTATGCGGATTGGTTCGGCCTTAACCGCGAGCATACGCTGTCAGCCTCGCTCGTGTCGCTCGTGTCGCGTGGGGCTGCCCGGCCCGGCGACGTCGCAACGCGAATGCGGGTATGCTTTTGCGAGCATCCGGCGGACCCGCGTGCACGGCGCATGCACAGGCTCATGCACGTGCACAGCCACGTGCTCACGCGTAGTGGCGTGCATTCGGGGCATGCATTCGGGGCGTGCATTCGCTCCCGCAGCACCGGCAAGTGCCGGCAGCACCCACAGCGCTGCGCGCAGCGCGGCAGGTCCGCAGCAACCAATACCGGAGAATGTCTTGAGCCAACCTACCCCCGCGGCGTCTCCAGCGCCTGCGCCCGCTACGCCCGCTCCTCCGCCGCCGCTGCAAGGCGGCCAACTGGTGCTCGCGACCATCGCGGTCGCGCTCGCCACCTTCATGAACGTGCTCGACACGTCGATCGCAAACGTCGCCATTCCCACCATTTCGGGCAACCTGGGCGTTTCCGTCGACGAAGGCACGTGGGTCATCACCGTATTCGCCGCGGCGAACGCCGTCTCCATTCCGCTCACCGGCTGGCTCACGCAGCGTATCGGCCAGGTGAAACTCTTTGTCGGCGCGATCCTTATGTTCGTGCTCGCGTCGTGGCTCTGCGGCATTGCGCCGACGCTGCCGGTGCTGCTGCTCGCGCGGGTGTTCCAGGGCGCGGTGGCCGGCCCGCTGATCCCGCTGTCGCAAGCCATTCTGCTCGGCTCGTATCCGAAGGAGAAAGCGTCGACCGCGCTCGCGTTATGGGCAATGACGGCCACCGTGGGTCCGATCGCCGGTCCCGCGCTGGGCGGCTGGATCACGGACAGCTACAGCTGGTCATGGATCTTCTACATCAACATTCCAGTGGGTCTGTTCGCCGCCGGCGTCACCTGGATGATCTATCGCACTCGTGAGTCGCCCACCCGCAAGCCGCCCATCGACGTGGTCGGGCTGGGCCTTCTGATCACCTGGGTTGCTGCACTGCAGATCATGCTCGACAAAGGCAAGGACCTCGACTGGTTCGCGTCGCCGGTCATCGTGATTCTCGGCCTGACCGCGCTCGTCAGTTTCGCGTTCTTTCTCGTGTGGGAACTGACCGAAGAAAATCCTATCGTCGATTTGCGGCTTTTTCGCGAGCGCAACTTCCTCGGCGGCACGATAGCCATTTCGGTCGCGTATGGCGTGTTCTTCGGCAACCTGGTGCTGTTGCCGCAATGGATGCAGGAGTACCTGAATTACCGTTCTGTCGACGCGGGCCTCGTCACTGCACCGCTCGGCATCTTTGCGGTGATCCTCGCACCGGTGATGGGCCGCGTGCTGCCGCGCTCGGACGCCCGCATCATTTCGACCATGGCTTTTGTCGGCTTCGCAATCGTCTTCTATATGCGTTCGAAGTACGTGATCGAAATCGACACCTGGCATCTGGTGCTGCCCACGCTGTTGCAGGGCATTCCCATGGCGCTCTTTTTCGTGCCGCTCACGTCGATCATTCTGTCGGGGCAACCGCCGCAGAAGATTCCGGCGGCAGCCGGCCTGTCGAATTTCGTGCGCGTGTTTTGCGGCGCAGTGGGTACCTCGGTAGCCGGCAACGCCTGGAACAACCGCACCGTGTTGCATCACGAACGGCTAACTGAACGCGCTTCCGTCAACAACCCGTTGTTCAATCAACAGATCGACTCGACTCAGTCTCTACTCCATCTGAACACGCAATCGGCGCACGCGCTCTTTGATTTCAACGTCACTACGCAGGCCGCGATGATGGGCCTGAACGACATCTTCTTTGTGTCGGCGGTGATCTTTATTCTGATTATTCCGCTCATCTGGATCACGCGGCCTGCGAAAGGCGGCGGTGGAGGCGCAGCGGGCGCGCATTGACGACCCCACTGGCCGAGGCCCGGGCGGGACGCGCAGCGGCAGTCGCGCAGCGGTGGACAACAGCCGCCGCGCGACGCCTGCCTGAACCGTTCGAGCGCCGCTGCCAGTAGAATCGCGGCTCCACTGAGTGAGCCTTATGAACTACGCATCCATCCTCGAACAGATTCATCGCGACCTGCGGCCTTATCTGGGCATGGGCAAAGTCGCCAATTACATTCCGGAACTGGCCAAAGTCCCCGCCGACAGCTTCGGCATGGCAATCATCACGGCGTCGGGCGAAATCTTCCGGGCGGGTGCAGCGGACACGCGTTTTTCCATTCAGAGCATTTCGAAGCTGTTCGCCTGCACCATGGCATTCCGCCTGCTGGGCGATGCGCTGTGGCAACGTGTGGGCCGCGAGCCGTCGGGCAACGCATTCAACTCACTGGTCCAGCTCGAAGCGGAGCACGGCAAGCCGCGCAATCCGTTCATCAACGCGGGCGCCTTGATCGTTACGGATGTACTATGCCGGCGCTTCGTGCAGGCGGAAACCGCGCTCGTGGAATTCATGCGCCGCTTAACAGGCGAAACGAGCATTGACTACGATTCGCGCGTTGCTCAATCAGAGTTGCAGCACGCGCACCGCAATCGCGCAATGGCGCATTTCATGGCGAGCTTCGGCAACATGGAAATGCCGCCAGAAGTAGTGGTCGATGCATATTGCCGCCAATGTGCAATTTCAATGAGTTGCGTGGAATTGGCAAAAGCCGCGCTCTTTCTCACCCACCACGGTGTCGTGCCATCCACCGGCGAGCGTATTCTCGACACCAGCTCCGCGAAACGCCTTTCGGCACTCATGCTGACGTGCGGCACTTACGACGCTGCCGGCGACTTCGTATATCGCGTCGGCCTGCCGGCTAAAAGCGGCGTGGGCGGCGGCATTGTCGCTGTGCTGCCCGGAGAAATGGCAGTGTGCGTATGGTCACCCGGGCTCGACGCAAATGGCAATTCATTGGCCGGCGTGCTCGCACTCGAATGGTTGACGACCTATACGGGAAAGTCGATCTTCTAATGGTCAATGCGCGGCACCGCACAGACATGACGGCGAAACGGGGCTAGCGAATAGCGCGGCAGGGTTCGTTCTTTCGGCGAAAGTACTCCTGCCGCGCCATTGCTTACTTACCTGTAGCGAATTACGTTGGTTCAACCCGTCCGCTTGACGAGCTCGGCCAACACGGTCTGGAAGGTGGTTTGGCCTGTCACATGCTCGTTTGCACCGCCCTCGAAATCGATCCATCCTGAGTTGAAGCCGTCGAGCATTTCCATGCGCGGCGCCGGCCACGCCGTGCCTTGCGACTGAAACAGCGCTTCCCACTGATCGCGCGGCACCGTCCGGGCTTGCACGTCGCGTTGCAGCGCACTGCCAAGCAGCGCCGCTATGTCATGTTGCGTATAACGCTGCGGCCCCTCAATTTCGATAACGCGCCTTCCCTGCCACGACTGCGTGAGCGTGCGGGCGACGACACGGCCGATGTCCTCGGTGGCAACCATCGGATAAGCGCGGTCGAGCGGTTGTAGAAAGGCCGGCATGACGCCCGTGCCGCGCGCCGGCGCAATGTCCCATAGCGAGTTTTCCATGAACCACGCGGGCCGCATGATTGCGGTGGACATCTGCAGATCCGGCAAGCCGGCGAGTGCTTCTTCCAGAATGTGCACCTGCGTAATGAGCCCAAGACCCGCCTCACGTTCCCCGCCAACCGAAGACAACACCGCCACTCGTTGCGGCCGCGCGTCGCTCAGCGCTTTCTTCAGCACTTGCGCGGCGGCATGCGCATTCGGATAGCCGGGCTGCGGCGCAAAGTTGGGCGCCATCATGACGAACACGCCCGTCATGCCGCTAAACGCAGCGGTTAGCGCAGTGGTGTCTTCAAACGACGCGATGACCACTTCCGCACCGCACTCCCGCCACTGAGCCGCCTTTGTCTCGTCGCGCAACACCGCGCGCACCTTGTGCCCGCCTGCCAACAACGCCCGTGCAGCCGCCCCGCCCACCTGTCCCGTCACACCGGTAATCGCATACATGTTCGAACGCTCCTTGAAAAATTCATACGGTAGTGCGGTGCATTTTCAAGGTTTCATCGACATTTCGCGAGAGCATCAATGTCATTTACTTAATGACGAACCAGCATGACCATGTTTCATAGCTGTTGCGTGCGAAAGCAACCTGCTCATTTACCGGACAACCGTTCAACATTTCGCGCCGCTGCGCGCGCGCATGAGCTCGCGGTGTTTATGCTTGGTTGCAATGCAACAGATTCAATAGGCCGCTTCAATAGGCCGTTTTTAATAGGCCGTTTCTAGCAGCCCGCTTTTAACAGCCCGCTTCTAGCAGCTCTTTAGGCCGGTCCGAATCGCAGCGAAATGAGGAGATCTTCCATGTGCGGAATCGTAGGAGCAGTGGATCGCCGCGACGTCACCTCCATGTTGACCGAAGGCTTGCGGCGGCTCGAATACCGCGGCTACGACTCCTGCGGGATCGCCGTCGTGCAGCAAGGTGCATTGCGGCGCGTGCGCAGTGTCGCGCGAGTCGCGAATCTCGCAGCCGAAGTTGCCGAAGCCAGGTTGTCCGGAATGATCGGTATCGCACATACAAGATGGGCGACTCATGGTGCGCCTGTCGCGAGAAACGCGCATCCCATCTTTTCCAGCGACGAAATCGCCATCGTGCATAACGGCATCATCGAGAACCACGAGTCGTTGCGAGAAGAACTCGAAGCACTCGGTTATGTGTTCGAGTCCGATACGGATACCGAAGTTGTCGCGCACCTGATTCATCAGATGTGGCAAAGGCAGCCGGCGCAAGGAGCGGACAATCTGCTTTCCGCTGTCCGGCACGCGCTCGACCGCCTTCATGGCGCCTATGCAATTGCAGTGTTCGCGCGCAATGATCCGGGCCGTGTAATCGGTGCGCGGGCGGGATCACCGCTCGTCGTCGGTCTTGGAGAACATGGCAATTATCTGGCCTCGGACGTCATGGCGCTCGCGGGCACGGTCGAAAATTTCATCTATCTGGAAGAAGGCGATATAGCGGAATTGACGCTGCATGGCGCGCAGATCTTCGATCGCAGCGGCAAGCAGGTGGAGCGCGAAGTCAAGGTACACCGCTCGAGCACGGGCGCGGTGGAACTTGGTCCGTACCGGCACTACATGCATAAAGAGATCTTCGAGCAACCGAGTGCCATTGCGGACGCAATCGAAACCGTGCATACCGTTACCGCCGATCTGTTCGGTCAGGGCGCGCGGCACGCGTTCCGCGAAATCGACTCAGTACTGGTAATCGCGTGCGGCACGAGTTATTACGCCGGCATGACAGCCAGGTACTGGCTGGAATCGCTCGCCAAAGTACCGACTCAAGTGGAAGTTGCAAGCGAATACCGGTATCGCAGCAGCGTCCACAATCCGAACACGTTGGTGGTGGTCGTTTCGCAGTCGGGAGAAACGGCGGATACGCTCGCTGCTCTGCGGCACGCTCAATCCCACGGTCACCGGCATACGCTCGCCATTTGCAACGTTGCCAGCAGCACGATGATGCGGCAGGCAGAGCTTCAGTATCTGACAAGCGCGGGACCGGAAATCGGCGTTGCTTCGACAAAAGCCTTCACTTCGCAGCTTGTTGCGTTGTTTCTGTTGGCATTGACGCTCGGCAAGCAGCGCGGGCGCCTTACCGCGGCGCAGGAAAGCGAGTTTCTGGAGCAATTGCATCGGTTGCCGGGGAAACTGAACAGCGTGTTGGCGCTGGAAACGCAGATCGTCGCGTGGGCAGAAACTTTCGCTCGCACCGACCACGCGCTCTTTCTCGGCCGGGGGCTGCATTACCCCATCGCGCTGGAAGGCGCACTGAAGCTGAAGGAGATCTCGTACGTGCACGCCGAGGCCTATCCCGCCGGCGAATTGAAGCACGGCCCCCTTGCGCTCGTGACAAGCCAGATGCCCGTCGTGACCGTGGCGCCTAACGATGCGCTACTCGACAAGCTCAAGTCGAACATGCAGGAAGTAAGAGCCCGCAGCGGCCAACTGTACGTCTTCGCCGATGTCGATTCGCGTATTGCGGAAGCCGACGGGCTCCACGTTATTCGCATGCCCGAACACTACGGCAGCCTGTCGCCGGTTCTGCACGTCGTGCCGCTGCAACTACTCGCGTATCACACCGCATGCGCACGCGGCACCGACGTCGATAAACCGCGCAATCTCGCGAAGTCCGTGACAGTCGAATGAGGCGTAGCGCACAGATGCGCGCGGAGCATCTCTGTATAAGCAAAGGGTTGCGCGACGTGAATCGCGTGCCGCAATGCAATCGGAACTCATTGGTTGGGCCGGTGCCCGGCAAATTCGCGCAAGGAAAGCGAACATGCAGCTCTATCCGATTCATCCGAGTTTTACTGCGGGAGCCTCTTTCGAACTTGCAGTGCAGCCGAACCGGCGCTTTAGCATCGCCATTTATCAGCAACAGGACGACGACGCGCTGACCAGTCTGTGTGGCGTCATCGTGACAGGCAAGAACGACGTGAGCGCCAATCTGGTGGACGGCAAGTACGTGTTCGAATCGGCTGGCAATAGCGCGCCGATGCGCTTCGACGAAAACTGGAACTGGCCCACACTCACGCTGCGGCCGAACGCGTCGGGCCTGCACAGCGGCGCATATGTGGCGATTGCGTATGAAGTCGACGCCGCGGGCAAGCCTGCCGATGAACTCGGGCGCGCGTGCGCCGCGCATCTGTCGGTGTTCGCGGCGCAGCCGCACAGCGACAGCATGGCGCTGGTGATCGCCCGTCCGCGCACGCCCACGGCGGCGTTGGCCTACATCATTCCGACTGCAACGTACCACGCGTATAACTCGACCGGCGGCGGGAGCTTCTATGACGACCGCATCCACCGTTATCGCGCGGCAAATCGCGTCAGTTTGCGCCGCCCGGGCGGTGGACTGGGCGCACGTCTCGGTGAGCCGGTAGACCCGTACGACACGCGCTCGATGCGCCAGCAATTCGCCCATTGGGACGCAAAGTTCATACGCTGGCTGCGCAAGGAGCGCATTGCCTGTGACTTCTATACAGACCTGGATCTGCACAACGCGACCACACTCGATCTCACACATTACCGCTGCATGCTGAGCGTCGGTCACCACGAGTACTGGAGCGAGGAGATGCGCGCACATGTCGCGTATTTCGTCACCCAGGGCGGCAGCGTCGCGGTTTTCAGCGGCAATACGTGCTACCGGCCTATCCGGTTTATCGGCTCGGAGCCCGGCCAGCCGACCGAAATGCGCAAGCTCGCCGAAAACTGGGACGTACTGAAGGAACAGATTGACCTGGACCCGCGCGTAAGCGGCAATGAAAGCAATCTGATAGGACTGACTTATAAGCACGGCGGCGGCCACTGGGGCACGTGGTCGCGCTGGCGCAGACGCTGGGTCAAGTGCGAGCGTCAGGCCATCGGTTTCACCGTCAAACAACCGGAACATTGGGTTTTCGCCGGTACTCAATTGCAAAAAGGCCAGACATTCGGCGCGGAAGACAGGCTCGTCGGCTATGAGGCCGACGGCATTCCACCCGACTGGCCCGACGATGCATTCGAAACGCTGGCGGTCACAGATCAGCTTACTGGATGGGAAATGGGCGGTGCAGGCGCGATCGGTATATTTCGTCCGCTGTTGCGCGACGGCCGACGCAGTGCCGGAGAAGTGTTCAACGTAGGCACGACCGACTGGGCACGGGCACTAGGCGACAGCGCGGCGAAGTGCCACAGCGTGGTCGAGCAGATCACCCGTAACGTGCTGCGCAAATACACCGGTACTGAAGAGACAAGCGCATTGCAGCAGAGCTACGCGCGGCAAGAAACAGCCGATGCCGCCGGAGAGGTCGCACTGCACACCGATGCTGGATGACAGGTCCGCTGTGAGGTGATGAAAGCACTGACGGTTGCGCGCACGCCGATGTCGCATTCGCAGAATAAGCCAATTCCGCGAATGCGAATAACTGTCTATTACGTTACTTCGTATTACTACGTATATCTTTCCATGTAAGGCGCATAGCGAGCGAGTACTGCCGAAGTTCCTGCCGACAAAGCGCCTTTTTTCAAGGTACTTAAGCTGAGTTTCCGGCGGCCCGTGGCATGCGCTCGTTCATCGCACGGCATGTCATAACGCACGTCTGCGTTGTCAGCCAAGGTTGGCCGGTGAAGGCTGAATTTAGGTGAGCACGCAACTAGCCTTACAGCTATCCTTCCATTCAAAACAAAGCGAAGAAAGATTGCGTAAGTATTGTACTTGCCGACGCCCTCTTCGCTCCTGCCCGATAAAAAGCACTGTCATACCTGACCGGCATTCAGGCAATAACGCACGACACTCTGAACACCAGGAGACAGCATGAATAAACTCGGTCCGGCTAGTTGCCTCCTACCAACGGATAAAGCAGCACAAGTACATCGTCTAATTAATACGAATGTACACATTGATATCGTTTCGAGCCGCGAGCTTCAATCCGGCGAAAACGAATTGCGTCCTGAACGACTTGCTGCCGCAAACGCTGCGTCCATTCATCGCGCGCGCAAAGGCGCTGACAAGCTGCAGATGCTGATTGCGCCGGATACGGATGCAACGCTCGCTTCCATTGTCAGGTCGAGTCTGGATTGTCAAGACCTGATTGCTCCGGTATGGATCGTAGACCACACAGATCACGGCGCTGTCATTGCACGGCCTGCCGAAATACGTATCACGTTTCTTCCGCACGCAACTCACGCAAATCCGGCAACGCCGGGCAAGCCGCAGATGGAAGGCGACAGGATGCACGCCTGCGCTCAATGGCTCACTGAGAACTGCGAACACGACATTTCCATCGCCGACGTGGCCCAGAACGCGGCGATGAGCGAGCGGACTTTCCTGCGCCGCTTCCGGCGGCAGCTCGGCACCACGCCTTCCGAGTACTTGCTGAAAGCCCGCCTCGAACGTTCCTGCCGGCTGCTCGCCGAATCGGATCTTCCCGTCGACAAGATCGCCCGGCGCAGCGGCATGGGCAACGGATCGCAGCTCGCGAAGCTATTTCGCAAGCGCTTTGGGGTCTCGCCAACTGAGTACCGGCGCCGCGGCCGCACAGGTTCTGCCTGAGTGAGAGCGACATGGAGGAAGGTCCGCTGCGCGGTCATTGGCGAAACTTGCCACCGGCGTCGCGTGGCGAAAGGTTCTGGTTCACCCCGATACTCATTGTCTTTGCAACTTTTTATGTGCTGGCCGTATTCATCGTCTTTGTTTTCGTGGCGATTGCATTGATCCCTGTGCGGACTTTCGCCGCGATCGCTGCCCGTGTCGGGGCGGCAATGCGGCCCGAGATGAGGGCCGTAATGAGAGCCGTCATCAAGGCCGCCAAGCGGCGCGGATAACTGCGTTCGAAGCGAGCCGCGCATTGGCGAAGCACGACAAGCAATTGGCGGCTGAGCCGCCGATCAGCAGCACATCCGCAGAAACGGCCGTTATTACAATTCACTGTCCCCCGTGTTTTAGCTCGTTTAATAAATATATTGGGAGCCCTAATCGTGATGGATCTCGTCGAACTTTCCAGGCCGCTCGTCAACGAGAAACCCGACTGTCTGGCACCGTCGATGCACATAGGTCTTCTCGTTTCGCAGAACTTTTTCACCGCAAGCGCAGGTGCGATTGGCGACGCTTTCCGCCTCGCCAATCTGGCTGAGGTGCACCGTGGCGAGGGTGCTCCGTACCGCCTCACCGTATTGTCCGAAGAAGGAGGCCTTGTTACCAGCTCGTGCGGTATTTCGATCGTCACCGAGCAGTTGAGGCGCTACAGCGTGAGCGACTTTCACGCGTTGTTCGTGGCGTGCCGCGACGCCTCCGTAGTCACCGAACCGAACAACCGCCTCTATTCATGGATTACGCGCCAGGGCGCCGTTGCATCGCTGCGCATTACGCAGGGCTCGAAGCTTGCGCTGGTTTATAAAAACGCCTCACGGCTCGCAGTGCCGGTCTTTCTATTCGACGACAATCCCGCGACGTCCCGCACAAGCGGTGCTGCCCCGGCCGAGCTGGCCCTTTCGCAGGTCGAGCGCGACCTGGGTCCGCGCATAGCCCGAAAGGTGGCTGTGGATCTGCAGACGAATACGCTCAAGCATACGAGGCCGCGTGAAGGCGACGCGAAGTCGCTGACTACCACGAACAAGGTTCGCGAGTCGGCTCGCTGGATACAGGAGAACTACAGCAAGCCTATTTCCATTGCGCAGGCAGCGGAATCCGCGGCAATGAGCAAGCGCAATTTCCGCCGCCGTTTCAAGCAGGAATTCGGCATGACTCCGTTGGAGTACCTGCTGCGCACGCGCTTCGACGTGGTTCGAACCATGTTGAGTTCTACCAATATCCCGGTCGGAAAAATTGCGCGGCGATGCGGCATGGGCGACGGCAACCGCCTTGGCCGTCTTTTCAAGGAACGCTACGGCATGTCGCCCACCGAATTCCGCGCACAGAGGCATTTGAGCCTGTAGAGCGGCTTACGCATGACTAAAGCCACCATCGCACCAGGCGTATTTCCATGACCACTCCGATTCGCAAGACGCTGTTGTATCTGATCCTGATTCAGGGCGGCAATTACGTCGTGCCGTTGTTGATGTTGCCGTATCTGGGGCATGTACTCGGCGCGAGAGAGTTCGGAGTGTTGGCCTATTGTCAGGCTGTCGCGCAATACATGGTGTTGCTGACCGACTACGGCTTCAATTTCACCGCAACGCGGCATGTGTCGGTCGCGCGCGGCGATCCGCAAGGGCTCGCCGAGGTCTGTACCAGTACCTCGGCTGCGCGGCTGATACTGGTGGGCGTGGCCCTCGTTCTGATCGTTGCGGGCGTGGTGTTCGTGCCGGACCTGCGTGAGCATGCCGATGTACTCGCCGCGCTATTCATCGGTATTGTTGCCAACGCGGTTACGCCCGTGTGGCTTTTTCAGGGCCTCGAACGCATGCGGGCGCTGGTATTGCCGACTTTCGTTTCGCGGCTTCTCTGTCTTGCATTCGTCTATCTGGCAGTCAAGGGGCCGGGCGATGCCGCACTCGCCGCCCTTGGCGTCAGTCTCGGCAATGTACTGCTCGCGATCTGCGCGCTGTGGATCCTGTATCGCAACCGGTGGGTGAAACTTGTCGGCGTCTCCACGAAAAAGATTGTCGAGGCGCTGAAAGACGGCTTTCCGTTGTTCCTCTCTTTTGTATTGATCAGCTTTTATGTGAACTTCAACTCGATCCTGCTCAACTACTTTCACGGGGCGGAGGTGGTGGGTCAGTTCGCGATGGCGGACAAGATTCGTGTGGCCGCGCAGGCCATGTTCATGGTGATCAGTCAGGCTTTCTATCCGCGCATCAGTCAGTATCACGCAACCGATCCGCAAGCCGCGCAGCGGCTCATGCGCATGGCGATGCTGGCCGTGTTCTCCACGTCCGTGAGTCTCTTTATCGGCATCGAGCTACTGGCGGCATGGGGTATCGAAACCTGGGTCGGCCCGCAATTTCACGCCTCGATTCCTCTTCTGAGACTCGAAGCGGTGCTGCCGCCAATCATCAGCGTAGCCGTCGTATTCGGCGACCTGGGGCTGCTTGCTCAGGGCCGTGCCCGTTCACTGACCAATGTGTTTCTCGCCGCGACGGTTCTGCATCTTCTCTATGTCGTTCCGCTCACGCGCTACGGCGGCGCGAAGGGGACGATCGCCGCCGTGATCCTGACCGAAACGGTCGGTGCGGCGGCCTTCACCTGGCTGTATTTTCGCGGCGTTGCGCCAGTTTCGCGGCGCACGTCGCGCATCTCCGTTGCGTCGCCGGCGGCTCAGGAAGCACGCGGCGCGGATGCCGGTTGAGTTCCGGTTCCTGCTTACCAATCCATCGAGGTGCCCTATGCCTGCTTTTTCCATCATCGTACCGGCCTACAACGTGGAGCACTATCTCGACGAGGCGCTTGCCAGCGTCGCAGGTCAGTCCTTCACGGATTTCGAGGCGATCATCGTGGATGACGGCTCCACGGACGGCACGGCCGCGATTGCGCAGCGCTATTGCGAAAACGACTCGCGATTCAGATACGTGTATCAGCCGAACCGGGGACAATCCGCGGCGCGCAATCTGGGCACCTCGCTGACAACAGGCTCGTACGTGTACTACATGGACAGCGACGACCTGATCGACAGCGACACGTTGAGTGTCTGCCACCGGGAATTCAGCAATCCCGAGATCGATGCCGTGATGTTCGAAGCGGCGGTCTTCCCGAATGACGCCCCAATGTACAAGCAGGAGGTAAACGGATACCGGCGGCCGCTGGGAACCGCGACGTTATGGTCGGACGAGTTCGTGGTCGAGTCGCTCAGACAGGGACGGTACTTCGTTTCGCCGTGCTGCTTCGTCACGCGACGTTCTGCCATTGGCGATCTGCGTTTCGTGGAAGGCATCGTCTACGAGGACAATCATTTTTTCGCGGCGTTGCTGCTGCAGCAAAGAATCAAGCTCGCCGTGCTGAATCAGGCGTTGTTCAAGAGACGCCTGCGCATGGACTCGACGATGTTCACCACCAAGACGCTGCACCACTACAACAGCATGTACCGGCTGCTTCACGAGATCTCGCAACTGTCTTTCATCGCGCTCGAATCACCGGTGCGCGCGCAGATCAAGCAGGAGATCATCGGCAAGACGCTCGGCGACCTGCATTTCGCAAGCGCGCTCGTCGGACCCGATCTGAAGCTGCGCAGCATGAACGTCGCCGCGACGTGGTACGTCGCCACGCATATCTCGCCGCGGCTTTTTTCGTTCAAGCGTCTGTTGCTCGCACTCGTGCCGGAACTGTATCGACTCAAGCCCGAGATGTGAACGAGCCTTCAAGGGCAAGCTGAGAAGGCGCGACATGCGTCGCGCCGCTTCTGCCTGCACCTCGTGCGTCACCACTTCCACTGCGCGCCGGCCGTCGCCTCATAGTTCCGTGTATGCGAACCCGCTTGCGCACCCAGTTTCGCGTACACGGTGGTGCGCGCATTGGCATGCCAGTTCGCGCCAATCGCTAGACGTCCGGCGTCGCGATCCGACGGCGTACCGAATACCTGATACGTCTGCAACGGTGCATCGGCGAAGGCCGCGCTCACCGACTGCGCTGTGCTGCCGAAGCGGTGCTCCCACGCCAGCTCCGTCTGCCAGTCGAGCGGATGACCGAACAAGGTGCCGAGCCCTTTGAGAAAACGCAGCCCCAGCACGCTCGATAGCGCATTGCTGTTGGTCGACGCGTAGTCCAGATTGAACGCGCCGCCGCCATGCTCGCCAAAGCCCTGCTGCATGTAATGGCCGGCACGCATGCCCGCATACGGCTGCAAGGTGCCGATTGCGGACGTCAAATTGAATCCGCTCTCCACGTACATCGCCACGCTCGAGGTGTGAAACGAAGCCTCAGGCGAGCCCGCTATCGCGCCCACACGCGCAGAACGTTTGAGTGCGTTGTCCCAGTAGCCAACGCCTGCAAGGCCGCTCACATACAAGGCCGTGCCCGCGGGCATGTACGAGCCGTACAGCAACGCCTGCGCACCGTCGACCCGTGCATTCGCGTCACGGCTCGAAAACTGCACGGTGTCGTCGTTGATCGCGAGCGCACCACCAATTCGCACCGTGTGGGTCACCGCGCGGTCGTAGCCGAGCGTCAGATTCGCCGACTGGTCTTCGTAGGCGCTGCTGCCAATGCTGTCGTCGCCGGACACATGCGTGCGCTGATAATTGCCGCTGGCCCACAGATCGTTGCGCGTCGCGGCAGACGCGGTGGTCGCGAGGCGCTGCGCAACGACGTCCTGCGTCGCGCTCGTGCGGTGCTGGGCGACCTGCTGGAAAATCGCCGCTTCGTCGCCGGATAGCTGGCTGAGCGCACCGGACGCCTCTCTCTTCGACGCGCTCAGAAGTGCCGTGGTAAGCGCGTCGCCGCCGGCGTTATAGACGCGAGTCAACGCGTTGGCAACGTTCGCCTGATTGCGCGTCGTGGCTGCAATGGCGAACCCAGTAGGCACTGCGGGCGCTGCGGGCGCTCCGGGCGTGGTGGGCGTGGTGGGTGGCGTGGTGAAATCGGTCGACGGGTTCAGGGTGAGCGTAACCGCGCCTGCCGAGTAGTTGACTGATGGCGTCAGGTAGGCGAAGTCCGCATTCACCGCGGTGAACGCGCCGCTTTGCGTACCCGTGTAGGTGATGATTCGGTATGCCGTTCCAGCCGAATACGAACCGGCGCCTGCGGTGACTGCAAGCGTGCTACCGGCCGCGATGACGAGGTTGCCAACCACGGCGGTGACGCCGCTCAGGCCCGCCGCGTTGACGGTCACGGCGTACAAGGAGCCGCTGCCAAAAGTGAGCGTGCCGTTCACCGTGAGTCCCGTACCGAACGTACGGGCAACGAGCGTGCTGCCGCTCGCGAGGGTGAGGTCCGAGGCAATCGTGCCGCTACCCGTTACCACCGCGCCGCTACCGACGCTCAGGTTGGCCGCTGTGCCGTCGACGATAACCGTGCCGGAGGAAACCGTCGTGCCGCTCGCGTAGCCGCCGGCAAGAATGTTTTCGACGCCGCCGTTCGCGACCACCGTGGTGAACGCCGAGCCGCCGGAGAGCACGGTTTGCGTGCCGCCGCTCACCATGGTATCGATCGCCGAGCCAGCGGAATCGACGGTCTGAACGCCGCCCGCTTTGACCAGCGTGCCCGACGCGTAGCCGCCGAATGCCACTTCCTGGATCCCGCCGCTGTTGACCGTCGTGCTATAGGCGTAGCCTTCGATCACGCCATCCACGTATTGCAGGCCCCCGCTGTTGACCGTGGTCGCATAAGCGACGCCCCCGCCAAGGATGGACTGCGTGCCGCCGCTGTTGATCGTCGTGCCCGACGCAGTTCCCCCCGACGACAGCGTTTCGCCGCCGCCCGAGTTCACGACCGTACCGCTCGTCGCGCCGCCAGAGGACACGGTGAGCGCGCCTCCGTCGAGAATCGTTGCTATCGCAACGCCTGCCGCGCCTACCCGTTGCGCGCCGCCCGAGGTCACGTGTGTGTTGTGGGCGGTGCCCGACGTCACGGACTGCACGCCCCCTGCGGAAATCGTGACGCCGGTGGCCGTACCGCCGGAAATGACGTTCTGTGTGCCGCCCGAGAGAATGCGGGCATCCACGATCGTCGCGCCTGAGATGACATCCTGCACGCCGCCGCTGCTGACAACCGTCGAGATCGCCGTGCCGCCCGATGCGACCTGCTGCGTGCCGCCGCCGTTGACGACTGTCGAGCTCGCCGTGCCGCCCGATGCGACCTGCTGCGTGCCGCCGCTGTTGACGACCGTCGAAATCGCCGTGCCGCCTGATGCGACTTGCTGCGTGCCGCCGCCGTTGACAACCGTCGAGCTCGCCGTGCCGCCCGATGCGACCTGCTGCGTGCCGCCGCTGTTGATAACCGTCGAGCTCGCCGTGCCGCCCGATGCGACCTGCTGCGTGCCGCCGCTGTTGATAACCGTCGAGCTCGCCGTGCCGCCAGCCGCGACCGCCTGAGCGCCGCCGCTGTTGACGGTGGCGCCGAGCGCTGAGCCACCCGCAAGCACGCTCTGCGTGCCACTCGAGTTGAGCGTGGTGCTGCTTGCCACTCCGCCTGACGAAACGAGCTCCCTGCCGCCGCTGTTGACGATCGTGTCGATGGACGAAGCACCGCCCAGCACGGTAAGAACGCCGCCGTTTTCCAGCAGCGCATGCGTCGCGGTGTTGTTCGCGATTGAGAACGCTCCAGACGCGTTCGTGCCGGACACGATCGTGTCAGACGTGTCCGCGATCAGCGCGCCGCCCTGCGCGATGGAAAGATTAGCGCCGCCGAGCGCCGTCGGATGCGCGAGGCTACCGCCGCTCGCGACACTTATGGAACCGCCAGAAACGACAACACTGCCGCTCGCGGCGCCCCCGAGCAAGACCGCTTGCGATCCGGCATTGGTGATGGTCGTGCCGTTCGCCAATCCATATACCAGTTGCCGGCCTCCCGAAGTCACGAACGTGTCGAGCGAACTGCCGCCTGCCGATACCGTTTCGGTACCACCGCTGCTCACTTTCGTGTCGACCGAGCCGCCGCCGTTGAGCACGCTCAAACTGCCGCCATTCTCGAGCAATACGGAGTGCGCTGTATTGTTAGCGATCGAGAACGTGCCGGACGCGTTGGTGCCGGACACGATCGTGTCCGAAGTACTGGCGACCAGCGCGCCGCCTGCCGCGATTGTTGCGCTGCCTCCGGCCGTCACGTTCAGCGCCGATATCGCGCCGCCGCTCGATACGACCACGCTGCCACCGGAAGAAACCCGTGTGTCGGTAGCGTGAGCGCCGTTCAGCACGTTCTGCGTGGCGCCGCTGCTGACGAACGTCAACGACGCGGACGCCCCGCCCGAGACGTTCTGCACGCCGCCGAGCAGCAAGGTTGCATAGGCGGTTCCACCGGACATTACGTTCTGCGTGCCGCCCGTGAGGACCTCTGTATAAACCGATGCGCTGCCACCGCTGAAAACGTTCTGGGTACCGCCGTCATAGACAAAGGTGTTCGTAGCGAGGCCGCCGCTCTGGATGTTTTCCACCCCGCCCGAGTGGACGTACGACTGGTCTGCCAGTCCGCCGGACAGCACGTTCTGTTCTCCACCGCTATTGATGGACGTGTAGGTTGCCGAGCCACCTGCGAGTACATCCAGCTTACCGCCGCTCTCCAGAAGCACATTGAACGCGGAATTGCCCGAGATCGAGAAGGAGCCTCCTGAGTTAGTGCCTGACACCGTGGCGGACGTGTTCGTCACGAGTATTCCGCCGCTGCCTATGGCGACGCCGACAGCGGTTCCTCCCGCCGATACGGCGAGCTCGCCGCCGCTGCTCACCGTGAAGGCGTAATGAGTCGAGGTCGGCGCCGTGTCCGAGGCCCATCCACCGCTCGAGACGACCAGCATGCCGCCACCATCGACAGTCGTGCCCGCCGCGCTACCGCCGGCCTCGACGTACATCGCGTCGCCGGCTGACAAGGTCATGCCTACATACGCCGAACCTGCCGGAACGGTAATCACATTGGCATGGGCGCTGCCCGGAACAACAGACGGAGCCACCATGCCCACGCAGTAGAGACCCCATTGAACGAGATTCCAGGCCAGCTTCGACAGCCTTGCACTCGAGTATCCAAAACGATGCACGCCGTATTTACGGCGATATGTTAACGGCTTCATTACGACCCCCGATGTTCCCTTGTTATTGTTTCGCTTGTTCAGCTTGTTTCAGTTGTGCATCCGTTCAGCGCATACAGCGGTTCAGTGCCCTGCACCCCCCGCAGCCTGTGCGGCGAACGCCGGTATCCGCCGGATCGCCTGCTTGACCTGCTCTGTCGTAATGAGCCGCGTACATTCGAATTGGCGCGGCGTGCCGGCATGACGCGGGCACCACAGGAAATCCTTGTGATCGAACCGCACGCGTACGTCGTTCCAGCAGCTGTTGCAGGTGTGAAAGTTGATTACGCGGTACGGCGTCGCAAACTCGTTGGTTGGGTGGGTGAAACCGCTGATCATGACAACCGGCGTGCCCACTGCCCAGGCAAGCCATGACAGCCCGCTCGACAGTCCAACGAAAAATTCCGCGTGTCTGAGCCAGCGCGCGCGCTCGGTGAGCGGCCGGTCTCCCGTGTGATCCTCGGCGCCGTGAGGAATGTGATTCCAGACCATTCCTGCGCCATGCGTGGCCTTCTGGTCGATGCAAATGACGCGGTAACCATGCTCCTTCAGGAACGCGACCAGTTCGCGCCAACCCGGCGGATGGTTCCAGTACTTGCATTGGGTCGAGCTTTGCACCGCGACGCAAACGTATTTTTCAGCGATGGGACGGCTTTCCGTATCGGGAGAGCCGATCTTTGGCGGCTCTTCGGCCGGGTCCACCCCGAGAATGTAGCCGGCGGTGCGATGCAGCCCGACGATCTGAAAGTCGGTCGGCTGATGAACATTCGCTTCGTCGCCGAAAAAGAGTCCGACTCGATAGCTTGCGTAATAGCGCCCGGGCTCGACCTCTTCTGGAGTGACGAATTCGATGTCCGGGTAACAGTCCCGAAACAGCGGAATCAGCAGCGGCCCCATCGAGCACGTGAGTTTGCACTTATGCTGCCGCTGGAATTTCACCGCATACGGAAACCAGCCGATGATGTCGCCGAGCGTGCCAACCGGAAACTCGATTAATACGGGTTTATTCGTTGCGTCGAAACGATGCTCGAAAACCCGTTTGCCGTTTGCTTCCACTTCGATTGAAAACGGCACGAAGTATTTTTTACTGCTTGCCACGGTGCCCGCTTCGATCGTGGTTTCGAACAGCACATTGCCTGTCGAAAAATCCGCGAGCCTGACATGCCACGTGGTTTCCGCAGCCTTGGGCAAAACAATCCGGCAGCCGTCGTTGAAATCGAACCGCACGCCAAGCGGTGCGGTTTGCGTGGGCAACGGCGCCGCTGCGCGAAACGGCGGCTTGCGCGTGTCGGCGGGGTCGCCCGCCGCGCGCGCGCCGCTTCCCGACGCATCAGGCGCGGCAGCATTGGCCGCGGTGGTCTCCGCTGCGGCAGGCGCGTTTGCGGCACTCGCATCGACGGTGGCAAGCTCTCTGGTCATCATTATTGGAAAAATGTGCGTTTCAGGTGCGGAGCGCCAAATCTATGACCAGCACGGACCTCGATTTGGAAACCTGTCGAGTTACTCCCGTTTAAAAGCCAATGCTAAGCGCCCGCTGAATATATCAAATCAGTTTAACGGCGTCTTGATAAATCTTTGCATTTTCGGAAGCGATACATCGACGCGCGCTCAAGGTGTCATGCGCCAAATCGGCTGAAAAACCGGACGTTCCATCGGTAACACGAAAAATGCCGACTAGTATTTTGCGTGTAGATCAGCCACCGTCCACGTGGTTCGGGTCCGACTGCGGGCGCTGGTGAATCCGCGATTCCGATGCAGGAGGACATATGGCACGCTCGTCAGTCCGTCATTCCATACAACCCGCGCTGATACGGCGACAGCGCTGGCCCCGCAAGCTGCCCCTCGCGATTGTTTCGATCGCGGGGTTGTCGTGCGCACACGCTGCGATGGCAGGCGGCGCTCTTCCGCAGGGCGGTCACTATGTGGCTGGGGCGGGAACAATCGCGGTCCAGGGAAACACGCTTTCAGTGACGCAGCCCGGTTCGACGCGCGGCGTGATCGACTGGACCGGCTTTTCTATCGGCAAGGGCAACAGCGTCACATTCGCAAACGGTACGGGCGCCACGCTCAACCGCGTGACGGGCGGCTCGCCTTCGGCCATTCTCGGCAGCCTGAGTGCAACCGGCAGTGTGTACCTGATCAATCCACAAGGTATCCTGGTGGGTCCGGCAGGCGTCGTGAGCACCGGCGGCCGCTTCGTTGCTTCCACCCTCGATCTGCCGAACGACGCGTTCATGAACGGTGGGACGCTCACGCTCACCGGCACGTCGAATGGCAAAGTGGTGAATCTCGGCAAAATCGGCTCGAGCGGCGCTGACGTGTTCCTCATCTCGCGCAACGAAGTAGTGAATGCAGGCTCCGTCAGTGCGCCGAACGGGACGGCCGAATACGTCGCCGGCCAGGAAGTCGTGTTGTACGAATCGTCGGGCAGCAAGCAGGCATTCGTGCAGATCGGCAGCAAAGGCAACGTGTCCGATCGCGGCATCACAGAAGCCGCGCAAATCAATCTGCAAGCGGCCGACGGCAACATCTACGCGCTCGCCGGCAGCGGTGAGCGGATTCGCGCGACCGGCACGGCGATGCGCGACGGTCATATCTGGCTGGTCGCCGACAGCGGCCACGTCACGCAACAAGGCACGCTCAACGCAACCAATGCAGACGGCAGCGGCGGCACCGTCGACACACTCGCGAACTCGCTGACGTTAAAGAAAGACGCTGCTGTACAAGCGGGACTATGGAGCGTTTCGACGCCTGACTTCACCGTCGATCACGCTACGGCGGCCGCCTTCGCGCGCAGCCTGAACGCCGGCACGTCGATCAACGCAATTGCGACCGGCGGGCACGGCACGGCCGGTGAGATGACGGTGGCGTCGAACCTCAACTGGAGCGGTCCGGCGTCGTTAGCGCTGGTTGCTTCGCGCAACGTGAGGATCGCCCCGGCCAGGACGCTTAGGAACACCGGCAGCGGCAACCTCGTGTTGCGAGCAGACGCCGCAGGCATCGACAACGGCGGCAGCGTGCTGAACCGCGGCACCATCGACTGGTCGGGCAGCACCGGCACCGTCACTGCGCTATACGACATGAACGGCAGCTACAGTCCGGGGACGATCCGCACGAACAGCGCGTGGGCCGCGTCGCCGTTCAGCGCGCTGGTGACCCAGGCGACCGGTTACAAGCTGGTCAACACCTTGACCGATCTGCAAAACATTTCTGTCGATCTCGCCGGCAACTACGCCTTGGGAAAAGATGTCGACGCCACCCTTCCCGATGGCGTACACAACACGGCGATCGGCGGGGTCCTCGCACCCTTCACGGGGCAGTTCGACGGCTTCGGACACACGCTCTCGAACGTCAGCCTCAGCACTTCGTTCTCGCCGGGCCCGCCGCCGGCAGGCCACGACGCGCACGGCCTGTTCGCCGTAATCGGCAGCGGTGGCGTCGTGCGCAACGTGACCGTGCAAGGCACGCTGAGAGACTTCGGAAGTTATGGGGGTTTTGGACTGCTCGCCGGCGTCAACGAGGGCACCATTGCCAACGCGCACACGAGCGGGCGCGTGGATGTCTCGGCCGGCGGCAGCGCAAGCGCAAGCTCCGGCGGACTGGTCGGGTGGAACAACGGCACGATTGTCCGGTCGTCCAGCGACGCAGCCGTCAGGAGCGAGGGTGGAGCCGGTGGCCTTGTCGGCTCAAACGGCGGGACGATACAGCAATCATTCGCCGCGGGCGACGTCATCGCTTTCGCGCATACCGGCGGCGGCGGCGGACTGGCGGCCACCAACACCGGACTGATCAGTCAGTCATATGCAACAGGTGCGGTTCAGTTCGCGCCAAATTACTGCGGCGGCTACGGCTCGACGTGTCTGTCGGGCGCGGCGGCAGGCCTCGTGCTGCGCAACACCGGAACTATCGAAGAATCCTTCTCCACCAGCCCGCTGACCAACCGCTATGGACCGGCGGGCGGGCCGCCGACGGTCGGCGTCGCCGACGTCAACAACGGAACCGTTGCGAGCAACGTCTACTGGAACAAGGAGACGACGGGGACAAGCATCGGCGTCAATACAGGCACACCGGTGCCCGCCGCGAATGGTCTCACCACTGCGCAGATGGCGACCCCGGCGTCTTTCGCCGGCTACGACTTCAGCCCGGATGGTGTCTGGGCATTGCCGGCGGGCGCGACACATCCAGTTTTGCGCTGGCAACTCGCGCCTTAAAGCGTTCCATCGCGGCCGTCTGCCGGTTATCCCACGCGCGCTGCTGGTCGTCGCCTATCCGCTGCGCGATGTGGCCCGCAACGGCCGTGCACCGTGCAGTTCAGGGCGCTATCCGGAGCCCGAGTGGCGCGAAGCGCTCGATCTGGTTGTTGCGCACACTGCCCCCTTCTCGGGACACGCGCTCCATGTGCGGTTGGATGCGGCACTGGTCGCTAACCTGCTGACGCGCTCCCACGAAACCGGCTTCAGCCTCGCGCAGCGGTGTGGTGTGCGGTGTACATCGCAATACGGTTGCGGAACATACGTCGATACTCGAAGCGGCCTTGAGGGGCACGCGTCAGAAAAACGAGTGCACTGGAGAGCGCCTTCGCGCGCGTCGATGTGCTGTTACGCGAGGCGAGCATCGTTAGCGACCAAACACAGCCGCAGGCCGCCTGGCCTTGTAGGGCTGCGCGCTTGCGCGTGCGCCGGACATTGCCGTCGCAGTGGAACGCAACAAGGTCTTCGAGGATGGCGATACGGGGAACACAACCTATGCGGGAAGCCCATCCAGCGGGCGCCCTTTTGGAAGCGCAATTTCCGCGCCGCAACGGCGAGGAGATGCAGCGACATCTATCAGCCACTCCTACTATTTTGCCGCCTCGGGTCGCAATGGAACGTACGCATGACGTGCGGCGCGAACTGCGTGCTGGTTGTCCGCTGCCCAGCGCATCATTCCCTTGACGGGCACCAGCAGCGAATGTCCGAGTCCGGTTAGCGTGTATTCGACATGCGGAGGTATCGTCGGAAACGTTCTCCGCGATACAAGTCCGTCCTCTTCTAGCCGTCGCAAGGTCTGGGCAAGCATGCGAGGTGATATGTCGTCGATGCGCTTTTTCAGTTCGCCAAAGCGAAGGGTCGTTTCCTCGAGTTCGTGCAGTACCAGGACAGTCCAACGGTCACCAAGGCGGTCAAGCACATCGCGTATCGGACACGCTTCCGTGTTCGGATTAGCTGCTTTAGTCGTTGTCATCTTTGTCATACCTCGTTGGAGTGAATCACGGTTACTTCGTTGATACCAAGTAACCATTTGCTCCTCTCTTGTGCATTCGAACTGTGTCGATACGATATCAGAAGCAAGTTCCCGTTCGATATTAACTTCGAGGATAGAGTATGACCAACGAATCACAACCTCAACTGCTCGTTACAGGTGCATCCGGCCAACTAGGACGACGCGTCATCTTTCACTTGATTCACACCTTCAACGTGAAACCGGATCGGGTGATTGCGGCAACTCGCAAGCCGGACGCGCTTGCCGATCTGGCCGAACAAGGTGTCGTGGTGAGGTCGGCGGACTTCAACGATCCAGCGTCGCTAGAAAGCGCGTTTACCGGTGCGAGCCGCATGCTGCTCATCAGTACCGACGCGCTGGATGTACCTGGCCGGCGCCTTGCGCAACATAAACGTGCTGTTGAGGCGGCCATTAAAGCTGACGTCGACCACATCGTATATACATCGATGCCCAAGCCAGAACTGGGCTCACCGATCCCGTTTGCGCCCGACCATTACAGTACGGAGCAGGATCTCGCATCCAGTGGCCTCGGATGGACGGTGCTACGGAACAACTGGTACTCGGAGAACCTTTTTGCAAGCATTCCGCGGGCGCTATCTACTGGGAAGTGGTACACATCGGCGGGCGAAGGACGAGTTGCCTATGTGACGCGCGAAGACTGCGCGCGTTCGGCAGCAGCAGTTCTCGCTTCAAATTCACGTGACAACGCACGATACGACCTCACCGGCCCGGAGGCTCTTGGCGTGACAGATGTCGCGAAAATTGCTGGCGACCTGGCCGGAGTACCGATTGAGGTGGTGCACGTTTCAGATCAACAACTGGCGGCCGGCCTGTCCGCCGCCGGCGTACCTGCACCGTTTGTGTCGTTGCTGATAGCCTTCGACGCCAACACGCGTGCAAACAACGTTAGCGCGGTCAGCGACACCGTATTCCGACTGACCGGGCGCGCGCCGACAACTGTTACTGAGTTCTTGCGCGAGAATTTGCAGGCTTTGAACATTAAATAAGTCTGTAAATGCAGTGTGGTGCGGTCAGCAGACGGGGGCGCACCCCTATCAGGGAGCGTCGATGTACCGTCTCGTCCTGTCTATGTATATCGCCGAGAAAACTGATTATGAAGAGAAGCGTGTGGGCCCTGATGATCGTAGCGAGTCTTTCTTTAGAAATCCGTACGGTTTTCGCTGAGGACATGGCCACCAACAGCCAGGACCACCTGGCTGCGAATCCGAAGAAGAAAGAATCTGTTGGTGTATGTGACCACCCGAACCGGACGGGGATGAGCTGCGGTACCCATATTGGAAACAGCGACTCAGATCTCGAAGATAAGAATCGGGCGATCGTGCGTTATGCACGTGGTCATTGAGTCGAGCTCGGGTGACGCCTTACGGCGGGACCAATCCACCGTGCCAGTCAGTCACTCGAAGCCTCGCGCAATCAGGGCTTGACTCGTGTCTCTCGTGTCTCGCGTTCATAACGCTCGTATGCCAGCGCCTTTCTCCGCTCGCCATGCTTTAGTCGCAGCGTAGTCGTGCGAGCGCGTGCCCCCTCGGTTGCGATCCGTCTGTACCTGCCTGCCTAGCAGCTCTGACCCGTGATGTCGCCATAGGCACTCATAAAAACGTCCACGGCCCGGTTGACGACTTGCGTAATGTTGCGTGTCGAGGTGTCGACCGGCGCGCCCAGAAGACACAATTCAGCCAGCTCGGCCTCGAGCAGCGCGCGCAGATGCGCCGTCGCGACCGTGATATTGCATTTGCGCAGTCGTCCTGCTTCATACGATTGCTGCAGGAAACTCGTAACCATCTGCCAGCCGACTTTCGGTCCACGTTCGTAAAACAGCATGCCCACATGCGAACGGCCGCCTTCATGAATGGCGAGGCGGCGTATCGCGAGCAACTGAGGCTTGAGGATGGCGATCAGATAGTGCTTGCCGAAACCTGTCAGCGCTTCGTGGAGCGGCACCGATGTCTTGAGCAGCGCGAACGCTCCTTTAATTTCCTGCGCGGCGCACTCGTTCATCACTTCAAAGAACATCTCTTCCTTCGACTCGAAGTAGCCGTACAGCGTCGCCTTCGACCCGCCAGCCCGCGTCGCGATCTCGGACATCGACGCCTGCTCGAAGCCTGCTTCAATGAATACTTCATACGCGGCCTCGACGATCGCCTGCCGCTTCTCTTCCGTTCTCTTTCTCATTCCCGAGGCTTCCCTGTGCTTTTCCGGGCGGTTCACGAAACACGTCCGTGCGTGATGTTACCAAAGGCCGCTGCCATGTCTCACCCGCAAAACTGAACCGGTCGATTTATTTACGTTGACATGTCGAGACTCTCATAACTAAACTGTACGGTATTGTTAATAGCGAATCAACGACATCGTGAAAGAAGCCGCAGTAAGCGTGAAGCGGGCGCGTTCGGTACGAACGGCGAAGCCGGCCATGAGGTTTGCCACGGCGTTTGCCGTCACCATGCTGGCCAGCGCTTGCGCGCAATTTCCAGACATGCCGCAAAAGCCGTCGCCGAAGGACGTGAGCAGCTACGAAACCACACACAGTTTCAGCACGGAAGCGCAAGCGCAACCGACGTGGCCCACGCAACAGTGGTGGCTGCGTTACAACGATCCGCAGTTGAACGCGCTGATCGCGGAGGCATTGAAGGGTGAGCCGACCTTGGCGAGCGCGCAAGCGCGTCTACACAATGCTGAAGCATCGGCTCAGCAAGCGGGCGCCACGCTGTTGCCTGAAATCAACGCGCAAGGTTCGGTCGAAAAGGAAAAGCAGAGCTACAACAACGGCTTCCCGCCTGCACTGGTGCCGCACGGATGGCGTCCGTACGGCACCGCCGAACTCAATTTCAGCTATGAGATCGACTTCTGGGGCAAGAACCGCGCGTCGCTTGCGGCTGCCACGTCGGAGCTCGAAGCGGCGCGCGCCGATGTTGCCCAGGCTCGTATGGTGCTGGCGGCGTCGATTGCCGACGCGTATGCGGATCTCGCGCGTCAGTTCGCTGAACGCGACAGCGCGGAAGCCGCGGTCAAAGTCCGCACGCAGTCCGCGCAACTGTTCGCCGAACGTTTCACCAACGGGCTGGAGACGCAAGCCGGCGTCAAGCAGGCCGAATCGAGGCTGCAAAGCGCGCGTGCCGACCTCTTCGAACTCGACGAAGCGATCGCGCTTACCCGCAACCGGATTGCTGCGCTGATGGGCGAAGGTCCCGATCGTGGCCTCGGCATCGGCCGCCCGGCTGTGGATCTGACGCAGCCAGTCGCCATGCCCGCCGGCCTGGCGCTCGGCCTGCTGGGCCGCCGTCCCGATGTCGTGATTGCACGCCTGCGCGCGGAAGCGGCGAGCAAGCGGATCGACGTCGCCAAGGCCGGCTTCTATCCGAACGTGAATCTCTCCGCAATGATCGGCTTCCAGTCGCTCGGATTGAACATGCTGACGCGGGCGGGTTCGGCGGTCGGGAATGTCGGTCCCGCCATCACGCTGCCGATCTTCAACGGTGGCCGGTTGCGCGGCCAGTTGCGCGGCGCGCGCGCGACCTACGACGAGGCCGTCGCCAACTACGACGAAACGCTGACCAAGGCGCTGCACGACGTCGCCGATGTCGCCGTCAGCAAACGCGCGCTCACCGACCGCTTGCAGGCGACGCAGGCGTCGTATGACGCAGCCGCGCAGTCGCACCGGGTCGCGCTCGAGCGCTATCAGGGCGGTCTGTCCGGCTATCTCGACGTGCTGAGCGCCGCCGACACGCTGGTGAGCGCGCAGCGCCAGCTTGCCGACATGCGCTCGCGCACCTTCACGCTCGACGTCTCGCTTATACGCGCGCTGGGTGGCGGTTATGAGGCCAATGCGCCGGTCAATGAGCCGGCCGCCACGCCGCCCGCAGCAGCAGCAGCAGCAGCAGCGAACCCGAACAATCAAAGCTGATCCCGAGGACCAGAACATGTCTGAAAGCCATTCTCCCGTCGCCGATGCGCCATCCGTTCCGGCCGCCGAACATTCCACCTACGCGGGCAGCAAGACGGCGACGCCCGCCGCTCCCGTCGCCCGCCGCCAGAAACTGTTCGGCTTGCTGGGTGCAGTCATCGTGCTGGCCGGTGTTGCTTACGGGGGTTACTGGTACTTCATCGGCTCGCGTTACGTGTCGACCGACAACGCTTACACCGCTGCCGAAATCGCGTCGATCACGCCGTCGGTTAGCGGCATCGTGCGAAGCGTCGCCGCGGTCGATACGCAGCACGTCCGTATGGGCGACGTGCTCGTCGTGATCGACGACACCGATGCGAAGCTCGCGCTCGAGCAGGCGGAAGCCGAAGTGGGACGCGCCGAGCGCCGCGTGCGCGGCTACCTCGCGACCGACGCCGGCCTCGCCGCCCAGGTGGACGCGCGCGCCGCCGACGAGGCGCGCATGAACGCGCAGATTGCGTCGGCCAAGGCCGACTTCGACCGCGCGGCGATCGACCTGAAGCGCCGCGAAGCGCTCGCGCATTCAGGCTCGGTTTCGGGTGAGGAACTCAGCAACGCACAGACGTCGTTCGCGAGCGCCCAGGCGGCATTGATGGCGGCCCGCGCCGCGGCATTACAGGCGCAGGCGAGCCGTGCGGCGGCCGTCGGTTCACAGGACGCCAACAAGGTGCTGTTCGTCGACACTACTGTCGACACCAATCCCGAAGTGCGGCTCGCGCGCGCAAAGCGGGATCAGGCGCGCGTCGATCTCGAACGCACGGTGTTGCGCGCGCCCGTCGACGGCGTCGTTGCGCGCCGCCAGGTGCAGGTGGGTCAGCGGGTCGAGCCGGGCGCGTCGCTGCTGTCCGTCGTGCCGGTTGATTCGCTGCACGTCGATGCGAATTTCAAGGAAGTCCAGCTCGACAAGGTGCGGATCGGCCAGCCGGTGGAGCTGACGTCCGACCTGTACGGCAGCAAGGTTGTCTATCACGGCAAGGTCGCGGGACTGGCGGGCGGCGCGGGCTCGGCGTTCGCGATGATCCCGGCGCAGAACGCGACGGGCAACTGGATCAAGGTGGTCCAGCGCCTCCCTGTGCGGGTCGCCATCGATCCGGCCGATCTTCGCGCGCATCCGCTCGGCGTCGGCCTGTCGATGGAAGCGACCGTCGATACGCGCAACGGCGGCGACGCCACGCCCGCAAACTGAGGCCGTGCCCACCATGTCTTCCTCTCCAACGCGGGACATCCCGTTGCCGCCGCTGAGCGGCGGCATGCTGATCGGCGCAGCGCTGCTGCTGGCCGCGGCCAACTTCGTCGCGGTGCTGGACACGACGATCGCCAACGTTTCGGTGCCGACCATCGCCGGCGCAATGGGCGCGTCGTCCAGCCAGGGCACTTACGTCATTACCTCTTACGCGGTGGCCGAAGCGATCACCGTGCCGTTGACCGGCTGGCTGGCCGGCCGCTTCGGCACGGTGCGCGTGTTCATCGCGTCGCTGATCATGTTCGGCGTATGTTCGGCGCTGTGCGGGATGGCGACGTCGCTCGAAATGCTGGTGCTGTTCCGCGTGTTTCAGGGTCTCGCAGGCGGGCCGTTGATGCCGCTGTCGCAAACACTGCTGCTGCGCATTTTCCCGAAAGAGAAAGCGGCCGCGGCGATCGGCTTGTGGAGCATGACGACGCTGGTCGCGCCGGTAATGGGCCCGATCCTCGGCGGCGTGATCTGCGACCGGCTGCACTGGGCGTACATCTTCTACATCAACGTGCCCGTCGCGTTGATCTGCGGGTATCTCGGATGGCGTTTGTTGAAGCGCTACGAGACGGGCCTGATGCGCCTTCCCATCGACGCCGTAGGTCTCGCGCTGCTGGTCGTATGGGTCGGCGCGCTGCAGATCATGCTCGACGAAGGCAAGGACAACGACTGGTTCGCATCGACGGAAATCCGCGTGCTCGGAATCATCGCGGCGATCGGCTTTGCGTCGTTCCTGATCTGGGAGCTGACGGAACGTCATCCCGTGGTCGACTTGCGGGTGTTCCGTCATCGCGGCTTCAGCGCGAGCGTGGTCACGATTACGCTTGCGTTCGGCGCGTTTTTTGGCGCGACCGTGCTGACGCCGTTATGGCTGCAGAACTACATGGGCTACACGGCGACGTGGGCAGGCTGCGCGACGGCGATGACGGGCATTCTCGCCGTGATCTCGGCGCCGCTCGCGGCCAACCTGTCATCCAGGTTCGACGGCCGCTGGCTGGTGTTCGCAGGGGTGATGTGGCTCGGCGCGATCACGCTGTTGCGAACGCATGCGAACACCGACATGACGTTCTGGCAGGTGGCGTTTCCGCTGCTGCTGCAAGGCGTCGGCTTGCCGTTCTTCTTCGTGCCACTCACGGGTCTCGCGCTTAGCAGCGTCGATGAGCCCGAAACGGCATCGGCGGCGGGGCTCATGAATTTCTGCCGGACCTTCGGCGGCGCGATTGCTACGTCGCTGGTCAATACAGGTTGGGAAGACCGGACCAAGTATGACCGCGCGGAACTGTCCGGACTCGTCGATCAGGCCGGCCACTTCTCGACCATGCTGAAGAGTTCCGGCTTTAGCGCGAGTCAGGCCCAGGCGCAAATCAGCGACATCTTGCAGTCGCAAGCCGTGATGCTCGCGACCAACCAGCTCTTCACGATGGCAGGCGCATGTTTCATTTTCGCCGCGCTGGCGGTCTGGCTGGCGCCGAAACCGACGCGGGTCGCGGACACATCGCAGGCGCACTGAAACCGCATGCGTGCTTCGTGCGTGCTTCGTCTTCGCGCGGAATTCGCGAACTGTAATCAACACGGAACCGTTATGTCCAACGCAACACGCATTGTCATCGTCGGTGGTGGGATTGCCGGCATTCTGCTCGCCACGCGGCTCGGCAATCACTTTGCACATTCGCACGAGGCGTCGGTGACGCTGATCGACAGCAGCCCCACGCACATCTGGAAGCCGATGCTGCATACCATCGCGGCCGGCACGCGCGATGTGAAGCAACAGCAGGTGAGCTACCTCGCGCATGCGAGCGCGCACCGCTTCGCCTGGCAGGCAGGCGAGATGTGCGGACTGGACCGGCAGCGCAAGGAAGTCCTGCTCAACGAAGTGAGGACGCCCGAAGGCGAGTTGGTGCTGGAGGCGCGAACGGTTCCATACGACGTGCTGGTGCTCTCTCTGGGAAGCAGGGCAAACGACTTCGGTGTGCCCGGCGTCAGGCAGCAGTGTCATTTCATCGACAGCCAGCAGCAGGCCGAAGCCTTCAACAGCGTGTTGCGCGCGCGCATGCTGCGCGCGGTGGTGCGAGACGAACGACTGCGCGTCGCGATTGTCGGCGCCGGCGCGACGGGCGTCGAGCTGGCCGCCGAGTTGAGCCGCGTGCTCGAAATCGCGCAAGGCTACGGCGATCCCACGCTGCGCAGCCGCCTGAGTCTCACGCTGCTCGAAAGCGGCCCGCGCGTGCTCGCCTCGTTTCCACCGGCGATTTCGGCATCGACCCAGCAGCAACTCGAACATATCGGCTTTCGCGTGCTGACCTCGGCGCGCGTCACAGCGGCGCAGCAGGACGGCTTCCGGCACGGCGAAAACCTGCTGGCGAAGGCGGATCTCATGGTATGGGCCGCGGGCGTCAAGGCGCCGGACTTCATGCGCGAGCTGGCCGGGCTGGAAACCAACCGCTCGAATCAGATCTTGATCGACGCAACGCTTCAGTCGACTCGCGATGAACGCGTGTTCGCCGTTGGCGATTGCGCGAGCTTGACGCCGGCGAACCACGAACGGCCGTTGCCGCCCACCGCGCAAGTTGCCACGCAGCAAGCGGAGCATCTGGCCCGCCACCTGCCCGGGTGGCTCGCCGGTGTGCCGATGCCCGCATTCGCGTTTCGCGACTTCGGCTCGCTCGTGTCGCTGAGCGACTACGGCGCGTTCGGCACACTCGGACGGTTTGGCTTCTTCCCCGGCGGCTTCATCCGCGGGCGGTTCGCGCAACTGAGCCACGCGATGCTTTATCGACGTCATCAGCAGGCGCTTCACGGTTTCGGCAGAGCGGGGCTGATGTGGACCGCCGAGAAGATCAACGGGCTGGTCCAGCCGAAGATCAGGCTGAGTTGACGACGCATCGCCCGCTTTAGCGCAGCGGCCCCCATGCCGCGATTCCAGACGGACCAGCCATGATGAACGACGACGACGCAGGACATTCCCGCGCAATGTGGAATGAAATGACCGTGCTCCACACGAGCGTGTGCGCGATTCGCAAGGCGCAGGGCAAACGCAACCCGTCCGACTGCGAAGCGGACACCGCCGAATACGAAAAGGTGGTGAACGAGTACGTGGACGATCTCGAATGCGCGATGCGCATTGCGTGGTGGGACAACTGGGTCAACAACCTGCAGCGCTGACGGCCGATCATAGGGGCATTGGACTGATGGCTGCTGCGGCATCGTCAGGTTCTTTCTATCACCGTACAGTTATGGATCTCTTTCGCGCCATGCAGGTGTTCACCCAGGTCGCCGAGTGCCGGAGCTTCTCGCAGACGGCAGAGCGGCTCAGCACGTCGACGTCAGTCGTCACGCGCCATGTGTCGTGTCTGGAAAAACATCTTGGCATCCGCCTTTTTCAGCGCACCACCCGCAAAGTCGTGCTGACCCAGGCGGGCGCCGAGTATGCCGACGGCTGCCGCGACCTCCTGAGGCAACTCGAAGCAGTCGAATCCCGCGCGACGACGGAGCAAACGGAACTGAGCGGTGAAATCCGCATCGTTGCATTGGGCAGCTTTTCGCTCGTGCAGCTCACGCCGCTTTTCGCGGACTACCAGGCAAGGTTTCCGCGCGTGAACCTCAACGTCACGCTGACCGAGCGCCGCGTCGACCTGCTCGAGGGCGGCTTCGAAGTCGGGATCGTGAGTGAGCACATGGTCCGCTCCGAAACATTGATCTTGCGCAGGCTGATCAGTTCGTTCTGCATTCCGGTAGCGTCGCCCGATTATCTTGCACTGGCTGGCCACCCGAAAACGCCTGCGGACCTGAAGACATGCAGGGTGATTTCTGTACCCACCGACACTGCTCAGCAAGCGTGGGTCTTCGTCGACCGTGAGGGGAAGCAAGAAAGCGTAACCGTTCAACCCTCGATGACCGTCAACAGCGTCGTGATGCAAATGCAGTTGGCGCTCAACGGCATGGGCGTCGCGCTGCTGCCTAACGAGCTGGTTGCGGATGCGCTGCGCGCGAGGACGCTGGTCCATGTCCTCGACGCGTATTCGCTACTCAACGCGGACGTGGCCGTTTCGCTCGTCTATCCGAGCCGGGACTTTGTATCTCGCAAGGTAAGGGCGTTCATCAATCTTGCGGTGAACCATTTCAGTTGACGTGCCGGTGTGGGAACCGGACGAAAGGCCCTCTACCCGTTCGCGGACGGTTTGGCACGGAGGAGTTTGCCGCTACGACCGACCGGCTGCTGGCGGAATCGGAACGTCCCCAAAAAAAACTTTGACAAACCATCTTTAGATATATATCTTACGACACATCTTAAGACATATCTGGAGAACAAGATGCGTCACTACCCTCGTTCCGGCCGCCCACACGGTGCGGACCACGCTTTCGACGCCCGCTTCGAGCGCCATTCGCTGCACGCGCTCTGGCATGCGTTTGCCCATCGCCGTGCGATGCACGACGATCGCGACGAACACTCGCATCGCTTCTCCCCGTGGGCTCTCTGGCATGCCATGGGACGTCATCACGAGCATCGCGGCGGACGCGGTCTGTTCGGCGGCGGCCCCGGCGGCTTCGGCGGCGAAGGCGACGGTTTTCCGCGCGGCCGCAAGTTCACTTCCGACGATCTGCAACTGCTGCTGCTCGCGTTGATCGACGCACAACCGAGCCACGGCTACGAGCTCATCAAGGCGCTTGAAACGCGCTCGAACGGCTTCTATAGCCCGAGCCCCGGCATGGTGTACCCCGCGCTCACGTATCTGGAGGAACTCGGCTACGTGACCGTGCAGCTCGAAGGCAACCGCAAGCGCTACGAACTCGCGCAAGCCGGCCGGGATTACCTCGCGGCCAATCGCGAGCGCGTCGAACTGATGCTGGCAAAGCTCAGCCACATTGCCCGCAAGATGGATTCGGTGCGTCGCGCGTTTGCCGGCGAAGAACCCGCCGACATCAGCGAAGGCGGCTGGCTGCCCGAGCTGAGCCAGGCGCGCCGCGCGCTGAAAAACGCGCTGCTGCGCCGTGACAACGCGCCCGCCGAAGAACAGCGCCGCATCGCCGCGATTCTCATGCGGGCCGCGAAAGAAATAGAAGGCGAACAAAACTCTGCCAGCAGCAACAGCGACGACGCGCCCACCGCGTGAGCGCACGAGCGCCGGAGCCTTCTTCCACGCGCCGGCGCTTCGTTCCACCCGCCGCCCTGATTCGCCGCACGCTGGCCGCGCTGGCCCCTCTAGCCCCTCTGGCCCCTCCGGCGCCCGGCCCGCGGCGCATTCACTCACCGAACCGACAGGACCAGTGCCTCCATGCCGACTCAGCAAAACCGCCCCGACCTCGCCGTGCAGCGTGTACGGCATCCTCTCAAGTTCCGTCTGCTGCAAGTGAAAAACGTACGAACGATCACGCCGCATCTGGTGCGTGTGACCTTTAGCGGCGAGGACCTGCATGACTTCATGTCGGCCTCGTTCGACGATCACATCAAGGTGTTCTTCCCCGAGCCGGGCGCGGACAAGCCGGTGCTGCCGCAAGCAGGCCCAGACGGTCCCGTGTTCCCCGAAGGACGCAGGCCGACCGCGCGCGACTTCACGCCGCGCCGCTTCGACCCCGAGGCGCGCGAACTCGACATAGAGTTTGCGATGCACGAAGCCGGCCCGGCGGCGACATGGGCGGCGCAGGCGAAAGCCGGCCAGTATCTGGGAATCGGCGGACCGCGCGGCTCGCTCGTGATTCCGACCGCTTTCGACTGGCACCTGCTGATCGGCGACGACACCGCCCTGCCCGCCATCGCGCGGCGCCTCGAAGAACTGCCGGCCGGCAAGCGCGTGGCCACGGTGATCGAAGTGGCCGATCCGTCGGCTCGCATCGAGTTCCGGACTCAGGCGGAACTGCATCCGGTATGGGCATACCGCAATAACGAAGCCACGCGCGGCGAGACGTTGCTGCAAGCTGTCCGCGCAACGTATCTGCCGGAAGAAGGCGAAGGCTATGTATGGGCCGCGGGCGAAGCCGCGACGATGCGCGCGATCCGCTATCACCTGTGCACCGAACGCGGCGTCGACAAGTCGCGCATTCGTGCGGCCAGCTACTGGAAACAGGGCGCCGCGGCCGTGCATGAAACGCTGGACGACTGAGCGCCGCCACTGAGCGCCGCGACTTCAAGCGGCGGTTGCAAGCGGCGGCTGCAACGACAACAACAAAAACAGGAAACCTGCCGATGTATTCAATCGATTCGACGCATGAGCGCCGGCTGCTCTGGCTGCTTGCGCTAACCCAGTTCACCATCATCATGGACTTCATGGTGATGATGCCGCTCGGTCCACAAATCATGCATTCGTTTGCCATCACGCCGGCCGCGTTCGCGACGGCGGTGTCGGCGTATTCATGGTGTTCGGGCCTGTCGGGACTGTTCGCGGCCACCTATATCGACCGCTTCGACCGGCGCCGTCTGCTGCTCGCCGTGTATGCGCTGTTCGCGTTGTCCAACCTCGCGTGCGCGCTCGCGAACAGTTTCCACTTGCTGCTCGCCGCGCGCGCTTTTGCGGGTATCACGGGCGGCGTGCTGGCGTCGGTGATCATGGCGATCGTCGCGGACGTCATTCCCGTGCAAAGGCGCGGCGCCGCGACGGGCACCATCATGACCGCCTTCTCGCTCGCAGCGATCGCGGGCGTGCCGGCCGGCGTGATGCTCGGCGCGCACTTCGGCTGGGCCGCGCCGTTCCTGCTGCTGGTCGCGCTTTCGGGCGCAATCTGGCTGGCGGGCTGGCAACTGGTGCCGTCGCTCGCCGCGCATCTGGGCGCGCGCCAGCCGCCGCTCGCCGAAGTGCTGCCCGAACTCATGCGGCTGCTCGGCAATCCGCGCCACATGGCGGCATTCGCGCTGACCTTCGTGATGATGGTCGCGCACATGCTGATCATCCCGTTCATCGCGCCGGTGCTCGTCGCGAACCACGGCGTGGCGCCCGAGCAATTGTCGTGGCTCTACATGGCGGGCGGTGCGGCAACCTTCTTCACGTCACGCCGCGTCGGCAAACTCGCGGACCGGTTCGGCGCGCGGCGCGTGTTCCGCATCGCGGCGCTCTTTGCCTGTCTGCCGGTACTGTTCATCACGCACTTGCCGCATGTGCCGTTCTACGCGCTGCTGCTGTTCTTTCCGCTCTTCATGGTGCTCATGTCCGGGCGGATGGTGCCGATGCAAGCGCTGCTGACCACCGTCCCGCAGCCCGAGCGGCGAGGCGCGTTTCTCAGCGCGAACAGCGCACTTCAGGCGTTGGGCACAGGCTGCGGCGCATGGATCGGCGGCCTGATGCTCGGCAACTCGTCTGCCGGCCAGATCGTCGGATATGGGACGGTGGGGTGGGTCTCGGTAGCGGTCGCGCTGGCAGGCGTTCTGTGGGTTTCGCGCGTGCGAAGCGCGCAGGCGCCGCAAGGCCAGGCACCCGCGCCCCCTGTGCTGCGCAGCGATGCGGTAGTCGGCGAAGGCTGAACAAAGCGGCCATGACTCGAGCGGCCCTGACTCGAGCGCCTTCGCCCGAGCGTCAGTCAGACTGCGCCACCAAGGTCCGCGAGAGGATGCGCTTCGCGCTTCCACGGCGAAGTCAGAAAGTGCCTGACGCGCTCCGGCCGCACTTCCGGCAGCGTGGCGGGCGCCCAGCGGCCCTTGCGGTCCTTGTCGATCAGTTGCGCGCGCACGCCTTCGCAGAAGTCGCCCTCCTCGATGGCGCGTTTGACGATGCCGAGCTCCATCCGGAAACACTCGGCAAGCGTCATCTGCCGGCCGCGCAACAGCGCCTCGCGCGTCACATGAAGCATGGTGGGCGAATGCGCCGTGAGCGCGTCGTAAGTGGACTGCAGCCACTGTCTCACCTCGCGCGGCGAGTCGCGTTCGAGGTCGTGGCGCAACGTCGCCACGATTCTGTCGACGCCGGAGCGCCGGTCGAAATGCCGCAGGACCACTTGCGTCAACGGCGCCAACGCAGCATGCGGCACGATGTTGCACGGCGGCTCGAAGACGCCGCGCAATGCGCTCAGCAGATCGGCTTCATGCGACATGCGCCGCAGCCGTTCTTCGGCGGAGGCAAGCCAGTCGGCCGGCACGCACAAATCGGCGAGTTGCAGCCGCAATGCGTCGGCGCCTGACAAGGTCGCGCCGCTCAGGCCGACATACAACTCGAATTCGACGGGCATCACGGCGAGAAAGCGCGTCGCGCCGACATCCGGCACGAAGCCAATGCGCGTCTCCGGCATGGCGATTTTGCTGCGCTCGGTGACGATGCGCAGCCGTGCCGCCTGCCCGAGCCCCATGCCGCCGCCCATCGCGATGCCGTCGAGCAGCGCGACCACCGGCTTCGGGAAGGTATGCAACGCGTAGTCGAGCCGGTATTCGTCGACGAAAAACGCAAGCCAGCGGCTGTCGCCGTTCTTCGCGAGGCGATACACCTCGCGCACGTCGCCGCCTGCGCAAAAGCCCTTGTTTCCAGCGCCTTTGAGCACGAGCGCGGCGATCCCGTCGTCGTTGCGGCAATGTTCGACGAGCACCGCGAGCTCGCGAATCATCGCGTGCGACAGCGCATTGAGCGCGGCCGGGCGGTTCAGCGTGATGATCGCGACGCGGTTGACCACGCGAAACAGGATCTCGCGCTCGACGTCCACGCCCGCGGGCGGCGCAAACTCGGGCACGACGCTTTGCAAAGCGCTCATGGGTGCGTCCCCTGGTTGGTGGTGTGGGTGGCGTTGGTTGCTTCATCGCCTTGCATGACCTGCCAGCGCGGCGCGCGCTTTTCGAGGAATGCGTTCACGCCTTCGCGCTGGTCGGCACCGTCGAACAGATCGACGAAACGTTCGCGCTCGAGCGCAAGCGCGGCCGAGCGCGGCACGCCGTTGCGGGCGCCATGAATCAGTGTCTTGCTGAAACCGACGGCCTGTGGACTCAGCGTCGCGACACGCGCCGCCATGGCGAGCGCGGCGTCGCGTGCAGCGCCCTTTTCCACGACTTCTTCGACGAGCCCGATACGCAGTGCAGTCGCGGCGTCGACGCGTTCGCCGGTCACAATCATCCGCTTTGCCCAGCCTTCGCCGACCAGCCACGGCAGCGTCTGCGTGCCGCAACCGCACGGCAGCAAGCCGACGGCGGTCTCGGGCAGCGCCATCACCGCGTGCTGTTCGGCAATACGGATATCGCAAGCCAGCGCGCATTCGAGCCCGCCGCCCATTGCATAGCCGTTGATCGCGGCGATCACCACAGGCCGCGCATTTTGCAGCGCTTCGAACGCGGCGCCGAAGCGGGCTGCCGCGATCCGCGCCACTTCGCGATTGCCGTCGGCGAACGTATTCAAATCAGCACCCGCGCTGAAAAACTTCGGCCCCTCGCCGGTAACCACGATTGCGCGCACGCGTGGTTCGCCGTTCAGACGCTCCACTATCTGCTGCAATTGCAGCAAGCCCTCCGGTGTGAATGCATTTGCGGGCGGCCGCCTCAACGTGAGTTGCGCGACGCTGCCTTCGTGCATGTAATCGAGGTCGATCATCGCGCGGCTCCGTTTGCGGCGCGGTTGCCGCTGTTGTTGTCGTTGTTGTCGTCGTTGTTATTGCCGCTGCCGTTCTCGCTGTCGTTGCGATACAGCCTGATCACCGCCGAAAAATCCAGACGTCCCGCGCCTTTCGTGCTCATCGTTTGATAAAGCTGCTGCGCGAGCGCCCCGAGGTACACCGGTTGACGCGCGAACTTTGCGGCGTCGGTGGCGAGCCCGAGGTCTTTGAGCATCAGGTCCGTGCCGAAACCGCCGGTATAGCCGCGCGAGGACGGCGCGCTGTCTATCACGCCCGGCATCGGGTTATAGGTGTCGGAGCTCCAGCAGCGCCCCGTCGACGTATTGATGATGCCGCCCAGCACCTTCACGTCGATGCCGAGCGCTTCGCCGAGCGACATCGCTTCCGCCACGCCCGCCATCGTGATGCCGAGCACGAGGTTGTTGCAGATCTTCGCGACCTGGCCCGTGCCCGTGTCGCCGCAATGCACGATGTTCTTGCCCATCGCCGACAATACCGGCTTGACCCGCTCGTACGCGCTCGCACTGCCGCCCACCATGAAGGTCAGCGTGCCCGCAGCCGCGCCGCCCGTGCCGCCCGAAACAGGCGCATCGACAAATGTGTTGCCATGCTGCTGCGCGAGTTCGGCGAATGCTTTGACGCTTGCCGGGTCGATCGTGCTCGAATCGACGATAGTCACACCTTTGGCAATGCCGGCCAGCACGCCGTCTTCGGCAGTCAGCACACTGCGCACATGCGCGGCTGCGGGCAGCATCGTGATCACGCACTCGGCGTCGCTCGCCGCCGCTTTCGGCGAAGCGGCCGCTTTCGCGCCGGCCTCGACAAGCGCCTGTACGGCCTGCGCGCTGAGATCGAAAACGTTGACCGCGTGACCCGCCTTCAGCAGGTTGTGCGCCATCGGCGCGCCCATGTTGCCCAGTCCGATAAAACCAATCTTCATGATGCCGCCTCCGTTGTTGCGGGCTCGCTCAGCGCAGGGTGATGGTGGTATTCACGCCGTCGTTGACCGCGTCGTCGTCGAACCAGCGCGCGGTCACGGTCTTGGTCTGCGTGTAGAACTGCACGACCTGCTTGCCGTATGGGCCGAGATCGCCGAGCTTGGAGCCGCGCGAACCCGTAAAGCTGAAGAACGGCACCGGCACCGGAATCGGAATGTTGATGCCGACCTGGCCCACGTCGATCTCACTCTGGAATTTGCGCGCCGCCGCGCCGCTCTGCGTGAACAGTCCGACACCGTTGCCAAACGGATTGCGATTGACGAGCGCAATGGCGTCGTCAAGCGTGGCCGCGTTGAGCACGAGCAGCACCGGCCCGAAAATCTCCGTGCGATAGATCTCCATCGCGGTGCTCACGTTCGTGAAAATCGTCGGCCCGATAAAGTTGCCTTGCTCGTAGCCCGGTACCTTCACGTCGCGGCCGTCGAGTGCGAGCGTCGCGCCTTCCCGCACGCCCGCTGCGATCAGCCCGAGAATGCGTTCCTTCGCGGCGCGCGAAACGACGGGGCCGATATCGGTGTTCGGCTCGCTGCCCGCGTTCACCTTGAGCGTCTTCGCCTTGGCGACCAGATCGGGCAGCCATTGCTGCGCCGCGCCCACCAGCACGACTACCGAAGTCGCCATGCAACGCTGCCCCGCCGCGCCGAAACCCGCACCCGCGAGCGCATTCAAGGTCTGCTCGCGATTCGCGTCGGGCAGCACGACCGCGTGATTCTTGGCGCCCATCATCGATTGCACGCGCTTGCCGTGTTCGCTGCCGAGCCGATATACGTGCGTGCCGACCGCCGTGGAACCGACGAACGAAATTGCCTTCACCAGTTCATGCGTGCAGAGCGCATCCACCACGTCCTTGCCGCCGTGCACGACGTTGAGCACGCCCTTGGGCACGCCCGCCTCGAGCGCAAGTTCGACCAGTTGCATGGTCGACAACGGGTCCTGTTCGGAGGGCTTGAGCACGAAGGTATTGCCGCACACAATTGCCATCGGGAACATCCACAGCGGAATCATCGCGGGAAAGTTGAACGGCGTAATGCCCGCGCAGACGCCAAGCGGCTGGCGCAACGTGTAGGTGTCCACACCGCCCGCGACGTTTTCCGCGAATTCGCCTTGCTGCAAGGTGCCGATCGAGCACGCATGCTCGACCACTTCGAGTCCGCGAAAAACGTCGCCTTCGGCGTCCGCGATCGTCTTGCCCTGCTCCGCGCTCAGCGTCTTCGCAATGCGCGGCATATGCTCGCGAATCAGCGCCTGGTACTTCAGCATGATGCGCATGCGCGCACCGACCGGCGTGTTCTTCCACGTGCCGAACGCGGCATGCGCAGCGCGAATCGCTTCGTTGACTTCGTCCGGGGTTGAAAACGGCACGCGCGCCAGTACTTCTTGCGTGGCCGGATTCACAATGTCGCGCCATTCAGTGGTTTTGGATTCGACGAACTCGCCGTTGATCAGCAGCTTCACGGTGTTCGAGGCCATTGCGTTCATGCTGGAACTCCTGTTGTGGGCCTGGGCCCGGACAGTGGCTTGAAAAATGAATGTCTGATGTGGTCTGAGCGGCCTCAGAGGGCCAGGCGGTCTGAGCCGGTCAGAAGTGCGCGCTAGCGCAGGTCGGGGAAATCTTCTTCCCAGTATTCGTGTGGCAGGCGCGCGGGTTCGGCCTGCCGCTCCATTTCACGGCGCCGCAATTCGACGCGGCGGATCTTGCCCGAGATGGTTTTCGGCAACTCGCTGAATTGCAGACGGCGAATCCGCTTATACGGTGCGAGCTTTTCGCGCGAAAATGCGAACACCGCCCGCGCGAGCTCAGGCCCGGCTTCGTAGCCCTGGCGCACGGTGACAAACGCCTTCGGCACAGAAAGGCGCAGCGTATCGGGGCTCGGCACGACCGCTGCCTCGCCGATCGCTTCGTGTTCGATCAGCACGCTTTCCAGTTCGAACGGACTCAGCCGGTAGTCGGACGATTTGAAGACGTCGTCGGCGCGGCCCACGTACACGTAGTAACCGTCATCGCGGCGCAGCGCCACGTCGGACGTACGATAGAAGCCGTTGCGCATGGCCTCGGCGGTAGCCTTTGCGTTGTTCGCGTAGCCCGTCATCAGCCCGAGCGGACGCCCTTTGCCTTCGGGTCCCAACGGCAACGCGATCTCGCCTTCGCTTACCGGCTGGTCGTCGGCGTCGAGCAGCTCAATTCTGTAACCCGGCAATGGACGCCCCATCGACCCCGCGACCACTGCTTGCCCCGGCGGGTTGCCGATCTGGCAGGTGGTCTCGGTCTGCCCGAAACCATCGCGAATCGTAATGCCCCATGCGTGCTTCACGCGCTCGATAATCTCCGGATTCAACGGCTCGCCCGCGCCGACAATCTCGCGCAGCTTCACCGGATAATCCGCGAGATGTTCCTGCACGAGCATGCGCCACACGGTGGGCGGCGCGCACAGCGTGGTCACGTTGAAGCGAACCAGCACGTCCAGCGTGTCTTTCGGCACGAAGCGCGCGAAGTTGAAAACGAACACGCACGCCTGCGCATTCCACGGCGCGAAAAAGCAGCTCCATGCGTGTTTGGCCCAGCCCGGCGAGCTGATATTCCAATGTATGTCGTTCGGCTGCAGGCCGATCCAGTACATGGTGGACAGATGCCCGACCGGATAGCTCTGATGCGTATGCTCGACCAACTTCGGCTTCGACGTCGTGCCGGACGTGAAATAGAGCAGCAGCGGATCGGTGGCGCGCGTGACGCCTTCCGGCGTGAAATGCGGCGACGCCTCGTATGCCGCGGCCAGATCGATCCAGCCGTCGCGCGGCGCGCCCACGCAAAGGCGCGTCAACGGTACGTCGAGCGAATCGAATTTGGACAACTCCGCGCTGTCGACCACCACGAAGTTCGCACCGCCAATCTGCACGCGATCGCGCACGTCGTCGGCGGAAAGCTGGGTGGTGGCGGGCAGCACGATTGCGCCGAGCTTCATCGCGGCGAGCATCACGTCCCACAGTTCGACACGGTTTGGCAGCATCAGCAGCACGCGGTCGCCGCGCTTCACGCCGACACCGCGCAGAAAGTTGGCCATGCGCGCGGAGCGTTCCGACATTTGCGCGTAGGACACCCGCAGGCCGTCATGGGCCGGGTCGTCGACGATCCATAGTGCGGGGTTGTCGTTGCCGCGCGCGATCACGTCGAAGTAGTCGAGCGCCCAGTTGAACTCGTTGAGCACCGGCCATGCGAATTCGCGGTAGGCGCGCTCATAGTCGGTTCGATGGCGCAATAACAGCTCGCGGGCGTCGAAGAAGGCTTTCGCTGCAGTCATGGTCGTCTCCTGATGGGCGCGGTATGGATCCGCTCTTGTTCCGGTTGAACTCGCGTTGCTCTGTCGGCAAGCTATTTTGCGCTCAAACGCGGCTCGCGCAGCGTTCACACATGACGCGCAATCACCATGCGCTGCACTTCGCTGGTTCCTTCGTAAATTTGCGTGATGCGGGCGTCGCGATAGTGGCGCTCCACCGCGTAGTCTTCCAGATAACCGTAGCCGCCGTGAATCTGGATGGCGTTCGAGCAGACCTGTTCGGCCGTTTCCGACGCGAACAGTTTTGCCTGCGACGCCTCCGACAGACACGGCTCGCCCGCCGAGCGCAGCCGCGCCGCGTGATGTACGAGCAGACGCGCGGCGTTCAGGCGCGTGGCCATGTCCGCGAGCATGTTGGCGATGGTCTGATGATCCTTGAGCGCCTTGCCGAACTGCGTGCGCTCGCTCGCATAGGCGCGCGCCGCGTCGAACGCGGCCCGCGCAATGCCGACCGCCTGCGCCGCGATGCCGATGCGCCCGCCCTCGAGGTTCGACAGCGCGATGCGCAAACCCTCGCCCGGCTCGCCGAGCAGGTTTGCCTCGGGCACCGTGCAGTCGTCCAGCGAAACCGGACAGGTGTCCGAAGCACGAATGCCCAGCTTGTGCTCCGGCCTGCCCACGTTGAAGCCCGGCGTGTCCGTGGGCACGATGAACGCGGAGATACCGCGCTTGCCGCGATCTGGGTCCGTCACGGCGAACACGATTGCGATGTCCGCCCGTGCCCCGTTCGTCACGAACTGCTTGTTGCCGTTGAGTATCCACTTGCCGTCGCGCAGCACTGCTCGCGTGCGCAGGTTGTTCGCTTCCGAGCCCGCTTGCGGCTCCGTCAGGCAGAACGCACCGATGCGCCGGCCGCTCGCGAGGTCCTGCAAATAGCGGTCTTTCTGTGCGTCGCTGCCGAAGTTGAGGATCGGCCCGCAGCCGACGGAGTTGTGCACGCTCATCAGCGTCGCGCATGCGGCGCAGCCGGCCGCGATTTCTTCGAGCGCGAGCGCGTAGGCCACGTAGTCGGTATAGGAACCGCCCCACTGCGGCGGCACGATCATGCCGAGAAAACCCAGTTCGCCCATTTGCTTGACGACGTCCTCGGGCAGGTGCGCGTCGCGGTCCCACTGGGCGGCGTTCGGCGCGAGGCGCTCGGTCGCGAAGTCGCGTGCGGCGTCGCGAATCATGCGTTGTTCTTCGGTGTAGAAGCTGTCCATGAGCCTGAGTCCTGTGCTTGCGTTCGCAGCAAGTGTAGGCAACTCCCCTGCGCGCTTCGATGCTCAGCGCGATCATTGTGCGTGAGCGCGTTTGCCATACTGCTACCATGTGGTGCCGTGGATTCCCGCGTTGGGCAGTGCAACGCCTCGTCCGCGAGGCCAGGCGTTGAGCGCGATTGCCACACTGATCACACCGAGGTCGACCTGCATGAAAGCCGAGAAGGGCACCATTTCCGTGAGTCTCGTCAACGAAACGTTGGCACTTGCACTCGCCCGTGGACTGGACGCATCGCAGCTCGCCGAAGCCGCTGGAATTGCCGCGCCCATGCTGGCTTCGCCGAAAAGCCGCGTGTCGTCGGCGCAATATGGCGCGCTGTGGAGCGGCATAGCACGCGCGCTCGACGACGAATTTTTCGGTCAGGATTCGCATCGCATGAAATCCGGCAGCTTCGTCGCGATGACGCAGGCCGCGCTCACGGCACGCACCGGCGCGCAGGCGCTGGCGCGCGCCGTCGGCTTCATGCGGCTCGTGCTGGACGACCTGGGCGCGCAGATCGAAATGCACGCGCAGCGCGTGCGTCTGCGCTTTGTCGAGCGAGAAGGGACGAAGCCGCCTGCGATGTTTGCCTACGCGACCTATTTCATCGTCGTGTACGGGCTACTGTGCTGGCTGGTCGGGCGCCGCATTCCGCTGATCCAGGCGCGCTTTCGCTGCGCGGCACCGCCCGCCGCGCATGAGTACCAACTGATGTTTTGCGACGACATGGCGTTCGACCAGGCCGAGTCGTATGTCGATCTCTCGCCGGTTTTTCTCGAGCTTCCGGTGATTCAAACTCCGCGGTCGGCGAAGCCGTTCCTGCGCGACGCGCCGGCGAGCTTCATCGTCAAGTACCGCAATCCGGGCTCGCTTGCCGCGCGGGTGCGCAAGACGCTGCGCGCCTTGCCGATGGCCGCCTGGCCCGCCGCGGACCAAATGGCTGCACGCCTGAACGTCGCGGAGGCGACGATGCGGCGCCACCTGAAACAGGAAGGCCATACCTATCAGTCGATCAAGGACGACCTGCGGCGCGACATTGCAATCGGCGAACTGCAGAAGTCGCGGCGCACCATCGCGGATATCGCCGCTTCGGTGGGATTCGCGGAGCCGAGCGCGTTTCATCGCGCGTTTCGCAAATGGACCGGCATGCGCCCCACCGACTACCGGCCGGCGCGCGCGGACCTCACGCGGCGCGCGGAATCGGACTAAGCTGTAAGCAGCAGGCCAGTCTTTCTGGAGTGTCGGCCCGCGCCGGCGAATATCCGTCGACGGCGCGCGGCGCCCATTAGCGATGAGCACGTATCCGCGTCGCCCGTTCCGGCAGTCTGGCGCGCGCCCGTCCTTGATCCACGGCGGTGCCGCGCGCCGGTTCCTGCGCGGCATGACCGCGTTCGGGAGAGGTTTGGCGTTTGCGCTGCTGCTTGCTTCTCCGTTCGCATCTTTGCTGGTATCTCAACTGGCATCCTTGTTCGCGTCGGGCGAAGAGATTGCCGTGCCCACAGCTCACGCGGCAGCCGTCGCCGAGTCGCCCGGCAACGCATATGCGAGCCACAGCGTGGTGGTCATTCCGGTGAGCGGCGCAATCGGTCCTGCTAGCGCCGACTTCATCGTGCGCAGCCTGCAGCGCGCCGCCGACGGCCACGCGCAACTCGCAGTGCTGCAACTCGACACGCCGGGCGGGCTCGATACCTCCATGCGGCAGATCATCAAGGCGATTCTCGCCTCGCCGGTTCCGGTTGCGACGTTCATCGCGCCGAGCGGCGCGAGAGCCGCGAGCGCCGGCACGTACATCGTTTATGCGAGCCACATTGCGGCAATGGCGCCGGGCACCAATCTCGGCGCCGCCACACCTATTCAGATGGGCATTGGCGGCACCGAGCCGCCCGGGGGCGGCACGCCGCGCCTGCCAGGCACCGGCGACCGGGAACGGCAGGCGCCGGGCCCTGCCAGCGCGACGGCGCCTGCTGCGAGCAGCGCCAGCGGCGCTCCAGCCAGCAACGCCAGCGGCACATCCGCCGCACCCGCCAACCTGCCGCTCGACACCCAGTCGACCGAACTGCGCAAGCAGGTGCACGATGCGGCCGCGTATATCCGCGGCCTCGCGCAAATGCGCGGGCGCAATGCCGACTGGGCCGAGCGCGCGGTCCGCGAGGCGGTGAGCCTGACGGCCGCCGACGCGCTCGCGCAGCACGTCGTCGATGTGAATGCGCGCGACGTGCCCGACCTGTTGCGCCAGCTCGACGGCCGCACGGTCGCAACCAGCGCGGGCAACGTGAAGCTTGCCACAGCCCGCGCGCCGCTCGTCACGCTCGAGGCCGACTGGCGCAGCCACTTTCTCGCGGTCATCACCGATCCAAACGTCGCGCTCATGCTGCTGATGCTCGGCATGTACGGCCTCTTTTTCGAATTCGCCAACCCAGGCTTCGTGCTGCCCGGCGTGGTCGGCGCAATCAGCCTGCTAGTGGGACTGTTCGCAATGCAGATGCTGCCCGTCAACTACGTCGGCCTCGGGCTCATCTTTCTCGGCATTGCGTTTCTGATCGGCGAGGCATTTCTGCCGACCTTCGGTTCGCTCGGCTTCGGCGGCATTGTCGCGTTCGTGATCGGCGCGTTGATGCTGATCGACACCGACGTGCCGGGCTACGGCATTCCGTTGCCGATGATCGCCGCCGTCCTCGTATTCAGCGTGCTGTTCGTGCTCGGTGTGTCCCGGCTCGCGCTGCGCGCGCGGCGCAGGCCGGTGGTGACGGGTTCGGAGGGATTGATCGGCAGCATCGGCGTGGTGCTCGACGAGGGTCTTGTCAGCGTCGCAGGAGCCGGCGGCAACGCAGGCAGCGACGTGGCCAGCAAAGCAGGCGGCGGCACACGCAACCTGGCAGACAACATGGCACACGGCGCGGCACCCAGCGCAACGACCACTGCGACGAGCCCCACGCTATCCAGCCCAGCGGCCGGCTGGGCGCGCATCAACGGCGAGCGCTGGCACGTGTCGAGCCCGGTTCCGCTCGCGGCGGGCGAGGCGGTGCGGGTGAGCGCGCGGCAAGGGCTCACGCTGCTGGTCGAGCCGGTCATTGCCCCTCACACGCAGCAGCAACAGCCCTCTCTCGGAGGAAAGACCTCATGATCGGTTTCACATTCGGTTTCAGCAGTCTTCTGATTCTGCTGGTGGCGGCGCTGATCGCTTCGTCGATACGGATATTCCGCGAGTACGAACGCGGCGTCGTGTTCATGCTCGGCCGCTTCTGGAAGGTCAAGGGGCCGGGGCTCGTGCTGATCGTGCCGGTGGTGCAGCAGGTGGTGCGCATCGACTTGCGCACTGTCGTGTTCGACGTGCCGCCGCAGGATGTAATCACGCGCGACAACGTCTCGGTGAAGGTGAACGCCGTGGTGTATTTCCGCGTGGTCGATCCGGAGAAGGCCGTGATCCAGGTCGCGCGCTACTTCGAGGCCACCAGCCAGCTCTCGCAGACCACGTTGCGCGCGGTGCTCGGCAAGCACGAACTGGACGAGTTGCTCGCCGATCGCGAGCAGCTGAACGCCGACATCCAGAAAGTGCTCGACGCGCAGACCGATGCGTGGGGCATCAAGGTGGCCATCGTCGAAATCAAGCACGTGGACATCAACGAAACGATGATCCGCGCGATTGCCCGCCAGGCGGAAGCCGAGCGCGAACGGCGCGCCAAGGTGATTCATGCCGAAGGTGAATTGCAGGCTTCGCAGCAACTGTTGCAGGCGGCACAGACGCTGGCGCGCGAGCCGCAGGCGATGCATTTGCGCTATCTGCAAACGCTCACGACCATTGCCGCGGACAAGAACTCGACGATCGTGTTTCCGCTGCCCGTGGATCTGCTGAACACCGTGGTGGACCGTCTCACCGCCAGGCCGCCGGCGCCATGACCAGGCACGCGCAAGCGTCGCCGGGCGCACCGGATGCAACAGTGCATTGCGCAACGGGCGCCTTAACCGGCGCACCCGGCGCCCCTACAATACCAGGGACATCCCTAACTGCTTCAATGAGCCTGTCATGAAAACGCTTTCCCGTATCGGACTCGGCGCGCTGCTGGCCGCCGTCAGCATGAGCGCCGCGATGGCGCAATCGTCGCCCCGCCCCTCGGACCCGTCCGCGCCGAAAACCCGCGCCGAGGTCAAAGCCGATCTCGCCGAGTGGCGCGCGGCCGGCTACGATCCGCTCGACTGGATCAACTACCCGCACAACGCGCAGCGCGCCGCGCGCATCGTCGCGCAACGGCATGCGCAGCAGACGGACGGCACCGTCACGCAGTAAGCATCTGAGCTCAGCACGGCAGGCCATGCCGCTCGCGACCGCAATGGTCGCCGGGCCCGCCCGGGCCTACTGAAACCCGGCCTGCCGCCAGGCTTTGCTGCCCAAGCGCACAAATTCGCTTGCGGCTGCGCACGAGGCGCTGGCAAGGTATCATCTCGCCCCTACGACGAGAGATCCGCCCTATGGATTCGATAAAACGCTATTTCGGCCTCGATGCGGCCGGCACCAATCTGCGCACGGAAGTGCTCGCCGGCCTGACCACGTTCCTGACGATGGCCTACATCATCTTCGTGAACCCGGCCATTCTGGGCGACGCGGGCATGCCGAAAGACGCGGTATTCGTCGCGACCTGCCTCGTGGCCGCGCTCGCCTCGCTGATCATGGGTCTGTATGCGAATTACCCGATTGCGCTCGCGCCGGGCATGGGACTGAACGCGTACTTCGCGTACACCGTGGTAAAGGGCATGGGTTTCACGTGGCAGGCCGCGCTCGGGGCCGTGTTCATCTCGGGGTGCCTGTTTCTCGTGGTGACGCTGTTTCGCGTGCGCGAGGTGATCGTCAAAGGCATTCCGCATTCCATACGCATTGCCATTACCGGCGGCATCGGCCTCTTTCTCGCCATCATTTCGCTGAAGACAGCAGGCGTGGTGGTCGGCAATCCCGCCACGCTCGTCACGCTCGGCGATCTGCATAACCCGCATGTGGTGCTCGCGATCATCGGCTTCTTTGCCATCGTCACGCTCGACTACCTGCGCGTGCGCGGCGCGATCCTGATCGGCATTGTCGGCGTGACCGTTTTGAGCTTTTTCTTCGGCGGCAACCAGTTCCACGGCATCGTCTCCACGCCGCCCTCCATTGCCCCGACGCTGTTGCAACTCGACATTCGCGGCGCGCTGTCCACCGGCGTTCTGAACGTGATTCTGGTGTTCTTTCTGGTCGAACTGTTCGATGCGACGGGCACGCTAATGGGCGTCGCCAACCGCGCGGGTCTGCTGGTGGAGGGCAAGATGCACCGGCTCAACCGCGCGCTGCTCGCAGACAGCACCGCAATTCTGGCGGGCTCGGTGCTCGGCACTTCGTCGACGACCGCGTATATCGAAAGCGCCTCGGGCGTGCAGGCGGGCGGCCGCACTGGCGTGACGGCCATTACGGTGGCCGTGCTGTTTCTTGCGGCGCTATTCTTCGCGCCGCTCGCGGGCGTGGTGCCCGGCTACGCGACGGCGCCGGCGCTGCTTTACGTGTCGTGCCTGATGCTGCGCGAAATGCTCGACCTGCCGTGGGACGACGCAACCGAAGTCGTGCCGGCCGCGCTCACCGCACTGCTGATGCCGTTCACCTACTCCATTGCGAACGGCGTTGCCTTCGGCTTCATTTCATATGCGGGGCTCAAGCTGCTGACCGGCCGCGCGCGCCAGGTGAAGCTCGTGGTGTGGATCATCGCGGCGATCTTTCTGTTCCGCTACTTCTATCTCGGCAGCGAGTAGGCTCGCAGCAGGCGCGGCGCCGCCGCCGCGCTTTCGCGCGTCAGGCATCATGCATGACGCGGCACCGCTAAGGCATCACGTATCACGCATCACGCGTCAGGCGCGTCCGTTGGCTTCATAGAAGCGCACATAGCCGCTTCGCAGTACGACGCACTGTGCGCTGGTTTCCGAGAGCAGACGCCGGGTGGCCGCCTGAATACGCTCGCGGTGCGTGTCGAACGCGCCGACCATATCCTCGAGGCGCGTCGAGGCCGCGCCAAAGTGATCTTCGAGTGCTTCCGCGGTGATCATGCACTCCACCCTCTGCCCATCGACCAGCGCCGGAAACGCCAGGGTGAGTTCGCGACCTGAATATTCAGGACTTTCATTCGGGAAAAGGATCTGCATGGAGGTCACCTGGAAGTTAGGCACTGCGCACCATTCGCATGGGTAATGGCGCAAGCCGGTTACATCTGATCGCGCCTGGCCGATGCTCCCTCCTTTTCCAATGCCGGCGACGCGGGCTCGTCATCCGTCGGCACGGCACGCACTACGCGCGCCGCGAGGATGATTTGATCCACTTTAGACGAGTTCGCGCGCGGCGCAAGTTTTCCTTCAGGTTTGCTTGACGCTGGTGCGGGTTGCGCGGAACTCGTGCATCCGACACACCGGTGCCGAGGCGTCGACCACACATGGATGTGCCGCGCGAGCCCGCTGCCGCGACCGCGTCGCGGTGTTTTCCCTGCCGCGCGCAGGGCTTCGGCTCCTGTAATATCGGTGTTCTGCCGCCGGCGTGCATGCTGCGCCGCGGCATGAAACGGCAGGCAACGTACCCGCCGCACCGTTCACCGGAGACATGCCTTGAGCCATCGCCCCGCCACGCCGTCCCGCATCGGTCGGCCCGATGTCATCGCGCAAGCTCACGCGCGCTCGCTAGAACTCGGGCTGCGCGCGTCCGAAATGCCGGATTTTCATCCGCTGCGCCGGCCTGCGTTGCGCGAACTGGTCGATCGCAATCAGTCGCTCTTCACGCATGCGCTGCCGGTCATGGAAACGTTGCATGCGCAAATTGTCGACACGCAAAGCATGGTGCTGCTCACCGACAGTCAGGGCGTGGTCCTGCATAGTCTCGGCGACAGCGACTTCGTCGCGAAGGCCAAGCGCGTCGCGCTGTGTCCGGGCGTGTCATGGGCCGAGGCCGACCGCGGCACGAACGCCATCGGCACGGCGCTCGTCGACGGCCAACCCACCGTAGTCCACGCCGACGAGCACTTCCTGCACGCGAACCGCATTCTCACCTGCTCGTGCGCGCCAATTGCGGACCCGTTCGGGCACACCATCGGCGCGCTCGACGTGAGCGGCGACACGCGCGGCTTTCACAAGCACACGCTCGCGCTGGTCAGAATGTCGGCGCAGATGATCGAAAATCATCTGTTCTCCAATCAATTTGCCGAGGCAGTGCGCGTGCACTTTCACGCGCGCGCGGAATTCATCGGCACGCTGTTCGAAGGGCTCGCCGCGTTCGCCGCCGACGGCACGTTCCTGTCGGCCAATCGCAGCGCGCTGTTCCAGTTCGGACAGCCGCTTGCTGCATTGCAGGCTCAGCCGTTCGAGGCGCTGTTCGGCGTTGCCTTCGCCCAGGTATTGCAGCGGATCGCGCACGCGCCGCGCGAGAATGTGGTGCTGACGTTGCCAAGCGGCGTACGGGTGGTCGCGCGCGGCGAATACTCGGCGCAGCGTTATGTGGGGGCAGCGGCGGATAGTGGGGACAAGGTGAACGAACTCGCCTCGGACGCCGCGCGACGCGCAGCGCGCGCGGCCAGGCCGGCACTGCCCGCCGCCACGAGCACGCCTGCCACGCTTCAGACGCTCGACACCGGCGACCCGCAAGTCTCGGGCATTTTGCGGCGCGTCGCCAAGGTGCGCGGCCGCGACATTCCGATTCTGATCCTCGGCAAGACGGGCACGGGCAAAGAATGGCTCGCGCGCGCCATCCATCACGATTCGCCGCGGCGCGCGGCGCCCTTCGTCGCGTTGAATTGCGCGTCCCTGCCCGACACCTTGATCGAAGCCGAGCTGTTCGGCTATGAGGACGGCGCATTCACCGGCGCGAAAAAGCGCGGCAGCGTCGGCAAGATCGTGCAGGCCGACGGCGGCACGCTGTTTCTCGACGAAATAGGCGATATGCCGCTTGCGCAACAGGTGCGGCTCATGCGTGTGCTGCAGGAACGCACGGTGGTGCCGCTCGGCGGCACCCGCGCGATTCCGGTGGACCTGCGCGTTGTCTGCGCGACGCACCGCAATCTGCGCGCAATGATCGAAGAAGGCACCTTCCGCGAAGACCTGTATTACCGCATCAACGGACTCGTGGTGACGTTGCCCGCGCTTTGCGAGCGCACCGATCTGCCCGCGCTGGTCACGCGCATGCTCGAACTGCAAAACGAGGGCGAGAATGTGCCGCGGCGTGTTTCGCAGCAGGTGTTGGAACGCTTCATGAGCTACCGTTGGCCCGGCAATTTGCGGCAACTCGCGAACGTGCTGCGCACCGCGGGCATCATGGCCGAGAACGCGGATCAGATCGAGCTCGCCGATCTGCCCGAAGATTTCCTGCACGATTGTGCCGAGGCGGCGGCGAAACACAGCGCGGCTCGCCAGCCGCTCGGGACACGAGCCAATGACGACGACACGCGCGGGGTGCCACTCGACGCGCCGGCGCAGATGCCCGCGCCGTCGCGCATGGAAGACTGGCAGGCCACGCTGATTGCGCAGACATTGGCACGGCTCGACGGCAACGTGTCGGCGGCGGCCCGCGAACTGGGACTCGCCCGCAATACCGTGTACCGCTATTTGCGGCGGGGCGGCTCGACTCGCTAAGGCGCTCCCGCCGCGATTGCCGGTGATCGGCCGCACGAGCGTGTAAAGTGTGACGAGCACAGTCACACTTTCACATGATGTCCGACCCGCACCGCCCGCCTCTCGTTCGCGTCGAGCCGCTTGGCCGCAGCTTCGAGGCGCCCGATTCGCTCACCATTCTCGAAGCCGCCGGCTTCGCCGATCTGCGCTTGCCGCGTTCATGCCGCAACGGCACCTGCCGCACCTGTATGTGCAAAATGACGGCGGGAGAAGTGCGCTACACGATCGAATGGCCGGGTCTTAGCCGCGAGGAAAAGCAGGAAGGCTACATTCTGCCGTGCGTGGCGATTGCGCAAACGGATGTGGTGATCGAAGCGCCGGAGGCAATCGCATTGCCGGCGCGGGAGCCGCGCTGAAGGGGTTGGGCGGGCTGAGCTGGTTGAGCTGGTTGAGCTGGTTGAGCTGGTTGAGCCGGTTGAGCTGGTTGAGCTGGTTGAGCTGGTTGAGCTGGTTGAGCGGCTGAACAGGGTGAGCTGGTTCCGCTGGTTAAGCTTGTTGAACGGCCTGAACTGCGGTGCGTGCTCCGCGCCAGTCTGCCGTGCTCAACCTCAATCGATCTGCGCGAAGCGCGGCATGCTCACGCCTTCATGCTCGATCTGCTCGAAAAACACCGTTGCCGGGCGTGTCCAGATCGTGCCGTTGCTTGCCCTGTAGACGATCATCGTGACCGACGGATCCGACTCGAGCGTCGCCTCGCAGATCAACTCATAAATTCCGCCTTTGTAGTGACGGTAGCGCGTGTTTGTCGACATGAATTGCGTGGCGGCGCTCAGCCGCCTTCCTTCATCTGCTTGAGAATTTTATAGACGGTGGCGCGGCCCATGGTCAGCACGGCCGCCACGTAGTTCGCGGAACTGCGGCCGCGAAAAGCGCCTTGCGCATGCAGCGCCTCGACGATTTCACGCTTGTGTTCGCGCGTGAGCGCGTTGATGCCGATCTGCCGTTCGCGCAGCCACGTGTGCAGATACGTGTTGATGCGGTCCTGCCAGTCGTCGCGGAACAGGTCTTCGGCGGGTGCGTCGGTCAGATTGCCGCCCCGGATGAAAAGGTCGAGCGTGGAGCGCACGTCTTCGAACACCGCGATATTGAAGTTGATGCACAGCATGCCTGCGGGCTTGCCGTTGTCGTCGAACAGAATGTTGCTCACGCAACGCATGCGCCGGCCGTCCCAATTGAGCTTTTCGTAGGGACCGATGGTGCGCCCGCGGGCCGCATAGTGAACCTCGTCGAGCACCGAAGGGCCGCCGACCTCCAGCTTCGACAGATTGTTCGCGAGATACGCGATGCTCTGGTCGCGCAGGTCGTGAATGACGACTTCGGCGCATGGGTAGAAGAGCGCCGCAATGCCGTCGGCAATGGGAGCGTAGCGCTCGAGCAGCAGGTCTTTCACGGGGGACGCGGTGGTCTGGCGCATTGGCAGATGACGGTGTGGCGGCGTTGAAAACGAAGGGTAAAGCGCGCAGCCCGGCCGGAGCGCTCATGCACGATCAGGCTGCAAAACCGGCGGCGCAGGTGCGGCTTGCCTCGCGCGGCAACTCGCCATTGTAGCGAGCCTGCCGGGCGATCTGGGCGTGCCGGGAACTTTTTGCTATCCAATCGGACCTATTTAGTGCATCATATTGGAATAGTTGTATTCCGCATTTGCAGCACAGGCAGTCTCGTACCGGCATTTCCGCAACATCCCCGACTGTTCGAGCGCCGCCCGTCGGCGATCCCGTCACTCCGGCAATGCGCCGCCTGCATTAGCCGCCGCGAGTTGTGTAGCTGAGCTGTTCAGCTGAGTTTCAGCTTTCACGCGCCCGGTGTCCACGCGACACCAGCGTGTTTCTTCTCCATCGAATCCGCGACTTTGCGCGGCGTGCTCAGGCCTTTCGAATCGGGCCTGCGCCAACTTTTTCCATGGCGGCGCGCCTTTCGACGCAGCGCTGCCCGGCCTGTCGTGCCGCGCGTAACACGCGTGACACTCCGGCCACGTAATACAGGACATATGCGATGAGTTCAGCAGTCAAGACGTACAAGGGTTATGAAATCCACCCGCTCGTCTATCCGCGGCGCCCCACCAACGGCCAGACGAGCCGCAACGCAGACGCCGGCTACGACGCATCGGTGCGAATTTGCCGCGTGGGCGCGAACCCCGCGGCCGAGGGCCGCGTGTTTCGTCTGCAGTATCTGTTTCCGTTCGACGGCACCGGCAAGGCGCGCATTGCATGCACGGCCCACGCCGAGCAGCTGATAGACGGCCGCGTGGACGGCCAGTCGGTCGCCGATCTTTGAGCGGCGTCAACGGTACAACAGCCGTTGCCGCCAACCGCGGGCTCGCCGCCCGCTCGCAACACTATCCGCTGCAGCGCCTTGCCAAGGCGTCGCGCACCCTATCCCATCGACCAGGAGTTATGCATGGCGAAAGAAGAACTGCTTGAACTTGACGGTATCGTCGACGAAGTACTTCCGGACAGCCGTTACCGCGTGACGCTCGACAACGGCGTCGTGGTTGGCGCTTACGCGTCCGGACGCATGCGCAAGAACCACATTCGTATTCTCGCGGGCGACCGCGTGACGCTGGAGCTGTCGGTCTACGACCTGACCAAAGGCCGCATCAACTTCCGTCATAAGGACGAGCGCGCAGGCGGCGGCGGCGCGGCTCGCAGCAATTCGCAATTCCGTCGCCGTTAAGGCGAACTGCAGCCGGCCGGGCAAGTGCTTGCTCGTGCTCCGGCGCCCGCGTTGTACGCAGAGCCGCTCGCGCGCGTTCTCCGGTCCGGCATGAGCCGAACCGGGGCGGCGTAGCGGCAGTGCTGTTGCGGCACTTCCCCGTTGGTCTTCCCCGTGAAACGTTCAGCGTGCGCCGCTTCGGTGCAGCGCGTGCGCATGCCCTGTCCTGGTGCGTGACTGCTGTGGCAAAGCTGCGCCTAGGCAGGCGCTTCCTTCGCAGACAGGGCTTTCCTGCATATGGCATTGAAGTTGCTTTAACGGTGTCCAGCCGTCGATTGCCACTACTCCATGCTGCGTGTTCTCCTCGTCACCGATACCGACAAGCCGATAGGCGACCTACGTGACGCGCTCGCCCGGCTCGGCTATGAGATGCTGGCGAGCACCGCGACTCCGCACGCGCTGCACAGCACGGTTCAGAGCGAGCGCCCGGACGTCATCATCATCGACACGGATTCGCCCTCGCGCGACACGCTCGAGCAGCTCGCGGTAATGAACGCTACCGCGCCGCGGCCGGTGCTCATGTTCAGCCACGACGACAACCAGCAGTTGATCCGCGACGCCGTCGGCGCAGGCGTCACTGCCTATCTCGTCGAAGGACTCGAAACCGGACGGCTCGCGCCGATCCTGGAAGTCGCGCTTGCGCGTTTCGCGCAGGAATCGCAACTGCGCGAACGCCTCGCCCAGGTCGAGAACGAACTTGCCGAGCGCAAGCTGATCGACCGCGCCAAACGCCTGCTGATGGATCAGCAGAAAATCACCGAGCATGCCGCCTACGCCGCGCTGCGCAAACGCGCGATGAACCAGGGGGTCAAGCTCGCCGAGGTCGCGCGCGCGGTCGTCGCGGCGGCCGAATCGCCCAAGTGAAGCATTCCATGAACTCTGCCAGCCCTCCCGCTTCGTCGTCTGCTGCATTGCCATTGGGGCAGCTCGAGAAAACGCATCTGCGGCTCGGGTTCGTCGCGCTTTCCGACGCGGCACCGCTCGTTGCCGCAAAGCTGCTCGAATTCGGTCACGCGCACGGACTCACGCTCGAACTGTCGCGCCAGCCTTCGTGGGCCGCCGTGCGCGACAAGCTGCTGGCCGGCGACCTCGACGCGGCGCACACGCTGTACGGCCTCGTCTACGGCGTGCAGCTCGGCCTTGGCGGTCCGCAAACGGACATGGCGGTGCTGATGGTGCTCAACCGCAACGGCCAGGCGTTCACGTTGTCCAACCGTCTCGCGGATGCGCTCGCCGCGCACGGCACGCTGCGGCAAGCGCTCGCCACGCTCGGCCGCAAGCCGGTCTTCGCGCAGACCTTTCCCACCGGCACGCACGCCATGTGGCTGTACTACTGGCTCGCCGCGCAAGGCGTGGACCCTTTGCGCGAAGTGGAAAGCGTGGTCATTCCGCCGCCGCAGATGGTCGCCGCGCTCGCCGAGGAGCGGCTCGACGGCCTGTGCGTGGGCGAGCCGTGGAATGCAATGGCCGAAGCGGAAGGCGTCGGCAGAACAGTGGCTTATACGAGCGAAGTGTGGTCCGATCATCCGGAGAAAGTGCTCGCCTGCCGGCGCGATTTCGTCAGCGCGAATCCCAATACCGCGCGTGCCCTCGTGCAGACGATGCTCGAAGCCTGCCGCTGGCTTGACGGCCCCGGACACCGCAGCGAGATCGCGCGCTGGCTCGCGCGGCCGGAGTATATCGGCATCGACGAAGCACTAATCGCGGCGCGTTTTGGCGACGCGCTTCCGGCCTCCGCGCCGCGTGGTTTGCCGGTGCGCTTCTTCGACGAGGGCGCGGTCAACTATCCGCAGCCGTTCGAAGGGGCCTGGTTCCTGACGCAATTCGAACGCTGGGGCATGATCGACGCGCGCGGCGACTACGCGCAGATCGCCGGGCAAATCAATCAGACGCAGTTGTACCGCGAGGCCGCCGCGCAGGTGAAGGTCGCCGTGCCGGCGCAGGCACCCACGCCCGTATTCATGGACGGCGCCCACTGGAACAGCGCGACGCCGGCTGCGGCGTTTGCTCAAAGCTTCGCGATCCGTCGATAAGCGCCCGGCTCACGCAGCCTGTTGCGCGCGCGCCGGAAACCACACGCTCACGACGAGGCCGCCGCCGCGCGCATCGCTCAGCTCGACGCGCGCCTCGTGCACCCGCGCGATCTCGCGCACGATCGACAGCCCAAGCCCGCTGCCCTCCACTGCCTGCGTCGCCTCGCTGCGATAGAAGCGCTCGAATACCGCGTCGCGTTCGCTCGCGGCAATGCCCGGTCCATTGTCGATGACCTGAAGCAGCGGCGCGCCATCTTCGCATGCGACCCGCACGGTAATGACCGCGCCGTCGCCCGAATAACGGATCGCGTTGTCGATCAGATTGCCCGCCAGTTCCGCGAGCAGATCGGCCTGCCCCGTCACGTCGATGCGCGTGTCCTCTTCGAAGCCCAGATCGATGCCGCGCGAGCGCGCCACCGGCGACCAGTCGAGCGTGACGCTGCGCGCCACCTTGTGCAGCGGCACCGCGGCATGCCTGACGGTGTAGCCGCTGTCCGCATCCAGCCGCGACAGCGACAGCAACTGCTGCACGATGCGCACGGCCTGCTGCACCGCGCGATTCAGGCGCCGCAGATGGACACCCTCGCGCCGCGGGCCTGCCCCACTCTCTTGCCCACCGTCCAGATCGCGCAGCGCCAGTTCGGACTCCGCCTGAATCACCGCCAGGGGCGTTTTCAACTGATGCGCGGCGTCGTTGAAAAAGCGCCGCCGCGACAACTGCATGTTGCGCGTGCGGCCAATGTACTGGTTGATCGAATCGACGAGCGGCGCGACTTCGCTCGGCAGACCGACGGTGTCGAGCGGCGTGGGATCGTCTTCGGCGCGCGCCGCGACTTTTGCCGACAGACGGTTGAGCGGCCGCAAGCCGCGCGCGACGCCGAGCCACACAATGCCGAGCGCGAGCATGACGAGCAGCCCTTCCTGCTGCAGAGAGCCGGTGAGAATCTCGCGCGCGAGCGCCTGGCGCGGCTCGATCGTCTCGCCCACTCTCACCAGCACCACGCGGGTTTGCGCGGTGGGCACGTCGTGCACCGGCAGCCTGAGAAAAGCGACGCGCAACGGACGGCCGCGAAACACATCGTCGTAGAACTGGACGCTGAAGGGCTCGGCCGGCATCTTGACCGTTTCGGGCAGATCGGGATAACCCGTGATCACGCGGCCATGTTCCTCGCGAATCTGATAGTAGATGTTGCCGCCGCCGTTCGACTCGAACATTTCCAGCGCGAGATAAGGCAGATCGACCTCGATGCGTCCATCGCGCAGACGTACGCCGTCGCGAATGGAGCGCAACGCGAATTCGAGCGTGCGGTCGAATGCGGCGTGCGCCGCGTTCATTGCACGTTGATAGGTGAGCCAGGCATCGAGCGCGAGCAGCAACAGCAGCGGCAACAGCAACCACAGCGCAACCCGCACGCGCAGGTTCGGCCGTGTCATGGCGTGCGCGCTTCGAGCAGATAGCCGAGGCCGCGCAACGTGACGATGCCGACCGAACTGCGTTCGAGCTTCTTGCGCAAACGGTGCACGTAGATTTCGATGGCGTCCGCGTTGACCGATTCGTCGAGCCCGAAAATTTTCTCCGACAGCGTTTCCTTGTTGATCGCGCGACCGTTGCGCAAGATCAATACTTCGAGCACCGAACGTTCGCGCGGCGTGAGCGCGAGCGGCTCGCCGTCGAGCGTGAAGCTGCGGTCGACGCTGTCGTACACCAGCGTGCCGCATTGGGCACGCGTTGCCTCCTGACCATGACCGCGACGCAGCAGCGCACGCGCTCGCGCTTCGAGTTCAGTGAGCGCGAAAGGCTTGGCGAGATAGTCGTCTGCGCCGAGGTCGAGCCCGCGCACCCGCTCTTCCACCGAGCCGTGCGCGGTCAGCATGAGCACCGGCACCGCGTTGCGGCGCGCACGCAGGCGGCGCAGCACTTCGAGCCCGTCGAGCTTGGGCAGACCAATGTCGAGAATCACCAGCGCGTAGTCTTGCGTGCGCAGTACGTGATCGGCGGATTCGCCGTCATGCATGCAGTCCACAGTGAGTTTCGCACTGGTCAACGCGTCGGTAAGAGAGCGGGAAAGAATCGGATTGTCTTCGACAAGCAGCACACGCATGAACAGAATCCCAGGGAAATCCATGAGGCGATTTCGATCATTGTGACGCATTTCCTTCGAAAAATGAAAGCGATCAGAAAGCGCCTGTCTCTTACCATTCGCCTTCACAAAATCAATATGACATCTTTCTGGAGGAAGACATGCACATCTCTCTGAAGCTTCTCGCCGCCGCTGCGGCGTTCGCCGCAAACGCCGCGTGGGCAGCCTTTCCGGCCGGCTATCCGGGCGACTACCAGGCTACTGTCGACGGCGCGAAGAAAGAAGGCAAGCTGATCGTCTACTCGGTGACCGACACTGCGCTCGTGCGTCCGCTTATCAAGGACTTCGAAAGTCTTTACGGCGTCAAGGTCGAGTACAACGACATGAACAGCACCGAGCTGTACAACCGCTACATCAGCGAGAACGCGGCGAGCAGCACGAGCGCCGACGTGTTGTGGAGCTCGGCTATGGACCTGCAGGTGAAGCTCGTCAACGACGGCCTGATGGCAAGCTACGACTCGCCGGAAGCAAAGCAGTTGCCGCAATGGGCTCAGTACCAGAAGCAGGCGTACGGCACCACCTACGAACCGCTCGCGATCGTCTACAACAAGCGTCTTGTGCCGGCCGGCGAAGTGCCGCAAACGCGCGCCGATCTGATAAAGCTGCTGCAGACCAGGCCCGACCAGTTCAAGGGCAAGGTCACCACTTACGACATCGAAAAGTCCGGCGTCGGCTTCAACTATCTGACTCAGGACGCGCGCGTGAACCCGCAGGTCACGTGGGATCTGGTGAAAGCGATGGGCGCCACCGGGCCCAAGCTGCAGTCGAGCACGGGCGCAATGATGGAACGTATCTCGTCAGGCGAAAACCTGATCGGCTACAACATTCTCGGCTCGTACGCGCTCAGCAAGGCCAAGAAAGATCCGTCCATCGGCTACGTCTACCCGAAAGACTACACGCTCGTGGTGAGCCGCCTCGTCACCATCTCGAAGAAGGCAAAAAATCCGAACGCGGCGAAGCTGTGGGTCGATTATCTGCTGTCGCAGCGCGGCCAGACCCTGCTCGCGAACCAGGCGAGCCTCTTCTCGATCCGCTCGGACGTGGAAGGCGAAACGTCGATGGCCGGCCTCACGAAGCAACTCGGCGACTCCCTCAAGCCGATTCCCATCGGCTCGGGCCTGCTGGTTTATCTCGACCAGTCCAAGCGCCTGGAATTTCTCAAGCAATGGCAACAGTCGATCAAGCGCTAAACGCTTGCCTCTGAGCTAAAGGCTTTCGCCTGACGCCCGCGTTCGCGCCGCCACGCGCGAACGCCTGCGGTTTTCCGTTGAACACCTGTCGATATGCGGCTTTTGTGCCGCAGGGGGACACTCATGCTTTCCACTAGCGCAACCGGGCCTCGCCAAAGCGCGCCGCTCGCGGCCGACGAGGGCCCCATCGGCGCATTGCCGCGCGGCCGTCTGCAACCGCTGGCGGGGCTGCTGCGCTGGCTCGTGGTCGCCGTGCTGACCGTCGCCGTCGCGTTGCCGCTCGGCTTCATTCTGTTTCAGAGCGTGCTGAGCGCGCCGTTCTTCGACGCCAACCGCACGCTTGGCCTCGCGGGCTTCCAGTTCATTTTCAGCGACCCGGACTTCTGGTCCGCGCTGAAGAACTCGTTCGTGATCGCGGGCGGCATGCTGTTCATTTCGATTCCGCTCGGCGGCATTCTCGCGTTCCTGATGGTGCGCACCGACCTGCCTGGCCGCCGCTGGCTCGAACCGCTGCTGCTGACGCCGGTCTTCGTTTCGCCGATGGTGCTCGCCTTCGGCTATGTCGTCGCGGCCGGCCCGGTCGGCTTCTATTCGGTCTGGTGGAAGGCGCTCTTCGGCAGCGCCGAAGCGCCGTGGACCGTGTACTCGATTCTCGCGATCACGGTGATCGTCGGCCTCACGCACGTGCCGCACGTGTACCTGTATTCGTCGGCGGCGCTGCGCAATCTCGGCTCGGACGTCGAAGAAGCCGCGCGCGTCGCCGGGGCGCGCCCGTTTCGCGTCGCCCTCGACGTGAGTCTGCCGATGACGCTGCCCGCGCTCCTCTTCGCTGGCGTGCTGGTGTTCTTCCTCGGCTTCGAGGTATTCGGTCTGCCGCTCGTGCTCGGCGACCCCGAAGGCCACCTCGTGCTCGCCACTTATCTGTACAAGCTCACCAACAAGCTCGGCGTGCCGTCGTATCACCTGATGGCAGCGGTCGCGGTGTGCATCGTCGCTATCACGTTTCCGCTCGTGCTGCTGCAACGCCGGCTGCTCAGGCGTGCGAACCGCTTCGTCACGGTGAAGGGCAAGGCCGGCCGCCAGACCGTGTTGCCGCTCGGCGCATGGCGTTGGGTCGCGCTGGCAATCGTGGCCCTGTGGTTGTTGCTGACGGTGTTTGTGCCGCTTTCGGGCATCACGCTGCGCGCGTTCGTCACCAACTGGGGCGAAGGCGTGCGTCTTGCCGACGTGCTCACGCTCGCCAACTTCACCGAACTGTTCGAACAGGACAACCTGGTTCGCGCGATCCTCAACACGCTCGGCATCGGCGTGCTCGGCGGCGCGCTCGCGGTCGGCTTCTATTCGCTGGTGGCGTTCGCCGGTCATCGCCGCAACGACTGGGCAACGCGTCTGCTCGACTACCTGGTGCTGCTGCCGCGCGCGGTGCCGGGGCTGCTCGCCGGTCTCGCGTTCCTGTGGATCTTCCTGTTCGTGCCCGGTGTGAAAGAACTGAAGAACTCGATGTGGAGCATCTGGATCGCATACACGGTCGTGTGGCTCGCATACGGCATGCGTCTGATTCAAAGCGCGCTGCTGCAGGTCGGCCCCGAACTGGAGGAAGCCGGGCGCAGCGTCGGCGGCACGCGTGCCCGCGTCAGCCTCGACGTCACATTGCCGCTCGTGCGCTTCGGTCTGCTCGCGGCGTGGCTGCTGATCTTCATGATCTTCGAGCGCGAATATTCGACCGCTGTCTATCTGCTGTCCCCCGGCACCGAGGTGATCGGCGCGCTGCTCGTGTCGCTGTGGGCGACCGGCGCGGTCGATCAGGTCGCGGCGCTTTCTGTCATCAACATTGCGATGGTCGGCGCCGGGCTCGGCGTGGCCCTGCGCTTCGGAGTGAAACTTCATGGATAAGCTCTCGGTCGACAATCTCTTTCTGAGCTATGGCGACAACCCGATTCTCAAGGGCGTGTCGTTCCAGTTGAATCCCGGCGAAGTGGTATGCCTGCTCGGTGCGTCCGGCAGCGGCAAGACCACCCTGCTGCGCGCGGTCGCCGGCCTGGAGCAGCCTTCGTCGGGCCGCATAGAACTCGACGGCAAGGTGTTCTACGACGGCGCTGCGCGCGTCGATCTGCCGGTCGAACAACGCTCGCTCGGGCTTGTGTTCCAGTCGTATGCGCTGTGGCCGCATCGCACCGTGGCGGATAACGTCGGCTATGGGCTGAAGCTGCGTCGTGTCTCGTCTGCCGAACAAAAGAAGCGCGTGCAAAGCGCGCTCGATCAACTCGGGCTCGGTCATCTCGCAGCGCGCTACCCGTATCAGCTTTCCGGCGGCCAGCAGCAGCGCGTCGCGATTGCGCGCGCGCTGGTCTACAACCCGCCCGTCATTCTGCTGGACGAACCGCTTTCCAACCTCGACGCCAAGCTGCGCGAAGAAGCGCGCGCATGGCTGCGCGAGCTGATCGTCTCGCTCGGGTTGTCGGCGCTTTGCGTGACGCACGACCAGACCGAAGCGATGGCGATGTCCGATCGCATCCTGCTGCTGCGCAACGGCCGCATCGAACAGGAAGGCACGCCCGCGCAACTGTATGGCGCGCCGCGCTCGCTCTACACCGCCGAGTTCATGGGCAGCAATAACCGCATCGACGCACGCGTGGCCGCGGTGGACGGCGAGCGCGTCACGTTGGCCGGCGACGGCTGGCAGTTGCAGGCGCAAGCGCGCGAGCCGCTGAGCGCCGGGCAGCAGGCACAAGCCGTGATTCGCCTCGAGCGCGTGCAGGTGGCCGACGGCCCCGGCGCGAACCGCCTCGAAGCGGAGCTCATCACGTCGATGTATCTCGGCGACCGCTGGGAGTACCTGTTCCACTGCGGCGAGCTGCGTCTGCGCGCGTTCGGCAACGTGCCGCGCGCAGCGGGGCGCCACTGGATCGAATTTCCGGCGAACGACTGCTGGGCGTTCGCCCAGGCGAGTTGACAGGCCGGCACGGCGCCGAGCCGCTTTGCAGAATCACCCATTGAAGTAGAAAAAGCAGTTATAGGAGACTGTTGATGAAGTTGAGCATCAGGAAGAAGACCCTCGGCGCGACCTGCGCCGGCCTCGCGGGTTTTGCCGGTCTGGCGGGCTTGGCGGGTTGGACGACCAGCGCGCATGCGCAGTCGAGCGTGACCTTGTACGGCATTGTCGACGCGGGTGTCGAATACGTGAACCATGCGAGCGCGGACGGCGGCGCGACGCGCCTCGTGTCCGGCGGCAAGAACACGTCGCGCTGGGGTCTGCGCGGCGTGGAGGATCTGGGCGGCGGCCTGAAGGCGGTCTTCCAGTTGGAAAGCGGCATCAACATCGCGAACGGCCAGTTCGACGACGGCCCCGGCGCGATCTTCGACCGGCGCGCGACCATCGGCCTGAAAAACCGCTTCGGGCAGATCACGCTTGGCCGCACCTTCACGACCACCTACGACTACATGCTGCAGTTCGACCCGATGGGCTACGCGCCCAACTACTCGTGGGCGACTTCATCCACGGCGACGGGCGCCCGCAAGGACGGCATGTTCACGCGCTCGGCCAACGCCGTGCGTTACGACGGCACCTTCTCCGGCTTCAAACTCGGCGCCATGTACGGCTTTGGCAACGTGCCCGGCAGCATGAAATCCAGTTCGAAATACGACTTCGCCGTGGGCTACGAGAACGGTCCGTTTGCGGCCGTGGTCACCTTCGACCGGCAGAACGGCGCGAACGACAGCGTGACGCCCGCCGACACCACCAATTACATCCAGGGCATTCACGCCGGTCTGAGCTACGACTTCGGCGCGGTGAAGGCGATGGCCGGCTACCGCAACTACCGGCGCACCTTCCACACGGCCACACCGACGCTGCGCAGCGACATGTACTGGATCGGCGGCCAGTACGAGATCACGCCGTTCTTCTCGCTATTCGGCGCGGTCTATCACCAGGACATCAAGAACGCGAGCGACGCAGACCCGACGCTCATTTCGCTGCGCGGCCAATATGCGCTCTCCAAGCGCACGGTGCTGTATCTGGCGGGCGGCTATGCGATGGCCAAGCACGACAATGCCGTCAGCTTATCGCGCGATCTGACCGGCGCAGCGGACACGCAAACAGGCGTGACCGCCGGTATTCAGCACCGGTTCTAAAAGCGCTGCGGGTGCGGCACGCGAGCCCTGCCTTCCATGTGAAATGACAAAGGCGCGCCGGGCGGTTCATCTCCCGGCGCGCCTTGCGTTTCGTCGTTCAAGCCCGCACCTCGCGCGTGATCTTGAAGACATGGGCGCCGCGCGGAAAGGCGCGGCGTTTTCCGTCGATCAGAAATTGAAGTTGTCGATATTGCTCGCGTCGAAGGTGGTCGGCGGTCCGAGAATGATTTCGCCTTGCGCGCCGATGGTGCGCTTGCCGAGCTTGCCTGCGTCGAACGACTCGCCCTCCTTGCCGCTGATCGTGCCCGAAGCGAGTGCCGCCGCCGCATAACCGGCGAGATAGCCCAACTGATTCGGGTCCCACAACTGGAATGCCTTCACCGTGCCGTTTTTCACGAACGCGCGCATCTGGTTCGGCGTGCCGAGCCCGGTTACCGCGACCTTGCCCTTGCTCGACGACGACGAGATATAACGCGCGGCCGCCGCTATGCCGACCGTGGTCGGCGCGACTATCGCCTTCAGATTCGGATACGCCTGCAGCAGACCTTGCGTCTCGACGAACGACTTCTGATCGTCGTCGTTGCCGTACGCAATCTTGACGAGCTTGATCTTCGAATACTCCGGCTTTTTCAGTTCCTCCTGCATCCACTTGATCCACGTGTTCTGATTGGTCGCATTCGGCGTGGCGGACAGCACCGCGAACTCGCCCTCGCCGCCCATCAGCTTCGACACGAGCTGAATCTGCCCGCGGCCGATGCCCTCCGCGTTCGCCTGGTTGACGAACAGTTGCCGGCCTTCCGGCGCCGTGTCCGAGTCGAAGGTGACGACCTTGATGCCTTGCGACATCGCCTTCTTTAGGTACGGCACGACGGCGTTCGCGTCGTTGGCGGCGATCACGATCGCGTCCTGACGCTGCGTGATCAGCGTGTTGATGTACTGCACCTGCGACGACGCGCCCGCATCCGACGGCCCTACCACTTTGCCCGTGCCGCCGAATTCCTTGATGGCGGCCATGCCGCCGTCGTCGGCAATCACTTCGTAGGGGTTGTTGATCTGCTTCGGCACGAACGCTATTTTCAGGCCGTTTTTCAGGCCGGCCGCAGACGTCGCGCAACTGATCGCGAGCAATGCTGCGCAGAGCGCCGCCGCGCCGGTGTGACGTAGGGGTTTGAACATGACGTGTCTCCTGCTTGTTGTTGGACGAAGTGGTGTCCGGGTTTTGATGGTCAAGCTATGAAGAAGAAGCCGACCTGGCGATGAAACGCCGGTCGCGCGCCGCGCGCCAACGGGCGACCAGGTTCGGTATCAGCACGGAGGCGAGCAGCAGCACGCCCGTAACAATCGTGAGCGTCTCGCTGGAAACGTCGTCGAGCGTCAAGGCGTTTTTCAGCACGCCGATAATCAGCAGCGACAACAGCACCCCGATCATCGAACCGCGTCCGCCGAAAATGCTCACGCCGCCGAACAGCACCGCCGCGATCACGGACAACTCGAAGCCCTCGCCGTTGTCGCCGCGCGCGCTCGTGAAGCGCAACGTGTAGATCACGCCCGCGAGCCCGCTCATCAAACCGGACAGCACGAAAAGGCGCAGCCTGATTTTCGCGACCTCGATGCCGGAGAACGCCGCGGCGGTGGGATTCGCGCCGATCGCATACAGACTGCGGCCGAACGCCGTGGCTTGCAGCAGCACGGTGAACAGCACCGCGCCGACAATCACAATTGCAAACGGCAACGGAATGAACGTCGCGCCGAGCGTATCCATGCCGAACGCGGTGTACGCAGGCGGAAAGTCGGCTACGGCCTGATCCCCGAGCAGCACATAAGCAAGGCCGCGAAACAGCGCGAGCGTGCCGATCGTGACCGCAAGCGAAGGCAGATTCAGCTTGACGATGACAAGACCGTTCAGCAAGCCCGCCAGCGCGCCTGCGACCAGCACGAGCGCGATCACGACCGGCATCGGCAAGCCCATGTGCCACAGCACGCCCATCAATGCGCTTGACGCGCCGAGCACCGAAGCCACCGAAAGATCGATCTCGGCGGCAACGATGATCAGCGTCATCGGCAACGCGATCAACGCGATCTCGGTGAGGTCGGCGAGCACGTTGCTCAGGTTCGCGCCCGTCAGAAACACCGGCGAGAGCACGCGTCCGAGTGCCAGCGAAGCTATCAGTACGATTGCCAGCAGCGCTTCCCATTGCAGCGGCGTTTCGCGTTTGCGCGTGAGCAGCGCGGAATCGGGTTTAGCCATGATCGCGTTTCCTCATCATGCGTTTGGCGACGGAGCGGGCCAGCAAGGTGTCGGCGGTGATCGCGGCAACGATCAACGCGCCTTCTATCGCCTGCTCCCAGAATGGCGAGACATGCAGCACGACGAGCGCGATACTGATCACGCCCAGCACGAGCGCACCGAGCGTGGCACCGAGAATCGTACCGACGCCGCCGGTGATGGCGACGCTGCCCACCACGGCCGCCGCCACCACTTGCAGTTCGATGCCTTTCGCGGTGCTGGCGTCCACGGTGCCGAAGCGCGCGAGCCACAACGCGCCTGCAAAGCCGGCAATCGCCCCGGACAGCAGAAAGCCCGCCATTACGCGCCGCTCGACATTCACGCCGGCAAGACGCGCGGCCTCGGGATTGGAGCCGATTGCGTAATGCTCGCGACCGCCGCGAAACTGCTTCAGGTAGAGCGCAAGCGCGAGCAGCACGACGAGCGAGATCAGCGCAAGCGTCGGTATGCCGAAGAGCGTGCCGGTGGCAAGGCGCGAAAACGCTTCGGGAAGACTGGTTGCGTTGATCTGTCCGCCATGCACCCACGCGTAGTCCGCGCCGCGAAAAATGTAGAGCGTGGAGAGTGTGGCGACCAGCGACGGCACGCGGCCCACCGCCACCAGCAACGCGTTGATGCCGCCCGCCACGAGGCCGATGGCGAGCCCCGCCGCGAGCGCGACGATCACGGGCATGTGCGGGAAAGCGACGTAGAGGCTACCCACCGCATAGGCGCTGATGCCGACCGTCGAGCCGACCGACAGGTCTATATGGCGCATCAGGATCACCACGGTCATGCCCGCTGTCAGCAGACTGATGATCGACACGTTGAGCAACACGTCGCGCAGGTTCTGCATGTTCAGGAATTGCGGCCGCGCGAGCGCGGTGCCGGCAATCAGCAGAATCAGCACGATGAAGAGCGTCGTCTCGCGGCTCTTCGCGAGACTCGCGGCAAGCCCGCGAGGCGAACTCACGGCGCGCCTTGCGGGCGGCGGCGCCTGCACCGGCGCCGAGTGTGTCGAAGAATGGCGCATCATGCGGCCCGTCCGTAAGGTGCCATGGTTTGCCTGAGTGCCGCGGCCATGATGCGTTCCTCGTCGGCCTCGGCGCGCGCAATCTCCGCGCTGATACGCCCCTCGTGCATGACGAGCACGCGGTCGGCCATGCCCAGCACTTCGGGCAATTCGCTGGAAATCATCAGCACCGCCATGCCGTCGCGCACCAGTTCGGCGAGCGCGCCATACACTTCGGCTTTTGCGCCCACGTCGATACCGCGTGTGGGTTCGTCGATAATCAGCACTTTCGGGCCGGTTGCAAGCCACTTGCCGAGCACCACCTTCTGCTGGTTGCCGCCTGACAGCGTGCCCACCGGCGCATGCGGATCACCCGCTTTCAGACGCAGCCGCGTGCCCCAGCGGTTCGCCAGTTGCGTCTCGCTGCGCGTGGTGATGAGACCGTGCCGGACGAGCCGGCCGAGTACCGTCATCGACGCATTGCGCGCGATACTCAGCTCGAGCGCGAGTCCTTGTTGCCGACGGTCCTCCGGCACGAGTGCGAGTCCCGCGCGCACAGCAGCGGCAGGACTGCCGGTGCGAAGACGCTGGCCGCCCACTAGGACTTCACCGGCATCCAGCGGATCGATGCCGAAGATGGCGCGCGCCACTTCACTGCGCCCGGCGCCGACCAGCCCGGCGAGCGCGACGATCTCTCCCGCGCGAACGTCGAACGAAATGTCCTTGAAAACACCCACGCGCGTGAGGCCGCGCACCGCGAGCCGCACTTCGCCAGGCGGGCGCTCCGCTTTCGGATAGAAGGTTTCCAGATCGCGGCCAACCATCTTTGCGACGATGGCCTCGGTGCTCAGATCGGCGGTGAGGCCGTCGAAGACCTTGGCGCCGTCGCGCATGATGGTGACGCGCTGCGTCAGCGCAAAGACTTCGTCTAGCCTGTGCGTGATGAAAAGAATCGCCACGTCGCGCTCGCGCAGCTTGCGCACGATCGCAAAGAGCCGTTCTACTTCCGGCAGCGACAATGCGGCCGTCGGTTCGTCCATGATCAGCACGTTTGCGTTCAGCGACAGCGCCTTCGCAATTTCAATTACCTGCTGGTCCGCAATCGACAAACCGCGTACCAGTTGATCCGCGCGCAGATCGACACCGAGCGAGGCGAGCAGGCCATCCACTTCGCGGCGCATCGCGTCGTATTGAATACGGCCGATGCGGTCCACCGGCTGCCTGCCCATGAAGATGTTTTCCGCAATGGAGAGGTCGAAGAACAGCGTGGGTTCCTGGTAGATCACTGCGAGCCCGGCATCGCGCGCTTCGGCAGGCGTCGCGAAGCGGCGCGCCACGCCGTCGACGAACAGCTCGCCGCTATCCGGTTGATGCACGCCCGCCAGAATCTTGACGAGCGTCGACTTGCCCGCGCCGTTCTCGCCGAGCAATGCATGCACTTCGCCGGGCCAAAGCGCGAGGTCACCGTCAGACAGTGCGCGCACGCGCCCGAACGACTTGCTCGCATGCCGCAATTCAAGCCTCGGCCGGGCATGAGCTGTTGAGGGTTGCTGCACTGCGTGTCTCCTTCGGTTGCGTGGACAGGCCCGTATGCTGTGCTGCGGGGTTGCTGCGGATTTGCTTCGCATTTCCTACGCGTTTGCTTTAGCGTTGCGGCGGTTCGCCGGATGCAGCCCTGGCTGCATCAGATGCGATAGAAGCGCTCCGCATTACCGCAAAAGAGCGCGTCTTTCTCCGCTACGCTCGCTCCTTCCACGATTGCCGCATACGCATGCCACAAGTCCGCATAAGAGCCGAACAAACGGTCGACGGGAAAGTTCGATGCAAACATCGCGCGCTCGACACCGAACGCGTCGATCGTTTCGAGCACGTAGGGCCGCAGGCTCTCCACCGTCCATTGATGATCGAACATCGCGAGTCCGCTGATTTTTACCCACACGTTCCTGCAACCGGCGAGCATGCGCATGCCGTCGCGCCATGCGCGATAACCGGCTACGCTGTTGCGGTCCACGAACATGCCCGCATGATTGACGGCGAACAGCGTGTCGGCGTGTGTGCGCGCGAGCGCCGCAGCCTCTTCCATTTGCGACGGGTAGAGTTGCAGGTCGAAAGAAAGGTCGTGTCGGCGCAGCAGCGCGAAGTTTTCACGCCACTGCGGCTCGCGCATATAGTGACGGCCCACATAATCGAAGAGCCTGTTCTCGTGCACATTGAGAATCTGGCGGATGCCGCGCGTATTCGCAAACGACGCATGCGCTTCGAGCCAGGCCGGCGCGTTCGGCGCGGCAAGGTCCACCGCGGCGACTATCGCATTGGGCATGCCGCGCGATTGCGCTTCATCTGCAATGGACTGCAGCCAGCGCGTTTCCTCCACCGGATCGGCAGGATCGTGATTCGCTTCCACGTGCACGAGTTTTTTCACTTCGATGTCGCCTGCTTCGGCGAGCAGGTCGTCGAGCAGATAGTCGTGCTTGAGGTCGCGAGCGTCGCCGACGAACGACACGCCAGGATTTTCCAGCCACGGATAACGATGCGTTTTCAGGTCCCACAAGTGGATATGCGAATCGACAACCTGCATGCGGTGCCTCCGGCAATTCAAGCGTGGACAGCGTGAAGATCAGTTGAGCGGACCCAGGCGGAACACCTGTTCCAACGGTTGCTGCAGCGGCGTACGGTCGGCGGCGGTATGCATGATGTCCGCCATGTAATCCCACCACTTGCGCATGACTTCGAGTTGCGGGAGCGCGTCCATCGTGTGCTGCGAGGTGCGCGTGAGCACGGCGAAAAGGTGGTCGGTGCCGGGATCGAAAAAAATGCGGTAGTCGCGCACGCCGGCGTTGTGCAACGCGTCAACCAGCTGCGGCCAGATCTGCGCGTGGCGGCGCTCGTATTCCTCGCGCATGCCGGGGTTGAGCACCATCCGGAAAGCGATTGTCTCCATTGCGGCTGTCTCTTCGTTATTGGCGCTTTCGCGGCGCAGCGCCTGCAAAGACTATAATTCGTGCGTCGATAGCATCTCAATCCGTTGTTCTGATTGGGCGATCCACAAACCGAATCGCACCGGACCATGAGCCAACTCTCAGCAACCGTCGCACTCGTTAATCGGCTCAAGTTCAAACACCTCGCGCTGCTCGTCGCGCTCGACGACGCGCGCAATCTCCATCAGGCCGCTGAAGCCGTCAACGTCGCGCAGCCGAGCGCAAGCCGCATGCTTGGCGACATCGAGGAAGCCTTCGGCTTTCTGCTGTTCGAGCGCAACGCGCGCGGCATGACGCCCACGCCGCTTGGCGTCGTCACGCTGGCCTACGCACGGCGGGCGCTTGCCGAACTGACGCGCTTTGCCGAAGACCTCGAAGTCAAGCGCCGCGGCGGCCACGGTCAGTTGACGGTGGGCGCGATCATGGGCGCCGCGCCCGATCTGATGGCCATGGCCGTTGCCGCGCTGAAGACCGAAAGCCCGCTGCTGAACGTGCGCATACTCGGCGAAACCAGCGACCAGGTCGTGCAGTTGCTGCATCGCCGCGAAGTGGACCTTGCGCTTGGCCGCCTGACAAGTCCCTTGCAACACAACGATTTCAGTTTCGAGCCGCTCGCGCGCGAGACCCTGCTGCTGGTGGTGCGCTCGGTGCATCCGCTGGCAAGCCGCACGCACATCACGTTGCGCGAACTGATCGACTGGCCTTGGGTCGCCCAGCCGGTGACCAGTCCGGCGCGCGTGCTGTTCGAAGAAGAGCTGGCGCGTGCCGGGCTGGCCACGCCGGTCAACCTCACTGAATGCGCGTCGATTTTCGCGACGCTGCAATTGCTCGAGAACTACGACGCGGTGGCCATGCTGCCCGAGTCCGTGGTGCGCGACCACGTGCGCGGCAAGCTGCTGGTCGCGCTGCCGCTCGAAATCGGCAAGAGTCTCGCGGGCTTCGGCATTCTGACGCGCAAGGAAGAGCCGCTCGCCGAACCGGCGCTGCGCTTCATCGAGCTGCTGCGCGGTTTTTCCCGGCGACTTGCGCGCGACGGCACCGCCGCTTCCACGCAAGCTGCGAATGCTTCGGCGCCGGTTAGTTGACAGCGGCATTTCGCGTCATTGCAGATTGACGAACAGACCGCCGTCGACAAGCAACGCCGCGCCCGTCACATAGCGCGCGCGGTCCGATGCGAGAAACACCACGCACTCGGCGACATCTTCCGGACGGCCGAGGCGTCCGAGCGGAATGCGCTTTTCGAAGTAGGCCTTCTTGGCTTCGTCCGCTAGATCTTCGGCGTTCAGGTCCGTGGCGATCGTGCCCGGCATGACCGAATTGCAGCGAATGCCGTACGGCCCCAATGCGACCGCGCACGACTGCATCAGCGAATGAACGCCGGCCTTGGTCGGCGTGTAGTGCGTCTGCATGCCGCCGCCCACCAACGCGCTGATAGAACTCGTCGCAACGATCGCGCCGCCGGTGCCTTGCGCTTTCATCTGCTGCGCAGCGGCTTGCGTGACATAGAACGCGCCGTTCAGATTCACCGCGACGGTGGACTCCAATACGTCCGCCGGCATCTCGAGAAATGCATGGAACGGACAAATACCCGCGTTGCTTGCGAGCACATCCACCTTGCCGAATGCCGCGACCGTCTCGCGCACCAGTTGCTGGCCCGTTTCGCGCGCGGCAACGTTGCCTTCGACTGCGATCACGCGCCGCCCGAGCGCCTCGATTTGCCCGACCACTTCCGCGACGGCCGAGCGGCGTCCATACGACGCGTCGTTATCGCCCCAGTAGTTGATCGCGACGTCCGCGCCTTCGGTTGCGCACGCAACGGCTATCGCGCGCCCGATGCCGCGCGAGCCGCCGGTGACGATCACCACCTTATCCTTGAGCAGCACGTGATTCCCCTCTCAGTAGATGCGGATAGAACCGGATGCGCGAGGCCCGATCAACGCGGATAAGGCCGCACCAAAGCACACTCCGGATTGAGCCGCACGCCGAAGCCCGGCGTGTCCGGCACTTTCATGCGGCCGTTGACCGGCACCGGTTCGTCGAGCAACAGCGGCGTGAACATGGGCACGACTTCGTCGGCCTTGGGCGCCATCATCAGAAACTCGGAGAACGGCGAGTTGTGACGCGTGACGACGAAATGGTAGCTATACACCGACGAGCCATGCGGCACGACCATTACGTTATGCGCGTCGGCCAGCGCCGAAATCTTGATGAGTTCCGTGATGCCGCCGCACCAGCCCACGTCCGGCTGGATCAGGTCGCAGCATTGCATCTCGAGCAGCATGCGAAAGCCCCAGCGCGTGGCTTCGTGCTCGCCCGTGGACACCATCATGCCGCGCGGCACGTTGCGGCGCAGTTCGGCGTAACCCCAGTAGTCGTCAGGCGGCAGGCACTCTTCGATCCACTTGAGCCCATACTCGTGAGCGGCTTGTGCAAGGCGCGTCGCGTACGGCACGTCCAGACTCATCCAGCAGTCGTACATCAGCCAGAAGTCGTCGCCGACGCGGCTGCGCATGTCCGCGAGTTTCTCGAGATTGAGCTTCAGTCCTGCCTCGCCTTCCGCCGGCCCGTGCTGCAACGGCAGTTTTCCGCCGATAAATCCCATCTGCTTCGCGAGGTCGGGACGCGCACCCGTCGCGTAGAACACCAGTTCGTCGCGCACCGGGCCGCCCAGCAGTTGATACACCGGCTCCTTGCGCACCTTGGCGAGCAGGTCCCACAACGCGAGATCCACACCGGAAATCGTATTGAGCACCACCCCTTTGCGCCCGTAGTAAAGCGTGGAGTAGTACATCTGATCCCACATCTTCTCGATGTCGGTGACCAGTTGACCCTCCAGAAAACGTGCGAGGTGCTTCTCGACGATGAACGCGCCAATCTCGCCGCCCGTCGTCACCGCGAAGCCAACGGTGCCGTCGCTCGCTTCTATTTCGACCACGAGCGTGCCCAGCACATTGATGCCGAATGACTGGCGGCTCTGGCGATACTCCGGATAGCGCGCCATCGGCGTGGAAATATGATCGTCGATCCAGTGTCCGCCGGGCTGGTCGTGATAGTCCGCTCCGCCGCCGCGAACGATGAAGGCACGCACGTGCCGGATAGTGGGCATGGCCATGAGAGAGAGGCTCCGTGATTGACGTCGAACGTGTCGCCTGACACGCGCCTAGCGGGCGCGATGCAGCAAGTCGTGAACTGCACCGGGCGCCTCTGCGCCGTCGCGCCGCAACAGCGTGCCGATCAGCAACGCAGCAAGCAGACTGGAGCAGCCGAGCACCACCAGTCCCGCCGATGTGGATGCAAACACGCGCTCCGCGGCGGTCCGCAAGCTGGGCGCGATAAAGCCACCCAGGCTGCCAAGCGAGTTGATGAGCGCAATGCCACCGGCGGCCGCCGCGCCGGTCAGCAAGCGCGTCGGGAAGGTCCAGAAAAGCGGTTGTGCGGCAATGAAACCGCTTGCCGTGCAACACAGCGCAACAAGACCGATGGCCGGGTTATGAGCGAGCCCCGACACGCCAATGCCAAGACCGGCCACCACGAGCAATGCGAACGCCCAGCGGCGGTGGCCACCCGTGCGATCCGCGCGGCGAGGCACGTACCAGGTTACGGCGAGCGCGCACAGCCACGGCAATGCAGCGACCAGGCCGACATGAAAGCCGACCGTCGTACCGAGCAACGCGGCGACCTGTTGCGGCAGATAGAAAATCACGCCGTACACGCTCATCTGGATCAGCAAATAGATGAGCGAGAGCAGCAACACACGCGGGTCCACCAGCGCGGCAAGAATGCGATGCGGCCCGTGCGCGGAGGCAGCGCGCGCGTCTTCATCGAGAGCCGCGCGCAAGCTCATGCGCTCTTGCGCGTCGAGCCAGCGAGCATCTTCCGGACGATTGTCGAGATACCAGAATGCCCACACGCCGACGAGCGATGCCAGGATGCCTTCGACAAGAAACAGCCACTGCCAGCCCGCGAGGCCGAGTGCGCCATGCAGTTCGAGCAGCGAGCCCGATAGCGGACTGCCGAAAATGAAAGCCAGCGGCGCACCGAAATAGAACACGCCGACTGCCCGCGCACGCGCACGTTGCGGAAACCAGTGCGTGAGGTAATAAATGACGCCGGGGAAGAATCCCGCCTCGGCGACGCCGAGCAAAAACCGCAGGCTATAGAACGCGGCAGCGGTATGCGCAAGACTCATTGCCGCCGATACCAGACCCCACGTCACCATGATGCGGCACATCCATGCTCGCGCGCCGACACGATGCAGCAGCAGATTGCTTGGCACTTCGAACAGTGCATAGCCGACGAAGAACACGCCCGCGCCGAACGCGAACGCGGCGTTCGACAGACCGGTGTCGTGCTGCAGCGCCTTCTGCGCGAAGCCGATGTTCGCACGGTCCAGAAACGCCAGCACGTACATCAATAACAGGAACGGCAACAGCCGGCGCATGACCTTGCTGTTGATTGCTTCGAGAGAAGCGCTCGCATGGGGGTCCATGTCGTCTCCTTCGCGCAGCTCGCCTGTGCGGCTGCGCTTTTTGGTTTGGTACGGCTTGCGCTTTCGGCAGCGCGGGTCGGCATGAACTGACGCGCAGGGTCGTCGGTCGGCGCGCCGCCGCGCGCGGCATGCTCAGTAAGTCGCGCGTCCGCCCGACAGGTCGAACACCGAACCAGTACTGAATGCACAGTCTTCAGAGGCGAGCCAGAGAATCAGCGACGCCGCTTCTTCCGGCAACAGGAAGCGGTTCATCGGAATCTTCGAGAGCATGTAGTCGATGTGCTGTTGCGACATCGAGTCGAAAATCTCAGTCTTTGCGGCCGCGGGCGTCACCGCGTTGACAAGGATGTTTTTCGTCGCGAGTTCCTTGCCGAGCGATTTGGTCAGGCCGATGAGCCCCGCCTTCGAAGCGCTGTAGTGCGACGCGTTCGGGTTGCCCTCCTTCCCAGCAACGGACGCGATATTGACGATGCGCCCATAGCCCTGCTTCAGCATTTGCGGCACGACCGCTCGGCAGGTGAGATACGGGCCGATCAGATTCACGTCGATCACGCGGCGCCACACGTCGGGCTCGAGTTCCCAGGTCGTGCCGTTGCCGCCGGTAATGCCCGCGCAGTTGATAAGCACGTCGATCGCGCCGTGCTCGCGGACGGTCTGCGCGACGGCTTGCTCAACCGCCGCTTCCTGCGTGAGTTCGACGGTGACCGCCGTCACCTTGCCGCGTTCGCTCAACTCGCGCTGACTGCGCGCAAGGCGCTCGGCGTCGATGTCCCAGAGCGCGACCGAGGCGCCCGAGTCCAGCGCCCGTTGCGCCACTGCATAGCCGATCCCGCGCGCGCCGCCGGTAATGGCCACCACGCGTCCTTCAAGGTCGATCCGGTTCATTTGCGTCTCCAGCGTTGGTGTTGTCGTGTCCGCGTTTCACGCAATATACGGGCGCGCCGATGCGGCAACAATCCGAGAATTGGAGAGGTTGATAACAAAAGTGAATCGGGGTCGGCAGTTCCCGATGTGGCGCGAGAATTCGCGCATCCACGAATACGTGTGCCAGGAGGGCGACGGATTCAGCAGCAAGGGGCATCGCGCGTGAGCATCCAGCGCAGCGCCTTTATGACCGTCGCAGCACAGCGACGACGTTCGAAAACGGTGACGAACACAAGATGACGGAGTTCCGTCATGACAGATGCTTCTCATCGGGCCATGATCAAGCACCGTGCTCGTGGAGAAGCCATCATGTCGCTAATTCCGTTCCGTGTGAACATTCCGGATGAAGACCTTGCGCGCATCGGCGAACGCATCAAGTCTTTCCGGTGGAATCACTTCCCTGAACCGTATGAGGCCGCCGACTGGCGGTATGGACCACCGGCTGCCTGGATGCGCACGTTGTGCAATTACTGGCTGACCGACTACCAATGGCGGGAGGCAGAGCGAAACATCAACACAGTCGAACATTGCCTGGCGAAGATCGGCGATCAGGAAATACACGTCATACATGAGCGCGGATCCGGCGCGTGCCCGCGCCCGCTCCTGCTCGTTCATGGCTGGCCCTATTCGTTCGCCAGCTACCTGCACCTGATCGAGCCGCTTGCCCACCCGGAACGCTTCGGCGGCCACCGTGACGACGCATTCAGCGTCGTCATACCCTCCCTGCCTGGATTCGGCTTCTCGCCGCCACCGGTGGCGCCCGTCGGCCCCCGGCGCATCGCGTCCATTTTCAATCAGTTGATGACGGATATGCTCGGCTACGACGAGTACCTGGTACACGGCGGAGACTGGGGTAGCGCCGTCGCGGAGATGCTTGGGTTACATCATCCCGCGAGTATCCGCGGGATCCACCTCACCATGCTCAGTGTTCGTCATCATGGCGCCGCCCCTCGCAGCGGTTCGGTGGGCGCGGCTCCCGGACCGACGGAACGCTCGTTCGCCGCACGCGAGGCCGAGCTGTGGAAGAATAAGAGTGCCTACGCGCGCATCCAGGCAACGAAGCCACTGAAGCTGGCATATTCGATGTTCGATAGCCCGGTTGGAGTCGCTGCCTGGATTGCGGAAGCATTTCACGCATGGTCAGACTTGTCGCAGCGCCCGTTCAGCGATGCAATATCAATGGACCGGCTTCTGACAGAGATCATGCTTTACCTCATCACGGACAATTTCGGCCCGTCCACCTGGATCTATGTCGCCGAGCCGCTTGAGGGCTAGCGCTTGACGCCTCTTTCGTTGAACGCGACGCTCATCCACAAAGGCGTGTCATTGTTCGGTGCCTGTTCAGCACGGCTCATGCATACGGCTCCTCAGAGATCGTCTTCCTCAACCCAGTCCGTAAAGCGCATGGCGCGCTCCACAGATCACCGCCCTGGCGGCTCCAACGCGTGGATCGGAAAGAGAAATCACAGAAAGAACGCAGATTAGCAAGAAGGCAGCGGCAAGAATCCAATCGTCAACCATCCATCCGGTACTGTCGAGTGACCATTCATGGCCGCACCCTGCCCCCGACCGTACGCGACGACCATCTCAGGCACGCTTAATACAATCGGCATGATTCGAGCCCAAACCGCCTCTCGCTGACATCCACCTTCGCGTGCCTGCTTCCTGATTGGCGTCGCTGCACGCTTGCCTGTCCAACTAAGCGCACCTTGTCACGACAGATCCTGGCCAACCATCATTCGATGCCCGTCCGGTGTCCCTACGAGAAATTCGCGCATGCCGTGTGGCCTATCGACCGGAGGCTGCAGAATGATTGCGCCGCGACTAACCAGTTCTTCGTGAAGTGCGTCGGCATTCGTTACTTTCAGGTAGCCGAAATAGCTATGGTCACCGGTCGCGGATGGTGCGATTGCGTCGGGGCAATGGCCCAGCATGATCCGCACGGCGCCCCTGGTAGCGAGTTGCCAACCCGTACCTTCCGGCCACTCAAGGCGAAAGCCGAGGGCGTCGCGAAAGTATGAGGCGCTGGATACGAGATCAGGCACCGCGAGTACGAACGAAAACGATGTGATATCGGTGAGTGGCTCAGTCATCGGATTGATCCCGTTCGGTTGAACGTCAGCTAGCGTTGGCCGACCGATTGTCGCCGATTCTGCTCCGTGCGTCGAATGACTCTTCATGGCCGGATATACCCCGGTGCGTTTCGCATCCGTTATCCCCGCGCCGTCGCGCCCCAAGCTAGCTAAACCCGGCCCGCTTCAGTCAGATGACCTTCTCAGAACCGCTCAGTCAGCCGAGTCAGCTTTTGCGGGCCGGAATGCGCCTAAGTCGCCGTCGGCGATCCCGTCATCTGCCATCGCCCTCTCCGCTGTCCGAAACTCATGAACTGACAAGCGAAACATCGGCACGTCCCTGCATGCCGCCACACAAAAAAGCTAAAGGCCCGACAGGAAGGCGGAAAACGCAGAGGAATCGGCATGCGTCCGCGACCTGAAGTTCTATTCTTCAGACGCTGCGACTAACGCGCTTCCGGTCGGCTCTGCGGGTCGCGGGCAGCCATTCCGCGCGTGCGCGGAACGGGGGATGTATGACACTTCCAGCACTCGCCCGCCCGGCGCGACGCGCACTTCACCGTCGGCACCCAAATGGGGCTCTCTGGCTCGCCATCGGCCTTTCGCTCACGGGGCTCTGCTTTACGCATGCGGCGCTCGCTGCGGGGCCCTTGCCACAAGGCGGCACTTATGTGGCAGGCACGGGCGCGATAACAAGCCGGGGCAACGCCGTCGTGATCACGCAGCCGGGCTCGACCCGCGGCGTCATCGAGTGGAACAGCTTTTCGATCGGCAGGAACAACAGCGTGACGTTCGACAACGGCGCGGGCACGACGCTGAACCGGGTGATCGGTGGTTCGCCGTCGGCGATTCTCGGCAAGCTGACTGCAACGGGCAGCCTGTATGTAATCAATCCGCAAGGCATCGTCGTGGGGCCAGCGGGCGTGATCAGTACGGGTGGCCGATTCGTCGCGTCCACGCTCGATATCTGCAACTGCGCGTTCATGCAGGGCGGTAACGCACTCACGCTATCGGGCGACTCGAATGCAAACGTGATCAACCTCGGCAGGATCAGTTCGAGCGGCGGCGACGTGTTCCTGATCGCCCGACGCGCGGTCATCAACGCGGGCGAGGTGTCAGCGCCGAACGGCACCGCCGAACTGGCCGCCGGCGAGAATATCCTGTTGCAGGACTCGAACGACAGCAGGCAGGTATTCGTGCAAACGGGCAGTCAGGGCACCGCTGTCAACAGAGGCCGGATCGAGGCCGCGCAGATCAGCCTGCAGGCCGCCGATGGCAACGTCTACGCGCTAGCCGGCGGCGGAACACGCATACGTGCGACGGGCACCGCGAATCGGGACGGTCACGTGTGGCTCGTCGCCGACGGCGGGCGGGTCGCGCAGTACGGCAGGATCGCCGCAAGCGACGGAAGCGGCAACGGCGGAGCCGTCGATACACAAGCGGCGCAACTGGGGTTCGGCAAACACGCAGCGGTTCACGCAAGGCAGTGGTACCTGTCGACCCCCACTTTCATCATCAATGACGCCGCCGCACACGCGCTGCAGCGCAGCCTGAGCGGAGGCACCTCGATCGAGGTCACGACGACCGGCGCCAATGGCGCAACAGGCGATCTGCGCGTCGCTTCGAGCCTTCGCTGGAGCGGCTCGGCCTCGCTCACGCTTGCCGCGTATCACAGCGTCTCTCTGACCACGGGCGCGACCGTCGCAAACAACGGTGCGGGCAATCTCACGTTGCGTGCCGACGCAGCAAGCATCGATAACAGCGGCAGTGTCATCAATAACGGCACCATCGACTGGTCGAAAAGCACGGGCACCGTCAGTGTGCTCTACGACATGAATGGCACTTATAGCCAGGGCATCGTCTCCACCAACAATGCATGGAGCGCCGCGCCATACAGCGGGCTACTGACACAGGTCACCGGCTACAAGCTGGTCAATACGCTGACTGATCTGCAGAACGTGTCGCTTGACGTGGCGGGAACCTACGCGCTCGGTAAGGACATAGACGCAGGCGCGACATGGCCCGGGGTGCCAACTGCTGTAGCTTTTCGACCGATCGGCGATGGAGCGACTCCGTTCGCTGGCCAGTTCGACGGCATGGGACACAAAATTACGTCACTCTGGATCCTCGATCCGTATGCAGTCGTGGTCGGGCCCGGGAACGGCGGCGCTATGGGCCCTGAGATGTCGCTAGGGCTGTTCGGGGACATCGGTACAGCCGGCGTGGTGCGCAATCTGACAGTGGACGGCGTCACCGGCCAGTATCTCGTAGGCGACGCGGGTATGCTTGCGGGTGTGAACCGCGGCAGTCTCGTCAATACCCATACGAGCGGGTCAGTCGTACTCGTGTACGGCATCGGGACAAATGTTGGCGGACTTGTTGGCTGGAACGACGGCAGCATAGCGCGCTCATCCAGCAAAGCGACAGTTTCCGGCCAGGGCTACGTTGGTGCGCTGGTCGGCGTGAATCAAACGAGCGGCAATATCAGGCAGTCGTTTGCAACCGGCGAGGCCAACTCATTCGGTCACGGCTTTGGTGGAGGCGGACTTGCCGGTAGCAACGCGGGTCTAATATCGCAGTCCTACGCAATGGGCCCGGTCAGCTACCAGCCGGACTTCTGCGATGGTCATTGCTTTTCGAATGGAGGCGGCCTCGTCTTCACCAACGCGGGCACGATTACGCAGTCATTTGCGACTGGCGCACTGACCCCGCGTGCCGGATTTTCCCCGCAGCCCGCCGGGATTGCCAATACAAACAGAGGCGTCATTGCAGGCGATGTGTTCTGGAACGCTGAGTCGACAGGAACTGACATCGGCGTCTTGTCGGGCACCCCGATTCCCGCGGCAAACGGGTTGACCACTGCCCAGATGAGCCAGCCAGCTAGTTTCGGGCCGACCTACGATTTTGGAGCCAACGGCGTATGGGTAATACCAGATGGTGCCCTGCATCCCCTGCTTCAATGGCAGACGCAGCATTGAAACGGCCGACGCAACGGGCGATCTTGCCGGCGCTTCAGTGGCGGCGTTCGTCGGAGATGTCGCCAACTCGGGATCGTGAGCGTGGCGGATGGCGATGCGGTCACATATATGTCCACATCGCAAGATCGCGTGAATGGCACTGTCTGGCTAAACATCACTTCAAGGCTATTTCTTTTCGCAACAGCACGGCAAATTGTGTCCGTCCTCAAGGGAGGAGCCTAAACATTTATTTGCTTTTCGCCACGGACTACTAAGATTAAGTGTTGGGCGGTTTGGAGGCTTTCGGGCTTGCTTTCCTCTGGTCACAACACCCTGCGTTCCGCGACAACGACTTTTACTTTGCATAGTCGTGACCATTCGGTGACCTCGACGAGGAGGATGTATGTCGCACGGAACGCAAGTCTGTCCAAGTATAGCTGTCATGTTGCGGGCCCTTTACGCGCTGCTGCTCATCGCGGCAGTGCAGCCCGCCGCAGCGCAGATCATCAGCACCTTCGCCGGCCCTGGTTCGGGCGGCGGGAACGCGCCCGCCATCCAGGCCGAAGCCATCGCGGTGGACCGATGGGGAAACATCTATACAGCGGAACCAACATATAGCGTGGTCCGGCGCATCGACCACGACAACGGGACTGTGACCATCATTGCCGGCACCGGGCAAGCAGGCTATAGCGGCGACGGCGGTCCTGCAACGCAGGCTATGCTCCACTATCCGACCGGGGTGGCGCTTGACAGGGCCGGTAACGTATTCATTGCCGAACCTTTCGCCCATGTAGTCCGCAGGGTGGATCGGCACACCGGCGTCATTACCACGGTGGCTGGCCTGGGTACTCCCGACGTGCCCAACCGCGGTGACGGCGGCCCGGCCACGCAAGCAACAATGTACGCAAACGATGTCGCAGTGAACCGGGAAGGCGATCTGTACATTGCCGATTCGGCAGCCGGCCGCATCAGGCGTGTGGACCATCAGACAGGCAATATCTCGACCGTCGTCGACCTGGGCAACACCTACATCGTGACCATGGCCTTCGACACGCACGGCGACCTGTTCGTGGTTGATCCCGCTGCGGCAGGTGTCGTGCGATTTGACGTAAGGACAGGGGTTGTCACCAAGGTAGCCGGCGCGGGGGGCACGTGCCCGGAGGTTGGCGGCTCGGCGTGCTACAACGGAGATGGCATTCTGGCGACCGACGCATTGTTGAACTTCCCCACGCATATCGCATTCGACTGCGCCGGTAACCTGGCGATCAGCGATACCTTCAATTTCCGCGTGCGCCAGGTGAATAGGCAAACCGGCATCATCACGACCATTGCCGGCAACGGGCAGGACTCCTATGGCGGCGACGGCGGCCTTGCCACTCAAGCTAGCATAGGCCGTCCGAGGGGGCTCACGTTTGGACCCAGGGGCGATCTGTTCGTTGCGAGCTCCGGGTACATTCGCAAGGTAAGCGGCCTGCCGGAAACCGGACACCGCTGCAAAGAACGTGATGAGGACCGCCACGGCGGCGATGCGGGGCGCCCTGGTGATCGCACCCATCGGAACGATGGTGGTGCGTTGATTCCATGGTGGTGGTGACACCGCTTGCGCAAGGCCAGTAGCGCGCTCGCAGCGGATCGCGCGTGCTTGCTCATGCGACGGTCGCCGGGCCCCGCTCGGCGACCCATTCGGCGCCCCATTCGGCGACCGTCAGGCGGCTGCATGGAATCGTGAAGCAGTCAACAAACCGAGGCCGCTTCATGGCGATTGCGCCTGAGCGGCATCACCTCATCGCCTAGCCGGCGAAACGCTGGGAGCGATACGGGTCCAATAGGTTCACCGTCACGCCGTCAAGCAATTCGGTGGTTATCAGCTGCGACAGTCCGGCCGCGAGACTGATGCCTGCATTCGTTGTAATGGAAAGCACGCCCGGCAGTTTCTCTGAGCGGCTCACCACAGGCAGTCCATCGGCGGGAATCACGCGACGCGTTTCTGTGACCTTCTCGACTACGGCGTCCTTCAGTCCCGGTAGCACTCGCGCGGCGACACGTACAAGCTCCTGCGGATCGGGCGTGCTTGGATCGCCAACGGGAGAACCGGAGAAGTGCTTGGCGATTACTACACGACCGTCGATGCGCTGGATCGCGTGAACGTGCGCGCCAAGAATGACCGAATCGAAGATCCGTGGCAACGGCGCAAGATGGACGACGCTTCCCGTGCTGTGGGTGAGCGGTGCCTTGAGCCCCGTGCCTTCGACGAGTTCCGGGTTCGCAATGCCGCCCGCGAAGATGAGAAGATCGGCTTCGCGCTTGCCGCTTGCGCTGTGGATCTCGTAGCTGCCCGCCGTCTTCGCGAAGCCTTGATACGCATCGTGTGGCGAGTACTGCGCCCCGCGTGCCACCGCCGCATCCAGCATCATTGACGTGAGTTGCACCGGAGACATCATCCCTTCGTCGGGCGTGTAGAAAATATCCGTCTCGGCTCCCGGTTCAAACCCCGGCTCGATTTCCCGTGCCTCGGCGGCGGTGACGCGGTACGTCGGGCTGCCCCAGCGCAGGCGCCGGTCCAGTTCCGCCGCGAGTTCGTGTGCCTCCTCGGTGCCGGGCTCGGCGCTTTGAAGGCAGCCCGACCAGCGAATCGGCAGACCGTGGATTTCGCTTTGCAGGAAACGCCAGCGCAGGTGCGACAGACGATGCAGATTGAAGTAATGCTGCGCACCAGCTTCGCCAAGCGAGTCCGCATTGCGAAACTTCGTCTGGTTCGTTATCCACGCGAATGATCCTGACGTGGCGCCTTTCGCGACTTCGTTCTTGTCGAGCACGGTGACGCGCGCGCCGCGTCTGGCGAAATCATAGGCGAGCGTGGTGCCGATAATGCCTGCGCCGATGATCACAACTTTAGGTGCCGAATTCATGGAGTGCCTCTTTGCATTGATGCAGGATGTGTTGCGAAGGTTAGATTCTTGAGTCCTGGTTGCTATAGCTGACCACTGTCGGCGACGGCTTCACTGTTCGCGCCGCTCAGCTGCGAGCCTCTCTTCGCCGCAGAGCGTGTTTGCCGGCGCCAGCTTCCATGCCCGGTGCGTTCGCCGCGCCGAGCGACACGTTACGGGTCTCTGGAGCCATGCGAGCCGATACGAGCAGGCCGATCAGACTGATCCCGCCCGCGATGAGCAGACCCGTGGCGCTTCCAGAATGGACGAGTACTGTGGGAAGGAGGAACGTTCCTGCCGCGGCTCCAATGCGGCTCGCAGACATTGCGAGTCCCATACCGGTGGCACGAAGATCAGTCGGGAAGATCTCGTTCGGGTAGATGAATTGCAGCCCGGAGCCGGCAGCCTCGGCCACCGTGAAGAGAATGAACAGACCGATCGCGACCGCGGCAATGCTCGACATAGGCGTCGCGAGAAGAAAGAGCGCGAGCGTCGCGAGAACGAACGAGGCCAGACAAAGCGTGCGCCGACCGACGCGGTTGACGACGACCATGCCGATCGCAGTTCCGACAATCGCAAACGAAATGATCAGCAGCGAACCGGCGAGTGGCTGAGTGACACCGAGCGACTTCAACAGCATCGGTTGAAACGTCTTGATTGCGAATGAAGGCGCAATCTGACACATCCAGAAGATCGAGCAGAACACCAGCATGCGTCCATAGCCTCGCGAAAGCAGCTCGCGGATTTTGGACAACCCGAGGCCACGCCCGGAAGTGCTGACGCGGGTCTCAGCAACGAGCGCATCGAAGTCGACCTGCGGCCCAAGATGCTGGGCCACGATGTCACGAGCCGCCTCTACCCGCCCTGCGGAAATCAACCAGCGGGGCGACTCCGGAATGTTAAGGCGCAACAACAGGAAAATTGCCGAAGGGATGGCAGCGCTCGCAAGAATGTAGCGCCATACACCGCTTTCGCTGCCGCTAACGATCAGGCCCGTTGCGAGGCTCAAGGTATATCCGACCCAGAGCAAAAGCACGAGGCTCGCGAGCACGGGCCCGCGAAGCTTCCGAGGCAGGAACTCAGCAGCGAGGGCAGTCGCGATGGGATAGTCCGCCCCCAACGCAACCCCCATGACGAAACGAAGGATAAAGAGCGTCGTCACGTCATGCACGAACAGGTGCGCGAGTGAACAGATAACGAATACAGCGAGATTAAGCACATACATCTTCTGGCGGCCGAAGCGGTCCGTCATCGGGCCGAAAACAAGGCCGCCGACGAACATGCCGATAAGGCTCGACGCGCCGATCAGACCGATCTGGAGCGCGCTCAGCGCGAGGTCCTTTGCAATGAACGGCAGCGCTACAACGATGATCCCCAGCAGGTAGCCGTCACAGAACGGCCCTCCTGCCGCCACGACGGCGATCTTCTTATGAAAGCGGCTTGCAGGTAGATCTTCGATGCCGACGAGTGCCTTTGCCATATGTGCCTCCAAACGTTGCCGAATCAGATGACGGGATTTGTTCTTCTATTCGGCTAGGCTAAGGTCGGGCACAATATCGGTCAATGTCGGATTTTATTCACCAAATATCGAAGGGTTCGATATGTTATTCAGCGAGGAGATCAACACGTTTCTGGCGGTAGTCCGCTCGGGCAGTTTGCTTCAGGCTGCAGAGATCGTATCGACAACGCAATCGACGGTCTCGTATCGGATCCAGTCTCTGGAGCGCCGGGTCGGACATCCGCTGTTGCGGCGCTCGAGGGGAGCGCGGGGCATATCGTTGACCTCTGAAGGTGAGCGTTTCCTCGACATTGCCGAGCGCTGGAAAATGCTCGAAATCGAGGCTGAGCAACTTCAGGCGAATCAGGTGCGGCACCTTGCTGTCGGTGCGGTGGACGCCGTTGCCATCAACGTCCTTCCCCCGTTTGTCGCCGCGCTCTGCGACGAGACACCGCCCGTCCGATTGCATATGGAAAGCTCGCGCTATTTCCAGCTCGCTAACCGCGTTGCTTCTGGTCATCTGGACGTAGCCTTTACCTTGACCCCATCGGAACACGTCGATCTTCTTTCAAAGAAGATCCGGGACTACGCGATGCTTGTGGTCTATGCTGCGTCCGGTTCGGCCCCGTTGCCCGAAGCGCTCGATATGACGGATCTCGATCCATCCAGAGAAATTCATCTGCCTTGGTCGCCTCAGTTCGATCTATGGCGCGTTCGGCGCGGGTTTTCACGGCACGTAAATTGGGTCGAGAAAGCACACATGCTGGCACCGATGCTCAGGAACGGAGCGTGGGCCATTGTTCCCAGTTTTTTGGCGACGCCGTTAGCCAGGGAAACAGGATGCACGGTCCATCGGATCGCTTTGAACCCGCCAGACCCGCTTTCTCTTTTTATGATTTTGCGCAAACAGAGTAGCGATGCCACCGAACGGCAGCAGCAACTCATCGAGATGGCTCTCGCTGCCCTCAAATGACGTGTCGATAGCGACACGCCCGAACGCATCGTCCTCGGGATTCGGTTTTTTCCGTGCACGGCGAAGCGCGCGCACTGTCTCCGTGCGAGCCGCCACCTCAACTCCGCGAGCGGCTTACCGACACTCCGATCCCCACCGGCCCGAATTGCGGTCGTTCGCTACCCCTCAGCCGGGAATCAGACGCTCTGCCTTCAGTCGCTCGAAAAGATCGAAGAACGCATCTGGCGTACTCTGATAATTGAGGAATCCTGCCTTGCGGCTTTTAGTCATATCCGTCAAGACTTCCATCGGACGGCCCAGGTCGGCGTCGGTGTGCCACCACGAAGCGAGCCGGTCGATGTCCGGCTCCGCTAGACCGCGCTTTGCCGCAATATCGCGCCATTGATGCACGGCGTCCTGCATCCGGTCTTCGAGTGGTCGCACGATGCCATCGAACGTTGCCGCTTCAATGCCGAAATAATCGGCCAGTTGCCCCCACATCGTTTTCCAGCGGAACACGTCGCCGTTCACTACATTGAAATCTTCGTTTCGCGCTGCTTCAGTCGTCGACGCCCACTCGAGATGTCGAGCAAGAAGGCGTGCATCGGTCATGTCTGTAAGACCATTCCACTGCGCAGCGGACCCGGGAAAGACGAAAGGCTGCCCGGTATGCCGGCATAGCGTCGCGTAGACGGCAAGCGTCTGCCCCATGTTCATTGCGTTGCCAGGCGCAAAGCCGATCACCGTGTGCGGGCGATGCACGCTCCACGTAAAGCCGTGGCGCGCCGCCGCGTCGAAGAGCCGGTCTTCCTGCTCGTAGTAGAAATTCTCGACCGGCTGACGCCCCTGCGATTCCCGAAACGGCGTATCTGGAACGGCGCCGGACGCGTATGCCTCGAACGGGCCGAGATAGTGCTTCAGGCCGGTCACCAGCGCCGCATGTTCGAGCTTCGCGCGCGGGCCCAGCGAATCGAGGACGTTGCGGACCATCGCGCCATTGACGCGGATGTTCTCCTTCTCGTTCGCCTGCCGCGCCCATGCGGTGAAAAACACGTGGCTGACGTCGATGTCCTTCGTCGCAGCCGCGACGGATTCAGCCGACGTGAGGTCCGCGACAATGGGCTGGCACCCCGGCACACCAGCGCTACGTCCGCGCGATAGTCCATAAACGGTCCAGCCGGTCGACAGCAGACGGTCCGCAAGGGCTCGCCCGACAATGCCGCTGGCGCCCACGACCAGTGCTCGACGATTCATTCGTAACTCCAGTTTGCGTTCGACACACAAGGATACTTCAGACCACATTTCCCGTTCGGGATAGTATTTCCGTATTCCAGCGAATCCATTTCATCAATTGGCTACCTTCCCCACCGAACGCCTGAAGGGCATCATCCCATTCGTCTGTGCTGCCGACTCAGGCGGCTTCACCGCTGCGGCCGAACGGCTGAACCTCACCAGTTCGGCGGTGAGCAAGAGTGTCGCGCGGCTCGAACGGCGGCTCGGCGTCGTACTGTTCGAACGGACGACGCGCAGTCTCTCTCTCACGGACGCCGGGCGCGCGTTCTATGAAACCTGCACGCGCATCCTGGCGGAGCTTGCAGAGGCGGAGGCCATTCTCGCCGCGCAGAAGCGCGAGCCGGTCGGCACCGTACGCGTCGCGTTGCCGGCCTCTTTCGGCCGTCTGTGCGTCGTGCCGGTGCTGGTGCGCTTTTCCGCGCAGTATCCGGACGTGCGGCCGCAGCTGTTGTTCACTGACCGCTTTGTCGATCTGGTCGAAGACGGCGTCGATCTCGCCGTGCGTATCGGAGGGCCGTCCGTTCTGCCGGCGTCGCTTGGCCAGCGCTTTTTAGGTCGCGAACGGCTGATCTTCTGCGCAGCGCCGGCCTATCTCGAGAAAAACGGCATGCCGCAAACAATCGACGACCTCGAGGAACATGCGTGTGTCGTGTACGGGCGGCCCGACGGCGAGCAGTCACCATGGTCTTATGCTGTGGCGGACGGGCAAGTCGGGCAATGCATCGTGCGTCCACGCATCGTGGCAGGCGACGCTGAAGCACAACTCGCATTCGTACGGGCGGGACTCGGCATCGCGCAACTCGCGACATGGCTGGTGCGGGATGATCTGAAGGCCGGCCGCCTCGTCACTATCCTTGACGAGGCCGCAACAGATGGCTTGCCGCTCAGCCTGCTCTGGCCGGTCGCGCGGCAGTTGACGCCGAAGGTTCACGTGCTGGTAGAGATGCTCGAAGCGCACCTGCATATTCGGTGAATAGATCGCGCGATCTGACCAGGAACTCTCGAGGCGTCGCGTCGAACCCGCGTCGAACCCGCGTCGAACCCGCGTCGAACAACCGGAACAACCGGTTTTGGCCAGTTGCCGAACCTCACCGTCCCAGCGCCGTGCATTCTCTTCAACCGCCGCGCAAAGCCTGAGCTCTTTCACCGTTGTCGCGTCAAAGTTCACTTGCCCTCGCGAGTGACTTCCACGCGCAAGCTCACGTGCGCACTACCCGCTTGCCCGTTGCCAATGCACGCGGCATGGCGATACACCCATCGTTGCGACCTTGTCACCTAGGTAACAGCCGCCGCTATTTCAGGCCCTCCAAGCTTGCGCGCACCGTCCCAAGTGAGAGCGCAATGACAACCGAGACCACCAGCGACTGTGCAGCCATCGCGCATGAACCGTGCGAGTTCGATGCGCCTGGCAACGCCAGCTTCGAAAGCGCATGGAAGAACGTGCGTCCGTTTCTCGAACGACGTGCGAGAAAGCTCGCCAGAGGCGACCTCGTCGCCGCCGACGAACTGCTTGCCAATACTGCGCTGAAGGCGCTGCTGTATATGCGCCGCATGCCGCATCGGGTTCTCAACCCGGAAGGCTTCATGTTCGCCGTGCTCAATCACGTGTTTCTCGACAGCGCGCGACATGCGAGCCGCGAGGCGCGCGTGCTGCACTTCTGCTCCGCGGACGATATGGACTACCTGAGCGCCACAGCCGTCGCGGCGGCGTCGCCTACGCATCTTTTCGAACTCGACGAAGGTCTTGCGCAGATCGCCGACGCAGTCGCAAATCTGCCGCCGGCCCAGCAGCTTCTCTTCTCCATGAGGTTCGAGCATGAGATGACGTACGCGGCCATTGCGAGCGAGTTGAAGATCAGCGAGGCGCTGGCGCGCAAGCGGATCGAACTCCTGCGCAAAAGACTGCGCGCGACGCTGCACGCCACGCGCCCGTCCGGAAAAAACGCTTCACGACAACGCGTCTGACTCGTTCATAGCTGCGTCGCTCGTCGAACTCAACCCACCCTTGAAGGAGCTGTTCATGGCGGATTCAACTGCAGTCAACGCACAGATAACCGATGCGGTCACGCAGACCAACGTCAAGGTCGTCGCCGAGGCGCCTGCCCAGGCCATCGCAGCGCTGTATCAGGTCGCGAGTCATTCGGCAGGCTTGTCGCTGCAAAACGCGGTGCATGGTCAACAGTCGCTGAACCAGATCTCGACGGCCGTGGTGTCGAAAGCCGTTGCGCTGATTATGGCCATTGGCGAGAAGAGCACCTGACCCTCGCCATGACGACCACGCATACGGAAGGAGAAGGCATTCATGGCTCTGTGGGACTTATTCAGCAAACGCGCGCGGCCCGCGTCGACGCCCGCCGGCTCGGGCCGTGACGAGGCTTCACACGCGGTACCAAACACGGCACCGGCTGCAACTCCGGACGCGGCTCGAGACACTGCGCCAGCCACGACTTCGGGCGCGACTTCGGACGCAGCTCCAGACGCAGCGAACCCGACCACCGCACCGCCCTCGCACGTGACCGACGAAACGGGAGCAACGATGCAAGCAACCAGAAGCACGCCCGCTGAGAACAAAGCGGCGACCACCGCCGGCACGCCGCCACTTGCAACCGGCGGGCAGAACTCACCGGAACAATCCGCCGCCCGCGCGACGACAGCGTCCACGCCCGGGTCCACACCTTTGTCGAAGGTGCGCGAGCGCGCGACATCGCAACAGGCGGCCAACAGCAGCCCGCCCACGAGCGCGCTCAACAGTCAGATCGTGCAGGCGGTGCAACTCACGAACGCCGAGACCGCGAGCTATGCAGCGTCGCAAGTGGCAACGCCTCCGGACATGATGATCAGCCAGGCATCCGGTCTCGTCGCGCAATCGGCAGCGAGCTATTTCGACGGCGTCAGCAAGCTCGCGCTCGCAAGTCAGGCGGTGCTGCTCAAGAAGATGACTGAGAACCTCGCCGAGCAAAAGCTGGCCGCCGCCGCGGAAGACGCGCTCGGCGCATTGGCAACCGACCTGTTGATGGGCGCAGCCGCGGCGGTGGCAGCGGCGGCTGGTGCAATCGAAGCGGAGTCCGCGAGCTTCGCCATCGACAAGATCGACCAGAGCATCGCACGCTACAGCGCGACGCTCGCCAACCGCAAAGCCGGCTAACGCGTTGGGCTGCTGCCTGGTTGGCCTGGTTCCCCAGGTGACTGACTCGTCTGCACGGGCTTAGTCGATCAGGATCCCAAAGTATCAGGAGCATACCGATGAGCAATTCCGACCCAGACGCATTGGCGTCGCTTCGCCGTCTCGCCACCACCTGGCTGCAACGCCCGCTCACCGCCGCAGAACTCGCGGAGTTGGAGCAATTCCAGCAATCCACGGCAAAGGACCAGCCGGGGCAGAGCGCGGCCTCCTCCACCGACCCGGCCGTCCACGCAAGGTTGCAAGCGGCGCAAGTGCTCAACGAAGGCAGGCAGCGTTCCGAGTCTCTGATCCGCGAGGTCTTGCAGAAGCTGAAGGCGAGCGCAGCGCAAGCGCTGCAAGCACAGGAACGCGAGGAACAGGCGATTCTGAAGATCGTGGAAACGGCGCAATCGCTCAACGATCTGCGCCCGTCCATGCTCGTTACGCCGGCGAGCGGCCTGCCGCCCGCCGCGCAACTCGCGTTGCCGCAGATTGCGGACCGCCTCGCCAATCTGGTCAAGACGGAAGTCGAGCAGTGCTTCGAGCGTTACTTCGGTCCGTTGCAGCGGCAACTGGCAAGCGCGCTCGCGCAACTCGACAACGCAGCGAGCGCGGCTCCGGCGGCCACGTCCACAGAGATCGAACCGACAGCGACACCGACACCGACTGCGACACCGACACCCGCTTCACAGAGTCCCTCAGAGGACGTTCATGCAACCAGCGCGACACCCGCCGCGCACTAAACCGAAGGAGTTCGAAATGGCATTTCCCACTTCCGTCAACGATCAGGTCACCGACGCCGTCACCCAGTCGAACGTCAAGGTGGTCGGCGAAGCGCCGGCCATGGCGATGGGCTCGATCTATCAAACCATGGCCCACTCGACCGGCATTCTGTTCGAGAACGCTGTATCGGCGCAGCAGCAACAAAACACGCTGACGCAGGCGGCCACGAACCAGGGCGTGATGCAAATCTACAGCCTCGATACGACGGCCGCCGCAGGCGCCACGGAGAAGGTCGCGCAGACCGGTGTTGCCGACAACCTGACGAGCCTGCTCACGGTGCTCAACGCCTTCCGCCGTCAATAAAGTCCGGCAGTTCCGCCACGCGCAAGCGTAGCGGCTCGATTTCCGTCTTTACCTTGAACTGAGGAGCATAGCAATGGCCTTTCCCACAGCCGTCAACAATCAGATAACCGATGCCGTCACGCAGTCGAACGTCAAGGTTGTCGCAGAAGCGCCCGCAATGGCAATGGGCTCGCTGTATCAGACGATGGCGCATTCCACGGGCATTCTCTTTCAGAACTCCGTGTCCTCGCAGCAGCAGCAGAACACGCTGTCGCAGGCAGCGGCCAACCAGGGCGTCATGCAGGTCTACACGCTCGACACCACGGCGGCGGCCGGCGCCACCGAAAAGGTCGCGCAGACCGGTGTCAGCGACAACCTGACGAGCCTTCTGACCATCCTGAATGCGCTGAATCCGCCTAGCACCAGCGCAATCTGACGCGCTGTCACGCGCCGGAGCAGCGCAACGCTCTCCGGCGCGAGTCGTTCCCTCCTGCTTCGCCGTTCCCCTTTGATCAACGCATCGTTTGCACGCATCCACGCACAGGCGCGAGCCCGCGCCGGGCACTGCGCGTGGACCCCAGCCAAGCGGATCGGCATACCGCGAACGGCACGCGCTCAGGTAATGGAGATGTACGCGACCGAGCGCAAATGATCCACGTCGGCTATCAGCAACGTGTCGTGCGTCCAGCTGATGACTCCGTCGCGCCGCCATGCTTGCAATTGCGCATTCAGCTTCGGGCGGCTCACGTTCACCATCGCTGCGAGATTGCTTTGGCTTGGCGGCAGCGGCACCACAATGCCGCCGTGTTCTGCCCGGCCACATTGGTCGATTGCCGAGATCAGATGGCGCGCGAGACGAGATTCAAGCCGGTACAGGCAAACCGATTCGATAAACGCTGCGGCCTTGCGCACCTTGTCGCACAGAAGCATCAGCAGGCGTTGAATGAACAACGGCTCTTTGGTCAATTGAGGAAAGTGGCGCCGCCATAGCAGAAGCACGCGCGTCGGTCCGCACGCGAATGCTGCCGCCTGACGGCGGCTCGCATCGACAAGAGCCGTTTCGCCGACCACCTCGCCAGGCTCGGCGCTCTCGGTAATCAGCTCCCTGCCGTCGGGGCCGTAGAGCAGCGTGTAGAGACGCCCCGAGACGACGAGCGCAACGAAGTCGTCGGGATCGTGTTTGAGAAAGAGCGCCTCGCCATCGTCCAGACGTCGCTCCACGACATGCGATGCAACGTGATGGATCAGGGACTCGGGCATGTCGCGGAAAAGCTTCGACTGCCTCAGTAGTGCTTGCCGGTTTTCGGTCCTGGAAAAGCCGGCATCTGCGGTTGCATTGCGTGCTGTTGATTCCACTTTTTGTTGCCCCCGGCGTGCTCTTCTGGCGGAACACGTTGAACGTTCGATTCGGCCTTGCGTGAATCAATCGTCATACGATTATGCGCACAGTATGCCGCACGCGGGGCGGTGGCGGCGTGACTTCACAAAGCGTCTTTCGACGCGTTCATACCGGCGTAGCACGAACACCGGCCATCCGGCCAGCCGCGCCTATGCGCATTGATTCCGGCACTCGTCAGGGAGAAAGACATGCCTAGTGAATTCGAATTTCTCGACAAGCACTTTTATGAAACCGATGTCCCCGAACTCGCCGCGCAGGCCGCGCGTGAGCGCTTCGGCGACTACCCGCCAGCACGGGCAAGCACCGTGATCTACGGCATCCGATGGGCCGAGCTAGTGGACCTGATCGAACGCGCCGTCATCAATCATTCGTACGGGCCGACGATTTTCAACACGCCTGCCTTCGCGACCATTGGCGAATATCGCGGCCAGCCTCAATGGAACATTGTGCTGACGGGTTTGCGCTACGTGAATGCATCGATGAAAGTGGACCGCATGACAACGACCTACTCCGTCGAAAAGTTCAGCAACGGCACGATCATCGTCAACGCGCACGTGATCAACGGCGTGGTGCCCATGCTCGGCGACATCGTTCATCTGGAAGCGGCAACGGGCACCCCGGAGGGCCCCGTCGAACTGAAAAACGCCAACTGACCGCATGGCCCCGTTGCGGCGAACGTTTTTCCGCAAGCGCCCGATCACTCGCACGACGCATTGAGGAGTTCAACATGGGTATCTCAGCAGACTTTCTGATCAAGCACGTCCGGCCGTATGGCCAGGAAGCATTCGACATGATGTGCCTTGCAACCGGGCCGAACTCGCTGCGCGCATGGCTGTTGCAGCAGCACGTTCCGCAGTTGGACATTAACCTGGCGTTCGCCGCCTGGATGACCACGGCGAACCTGCCGATCAGTAACGAGACCGAGCCCCGCTTCGTGGCCTCAGCCACCCTGAGTTCCAACGCCCGGTGGAGCGAGCTTTGGCCGACCGGCCTGTCGACCATCGTGTTCCTGACGGCGCCGCTGCTCAAGCAACTCTCGGCGGTGAGCGAAAATCACCCCGGCCAAAGCCTCGATTTCGACGGAGCGGAGTACATACCGATCGCCGTAACGGTCAGCAGCACGCCGGGCACACAGCCCACGGTGAACCTTAACGCCGAGGGGATGAGCATTGCCGTCGACGCTCAGGGCAACTGCGTGCATTTCGCCGGCCTGATTACCTGAGCGTTTGCTCAGGCTTGCCATGAAGTCGCGCAGTGCGCGCCGAACTGCACGCGCGCTGCGCGATACGCATCGTCTACCAGCTGTATCAGATCGCTTCCTGGCAGAGCGCCATCATTCGCTGAACCATCGTGCTGGCTTCGTTCAACTCCAATTCGCTCGTGAAGAGCGCCTGCACATTCGAGAGGCGCACGGCGACGCCCGCATTCAGCAGGTCCTCGCTCGCGATCTTCAACGCAAGTTGCCCGATGCGCAGCCGCTCGAGCCAATGCATGCGCGCGCTGTTTTTGGCCAGCCACTGGCGGCAGCACTGGACGACGTGATCCACGCGCCACTCCGCACTGAGCGCATACGACGCCGCTGCGATCGCGACGAGAAAACACAGCAGTTCGGCGCGTTTGGCTGGGGGTAGTCGGGAAGGGACGTTTTTCATCCGCCTGTCTTTACGTATTGCTGGGTTGTCGGCATTCCCGAACGTATATGCGGGCATATAGCGTACAGGCAGTCAGCAATGGAAACTGCAGGCGCTCGTGCGAATTTCAACACTCGTGCGCCCGGCTTGGCACGCCTAGTCGCTGCACGCGGTGCTGCATTCGCGGCATGCCACCGCTTTGGCTGCGGGCTTCGCCTCGCCACTTCTGCCGAAGCTGACGAGCGCGGCAAGGCCAAGCAACGCGAGGCCGCTGCCGAACAGGAAGTCGGGGGCGATTCCCACCTGATCCACCACGATACCACCCACCAGCGAGCCCACCGCGATTGCCACCTGAATAATGCTCACGAAAAGCGCGGAGCCGGCTTCGGGCGAATCGGGCGTGGCGCGCTGAATCCACATGCTGAAGCACAGCGGCAACGCGCCGAACGCCACGCCCCACGCGAGCACGAGCGCGATCACGCCGGCCGACGACTGTTGCAGCGTGGGCAGCAGGACAAGCGCGAACATCAGCAGCGAAATCATCGCGCCAAGCGAGATCTTGAGGCTGCGCGTAACCGTGGACGATACCGCGAAGTTCGAGAAGAACCCGATAATGCCAAAGCCGAGCAACAGCCACGTAATAGTCGGCATGCTCAGGTTCGCGTTGTGCAGCAGGAACGGCGTAATGTACGTGTACGACGAAAAATGCGCGCCGAATACCAGTCCGACCATTACCAGGCTGCGACGCGCATGCGGCCTGCGCAGCAGCGAAACAAGATCGTGCAGACGCAACGCGGTATTCGACGGCAACGACGGCACGAACAGGAACTGCGCGATCAGTGCGCTCGCAACCAGTCCGCCCGTTGCCATGAACGACGCGCGCCACGACGCCAGGCTCGCGATAAAGGTCCCGAGCGGCACGCCGATCACGGTTGCACAGGTCACGCCGGTGAGGATAGTCGCCATCGCACGCGCCGAATCCTTGGGCTGCACGAGCCGCCCCGAGGCTGCGGTGGCCAGCGTCCAGAAGCCGCCCAACGCAGCGCCGAGCAACGCGCGGCCCACCAGCATCAAGATGAAGTTCGGTGCAAGCGCCGAGATCAGATTGGATGCCAGCAGCAAAGCCGTGAGCAGCAGAAATACGAGCCGCCGATCCATGCGGCCGGCGACCAGCATGAGGCCAGGCGCCGAGATCGCCGCGATAATGCCGGGCACAGTGACCATCAAACCGGCGGTGCCGGAGGACACGCCCAGGTCGGCGGCAATGCGCGGTAAAAGTCCAACGGGCAGAAATTCGGTGGTGACGAACGCGAACGCGCCGATTGCAACGGCCACGACCGCGAGCCATGAACGCAAGGGCGACGCCGCCCGTTCGTCGGGCGCGACTGCGCTCGCCGGCAGTTTGTCTTCTGTCAACATAGTATTGTTTGGCGGGTTACGAACAACGAATGTGATTGGAGCGGCTGCACCCAGCTAATCACCGTGGCTTTCGCCCTCGAGCACGATGGCGCACGAGCAAAAAAAGCAGGCTGGGTGGCCTGCTTTTGCACGGTAGGAATGATGAAGCGGAGGTGCGTCCGGAACGGAATACACCTTAACATCGTATTAAATCGTTCGCTCAACACTGCGAAAAATTGCGGTTGCGGGTGGGGTTATTCCGGCACTCCAGCGTGCGGAGGCCAACGCGAAAATCGCGGGCATGCGCCTTGCTGAATGCGCGACGGCATCTAATGCATCCATCGCACAATCAAAGGACATTGAATATGGTTAGCACGCGTCCCTGCACCGCGACCTGCGTGATCGACGGCATGCCGGTCACTCTGACTTTCTATCCCGACAACGGCGTGCTGCGGATCGCCGATCCGTCAGGCAATCTGATCAAGGAAACGCGCTGGCATGCGTCGTGGCGCTCCCTGCTGAACGAGTTTCGGCGCTTCGGCGAGCGCGCGGCGGTGCAGGGGCCGGGCGTCGCGGCAGTGGTGAGCCGCATTGTCGAAAATACAGAAGACTCAGCGTCTCACACTGCGCTCGCATGAAATAGCGATCAGGCGACGCGGCTCGGGGTACTCAGCGCCCGCAGCCATGTCCGCGGTTTATTGGCCGAAGTAAATTCTGCATTGCGGCCCGGTAGAGCATGGCATATTTTGCCGGCCGCCCGCTTCCGACCGCCCTGCTGCCACGCCTCCATAAGCGACGTTCTGCGCCGACGGCGAAGCCGCTGCTGCAGGTTCGCTCAAGGGGATGTCGGTGGTGGCCTGGGCCGACTCGTTCGCATGCTGCATCAACCTATGCCCCGACGATGCGCCTGCCGTCGTGCCGACGGCGGGTTGGGGGGCGAGATCGTCCGCGCTTGCGGCGCGCGGGGCGAGAAAAAGAATGGCGCTCACCACCGCCATCAATAAACGTAGTTTCATGTCCAGACTCCTTGAATCCGGCGCAGCAGTGTCCTCCCTGTTCGAGAATCGGTCCGTGTAAAAGCCGTTGCCCTACGTGGGCGACAGTCAACACATCGAGACGCGGGCCTGCTGCATCGACTCGTCGAATGAAGCGCTCGACGAGTCGCCCGCGCCGAGCCGGGCGCCGCACACGCGTACTGGAATTGCGGCTCGGCGCCCAGGCTGGAAAACACGGATTGTCCTCTCCACTCATTCTTTTATAGTTCGGGCGGCGTGGAATTCAACTGGCGAACCGGACCGTTGAACCGACCCGGGACGTGCGACCAATCTCCGCATCACGTTCAAATCCGCCAAAATCAGTTGAAACGGTGCGTGCATTGCGCTCGCAGTGCGTTATGATGACGACATAACCACGAGAATGGCCCCGCACCAACGCCGTCGAAAGACGGAGCGTGAATGCGAGATCGGCCGCCCAAAGTCAGTGCATCGCCCCCATCGCTTTTCCAATTTCGATTAATAACCTCACCGCGGACCGGCGCCATTTAAATGGACTCCAAGCTCTCGCGGGTTTTCCTCGCAATCTGCATTTGACAGAACGCTGGACGCTTTAGAAGGACGAATATCTTATGGACGAAAGGAAGCGAGATAGCATGATTGCGTATCTCCGCCATCGCATGGAAGAGTTTGGCATCAAACCAGAAGACCTTGCCGCCGTACTGGCAGCCGAACCGGCCGCGCAAAAGAACGCTCGCTACCGTAGCGCGACGGGAGACAGCTGGGACGGCCAGGGCGAAATGCCTCAATGGCTCAAGCAGGCAATCAGTGCCGGTCAATCAATCGACCACTTCGAATTATCGGCGCCACCCGCGCCCGCTCCGCAGCCGCAAAAGCGCGTCGACTGGAAGAACGACCCGTTCGCGGGCAGCCGGCTCGCGCGTCAGAACGACCACTGAGACCACCGCCAGCACGACCCTCTGCAGCAAGCGCCGCGCTATTGCGGCACATCACAGGTTGGCAAACTGACCAGTGCACGACGGCATGCACTGCGGCGTCGCGCGCGCCGGCATCGCATCATTTTGCGGCGCCTCGATAAGAGCGCTTAACTGACGCACGATTTGCCAGAACACCTTGTCGAATAGACGAATCCGTTCCGGCTCGGAAAGAAAGTCCGCGAGCGGATTGGCGATATTCCACTCGCAAAGCGCAGGGTTGCCCGGAAAGGCAGGCGCATGGGGAGCGGCAACGCTGTCGTCCAGCGCGACCACGAGATCCATGCGCGGCGCCCATTCGCCGGTAAACTCCAGCCAGCTTTTCGGGCAAAGCATTCCAAGGTCGGAAACGCCGGGCCGCAATTGCGCGACCGTCAACGGATGAATTCGCACGGCCGGCTCCGGCCCGGCACTGAATGCTTCGAAGCGATGCCCGCCCAGCTCTCGCAGCAGGGCTTCGGCCATGATGCTGCGTGCTGAATTCTCGCGGCACAGAAACAGCACTTTATATTTCTTTGTCACGCTTACCCCGTACCGTGTTTTTGGTCTCTTGTATGTGCGATTGTGCTCGCAGAGTCTTGCGCCCCCGTGACACTACGACGTCTTTATTCCGCGCGCTAGAGGAATTTCCCCCTGGAACTGCCTGATCGGAAGAAATGCAAGGGGCGCGTTAAAGCCGCAGGCCGTTGAGGAACTGGAACCAGAGGTTGGAAAAACCGCCGGCGGCAGGGGCTTCTTTTGCGGCCTCGTCGCGTTTGGCTGGCTCAGAGCCAGAAGAATCGGCCGTGGCTTCGGCGCGGGCGTTCGTCGTTGCGGCGTCTCCCGGCGACACGGCGTCGCTCGACTGCGGCGAAGCGTCTGCAGCCTGCTGCGAAGTCCTGGAGGCCGTGGCTTCGCGCCGCGAAGTCTGCAAGGCCGCTACGCTGTCGGCGATCTGCGCTGCGCGTGCCGCTTCACACTGGCGCCCGAGCAGCACGCCAAACAACACATCGCGATTGTGGCCCTCGTCGGCAAAGCGCATCGCAAGAGAAACCATCTCGGCATAGGCGGCTTCGTCCGCCGCACGCGCTGCCGCCTCGCGCTCGGCCTGCGCCTCCTCATGGCGCATGCGCTGCGCTTCCCACTGCTGCATCTGTTCGGCGTAGACGGCGTCGTACACCTCGCGCTGCGCGGCGTCCGAGAGAATCGCGTAGGCGTCCCTGATCTCCTGGAAGGTGGCGCGCGCAACTTCTTCCGAGCCCGCATTGCGGTCCGGATGCCACTTCATCGCGGCCTTACGGTACGCGCGCTTGATTTCGTCTTCCGTGGCGTGCATCGGCACGCCAAGCGTGTCATAGAGAGTTGCCATCTGTCGGTTCGAGCTTGCCGGGATCGTGTCGCGGACCATCGTAGCACGCGACAAACAGCCGGATCGTGACGTCGTGTGTGCGTGCGCTTCGCGATCGAGGCAAGAACCGTGACGCAGCCGCGCGAAAATCGTCGCGTCATCGGCAAAAAAATGCCCCGCCAGCATGCAGGCGGGGCCGAGTCCCATGTCAAGGAGTGTCATGGAGGAGACGCTTCGATCATAGCGGCGCCCGCGCTCGCGCCAAAACAATAGATCGCCATATGCTTATCGGCGCCAACGCGCGAAGCGGGCCGGCAATCCATCTCTGACTGATCGCACCTCCCGCGCGGTTATATGGTTAGAACAAAAAGTCGCTTCGTGCTGCGTGCCGCGCTCATTAAGATGATGCTTCAAAGTCCGGTTCGCCCGGCCCGCTCACGCGCAACCCGCGCGCGGGCGCCGCGAGCCGCCACCGAAGGAGCATTTCGTTGACCAGTTTCCATCACCCTCGCCGCCCGCTCGTGGTCGGCATTGGCGGCACGACGCGCGCGGCCTCGTCGACCGAGCGCGCGCTGGGCTTCGCGTTGCGCGGCGCCGAGGCTGCGGGCGCGAGAACCCGGCTCTTCGGCGGCACTTTCCTTCATAGCCTGCCGCACTACGCGCCCGAACACAGCGAGCGCACCGACGAACAGCTCGAACTGATCGAAGCCGTTCGTCACGCCGACGCGCTGATCATCGCGACGCCCGGCTATCACGGCGGCGTCTCGGGCCTCGTGAAGAACGCGCTCGATACGCTCGAGGAATTGCGTGCCGACGAACGTCCGTATCTGGACGGCCGCGCGGTCGGCTGTATCGTCACGGCTTATGGCTGGCAGGCGGCCGGCTCGGTACTCACTTCGCTGCGCGCAATCGTCCACGCGTTGCGCGGCTGGCCCACGCCGTTCGGGGCGGGCATCAACACGCTGGAAACCCGCTTCGACAGTGTCGATACCTGTTCCGACGCAAAGGTCGTCGACCAGCTAGCCACCGTGGGCCAGCAAGCCGCGCAATTCGCGCTGGCGTTCACCGCGCAGCGCGCGCCGGCCGCGAACGCCACCAACGCCCCGAACTCCACGAACGCCGCGCACGGTGCGAACCAGCAAACGCAGCCCGCGCGTAAGTTGCACGCGGTGTAATACCTCGCCCGACGTCCTCTTTCGCGACTCCTCCAGCAGCGCCCCCTCGCCCGCAGCGCCCCCATCGCCTCGCATGCGCGAAGCGGGGCGCTCGCGCGTGAGCTACCGTGCGGCACATAACAGACCCGGCGGCCGTCACGCGCGATAGTGTCTGCGAACCCGCCAAACCAGCCCTTATCCGGTGTTCTGAAGAGCGTTCCGGTTTCCCGCTGATTTGCTTGCGAAGAATGATTGGTTCACGGGCCCTTCAGTGCGGCCTACGCTTGAGCCTGCCCGCCGACTCATCCGCCGCCTGATGCCGACGCCGACGCGAACGCCGGCTGTCATACGCAGCGGCCTTTGCAAAAACATGCGGGCCTATTCACCGCCACGATCATGAATTCAAATATTCGCTACAAGGGCTATGAAGTCGCGCCGGCCGCGCAACGTTTGCCCAACGGACTATTCGCCGCGAACCTGACCATCGAAAAAGCAAGCGCAAAGAGCGGCCAGGCCTATAGCTTCGACGCGCTCGACTATTTCTTCGACGAAGAACATGCGCTTGCCTACGCATTCCGCTGGGGACGCATGTGGGTCGACCATCACCAGTGACACCGCGGGCAGGCTAAGCGGCGCGGGCGGCCATGCACCGCCCGCGCCGCGTTTCGGGGCAATGTGACAGAATAGGCGACACATCAAATTCGCTATCTGCACGCTTGCCATGTCCGACACATTGACAGATCTAGCCGAAGACCACACTTTGCGCCATTGGACCTTTGCCGGCACCGCCCGCGTGAAGATCGGCTCCGAGGCGCATAAGCACATGTTCTGCCGCATGTTGCTCGAGACTCACGACCCGTACAAACCGGCCGTGATCGACTGGCCCGCGCTGTCGTCCGACGCGCTCGAACGGCTCTGCTCGCTGCCAATCTGGGACATCGCAGTGCAAACGGAAGGCCGCGCGTCGATCAACGTTCACACCTACGCCGCGCAATTGAGCGACCCGCTGCTGCGCGAAGCCATTACGATGGACGGCGACGAAGAGGCCCGCCACAAGCGCGTGCTCGCGCGCCTGATTGCGGCCTACGGCATTGAAATCGCACCTGAGCCGCACTATCCCGCGCCGCGCGACCCCGAATGGGCGTGGATGCGTACGGGCTACAGCGAGTGCATCGACAGCTTCTTTGCGTTCGGCCTCTTTCGCGCGGCACAGCAGTCGGGCTATTTTCCAGAAGCGCTGGTGGAGACCTTCGAACCTGTGATCCAGGAGGAAGCGCGTCACATCCTCTTTTTCGTCAACTGGGTCGCCTGGCACCGGCGTAACATGCCACTATGGCGCAGGCCGTGGCACGCGTTGCGCGTGGCCGCCATCTGGGTCGTGCTGATCTGGGAGCGAGTGGCCATCGCCAAGGGCATCGACGCAAACGGCGTTGCGCACGACTCGAACTTTCTGCCGGCGAACAGCAGCGTGATCGGCAAAGGGCTGGAAACGCCCGAGCTTGTCGAACTGTGTCTCGCGGAAAACGAGCGCCGCATGAGCGGCTACGACGCGCGGCTGCTGCGCCCGCGGCTCGTGCCCACGCTCGCCCGTTTCGCACTGCGCTTCATGCGGCGTTCGCGCGGCTCCGGCACTGAACGATAAGGAGCACGGCCATGATCTGGACCGTCGATGAACAGCTCGCGCTGAGCGCAACCGGAGCCGTCGCCGCGATCCAGTCGGGCCGGCTCCACGCAACAGATTACGTCGCCACCCTGCTCGCGCGCGCGGCCGCGCTCGAAACACTCAACGCGCTGACCGTGATCGACCTGGACGGCGCGCTCGCCGCCGCGCGGCGCATCGACGCGTTGCCCGCCGAAGCCAGGGCCCGACTGCCACTCGCCGGTTTGCCTGTCGTCGTGAAGGACAACATCAACACCGTGGGGCTGGCCACTTCCGCCGGCACGCCGGCACTGCAAGGCTTCGTGCCGGACGTCAATGCGCGCTCCGTGCAACGGCTGCTCGACGCCGGCGCGATCATTCTCGGCAAGGCCAACATGCATGAGCTCGCGTTCGGCATTACGAGTACCAATCTCGCGGCGCATGCGGGCCCCGTGCGCAATCCATACGACCCCGCGCTGATTCCGGGCGGCTCGTCCGGCGGCACGGCGGCGGCAATTGCCGCGCGCATCGCGCCCGCCGGCCTCGGCACCGACACCGGCGGCTCCACGCGCATTCCGGCCGCGTTGACGGGCACCGCGGGCTTTCGTCCGTCGGTCGGCAACGGCGGCGCCGAGCGGCGCTATCACGACCCGGACGCAGTGGTGCCGATCAGCCACACGCGCGATACCGTCGGCCCTATGGCGCGCAACGCAGCCGACATCGCGCTGCTCGACGGCGTGATCACCGGCGAGGGTCCGTTGCCCGCCGTCGCGCTGAACGGTCTGCGCATCGGCTTGCCCGCACCGTTGTGGGCGGGTCTTGCGCAAGATGTCGAAGCCGTGGCGCAAAGCGCGGTGAAGAAGCTCGAAGCGGCCGGCGTTGTTTTTGTGCCGGTGGCCATGAGCGAACTGGAAGATCTCAACGGCATGGTCGGCGGGCCAATAGCCATCCACGAAGCGCGCGTGGATCTCGAAGCGTGGCTCGCCGCCAACCATGCGCCGGTGCAGACCGTAGCCGAACTGGCAGCGCGTATAGCGAGTCCCGACGTGCGCGCGATCTACGACGTAGTGCTCGCCGGCACGCTCGACTCGCGCTATGAAGCGGCGCTCAATCACTGGCGGCCCCGGTTGCAGGCTTATATGGCCGCGACCTTTGCCGACGAGCGTCTCGATGCACTGCTCTTTCCGACCACGCGGCTCGCCGCCGTGCCAATCGACGAGATCAACGGTTCGTCCACGGTGTCGGTAGACGGCGCGCCGGCCATCGACACGATGGAAGCATTTCTGCGCAATACCGATCCGGCCAGCACCTCGGGCATTCCCGGCTTGTCGCTGCCGGCAGGAATCAGTGCGCAAGGTTTGCCGGTCGGCCTCGAACTCGACGGGCCGCTTGGCAGCGACCGCCGTCTGCTCGCAATCGGCGTGGCCGTCGAACAATTGCTCGGCGAAGTGCCGCCGCCCGTGCTCTAAACCGTATAAAAGATGCCCCTCAACCAGGCCTTTTCCCGCACGACGACAAACACCCTTGCCAGCAGGTCCACTCTTTCCAAATCCGCCGGTCCCGGCCCGCTGCGGCGCAGCGGGCATTACCTGAAGCGAGCCGCCGCGGCGTTCGGCGTAGCGCTCGCCGTGGCGGGCTGCGCACGCCTTGCGGCCGTCGATTCGAACGCGCTATGGAAGATTGTCGATATTCGCTGCGTTCCGTCGCAACAGGCGACCGGCACGCCGGGCCAGTGCACCGCCGTCGATCTCGACAAACGCTATGCAATCCTGAAGGACATTGTCGGCCGCTCGCAGTATCTGCTGATACCGACGGACCGCGTGAGCGGCATCGAAAGCCCGCTCGTGCTCGCACCGCATGCGCCCGGCTATTGGGCCGACGCATGGGCCGCACGCAGCTATGTTAACGGCGCGGTCAAACGCACCCTCGCGGACAATCAGTTGGGTCTGGAAATCAACTCCCAGTTTCGCCGCACGCAGAACCAGTTGCACATTCATATCGACTGCATGCGCGGCGACGTGAGCGACGCGCTCGCACGGCACGCGAACGACGCGCCCGACACGTGGCATTGGGACACGCTCAACGGCAGCCGCTACCGGATCATGCGCGTGAAATCGCTCAGCGGCGCGAGCGACCCGTTTCGCATCGTCTCGCGCGACAATCCGAACCCCGACGCAATGGCCATGCAAACCATTCTGGTGACGGGCGCCGGGCCGTCGGCGCAGAAAGACGGCTGGCTGGTCGTGAACAGCGGTCTAGACGCGGACAACGGCACGGGCTCGGCCGAGGGACTGCTCGATCACGCGTGCCGTATTGCCGACACCTCGTCATAGCGGCTCGCGCAAACCGGCGGCGACGGCCCCGCCCGCCGGGCGCGGGCAATCAATGGTAGATGGTTTTCGACGATTGCAGCTTCGTCAATACCCCGCGCTGGAAGCGGAACCAGCCTTGCGAGCCTTGCATCACGACCTCATCGCCTTGCCAGAACACACGCTTGACACTCATGCGGGCGCCTATGCGCTGCACAAGCGGCGGACGCCGCCGAAAGTCGTACAGCACCGGACCTGAATCGGTTTGCACGAGCACGCGCACGACAGTGCCGTTCGCGCTGTTCATGTCGTCGAAATGCGTCAGCGCGTGGGCGCTGAAGCGATCGAATACGTCGTTTGCGAGCAGCGCGCTAAAGCCCTGGCCGTCGCGGACGAATTGCACCTGGCCCGTGGGGGTATCGAGCGGACCGGCATCACTGCTTTGCGCCTGAATGGGCGCTGCGAAAAAGTTGCCCGCTACCGCCAGTGCGGCAAGATAAAGTCGTTTCATATCGGCATAAAAATGTTCGAGGGGCGCCTCGCGCGCGGTGCGCGGTGCACAACAGGCGCTGACAATCGCTGCGGGCATTGTCGCCGATTTTCGCCAGCCGTTGCCGCTTGTCGCCTCTTGCGCGTCGTAGCGCAAATACAATCCCGAACAAATTGGTTCTGAAGCCGCCCATTGGTACGTACGATCAGTCGGAACATGCATTTGACCGGCTCAACCGATGGCAATCTATCTCGACGACACGCAGCGCAACATAATCGCAAGGCTCGCGACGAGCCGCACATGGCGCACGCAATGGCCGACGTGGATGCTGGTCGTCGCGATCTACGGCGGATGGTTCGGTGTCGCCACGCATGCCCGCGAACTCGGCTTGCCGTTGACCACCGTTCTGCTCGCATTGCTCAGCGCGTGGTACATGTCGTTGCAGCACGAGCTATTGCACGGCCACCCCACCCGCTCCGCACGCCTGAACGCACTGCTAGGTTTCGCGCCTCTCGCGGTGTGGTTTCCCTATCGGGTCTATCGCGAATCGCATCTACAGCATCACGACGATGCGAACCTGACGGAGCCAGGGCGCGATCCAGAAAGCTACTTCGTCGACACTGAGACATGGGCGCGGGCAGGACGGGCGATGCGCGCGCTGCTCCATTGCCGTAACACGCTCGTCGGGCGGCTGCTACTCGGTCCGGCGTTCGCCATCGCGGCGACGGCGGTCGATGCTTTGCGCAAGATCAGCCGCCGCGACAGGCGCGATGTGCCCGCCTGGCTCGCGCATTTCGCCGCGCTCGTGCTGCTCACCTTGTGGCTGCAGCAGGTTTGCGCGATTCCGGCATGGGTGTTCGTGCTCGGCGTCGGGTATGGGTCGCTGTCGCTCGGCTCGCTTCGGTCATTCCGCGAACATCGCCCGGCACACGATAGCGCGCATCGTACGGTTATCAACGAAGCAGGTCTGTTCTGGCGCCTGCTCTATCTAAACAACAACTTTCATCTGGTTCACCACGACTTGCCGCACGTGCCATGGTTCGCGCTGCCCGCGATTTATCACGCGTCTCGCGAGCAGTATATCCAGCGCTCCGGGGGTTTTCTGGTCGAGGGTTATACAGACTGGGCGAGGCAATACGCGTTTGCCGCGGCCGAGCACCCGGTCCACCACCGGCCGCAAAGTTTCCCAGCGGCTCACCAGCACAGCCCGACGCGAGGGCAGCGCGCCGGTGCGACGCATCGACACACACAGCAGACGTAACCGTATCCATTCCCCTGCCCGGCGGGCTTTCCGGGATTCGGCCACCTATTTGCCACACGCTGCCACACGCATCCAAATGAGAATCATTTGCATTTACGGCGAAATTGTCCGATCATGGTGCATGTCACCCGCTGTCCTGTTTTCACCATGACCATCCTGTCCGACATCACCGACTTCCCGCGCGCCCATGCCGGCGCGCAGACAACGGCTCGGGGCGTCGCGCCTGACGCGCGCAGCCGGACATGGCCGTCGTGCCAACCGGAGGTTCAATGAATTTCCACAACCCGCCCGCGAGAAACCACACGCTCTACGATGAATCGTTCACGCAGCATCCCGATATGGCAGAGCAGACCGTGCTGACGGCCGTGCGCACGTGGTTGCGTCCGCAATGCGACAGCGTGCGCCGCAACAGCGACTGGAGCGGCGTCTTGCATGAAGCCGGCATGACCGCGAACGGCATCGGCTACTTCGATATCCTGATGCGCTCGCTGATGCGTGCGTCCTGCCGGCCGCTCGATACCCGTTGCCGCTGCGCGTCCGAACTCGCCAATGACGAAGCCTCGCTGCTGCAGATCATCGCGCTCCTGCAACGAACCCGCAGCGACGCCGCGACGCAGATGCTGAACAACTGGCTGCCCCAGCCGACGGTAAGCACCGTGCTGAAGATCATGCGCTGGTTCTCGATCGCTCTACTCGACGCGGGCCTCGTCCTGCAGGTACGCGCGCGCCGCGTGACCTACATGCATTGAAGGCCGTGCAACGCGCGGTTGAAAATTCGTCAGTGGTCGGGAAACCGAGCTAATATTCGGTTTTTTTCAGGCCGAATCATGAAGACGACCAGGCGTGCGTCATTAAAGCCGCGCAAGCTGCCGCAGCAAAGCCGCGCGCAGCAAACCGTCGCGACGATCCTCGAAGCCGCAGCGCTTGTTCTCGAAGCCAAAGGCGCGGACGGGCTCAATACCAATCTGGTCGCGCAGCGTGCCGGTGTCAGCGTGGGCACGCTGTATCAATACTTTCCCAACAAGGACGCGCTGATTGTCGCACTGAGCAAGCGCGAGCAGGCCGTGTTCCTGGCGGAAGCCGAAGGCGCGTTGAACGAGCGCACGGGCCAAAGCGCATTGAAGCATCTGATCACCGTCTCCGTGCGGCAGCAACTGCGCCGTCCCGCGCTCGCGCGCGTGCTCGATTTCGAGGAAAACCGTCCCGCTATCGCAAGAGAACTGGCCAGGTCCAAAGCGGCATTTCGCGGGGTCATCGAGCAGATTCTGGCGCGCGAGGATATTCCACCGCAGCCCGACGTGCAGATCGCCACCGACGACGTCATGGCAATCGTTCGCGCGATCGTCGACGGCGCCGGAGAGCGCGGCGAAACCGATCGCGCCGCCCTGGAAGGACGCGTCGGCCGCGCGTTACATGGCTATCTCGGCATTGCGGATACCACCCCCGCAAAGCCACGAACCCGTAAGTAAACAGCACACAAAATGCGAGCAATCGCTCGTATCGCCTCGGGCCATGCACGGCCCAACGCCATGCTGCATCTTGGCTTCGCTTGGGTCTTTCCGCACGGCTGAAATGCGAGTTTTAAAACTGAGTGTTTGCTCGGAAAATAGATTCCGTGGAGCGCAGCTTGCGCGGCCAGTCGCAATCGGGGCCTACGCCACGGCAGCGCCCACCATCTTTAACGTTCTCTGCGAGCTCGACAATGAATCTCTTCCAGCAAGCCAAGCTCAACCACCTGAGCTTTCCCACCACCGACGTGGCGGAAACGGCCGCATTTTTCGAAAAGTATCTCGGCTGCGAGGTTGTAGCCGCCGGCGAGCATCGTCTGCTCAAGCGCAATGGTTTCGACATTGTGCTGGAGCACACGACTGAAGAAACGCCCGTCTGGCCCAAGAACTTTCACTTCGGCCTCGAGGTTGCGAGCCTCGACCAGCTCCACACGCTTCACGACGAATTCGCGAAGGGCGGTGTGCAGATGGAAACGGGCATCTTCAATAACACGCGCGGCTCGCGATTTTTCTGCCGTGCGCCCGGCGGCTTGCTGATCGAAGTGAACACGCGCGAGGACATGCAGCAGGAACAATGGCGCAAGCTGTTCTGATGCTGTTCTGACGCTGTTCTCATCGAGGCAGCGGCCTGATGCAGCCGCGTGCGCTTCACCAAGGCACGACTCGTCCAAGGTAATCCAGGTAGTGCAAGCCGGAGCGGCCCTCGTAGGCCTGCATGGTATCGAGCAGATTGGGAATGCTCTCCTCGATGCTCAGGCGCGCTTCGGGGCCGCCCATATCCGTGCGCACCCAACCGGGCGCCATCAGCAGCAAAGTTCGCGGATCGTTCGCGTGACGGGCGGCAAAGCTACGCATGAACATATTGAGCGCGGCCTTGCTGCCGCGATAAACCTCATAGTTGCCGTTCACGTTATTGGTGACGCTGCCCTGGCCTGACGACATCACGCCGATCGTGCCTCCCGGTTTCACGAGGTCATGCAACGCCTCGACGACTCGCATGGGACTGAGCGAATTGGTCACCATGACGCGCACGAATTCTTCGGTCGAGACATCCGCTATCGTTTCGCGGTCGTCGTTTTTCACGCCTGCATTCACGAAGAGCATGTCCAGTTGCCGGCCCGCGAGGCGCGCGCGCAACTGCGCAACCTGCTCGGGGACCGTGATGTCGAGCGTCTCTACTTCGAGTGCGCCACGAAGTTCGCGCAGCCTTTGCATCGAATGGGCACGCGCGGTTGCAATCACGTGCCAGCCGCGTTGCAGATATTCCTCGGTCATCGCGAGGCCAAGACCGCGCGATGCGCCTATGAGAAGGACGGTTTTCTGAGGGTGAGTGGCTTCCATGATTCATCCTTTTGAAAGACACACGTCCACATGCATTGGATTGCCGTGCGTCGTAAGCGGCTCAACGGAAAAGGGTCGATGGAAAATATAGTCACGCCCGAGCGTTGCCGGAAGGCGCGGTCCATGCATTGATAACCTGCACGAAACGCCTCGTGCCACGCGGGTGTTACGATTGGGCATGCCCGAAACCGACCTGAATCTGCTGATTGCGCTCGCAACGCTGCTCGACGAGGAAAGCGTGGCAGGCGCCGCGCGCCGCCTGGGGCTGAGCGCTTCTGCCATGAGTCGAACGCTTGCGCGGCTTCGCGCCACCACGGGCGATCCATTGCTGGTTCGCGCGGGCCGTGACATGGTGTTGACGCCGTATGCCGAGTCGATTCGGGAGCGCACACGAGACGCGCTTCATGAAGTCCGCGCGGTGCTTCGTCCGTCGCGAAACGAGCCCGACCTTGCTGTGCTGCGGCAGACGTTCACCATCCGCGCGAACGACGGCTTTGTCGAAGCCTTCGGCTCGCCGCTCATCGCCGCCGCAACGCAAATTGCGCCCCATGTGCGCCTGCGCTTTGCAGCCAAACCCGAGAAAAGCGCGGCGCATCTGCGAGACGGTTCCGCTGATCTGGAAATCGGCGTGCTCGGCGAAATGGGTCCCGAGGTACGCTTGCAGGCGCTTTTTCAGGACCGTTTCGTGGGCGTAGTCAGAAAGGGCCATCCGCTCGAGCAGGACGGCGAGATAACGGCCGGGCGGTACATTGCTTTTGGCCATGTCGTGGCGTCGCGACGCGCGAGCGCCACGGGCCCCGTCGACGACGCGTTGGCGCGCCTCGGTCTCGCCCGCACCATTGTGGCAGTGGTGCCGGGCTTTCCCGCCGCACTCGCCGTGGCTCGCACCTCGGATCTGATAGCACTCGTGCCGGCCTCGTTCGTCGACGCTCACCGGGCGCACCTCGAGACCGGCGCAGGCGTGGACATCTACGCGTTCGAGCTTCCCGTCGTGACGCAGACGATTACCGTATCGCAGATGTGGCATCCGCGTCAGGACGTGGACCCGGTTCACCGTTGGCTCAGGCAACTCGTGCTGTCGGTATGCCGCCGACAAGCGCCGATGCGCGACGCACCATGAGACGCACTGGCGGTTGTTCAGCCGCTCATTGCTTCGTTCCTGCGTTCAACCTGGACATCATCGCGCTCGTCCGGTAGTAGTTCCGGCGAAATCGTCGAGCTAAACCGCGCCCGACACAAAGCCCGCTGCCTCACGCTCGCACCCGTGAGCGCGTGCGAGCGCGACCGGCCGCATTGCGCGACTGGGACTGCGGCTGGACCTCGGCCAGCAATTCGTCGTGCAGTCCGCGCAACACCTCGACGAACGCGGAAGCCAGCCGCTCTCGCGGCCGATGCGGCGGAAACAGCAAATAGGTCTGAAAGCGCGTGGCCGGCACGAATGGGCGAATCGCAATGTCCGGCCCCGCATAATCGCGCGCCACAATCGGATGCGCGAGCGTCACGCCCATGCCGTGCCGTACCATCTCGCAGCACATCGCCGTGTACTGCGCCTCTATCGCCAGCACGCGCTGCACGCCCGCACGCTCGAATACCTCGTCCATCAGCGCGCGGGTTCCGTCGCCGTGACACAGCGAAATGAACGACTCACCTTCCAGATCTTCGGGCCTGATGCTGCGCTTTGCCGCCAGCGGATGCGCGGCCGGCATCACGCATACAGCCGCCACGTCCGAAAGCTGCTCCACCTCGCAAGCCGATGCCTCGCTCACATAGACGGCCACGCCAAGGTCGCAGAACTGCGAGGCGGTCCAATGATTGACCGTGGCCGACGTGTTCACATGAAGCGACACGGTCACGTCCGGAAAGAGTTCGACGAACCGTTTGATCGCATGCGGCACCAGCGTCATGCCCGCTGACGGCATGGCCGCGATGCGCAGGCGCCCGCTGCCCAGGTTGCGAATCTGCGCAGCCGCATTGGCGAGGCCCTGCAAACCGACGAAAGCACGTTCGACCTCGCGAAAAAACGCCTGCCCCTCGCTGGTGGGAATCAGCCGCACGCCGCTGCGCTGAAAGAGCTGCAGCCCCGTGTCGCGCTCCAGTTGCGCAATCAGGCGGCTCACGTTGGGCTGCGAAGTGAACAGCGCTTTTGCCGCGGCGGTCATCGAGCCCGACACCATCACCGCGCGAAATGCCTCGATATGCTTCAGATTCATGCGTGTTTTCCCCAGGCGGTGGTTGGTCCATCCATATCATTCATGCATAGGTAGGTATTTTATTCGTATTGGACGACATGACGAGCCGGCGCGACACTGCCTTTCACCGACGGGCCGCGAAGCCCGCCCCCCACACCGGAACTGGAGATCGTCGTCATGAAAAGAGCGCTGCATCGCCGTCTGTTCGCCCCGTCTGCCCCGTCATTCCTCTCGCTCGCCGCCGCTTGCGTCGCATTGAACCTCGCCGCGCCGCTCGTCGCGCAGGCCGAGACCACGCTGTATGTCGCCAACGTGGGGGGCTCGAACGAGCAGCTCTACCGGCAGAAAATCATTCCGCAGTTCGAGAAGGCGCACAACGTGAAGATCGTCTACGTCGCGGGCAATTCGAGCGATACGCTCGCCAAGCTCCAGGCGCAGAAGGGCCACCAGCAGATCAACGTGGCGGTGATGGACGACGGCCCCATGTATCAGGCGATGCAATTGAACCTCTGCGCGAAGCTGGACGACGCACCGATCATGAAAGACGTCTACCCGCTCGCCAAACTCGGGCCCAGCGCGGTCGGCGTGGGCATGGTGGCAACCGGCATCGGCTATAACGAAGAGGCCTTCAAAAAGGCCGGCCTGCCGCCGCCCGATTCGTGGAAAGCGCTCACGGACAGCCGCATCAAGGGCAAGCTCGGCGTCCCGCCGATCACCAACACGTACGGCCTGCATACGCTCGTCATGCTCGCGCGTCTGTCCGGCGGCGGCGAGAAGAACATCGACCCGGGCTTCAGCGCAATGACGAAGCAGGTCGCGCCCAACGTGCTCTCGTGGGCGCCGACGCCCGGCGAAATGGACGGCCAGATGCAAGCCGGCGACGTGATCCTCGCGCCGTACGGCAGCGGTCGTGCGGTCGCCCTGCAAAACACGGGCTTTCCGCTGAAATTCGTCTACCCGAAGGAAGGCGCGGTCGCGCTGCAGGTCGCCGCGTGCGTGGTCGCCGAAAACGCGCAGCCGCAACTGTCGCAACAATTCGTTCAGTACCTGTTGACCCCGGAAGTGCAGGTCTTGCAGGCGCAAAACATCGGTCTTGGTCCTGTGAACCGGACCGTCAAGCTCACGCCCGAAATCGCCGCACGCGTGCCGTACGGCCCCGAGCAGATCGGAAAGCTCACCGCCATGGACTGGGCGACCATCAACCAGCACCGCACCGAATGGACCGAGCGCTGGAATCGTTCAGTCGAACGCTAACGTGTGGCACCGGTCCGTCCCTCGCGCGGCGCGCGAACCGATGAAGGAGCAAAGCGCATGGCCTTCCTGACCCTGCAGGGCATTTCGAAACGCTACGGCGATTTCACCGCAATCGAACAGCTCGATCTGGACGTCGAACGCGGCGAGCTGCTCGCGCTGCTCGGCCCGTCCGGCTGCGGCAAGACCACCACGCTGCAAATGGTGGCCGGTTTCGTCTCGCCGACCACGGGCCGCATCCTGCTCGACGGCCGCGACATCACGAACGAGCGTCCCGAGAAGCGCGGCATAGGCGTGGTGTTTCAGAGCTACGCGCTGTTTCCGCACATGACGGTGGCGGGCAACGTCGGCTTCGGGCTCGAAATGCGCAAGGTCAGGCGTCAGGAGCGCGAGGAGCGGGTCGCGGAAGCCCTCGCGCTGGTGCGCCTGAACGGTCTCGGGCATCGTTATCCGAAGGAGCTGTCGGGCGGCCAGCGGCAGCGCGTGGCGATTGCGCGCGCCATCGCGATGGAGCCGGAACTGCTGCTGCTCGACGAGCCGATGTCCAATCTCGACGCCAAGCTGCGCGAGGAAATGCACATCGAGCTTCGCGCAATCCAGAAGCGCTTGGGCATCACGACCATCCTGGTCACGCACGACCAGGTCGAAGCAATGACGATGAGCGACCGCATCGCCGTCATGCACCGCGGCACGATTGCGCAGTTGAGCACGCCCTACGAGGCCTACGAGCGCCCCGCCACGCCGTTCGCCTCCACGTTCCTCGGCCGCACCAACACGCTGTCGGGCGAAGTGTTGCACCGCAATCCGCGCTGCGCGGTGGTCGCCGTCTCGGGCACCACGCTGCACGTGCCCCACGAAGGCCGCCATGTCGACGGTGCTGTGCATGTCTACATTCGTCCCGAGAAAGTCCATCTTGCCAATGGCGATGCGCGCCTGCGCGGGCGCATCGCGACACGGGTGTTCGTCGGTAATCAATGGTTGCTGGAAGTGGAGACCGAGCTCGGCAAGCTGCGCGTCGCGCAGCCGAACCTTGGCGCGCCGCCGCCCGATGAAGGCCACGAAGTAGGCCTCGCATGGACCGACGACGACCTGCGCGTGCTCACGCAAGACGGTCCGGAGGGCGCCCATGGCCACGCTTGACGACGACCGCGCCGGCGCCGCGCCGTGGCTGCTGTCGGGACCCGCGCTGCTGCTCTTCGTCGGCCTGTTGCTGGTGCCGCTGGTGCTCACGCTGATGCTGTCGTTCCGCGTGTTCAGCGACACGGCCGGCGTCACCTCCGCCTATACGCTCACGAATTACTGGGAGGTGGTGAGCGACCCCTACTACGGGACGATCTTTCTGCGCACCGCCGGTCTCGCCTTCGCCGTCACGCTGTTGTCCATCGTGCTGGGCGTGCCTGAAACGATCGTGCTCGCGCGGATGAAGCGCCCGTGGCAGTCGCTGTGTCTGCTGATCGTTCTGGGACCGCTGCTGATCTCGGTGGTGGTGCGCACGCTCGGCTGGCAGATTCTGCTCGGCAACAACGGCGTGCTCAACAACGTCCTGCAATCGCTGCACATTACCGACGAACCCATCCGCCTCGTCTTCACGATGACCGGCATGATCATCGCGCTCACGCATGTGCTGGTGCCCTTCATGGTGATGTCCGTGTGGGCGACGATGCAAAAGCTCGACCCGCAAGTGGAATGGGCCGGCCGCTCGCTCGGCGGCTCGCCGTTCGCGGTGTTCCGCCGCGTGGTGCTGCCGCAGATCATGCCGGGCGTGCTGTCGGGCGCGATCATCGTGTTCGCGTTGTCGGCGTCGGCATTCGCCACGCCCGCGCTGATCGGCGGGCGGCGCCTGAAAGTGGTCGCCACCGCCGCCTATGACGAGTTCCTCGGCACGCTCAACTGGCCGCTCGGCGCGAGCATCGCCGTGCTGCTGCTGATCGCCAACGTGGCGATCGTGATGGGCTGCAGCCGCCTTGCCGAGCGCCGCTTCAAGCACATCTTCGATTGAGAAGGAGAGCGATCATGAAACAGAACGGCATGGCCGGCCTCATCTACAACGCGTTCTTTCTGAGCTTCATTCTCGCGCCGCTCGTGGTGGTGATGCTGGTGGCGTTCACCGACAAGGGCTTCATCTCGATGCCGTTCGACGGCGCGTCGCTGCGCTGGTTCCGCGCAATCTTCGATAACAGCGACATCGTCGCGGCCTTCTGGCTGTCGGTGCGGCTCGCCTTCGCGGCGGCGACCATCGGCGTGCTGCTCGCGGTGCCTGCCGCGCTCGCCATCGCGCGCTATCGCTTTCCTGGCCGCGCCGCGCTCACGAGCTTTTTCCTCTCGCCGATGATGATCCCCGCCGTCGTGCTCGGCATTGCGTTTCTGCGCTTTCTGTCGCTGCTGCATCTGTCGGGTTCGTTCTGGTCGCTGGTCTGCGCGCATGTGGTAATCGTGCTGCCGTATGCGCTGCGTCTCGCGCTGTCGTCGGCAGTCGGGCTCGACCGCGACGCGCAGCGCGCCGCGCTCTCCTGCGGCGCGAGCCGCTTCACCGCCTTTCGCCGCGTGGTGCTGCCGATGATCCGCACCGGCGTGGCGGGCGGCTGGGTGCTGTCGTTCATCCAGAGCTTCGACGAACTGACCATGACCATTTTCGTCGCGACGCCCGGCACGACCACGCTGCCCGTCGCCATGTACAACCAGATCGCGCAGACCATCGATCCGCTCGTCGCCTCGGTGTCGGCGGTACTGATTGTCGGCACGGTCCTGCTGATGGTTCTGCTCGACCGCATGGTCGGACTGGACCGCATTCTGATCGGAGAAGCTCAATGACGTCTTCAGGCACCGCCGGTTCCGGCGCGCTCGCGGATGTGATCGTGGTGGGCGGCGGCCTCGTCGGCTCCGCTGTCGCATACGGACTCGCCCGCGAAGGCGCCCGCGTCACCGTGCTCGACGAAGACGACGGCGGCCTGCGCGCCTCGCGCGGCAATTTCGGCCTCGTCTGGATTCAGGGCAAGGGCTACGGCCTGTCGCCGTACGCACGCTGGTCGCGCAGTTCCGCCACGCGCTGGCCGCAGTTAGCCGAGGCGCTGCTGCAGGAGTCGGGCGTTGACGTAGCGTTGAAACAGCCCGGCGGCTTTCACTTCTGCTTTACCGACGAAGAACTGGCCGAGCGCGCGAGGCGCCTTGCGACGCTGCGCGCCGAGCTCGGCGATTATCCCTATCAGATGCTCGATGCCGCCGAAGTGCGCGCGCGCATTCCGCAGATCGGCAGCGCGGTGATCGGCGCGAGCTACTCGCCGATGGACGGCCACGTGAATCCGCTCAAATTGCTGCGCGCGCTCCACACCTCAATGCAGGCGAGCGGCGTGCGGCTGGTTTCCGCCGAACGCGCGCAGCGCATCGAGCCGCAAGGGCATAGCTTCGTCGTGCACGGCAAACGCGGAACGTATCGCGCCGCGAAGGTGGTGCTCGCTGCCGGACTCGGCAATCGCACGCTTGCGCCGTTCGTCGGGCTGAAGGCGCCGGTTGCGCCGAATCGGGGGCAGGTGCTGGTGAGCGAGCGCGTCGCGCCGTTTCTGCACTACCCCACGCTCAACGTGCGCCAGACCGATGAGGGCAGCGTGCAGTTCGGCGATTCGATGGAAGAAGTCGGCTTTGACGATTTCACCACCACGCCCGTGCTTGCCGACATCGCCCGGCGCGGCGTGCGCGCCTTCCCGATGCTCAAGCATGTGCGACTCGTGCGCATGTGGGCGGCGCTGCGCGTCTACAGCCCCGACGGTTTTCCTATCTACGACCAGTCCGAGGCGCACCCCGGCGCATTCGTGGTCACCTGCCATAGCGGCGTGACGCTCGCCGCCGCGCATGCGCTGCGGGTGTCACCGTGGATCATGGGCGCGCCGTTGCCCGACGAACTGCCCACCTTCTCCGCGCGACGCTTCGAGCACGCAGCGCAACTGACTCCTGCTCATTGACTCCGACATGACCACACGATCGACTCAAGCGCCCAAGCCGGCGCGCACTCAAACGCCGGCACCCACGCTGTTCAGGCCGCTGCCGGGCGACGACGCAGCCGCAACCAGCATCGGCATCTGGTTCAACGACGAGCCGTTGAACGTGCCGAGCGGACGCTCGGTCGCGGCGGCGCTGCTTGCCTCGGGCGTGGCGCGCTTTCGCGCGACGCCGGTCTCGGGCGCGCCGCGCGGGCCGTTCTGCATGATGGGCGCATGCTTCGAGTGCCTCGTCGAAATTGACGGCGTGCCGAGCCGCCAGGCCTGCATGGTCGAGGTGAAAGCGGGCATGCGAATCCGCTCGCAGGAGGGCGCGCGCGATCTGCCGCCCGCGAGTCTCGCCGATACACCGCTGGAGAACGCACATGGCCGCTGATTTCGCAACCGAGGCCGTGGACGTGGTCGTGGTCGGCGCGGGTCCCGCCGGCATGAGCGCCGCGACCCGCGCCGCGCGCGCGGGCCTGGCGACCGTATTGATCGACGAACAGGACGCCGTGGGCGGCCAGATCTATCGTGCGATCGGTCGCGCCGATGCCCGCCGCAAGGACATTCTCGGGCCCGACTATGCGGCCGGCGCCGCTATCGCCGACGCCTTCGCTGCGTCCGGCGCACGTCATCTGACCCACGCCACGGTGTGGCAGGTCACGCGCGAGCGCGGCGTCAATTATCTGCGCGACGGCAAGATCGGCAGCTTCGATGCGCAGCGCGTGATTCTTGCAAGCGGCGCGCTCGAGCGGCCGTTTCCGATTCCCGGCTGGACGCTGCCCGGCGTGCTGACGGCGGGCGCCGCGCAAATACTTCTGAAGAGCGCCGGCGAAGTGCCCGCCGCGCCGCCCGTGCTGGCAGGCTGCGGACCGCTGCTCTATCTGCTCGGCTGGCAGTATGTGCGCGCCGGCGTGCCGATTCGCGCCCTCGTCGACACCACACGTCATGAAGACCGCTGGCGCGCTAAGCGGCATATGTTTTCGGCTTTGCGTGCGTGGCCTTTTCTCAGCAAGGGCTTGCAACTGATCCGCACACTGCGCGATGCAGGCGTGCCGATTTTCGAAGCGGCCGACGATCTGCGCGTCGAGGCGCGCATGGACCACGATCAGGTGGAGCGCGCCGCCGCGCTTCACTTCACGACCAAAGGTGTCGCGCATCGTCTGGAGGCGGACGTGATCCTGTTGCACCAGGGCGTCGTGCCGAATACGCAATTCACTCAGGCGCTGCGCGCGTCGCATCGTTGGGACAACGCGCAGTTGTGCTTCACGCCGCAGCTCGACGCGTGGGGCGAACTGGACGTGCCCGGCATTTTCGTCGCGGGCGACGGCGCGGGCATTGGCGGTGCGCAGGCGGCTGCGTTGCAGGGCGAGCTTGCAGGACTCGCGGTGGCCGCGCAGCTTGGCGCCCTCAGCAGCGCGGCACGCGATGCGCAAGCCGCCGGGCCTCGCCGCGCGCTGGCCGACGTAATGCGTATCCGGCCATTTCTCGACAGCCTCTATCGTCCGCGCGACATCAACCGAATTCCGCGCGACGAAACCGTTGTGTGCCGTTGCGAGGAAGTCACCGCCGGCGAGTTGCGCAAGTTCGTCGAACTCGGCTGCGTCGGGCCCAATCAGGCCAAGTCGTTCGGACGCTGCGGCATGGGACCGTGCCAGGGCCGCATGTGCGGTCTGACGGTGACCGAAGTGATCGCCGACGCGCGCCGCGTGTCGCCCGCCGAGGTCGGCTACTACCGCATCCGTCCGCCGATCAAGCCGCTCACGCTCGGAGAACTCGCCGGTGAATGACGCAACCGTCCTTCAGGAAGCCGATGTCCTCGTGGTCGGCGGCGGGCTGCACGGCACGAGCAGCGCGTTCCACCTGGCGCGCCGCGGCGCGAAGGTGATCGTGCTCGAAGCCGATTACGTCGCGCGTCATTCATCGGGCGTGAACGCGGGCGGCGTGCGCACGCTCGGCCGGCCGCTGCCGGAGATTCCGCTTGCGCTGATGTCGCGCGAAATCTGGCACGGCATGACGGATCTGCTTGGCGAAGACGGCGGTTTCGTCGCGTCCGGTCAGTTGAAGATTGCCGAAACCGACGACGAACTCGCCGCCTGCCGCGAGCGCGTCGCACTGCTGCAGTCGCATGGCTTCACGCATGAGACGGTGATAGACCGCGAAACCGTGCTCGAACTCGAACCGGCGCTCGCACGCCATGTCACGGGCGGCATCTGGGTCGAGCGCGACGGCTACGCGCTGCCCTACCGGACCACGACGGCATTCCGGCGCGCCGCCGAGCGGCTCGGCGTGCGCTTTCTGGAAGGCACCGCCGTGCGCCGCATCGAACAGCGCGGCACCCGCTGGCTCGCGCACACGCCGCGCGGCACGTTCAGTGCGCAAAAACTGCTGGTTACCGCGGGCGCCTGGTCCGGCGAACTCGCGAAGCAGATCGGCGAGCCGGTGCGGGTGCATCCCGAAGGTCTGATGCTGATGGTGACGCAGCGCGTGGCGCCCTTCTGCCGGGCGACGCTCGGGGCCACCGGCAGGCCGCTATCGTTCAAGCAGTTCGATAACGGCACGGTGGTGATCGGCGGAAAGCTGATCGGCATCGCGGACCTCGCGAACCGTCACGGCGAAGTGGATTTCGTGCGGCTCGTACGCAGCGCGCGAACCGTGACCGACCTCTTTCCGCATCTGCGCCATCTTGGCGTGAACCGCGCATGGGCCGGCGTCGAAGCCTTCACCGCAGACGAGCTCCCGGTCATTTCCGCAAGCCGCAAAGCGGCCGATCTGTATTACTCGTTTGGCTATTGCGGCAGCGGTTTTCAGCTCGGGCCGGGCTGCGGAAAGCTGGTGTCCGAACTGATGCTCGACGGCACACCGACCGTTTCGCTCGACGCGTTTGCAATCGACCGCTTCGCGAGCGATCCGGCTTCTGGCGACGCACGCGCCGCGCATCTCGTCACGCATTGAACCGTTGCACTTTTACCGCTTTGCCGCGTGCCTGACAACGCGCGCGGCGGCTTTCGTTCGACCTTAACCAGGAAATTCCCATGACCGATATCGTTCGCATTGAAACCAACCAACGTATGAGCCGCGTCGTCAAGGCGGCCGGCCTTGTTTTCGTCGGCGGCCAGACCTCGGCCGATCACACCCCGGACGTGAAGCTGCAAACCGCCAAAGTGCTGGAGAAAATCGACGGCTTTCTCGAGAAAGCGGGCATCGACAAGACGAGGCTCGTGTCCGCGCAGGTGTGGCTCGCGGACATCGCACGCGACTTCGCCGGCATGAACGAGGTGTGGGACGCGTGGGTTCCGCAAGGCTGTGCGCCCACGCGAGCAACCGTGCAAGCGCGGCTCGCCGCGCCCGAACTGCTGGTCGAGATCGCAGTGGTCGCGCTGGCCTGACAGCGTGCGCGAGGCGGCGGCGATCGGCATGATTGCGCGCTGCCGGGGGCGGCCAGGGGCGGCCGCCTGAGCTGCCGTTGGCAAACGCGAGCGAAGGAGCCTCGCTAAACGAGTCCGCAGTCCATGGCAATATGCGCGTGTCCGCCCCGCTCACGCGCGGGGCCCGTCTCAACGCAACGGGAAGCAGCTCCATGGATGACGACGCCCGCGCCTTCAACGGTTTGCGCCCGCGTTTGCAGAAGATCGCTTATCGGATGCTCGGCTCAGTGGCCGAAGCGGAAGACATCGTGCAGGACGTCTGGCTGCGCTGGCACGCCGCGTCCCGCAAACAGATCGACAACGCGGAGGCGTGGCTCGTCGCGGTAACCACGCGCGTGTCGATCGACCGCCTGCGCGCTGCCAGAACGCAGCGCGAACACTACACGGGCGCCTGGCTGCCCGAACCACAATTGAGCGGCTCGCCCGCGACGCCGGAAGAAGCGGTCGAGCGCAGCGACGATGTGTCCGTCGCGTTCCTCATGCTGCTCGAGCGCCTGACGCCGGAAGCGCGCGCCGCCTTCCTGTTGCGCGAAGTATTCGACGCGGACTACGACGAGGTGGCAGCGGCAGTCGGCAAGACCGAGGCGGCCTGCCGCCAGCTGGTGAGCCGCGCGAAAGCGCAACTGCGCGAGGAACGGGCTCGCCAGATCGTGCCGCGCGAGACACACCGCCGGCTGCTGCAGATGTTTGCGCACGCTGTGGAGCGCGGCGACTTTCCGGCCATCAACGCGCTGCTCGCGGAAGATGCGCTGCTGATCGGCGACGGCGGCGGCAAAGTGCCGAGCCTCGGCAAGCCGTTGCACGGCGGCCGGCGCATCGCGCAGCTCTTCTATGCGGGTTCGCGCCGTTACGGCAGCGCAGTCAGCGTCAGGCTCGTGGTGCTCAACGGCGAATGGGCGCTGCTGCGCTTCATTCAGGGCAGGCTGGAAGCGGCGCTCTCGCTGGAAACAGACAGCGAGCGCATCATGCGCCTTCTGGTGCAGCGCAATCCCGACAAGCTCGCGCGTATTGCGGCGGCCTTTGCGAGCGCTTGAGGCGGTGCGCCCGGCGCGGGTGCCAAAGTCGCGCCGAAGTCGCCCCGAAGTCGGATGTCACAAACCGCACGACTGATACGTCTAGCCGGTTTTGGACTCCGACTCGCGCCTGCATGTCAGATTATCGATCTCTCCCGTCCGTCAGCAGCAGTCACGACCCGTTCGCGAACAGTTTCGCGACCACCTATGCCGGCGTCGTGTCGTTTCTCGCCGTGGCCAACGAGGGCAGCTTTGCGCGCGCGGGCGAGCGGCTAGGCATCGGCCGTTCGTCGGTGAGCCGCAACGTGCAGAAACTGGAGGCGCAACTCGAGGTGCGGCTGTTTCTGCGCACGACGCGCAAGACCTCGCTTACCCGCGAGGGGGAACTGTTCTACGAGCGCTGCCTGCCTGGCGTGGAGCGCATCGTGGAGGCGCTCGACGGCATGCGCGAGCTGCGCAGCGGGCCGCCGCGCGGTCATCTGAGGATTGCGTCGACGCCGGGTTTTGGACGCAGGGTCGTCGCACCGCTGCTGCGCGGTTTTCATGCGCGCTATCCCGACATCACGCTCGAATTGCTGCTCAGCGAACGCGTTGCGGACTTCACGACCGACCGCGTCGACGTGTCGTTTCGCGACGGCCGCATGGAAGACAGCGGCATCGTCGCGCGTCAGCTGATTGCGATGCAGATGGTGGTCTGCGCGTCGCCGGCTTATGCGCGAGTGCACGGCTTGCCGCGATGCGTGGAAGACCTCGCCGGGCATCGCTGCATCAACTTCTGCACGGCCTCGGGACGCGTCAAGGACTGGGAGTTCAAGGTCGACGGCCACCTCGTGCGGCATCAGCCCACCGCGCAGCACACGTTCAACGACGCCGATCTGATACTGCAAGCCGTGCTCGACGGTGTGGGCATCGCACAGTTGCCCGCCTACCAGGTGAGCGCCCTGCTGCGCGAGCGGCGCCTCGTCAGCTGTCTCGCGCAGCATGCGCCCGACGACGGCGGCCACTACATCTGCTACCTGAGCCGCAAGCACCTGCCGGCCCGCATCCGCGTATTCGTCGACTACATGACGGAGCACACGCGTGCGATGGACCTGCAATGCGCGAACACGATCACGGCTGCGCCGGAACTCGCGGTGGTCGGATGAAACGTGCGTCGCTCAGGTGTGCGCGCGCGGCACCCGTTGCGCGCCGATTGGTGCCGTGCGCGCAACACCGTGAGCCCGCGCAAGTGCCTACCGCCGCGCGCCGCGTGCGCATAGCATTGACTTCACGCGGCGCCTGCCGCCCAACGACAGAGGGACTGGATCATGAAGATCGTTATTATCGGCGGCACGGGCCTGATCGGCTCGAAGGCCTTGACCATTCTGCGCGATGCCGGTCACGAGGCGCTCGCTGCCTCGCCGCGCAACGGCATCAACACGCTCACCGGCGAAGGGCTCGCAGAGGCGCTGAACGGCGCGCAAGTGGTGATCGACCTCGCCAATTCCCCCTCGTTCGAAGACAAGGCGGTGCTCGACTTCTTCGAAACGTCCGGGCGCAACCTGCATGCGGCGGAGGCCGCGGCCGGCGTGCGGCATCACGTTGCGCTTTCCATTGTCGGCACGGACCGCACGCCCGAGAACGGCTATTTCCGCGCCAAGGTCGCGCAGGAGAAACTCATCGAGGCTTCGGGCGTTCCCTACACCATCATTCGCTCGACTCAGTTCATGGAATTTCTCGGCGGCATTGCAGCGTCGAGCACGCAGGGCAACACGGTGCGGCTGTCGCCCGGCCTCTTTCAGCCAATCGCGGCGGACGACGTGGCGGCCATCGTTGCGGATGTGGCGCTCGCTGCGCCGCGCAACGGCATAGTCGAAATTGCGGGGCCGCAGCGCGCGCCGTTCGACGAAATCATTGCCCGCTATCTGAAGGCGATCGGCGATCCGCGCGAAGTCGTGCGCGATTCCGAGGCACGCTATTTCGGCGGACGCGTCGACGAGCACTCGCTCGTGCCGCTCGGCGACGCGCGCCTCGGCCGTATCGGTCTGGACGAATGGCTGCGCAGCCAAAAGGCGGCCATCTGACGGTCAACGCAAGAGATCGCACCAGCCGAACCTCAGCGGCTTCTGAAACCGCCACTGTTGCGCCGCATTAAAGCGCGCGCTGCGCCCCACGATTCACCAGTTGGCCGCGCGCGGGGCCGGCGTCATACGCTTATGCGATGCCGCCGCAAGCAACACACCGCGCGCTATCTGACCACCCGCAGGCTCGCGGTCTTGCGCACGCCTTCAAGCCGGTTTCCACCGAGCGACTTGGCGCGGTAAAGCGCCTCGTCGCCAGCGGCCAGCAGTTCGCCAAGCGACTGCCCGGCATCTGCGGAATGCGCAAGGCCGATGCTGACGGTGGCCAGAATCTCCTTACCTTCCACGCGGTGCAAGACAGTCTGTGCGAAGCGCTCGACAATCGCCTCGCCCACCGCTTTCGCGCGCGCTTCGTCGTGGCGGGGCAGCAGCGCGGCGAACTCTTCTCCGCCAATGCGCGCGAGCACCGCGTCGTTACCCACCACGCTGCGGGCTATCTGCGCGAACGATTTGAGCACTTCGTCGCCGGTCTCGTGGCCGTAGCGGTCATTGAGCTTCTTGAAGTGATCGAGGTCGAGCGCCAGCAGCGCCAAGGGCCGGTTCTTGCCGCCTTCGGCGATCACGCGCTCGCCTTGTTCGAAGAACCATCTGCGATTGCCGAGCCCGGTCAGGTAATCGGTCTGCGATTCCTGCAATAGCCGGCCGTGGGTTTCCTCGCGAATCAGCTTGAGCAAGGTCATCGGCAATACGACCGAATAGAGCACGCCCTCATACATGGTGATTGCGCTCGCAGCCAGCAACAGACCGCTGCCATGCCGCGCCGCAAGCCACGGCAGAGCAACCGCGCGAGCCGCATAGGTGAATGCGTGAATGCCTGTTACCGCCACCGCGATATACCGCGACGGCAGCGCTTTGAAGCCGTCGCCTCGCAACAGTTCGCGCGACGTCATGCCGCTTGCGAGCGCAATTGGAATTGCGCTCACGTAGGCCCAGATCGGGCTCTCGAAGCGCGTTCCGCCCACCATCCACGTCAGTGCCATGACCACGAGCAGCCCGAGCGACGCAGCGCGATACTGCCGGCCGCTCAGCAGCGCGACGCCATGCAGCACCAGCAGATACCCGCTCAGAATGACCAGATTGCTGAGCGCGGAGCCCCACGGGCCCGGCACGTCGCGGCGGAACACCGCCGCCGCGCAGCCGATGGCGAGCGTCGCGTAGCCGGCCGCCAGCATTCGCAGCTCCGCGCTGCGGCCGGGATGACTTCGATGCTCCCAAAACGTCATACCGGAACTGGCCAGAAGCGTTCCGATGATCAGGAGGTAAAGGGTAAGGAGATCGACATGCATCGCTGACGGGAGGGTTCGACGCCGGCAAATCGCAGCGGCAGCGGCATTTTACAGTGCCGCCGCGCTCCCCGATAAAGGCGGGCCGAAGCACGCCGCGGTTTGCAAGGACACGCCAGAATGCGACATAAAAAGTCGCAAAACGTTGTTATTCAATCCGTTTATTTCAGAAACGCATCTGCTACCCTGAACCTGCCAGTTTCGTGCGAAGCAGCGCACCTGCGCCGGCTTCGCCATTCCGTTGCAGCCGGTCTACGCAGCGTAGGGTACGTCGCGCTCAGCGCGGCGTCTGCTTCCACGTATTCCTGATTAACCACGGCATGGAGCACGCGATGTTGGAACGGCTGGATTTGCGGGTCACCCTGATTGGCGCCTTACTGATTCTTGCAGGCTGCGGCGGTGGAGGTGGGGGCGGCGCGTCGAACCCCGGAGCCAACGGCGCGGGCGCTGCCGCGCCGGCACCCGCCGCGTCCGGCACGAGTACGACCGCGCCCACTCTGGCTGCGGCGACGCCGGTAATCGACGGCACCACGCTCGGCGAATCGAACTGGCCCACCGGTTCCACGTCGTCGGGCGGAACGGGCCAGCCCGTCAGCGGGCTGAACTGCGCGCTGCCCAGCAAGGGGTACACGTACACGCATTTGTCGATCTACCAGAATGGCCGCCAACTGGCGCTGCCCGCGAACGTCGGCAGCGTCGGCCCGACTATGGCCGCGCAGACCGGCTGCGTGTATCCGCTTCACACGGTCGATGCAAGCGGCAAGATCCATATGGACACGACGAGCGGCGCGTCGTACACGCTCGGCCAGTTCTTCGCGATCTGGGGCCAGCCGCTCGGCACCTCCAACGTGGCCGGTCTGAGCGGCTCCGAGGTCAGCATTTATGTGAACGACGGCGGCACGCTGTCGAAGTACACCGGCGACCCGGCAACCCTGGTGCTGCCGCCGCACGGCGAAATCACCATCATGGTCGGCACGCCGTTGACGCAGATTCCCACTTATACGTGGACCGATCCGCCGCCCTTCGACCCGAATCCCATTGCACTGAACTACGGCGGCGTGGTGGGCACGTCCTACTGGCCGAACGGCAACACGTCCACAGGCGGCACGGGCGGCGCGGTTGACGGTCTGATCTGCGCCTCCGGCATGGCGGAGCTGTACCACGTGCATGCGCATCTGGCGATCATCAAGGACGGCCAGTGGCTCGCGCTGCCGGCCAACGTGGGCATTCTTTCGCAGTGCAACTACGAAATGCACACGCACGACCAGACTGGCATCATCCATATCGAAACGCCGACCTTCAAGACCTTCACGCTCGGCCAGTTCTTCGACATTTGGGGACAGCCGCTCTCGAGCACGAATGTAGCGGGTATTACCGGAAACGTGGTGGCGTATATCAACGACAACGGCGACTCGCGCCGCTACATGGGCGACCTACGCAATATCGAGCTGACTTCGCTGCGCGACGTCACGTTGCAGATCGGCACGCCGCCAGTGAGCACGCTCGCGACTTATTCGTGGTACGAGCCGCAGTAATGCACCAGTCGCGGTGCTGCCGCAGACGTTGACGAAAAGTCGACGCGCCGCTGCGCCTCGTGCCGACTCCTTGCGAAGTCGACGCGAGACGCGGCGCTCGACAATCAGCTACTGCACGAAAAACTCGCCGCGGAGTTCACGTCGCCGCCCTTGTAGCGCGCGACTTTCGGATAAGGACACAGCGGCCGCGTGCGGCCCGCGCCCCAGTCCGCGGGCACTTCGCTGTTGGGTACCGCGTTGCTCGCGTCGCGTGCGGTCGCAACGATACTCTCGGGCGCCTTGCCCTGCTCCACCCATGCGACCATCGGCGTGAGCATGTCGAACTGGTCGGCAGCGGGACCGCCCGAACAGTGGTTCATGCCCGCAACCGTATAAAGCCGAGCGAAATTGCTCGCGTCGCCGCCATTGGCTGCGCTGAGGCGCTGGTACCAGTCGGTCGTGTCGTTCGACGAAAACACCGGGTCGCTTGTGCCGTGATACACCATGAGCTTCGCGCCGCGTTGCTTGAGTGCGCTCAGATTAGTTTCGTCCGGCGGCGTCATGAAGGACCATGACGATTGCGCGTATGCGCCGCTGGTCGCGAAAATTTTCGGCGCGTCCGTATCCATGCTGAAATTCAGCGCGTATGACGACAACTGGCTCAGCAACGAGGCGTCCTGCGGCGGCGTGGTGAAGGTGAACGCAGCGGCCGCCGGGTCGAGCGTGATCGAGTTGCTCTGCTTCCATTGCGCCCAGCCCGCTCCGCTCACGCCCGCATCGTACGGGAAGCTTGCATATAGCGCCGCGCCCGCGCTGTTGCGCGCCCCGGAGAACACGTTGCCGATGGCGTCTTTCTGCGCCGTGGTCAGACACGTGCCGTCGCGCACGTTGCCCGCGCAGGTGGGTACATCGGCGGCGAGGCTGAAATTGGCCTGGCAGGCCTTGATGTCCTGCACCATGCCGTCCGCTACGCCGTCCAGCGCGTCGCATTTCGCGAGAATGCGCGAGGCGACCAGTTGCCGTTCCGTTGCGGTAAAGCCGGTCTTGATGTCGGGCAGGCCATTTGCAGTAGTTGCGCTCGCAACCTTTGCGAATTGCTGCGCGCCCCACATCTCGCCAATGGCCGCCTTCGGCAAGTGGAAGCCAGGATCGCCTGCAATGATGCCGTCGTATTCCGCCGACGACCTCGCCGCCGCCACCATCGCATGACGCCCGCCGTTCGAGCAGCCCTCGAAGTAGCTGCGATCCGGCGCCTTGCCATACGCGCTGCGAATCGCCTGCTTGGCCATTGGCGTCAAGGTGGCAACCGCGTTGTAGCCGTAGTCGATACGCGCCTGCGGATCGAGCCCGAAAAGCGGATTCTGCGACGACGTGTGCCCCGCATCGGAGCTGATCACCGCGAAGCCCATGTTCAGCGCATTGTTGAGCGGGCCGCCGCCGCCGATCTCGCCGGTCGCCGTCACCACGTTGCCGTCCAGCCCGCCATTGGCCTGATAGAAGAAACGCCCGTTCCACGCGACCGGCAAGCGCATTTCGAAGCCTATCGCATACGTTTTTCCGTCGACGGCACTCACGCGCCGGTTCATCTCACCTCGCACGAGACAATGTTCGGCAATCGGTTTGCCCGCCACGGTGAGCGTTCCGGCAGGCACGTCCTGCACGGAATCGAACGTGGTGTTCGCGAACGACAGTTTGCTTGCCAACGTCGCGCAATTGCCGACCAGCGTTGCCGGGGTTGCGGCGCCCAGACGCGGCAAGCCCTGCAAATTGTCCGAAGAGCCCCCGCATGCGCTCAACGTGGCCGACACGCACATCGCAATCACAGACTTTCTCATTCGATTTCTCCTAGAACGCGTGCTTGATGCCGACCATCACGCCCGTCTGCCCCATGCCCGCGGCGGGCGTCGTGCCGCCACCGCCGCCGCTCACCGAATACCGTGCTTTCGCGCTGTTCGCGAGGTAGGCTGCCTGCGCATACACGGACGAGCGCTTGCTCAGCAGATACGTGGTGCGCAAGGTGCCCATCGTCGCGCGCGAGTCGTGTGCACTGTTGATGATGCGGAACACTTCTCCGTCGACCAGAAACGCGGGCGTGACGAAGTACGATGCGCCGACGAAGAAAAGATCCGAGCGCACGTTCGGCACCGCCGGGGAATCCGTCACCACGCGGCGGCCCAGCCAGCCCGCGCCAAGCTTCACGCCCGCGTATTGCGCATACGCGCTGACATGCGTGCGCGCGTCCTTGTCCGCGCCGTTGCCAAGCGGCGTGGGCGCGACGCCGTCGAAGAAGTTTGCCTGCCCGCTCGCGCCGCCGCGTTGTTCCTCATACGATGCCGCGATGCCGAAGTTCGGGGCGTCGTACTTGAGCATGACCGACCAGTCGCGGCATTCCGTGGGATGCCCGGCCACCGAACCCGCGCAGGTGCCCTGCCCGGGCGAATTGCCGGTGCCCGCCGAATCGCGGCCGAACGAATAGCCCGCTCCGAGCGTGAAGCCCTTGTACGAACCCATGTAGGTGATCGAGTTGTCGGCGCGCGCGTTCGGCACATAAGCGTCGAGCGAACCCATGCCATAGATGTCCGGGCCGATGATGTCCGCGCCTTGCAGCGACAGATAGGTCATCGTGTACTGGCGGCCGAATGCCAGCGTGCCGTACGGCCCCTTCACGCCGACGAAAGCCTGGCGCCCAAAGAGGCGTCCACCCTGCCCCGAACTGCCGTCACGAACGTTAAAGCCGCTTTCCAGGGTGAAAACGGCGCTATAGCCGCCGCCGAGATCTTCGACACCGCGCAGGCCCCAGCGCGAGGGCAATTCGCCCGTCACGGCGGGCATCCGGAACACGTGGCCGCCTGCCGCATTCGCATGCGACACGTACTCGATACCCGTGTCGATAATGCCGTAAAGCGTGACGCTCGACTGCGCGAGCGCACTCGTGCTGAGCGCACAAAGGGCGCCAGATACCAGAAGCCGGGTCTTGACTGTTTGCATCGCGATCGTCTCCAAACGTTGTTGTGTTTTTACTCAGGATGGCTCATCAATCTGCCGCACGCGGGCGGCGAATCAGCAGCAGCGCCGCCGCGGCGGCGATCAGCGTGACGGGAATGCTTGCGCCGATCACCGTCGACGAACTGCGCCCCATCGCGAGCAGTTGGCCCGCGGCGAGCGGCCCCACCACCGAACCGACGCGGCCCACCGCCACCGCGGCGCCCACGCCAGTGCCGCGCATCGCCGTCGGATAGAACGCGGCGGAAAGCGCATACAGCACCGACTGCCCGCCGATCACGAACATTCCGGCGCAGAATGCGGACACCATCAGCGCCGCGAAGCCGGGTGCAATCGACAACGCCGCGAGCGACGCAATAATCCCGATGTACATGCCCGACACAACCACGCCGCCGCGCAGGCGATCCATCAACATGCCGATGAAAAGCGCGCCGAGCCCGCCGCCGATGTTGAAAAAGATCTGCACGTAGCCCACTTCCGCTCGCGCGAGTCCACGCGCCGCCATCAGCGAGGGCAACCAGTTGAGCAGGAAGTAAAGGACGATCAGCGTGCAGAAGTAGCTGACCCATATTTGCAGCGTCGAAAGCCCGCGGTTTGCGCCGAACAGCACCTCGCCGACCGGCGCGGGCTTCGCGTTCATGCCGTGCGACGCCCGCTCGAACGCCGTGGATTCCGGCAGGAATGCGAGCAGCAGCGGCACCAGAAGCAGCGGCCCGGCTCCGCCGACGTAAAAGATATGACGCCACTCGGTATCGCCGGCACTGGCTATGCCGACCATAGAAGCAATCACGCCACCGAACGGAATGCCGCAGTACATCACGCTGACGGCCGTGTTGCGCGACTTTTGCGGCACGGCTTCGGACGACAACGCAATCAGGTTCGGCAACGCGCCGCCCAGGCCGATGCCGGTCAATACGCGCACGAACACCAGCATGCCGAAGCTGCTGACCAGTGCGGTCGCAATGGAAAGCACGCCGAACAGGCACGCGCATAGAATCAGAATGCGTTTGCGGCCAATCCGATCCGCGAGCCGTCCGCCCAGCATCGCGCCCGGCAATAGTCCAAAGGTGCCGGCACTGAACGCGAGTCCCATTTGCGCGACGCTCAGGCCGAATTCACGCGCCATGCGGGGCGCCGCAACGCCCACCGACTGAAGATCGAGCCCCTCGAGAAGGGCAACCGCGAAACAAAGGCTCAAAGTCATGACAGTGCCGGTGCGCGCGGCGGATTGCGTCATGCCGTCTCTTGGCGAGGCTGCTCTGGTGGATTTCATGTCTGTCTCCTTTCGGCCCGAAGCGACGCGCGTGCGTGCGTGATTCGGGCCCCATGCAAAGTGGATTGCTTGTTGTGTCGACGGCTGCCGCTGCCGGGTCTTTTTGTATCAGGCTTCCTGAGATTACAGGCAAATGAATGCGCGTTCATGAGAACGCGCAAAGCTCGCTGCGATCGGCCATATTAAATATCAGGCACCCTGACAAAACAAGCGCAGCGCATTCGGTGGATACCCCAGGTAAGCGGCGCGGTGCTCGGGCGCAAGGGTTTTCCCCGATCACATAGCGATTGTGTCGCAGGCCGCTTGATACTAGACTATGTATCAGGTTACCTGATACGACCCGGCGCTTCGGGCACGAGACAAACGCCTGCAGAAGCAACGCAGAAGCGAAACGGACGCAATCAGGTGCTCGCACATCACCACCGGCATTGATACGCGCGAAATGCGCTGGAGCTACAAACATGGCAAGTTACGAGGGTCGCTGGAAAACGGTCGACGTGAAAGTTCAGGAAGGCATCGCATGGGTGACGTTCAATCGTCCCGAGAAGCGCAATGCCATGAGCCCCACGCTGAACAGCGAAATGGTGCAGGTACTGGAAACGCTGGAGCTGGACGCCGATGCAAAAGTGCTCGTGCTGACCGGCGCAGGCGACGCGTGGACGGCGGGCATGGACCTGAAGGAGTACTTCCGTGAAGTCGATGCGGGCCCGGAAATCCTGCAGGAAAAGATTCGCCGCGACGCCTGCCAGTGGCAATGGAAGCTGCTGCGCATGTACTCGAAGCCGACCATCGCGATGGTCAACGGCTGGTGTTTCGGCGGGGGTTTCTCGCCGCTCGTTGCCTGCGACCTGGCAATTGCAGCAGACGAAGCCGTGTTCGGCCTGTCCGAGATCAACTGGGGCATTCCGCCGGGCAATCTGGTAAGCAAGGCGATGGCGGACACCGTCGGGCATCGGCAGGCGCTCTACTACATCATGACCGGCGACACTTTCGACGGCGCGCAGGCCGCGGCTATGGGGCTCGTCAACAAGAGCGTGCCGCGCGAGCAACTGCGCGCGGAGACCGTCGCATTGGCCGCGAAGCTGCTCGAAAAGAACCCTGTGGTTCTGCGCGCCGCAAAGCATGGCTTCAAACGCTCGCGCGAGCTGACGTGGGAGCAGAACGAAGATTATCTGTACGCGAAGCTCGATCAGGCGCAACTGCGCGATCCGGAAAAAGGCCGCGAAGAAGGACTGCGGCAGTTTCTCGATCAGAAATCGATCAAGCCGGGGCTGCAGGCGTACAAGCGCAGCGAATGACGCACGAATGAAGATGCCTGCGTGCTTTGCGATTGCAGCGCGCAGCATGACGAACGAGCAAAGGAGACAGCCATCGTGAACGAAGTAAGCATGTTGATCGCAGGCAAGGACTGCCCGGCTTCGAACGGCGCGACCTTCGAGCGCATCAACCCCGTCACCGGCGCGGTGGCTTCCCGCGCGCCGGCCGCCACGCTTGCCGACGCGGACGCCGCAGTTCAGGCCGCCGCTGCGGCTTTCCCCGCGTGGTCCGCATTGCGGCCAAGCGAGCGCCGCGCGCGCCTGCTGAAAGCCGCCGACATCATGGACGCGCGAGCCGGCGCGTTCATCGAATGCGGCATGGCGGAAACGGGTGCCATGGCCAACTGGTACGGCTTTAACGTTCATCTCGCGGCCAATATGCTGCGCGAAGCAGCAGCCATGACCACGCAAATAGACGGCAGCGTGATCCCCACGGATACGCCCGACAATCTCGCGCTCGCGGTGCGGCAGCCGTGCGGCGTGGTGCTAGGTATCGCGCCGTGGAATGCGCCGGTGATTCTCGGCACGCGCGCGCTCGCCATGCCGCTCGCGTGCGGCAACACCGTCGTGCTGAAGGCGTCGGAAGCCTGTCCGGGCGTGCACAGAATGATCGGCAGCGTGCTGCATGAAGCGGGACTCGGCGACGGCGTCGTCAACGTCGTGACGAATGCCCCTGACGATGCCCCCGCCATTGTCGAGCGTCTGATTGCGCATCCCGCCGTGCGGCGCGTGAACTTCACGGGCTCGACCCACGTGGGCCGCATCATTGCGATGCACGCGGCAAAGCACCTGAAGCCCGCGTTGCTTGAACTCGGCGGCAAGGCCCCGGTGCTCGTGCTCGACGACGCCGACCTCGATGCGGCAGTAGACGCGATTGCGTTCGGCGCGTTCTTCAATCAAGGGCAAATCTGCATGTCGACCGAGCGCGTGATCGTGCATCGCAGCGTGGCCGATGCGCTCGTCGGCAAGCTGGCCGACAAGGCCCGCCAACTGGTTGCCGACGCACCTACCTCCGGGCGTGCCGTGCTCGGCGCGATGGTCAGCGTGGATGCTGCGCGGCGCGCCGCCGCGCTGGTGGACGACGCGCGGCAGCATGGCGCGACGATACTCGGCGGCAGCGTGCCCGATGGCGCGATCATGCAGCCCACCATCGTCGATCAGGTCAGTCCGGCCATGAAGCTCTATGCCGAAGAGTCGTTCGCACCCGTCGTGACCGTGCTGCGCGTGGATAGCGACGACGAAGCGGTGCAGGTGGCCAACGACAGCGAGTTCGGTTTGTCGGCGGCCGTATTCAGCCGCGATATTGCGCGAGCGATGAGCGTGGCGAAACGCGTGGAGTCAGGCATTTGCCACATCAACGGGCCGACCGTGCACGACGAAGCGCAGATGCCGTTCGGCGGCGTGAAGGGCAGCGGCTACGGTCGTTTCGGCAGCAAAGCGTCGATTGCCGAGTTTACCGACCTGCGCTGGATTACGATTCAGACAGGCCCGCGCCACTATCCGGTCTGAAATACACGCCGTGCATCGGCATTATTCGAATCAGCATTCTTCGCGACAGACGGAGAGTGGCAGCAAGGAGACAATCAGTGAATTCGCAGCCGACGCAAACCCGTGTCGACAAGGAGGCATCCGTGCGTTATCGCGAAGTGCGGATAGGAGCGGCGCCTGCACGCGTGCGTCGCCATGGCGACGTGTGGTACATGAAGTCCGCGGCGGAACCCGGCGCGTACCCACAGCGCCTGACCGACCGGCTCGCGAGCGGCGCGCATGCGCACCCCGAGCGTTGGCTGGTCGCGCGCCGCGGCGCCGACGGCGCATGGCGCGGCATCAGCTACGCGCAGATGCTGCAGCACGCGCGGGCCATCGGCCAGGCGCTGCTCGATCGCAAGCTGTCGGCTGAGCGGCCGGTTGCGATTCTCTCCGGCAACGATCTCGAACACATGATGATCGCGCTCGGCGCCATGTGGGCTGGTGTGCCGTATGCACCCATTTCGCCGGCGTATTCGCTCGTGTCCAGCGACTACGGCAAACTGCGCCACGCACTCGAACTGCTCACGCCCGGCCTCGTGTTCGCGACGGATGCAGCCGCGTTCGCGAGCGCCATCGACACGAGCGTTGCCGCCGACGTCGAGGTCGTGGCAGCCACCGGCTCATGCGGGCGCGCGGTGACGGATCTCGCGGCGCTGCTCGACACCACGCCTGTAACAGTGGATGCTGCGCACGAGGCTATCGCCGCGGACAGCATCGCCAAGTTTCTCTTCACCTCCGGCTCCACGACTTTGCCGAAGGCTGTGCCCACCACACATCGCATGCTGTGCAGCAACCAGCAGATGCTGCTCGAAACTTTTCCGCAGTTCGCCGACGAGCCGCCCGTTCTGGTCGACTGGTTGCCGTGGAATCACACGTTCGGCGGCAGCCATAACGCGGGTATTGCGCTTTACAACGGCGGCACGCTTTATATCGACGACGGCAAGCCCGTGGCCGGCAAATTCGAGGAGACGCTGCGCAATCTGCGCGAGATCGCACCCACCATTTACTTCAACGTGCCGAAAGGCTGGGAAGAATTGACGAGCGCACTGGAAACCGACGCGCAATTGCGCGAGACGTTTTTCTCGCGCGTAAAGGTGTTTTTCTTCGCTGGCGCAGGGCTCTCGCAGGCAGCGTGGGACCGCTTGCAGCAGGTTACCGAACGCCATTGTGGCGAGCGCATCCGCATCATGGCGGGCCTCGGCATGACGGAGACTGCCCCGTCGTGTCTGTTCACGACGCTGCCGGCCCTGTGCGCGGGCTACGTGGGCGTGCCGGCGCCGGGTTGCGAAGTGAAGCTCGTGCCTGTGCAAGGCAAGCTCGAGGCGCGCTATCGCGGCCCCCATGTCATGCGCGGCTACTGGCGCATGGACCATGCAACGTCCGCACAATCGTTCGACGAAGAAGGCTATTACTGTAGCGGCGACGCGCTGAAATTCGTGGACCCGCAGCAGCCCGAACTGGGTCTGATGTTCGACGGCCGCATTGCCGAAGACTTCAAGCTGAGCTCAGGCACCTTCGTGAGCGTGGGGCCGATGCGTGCCCGAATCATCTCCGCTGGCGCGCCGTATGTGCAGGACGTAGTGGTCACCGGGCTCAATCGCGACGATGTCGGCGTGCTGGTGTTTCCACGGCTGGACGACTGCCGGCGGCTTGCGCAACTGCCCGCATCCGCGAGCGTGTCCGAAGTCGTGAATGCGCCTGCCGTGCGCGCGTTTTTTGCCGAACTGCTCGAGCGGCTCAATCGCGAATCGACGGGAGGCGCGACGCTGATTGCGCGCTTGCGTTTGCTCGAGGTCGCACCTTCGCTGGATCTCGGCGAGATCACCGACAAAGGCTCGATCAATCAGCGTGCGGTGCTCACGCACCGCGCGGAACTGGTGGAGGCGCTGCACGATCCCGTACGGCGCGACCTGCACGCGATTTACGCTGCGCACGTCTGGAGCTAAAGCGCGACGGCGCGTGGCACGCGAAAGCTCCGTGCCGCGCGCCGCGATTGCCGATATGCAATTGGTAATTGCCGTCAGGCATTCGCAATTGGCGAGGCACTGCCCCGCCAACCGCCTGCGCAATTACTTGCGTGCCGGCACCGGCGCGAGCACCTCGTGCGTGCCGACAGCGCGCTGCGCTGCCTTGTGGACCATCGTGTACGCGTAGTCAACGCCCATACCGTATGCGCCCGAATGCTCCTTGGCGATGCTCATGACGGCGTCGTACGTCTCCTTGTGTGCCCAGTCGCGTTGCCATTCGAGCATCACCTGTTGCCAGGTCACCGGCACCACGCCGGCCTGAATCATGCGCTGCATCGAATATTCGTGCGCTTCCTTCGACGTGCCGCCCGATGCGTCCGCAACCATGTAGATTTCGTAGTCGCCTTCGTCCATCGCGCACAGCGAGAACGTGTTGTTGCAGACTTCGGTCCACAGGCCCGCCACCACGACTTTCTTGCGGCCGTTCGCGGCGAGCGAATCACGCACTTTCTGATCGTCCCACGAATTCATCGACGTGCGCTCGAGCACCTTGTGGCCCGGAAACACGTCAAGCAATTCGGGGTACGTATAGCCCGAGAAGCTTTCCGATTCGACCGTCGTGATGGTGGTCGGAATGTTGAACACGCGTGCCGCCTTCGCAAGGGCAACCACGTTGTTCTTCAGCACCTGGCGGTCGATCGACTGAACGCCGAACGCCATTTGCGGCTGGTGGTCGATGAAGATGATCTGCGAGTTGGCAGGCGTCAGGACTTGCAGTTTCGGATTAGCCATGGCTTTGTACGTCCTAAGGGTTCGGTAAAGGGTTGCTGAACACCGGCGTTGCGGAGCGTCGGAACACATGCCGCGCTCGCTTCCGATGCGAGGAAAACTGCAACGCAGTCTATCGGCGCCCTTGTGTCGAGTCCTTGTGCAAGTCCTTAATCGTTCTTAAAAATAACAAAGCGTAAGCCTGGCAATTGTGCAGCCACTGAAAAAGCCCGGCCGTGCACGTGCTCGGCCGGGCGATTGCCCGCCTGGCGAACGATCAGCCAAGCGGCCAGTTCAGCACGACAAGGCTATCGTTGTAGTCGTTGTCCGTGCCGTCTTCCGAGCCGACCAGACCAAAATACGTCTTCTTGAAGATGTCGACCTGGCGCGAGCCCAGTTTCGAAGGTTTGCCGTTTGCCGACACAACGACTTTCACCTTGCCCTTGCCCGAATTCAGCACCTGCGTCTGCAGGTTCTTGTCCTGCGTGCCGTTGCCCTGGAAAGTCGCTGCGGGCGTCGGGTTGTCGTCGACGTAGACGGCAATGGTCTGCTCGGCCGCGGAATTCACGAGCGCAGTCACACCAAACGCGATATTCGCCGGCAGATTGAACACACCGTCGCGCTCGCCGCCGCCCGCCGGCTGAGGCTCCGGTTGCGGCTGCGCCGTTGCCTTCGCAAAGTAAGTGACGACGCAACCGATGCCCAGATTCGACGCGCCCGCCGGCAGCACCCCGGGGGCGCCCGCCCACGTAACCGTGCACGCAGCGATTTGCCCGCTCGCGTCCGTTTTCACCTTGTTCATCCAGCTGCCCACGTCGAAGCTATACGGCGAGACGGAAATGTGAACGAACACGTCGTACGCGGAGAGCTTCTCAGTCAGCTGCGTGGTCATGAATTGGCGCATTCGGTCCACCACTGCCTGCGCACCGTTGGCCTGCACTGCGGATGCATCGGTCGCGGCCTGCTGCAAAAGAGCATACAGATCGTCATGAGTGAATGGCTGTTGCATGTCGTTCCTCGTCTATGGAGTGCGCTGCGCTGAAAAGCGACCCTGCTGAGTGGCCGCTCGATCCCGCCGCGTAGGGTTGTGGTGGAACGATGCACGTCGCATCTGGCGCACGTCTGGCCTTGCACGCGCCGCCCTTTTGCTTCTTCATCGTCCCGCGACGCAGATTACGGTTGCCCGACGCATTAGCTAACTCCTTCTCCGGACAGCTACTCAAACGCGGCGCGCACCGTTATCATCAGACGATTGCGGCGCTCGGCGCAAATTGCCCTTTTCCCGCATAAAAGGTAGGAACTTCCGCAAAACGCATCAGGTCCACGGTCGTCGGGCCGCCAGTCGGGCGGCCTCGAATATCGAGGAGGATGTGTCCAATGAAAGAAGGGCGTGTTGCCGCGCTCGATCTCGGTCGAGCGCTTGCGATCGTCGGTGTCGTTGCAGTGCACCTGTCGTTTCAGTTCCCTCATCTGCCGCATGGCGTTGCGATAGTCGCGCGTATGGGGCAGTACGGCGTGCAGTTGTTTTTCGTGATCAGCGCGATCACCATCTTCATGACACTCGAAGCGGAATTCGGGCGTTGCACCGGCGCGCCACACGTCACGCTGCGCTTCTATATCAAGCGCTTCTTTCGCATCGCGCCGATGTACTACGCGGCAATCGTCGTTTATGGCCTGATCAGTTATGGCGCGGCACAATCGGGCTACGAGCGCGCATGGGTGCTCGGCGCACACGGCGCGACGGACATTATGCTCAACGTACTGTTTCTGCATGCGCTCTCGCCCACTGCAATCAATAATGTCGTGCCGGGAGGATGGTCGATCGGCGTGGAGATGCTGTTCTATCTGATCGCACCGCTACTGTTTTTTGTGGCAATGAACCGTCTGCGCCTGTTGATCGCGACGCTGCTGCTTGCGTTGTCGATGGTTGCGTTGTCCACCAATGCATGTCGCGGCGGCCTCGTTTGCCATGTGAGCAACAACTCGTTCAGTTATTTCTGGCCGCCGGTGCAAGGGCCATGCTTTATTGTTGGCATGTGGGCGTGGTACGCGTTCCGTTCGTATCTCACCGGAGCGGCAAGCGTTACACGCCGTGCCTCTTGCGCGATGTTCGCGCTCGCTGCGGGCTTCTCGCTCGCGACGGCCGCGCTCGGGGTGTGGCTTGCCAGGGCGCACGAACTCGCGCCGTTTTTCGCCGCGTGCAGCGCGGTCGCGTTCCTGCTGTTCGTGTGTTCGCGCAGGGGTCAACGCACTGACCAAGCCAACGGCGAAGGTGCTGGAGAACCTCGTGCAACGCGCAGCAGCCAGTTCGCCGGCACGCTCGTGCGCCGCTGCACCAGCGCACTCGGCCGCGAAAGCTACGGAATCTATCTGTGGCACTTCATCTGCGTTTATGCCACGTTGCACTTCTTTCAGGCCACGTTCGGGCAAAGCGATCGCGAGAGCTCGCTCGTGCTCTTCATTGCGACGTTGCTCGCCGTACTGGCAATGTCGTATGGATTCTCCCGCTTCTTCGAGCGGGTGATTCAGGACCGCGCAACCCGCGTCTCGCGTACGCTCCTCGCCCGTCTGGATCGGCGCTTTGACAACAACCCGCGAAGCCTGTAAAAGCGACCAGGCACGCGCTTTGCTGCCCATGCGGGTTGGCTTGGCAGAGGCGGCGTGTCCGCCCACCCCGTTTGCGCTGCAAGTCTCGACTGTGCGGCCAAGGCCGCACCGTTGCTCCGTGCAACACATATTCCGGCATTACAACCGGCGGGGTAAGTTCTTCGAAAGAAGGCTTGCCTTGCCATGGCAGTCAAAGATGCTCACTAGCACCCAGCCGTCTCATGAGGACGCGCACGACTCAGGCCATTTTGTCCAGTTCTACGAATCCGACGCGGGTTTGACAGAAGATGTGGGCGCCTTTCTGCTGCGCGCATTGAACACGGGCGGCACCGCAATCGCGATCGCCACTGCGGACCATATCGCGTCGCTCGGCTCGTGGCTGCATGCCGGACAGACCGCGTCCATGGAGTGCGATACATACGACCGGCTGATCCTGCTCGACGCGCACGCCACGCTTGAGCGCTTCATGGTGAACGGCTGGCCGGACGAAACCTTGTTTGTCTCGACGGTTGGCGCGCTCGTCGCGAATGCGGCGCAGCGCGGGCAGCCGCTGCACGCATTTGGCGAGATGGTGGCCATTCTCTGCGAGCAGGGACTTGGAGAAGCCGCCCTGCAGCTCGAGGAATTCTGGAACCGTCTTGGCGAGCATCATCGCTTCTCGCTTTTTTGCGGCTATCCTGGCAGTCTGTTTCCAGGCGCGGAGCACACGCAGCTCTTTCGCCATATCTGCCACGCGCATCATCACGTGCTGCCTGGCAGCCCGTTGCGCGACGCCGGCAACAAGGAACTGCATCTGCGGCTCGCATTGGCCGAGCAGCGCGCGAGATCGCTGGAAGATGAAATGAAGCGCCGAAGAACCGCCGAACATCAACGCGACGCGGTTCTGATGAATTCCCCGGTGGCCTCTGCACTGCTTCTCGGCGACACGCACACATTCCAGCTTGCGAATCCGCGCTACATGGACATGGTGAATCGCGACGACCTGATCGGCCGCGCGTATCTCGACGCGTTTCCTCACGAACGTGGCGGGCCTATTGCCGCGGCGCTCGCGCAGGTATCGGCGCACGGCGTGCCCATCGTGCACGAAGAATATCGGACCAACGATACGCGCGATCCGCTTTCAACGCGCGCCTATACGCTGCATTTCGAGCCGTTGCGCGCGTCGTCGGGCAAAGTCGAGGGCGTCATTCTCAGTGCAGTTGAAGTGACGGGATACGTACGTGCCCGCGAGACGCTTGAACGATCCCGCGCAGACCGGGAAGCCCTGCTTTCAGAATTGCGCCAGGCGAACGGCGCAAAAGACGAGTTTCTTGCGATGCTCGGACATGAGTTGCGCAATCCGCTCGCGCCGATTGTCAGCGCGCTGGAACTGATGGGTCGGCACGGCTCGGACTCGAGTTCGCGCGAGCGCGCGGTCATTCAACGCCACGTCGACCATCTGTTGCGCCTCGTGGACGATCTGCTCGACGTTGCGCGCATTATCCGCGGCAATGTCGAGCTGAACAGGCAACTGATCGACGTGCGCGAAGTGGTGGAAAAGGCGGTGGAAATGACGAGCGTACTCATGCAGCAACGCGCTCATCGATTGAAACTCGACGTGGATCCGACACTGCAATGTATGGCCGATCCGACGCGGCTCGCGCAGGTGATCTCCAATCTGCTCATCAACGCGGGCAAATACACCGAAGCGGGCGGAGAAATCACCGTCAGCGCCACGGGCAGCGACGCGAACACCATCCGCATCGGCGTGCGGGATAACGGCATCGGCATTGCGCCCGACGTATTGCCGCGCGTTTTCGATACCTTTTATCAAGGCAAGCAGACAATCGATCGTGCCGAAGGCGGCCTCGGCATCGGCCTCGCGCTCGTCAAGAACTTCGTGAAACTGCACGGCGGCCACGTCGAAGCAGCGAGCGACGGCCCAGGCCGCGGCAGCCAGTTCACGGTCGTATTGCCGCGCGCACCGTCGCCGGTCCTGGCCGCTAGCGGAAAAGACGAAATACGCATTGCGCCGCCCGCATCACTCGTCTTGCCGCACCCGCAGAAAGACTCAGGCACACTTGAACGGCGCATTCTGCTCGTCGACGATAACGTCGACGCCGCGGACGCACTGGCCGAACTGCTCAGAAGCTACGGCCACTCGGTGAAGACCGCCTACGATCCCACCACGGCGCTCGAGGAGGCGGCCAGGTTCCGCCCCGCTATCTCCGTGCTCGATATCGGCCTGCCTGTTATGGACGGATATGAACTCGCCCGGCAATTGCGGGCACGCGCGGTCGACTGGCAATGCGTGCTGGTTGCGTTGACCGGTTACGGCCAGAATGCGGACCGCGAACGCAGCCGCGCGGCCGGCTTCGATCATCATTTCGTCAAACCACTGCGGCCCGCAGATCTGCTCGAAGTAATCGACCGCCTTTCCATTGACGACTCCGGCGAAGTTCGATAAACGCCAATAACACGCGCACATTCGCGAAGTAAAAATCATTCGCTGATTAGCCGCTTTACGCTGTCTGCTTCGGCCACTTCCTTTCGACTCCCAAACGTTTTGCAAGCGCACCGCCGCTTTCAAATCATTCGAATACGGGACGCATAGCCCGTCGATAACCCTCCCTCAGAAACGGCCAGTTTCATGGGATTGGGCCAAAACACCTTCGTTTAGCGACGTCGTCAATTACGCCAGGTGCGCTGCGTTAACCTCGCATTGTGATACATCGGCAAGCCTCCCCGGGCTCTGGATGTAGTGCGAATAACCGACAGGACTCGAAAAATGACGACGACCAACTCAGTGCAGTTTACGGGTGAAGCCGGCACGTCCGTGCCGCAGCAGGAAGTGCGAATCGCAGAGCGTACCGCGCCGGCTCGCCGGCAGTCGACTCTGCGTAAAGTAAGGGAAGCAGCCAAGTCGCTGCTGCCTGCGCCCCTGTTCCTGGCCTTGTTGCATCACAAGGAAATAGGCCGCTATCCCAACCTGTTCAACCCCACCACTTTCAACGAGAAGATCTTGCAGAAAAGCCTGCGGCCCGACCCGTGGTTCGCGGAGCTGACCGACAAGCTCACGGTGCGTGAGTATGTCGCGAGAAAGCTGGGAGAAAGACATGTAATACCGCTGCTGGCGGCCCCGGACGTCTTTACGAGAGAAGTATTCGACGCGTTGCCCAACTCTTTCGTCATGAAAGCGAACCACGGCAGCAGCTATGTGGAGGTGGTGAGAGACAAATCGGCGCGCTCATTCGAACAACTACGAGAACTCGCTGATTACTGGCTCACGCTCGACTTCTACAAGATTGCGCGGGAAAAACACTACCGGCAAATCAAGCCGCGCATCTTCCTCGAACAACTGTTGCTGGACAGTAGCGACCAGATTCCCGCCGACTACAAACTGCACTGCTTCGGCGGACGAAGCGGGCGGCCGCTCATTTACATTCTGGTGATTTCAGACCGCTTCGGCGCGAATACGCGCGGCGATATTTACGACGCCGCCTGGAATCATCTCGACATGGCCATTGGCGCCTACAAACCGAGCCCAACACCCGCGCCGCGCCCCGAGAATCTGGACGCTATTCTGGCTGCGGCAAGAAAGCTCTCTGAGGACTTCGACTATGTTCGCGTGGACCTGTACGCGCCGGACAATGAGCTCTTTTTCGGCGAGCTGACTTTCACGCCTGGCGCGGGCGTGCTGCCCTTCACACCGGACCGGGTTGACTACGAGTGGGGGAAACTCGTGCCCGATGCATTCCTGTCCGCGCGACCGCCTTTACCGACTCCTGCCAGCAGTACGGCGTAGCGCTTGCCGATTTTTCGGCAAGTTTGTCGCGAGCCGGCGCGCCGCACTGGCGCGTTGTCCCGGCTTTACCGAAGCACGCGCTGAGCCGCAGAAAGCTGTGTTATCGACCGCACATATCGCATTACGTTTGTTGGCGGCGCAACGAACGGAAAGGTAAATTGATTTGTGCCAGTTCGGCAGATATCCGTGCAACCGGATGCGCCGACGCGGACGATTATTGCCGCTACCTTGCGGTTTCGGTTTACGACAGGTGAAGAGATATGCAAAACGTGACGATCGTCATCTGCAATTACAACTACGGCCGCTTTCTCGCCCAGGCAATCGACTCGGCACTTGCCCAGGACTATCCCGCAACGCAGGTACTGGTGATTGACGACGGATCGACAGACGGCTCGCGAGACATTATTGAAAGCTACGGCAGCCGCATCAAATCGCTCTACAAGCAGAACGGCGGTCAGGTCTCCGCTTATAACGACGCGGTAAATATGATCGACACGGAATTCGTCATGCTGCTCGATTCCGACGATCTGTTGTATGCGCATGCGGTTTCCAAAGTCATGCACAAGTTCGAGACCGGCAATTTCGTCAAGGTGCAATTCCGGCTCGACGTTATCGACCGGGCGGGCAAAGCTTCCGGCAGTTACGTGCCGCATTCGGCGGCTCCAAAAGACTGCGGCAGCCTGCTGCGCCAGGGGTGGTTGTATCCGTCTCCGCCGGCCTCGGGCAATGCATATCGGACCAGCGCATTGCGAAAGATTTTTCCTGTGCCGGAAGCCAACATCAATCGTTACGGGGCAGACTTCTATGCGATATACGGCGTTGCGCTGCTCGGAGCCGTCGCGACCATTTGCGAGTCGCTCGGCGCATACCGCGTGCATCGCACCGAACACGCGGGAATTGATTTCGCAAACTCGGAAAGCAGCGACAAGGCGCCAAAGGCATTGACCAAACGTTGGGCGATTCTCCGGCAGATGGCACGCGCGCGCCTCGGCATTGAACTACCGCTGTCGTTCTATGATTTTTCGCTCGAGAAGTCGCACTTTTGTTCTGCCGTCTATCAGGCGCCGTTCACGAAGCGTTGGAAGTGGGTGAGCCGCCAGTCGCACAGCTATTTTCGCTCGATAGTCGGCAACCCGTTCTGGAGCTACAAGAAGAAGATTGGCACGCTCGCTTTATCGAGTCTCTGCCTCTTGCCTTTTTCCGCACTTTCCGATTTCGCCGTTCGTTATATTGCCAACCCTCTTGCGCGGCGTCGCCTTTAGCGATCCGAAATGATTCGCCGCTTGCTACCGCATTGCGGCGAAACGCAATTCCTTCTGCGTAACCCCATCTTGCGTGGACATGATGATGAACAAGTTCGTGGGTCTCGACGTGCTTCGCTTTGCACTGGCCGTTTATCTGATGGTCTTTCACTCGATACATCAGTACCCCCAGTACGTGACCTTGCCGCTCGTCGAATTGGCCAATCTCGGTGGATTTGCCACCAGTTCATTTTTCATTCTGTCTGGCTTCATTCTCGCCCACGTCTACTTCGGTCGCACGACGGAACTGCGCGGCGGCACGCGCGAGTTCTTCGTGAAGCGCCTGTCCAACCTTTACCCGGTGCATCTGATCGCTCTGGTACTGGTGCTGCTCGTCTCCGTCGCAGGCACGCGAGGATTCCACCAGTTCGCGCTCATGACGCTCGACGATGGCGAGCATTTCGTCACGCTAGGTTCGACCGAAACGATCGTCAACTTCGTTCTGAACCTGTTCCTGCTACAAGTGTGGAATCCGCTGTATGGGTCGGTGAATCCGCCGTCATGGTCGCTCGCAACGCTGTTCTTTTTCTATCTGGCCTTTCCGTTCGTCGCGCCGCGCGTTCTCCAGGCACGCAACAAGGTCCGGCTTCTATTCGTGCTGTGGGTGCTCTATCTGATCCCGCCTGTGGTCGCGACGCTGATGCACTGGTACGGTCCCGTTGCTGTGGGCATCGTCATGCGCAACCCGGTGCTGCGCCTGCCTGAGTTTCTCGTCGGCATCGCCGTATACGGACTCTTTCGCGAGGGACAGTTCGATGCGCTATACGAGAGCCGGGCGAAGATTGGTGCCGCGTTGCTGGTGTTTGCAGGCTCTTTCGCGGTGGCGGCATGGCTCGAGTCACATGGCTCGCTCAGCACACGCTACGTCGTTCACAACGGCGCATTGATGCCCGCCGAGGTGCTGCTCGTCATCGTCTTTGCAGGACTCGCGGTTCCGTCGCGATTCGCCGCCCTGGCCACTCGCCTTGGCAACTCCGCGCTTTCGATCTTCGCGATTCATGTCCCGATATTTCTCGTTCTGATCAAGGTGCTGAAGCTGCTTTCCATTGGCAAGTCGCCGCTGTGGTGCGCGGCGCACTTCTCCGAGTGCGTCGCGGCGTCGAAAGAAGTCGCACCCAGTATGGCGACGTATCCGCTCTATCTGATCGGAACGGTGATTGCGGCCGTATATTTCCAGGAGCGGCTGGTCGCTCCGTTGAGAGACTGGATTCGCGGCCGACTCCTCACGACGAGGCCACGCGCACCGGCGGCCGGCGCGAGAAGTCTCTGAGCAATCGGGCCGCGTCAGGGCCCACCAAGGCCAACGAGCCCGGCAGGCCCAACATGCGCAGCAGGCGTCAAGATGCGGCAGGCGGCTCAGCGTTGCCAAGCCGCCGCTCAGAAGCTCGCAAACGAATGTACCAGCCGGTTAAACGCACCCGCGTTGGACACGTTCATGCCGTGCGACGCGCCCGCAATGGTCTGCCGCTCGGCGTAGTCGATCCACTGCGCGAGCTTCTCGACGTTATTGCGGAACATCCGCGGGCTGCGTTGCCCTTCGATCAGCAGCGTTCTGCATTGCACAGCGCGCGCCGCCTCGCGTGAATACGCGGGCAGCGGATCGCGAAACTGCTTGGGCAGGGTGGCCGCGTTATCGGCGGCCATCGTGCGAAAAGCAACCGAACTCTTGCGCCACGAGCCAGGCGCACTCACGGAGTCGACGAACAGTTCGAGCCCCGCGTCGATTTCGCCGCCTTCGATCAGTTCAGCCACGCGCGCACGCAGCGCGTTGGTCGCAGCGGGCAGCGACGCCTCGGCCATGCCGTCGATCTGCAACGGACCGCCGGGGTCCGCGAGCGTGAGCGTCTTCACGAGGCGCGGGTATTCGCGCGCGACGTGGAATGCCACGCACCCGCCACGCGAATGGCCGACCAGATGGACCGGCGCGATAGCAAGCGCCTCGATGAACTCGGCCAGTTCCGCCACATGCGACTGCCAGCCGAATTCGCCCTGAATACAAGCCTCGCCAGCCGGCCAATAATGGCTCAGGCTCACCGAAATGCAGCGAAAATGCGCCGAAAGTGCCGCCGTCTGCGCGCTCCAGTAGCGGTAGTCGCACAGCGAGCCGTGCACGAATACGAGCGGCTCCCCTTCTCCACACTCGACGTAGGGCACGCAAATGCCGGAGGCAATGGTCGCAAACGAGAGTTCGGGCGCGGCAAGCAGGGAAAAGTCGGTTCGGGCGTTCATACACTGGCTCCTTTGCCAGCACTATGCCGCAGGTCAACATTTAAGAAAATCGCGTAATATTGATGGGATCCATCTGTTTTTCTGATATCAACCGTGAACGCCCCCTTCAAAGCCCTCGATCTGGACGTGATGACCATGATCGTCACCGTGGCCGACGCCGGCAACATCAGCCGTGCGGCGGAGCTCGTGCACCGGTCCCAGTCGGCTGTCAGCATGCAGATCAAGACGCTCGAAGCCGCACTCGGCAAGCCGCTCTTCGTGCGCAAGCCGAGGAGCGTGCTGCCCACCCAGGACGGCGAAGTGCTGCTCGCCTACGCGCGCCGCATGCTGGCCTTGCGCGACGAAGCGTGGGCGGCCGTGGTGCGGCCCGACGTGACTGGGCGCGTGAGCATCGGCGTGCCGGACGACTACGCGTCGTCGCTGCTGCCGCCCATTCTCAAGAAATTTTCCGCCACCTATCCAAAGGTGGAGATTCGGGTAGTCGGCCTGCCGAGCGTGGCGCTCGCGCCCATGGTGAAAGACGGTTCCGTCGATCTGGTCTGCGCGACGCGCGTGAAGGGTCTGTCCGGAGAATTCCTGCGGCTCGAGCCGATGGTGTGGGCCGCATCGCCGAGCGCGCACGACATCTGGCGCGAGAGGCCCTTGCCGATTGCCGTGTTCCTGCCGGGCAGCGTGGCCCGCGAGAATGCGATCCGCAGCCTCGAACATGCGGGAATCAGCTATCGCACCTCGTATGAAAGCCCGAGTTTGATGGGGCTGGTGTCGATGGCCGAAGCGGGACTCGCCGTGGTCCCGCTCGCCCAGTGCGCGGTGCCCGCGCACTTCGCGCTCCTTGGCCAGGCGCAAGGCTTGCCGGAAATCGCGGCGCTCGAAGTGGTGCTCGCGAGAAGCACGGCCTCCAAACGCCCGCCGTGCGATTTTCTTGCCGAGAAGATCATCGCTGAATTGCGGCGCTAGGCTGCCGCTACACGTGTGGCCGCGAGGGCGACAATGACCGCGGCGCAGGTTGGGAGACACGCGGCACGACACTCCACGGCAAGTGTATAAAGACAGCTGCACGTCGCGCCGAACCCAAGCCGCCCATTCTGATGAACACGCCCTCTCGCACGCCGCCCCACAACCTGTGGCCCGCCATCTTGCGCCAGACCCGGCATGCGCTCGCGTGCGGCGCGCTGCACCCCATACAAACCAGCCGCACGACGATTGAAGACGGCGGTGTGCGCTTTGTGATCCGGCAAGTATCGAGTCTGGAACGCAAGGAACGGGACGCACAGCAACGCAAGACAGAAGCGGCCGGCAGCTTCACGACCAACCCGTTCCTGCCCTGCGACCGTAATCTTTTCGTCGCCGATATCTCCGACACGCATCTCGTTCTGCTCAACAAGTTCAACGTGCTCGACCACCATCTGCTGGTGGTGACACGCCGCTTCGAGTCGCAGGAGAACCTGCTGAACCTGGCGGACTTTCGCGCACTGTTCGCTTGCATCACGCAGTTCGAGGGCCTCGGGTTTTACAACGGCGGTACGGCCGCAGGCGCGAGTCAGCCTCACAAGCACCTGCAGATCGTGCCGCTGCCGCTCGACGAAAGCGCGCCTGATGTACCGATCGAGGCGCTGCTTGCGAAGGCGCCCGAGAATGATGCAACGGTCTGCACGGTGCCCGGCCTTGGATTTGCACATGCGTTTGCACGCCTCGATGCGAAGCTCGCCGGCCGGCCGCTCGAACTGGCGGCCAGCGCATTGGACAAGTACCTGCATCTGCTCGATGCAACGGGTCTGCACGCCGTCGACGTAAACGGCGAAGCACGGCAATCGGCGCCCTACAATCTGCTCGTGACCACGCGATGGATGATGCTCGTGCCTCGCCGCGCCGAAGTTGCCGAGGGTATTGCAGTCAACGCGCTCGGGTTTGCGGGCTCGCTGTTCGTTCGCAACGACATGCAGATGCAAACCATCCGGGAACTCGGTCCGATGACTCTGCTGCTGCGCGTCGCGGGAAATATGGGGGACTAGCCTTGGCGCCGCGCGAGTGGTTTTTTGCAGGGGTTTCGGGTCAGGTCGGACGGTCAACTACCTCATTCGACGTACTCGCCGCTTTGCTGGACCGCGCGGCCGTCTCTGCCCGCATGTCGTAATCGAGCTGTAGAAGCGCCTCGCGCCAAACTATCCGATTGTCCAACAGGCTCCGCGCGCGAACGCAAACGCAAACGAAAACGCCAGTGCCTCCGCACCGACGAAACAGCACTCTCTGGCATGAAGCGCCACACCAGCAGCAGTAACGCGAGGACTGCCGGGCACCAGCGCAGGTCGGTGGGCACCGTTTCACGCCGACTGAGCCGCTCATCCAGCAGCGCATCGCGCAGGGACTCGGCGTCGATCATGCGGCGATAGTTGAAGCCGACCTGCGCCGCCACCGTCGCCAGATAATGCCCCTGCAACGCGGACAATTCCTCATGACTCGCCGCATGCGTTGCGGACGCATGCATCTGCGGAACCTGCACGACCTCGTCCGCCTGCCAGTAGCCGATGCGGTTGCCGTGCGCGTCGCTGCGCGGAATCGGCGCTGGCTGATCGCCGCCAACGCCGATCAGCCAGCCTTTCACGCGAGCGGGGTTGATGTCCTGCTTGAGCGCGTCGGAAGGCAGCAGCGGCGGCGCCTCCTGCCCATCGGTCACGAACGCCACGGCCGTGCTGCTGCCTAGCGCCTGCGCCACACGAACCGCCGAATAGACACCGCCCTCGGCAATACGACTGTAGTTGGTCCAGCGCATCTGCCCGTCGATCCGGTCGAGCGACGCGAGCAGCGCGTCGTAGTTCGCGCAGACTTCGACGGGCGGCAGCAGCAAGAAACTGCGCTGTCCGGTAAACGCGCTCCAGCCGATCTTCGAGCCGCACGGCAATTGTCCGAGCGCGTCGCGCATTGCTGCGCGAGCAAACGCGAGCCGGCTCACCGGCGCGCCGTTGCGCACCGTGTCCTCCACGTTCATGCTCTGCGTGATATCGAACGTGACGACGTAGCTGCTGACATTGCGCGGCAGCGGCACCGGCGGCAAGACGAGCGCGAGAAGCAGCAGCACGAGCGCTGCGGCCGTCGTCCAGTGACGCCCCGCGAACATGCCCCGCATGCGTGTGCCGAGGCTCACGGCAGGTCCTTGCTTTCCGGATCGCGAACCTTCACGTCGTGCTGCTCCTTGATGTCGGGCGCACTGGAAGCCGAACGCGTCTCGGGCACGAGCCACAATGCACGTTCGAGGTTGTAGCGCCCGTCCCAATCGTCCGGTGCGATGCGCAACAGGCTGCGGTAGCGTGCCTTCGCCTCCTCGACCGTCGCGAGCGATTCGACTGCGCCCGCCGCGCCGTGCCCGATGCCCTGGCGCAGGTACAGATTGCCGAGGTCGAACAACGCCGCACGCCCGGTGTCGCTTTCAGGTTGCTCGCGAATCAGCGACTCGAACAACGGGCCTGCCGTATCGTAAGCACCCTGTCTGGACAGCGCGATTGCGCGCGCAAGTCTCACTTGCGGCGCATCGTCCATGCGCCCCGTTCCGTGCGACGGCTCTTTCGGCGCGGCGTTGCCGGTGGCCGCAAGGGCGGCAACCGTCAGGTTCACCTGCTCCGCTTGCCGCAGGCGAAGCCAGTCATACGCGGCCACGGCCGCGCAGCATAGCGCGACGGTTGCGAAGATCATATGCACCGACGCGCGCTTCATGACCACACCCGAACCTGAAAGAGCCGCAAGCCGATGAGCGCCACGCAACCCGCAAGCGCAACGGCAAAGCAATACGCGCTCAGATCCTCGCGCGGCAAACGCTCGACAAACGTGGTCTGCACACTCTGCTGACGGTTGATCTCGGCCATCGCGTCCCTCATTGCTTTTGCATTGCCCGTCTGGAACAGACGATAAGGTGTCTTGAGCGAAAGAAAGTAGCGGTGCAATTCGGCTTCTGCCGACGAGTCGTTCGCAGGTAGAGCGGCATTCAGATCCGGGCTGTAAACGCTGCTGCGAAGATAGATGAAGTACAGCGCGATCTGGTTGCGCAGCAGGCCCTCTTCTATCAGTTGCCGCACGCGCGCGCTGAGTTTCGCGCCGCCGTCGGACACCAGCACGATTGCACGGCGGCTCGACGAGTGCGACCCGTTGAACTCGTCTATTGCCGTCAGCAGCCCGAGATCAAGCTGCGTGTCGGGCATGCCGCGGCCCACGGCCGTACCGGCAATGGCCGCGTCGATTGCGCGATGGTCGTAGGTAAACGGCATGGCCAGTAACGGGCTCGTGCCGAACATCATGAACGCGAGCCGGTCGTTCGGTCGCTGCGCGACGAACTCCGTCAGCGAAGCGCGCGCCACCTTGTTCTTCGATTCCCCCGCGCTCACCTCCACGCCCTTGCTCTCGATCGGCTCGTCCATGCTCGCACTGCGGTCCATCAGAAGGATGATCTGGGCGCCGCTGCCCGTGCGCGACACCTCGCGCGGAGAACGGCCGGGGCCTGCCAGACCGCTCACGATCGCAAGCATCGCCAGCACCGCACAGCCCTTGGCGAGCGCGCCGATCCAGCGTCCGGCGCGATCGTCCGGCAGCCATGCGATCCACGAAAACGTCAGCGTGTCCGCGCGACGCGGCAGTAGCGGCAGCAATGCGAGCGGCAACAGTACGAGCAGCCAGGGGTGGGCGAAATCGAGCGCCATAGTGTTCCCCGCGCTCACCGCTGATGACGCTGTTCCGCGCGATACAGCGCCTCGCACAGGCTGCGCAGCGGATACACGTCGGCGCCCGGAGCGGACATAAAGAAGCGCTCCGCGGATTGCCGATAGAACTGCTCCAGTTGCGCACGCAACGGTTGCAGATACGGCGCCCGAACGAAGAGGCCCGGCAGCGAACCGGCGTGGACGACGTGTCCCGCCGTTTCGTTCAGCGCGCGATGCAGGCACAGCCATCCGTCCGCAGAAGCCTGCGCGTCCGGGCCGGTGGAAGGCCGCATGCGCCGCATCTGCCGCCATGCACGGGCAAACGGCAGGCGCGCCGACTCGCGCGCATTGCGCCACCACCACCAGCCGGCCCAGCACAGAAGCGTGAGCAACGACAACCCGCCGGCAATGCTCGCCTGCCGGCGCAACGGCGCAGTCGGCACGGGCGCGGCGAGCCGGTCAGGCCGCAGCGCTTGCAGGTCGCCCGCATTGAACGGATTGGCAGGAGTGGCGGGACCGATGCTGAGCGGCCACTGCGCAACTTGCAGCGTTGCACCCGACGACGATGCAAGCGTCAACGCCGGCAACGCGATTTGCGCGAGCGCAGCCGGCACGTTGACGACCTGATAATCGATCGCCATCCAGCGGCGGCCGTCGCTGTCGGTTTCGGTGCGAACACGCCGACGCTCGAGCCACACGTCGGTGCGCCCGAGCGAGGGCGGCGTCACGGAACCGACATCATGGCTCTCGTCTTGCAGCAGTATGCGTTGTGTGAGAACGTCGCCGAGCAGATAGCCGAAGGCGCGCGGTTGCTGCACCGTCGGCTGAAAAGTGGCGCCGCTGGCCGTGTTGCCGGCTGCCGCGAGGTTCATGGACGGCAGCAGCGCGGGCAGAAGCAGGACAGCGACCATCACCGCGGCCCGCAAGCCGCGTAGTGAACCGCGCAGCGAACCGTGCAGCAAACCGCGCAGCAAACCGCGCAGCAAGCCTCGCTCTTGCGCGCTCATGCCACCGCCTCCAGAAAGTAACGCGACATGGCCTCCGGATCGAAAGCGCTTTCTATAAAGAACGGCTGTATCGCGCGCTTGCCGAAGGTCGCCGAAAGTTCGGCGCGGCGTTTTGCTACGCCTTCGCGCCAACGCTCGCGCACACTGCGGCTCAACCACAGCGAGCGCTGCTTGCCGGACTCGGCGTCGCTAACCGCGAGCAACGGGCCGCCCGCAGGCGGTGCTATCTCGGCGGCGTCCCACACGACAATGGGCACCACATACGCATGCACCAGCAGATCGAGCACAGCGGGCAGCGCAGTCAGCGGCCAATGAAAATCGGAGACCAGAAACACCAGCGCCTGCCGGCCCGCGATACTGGACGCGACGCGCCGCAACGCTTCGCCGGAGCCGGCGCCGCTGCTCGACACTGCATTCACGCTGGAGCGCGCGTTCTCGCGCAGCATCGTTGCCAGAAGATTGCCGATGCCCCGGCCCGAGCGCGGCGGCATGAAAAGATCGTCGCGCGCGCGCTCGTCGAAGGCCAGCATGCCGAGCGGGTCGCCAACGCGATATGCGCTGTATCCCAGCGCTTCGACAAAATCCGCGGCGACCTCGAGTTTGGTTTGGTGCGTGCCGAAGCGCATCGACGCGGACACGTCGACAAGCACCTGCACCGGCACCGCGGCGCGCTGCAAATGCACCCGCACGAGCCATTCGGAACGCGCCGCGCGCACACTGGCCCGCAGATCGAGGCGACGCGGATCGGGATAGTCGAACAGGCGGCCGTGCATCGCGAACTCCTGGCCAGCACCGAAACTCGAGCCGCGATGCGAGCCTGGCCGAACGCCCGCCGAACGCATCGGCAAACGGTAATGAAACTCTGCGACGGCGTTCATGGCTCAGGGCACGGCCAGTTTGCCGACAATCTGCGCGATCAGCGCCTCGGCCAGTTCCTGGCGGCGCAATTCGTAGATCGGCGTGAAGAACACGCGGTGGCCAAGCGCGGGCAACAGCACCGCATGAATGTCCTCCGGAATCAGATGGGTGCGGCCCGCTAGCCAGGCGACCACGCGCGCCGCACGCAGCAGCGCGCTCATGCCGCGCGGACTCGCGCCAGCGAGAACGAGCCGCTCCATCTCCACGCCCTCGAGCGCGATGCCGAAACGCTGCGGCGTTTCGGTGGCTTGCCAGATGTCGAGCACATAGCGTTCTATCGTTTCGCTTGCCTGCACGCTGTGCTGGATCGCAGCACCGATCTGGTTCAACTGCTCCCACGGCACGATGCCGGCAGACAGGCGCGAGAGCAACCGGTCCACGTCGTGATAATCGGCGTCGAACACGAGCGCGCGGCGTACGTCGGCGTCGTCGGGCGTCGGCATACCCAGTTCGAACAGAAAGCGATCGCGCGCAGCCGACGCGAGCTCGAAGGTCTCTTCCTTCTCCACCTTGTTGCGATCGGCGAACACCGTCATATGCGGAAAGCGGTATTCGCGGTCGAACGCCCATACAGAGCGCTCGGCCATCGCGCGCAACAGCAGCGACTGAACCTGCGGACGCGCGCGATTGATCTCGTTGAAGAAGAACGTGGTGAGCCGCTCGCCGTGCCGTAAAAGCGGCCCCGGATCGATACGCGGCCGGCCTTCTGCATCGACGTACGTGTGATAGACGAGGTCGCCCGGCATCAGGTCGATGGTGCCTTCCACCCGCTCGAACTCGCCGCCCACGACACGCGCAAAGGCGCGCAACACGGTCGTCTTGCCGACGCCCACGCCCCCCTCCAGCAGCACATGGCCGCGCGCAAACAGCGCCACGGTAATGAGCCGGATCACCTGCGGCTGACCGATTACCGCGCTCGCGACCTGTTCCTCGATTTGTAGCGCGTGCAGACGCCAGTCCTGAAGCTGTTCGCTGGAACCCATCGGTGCAATCTCCTATGACGGGCAAACACCGCGCCGTCGGCAAAAATGTGCTTCACGCAGATGCATCGTCGACCGCCTTTTGCAGGACCTTCGCAGACTTGCCGGGCAACGGCACGAACGGCGCATACTCGCGCTCCAGATAGGCAGCGGCCTCTTCGAGCAGAAATTGCCGGAAGATCATGCAGGTCGGCGAAAGCTGCTTGGCGCGCAAATGCACGATCTGCCACGTGCGCTCGATGGGCGTGCCGTTCACATCGAGCACGGCCAGTTCCTTGGTACGCAATTCCAGCAGCAACGTATGCAACGAAATGAGGCTCACGCCCATACCCGCTATCACCGCCTGCTTGATGGTTTCGTTGCTGCCCAGCGTGACGACTTTGGCGGGCGTGAAAAGATGCTGCCTGAACATGTCCTCGGCGGCCATGCGTGTGCCTGAGCCGGGTTCGCGCAGCAAGAACGTGTCGCCGCGCAACTCCTGCAAGTCGAAACGCCGCGCCCCGGCAAGCGGATGATCCACCGGCGCGATCACCACTTGCGGATGCCATGCAAGCGGCTCGCTCGTCGTATCGAGCTCGGGCGGCGGGCGTCCCATGATTGCCAGGTCGATTGCGTTGTCCTGCAGGAGGCGCAGCAGTGCGTCCCGGTTACCGACCGAGAAGTGCACGTCTACCTTGGGGTAGATATGCGAATACATGGCGAGCAGCTTGGGCGCGAAATACGTTGCCGAACTGACGATGCCCACCGCGAGCGAGCCGCTGTCGGCCTGCTTGAGCGACGTCATCGCGTCTTCGGCGTCCTTGATTTCGCCGAGAATGCGGCTCGCGTGATGGCTGAACCGCTCGCCCGCCTCGGTCAACGACAGCTTGCGCGAGATGCGCTCGAAAAGGCGCAGGCCCACGGCCTCTTCGAGTTGATGAATCTGCATCGACACGGCCGGCTGCGTCAGATGCAATTCCTCGGCGGCGCGGGCGAAGCTCGTATAGCGGCTTGCCACGACGAAAATCTGCAACTGACGCAGCGTGAGCGAGCGGACGAAATTCACGGCCGTGCCCGCTACCGGCTCGCGCGCGGCGCGTTCGACGGCTTGACGGACTCGTTCGGCGAATGCGGCGCGCCGGGTGCATTGCCCGCGGGCGGCAGCTTGCGCAGCGCGGCCTGAAAGCTGAGCGTGCGGCTTTGCAGCGGATGCGCGAAATCGTTGTTCGCGCCCGGCACGTCCGTGCGAATCAGCGCGACCTGGCCCGGCACCGTAGTCGAAATCACGAACGTATAGCGCTTGCCCGTGTACTGCGCAAAACGCGCGGCGTTGGGGTCGTCGAGAAACGGCTGCACGACGATCTGCTGCGCCTTCACCGGCTTGCCGTCTATCTGGCTCGTCACCGTTTCGATCTTCGGGCCGGCCGCGAGCGCGAGCCGCACGCGCTGCTGGAAATAGCGGCGCTTGCCGCCCGTCAGATGCTCCATCTCGGCAATGTCGCGCTCGAGAAAATAGATGATGACGGGATTGCACTGCAAACCGCCGTTCGGCAACGGCACTGCGCCGGTGTGGTCCGACACCTGGGCGTCGCCCTTCGCGTTGTCGGGACTCGTCACCAGCACCTTGACGGTATCGCTGCCGTGCGCGGGCGGGTCCGAATTGAGCAGTGCATAGTCGAGCTCGGTTTGCTGGGCGATGCCGTGCAGATGGTCGGTGGTGAAGATCAGCCGCTCGGCGGGCGAAATCTCGCCAGTGCCGGGCGCAGGCGCGGCCGCCTGCACGGTGGCGGGAAAGCCGACCGCAGCTGTCATGCCGATAGCGCCCGCTACGGCGGCAGCGCCGATCGCACGCATGGCACGCCTCGCACCCATCACCCCCGCTATGCTCGCGCCGCCTGTCGCACATGCAAGGCTCGCCGCGCACGCCGCGAGCGCGCGCCGTGCTCCGCGGCATAAAGCGCCGCGCCACGCCGTCATGGCGAGGCGTCCGCGGGTTTGCCCGCCGGCGCGTCGACGGGCTTGAGCAGCGGCACCTCATAGCTCGTGAGAATGCTGTCGATCTTGTCGTGATTCGCGCCGATCCATTGATCGACCTTGTCCTTCCACGCTTTCTCGCCGTAGCGCACGCCCATCGAAATCGTATAGTCGAACCGGATGCCGGGGGTGGCCGGGAACGGCACGAGCTTCACCGAATCGCCGGAGCGCTTCGCGAAGTAGCCGGCAATCGGCCCCCACAGGAACACCACGTCGACATTGCCCGCCTGCAGATCGCGCTCGATCATCTGGCCGGGATATTCCTGTGGATCGCCGCTTTGCACCCGATACGACACCGCCTGATCGATCAGGTTGTGACCGAGCAGCCAGTCCACGGCAGGCGTCTGCGTGAAAATCCCGAAGCGCAGCTTGTGCAACTGGTCGGGCGGCAGCTTCAGCAGATCGTCCGGCGTGTTGATGCCGGCGAATTCGGGCCGCTTCTTGAACACCATCGCATAAGTGGAGCGCATATACGGCTGCGTGGTCGAGGTCAGGTCGTAGCCTTTCGGCACGCCGATAATCAGATCGCACTTATACGCGCCGGTCTCCGGCACCTTCTCGCGCAACGTGTGGCGGACGAACCCCATGCGCTGCGGAAAGTAGGTGTATTCGAGCTTGTAGCCGAAGTCGCTTGCCATCTGGCTCGCGATGCGGTTCTCGTAACCCTCGCCCTTGTTGTTCGACAGCGGCATGTTGTTGGGGTCGGCGCAAACGCGCAGCACGCCGTCGGCGCCGTCGTTGTTGGGCAGCGCCTCGCCCTGGGCGCGAACAGCGCCGCTTGCGAGCGCCGCGTAGCACAGCGCGCCCGCGACGAGCGCGGCATGCGCGTGCATTGATTTGCGATGACGCATCGAGCACCTCCTGAAGTAGAGCCGCCGCCGTTATTTCGCGTCGATGGCCTGCAGATCGCCGGGCTTGATCTGCCCGTCCGAACGCCCTTTCAGATAGGCGTAAAGGTTCTCCCAGTTCTTTTGCATCATCTGGCTGGAACTGAAGTCGGGCATGCCCTTGTCGACGCGCCCGCCGAATACGGTGCGATGGAACTCGTTCTTGTCGAGCGTCTTCAACGCCTCGACGAGCGACGGCCCCACCATGCCCTGCTGCTGCGCGCCGTGGCAGCGCTCGCAGGCAAGCGCGCGCCAGGTCTTCCATCCTTGAAACGTATTGCTGTCCACCTTGCTGCCGTCGACCACCTTGTACGCCACCTGGGCAATCGCGGGATTGGTCTGGGCATACGTGACAGGCAGCACGACGAAAAGGACGGGCAGTGCCGCCCGCAACAAGATTGATCGGCCTTTCATATGCAAATGTCTCCTCAAGGTAGGACCGCGCCTCGCTGCGTTTCGTCGACGCATGGCGAGGACGCGGCCCCGATGACTTCGACCAGCTACTGCTGGCCGCTTGCTGCTGACCCTGTTAGCTGTTGCCGCCCGGAATGGCGAACACGAACAGCGTGCCGCCGAGCGCCGTGTACTTCGCAAGCTCGCGATAACCGCCCACCGCGCCCAGACCTTCCGTCGACTTCTCGAGACCCGCCGCCATGCCGATGCCGGCCCAGCCGCCGATGCCCGAGTACACGCCCACGTACTGCTTACCCTGATACTGGTATGTGAACACGTTGCCGATAATTCCCGACGGCGTCTTGAAGCGCCACAGTTCCTTGCCGTCCTTGATGCGCACTGCCTTCAGGTAGCCTTCGAGCGTGCCGTAGAACGCAATGCCGCCAGCCGTGGCGAGCGCGCCCGACCACACCGAGAACTTCTCCGGCTTGGACCAGACGATCTTGCCTTTGGCCGCATCCCACGCGATGAAATTGCCCATCGCCTTGTTCTCGTTCGGACCGGGATACATGGACAGCGTGGCGCCCACATACGGCTGACCCGACACGTAGTCGACATCGAACGGCTCGTAATCCATGCAGACGTGGTTGGTCGGCACGAGGAAGAGGCTCGAGTTCGGGTCGAACGCTGCCGGCTGCTGATCCTTCGAGCCGAGCGCCGCCGGGCAGATGCCCTTCACGTTGTGATCCGAGCCCGCTGCCTGCGTCGAATACGCGACGTTGCGAACCGGCTTGCCGCTCTTCAGATCGACGCTGTCGGCCCAGTTCACGGCCGGATCGTACTTCTGCGCCACCAGCAGTTGGCCGCTCTCGCGGTTCAACGTGTAGCCGAAGCCGTTGCGATCGAAGTGAACGATGGCGGGCACTTTCTTGCCGTCGATCGTCAGGTCGGACAGGATCATTTCATTCACGCCGTCGTAGTCCCACTCGTCATGCGGCGTCATCTGATAGACCCACTTCGCCATGCCGGTATTCAGATCGCGCGCGAAGATGGACATTGACCACTTGTTGTCGCCCGGACGTTGCGTCGGGTTCCACGTGCCCGGATTGCCCGTGCCGTAGTAGACAAGGTTCAGCTTCGGATCCCATGCATACCAGCCCCACGTGGTGCCGCCGCCGAGCTTCCACTGATCGCCCTTCCACGACTTCAGCGACGAGTCCGCACCCACCGGCACCATCTTGCCGTCGGTGTAGGTCATCGTCTTGTCGGGGTCCATCAGCATGTCCTTGTCCGGACCGGTGCTGTACGCCGTCCAGGCCGGCTTGCCGGTCTTGATGTCGTAGGCGATCAGGCGTCCGCGCACGCCGAACTCGCCGCCCGAGATGCCCGTGAGCACCTTGTCGCCGAATACATGCGGCGCATTCGTATTGGTTTCGCCGGCCTTCGGATTGCCGTTCTGCGCGGTCCACACCACGTCGCCCGATTTTGCGTCCAACGCGACGAGCTTGGTGTCGGCCTGCTGCAGGAAGATCTTGCCGTCGCCATAGGCAAGCCCGCGATTGACCGTGTCGCAGCACATCACGGAGACAACCGAGTCGTCCTGTTTCGGTTGGTACTGCCAGATGAAAGTCTGATCCTTGAGGTTGATCGCTATCACCTTGTTAGGAAACGGCGAGTGGATATACATGGTGTCGCCGATCACGAGCGGCGCGCCTTCATGGCCGCGCAGCACGCCGGTCGACATGGTCCATGCGACCTGAAGTTTGCCGACGTTGCTTTCGTTGATCTGCTTGAGTGGACTGTAGCGGTGATTCGCATAGTCGCCCGCCTGCGTCGCCCAGTTCGACGGACTTTTCATGACACCGTCGAGCTGCGGATCGGCCTGTGCAACGATAGAGCTCAAGGCTGCCGACGCGAGGATCGCGAGCCCAAGAACCGTGGTGCGTAAGTTCATGTCTCCTCCAGAATGGTCTTGCTGTTCAACTCACGAATGACCCACGCTACCTCGTCGCACCGGGCGCGCCTCCACGGAGCAGGGTAACGATCAGCGCCATTCCCAATCGTTGTCGGGTTTCGCGGCGCATGACGGCCAACGCATATTCCATGCCGGTGCGGCAGCATCGCTGCGCACGTACGCCGCCACTACGCGGTGTGCATAACGACGCGCGCTCATCGTGCACCACGCCGCGCGCCGCGCGCCGGGCACCGCCGGCATCGACGTGCGGCGCGTGCGTCGCGCGGTGATGACGCGCACGACGCGACGACGGTGTCACGTCGTGACGCCACGCTCTCGCGGCATGTGGAACATACTGTGTCATGGTCCGGTACGAAGCGTGTCCGTCCCGAGGCACGCCGCGAACCGGCCGCCGCGGCGCGAGAACGACGCACGAGCGCCAGTCGCGTGCCGCATCAATTGCAGCGCAACATGAGGTTTCCCGATCGATCCAACATCCGCTAAGGAGCGCCCATGGCAAGCACAGAGAAGGTCTATTCCGACGACGAGATCCAGCAGCGTCTCGTCGGACCGCTACAGCACTGGTATCTCGAAGACGGCTGGCTGCGGCGCAAGTACCGCACCGAAAGCTGGAAAGGCACCTTGATGGTGGTGAACGCAGTGGGCCACCTCGCAGAGGCCGCGTGGCATCACCCCGATCTGACGGTCTCCTATGCATTCGTGATCGTCAAGCTCAAGACGCATTCGGCAAAGGGCATCACCGACAAGGACTTTGCGCTCGCGAGCAAGATCGAGTCGTTCATCCAGTGGCAGCCCGGCACCGAGGGCGGTCCACTGGAAGGCACACCCGGCGACGACCAGCGCTTTCGCTACATCAAGTACGACGCGGCGAAGCCTTCACGGGCAGCCGAGCAAGGTTGACCCGCGCATCGTGCGGCGGTGCTGGTACGGCTTTCGCTTGACGTCGTGCGCCGCCTGCCGCGAGATCCGACATGCCGTCGCCATGTCTCCCGCGATGCGGCGCTTGCGGCTCATGCCCGTTGAGCCCCATCGAGTCACGCACGAACAAGGACACTCGCGATGCAGCTTCACGTTCGCCGCCTGCCGCCTGACGCCACCGTAACGGTCGATGCCCCCGCGCGGCTGCATCTGGGCTTTCTCGATCCGAACGCGTCGCTCGGCCGCGCGTTCGGCAGCGTCGGACTCGTGATCGACGGCAGCGGTACTCGCATCGAAGCACGGCTCGCGGAGCGCGACTCGGTAGGCGACTCGATAAGCGGCGCAATAACGGATGGAGAACGCGAGCGCATTGCTCTCTGCCTCGAGCGGCTGCATGCTGGCTATGACCCAACTCCGGTCGCAATCGAAGTCACGCACACGCCGCGCGCGCACAGCGGGCTCGGCTCGGGCACGCAACTGGCGCTCGCGGTAGGCATGGCGTTCGTGCGCCTGCTCGGTCATGTCGCGACCACGGCCGAACTCGCAAGCCTGCTCGGCCGCGGCGCACGCTCGGGAATCGGCGTGCTCGGCTTCGATTCGGGCGGCCTGCTGGTGGACGGCGGACCTGCCGGCGATCTGCGCCAAGGCGTGCCGCCGCTGCTCGCGCGCCAGCCGTTTCCGGAGAACTGGCGCGTGCTGCTGGTGAGCGACACGGCCCGCGAAGGTCTGCACGGAGCCGAGGAGCGGCGCGGCCTTGCGGCGCTCGCGCCATTTCCGCAGAGGCTCGCCGCGCATCTGTGCCACCTCGTGCTGATGAAGATTCTGCCCGGCGCCGCCGAGCGCAACATCGTGCCGTTCGCGCACGGCTTGACGGAGATGCAGCAGACCATCGGCGAATATTTCGCGCCCGTGCAAGGAGGCGTGTTCACGAGCCCCGGCGTCGAACGTGCGCTGCGTGCCGTGGCCGCGCAGCGCACGGCAGGCATCGGCCAGAGTTCGTGGGGGCCGACAGGCTTTGCGATTGTCGGCAGCGCACGCGACGCCGAAGGCGCGCTCGCCACGGCACGCGAGGCGACTCGCGGCATGCCGCATATCGAGTGCGCCGTGGTGAGCGGACGCAATCGCGGCGCGACCGTGCGCTCGAACGAGGCGCGGCAGCAACGACACGTCGGCGCAGCATGAGGTGTTTTTATTCCGCGGCGCAGCGCATATCAGCCCGTCCCCTGTCTTACGTCCGTTGTGCAGTCCACGACATCGCCACCGAAACGAGTCCCTGCCATGTCCGACACTACTGAAAAACTCGCGGAAAAACCCGCGGAAAGGCCCTACATCCTGCACATGTTCACGGCCACGCCGCAGATGAGTCCATTCGACGTCAACATGGCCGCCGACGCCGGCTACCAGGTCATCGTGCCGTATTGCAACGTCGACGCAGGCATGGTCGGCAATCTCACCCAGGACGCGATCTTTTCGCGCGGGCCGAAAGGCGTGGCGCGCACCGGCATTTTCATTGGCGGACGCGACGTGATGCTCGCCGCCGACATGCTCGACACCGCCCGCAAGGCGATGGTGCCGCCGTTCGAGGTCTCAGTGTTCGCAGACCCGAGCGGCGCCTATACGACCGCGGCCGCGCTCGTCGCGCTCGCCGAGCGGCATCTCGCGAAGGCGTACGGCATGGAACTGGGCGGCAAGCGCCTGCTGATTCTCGGCGGCACGGGCGCGGTCGGGCGCGTGGCGGCCGCCATGGCGGCTTCGCTCGGCGCGGATGTGTCGATTGCGAGCCACACCGACGCGGCGCGCGCCGCCCGCGTGAGCGACGAGCTCAATCAGCGCTTTCAGATCGTGACCAAAGGCGTGGGCACCACGAACCCGGCCGAACTGCGCGCGGTGCTCGGCGAGGCCGAGATCGTGCTCGCGACCGCCGTCGCGGGCGTGCAGGTGGTGAGCCGCGAGGACCTCGCGCACGCACGCCAGCTGCTGATCGCCGCCGATGTCAACGCCGTGCCGCCCGAAGGCATTGCCGGCGTCAACGTGATGAACGACGGCAAGCCGATCGACGGCGTGCCGACGGCGGCCGGGGCCATCGGCATCGGCGCGCTCGCCATCGGCAATGTCAAGTATCAGGTCGAGCACCGGCTCTTCACGCGCATGCGCACCGGCGGCAAACCCGTGTACCTGAGTTTTCCGCAGGCGTTCGACGAGGCCCGCGCCGTCGCGGCGGGCCTTGGTTGAGCGGCGCGCCATGCGGCAGGTGCACTGCATGTCACGCGTGACGGGCCGTCGAAGCGGGCTCGCTGCACTGGCGGAGCAACCATGATGGCCCGTTCCTCTGCAACGCGTGCGCCGTTCGTCGCGGTGGCGGGACTGTCCGCGCGGATGCTCGCCCAGTCCGCCGCCCGCGCGGGCTTGCGGGTCGTCGCGCTCGACGTGTTCGGCGACCGCGATACCCGCGAGGCCGCGGAACTCTGGTTCGACATTGGCGGCGGCCCCTTGTCGATCGACCCCGAGAAGCTCGCCGGGGCGCTCGCGCGCTGCGCGCGCCTGCCGGGGCTGATCGGCTGGATCGACGGCAGCGGGCTCGAGCCGTTTATCGCGCGCTTGTGCGAGGCTCCGGGCCTGCCTCGCTTCATCGGCAATGCTGCGCAGGCAAGCGCTCAGGTGCGCGACCCGCGGCGCTTTTTCGCGCTGCTCGACAAGCTGGACATTCCGCATCCACCGGTTGCCTTTACGTTGCCCGCCGCGGCCCCGGGCTGGCTGATGAAGCGCGCCGACGGCTGCGGCGGCACCCATGTCGAGCCGCTTGCCACGCTTGCCACGCTTGCCACGCTCGCCGGCAGCGGACGTCCCGCGCAAGAGTATTTCCAGCGGCACAGCCGCGGCCACCCGATGTCGGCGCTGTTTCTGGCCGCGCGCGGCAGCGCCCGGGTGATCGGCTTCGCACAACAACTGACCTGCCAGATGGGCACGCTGCCCTTCGTGCATGCCGGCTCGATCGGCCCCGTCGACTTGCCGCCCACAGTGGAGATACGTGTGCGCGCGGCGATTGCCGCGCTTTGCGCGCGAGTCGGACTTGCCGGCATCAATAGCTGCGACTTTCTGCTCGACGGCGAGTCGTTCGAAGTGCTCGAAATCAACACGCGCCCGTCTTCGACAATGACGCTGTATGAAACCGCCTCGCCTGACGCCTGGCCCCGCGGCCTCGTTGCCGCGCATATCGACGCGTGCCGCCACGGCCGCCTGCCGCCCGAGCCCGCGCCTGCCATCTGCCGTGCCGGCCAGCAGGTGCTGTTCGCGCCGCAGCCGTTTGCGGTATCGCAAGCCTTCAGCGACGCCTGCGCGCGCGATCCGCGCTGCCGCGACGTGCCGATGCCCGGCACGCGGATCGAAGCCGGCCAGCCGGTCTGCACGCTGCTCGCGCACGCGCCTTCCGTGGATGCGGTCCGGCTCGCGCTCGACGCGCAGCACACACTGGTTCTGCAACGCATCGAAAGCTGCCGCGAACCGTTGCAAGCGGCCTCGCCAGCCTCTCCTGCCTCGCTACCCACGCCCTTTCGTGAGCCCGACCGTGACTTCATCCCCTGCCACTCCTGACCCTGCCCGCCCGCCGCTCGCGGATGCCGCCGCGCTGAGCGTCAACGCGCTCAGCGAACGTCTCGTGACGCGTCTCGTCGACGATGCGCCGCGTTTTGGCGCAGCCGTCAGTCGCACGGAGAACGGCACGGTGCTGGTGGACGCGGGCGTGAATGCGCCGGGCAGCGTCGCCGCCGGCGTGCTGATCGCGCGCATCTGCATGGGCGGCCTCGGCCACGTGACCGTGCGCGAGAGCCTCGACGCAAGACCGCTGTGGCCGAGCACGATCGAAGTGCGGACCTCGTGGCCGGTACTCGCGTGCCTCGGCAGCCAGTACGCCGGGTGGAGTCTCGCCGCCACCAAGGAGCAGACCGGCGGCAAGAAGTTCTTCTCGCTCGGCTCTGGGCCGGCGCGGGCGCTCGCCGTCAAGGAGCCGCTTTTCGCGGAGCTCGGCTACCGCGACCGTCATGAGCGGGGCACGCTGGTGCTGGAAGTGGACCGCCTGCCACCGCAGGTCATCGTCGACAAGGTGCTCAACGACTGCGCGCTCGCTCCGCAGCAGCTGACACTTGTCACCACGCCGACACACTCTGTGGCGGGAACGGTGCAGGTGGTGGCGCGGGTCGTGGAGGTTGCGCTGCACAAGACGCATGTGCTCGGCGTCGCGCTCGACGAAGTGGTCGAGGCCGGCGGCTCTGCGCCGTTGCCGCCGCCCGCGCCCGACGGCATTCAGGCAATGGGGCGCACCAACGACGCGATCCTGTACGGCGGCCGCGTGCATCTCACGGTCAAGCATGACGCGGTGGCAAGACAGCTCGCCGCGGAACTGCCGGCCTCGAACTCGCGCGATCATGGCCGCCCGTTCGCGGACATCTTCACGTCGTTCAACTACGACTTCTATCAGATCGACCCGGCGCTGTTCGCACCCGCCGAGGTGTGGGTAAGCAGCCTCGAAAGCGGCGCGACATATCACGGCGGCGCGGTCAACGCGGATCTGCTGCATGCGCAGTGGAGCGGCAAGCCATGAGCCCGCCGTTGCCGCTCGCTCGCGCCGAAGGGGACGCCGACGCCAACGCAGCAGGCGCGCAGGCCCCGCTGCGCATTGCGATCATGACCGACGAAACCGGCTGGCACACCGGGCGCCTGAAAAAAGCGTTTCGCGCGCGCGGCGCCGACGCGCGTTGCGTCGATCTCGCCGACTGCCGGATCGACACGACATGGCAGCCGCATGGGCTGATGCTGCCGGGTTTTGGCCATACGTTGCCCGACGCGGTGTTCGTGCGCGGCATTGCCGGCGGCACGTTCGAGCAGGTCACGCTGCGCCTCGGCATTCTGCACGCGCTGCGCGAATCGGGCGTGCCGGTCTATAACGACGCGCGCGCAATCGAGCGCAGCGTCGACAAGTCGATGACGAGCTTTTTGCTGCACCGCCACGGCGTGCCCACGCCCGCCACATGGGCGGGCGAATCGGCCGCGTTCGCGCAACGCGTGCTGATGCGCGAAGCCGCGGCCGGCCGCCAGGTCGTGCTCAAACCACTGTTCGGCTCGCAGGGCCACGGCCTCAAGCGGCTCGGCGCGCGCCGCACGGCGCCGGCCGTGCTCGCGCCGCTGCCTTCGCTCAGACCGTATAGCCAGGTCGCGTACCTGCAGCGTTATGTCGACGGCGGCCGCGCTGGCTTCGACTGGCGCGTACTGGTGATCGGCGGGCGTGCGGTGGCGGCGATGCGGCGCCTCGGCGGCAAGGGCTGGATTCACAACTTCGCGCAAGGGGCGAGCTGCGAAGCGGCGGAACTGACCGCGCCGCTCGCGCAAACCGCCATACGGGCGACCGAGGCACTCGGACTCGACTATGCGGGCGTGGATCTGATTCCCGATCCGCACGACGCCGCCAGACCGCTCGTGCTCGAGGTGAACGGCGTGGCAGCGTGGCGCGGCCTGCAATCGGTGACGCCGGTGGACGTGGCGGCCGCGCTCGTCGACGACCTGCTGTTTCGCAAGCTGCCGGCGCAGCGCGGCGCGCGTGCGCTTGCTGCAAGTGGCGACGCGTCGGTGGTAGCGCTGCATGGACGCCATGGCTGAGCCGGCGCGCGGACCACGCGAGTCGGGCGCAGCGATGGGTCCGGCGGATCGCCGTGCCGGAGAGGGCGGCGCTTCGTCATCTCCTGGTGACGGTGCTTCATCCGCTCCCGGTGACGGCGCTTCGCCCTCTCCCGGCAAGGTCGACGCTTCATCCTCTCCCGGCGACGACCGCGCTCTCCCCGCCTGCATCGACGAGCGCGTTCGCGCAGCCACAGCCGACGAGCACGTTCGCGCCGCCTTCGTCGACGCGTGCCGACTCGACGTCGAAACAGCGAAGCCCGGCAACGTCAGCGTGGACAGCGAGGGCCACGGCATGAGCGCGGCGCAGTTCGTCGCGAGCGCCGCGGCCGCCGCCGACGCGCTGCTCGCGCGCGGAGCGTTAGTGGGCCAACGCATTCTGGATGCCGTCGCACGCACGCGCGCGGCCGTCGGCTGCAATACGAACCTGGGCATTGTGCTGCTGATCGCGCCGCTCGCAGCCGCGCTCGAAGAAGTCCCGCGGCCGCTCGGCGCGCAAGCCTGGCACGCCGCCACCGAGCGCGTGCTCGCGCGGCTCGACATCGACGACGCGCGTCTCGCGTACCGTGCAATCGCCCTCGCGAATCCTGGCGGTCTGGGCGACGCGCCCGAGCAATCCGTGCATCACGCGCCGACGGTCGGCCTGCGCGACGCAATGGCGCTTGCCGCCGCGCGCGACAGCATTGCCCGTCAGTATGCCGAGGGCTTTCGCGACATCTTCGAAACCGGGCTCGCCGCGTTGCGCGAAGTTCCGGCCGCTTCGCTGCACACGGCGACGCTCAACGTGTTTCTGCGCTTCCTTGGCACCTGGCCCGACTCGCACATTGTGCGTAAGCACGGCGCGGCCGTGGCGCAGAGTGTCACGCTTGCGGCACGCGCAAGGCACGCGCAGTGGCTGCGCACGCTCGACGAAGCGGGCAGCGCGGCTGCCAGCGTGCCGCTGCGAGCGTGGGACGCCGAACTGAAGGCCGCCGCCATCAACCCCGGCACGAGCGCGGACCTGACGGTGGCCACGCTGTTCGTCGCGCTGTGCCTCGCAGAGCCGCGCCACTCGGGCGGCTCGCGCCACGCGCCCTGAACACCAGTGCGCTGCGTATTGGCACGGATTCTGTTAGTGAATGCCATCGTGCATCAACCGCCGCCCGCCGCTCGCGGACCAGGAGCGTGACGGGCGGCATGTCATTCAGTCGGCAAGTCCCCACCACTCATCGGAGGAACAGCATGGCCAAGATCAACCGCGTCCTGATAGGAGAGTCGCTCGTCGGCGACGGCAACGAGGTCGCACACATCGACTTGCTGATGGGACCGCGAGGTTCCGCTGCGGAAACCGCATTCTGCAATGCGCTTACCAATAATAAGGATGGCTTCACATCGCTGCTCGCGGTGGTCGCGCCTAATCTGCTCGCAAAGCCCAATACGATCCTCTTCAACAAGGTGACGATCAAGGGCGCGAAGCAGGCGGTGCAAATGTTCGGACCCGCGCAACATGCAGTTGCGCTGGCAGTCGCCGACAGCGTCGAGGACGGCACGATCCCCGCGGACGAAGCCGACGACCTGTTCCTGTGCGTCGGCGTCTTCATCCACTGGCAGGCGGAAGACGACAAGAAGATTCAGGAGTACAACTACAAGGCCACCCGCGAGGCGATTCAACGCGCGGTAAGAGGCGAGCCGACGGCTGCCGAGGTCGTGTCGAAGAAGAGCAGCGTCGCCCACCCGTTTGCACCGAACTGATGGAGGATCCAAGGCCCGCGCCATGCGAGCGGCACGCGCGCAGCGCGGCCGCGCGGGCCCGTGGGCTTCCGCCCCGGTGCCATTGCTCTAAAGAGGCATGAGATGACCCTAACATGTCGCGCGCTCGCGGCCTGCGCCTGCATGGCGCTTGCCGCGCCGCTCGCCTGGGCGGACGGCGCGGCGCCGGCCGCAGCGGCCGCAGCGCCCGCAGCCGCCCCGGCAGGCGGTTACAACTATCCGACCACGGGGCGCGTCGAATACGTGCTCACATGCATGGACGAAAACGGACACGACTTCGCGAACGTCTACAAATGCTCGTGCGTGATCGACAAAATGGCCACCGCACTGCCCTATGACGAATTCGTCGACCAGTCCACGTTTTCCCGCTACGCATCGCTCGGCGGCGAAGGGGGCGCCGAGTTTCGCGTCGACCACGCGAAGGCGCAGACCAAGAAATTCCGCACGTTGCAGGCCGATGCTTACCGCAGTTGCGGGCTCGGCGGCGACAAGACGGCGGCGTCGAAATAGCGGCTAAGGCAATAGCGGCTGATGCGGCGGGCGGTGGCCGTTGCGTGCGAAGTGGGTGGTTAGGCACCAGCCGTTTGACACGTAAGCGGCGCTTCGTTGCACACCAGCCGTTTGTCACCTGCGCGGCACCTGGTTGGGCACGCAGCCGTTTGTCACCTGCGCGGCGCCTGGTTGCGCAGACAGCCGTTTGTCACCCGCGTGACGCCTGGTTGCGCACTCAGCCGTTTGTCGCGCACCCAGCGCCCTGTTTGCGCAAGCGGCGCCGAACCGGCCGCCGCCAATCGCTTTCGTGTCAGTTTGGAATCAGCCCTTCGCCGAGCGACGCATAATCCGCGGGACCGCCTTGCGCATTCGCCGCCTTCGGCATATCGCTGCGCTGCCGTTCTATCTGCACGCCGACAGCCGTGACGTCGTCGAATTTGGCCGGCTTGGCCAGCGCCACGCGCACCCAGTGGGCGCCAAAATCATTGATCAGCAGCCGCGCCACCGCTTCGGCGAGCGCTTCGAGCAGACGCACGCCGTGCGACTCGAGCAGCGCGTGCAGCGCGGCGCGCACCGCTGCATAGTTGATGGTGTCCTCGATGCGATCGGTCGCGCACGCGCGAATCGCGGGCACGCCGATGGCAAGATTCATCCGCACCGGTTGCGGCACATGCAGCTCGCTGCTATCGATCCCTATAATCGTCTGACCGATAAAGTTTTCGATGAACACAATGTCCATGCGACCCGCCGGCTTGTCCGCGGGCACGCCGGCCGACGGCGCCTCCACGGATGCACCCCACGGCGCGCTCGCGCGGGGCGCGCCGGCATCGGCGGCAACGGAAAAGCTGGCGAGGCGAACAGTGTCGATACGGTCCATGGTGTACTCCGCCGCATAGCGGCAACAAGTTAAAAGACACAACCCGGGTAAACGCAGGTAGTACAGGATGAGCCGCACGCAGAGCAGTGTGCGTCGCGAAATCCCGGCTAGCGGCCCGTTGCGGCGTGCCCTCCATCAAAGCAAAAAACGGGCACAGCCTGTACTATTGATGCGACTTCGTATTGAACACGAACGACATCGGGCGTAGAGTTTTAAGCCAACGCCTGACAAAGGCCAGACGCGATACAGATAGCAGGCACATAGCAGGCTGATTACTCACTGCGCATACGGACCCAGAAGCCGCGGCGCGAGGGGATGACATTATCGATAAAGCGGCACGCGTAGACGCGCACTGCACAGCCCCGCGAAGGCAGCACCCGCGGGAGCAGCGCAAGACGCGCATGAATGTGCCGCAACGGAGACGAACCCCATGTCGTTGCTCGCTGACAGCTCCATGCACGTCCGTGAAATCTTCAACGTCGTCAACCATCAATTGGCGACGCGGCCGACGAGCGAGCCCGTCGCTCAGTCGTGGGCGCGCTGTGTGAATGAATTCCAGCTCGATCCTTCCCGTTTCGTCACGCCGCCCATCCTGACGGAGTACGAACTAAGCGCGCGCCGCGAGGCAATGGGCGACCTCATTGCCTGTTCGAAGCTGGAAATGACCACGCTCTATCAACAGTTGGCCGATCCGGAACTGGCAGTGGTGCTGGTCGACGCGGGCGGCGTGATCGTCCACCAGGTATCTTCGGTGCCGTTTGCCGAGGCGGTGGCTTCGGACGGCTTTCGCGTCGGCGCGCTGTGGAGCGAGCGCGAAGCCGGCACCAACGGCATGGGCACCTGTCTCGCCGAGCGCGACTGCATTGCCGTGTGCCAGCACGAGCATTTCTATCCGCGCTATACGTCCCTCACCTGCTCGGCCGCGCCGATCTTCGACGACAGCGGCGAAATAGCCGGCGTGCTCGACGTGACGAGCCGCTCGAAGCTGTTGCAGCAGCACTCGCTGGTGCTCGTGGGCATGTCGCGGCAGATGATCGAAAACCGGTTGATCGACGCGCGCTACCGGCACGCGAACATGATTCATTTCCACAGCCGCCCTGAATTCGTCGGCACGCTGCACGGCGGCAAGCTCGCGGTCGCGGACGACAGCACCGTGCTCGCCGCAAACCGCAGTGCGCTGTTCCAGCTCGGCTTCCGCTCGCTTGGCGAATTGCGCGGACGGCGTATCGAAGAGGCGTTCAACGCGTCGCTCGAGGACATGATCGCGCGCAGCATTCGCGGCTCGTTCCATCCGGTCACCGTGTACAGCGCGAACGCGACCAACCGTTTCTTCCTGATTGCGCAGACCGCGCAAAACGCCGCCGGACGCGGCGCACGCGTTGCGGTCGCGGCGCCGGTGCCGCGCACGAGCACGAGCACACCGGAAAAGCGCGCGCCCGCGGCCCGGCTCGACGAAATCGCGCATCTGGAATTCGGCGACCCGCGCATGGCCTCGCAAATCCAGTTGGGCGCGCGCGTGGTGCAACGCAAGATTCCGATCATTCTCAGAGGGCAAACGGGCACCGGCAAGGAAGTGTTCGCCCAGGCGCTGCACAGCATCAGCCCGCTTTCGTCAGGGCCGTTCGTGCCGGTCAATTGCGCGTCGCTCCCGGAGAACCTGATAGAGAGCGAACTGTTCGGCTATCGGGCCGGCGCGTTCACCGGCGCGCAGCGCGAGGGAAGGCGCGGCAAGATCGTGCAGGCCAACGGCGGCACCCTCTTTCTCGATGAAATCGGCGACATGCCGCTGGCTTTGCAGGCGCGCCTGCTACGCGTGATCGAGGAACACGAGGTCACGCCGCTCGGCGCCGAAACAACCGTCAAGGTCAACTTCCAGCTGATCAGCGCGAGTCACCGCAATCTGCTCGAACTCGTGCACAGCGGCCAGTTCCGCGAGGATCTGTATTACCGGCTCAAGGGCGTCGAGCTCAATCTGCCGCCGCTCGCGGAGCGGGTCGACAAACTTCCGCTGATTCATCATCTGCTCGAAGCCGAAGCCGACGGCGATCCGCCCGAACTGACGAAGGAAGCCGAGCAGGCATTGCTGAGCTATGCGTGGCCGGGCAATATCCGTCAGTTGCGGCACGTGTTGCAGATGGCGATCGCGCTATGCGACGGGCAGCCCATCCGCTGCGACGATCTGCCGGCCGAGGTCACGCAGCGTGCGCCGGACCTGCCGCCGCCGGCCGCTTCACAGGCCGCTTCACAGGCCGCTTCGCAGGCCGCGCCATACACAGCGGCGCCGCCTGCCGCGAATGCCGACGACGACGCCGATCTGTCCGCGCTGAATGCAATCCAGTTGAACGAGCGCGAGACGGTGCTAACGCTGCTCGAGGAGAATCGCTGGAACGTCAGCAATGTGGCAAAGGCGCTCGGCATTAGCCGCAACACGCTGTACCGGAAGATGCGGCGGCTGCATATCCGCCTGTCGCACGACGGCTCGGCTAATGACGCCGCGGAAGCCGACGACGCAGCCGACGACCCGGCACCGCACGCAACGGCCGCCGAAGCGTTCCCGACGAACGCCTCGCGCGACACGCATCACGCATGACCGAGGCGCCCGCTCGCAAGCTTGCGGACTTCAAGCCCGACGCGCGCTTTGCATGGTGCGTGACCGGCTCCGGCCATCTGCTGGAGGAGTCGATCGAACTCGCGCTGGCGTTGCCGCGCACGGACCTCTTTCTCTCCGCCGCCGCCGAGGAAGTGCTGCCTCTCTACGGCTGGAAGCTGCCGAAGCTGCGCGAGCGCTTCAACGTGTTCCGCGACAAGAGCGCGAGCGGCGTGCCTGTCGGCATGCTGTATCACGGCATGTACCACACTGTCATCATCGCGCCGGCCACGAGCAATACGGTGGCCAAATGCGCGTTCGGCATCTCGGATACGCTGCCCACCAACATGTATGCCCAGGCGGGCAAGCAATGCATTCCGGGCATCGTCTTTGCATGCGATACGGAGCCGACCGTGGTCACGCAAAGCCCCAATGAATGGGTCGAACTGCGGCCGCGAGCCATCGAACTCGACAACGTGGAGCGCCTGTCGCGCTTCGAATACACGAGCGTGGTGCGCTCGCTGGATGAACTGAAGACGGCGCTCGATCAACGGCTCGCGACGCTCCAACTCGCATGACATGGACCACATCGTCTTCCTGACAGGGCGGCTCGCAGAAAAAAGCCTCGCGCGCGTGCTCGAAAGCATGGCGCCCGCGCCGTTCAGTTGGGAGATTCGCGAGATCGGCCTGCAGGTCGCCGCGCTCATGACGGCCGACATGATTCGCCGCCGCGTGTCCGCGCCACTCGCGGCGCAGCGCGTGATCGTGCCGGGACGCTGCCGGGGCGACCTGGCCGCGCTCACCGAACACTACGGCGTGCCGTTCGAACGCGGCCCCGAAGAAGTGAAAGATCTGCCGCAATTTTTCGGCCGCGAGGCGAAGCCCGTCGATCTGTCGCGCTACGAAGCGCAGATCTTCGCGGAGATTGTCGATGCGCCTCGTCTCGATCTCGACGGCATTGCCGCGCGTGCCCGCGAGTATGCGGCGCAGGGCGCGGATGTGATCGACATTGGCTGCCTGCCCGAAACGCCCTTTCCGCATCTCGAGGATGCGGTGCGCCGCCTGAAGGCCGAAGGCTATCGGGTCAGCGTCGACTCGATGCGCAGCGAAGAACTATTGCGCGGCGGCCGGGCGGGCGCGGACTATCTGATGAGCCTGAACCTCGACACGCTGTGGATCGCCGACGAAGTGCCGTCCACACCGATTCTGGTCGCACGCGATCCGCACGACCCCGCGTCGCTCGACGCCGCCATCGAACGGTTCGCCGCGCGAGGCCGCGCATTTCTCGCGGACCCGATTCTCGATCCCATACCGTTCGGTCTGGCGACCTCGATCGCTCGTTATGTGAGGCTGCGCGAACGCTACCCGGACGTGGACATCATCATGGGCATTGGCAACGTGACCGAGCTCACGGAGGCCGACACGAGCGGCATTCACGCGGTACTGCTCGGCATGGCCGCGGAGCTTCGCGTGAGCGCCGTGCTCACTACCTCCGTGAGCCCGCATGCGCGGCGTGCGGTGCGCGAAGCGGACGTCGCGCGCCGCGTAATGCACGCCGCACGCGAGGCGCAAGTGCTGCCCAAAGGCATCAACAGCGATCTCGCGACCGTTCACGCCAGACGCCCCTTCCCCTACAGCGCGGCCGAAATCGACGAATTCGCCCGCGATATTCGTGATCCTAACTTTCGCGTGCAGATCAGTGCCGACGGCATCCACGTGTACAACCGCGACGGTCATCTCAAGGCCGCCGATCCGTTCGCGTTCTATCCGCAGCTTCATCTCGAAGCCGACGGCGGCCACGCGTTCTATATGGGCGTGCAGCTCGCGCGCGCAGAAATTGCATGGCGCCTCGGCAAGCGCTTCGATCAGGACCAGCCGCTCGACTGGGGCTGCGCCGTCGAGCGGCCGGAACAGGATCTGTCGGCATGGTGCGCGCCCGGCGAAACGATGAAGAAGCGCTAAAGGCTTTCGCGCGGAACTGCCTGAACCTGCGCGCTCTTTAGCGCGCTTCGGCCAAAGCGCCCGTGCTGCACTCGCCGCGCTCGCTGACTTGCGCCTGTTCGCCCCGCATCTCGCCACCCGTTTCGCCACCCGTTTCGCCGCCCGTCTCGCCATCCATCCCGCCGCGCAATTGGCCGCGCATTTCGCCAATAGCCTGCGCATAGTCATGCGCACCGAACACCGCCGAACCCGCCACGAATACGTCCGCGCCCGCTGCCGCGATCTGCGCGATGTTCGACGCCTTCACGCCGCCGTCCACTTCGATCAGCAGCGCGCGACCGGTGCGCTGCATCGTGGCATCGACGCGTTCGCGCAGCGCACGCAGTTTCGCGAGTGTCTCCGGTATGAACGCCTGGCCCCCGAAGCCCGGATTCACCGACATGACCAGCACCACGTCGAGCCGCTCGATCACATGATCGAGCACCGCAAGCGGCGTGGCGGGATTAAGCGCAAGTCCGACCCGCGCGCCGTGGCTTCTGATCAGTTCAATGGTGCGATGTACGTGCAGCGACGCCTCGGGATGAAAGCTGATCGTGTTCGCGCCCGCCTCGGCAAACGCAATGACGAGCGGATCAACCGGCATGGTCATCAGGTGCACGTCGATCGGCACGCGCGTATGCGGGCGGATCGCGGCGCAGACGAGCGGCCCGACGGTCAGATTCGGCACGTAGTGGTTATCCATCACGTCCAGGTGAATCCAGTCCGCGCCGGCCGCGGTGACGTCGCGAATCTCGTCTGCAAGCCGCGCGAAATCCGCCGACAGCAGTGAAGGAGCAATCAGAAAATCACGCATGGCTCTCTCCTTGCGCTTAGTGGTAGCGGCGCGCCATCGCCTCGAGCGGCAACGGCTTGATGCGCGGCGCCTGCCCCGCGCAGCCGAAAGCCTCGAAGCGCTCGACGCACACACTGCGCGCGGCGGCCGTGGCCGCCTTCAATGCGGCACGTGGGTCGAATTCGGCGCGGGCGTTAGCCATCGACTTGCGCATTGCGCCGCTCATTGCGAGCCGGATGTCCGTGTCGATGTTGACCTTGCGCACACCGTGAGCAATGCCGCGCCGGATTTCCTCCACGGGCACGCCATAAGTCGTGGGTATGTCGCCGCCGTATTCGCGGATTACCGCAAGCCATTCCTGCGGCACCGAGGACGACCCATGCATCACAAGATGCGTGTTCGGAATCCGCTCATGTATCTCGACAATCCGATCGATCGCAAGAATATCGCCGGTAGGCTGGCGGCTGAATTTATACGCGCCGTGCGACGTGCCGATCGCAATGGCGAGCGCATCCACGCCCGTCGCCTCGACGAAAATCTGCGCTTCTTTTGGGTCGGTCAGCAGGTCGTCGCGCGCGAGTTGGCCTTGCGCGCCCACGCCGTCCTCTTCGCCGGCCGTGCCTGTTTCGAGCGAGCCGAGACAGCCCAACTCACCTTCCACCGAAACCCCCACCGCGTGCGCCGCCTCGACCACCCGGCGGCTCACGTCGACGTTGTAGTCATAAGTGGCGGGCGTTTTCTGATCGGGCAGCAAGGAGCCGTCCATCATGACCGACGTGAAGCCGGAGCGGATCGCCTGCTGACACACCGCCGGGCTCGCGCCATGGTCCTGATGCAGCACGAGCGGAATGTCCGGATGCGCCTCGAGCGCGGCCAGCACGAGGTGGCGCAGATAAGGCTCGCCGGCGTACTTACGCGCGCCCGCCGACGCCTGGAGAATCACCGGGCTCGCGGTTTCCTCGGCGGCCTGCATGATCGCGTGAATCTGCTCCATGTTGTTGACGTTGAATGCGGGCACGCCGTAGCCGTGTTCGGCCGCGTGATCCAGAAGTTGACGTAGTGCGATGAAAGCCATGACAAACTCCTCGAAGACGAATCGGGTTCCGTATGCCGCTCATGCAAAGCGCCGCGCTACACGGCGCGCTTCGTCCGCCACGGCCCTCGCGGTCAGCGCGAAATGTTCGAACAGCGCGGCCGCAGGCGCGGACTCGCCGAAGGTGTCGATGCCTACAACGCCGCCTTCAAGCCCCACGTACTGCCGCCAGAACGCACTAACGCCGGCTTCCACGGCCACGCGCGGCACGGCCGGCGGCAGCACCGCCGCGCGCCATGCGTCCGGTTGCCGGTCGAATACGCTCGTCGACGGCATGGAGACGACGCGCGCGGCGATGCCTGCTTCGGCGAGTAGAGGAAGCGCTTCGAGTGCGAGTGAAACTTCGGATCCCGTAGCAATCAGTACGACCCGAGCACGAACGTCCGCATCGGTGCCTTGCACGGCTTCTGGCGGCCAGTCGCGCAGCACGTAGCCGCCCCGCTCCATCGCTTCGATCTGCACGCTGTCGCGTGTGACGAACGGCAGCGTCTGACGGCTTAGCAACAGGCATGACGGCCCAGCGCGCTCGACTGCACTCGCCCACGCGCGCGCGGTTTCCACCGTATCGCATGGGCGCCAGACGTCGAGCCCGGGAATCAGCCTCAGGCTCGCCGCATGCTCGACCGACTGGTGCGTGGGACCGTCTTCGCCAAGCCCGATGGAATCGTGCGTGAACACGAAGATGGAGCGTGTCTTCATCAACGCGGCCATACGCAGCGCGTTGCGCGAGTAGTCGGAAAACGTGAGGAACGTGCCACCAAAGGCGATATGCCCGCGATGCAGTGCGATGCCGTTGATCATCGCGCTCATGCCGAACTCGCGCACGCCGTAGTGCAGATAGTTGCCGCCTTGCAGGCCGGTGTCGTCCGCATGCACGTCGATGGCGGCCTGCCAGTCGGTGAGGTTCGAGCCGGTCAGGTCCGCTGAGCCACCGAGCAGTTCGGGCAACGCGCGGGCGAGCACTGCGATGGTCTGCTGCGAGGCCTTGCGCGTGGCGATGGATTGCGCCGCGCTGTCTGCGTCGCGCAGCATCGCATGAACGGTATCGCGCCAATGAGCCGGCAGCGCGCCTCGCGTCCTGCGCTCGAATTCAGCAGCCTCATGCGGATAATGCCGGCGATAGGCTTCGAAGCGGCGCGTCCACTCCGCCTCGGCCGCTTCGCCGCGCGCGCTCGCATCCCACTGCTTGCGCACGTCGTCGGGAACGACGAACGGCGCGTGCGTCCAGCCCAGCGCGCGCCGCGTGTTCGCAATTTCGTCGGCGCCCAGCGGCGCACCGTGCACGTCGTGGGTGCCGGCTTTGCCCGGCGAGCCTTTGCCGATCACGGTGCGGCAGCAGATCAGCGTGGGCCGGCCGGCGCTGCGCGCATCCTTCAGCGCACGGTCGAGCGCGTCGACATCGTGGCCGTCCACTTCGCGCACCACGTGCCAGCCATAAGCGGTAAAACGCGCGGGCGTGTCGTCGTTAAACCACTGCGCGACATGGCCGTCGATCGAAATGCCGTTATCGTCGTACAGCACCGTAAGCTTGTCGAGCTTCAGCGTGCCCGCGAGCGAGGCCGCCTCGTGAGAAATGCCCTCCATCAGGCAGCCGTCGCCTGCAAACACATACGTGCGGTGATCCACGATCGTATGGCCTGGGCGATTGAACTCGCGCGCGAGCAGCGCCTCGGCCAGCGCCATGCCGACCGCGTTGGCAAGCCCCTGCCCCAAGGGGCCAGTGGTCGTCTCGACGCCCGGCGTGACGCCGACTTCCGGGTGGCCCGGCGTTTTGCTGTGCAATTGACGAAAGCGTTTGAGCTCGTCAATCGGCAGATCGTAGCCGGTGAGATGCAGCAGCGCGTACAGCAGCATCGAGCCGTGTCCGTTCGACAGCACAAAGCGGTCACGGTCCGGCCATGCCGGATTGCGCGGATTGTGCTTGAGATGCCGGTCCCACAGCGCGACGGCAATCTCGGCCATGCCAAGCGGCATGCCGGGGTGGCCCGACTTTGCTGCTTCCACGGCGTCGATCGCGAGCATGCGCAGCGCGTCGGCCATCAGGCGTATTTCAGGTAGTTCAAGCGGTTGTGCAACGGCGCTCATCGAATTCTCCTTGGGAAACAGAAAGCAGTTGTCTCGCATGAAGCCGCGAGGCTCACGCTCGCGAGCGCCGGTCGATCAGTTGCAGAATCATCGGCGTGAAGATCAGTTGCATCGCAAGGCCCATCTTGCCGCCTGGCACGACGATCACGTTCGGGCGCGACATGAAGGAGTCGTGCAGCATGGTCAGCAGATACTGGAAGTCGATGCCTTTGGGCCGCGCAAAGCGGATGACGACAAAGCTTTCGTCCGGCTGTGGAATCTCCCGCGCAATGAACGGGTTCGACGTGTCCACGGTCGGCACGCGCTGGAAATTCACATGCGTGCGGGAAAATTGCGGGCAGATGTAATTCACGTAGTCAGGCATACGCCGCAGAATCGTGTCGACCACCGCCTCGTGCGAGTAGCCGCGCATGGTCTGGTCGCGATGCAGCTTCTGAATCCATTCGAGGTTGATGATCGGCACCACACCTATCAGCAGGTCCGCATGCCGCGCAATATCGACGCGCTCGGTCACGGCCGCGCCATGCAGGCCTTCGTAGAACATCAGGTCGGTGCCGGGCTGCACGTCTTCCCACGGCGTGAAGGTGCCGGCGTCCTGTTTGTACAGACGGGTTTCGGTTTCGTCATGCACGTAATGGCGGAACTTGCCGCTGCCGTTTTCCCCATAGCTTGCGAACAGCGCCTCCAGTTCTTCCAGCAGATTCGCCTGCGGGCCGAAGTGGCTGAAGTTGGGCACGCCGTCGCGCTCGTGCTGCTTCATGGCCTCGCGCATGCCGTTGCGGTCGTAGCGATGAAACGCGTCGCCTTCCACGATCTGCGCGTTGATCTTTTCGCGCCTGAAAATATGCGTGAAGCTTTTCATCACGGTGGTGGTGCCGGCGCCGCTCGAACCGGTCACCGCGATAATCGGGTGTTTGACTGACATGCGCTTGTCTCCGGATAGTGGTGTTATGTTCGGCCACGTTCTGAACCGCCGACGCGAGCCAGGGTTCGCGCAATCAGGCGGTAAAGCCCGGCAGGAAAAGCGAGCGGCGGGCAAAAAGCGGCGACGTGAACGGCTGGTCTTCGCCGCGGTCGTATTCGCCGTGATAGCGGCCAATGCGCTCCACTTCGTTGCGCGAGCCGAGAATCACGGGCACGCGGCCATGCAGTGCATCCGGCACCACGTCGAGAATGCGCTCGCGGCCCGTAATAGAAAGGCCGCCTGCCTGTTCGACCAGAAAGCTCATGGGGTTCGCTTCATACAGAAGCCGCAGGCGCCCTTCCATACCCGGTGTTTTCGAGTCGCGCGGATACATGAACACGCCGCCGCGCATCAGGATGCGATGCACCTCCGCGACCATCGACGCGATCCAGCGCATGTTGAAGTCCTCGGCGCGGCAGCCGGTGCGGCCGTCCTTGCACTCCTGCACGTAGCGTCGCACGGGCGGCTCCCAGAAGCGTTCGTTCGATGCGTTGATCGCAAACTCCGCCGTATCCACGGGAATCTGGATATTCGAATGCGTGAGCACGAAATTGCCGATGTCGCGTTCGAGCGTGAAGCCATGTGTGCCGCTGCCGACCGACAGCACCAGCATGGTAGAAGGACCGTAGATCGCGTAGCCGGCCGCCACCTGCTCGCGGCCTGGTCTCAGGAAAGCGGAGTCGCTCACCGGCACCTCTGCTCCGTCGCAGGCTTCCTCCACATTGCGCAGTACCGAGAAGATCGAGCCGACCACGCCGTTGATGTCGATGTTCGACGAACCGTCTAACGGATCGAAAGCAAGCAGATAATCGCCGCGCGGATAGGCTTGCGGGATCGTATAGACGCGCTCCATTTCCTCGGAGACCATTGCCGCCAGCAGTCCGTCCCACTCGCAGTGCTGCACGAAGATTTCGTTGGTGGCGACGTCGAGCTTCTTCTGCTCCTCGCCATGCGTGTTGATGCTCTGTGCGGAGCCGTAGTGACCGCCGAGCGCGCCCTTGGTGAGCATCGCCGAAATTGCCTTGATGGCCGCAGCCACGTCGATCAGCAGCGCGGAAAGGCCCGCGTTCTGCGCCCCACTCGCCGTGCAAGGCTGGCGGTCGAGCGTGTCGATCAGAAACTTCGAAAGGGTCGTACGTCCGTCTTGCATGGCGATCTCCTGAGGTTGTTTTCGGTTAGCCGGGCGGTGCAGTGGCGGGGCGCTCTACGTCGGGCGTCGCAGGTACACCGGCTGTGTGGGTGTTCGGCGCAATCGCGGGCGGACCACCGTAGGCAGCGGATTCAGCGGATTCAGCGCATTCAGCGCATTCGGCTGAGTCGTCGCTCGACGCAACCGGCGCAGCGAACACGCGGCTCGCGCGAATGTCCTCGGCTGCGATCAGTGTCAACGCGGCGGCGTCGATGGGCGCGGCGCCCTGCATTGCTCGTGCGAACAGACGATTGGCCTGGCGCAGCCGCGAGCGGTCGAGCGCATTGCGCACCGAACGTGCATTGGCAAAGTTCGGCTGACGCGTGCGCAATGCGAGGTAATCCGCAAAAGCTCGCCGCGAGTCGGTGTCGAAGCGGTAATGCATCGTGGCGAGCATGCGCTCTGCGATGTCGAGCAGTTCCGCGTCGCCGTAATCGGGAAACGTAATGTGGTGCGCAATGCGCGAGCGAAAGCCCGGATTGCTTTCGAAGAACACTTCCATTCGCGACGCGTAACCGGCGAGAATCACCACAAGATCGTCGCGCTGGTTTTCCATGGTCTGCAGCAGTATTTCTATGGCTTCCTGACCATAGTCGCGTTCGTTTTCCGGGCGGTACAGGTAATACGCTTCGTCGATGAAAAGCACGCCGCCCATTGCGCGCTTGAGCACGTCACGCGTTTTCGGCGCGGTATGACCGATGTACTGGCCGACCAGATCGTCGCGCGTCACGGAGACCAGATGATTGCGGCGAATGTAGCCGAGCCGGTGCAACACCTCGGCCATGCGCAACGCGACCGTGGTCTTGCCCGTGCCGGGATTGCCGGAGAAACACATGTGCAACGTCGGTGCGCCGCTTGCAAGGCCGAGCGATTCGCGCGCGCGCTCGACAAGCAGATGCGCGGCGATCTCACGAATTCGCGTCTTGACCGGCGCGAGGCCCACAAGGTCACGGTCGAGTTCCGCGAGCACCTCGCCGATGCCCGAGTCGCGATACAACGCAGCGAGGTCGATATTCGGCGGCAGCGCGAGGTTCATGGCTCAGCGCTCCGTAACGTAGCGTGCGCCGGAAGGCCGGTCGCTCGCGTAGCCCGCGAGCCCGTAACGTTGCACGCGCTCTGGCCCGTCCTGGCGCGTAAGACGGAAGCCCGGTTCCTCCTGCGGGCGATTCACGATGAACGACAGACGCATCGTCTCGAAGCCGCGCACGGAATCGAATGCGTTGACCTTGATGTAGTGATCGGGCCGCGCCGTGCGGCATGCCTTCACTTCCTGAAGCACGCCGGCTGCGTCGTGCAGATCGAACATCGGCAGTCCCCACATTTCCCAATACGTGTTGCGCGGATGCGGGTCGTCCGTGAATTCGACGGAACAGGCCCAGCCCTGGCTCAACGCATAATCGATCTGCAAACTGATTTCCTCGTCGGTCAATTCCGGCAGGAAGGAAAACGTGCCCTGTGTAATACGCATGACGTACCTCGCGATTGATTGGCTGCAACGTTAGAACGGCGCACGTGGTCTTGCGCACGGTGCCGCGGCACTGCTGCGGGATTGCATCGGGAATGGTGTGATACGCCTTTGTTCAAGGCACTTTCTGTCTTGAGCCATCCGGCTCGCCCTGCCCACCGGACCACTTACGCGGCCGTCGGCGTGGCGGAGAAATCCGGTGAATCTGTCGACGCGTAGTTGAAGGTCACGTCGCGCCAGGTGTCGAGCGCCTGCTTGAGCGGCCCGCACCAGCGCGCCGCGGCCTCGAGAATGTCCGGCCCTTCCTCGCGGATGTCGCGCCCTTCGTTGCGCGCTTTCACCATCGCTTCGAGCGCGACGCGGTTGGCCACGGCGCCCGCCTGGATGCCGCCAGGATGGCCGATGGTGCCGCCGCCGAACTGCAGAATCGCGTCGTCGCCGAACAGGTCGAGCAGTTGATGCATCTGCCCCGCGTGAATGCCGCCCGAGGCGACCGGCATCACCTTGCGCAAGCCGGCCCACGGCTGGTCGAAGAAAATGCCGCGCGACAGGTCCACTTCGTTGCGCGCCTCGCGGCATACGTTGTAAAAGCCTTGCACGGTCAGCGGATCGCCCTCCAGTTTGCCGACTGCCGTGCCGGCATGCGCGTGATCGACCCCCGCCATGCGCAGCCACTTTGCGATCACGCGAAACGAAATGCCGTGGTTGCGCTGACGCGTGTAGGTGCTGTGTCCCGCGCGATGCAGATGGAGAATCATGTCGTTCTTGCGTGCCCAGCGTCCCATCGACTGGATCGCGGTCCAGCCGACCACCAGATCGATCATGACGATGCATGACCCCAGTTCTCTCGCGAATTCGGCGCGCTCGTACATGTCCTCCATGGTGCCTGCGGTCACGTTCAGGTAGTGGCCTTTCACCTCGCCGGTTTCGGCCTGCGCGCGGTTCACCGCTTCCATCGAAAAGAGGAAACGGTCGCGCCAGTGCATGAACGCCTGTGAATTGATGTTCTCGTCGTCCTTCAGGAAATCCAGGCCGCCGCGCAAACCTTCATAGACGACGCGGCCATAGTTCTTGCCCGACAGCCCGAGCTTCGGCTTCACGGTCGCGCCGAGCAGAGGCCGGCCATACTTGTCGAGCCGCTCGCGTTCGACGACGATTCCCGTGGGCGGCCCCTGGAAGGTCTTCAGGTAGGCAACGGGTATGCGCATGTCTTCGAGGCGCAACGCTTTCAGCGGTTTGAAGCCGAACACATTGCCGATGATCGACGCGGTCAGGTTGGCGACCGAGCCTTCCTCGAACAGATCGAGTTCATATGCAATGTAGGCGAAGTATTGCGGCTCGCTCGCGCTGGATGCAGGCACCGGATCGACGCGATAAGCTTTGGCGCGGTACATGTCGCATGCGGTCAGCCGGTCGGTCCACACCACGGTCCAGGTTGCCGTCGACGATTCGCCGGCCACTGCCGCGGCCGCTTCCTCCGGTTCGACGCCCGGCTGCGGCGTGATGCGAAAGAGCGCAATCACGTCCGTGTCTTTCGGCGTGTAACCCGGCTGCCAGTAGCCCATCTCGCGGTACTTCATCACGCCCGCAGCGTAGCGCTCGCGCGGATTGCCCGCATTGCGCGGCTTGTGGAGAGACTCTATCGCCGGTTGACTGAAATCGTTCATGACGTTTCCTCGATGGTGGACAGGCGCGCTGCCGGAACAACGAAGCGCTTGTGTGCACTGTAGGCAAGACCGTCATGAACGGGAATTCACGATTTTATTTGGCAGACTTAATCGATAGGTTATCGATCGCGTATCGTGGAGCGGGTTTTTAGCAGATGCGCAAAGTGAATGTCTCCTGGTCCACGCCGTCGCCGCACGAAAGGCGATCGTTAGTGACACCCGCACCAGGGTCTTTCATCCCCAATGGCACACTTTGCTGCATTATCGGAACAGTGCGCCGCACGAAACGCCGTCAGGCCCGCGCGCGGCGCACAAGCATGCGCGCCGCGCTGTCCGGCAAAAACCGGAGTGCGGCGCGGCATTGGCTGCACGAGTTGCCGTTGCCGGTCCGGCACGAAGCTTGCGTAGCAGATCATGCCCATGAAGTCCGGCACCCTGCCGGGCCGACGGCATGACGCTGTTTCAACCAATGGAGGAAGCATCTATGCAATGGACGACTCCGAGCTACACCGATATGCGTTTTGGTTTCGAAATCACGATGTATATCGCTACGCGTTAAGCCCGCATGGGCCGCGTAATGCGGCCCCTCTGCGAATCGACTCTTAATCGTCAGTAACACGGGCGGCCCGAAGCGCTGCCGCGACACGCGTTCCCATCCATGATCCACGAAACGATCGTCACTACCGCAGCGCGCGATGGCCGTCCTCATGTCGCGCCGATGGGAGCCCTTTATGAAGACGACTTTGTCATCCTGTCGCCATTTCGTCCGTCCGTCACACTGGATAACATCGTCGCCACGCGCGCGGCGGTGCTCAATTTCACCACTGACGTCCGCGTGTTTGCGGGCTGCGTCACGCATTGCGCCACCGAATGGCCGACGCTCGCCGCGAGCCGCGTCGCGAGCGTGAGGCTCGCCGAATCGCTTGCCCATGCCGAACTCGAACTGCACGAGTTGCGCGACGACAATGAGCGCCCTGTGCTGCGGATGAAGTGCGTGCATCGCGAAACGCATGCGCCGTTCACCGGCTTTAACCGCGCGCAGGCAGCCGTCGTGGAAGGCGCGATTCTGGTGAGCCGGCTCTTCATGCTGCCGGCCGACAAAGTCGATCGCGAGATGGCCTACCTGCAGATCGCCATCGACAAAACCGCCGGCGACGCCGAGCGCACCGCGTGGGGCTGGCTCACGTCGGCTGTCGCCCGGCACCGCGAGCGGCTTGCAGCGCCCGGCGGCCAGGCCGCGTAGTCGCCTCTGACCCGCTGCATGGTTTGCCATGTAGTCACTCTCTGTTGCACTTTTCCCGCTCTTTTCGGAGAACACCGATGACGGCATTGCTCGCGAGTGTCCGCTCGCACGACGAAGCATTCGACGCCGCTCGCGCCGGCGCGGATCTGATCGATCTCAAGGAGCCGAACATGGGCCCCCTCGGTGGCGTGTCGACTGGCGAGATTGCGCGGATCGTCCGCGAGCTTCGCGCCCGCTATCCGGTCAAGCCGATCAGCGCGACGATTGGCGACCTGCCGCCCGAAGCGCTCGATGAAATCGCCGAGCGCGTAATCGAAGTCAGCGAAACGGGTGTCGATTACGTGAAAGTGGGCGTGACGCCCGGCCCGGCAGCACGCCGCTGCATCGACCATCTGGCGAATCTGCCCGCGGCAGTGGTGCCGGTCCTGCTATGCGACGGCGGCATGGACGGCGCACTGGTCGCGCACGCCGCGTCGCTCGGTTTTGCGGGCGTGATGTTCGATACGTCGGCCAAGGACGGCAGCACGCTTTTCGATCACGTGGACAGCGACTCGCTCGCGCGATGGCTGCGGCTGATACGCGAGCGAGGCGCGATGTGCGGGCTCGCCGGGTCGCTGGGCTGGGCGCAGTTGGCGCAGATTCATGCGCTCGCGCCGGACGTGGCGGGTTTTCGCACGGCATTGTGCGTGGATGGTCGACGCTCGCGGCTCGATCCGCAACGTGTCGCTCAATGGGCCGATGCGCTGCACCGTAGCTCCGGTGGGGTCCGCGCCGCGGGCATCGCGGCGGATTATGCAGGAGCGGGAGCCGTGTCTGTCTAAACGGCGTGGACGGCGCGGCGTGGACGGCGCGGCGTGGACGGCGCGGCGTAGACGGCGCGGCGCGGACGGCGCTCGGCGCACGGTGCACCGCGTACCGTGCGCTGGGCACGCAGAGCAGCAGCGCCAGTCGCGCCCGCGCCGTCATGCGGAGACGATGCATGCGCCGCGGCCCGAGCCGGCGCACGCCTGCGTTCAGATCACCGGCGTGTTCAACAACCGGTCGCGCATCAATTCGACATTGTCCTTGTTGAACAGCTCGACCACGTAATTGGCCTCGTTCACGTAATCGACGAAGCGGCGGTCCACCACGCCTGCGGCCGCGAGCGTGTCGAGGCGCTCGTTGCCCGTTATCGGGCAGGACTTCACGACGATCAGCCGCTCGGCGTTGAGCATGGTCGAGAGCCAGGCGGCGAGGCTGTCCGAGGTCGTGTCCCAGTTGCTCATTGCGTCGGGCGTGTCGCGCATCAATGCGGTCGGCACCCACACTGCGACATGGCCGTCGCGCAGCGCGCGGCGGATCTTCGCCTCGCTCGAGGCGAGCACGAGCTCAGGCAGCACGCCTTGCATGAGGAGCGCGTACTGGGTCATCGCGAGCAGACACATATTGTGCGCGGCGAGATCGTCGAAACACCATTCGCTCTGGTATTGCCGCACCTTGTCCGCGAAATCGCCACCGCCGGGAACAATGACGATGCGCCCGCCTCCCACCTCGCATAGCTCCATGAGCCACTGGCGCAGCGCCGGCTCGTGACTCAGGCTGCCCCCGATCTTGACCACCCACATGATCGTTGTCCTCGTTTGCGATTAACCTCGTTTGCTTGTCTGCTGTGCTGCGGGTTTGCTCGGGTGCTGGTCTCCTGTGGTTGGGGCGGCGTACCGGGTTTGCTGGGTTTGCACAAGGGTGCTGGTTTTCCGCTTGTTCCGCTTGTTCCGCTACTACGGCTCGCACCGCTCGCGGCTCTCGTTCCGCCGCAGCCCTCCGTCGCACGGTTCGTCGTTCAGGCCGCGTAACTCATCAATCAAGCCGCCCGGAACGCCGCCTGCGCACCATACGCGCCCTCGCCCGCCGCAGCAGCGCGCGTCGCCGCAAGCAACCCCACCGCGACGCTCGGCGCGCAGGTCGCGGCCCAGTCGGCCTGCGCGGCGGCGCCGCCCGCGAGCGTGCCGAAATCCATATAGCCGCGCGCTTCCTCGCGGGCGAGCGCCGCCACGAGGAAGCGTCCGCAGCCGGCGCCCACGAGCGGCGCGGCCGCCAGTTCCGGGTGAGCCGCCGTCACGCGCATCAGGTTCGCGCTGATCTCGCGCAATTGCAGGTCACGCCAGCGCAACGCAAACGCGCGCCACTCGGCGGGACTCGCTTCATGCGCATCGCAGCCGATCATCCGTGCAATGCGTCTGCGGCTCGCCAGTTCGGTCTTGGGGCCGTTGTCGGCGCTCGGGTACAGGTCGTACTGCGGCGCGAGTTCGCCCGTGAGCCGGTATACGTCGGCGGTGGTCGCGAACCATTCGTTCATCACGTTGACCGTCGCGCCGCCGAACTCGACGCGCCCCGCAATGCCGCACAGCGGCGTACGCACCACGCCCTGATACACGAGCTCGCCGGTCGCGAGCCGCCCGGCATCCGTCGATGCCCGCGCAACCACGCGCCCGTTGGCGACCGGAATAATGTCGGTGGTCGTGCTGCCCACGTCGACCAGCAGCGCGTTCGCAACCCGCGTCGCGAGCCAGCGCGCGGTCGCAAGCCAGTTCGCCGACGCGACGCTGCGCCAGCCGCTCGCGCAGGTCTCGCGCGTCAACCAGCCGGCCTCGCCTGCATAGAACGCGACGCGCGGACCGAGCCGTTGCCCGAGCGCCGCGGCTATCGCGCGCACGCCCTGCGAACGGTCTTCGAACAGGTCGACCATCTCGCCGGTCATCGTCACCGCGTGCTGCGCGGCGTAGGTCTTCGCAGCCGGCCAGCGCTCGAACACCTGGTCGATCGTGTGCTCGAGATGCTCGAGCCCCTGCCACAACGGGCAGGCCCATTGCCCGACGTCGAGCAGCACGCCGCCACGATCGCTCATCGACACTTTGACGTGCGCGCCGCCGACATCCCAGCCGAACACCGGCGCGCCGCCGGACGCTTTCATGCGTGGCGAGTTCATGGTTGTGCTCCGCAAGCAGAGTGAGCGTCGAACGAGCGCGCGCTCGCGCTATCCGGTTCGTTGTGTGCGTCTGTTTCGCCGTGCTCGCGCGGGTGAATCCGCACGCCATGCGCCGCCAGCAACGCCGCCGACAGATTGCGGCCAAGCGCGGCAGTGAGTCCCGCATAAGCGACGGTCAGGCGCGGATTGACCTCGATCACGACAGGCCCGCGTGACGGGTGCCACACCACGTCTATCCCGGCAAAGCCGCGCAGTCCCGGAATGGCCCTCGCGACGCGCTCGGCGAGTGCGCGCAGCGTCTTGCCGTGGTCGCTGCCCGTGTCGATCTGGTTGACCGTCACGCCGTCGAATTCGACGATGCTCGCGCGTTGGCCCGGCGCGGTACTCTCGAAGAGACCAATGCGCTGCCGGTTAATGCTGACAAGCTCGGTGCGCGCACCGTCGCAGATCAGCGAAAGGCTCAACGGCTCGCCGTCCACCCACTCCTGCAGTACCGGATTGCGTGCGGCGGCCGCGCGCGCGTCGTATTCGGCGCAGGCTTGCGCGAAGTCGTCGAATACGAACGTGTCCAGTCCGCCAGCGCCGTCGTCCGGCTTCACAACCCATTTGCTGCCCGCGTGCGCTGTCGCCTGCCCCGGCTCGATGGCCGGCGTGGTCGCAATGCCGTGGGCCGCGAGGCACGCGGCGGTCGCGCTCTTGCTCGACGCGAGCCGGATGGCTTCCTTCGCGCAGCCGAGCCAGCGCGTCGCACCGACCGCGTCGTACAGATGCAGCAGCAAGCCGTCGCACTCCGGCGCAATGATCCACGCATAGTCGTGCTGCCGCGCCGCCCGCGCGACGAAGGCCGTCATCGATTCGCCGGGCGCAGCCATACAATGAACGAGCGCGGGGTCAACGCTTTCAAAGCGCGAGCTCGCAATGCTGACCTGCACGCCGTCGAGCCTGCGCAGGTCAGCGGCCAGCGCGTCGCGCATCACGCGTCCTTCGACGATCAGCGCGCTCAGGTCCGCGAGGCTCGCGGCACCGGCGAGCGCCGGGTCGATGCCGCCGCCGGTGAGATACTCGAAGACAAAGATCTTGGTCAAAGGATGCGCCCCTATGCAGGTGATACCGGTTCTCGATCTGCTCGACGGCCACGTCGTGCGCGCGGTGCGCGGCGAACGGGCCGGCTATCTGCCGATACGTTCGTCGCTGGCCGCCACCAGCGAGCCGCTCGACATCGCCCGCGCGCTGCTTGCGGCAAGCGGCGCGCGCACGCTCTATATCGCCGACCTCGGCGCGATCCTGCAGCAGCGCCCTCACGTCGCGACGCTCGCCGCGTTGCGTGCCGCGCTGCCGGGCGTCGACATCTGGCTCGACGCCGGTTATGCCGACTACCCGTCGATGCTCGCGCTGTTCGCGCGCATCGACGCAAGCGGCCCGCTCGCGCCGCCGCTTGCCGCGACGCTCGTGCCCGTGTTCGGCACAGAATCGCTGCAAGACATTCACGCGCTGCGCGCGGCCGAAACCGCCGGCTTCGCGCCGATCCTCTCGCTCGACCACCGCGCCGGCCAGTTACTCTGCGCCTCAGGCGTTTGCGAAAGCCCTGAGCCCGCGCGCTCATGGTGGCCGCGCAAAGTAATCGCGATGACGCTCGATCAGGTCGGCAGCTACGACGGTCCCGATCTCGCCACCTTTGAGCGCATTCGTGCCGCGGCGCCTGCCGGTACCGAGGTGATCGGCGCCGGCGGCATTCGCCACGGCGACGACATGGCGGCTGCCGCTCGCACGGGCGCGCTCGCGTGGCTCGTCGCGTCCGCGCTGCATGACCGCCGCATCGGCGGTCCGCTTGCGGCATCGACGTAAGCGCTGCAAAACAAGTTCTATGCCAATCGGCGGAAAGGGGATGACGGTAAACAAACGGCAAGCTTTATCGTGCTTTGGCAAGCCGCGGGTGACACTCTGCTCCAGAACGACACACAACCTGTGCGCTGCGTCAGACTGACGCAATGGCGCGCGGCGCAGCGCGCTCAACCCTGTGCCCGCCTCGCGGCCCTGCGACGGTTTAGGCCGGAGATGACCGATGCGGTGCGTTGCGAAGCCCAACGTTACGCGGCAGCCAAAACCTCGGCATGGAGCTTGCTAAAAGTCGCCCCATGCACCTCTCGCCCACCGATCCGTCGACGACCAGCCCCTTGGGCGCTCCGCACGCGCCCGGCTCGTCGGTGCTGTCAATCACCCGCGACTGGACCTGCCCGTTTTGTCCGCTGCTGTGCGATGACCTCGCGATCGAGTCGCACAGCGACGCCACGCTCTCGGCGCAGAACACCGACTGCCCACGCCTCATGCAAGCTCTCGCGTGTTACGGCCCGGCAGACGAGCAGTGCCGTGCAAGCGTCGACGGTCACGACGCAGACTTCGACACGGCGCTCACGCAGGCGGCCCGGATTCTTTCGACGGCGCGCCGGCCGCTGTTCGGCGGCCTCGGCACCGACGTGGCCGGGGCTCGCGCGCTTTACCCGCTCGCCGCCGGCTGCGGCGCGATCCTCGACCACCAGCATGGCGACGCGCTGAGCGCGGCGACGCTCGCGCTGCAAGACCGCGGCTCGTTCTTCACGACGCTTTCCGAGGTGCGCTCGCGCGCTGACCTACTGCTGTTCTTCGGCTGTCAGCCGTCGCGGCGCTACCCGCGCTTTTTCACGCGCACGGTGGCGGGAAGCACGACGCCGCGCGAACTCGTGTTCATCGGCTGCGAGGCAGACCCGGCGGCAAGCGGCCTCGATAACGTGCGCGTCGAGTCGATCCTCGCCAACGCCGATCCGTTCGATCCGTTCGATACGCTCGCGCTGTGGTCCACGATCAGCGACAGGCGTCCGCCGAGCGCCTTGCATCAGGACGTGGCCGACGCGGCGCGCGTGAAAGAAACGCTTGCCGTATTGCAAGCGCTTCAGGCGCGCATCGACGCGGCCCGCTACACGGTGCTGGTTTACGAGCCCGGCGCGTTGCCCGGTCCGCATGCCGCCTTGCTGATTGAAGCGTTGAACCGCATCGTGAAGGCGTCGAATCTCGGCGCGCGCGCGGGGGGCCTTGCGCTCGGCGGCGATGACGGCGCTCTGACGGTCAACCAGACCGTGACCTGGCTCGCGGGTTTGCCGCTGCGCACGCGCGTGTCGGCGCCCTCGCGCATGGCGGGCAGCGCGCCGCTCGACTACGATCCGCACCGCTATCGCACCGAACGACTGCTCGCCGACGGAGAGATCGACGCGTTGCTGTGGGTCGCGAGTTTCGCGCCGTCCGCGTGGCCGCAAGCGCTTGCCGACGACGTGCCGGCCATCGTGCTGGGCCACCCGGCTCTCGCGCGCACGGCGGCCGCGCGCGGCCCAGGCACCGTGTTCATTCCGGTCGCGACGCCCGGCGTGGACAGCGGCGGGCATCTGTTCCGGCTCGACAGTTCGGTGGTGATGCCGCTCGCGGCCGCTCGCGGGACGTCGTTGGCGACGGTGGCGTCAGTAGCTGCGCAGCTCGAGGAACGGCTGCGCGCGGCGGGGGCGGCTGCTCAGTTGGAGGCTGGAGCGAGTGCTTCGTCGGGTGCTGGATCGGCTGCTGGGTACGGCGCTCAATTGGCCGCTCCGCTAACCACTCATCCAGCCACCCAGCCAGCCAGCCCACCCGCTCCTCCCCCGCAGGTGCGCCCATGACGCTGATCCGGCTCAAAGGCGGCACGGTCTTCGACCCGGCCAACAACGTCGACGGCGAGCGCCGCGACCTCGCGTTTTGCGACGGCCGTATCGTCGACGTGCCCGCGAACGTTCCTGCCGATTGCGAATACGACGCCTCCGGCATGATCGTCATGGCGGGCGGCATCGACATGCATTCGCATATCGGCGGCGGCAAGACCAATCTGTCGCGGCTTCTACTGCCCGAGGATCATCGCGACGATCCAGTGCGCGACGCGGCATACGAATCCGTGCAGGACGCCAACGGCCGCTATCTGCGGCTGCCTTCGTGCGGCGTCTGCACGCCCGGCACGCTCGCCACCGGCTACCGCTACGCCGAAATGGGCTACACCGCGGCGTTCGAACCGGCGATGATGCCGTCCAACGCGCGCCATACGCACCTCGAAATGGGCGACACGCCGATCATCGACCACGGCGCATACGTGATGCTCGGCAACGACGAGCTGTTCCTGCAGATGCTCGCCGCGCGCGACGACTTCGAGCGGCTGCGCGACTACGTCGGCTGGACCATTCATGCGAGCAAGGCGCTCGGCGTAAAAGTGGTCAATCCTGGCGGCATCTCGGCGTTCAAGTTCAACCAGCGCTCGCTCGACGTCGACGAGCCGCACGCCCATTACGGCATCACGCCGCGCGAAGTGCTGCACACGCTGACGCGCGCGCTCACCGAGCTGCGCGTGCCGCATCCGCTGCACGTGCATGCGAGCAATCTCGGCGTGCCGGGCAACCTCGATTCAACCATCGCGACAATGGACGCCGCCGACGGCTTGCCCGTCCATCTCACGCACATCCAGTTTCACAGCTACGGCACTGAAGGGCCGCTCAAGTTTTCGTCGGGCGCGCGGCGCATCGCGGAAGCCGTGAACGCGCGGCCGAACGTGTCGATCGACGTCGGCCAGATTATCTTCGGGCAGACCGTCACCGCGTCCGGCGACACGATGATGCAGTTTCGCAACGCGCCGTTCGCGCGGCCGCACAAGTGGGTGGTGGGCGATATCGAATGCGACGCGGGCTGCGGCGTGGTGCCGTTCCGCTATCGCGAGCAGAGCTTTGTAAATGCATTGCAATGGATCATCGGGCTCGAGATTTTCCTGCTGGTGGACGACCCGTGGCGCGTCGCGATGACCACAGATCATCCGAACGGCGGTCCGTTCACGAGCTATCCGCATCTGATCCGTCTCTTGATGGACAAGTCGTTTCGCGACGAGCAGCTTGCCAAGCTGCATGCCGACGCACAGGTGGCGAGCGCATTGCCGCAATTGACGCGCGAATTCTCGCTGTACGAGATCGCGATCATCACGCGCGCCGGACCGGCGCGGCTGCTCGGACTGCGCGACCGTGGCCATCTGGGCGCGGGTGCGGCGGCGGACATCGCCGTCTATCGTGACGATCCGGATCGCGAGCGGATGTTCACGTCGCCCGCCTATGTGTTCAAGGACGGCGAGCTGGTGGCGCGCGACGGCACCCTCGTCTCGACGCCGACGGGCGGCATTCACTTCGTTTCACCCGAGTTCGACCGCGGCATCGAAAAGCGCGTGCGTGCCTATAGCGAAGCAAATCTCGCTACCAACTTCGCGCATGCCGCGATCAGCGACGACGAGGTCTGCCACTGCTGCCGCGGCGGCAAGCTGCTGCCCGTCGAATGTTTCGCGCACGGCTGAGATGGCTCACATGGCACATATGGCTGACATCGCTGCCCCGCACGCCGGCTCGGATACGACGAGCGACACGCCCACCCTGCAGATCAACGGCACCACAATCGACGCCACGTTCGCCGAAGCATTCCCGATGAAGGCCACGCGCCTCGTCATCACCGCGCATACGCCGGCGTGGGCGATGAACGGCGCGCACTCGCTGACGGGCTTCGCGACCTCGGTGATCGGCTGCGGCTGCGAAGCCGGCGTCGAATGCACGCTCGAGCGTGAGCAAACGCCGGACGGCCGGCCCGGCGTCGCGGTGCTGCTGTTCGCGGTGTCGTCGAAGGAACTGGCGAAGCAGATCGAACGGCGCGTCGGGCAATGCGTGCTCACCTGTCCGACCACGGCCGTGTATCGCGGCATCGACCCGCAAACGAGCCGCGCGCCGCTGTCGGACCTCGCGCCGCTCGGCAAAAACCTGCGCTTTTTCGGCGACGGCTGGCAGATTTCGAAGATGCTTGGCGACACGCGCTACTGGCGCGTGCCGGTGATGGACGGCGAGTTCGTCTGCGAAGAAACCGCGCCCACGGTGAAAGCGGTGGGCGGCGGCAACCTGATTCTGCTCGCGCGCGACATGGACGCGGCGCTCGCCGCCGCCGAAGCAGCAGTGGCGGCAATGCGCCGGCTGCCGAACGTCATCATGCCTTTTCCGGGCGGCGTGGTGCGCTCGGGATCGAAAGTCGGCTCGAAATACAAGGGCGCCACCGCGTCCACCAACGACGCGTTCTGCCCCACTCTCACCGGCCTCTCGCCGCGCAGCGAACTCAGCGCCGAAGTGGGCTGCGTGCTCGAGATCGTGATTGACGGACTCACCGAAGCGGACGTCGGCGCCGCAATGACCGCGGGCATCGTCGCGGCGGCGGCGCTCGGGCGCGCGGGTGGCTTGCTGCGCATTTCCGCCGGCAATTACGGCGGCAAGCTCGGTCCTTATCACTTTCACCTCCAGCAACTGGCGGCCGGCCTAGGCGGGAGCAGCGCATGAGCGTCGTCACCACGTTGCGGCTGCGCACGCCGCCCGGTTTTCGCGTCGATGCGTCCGCGCTGCTGCCGGCACCGCTCGCGACGCTCGCGATCGCGGACATCGAGCGCCTCGTGCTGCCGGCGGGCAACGAGCGTTGCGTCGTCGCCGATGTATTCGACGTGTCGCGCAGCGGCGACGCAGCGGCAAGCGCGACAGACGCGGCTAACGCGCTGAACGCAGAGCCCGCGCTCGTCATAGAAGACGCCGTCCCGTGGCTCGACCGCCTCGGCGCACGCATGACGCGCGGGCATCTGCTCGTGCGCGGCTCGGCCGGCGATCAGTGCGGCTTTCAGATGAGCGGCGGCGTCTTGCGTATCGACGGCGACGCCGGCCACTTCACCGCCTGCGAAATGCGCGGCGGGCGGCTCACGGTGGCGGGCAATTGCGGCGATTTCGCGGCAGGCGCGCTCGCCGGCGACATGGAAGGCATGAGCGGCGGCACGCTTAGCATCCACGGCAACACAGGCGCGCGGCTTGCCGACCGGATGCGCCGTGGGCTCGTGCTGGTGGGCGGCAATGCGGGGGACTTCGCGGCGTCGCGGCTGGTGGCGGGCACCGTCGGCATTGCCGGCAAGGTGGGCGCGCATTATGCATACGGTATGAGACGCGGAACCCTGCTGTTTGCGCAGCGTCCCACTAATCTGCCGCCAACGTTCGCCGACGGGGGCCGCGGCTTCGACGTATTCTGGTCGTTGCTGGTACGCAGTCTGGAAGGCGAAATCGCGCCGTTCTCACGGTGGCGCGCGGCCGCGCTGCCGCGCCGCTATACAGGCGACGCCGCGGTCGACGGGCGCGGCGAGTTGCTAGTCGTGGACTAACCGGGGAGGCCGAGATGACGACCGCGCATACTTCTTCCGCACCGCGTCGCGCCGACACGTCCACGCCGCGCTATGCCGGCTCGTTGATCGCGCTGCACTGGCTGATTGCGTTCGGCATTATCGGTCTGCTGGCGCTCGGCCTCTATATGGTCGGACTGCCGAAGGGTTTGCCGGTGAAGGCCACGCTGCTGAGCCTTCACAAATCCATCGGACTGACGGTTTTCCTGCTGGTGCTTCTGCGCATCGCGGCGCGTGCGGCCTTTCACCGGCCGCCGCTGCCGCCGATGCGACCGTGGCAACGCGCCGCCGCGCGCACTACGCAGGGCCTTTTATACGTAGCAATGGTGGCCATGCCCGTGTCGGGCTATCTGGGCTCGTCGTTCAACCGCTATGGCACGCGCTTCTGGGGCCTGCCTCTGCCGAAGTGGGGCTGGGACGACGCCGGTCTGCGCGAACTGTTCTTCGGCATTCATGAGGTGACGGCCTATGTGCTGATCGCGCTCATCGCGCTGCACGTAGCGGGCGCGCTCAAGCATCAGTGGATCGACCGCGACAATCTGCTGGCGAGGATGCTGCCGTGAAAGACGCGCGCATTCTGTCCCGCTCGGGCCGCGACGCAACGCGCGGCCTGCCGCAAACGCCGCGCGAGGCCACGCCGCGCCGGCGCACGCTGCGCACCGGCGACGCGCACCGCGTGTCGTTCACGGTTGCAGGCGCCGCGCACGGCGTGCCGGTCGTCGTGCTGCACGGCGGACCCGGCAGCGGCAGTCAGCCCGGCTCGACGCGGCTCTTCGATCTCACGCGCTTCAAAGTGGTTCTGATCGATCAGCGCGGAACCGGGCGCTCTTCGCCGCGCGGCAGCATTCGCCACAACCGCACAGACCGGCTGATCGAAGACATCGAAGCGGTGCGGGTACTGCTTGGCATCGAACGCTGGGGCGTGCTCGGCGGGTCGTGGGGCGCGGCGCTTGCGCTCGCGTATGCGGGGCAGCATCCGCAAGTCGTGACCGGCGTCGTGCTGCGCGGCCTCTTTCTCACCTCGATGCGCGAAGTTCGCGGCCTCTTCGTCGGCTCGCGCAAGCGCGCGCCGCACGCGTGGACGAAACTCTGCGCTGCCGCGCATTGCACGCGGCCGGCCGCGTTGCTGGCACGCTGCCACGCACGGCTGCAACACGGCGGCGCGAGCGACGCACAACAGCGCGCGCTGGCACTCGCCTGGCGCGGCTACGAAAACGCCGTGCTTGCGAGCGCGGGCTCGCGGCGCCCGCACGCGCCCGCGCGACACTCGCGTAAAGCGACGCGCAAGCTCGTGGACAAGTACCGGATCCAGTCGCATTACCTGATGCACCGCTGCTGGCTGGGACAAACGCGGCTCCTGTCGCTCGCGCGGCGCGCCGCCGCGGCCGGCGTGCCGCTTGCCGCCGTGCATGGCTCGCGCGATCCGGTGTGTCCGCCGGCCAACCTGCAGCGCCTTGCGCGCGCCGTTCCGGCTGCCCGTGTCGAGTGCGTGCGCGCCGGTCATCTCGCGAGCGATCCGGCTTTGCACGCGCGCGTGGCCGATGCGCTTGCAACACTGTTCCTGACATCCACTGAAGAGGGGCGCAACCTGCGCCATGCAGCATGAAAATCAAGGTACTCGGCTCATCGGCGGGCGGGGGTTTCCCGCAATGGAACTGCAACTGCCGCAATTGCGACGGCGTGCGGCGCGGCACGCTGAAGGCGAAGCGCCGCACACAATCGTCGATTGCAGTCAGCGCAAACGGCGAGGACTGGCTGCTGGTGAATGCGTCACCCGACCTGCTTACGCAGATCGCCGCCAACCCGGAACTGCAACCGGCCCGCCGCGCGCGCGACAGCGGCATCGCGGCGGTGCTCGTGATCGACGCGCAAATCGACCACGTCACCGGCCTTCTGATGCTGCGCGAGCGCGACACGCCGCTGCCGCTGCACGCCACTGACGCCGTCTGGCAAGACCTCTCGACTGGCTTTCCAATTGCGCCGATCCTCTCGCACTACTGTGGCGTCGAACATCGCCGGATTGCGCTGGATGGCGCGCCGCTTGCCGTCCACGCGCTGCCGGGCGTGCGCGTCGACGCGCTGCCGCTCTCCAGCAAGGCGCCGCCTTATTCGCCGCATCGCAATGCGCCGCAGCGCGGCGACAACATTGGGCTCGTCTTCACGAACCAGCAGAACGGCAAGCGTATGTTCTATGCGCCCGGCCTCGGCGCAATCGAAGAGCATGTGCTCGCGGCAATGCGCGAAGCGGACCTGCTGCTCGTGGACGGCACGCTGTGGACCGCCGACGAAATGATCCGTCTCGGGCTATCGCGCAAAACCGCGGCGGACATGGGTCATCTGCAGCAATCCGGGCCTGGTGGCATGATTGAAGTGCTCGATTCGCTCGGCACGACCGACACGCGCAAGGTGCTGATCCACATCAACAACACGAACCCGATTCTGGTCGAAGACAGCCCGGAGCGGCGCATTCTTGCCGAACACAGCATTGAAGTCGCGCACGACGGCATGAGCTTCGAACTATGAGCTTCGAACTCTGAGCTTCGAACTCTGAGCTTCGAACTCTGAGCTTCGAACTCTGAGCTTCGAACTCTGAAGCGCGACCGCGCGGCATGCGCTGTCGCATGAGTCGCCCATGAGTCGCAGACGATGAGTCGCAAATAAGTCGCAGAAGAACTGGAGATTGCATGAACGCGAAAGACACCTTGGGAACAACGGCATCGCACGCTGCGCACAGCAGCGCGAGCACCGCCGAGCCCGCCTGGACACGCGAGGAATTCGAGGCGCAATTGCGCGCGAAGGGCACGGCCTATCACATTCATCATCCGTTCAATGTGAAGATGAATAGCGGCGGCTGCTCGCGCGAGCAGATTCGCGGCTGGGTCGCGAACCGCTTCTACTATCAGATCAACATTCCGCTGAAAGACGCGGCCGTGTTGTCCAATTGTCCCGACCGCGAAACGCGCCGCCGCTGGGTGCAGCGCATTCTCGATCACGACGGCTACGGCGGCGAAGAAGGCGGCATTGAAACATGGGCGCGTCTGGGCGACGCGGTCGGCCTTTCGCGCGACGAACTGTGGTCGCTCAAGCACGTGACGCCTGGCGTGCGCTTTGCCGTGGACGCCTACGTGAATTTCGCGCGCCGTGCGCCGTGGCAGGAGTCGGTGTGTTCGTCGCTGACGGAAATGTTTGCGCCGCAAGTTCACCGCGACCGGCTCGCGAGTTGGCCCGAACATTACCCGTGGATCGAAGCGTCCGGTCTCGCGTATTTCCGCTCGCGCATCACGCTCGCGCAGCGCGACGTGGAGCATGGCCTCGAAGTCACCCTGGATCACTTCACGCGGCGCGATCAGCAGGAACGCGCGCTCGAGATTCTGCAGTTCAAGCTCGACATTCTGTGGACCATGCTGGATTCGATCGAAAAGGCTTTCCCGCAATGAACGATATGCTCGACGCCGCGCGTCCCGCGCTCAACAAGCTGTTCCGGCTGCAATGGGAGCCCGCGCAAAACGCTCACGTGCTGCTCTATCCGGAAGGAATGGTGAAGCTCAACCAGAGCGCGGCGGAGATTCTCAAACGCTGCGACGGCACGCGCGACATGCAAGCGCTGATTACCGATCTGGAGCAGGCGTTCAACACCACCGGGCTTGGTCCCGAAGTGCGCGCGTTCGTGACCGAAGCGCACTCGCGCGGCTGGCTGGAGTAGCGCGATGACCGATCTCTCGCAACCCGTTGCAAGTGCGCAGCGCGAAGCCGCGCCGGCGGGCGTGCCGCCGCCGCTGTGGCTGCTTGCGGAGCTGACGTATCGCTGCCCGCTGCATTGCGCGTTCTGCTACAACCCGGTCGACTACACCGCGCACAACCGCGAGCTCAGCACCGAGCAGTGGCTTCGCGTGCTACGCGAAGCACGCGCGCTCGGCGCCGCGCAACTCGGCTTTTCGGGCGGCGAACCGCTGATGCGCGACGACCTTGAAGTGCTGGTGCGCGAAGCACGCGCGCTCGGCTTCTATACGAACCTCATCACGTCGGGAATCGGCCTCACGGATCAGCGTCTGGGCGAGCTGAAAGCGGCCGGACTCGATCACATCCAGTTGTCGTTTCAGGACTCGACGCAGGAGCTCAACGACTTTCTCAGCAGCACGCGCACCTTCGATCTCAAACAGCGCGTCGCGGCATCCATCAAGCGGCATGGCTTTCCGATGGTGCTGAACTGCGTGCTGCACCGCTATAACCTGCCGCACGTCGACAAGATCATCGACATGGCGCTTGCCATGGGCGCCGAATATCTGGAACTTGCCAACACGCAGTACTACGGCTGGGCGCATCACAACCAGGCGCAACTCATGCCGACGCGCGAGCAGCTCGACGAAGCCGAAGCGGTCGTCGAACGTTATCGCCGCGAACACGGCGAGCGCTGCAAGATCTTCTTTGTCGTGCCCGACTATTTCGAACGACGCCCGAAGCGCTGCATGAACGGCTGGGGCGCGGTGTTCCTCGGCGTCGCGCCGGACGGCGCCGCGCTGCCCTGTCATGCAGCGCGCGCGTTGCCCGGACTGGTTCTGCCGAATGTGAAGGACACGCCGCTGCGCGACATCTGGTACGAGAGCGACGCATTCAACCGCTTTCGCGGTCTGCAATGGATGAAGGAGCCGTGCCGCAGTTGCGAGGAAAAGGAACGGGACCTCGGCGGCTGCCGCTGCCAGGCGTATCTGCTCACCGGCGACGCGGCCAACGCAGACCCGGTGTGCGACAAGTCGCCGTCGCATGAGAAGGTGGTCGACGTCACGCGCCTCGCCGCCGCGGCTGCCCATGCGCCGCGCGAGCAACCGATTGTCTTTCGCAACGATGCGAACTCGCGCAAGCTGACCTCCGCCCGCGCGGATGACGGGCTCGCGCACGGCGCATCGCACCGCACGCCGAACGACGGCGGCCACACCGGAGGTTGAGCAATGACAGCGGCGAACATCTCAGTGTTGCTCGTCGACGATCACGCGGTAGTGCGCGAAGGCTACCGGCGCCTGCTCGAACTGAACGCCGACGTGCATGTATGCGGCGAAGCGGCCGACGCAGCCGAGGCGTATCAGCGCTTTTGCGCGCTGCGGCCCGATGTCGTGGTGATGGACGTGTCGCTGCCGGGCGCAAGCGGTATAGAAGCGATGCGGCGCATGCTCGCGCGCGAGCAGGATGCGCGCGTGCTGATTTTCAGCGTGCACGAAGAAGCGATTTTCGTGCGCCGCGCGCTCGACGCGGGCGCGCTCGGCTACGTGACGAAGGCAAGCGCCCCCGACGTGCTGGTCGAAGCGGTGCGCATTGTCGCGAGGCGCGCGAGCTATCTGAGTCCGGACATCTCGCAGGCGCTCGCGCTGCGCAATGCGTTCAGCGAAGGGCCGCCGGGCCGGCAGTTGTCCGCGCGCGAATTCGAGGTGCTGCGCCTGCTCGTGCAAGGCTACACGCTGCCGAGCATCGCGGAGAAGCTCGGGCTCAGTCAGAAGACCGTGGCCAACCACCAGTCGGTGATACGGCAAAAATTCGGCGCGGACAACGGCGTGCAGCTTGCGCAAATGGCGAGCCGCCTCGGCCTTCAGTTTACGGGTTCTGCCAGTCCCGCGTGAGCGGGCACGCGCGCACAGAACAGGAAGCCGCCCTCGGGCCTGCTCGCCACATGAAACTCGCCGCCGAGCGCTTCGACGCGCTCGCGCATGCCGATCAGGCCCAGTCCCGCGCGCGGCGCAGCGAGGTCCACGCCGGGGCCGTCGTCGGCCATCGTCACGACAATTTCGTCGACGGGCGCATTGTTCCGGGTATTGTCCGCGGGCGCCGGTGCGGCTGCGTCGCGCGGCGCGCGCACCATGAACACTTCCACGCGCGCGTTACGCGCGAACTTCGAAACGTTGGTGAGCCCTTCCTGCACCAGCCGGTACAGCGTGATAGTCAGCGCGTCGCTCAGGCCCGTGTAATCGCCTTCTATCGTCAGCGAAAACGACGCCTCGGGTAGCCGCTCGCGCCAGCCGTCGATGCAATGCTCGAGCGCGCTCGGCAAGCCGAATTCGTCCAGACCGATAGGTCGCAAACGGCGAATCATGCCGCCGATCTGGCGGTACACGTGGCTCGCGCTCTGCATCAATTCCAGTGAGATGCGATGAATCTCCGGCTCGCGCGCGGCGGACAGGTCGCGAATACGCGCTGCGTCGAGCGAAATTGCGTTGAGATACTGGCCGAGCTCGTCGTGCAGTTCGCGCGCGAGGTGGCGGCGCTCACTCTCCTCGGCCTGCAACGCCTGGTTCGCAAGGCGCCGGTTGTCGGCGAGCAGGCGCTCGGCCTCTTCTTCGAGCCTGCGCCGATGCGCGAGCTCGCTGCGGGTGTCGCGATAGCGGCGCCACGCGAACCATGCGAGCCCCAGCGACAGCACGCACAGCGTGAGCGGCAATTCGTCCAGTTGAAAGCGCTCGAGCCCGCGCGTCCACCAGTACGCGCGCTCGCTCACGTCGAACAGCGAACCGAGCAGCGCTGCGAGCAGGGTCAGCGCGATCACGCAGCAGAGATCGCGCGACACCGCCGAAGAAGGCGGAGCGCGGCGCGCCGAAGAAGGTTGGGTGGATTCGCTCGACATCACGTTTGCATTCTAATCAGGCCGCCCGGACAGGTCGCTTCGCTGCAAGGAGATTGGGAACGCTTCCTCGCGATTTCGGGAAAAGCTCCCGCGCTTTCTGACGACTGCGCATGCGAAGCTTTGCACACCTTGAAAGAAAGCGCTACGTACGCAGCCACATGGCTGCGCTACGGACAAGGCGTCGAACCTGCGGCCAGGAGACAGAAAAATGAATACCTCTTCACGCGCGCGCGGCGCGAGAAACCGCGCATCCGGAGTGCGGCGACGGGCCCGCATCGGCCTTGGCCTCGCGAGCGCGCTCGGAGGCATCTCGGCGGATGCATGGGCGCAGGCCGAAGCGGCGGCATCCGCGGCGGTATCGCCGGAAGCCGCTCAAGTGGCTCAAGTGCCTCAAGTGGCCGAAGTGCCTCAAGTGGCCCAAGTGGCTCGAGCGCCCCAAGCGGCCCAGGTCGCTCAAGCGGCCGCTGCGCCCGAAGCGGACGACGCCGCGCCGACCACCACGCTCGCGCCGGTGGTGGTGGTCGGCACCACGCCGCTGCTTGGCGTCGGCACGCCGCTCGCGCAAGTGCCCGCCAATGTGCAGACCGTCCGCGCACGCGACATCGAAGCGCAGCACCGCAATACGCTGACCGACTACTTCGCGAAGAACCTGCCGAGCGTCGATATCGCCGATGCGCAGGGCAATCCGTATCAGATGAACGTCAACTATCGCGGCTTCACGGCCTCGCCGCTGCTCGGCACGCCGCAAGGCATTTCGGTGTTCGTCGACGGGGTGCGTGTGAACGAGCCCTTCGGCGACGTGGTCAACTGGGACGTACTGCCGCAACAGGCTATCGACACGCTCCAGATAATCCCCGGCTCCAATCCCACTTACGGACTGAACACGCTTGGCGGCGCGCTGGCTATCACGACCAAGAACGGCAAGACGAGTCCCGGCGGCGCGGCCGAGGTGGCGCTCGGCTCGTGGGGCCGCAAGTCTGCACAGATCGAACAGGGCGGCACGATAGGCCAGAACCTGGACTACTACGTGACCGGCAACGTCGCGAACGACAACGGCTGGGCCGAGCAGAACGCCAGCCGCGTGCGGCAGATTTTCGGCAAACTGCGCTATACCGACGCGGACACCACGCTGTCGTTGTCCGCAGGCGGTGCGGATAACGACCTGCACGGCACGCAAACCATTCCGCGCTCATTCCTTGGCAATCCAAAGCAACCGTATACGTATCCTGACCAGAATCTGAACAGCGCGGGCTATGTGACCCTCGCGGGCGAGCATTACTTCAGCGATAACGTTCAACTGAGCGGCAATGCGTATTACCGGCACTTTCGCAACAGCAATCTGAGCAGCAACGTCAACCCGAACTTCGGCTCGCTCGACGACGACGGCGACATCGACACCAGGCAGGCAACCAACGAGCAATCCGTCGTCTCCACCGACAGTTTCGGCGCGAGTCTGCAACTCACGCTGCTCGGCAAGCTGGGCGGCATGGAGAACCAGTTTGTCGCCGGTGTGTCGGCGGACATTGCGAATTCGCGCTACACGGAATCGTCGCAGGAGGCGGTTTTCACTGCGTCGCGCGCGACGGTAGGCGTCGGCGACTTCGAGCGGGAAACCGCGGCGAAAACGCATAACGGCAACTACGGAATCTACTTGCAGGACACGCTAGCGCTCACCAAACAATGGTCGCTGACGCTCGCGGGCCGCTATAACTGGGCCGATGCGACCATCGGCGATGCCAGCGGCAGCCAGCCGCAACTGAACGGGCACCATACGTTTTCGCGCTTCAATCCGGCGCTCGGCATCAACTGGAATCCAACTTCGTCGTTCACGGCCTACGCAACGTACAACGAAGGCATGCGCTCGCCGACCGCTATCGAGCTCGCATGCGCGGACCCCGCCGCGCCCTGCTCGCTGCCGAACGATTTCGTCTCCGACCCGTCTTTGCAACCGGTGATCTCGAAGACCTTCGAACTAGGTGCGCGCGGACGAATCGGCCAGGCAACGACCTGGAGCGCCGCCGTCTACCGGACCACGCTGGAGAACGACATTGAATTCATCGCCAGCAATGGTGCCGCGAGCAATCGCGGCTTCTTCCAGAACGTGGGGCGAACGCGCCGGCAAGGCTTCGAACTGTCGGGGCGCAGCCAGCTCGGCCCGCTTGCGGTGACCGCTAGCTACAGCTATATCGACGCAACCTACCGGTCCGCGTGGACCGAGAGCAGCCCCAGCAATTCGAGCGCGGACGCAAACGGCAACATCGCCGTGAAGCCCGGCGACCATCTGCCGGGCATTCCGGCAAATACGGTCAAGCTGCAACTCGACTATGCCGCCACCGCGAAGTGGAAAGTCGGCGCGAACCTCACCTGGCGCGGCGGCATCTATGCGCAGGGCGACGAGAACAACCAGGACGTCAACGGCAAGATCGCGGGCTACCTCCTGATCGACCTGGACACGTCTTACCAGGTCACGAGGCAACTGCAGGTGTTTGCCAGCGTCACGAACCTGCTCGACAAGCGTTATGCGAGCTTCGGCACGCTCGGCGAGAACTTCTTCAACGGCCCGAACCATACCTTCGACGGCGCGAATGCGAGCAACGAGCAATTCATCGGCCCCGGCGCGCCGCGCGGCTTCTGGGTCGGTCTGCGCTATGCGTGGAAGTGACGTGCAAGAGAAGCCGGTCATGCCGCGACGCGACGCGTCCTTACTTCGCGGCATGACCGGCAACGGCACGTATCAGCGCGATTCGATCGAGCCGTCGCCAGGCGGATAGGTCACGATGCCCCAAGCCAGCGGCAAAGGCCCGATCTGCGTGATCGGTTGATAGCTGTGGGCGTCGAGCACATACACCGAATCGGAGCGGCCGCAGGCAACCAGCAGCTTCGCGCCGTCCGGCGTAAAGCTGAAGTGCCAGCAACGCTGCCCGACCGGCACGTCGGCGAGATGCTCGTAGCTGTGGCCGTCGAATACCTGCACCGTCTTGTCGCGCGCCGCGGCTACGAAAAGCCGCTTGCCGTCCGGACCATAGGCGACGCCGTAGGGGCCCAGTTTGGTATCGACAGTATTCAGCACTTTGAACGTGCGCGCGTCGATCACAACCAGTTTGCTGAGCGACTCCAGCGTGACCACATACTCCTTGCCGTCCGGCGACAGCCGGATGCCACGCGGACGCCCGCCGGCCGCAAGCTTCACGGTTCGCACCGGGGCGCCGGTGCGCGCATGGTAGACCGAGACCGTGTCGTCGCCTTCGTTGGTGACGAGCATGTGCTTGCCGTCGCGCGAGAATTCGATGCCCTCGGTTTCGTGGCCGCTCGTCACCGAGCGCACCACGCGCCAGGTTTTCATATCGACAATCGCGATCTCGGCGGGCGGCTTGTTGGCGTCGTCATCGTCGTCGGCATGCCCGGGTGCGTGGTTCGCGCCACTGCCGGAGCCGGAGCCGGTCTCGGCGGCCTTGCTGGACGCAGCGGTCCCCGTGGCAGCCCCGTCCGCCTTTTCCGGCTTCTGCCCCGCCGGCTTGCCAGCCTGCGGGTTCGCCCTGGGCGGCCCGCCCTCTTCGCCCGGCTCGTAGGTCACATACGCATAGCCGTTGTGCACGCGCACAAACTCGGGGTTCTGGCCGATCTTCACACGCTGCACGACTTGCCCCGAAGCCGTGTCGATCACCGCCAGCTCGCCGGTGTTCTTGTTGGCCACGAGCAGCCGCGAGCCGTTCGAATTCAGGCTGAGGCCACGCGGGCCGGCGGCGCCCACGGCGAAAGTCCGGGTCAACTTCATCTGATCGAGGTCGATCACACCCACTCCGGCCTTTTCGCTCGTCACGTAGGCGAGCGGCGCCGCGGCATGCGCCCAGCCCGCACCGAGTAGCGCCGCGATAGCGGCCGCGATACCAACCGAAGCGAGGGCGCGTCCCCGTGTTGCGTTGCGAAAGCGTGTCTCCACCATTGTTGTGCTCCGTTATGAAAGCGCTGTGCCGCGCGAGCCGGCATTCAAGCAAAGTAGTGCATTGGGGGATCGTTTGACAACGGACAAGCGGCGGGAGATTTTCCCGAATTGGCCTGGCACGGTCGAACCGCGTCGCACGCAAGTGTTAAACGATGCGTTATCGAGTCGCAAAGAATCTCTGAATTCAACTCGTCGCGCCACTTGGCTATCTTGACTGCATCGCGCCGGCTCATTTGCCGGCGCTTCGGCACAAGCTGAGGAGCGGCCCATGCAAGCCCTGATCTTCGACGTCGACGGCACACTGGCCGATACCGAAAGCGCGCACCTGCGCGCGTTCAACATGGCGTTCGCGGACGCGGGGCTCGACTGGCACTGGGACGAAGCGCTCTACGCGCGTCTGCTCCAGGTGGCAGGCGGCAAGGAGCGTTTGCTGCATTACTGGCGCATTGTCGATCCCGACGAAGCGCGCGGCCCCGGCGTGAGCGCCGTGATCGACGCGGTCCATGCGATCAAGACGCGTCACTATGCGGCATGCGTGCGCGATGGCGGCCTGCCGCTGCGGCCAGGCATTGCACGCCTGCTCGACGAAGCGAACGCGGCCGGCATTGCCGTGGCGATCGCGACGACCACCACGCCGGCAAATCTCGACGCTCTGCTGCAAGGACCGCTAGGCGCGACATGGCGCAGCCGTTTTGCCGCGATCTGCGACGCGGGCACGACGCAAGCAAAGAAGCCCGCACCGGATGTCTACCTCGACGTGCTCCGGCTACTCGGCTTGCAAGGCCCGGACTGCATCGCGTTCGAAGACTCCGCCAACGGCCTGCGCGCGGCGCGTGCGGCACGCGTCCCAACCATCGTGACGCCGACAGCGTATACCGCGGATCATTCTTTCGAAGGCGCGCTCGTCGTGCTGCCTCATCTCGGCGATCCGCATGCGCCTATTCTTTCCCCAAGCGCAAGTGAGCGCCCCGCATGGGTGGATCTGGATACGTTGCGCCGCTGGCATCGCGAGGCATTCGATGCGGCCCACGCAGCGGCGGCAGCATGATCGCGCAGCCGCCCGGTTCGCCGCATCTACAAGGGTCCGTGCGATCAGCAACGCATGCCGTGCTGATCGACCTTGACGGCACGATGGTCCACACTGCGCCGGACATTGTCGAGGCGGCGAGCCGCATGCTGGCCGATTTCGGCCACGCGCCGTTGCCCTTCGAGATGGTCAGCGGCTTTATCGGCAAGGGTGTGCCGAACCTGGTCAGGCGTACGCTCGCAGCCGCCGCACTAAATGAGCAAGTGGACCAGGAGACCGCGCTCACGCTGTTTCATCGGCATTATGAAGAGACCAATGGGCGCTACGGCTACGTTTATCCGCACGTGGCCGCGGGTCTTCGCGAACTTCGGCGGCTCGGCTACCGCCTTGCGTGCGTGACCAATAAGCCCGAGGCACTGGCCGCGCCGCTGCTGCGCATGACAGGGCTTTGGAGTTACCTCGAAGTGCTGGTCGCGGGCGATTCCATCGACAGCATGAAGCCCGCGCCGCAACCGCTATGGCACGCGTGCCGGCTGCTCGGCGTGGACCCGCAGTGCAGCGTGCTGCTTGGCGATTCGCCGGTGGATGTCTGCGCGGCGAGTGCGGCGGGCATGCCGGCGTTCATCGTGAGCTACGGCTATGGCGGACCCGATGGCGCAGCGGCGCTGCAATGCGCCGCATCAATCGACTCGTTCGCGCAACTGCCCGATCTGCTTGCGCCGCGCGGCGAGCACGCACGTGCGAAGGCCGCGTCATAGTTCTCGCACCCCAAATGACAATGAGCCGAACGCATGCGTCCGGGTCATCCCTTTCTACTGCTGACAAAGCTGCTTGCCAGCAGCTACAGCATGCCTATCCGCGTCAGAACTTGTGACGGATACCGACAATTGCCAGCGCTTGCGAATCGGTACCGTTGTAGCCGTACGAGCCGATCGAAGCCTGTGCGCTTTGCGTCGTGCCATCCGCGAGACGCTGCGTGCCGCTCGCATGCTGGTAGGCCGCAACCGCGTAGAAGTCGGTGCGCTTGGAGATGTTGTAGTCCGCACCGAGGCTGATCTGGTGGTAATGCGCCGACGTGTCGCCCGATGCGGCGGTGTACGCGTAGCCTAGACCCGCGACCAGTGCCGGCGTCGCCTGATACGCAACGAAGGCCTTACCGCTGTTGTACTTCTCCGTGCCGGTGAACGTCGAAGCGCCGTCGCTCTTCAACTGCGTATTGCTATACGAGGCGCCCAGCGTGACCGGGCCGATCACGTACTGGCCGCCGACCTGCGCGATGCTGACGGATTTCGCCGTCACGTAGCCGTCGTTGATATGGCTGTCGAAGATCGAATCAGTCGTGCTGCTCGCCCAGCTCGAGCGTGCAGTCGTTGCCGATGCGTTGGTCGCGCGCAGATAGCCGCCCGCCAGCGAGAAAGGACCGTTCGAGTACGAGACGGCGCCGCTGTAGGTGTAGCCCTGGCCCGCCTGACCTGCCACGCCGCTGAATGCATACAGTGCTTCGAACTGCAGGCCGGCGTAGTTCGGCGACACGTACTTGACCGCGTTGGACACGCGCGCGCTGTTGTCGTTATTGTCGACGTCGCCCGGCGTTGCGAATGCGGAGCCGAAGAAGTTGTCGGCCGTGACGCCTTGCACCATGTCCGTGATCGGGTCGTACTGGCGGCCGGCCGTAAGCGTGCCCCACGTAGCGCCCGTCAGGCCGACAAACGCCTGGCGGCCAAATTCGCGCGAGCCCTGACCGAGCTTGCCCGTGCCGACGTCGAAGCCGTTTTCCAACGTGAAGATTGCCTTCAGGCCGCCGCCCAGTTCTTCCTGACCCTTCAGGCCCCAGCGGTCGCCGCTCAGATTGCCGTTGATCATGCCGGCCAGATTGCTGTTCGAACTGGCGTTATGCACGTAGCCAATGCCGGCATCGATCACGCCGTACAGCGTCACGCTGTTCTGTGCATGCGCGGATCCCGCGGCAACCAGAAATGCGAGAGACGCGGAAGTGAATGCTGTTTTTTTCATCCTTGTTCCTTTATTCGAGTTTAAAAGGCATTGCGGATGCGCAGCATACATTGATCAATGCGAAACTCAATAAAAGTGTTTGCAAATTGCCACACGCAGATCATTACCAATTAGTGCACAAATAATTAAGGGCTATTTGCGAACACATAGCCCCGAGTCCGGCGCAACGGCTTTCCCTGCGTGGAGACTTGGAGAAAGAACCGGACCGGCGGATTTAGCCAGCCAGGTCGTGCAAAGTCAAGCGGCAGGCAATTGGGTTTTCTTGCTGAATCTTTTCACTGTCATTTATGGGTGATTTTTATTTCAATTTATTAACCGCAATTACGTTTTATTGCCATTCCACGCAAGCGGAAATAAACTGGCGCCCTCGACAGTTTCAATGACACCCTATTGCGCAACCTAAAAGGCCGAATGCGCCGACTATTCCGACACCCGCGCCAAGTCCGAAAGTCTCGAGCGAAGTCGCACATCCCTGCAAACCGAGCAGCACCACCACGGCGGCCGCGAGCGCAAACTGCCGGACTCTGCGCGGCGCTGCCTTGTTGAATCGACTGGTCCCTGTCATCTCTTTTCCCGTCTCGATGGATCAGAAGGCAAGTGTAGGGACTGCCTCGCGACGCGAACCGTCGAGTACCGGGTGGAAAAGCGGCTTCGGTTACAAAATTTTGTCTCGCGCGCGAGTCGTCGCTGCGCCGGGCCGCCGCGCGTGCATCGCCAATGTCTTGCGAATGCTGGTTTTCCCACATACCAGCAGCTTTCGGTTTGTCATGCTGAAGACTCAGGCGCGCGCGCGAAAGGAGGTCGCCATGCCGGTCTATGTTGACGAAGGGTTCCGGCCCTGCGTGACGGAGTGCGCAACGGTCGCGTTCAGAGTGTGCTGCGACGACCGCGCACAGATTTTCGAGGTCAGCGCGGACGCGCTCATCACTTATTGCGGCGCGGCAAGCGCCCGCAAGAAAGACCTGTTGCTCGCGTTCGAAGGCGCACAAGACGAGATTCTCACGGTGGCCGCGCGCCAGTGGACGTTCCGGCCGACCGAGCCGGTGCGGCTAGGCGTCGACGAATTCCGTATCATCATGCATTAGTCCGCCCATAAGCCATGCACGCACCGCATCATGACCTGGATCGCCGCCCTGCCTATGTACAACGTCACGCCCTCGCTCGAAAGCGAATGGCGGGCGTGGCTGACGGACGTGCTGAGCATGGTCAAGCCGGCCTGCCGCATTGTCGAGCCGGACGAAGAACTGCATGGCTTCTGGCGCAGGCCGAATCTGCTGGTTTCGCAGACCTGCGGCTATCCGCTGATGCATGGTCTGCGTGACCAGGTGCAGTTGATCGCGACGCCGCGTTTCGACGCGCCCGGCTGCGAAGGCGCGCATTACGCGAGCGTGCTCGTTACGCGTGCCGACGCGCCGTTCGATACGCTCGCCTCATGCCGCGGCGCACGGGCCGCCTACAATCAGGACGATTCCAATAGCGGCATGAACGCGCTGCGCCACGCGGTCGCGCCGTATGCGCGTGACGGCGCGTTTTTTCGCTCCGTCCTGCGCACCGGTTCGCACGTCGGCTCCTTGCAGGCTGTTGCGGACAATCGCGCGGACCTCGCCGCAATAGATTGCGTGACGTTCGCCTTTGTGTGCGACGAACTGCCGGAGCTCGCGCGGCGGGTTCGCCGTATCGGCATGACAGCGGCGTCGCCGGGTTTGCCTTTGATCGCCGCCGACACGGTGCCCGCCGCGACCGTGCAAGCGCTGCGCGAGGCGCTGAACGAAGCGCTCGCACAGCACCCTGAGCGTGCAAAACGCCTGCGTTTGCAGGGGTTTTCCGCGTTGTCGCTCGCAGACTACGAGCGTATCGCTGAACTCGAAAACGAGGCGCGCGCAGTGGGCTATACGCGGCTCGGTTGAGCAAGCGGGGCTTTGCGCACCGCTTGAAGCAGCGCTTCGCGCACCGCTTTGAGCGGCGCTTTTAGCGTTATGCGAGCTTATTTGTGCATTGGTCGAGCCTTGTTCGGGCATTGGTCGAACAAGGCTCGCGCATTGGTTCGACGCTTATTGCACGTCCAGCACCAGAAGCTGCGCGCCGTCGGCCACCTGATCGCCAACCGCATACAGCACTTCCGACACCGTGCCCGCTGCCGGCGCGCCGATGGTGTGCTCCATTTTCATCGCTTCCATCACGATGAGCGGCGTGCCCTTCTCAACGACCGTGCCCGGCTCGACCAGCACCGCGATGACCTTTCCCGGCATCGGCGCAGTGAGGCGCCCTTCGCCATGTTCCGCATCCGCCGCGTGCGCCAGCAGGTTCTGCCACTCGAAGGCCAACGCGTGACCGAGGCAGAACACATGAAACGTGTCACCGTCGATAAAGACGCGGCCCGTGGCGCGCGCATCGCCGATAGTCGCGCGGTATTCGTGCAAGCCCGAGCCTTGCGACCACGTGAAGTCTTCGCGCAGGCCGTCGTGTTCGAGCGTTTGCACGCCGCCGTCGCGCGCGAACGTGACGGTAAAGGCGCTGTCGTCCTCCACGTTGAGCCAGCCTAGCGTCTGCGTGTAGCCGCCGTTCAGACGCCAGTGCGACAGCGCGTCCCACGGCGACGCACCGTGCGCGGTGCCGCCTTCGCGCGTAAGGAGCGCCGCGCATGCCAGCGCGAGCGCTTCCTTGAAGGGCTTTTTCACCGGCGCAAACAGCGCATCATGATGGCGTTCGATCAGACCGGTATCGAGGTCGCCGCTCGCAAACGGCTCGCTTTCGACAATACGCTGCAAAAACTCCACATTCGTATGCGGCCCCACCACTTCGCATGCGTGCAGCGCGCGGCTCATTCGGGCCAACGCTTCTTCTCGCGTCGCGCCGTGCACGATCAGCTTGGCGATCATCGGATCGTAGAACGGCGTAATGGTGTCGCCCTCACGCACGCCGCTATCGAGGCGCACCGGCGCCTTGCGGCCCGGCTCGCCGAGACCGGCCGCATCGATCACGAACTCCACGCCTTGCGGCATGCGCAAATGCTTGAGCGTGCCTGTCGACGGCAAGAAGCCGCGCGCCGGATGCTCCGCATAAATGCGCGCCTCGATTGCGTGGCCGTCTATCTTGAGTTGCTCCTGCGTGAGCGGCAACGGCTCGCCGGCGGCCACGCGCAGTTGCCATTCCACCAGGTCGTGACCCGTCACCATCTCCGTGACAGGATGTTCGACTTGCAGGCGCGTGTTCATTTCCATGAAATAGAACTCGCCGCTCGCCGTCATGATGAACTCGACAGTGCCGGCTCCGACATAGTTCACCGCGCGCGCGGCGGCAACCGCGGCCTCGCCCATTTCGCGCTTGATTTGCGCCGACAATCCCGGCGCGGGCGCCTCTTCCAGCACCTTCTGATGGCGACGCTGCACCGAGCAGTCGCGGTCGAACAGGTACACCGCGCCGCCGCGCCGGTCCGCGAACACCTGCACTTCGACGTGGCGCGGCCGTGTCAGATACTTTTCGATCAGCACGCGGTCGTTGCCGAAGCTGCCCGCCGCCTCGCGCTTGCAGGAGGCGAGCGCCGCAGCGAAGTCTTCGCTGCGCCCGACAACGCGCATGCCCTTGCCGCCCCCGCCCGCGCTGGCCTTCAGCAGAACCGGGTAGCCGATCGCGTCCGCCTCGCGCTGCAATAGTTCGAGGTTCTGATCGTCGCCGTGGTAGCCCGGCACGAGCGGCACAGAAGCCGCATGCATCAGCGCTTTGGCGGCGGCTTTCGATCCCATTGCCGCGATAGCTTCGACCGGCGGTCCGATGAACACAATGCCGGCGGCTTCGCATGCCCGCGCGAAGTCCTCGTTTTCCGACAGAAAACCGTAGCCCGGATGCACCGCCTGCGCGCCGCTCACGCGCGCCGCTTCGATAATGCGCTCGACACGCAGGTAGCTTTGCGCCGCGCTTGCCCCGCCAATATGCACCGCTTCGTCGCACGCGCTCACGTGCTTGGCGTTGGCGTCCGCATCCGAATAGACAGCGACGCTCGCAATGCCGAGCCGCTTGCAGGTCGCGGCGACCCGGCACGCAATCTCGCCCCGGTTGGCAATCAGGATCTTGTTGAACATGAGTTGTCTCTAGCTCTGGATATTGTTCTGGTGAACGCCCGCCGGCGCCTCGCGTTGTGAGTGAGGCGCGCTTCAGTCGCGCCAGGCCGGCGCACGTTTTTCGAGGAACGACGCGACGCCTTCACGGCCTTCCGCGCCTGCTCGCGTGCGCGCAATGCGCGCCGCCGTGTCTTCGATCAACGCGTCGTTCAGCTCGCGGCCGGCCATGTCCTGCACGAGCTGCTTGCAGGCGCGCACCGCTTGCGGACCGTTCGCACACAGCGTTTGCGCGATCTGCTGCACAGTGGCGTCGAGTTGCTCGGCGCTGACCGCTTCGCTGACGAGGCCCAACCGCAACGCAGTCGCGCAGTCGAACTGCTCCGCGCTGAGAAAATAGCGGCGCGACGCCTGCTCGCCCAACGCGCGTATCACGTACGGCGCGATAGTGGCGGGAATCAGCCCGAGGCGCGCCTCGGAAAGACAGAAGCGTGCGCTTTGCACCGCCACCACGATGTCGCACGCGGCAATCAGGCCCATGCCGCCCGCGTAGGCATCGCCGTTCACGCGTGCGATTACCGGCTTGTTGCAGCGATAAATGGACGACAGCATATTGGCGAGCAACATTGCGTCGGCGCGGTTCTCGTCGTCCGAGTAGCCGGCCATTTTCTTCATCCAGTTCAGATCTGCGCCGGCGCAGAACGCCTTGCCGTTGGCGGCGAGCACGACCGCGCGGATGTCGTCGCGCGCATTGAACGCCGTGAAGGCCGAGGTAAGCTCGGCGATCATGGTTTCATTGAATGCGTTGCGCACTTCCGGGCGATTCAGCGTGAGCGTCGCGACATATCCGTCTATGTCGACGTTCAGTGTGTCGTATTGCATCGTGGCGGCTCCCATGCGTCGCGCTCTGTCACATCCGGAACACGCCGAAGCGCGTGTCTTCTATCGGCGCATTCATGGCAGCCGACAAGCCGAGGCCGAGCACGTCGCGCGTTTGCGCCGGGTCGATCACGCCGTCGTCCCACAGACGTGCGCTTGCATAGTAAGGATGCCCCTGATGTTCGTATTGCTCGCGAATGGGCTGTTTAAAGGCCCCTTCTTCTTCGGCGCTCCATGACCCGCCGCGGCTTTCAATGCCGTCGCGTCTCACCGTGGCAAGCACCGACGCGGCCTGCTCGCCGCCCATTACCGAAATGCGCGCATTCGGCCACATCCACAAAAAGCGCGGCGAATACGCGCGCCCGCACATGCCGTAGTTGCCCGCACCAAACGAGCCGCCGATGATCACCGTGAACTTCGGCACCTTGGCCGTGGCGACGGCCGTTACCATCTTCGCGCCGTTACGCGCAATGCCTTCGTTCTCGTACTTGCGGCCCACCATGAAGCCCGTGATGTTCTGCAGAAACACGAGCGGGATCTTGCGCTGGCAGCACAGCTCGATGAAATGCGTGCCCTTGAGCGCGGACTCCGAAAACAGAATGCCGTTGTTTGCAATGATGCCGACCGGATGGCCCCAGATATGCGCGAAGCCGCACACAAGGGTGGTGCCGTAGCGCGCCTTGAATTCGTCGAATGCGGAGTCGTCGACAACGCGCGCAATCACCTCGCGAATGTCGAACGGCTTGCGCGTATCCACGGGGATGACGCCGTAGATGCTTTTCAGGTCGTAGCGCGGCGGCTTCGGCTCCTGCAGCAGCACCGGCACGTGCTTCGTGCGGTTCAGGTTGCCGACGATGCTGCGCGCAATTGCGAGCGCATGCGCGTCGTTTTGCGCGAGATGGTCCACCACGCCCGACAGGCGCGTATGCACGTCGCCGCCGCCGAGGTCTTCGGCGCTCACTACTTCGCCGGTAGCGGCTTTTACGAGCGGCGGGCCGCCGAGAAAAATGGTGCCCTGATTCCTGACGATGATCGACTCGTCGCTCATCGCAGGCACATACGCGCCGCCCGCGGTGCACGAGCCCATGACGACGGCAATCTGCGGAATGCCCGCGGCCGACAGGTTCGCCTGGTTGTAGAAGATGCGGCCGAAGTGATCGCGGTCGGGAAACACGTCGTCCTGATTCGGCAGGTTTGCGCCGCCCGAGTCGACGAGGTACACGCACGGCAAGCGGTTTTCCGCCGCAATTTCCTGTGCGCGCACGTGCTTCTTGACCGTGATTGGATAGTAGGTGCCGCCCTTCACCGTCGCGTCGTTGCAGACGATCACACACTCGTGACCCGCGATCCGCCCTATGCCGGTAATCACGCCCGCGCCGGGCGCGTCGTCGTTGTACATGCCGTAGGCCGCGAGTTGCGAGAACTCGAGAAACGGTGTGCCCGGATCGAGCAGCTTTTCGATGCGCTCTCGCGGCAGCAGCTTGCCGCGCCCGGTGTGCTTTTCGCGCGCGGCCTCGCCGCCGCCGAGCGCGAGTTGCTCGATCTTCGCGCGAAGATCGTCGACCAACGCCTCGAGCGCCGCGGCATTGGCGCGAAAGTCGTCGGAGCGTGGATTCAGCCTGGATTCGATGACGGGCATCGCGTCGTTCTCCTGTTGGTCGCTCGGCTTACATTGTTTCGGCAAAGAGCTCGCGGCCAATCAGCATGCGGCGAATCTCGCTCGTGCCCGCGCCGATTTCATAGAGCTTCGCGTCGCGCCACAGACGTCCAACCGGATACTCGTTGATATAGCCATTGCCGCCGAGAATCTGGATCGCTTCGCCCGCCATCCACGTGGCTTTTTCAGCCGTGTAGAGAATCACGCCCGCGCAGTCCTTGCGAACCTGGCGCACGTGCTCCGTGCCGAGCGTGTCCAATTGGCGGCCGACCGCATACAGATACGCGCGGCACGCCTGCAACGTGGTGTACAGGTCGGCGACCTTGCCCTGAATCAGCTGGAATTCGCCGATAGACTGACCGAACTGCTTGCGGTCGTGAATGTACGGCACCACTGCGTCCATGACGGCGACCATGATGCCGGTCGGGCCGCCCGCGAGTACGGCGCGTTCGTAGTCGAGACCGCTCATCAGCACCTTCACGCCGCCGTTTAGTTGCCCGAGAATGTTTTCTTCCGGCACTTCCACGTCCTGAAACACGAGCTCGCCCGTGTGCGAGCCGCGCATGCCGAGCTTGTCGAGCTTCTGCGCGACCGAAAAACCCTTCATGCCTTTCTCGACGATAAACGCGGTAATGCCGCGCGAATTCGCTTCAGGGTCGGTCTTCGCGTAGACGACCAGCGTGTCGCAATCCGGGCCGTTCGTGATCCACATCTTCGTGCCGTTCAGCACGTAGCGATCGCCTTTCCTGTCGGCGCGCAGCTTCATGCTGACCACGTCCGAGCCGGCGTTCGGCTCGCTCATGGCGAGCGCGCCCACGTGCTCGCCGGAGACCAGCTTCGGCAGATATTTCTGCTTTTGCGCCAGGGTGCCGTTGCGATGTATCTGGTTCACGCACAGATTGGAATGCGCGCCATACGAAAGGCCGACCGAAGCCGATGCGCGCGAGATCTCTTCCATTGCAACCATGTGCGCGGTGTAACCCATGTTCGCGCCGCCATATTCCTCGGAAACCGTCATGCCGAGCACACCAAGGTCGCCGAATTTGCGCCACAGGTCCATCGGAAACTGATCCGTGCGATCGATTTCAGCGGCACGCGGCGCGATTTCTTTCGCAGCGAAACCCGCAATGCTGTCGCGCAGCATTTCGATTTCTTCGCCGAGTGGGAATTGCAAGCCGGGCAGGTTGCTCATTGCGGTGTCTCCAGGTTTCATTGACGGCCGGCGGCAGGTTGCCGGCGAATTCAGTAATGCGGCCAGGCGGGCTCCAGCATGCGAGGCGGCCTGGCCGCCCGCGCGTTCAGCCCGCAGCGAGGCGCGCGACGCTCAACGCGCATTTCACGCCAGATTTACGTAAGCGTCAATAGGTATTTTTGAGTGTCACTCAGAAAATGAGCCGTGCGGGATAATTGGCCACAGCGCTGTGATAGCATGGGGTCGAGCGCTCCTCGAACGCCGCCTGCGCACTTCAAATTTGAACCCGACTCATATGACGCTTGAGCTCAAGCCCGAACTACCCGCCTCGCGCCGCCAGCCCGCCGGGCGCAAATCGCAGCAGCGCGTGAAGGAGATTCTTCAGGCAGGCCGCGACGTGTTCTCCGAAAAGGGCTACGAGCGCGCAACGACTGCGGAGATCGCCCAGCGCCTGGGTGTTTCCGAGGCGACCGTGTTCAGCTACTTCCGTGGCAAGCGCGAGTTGTGTGCGCGGGTGATCGGCGACTGGTACGACGAAATTATCGGTGCGATTGAAGCCGGGTTGCCGCGCGACGGCACCGTGAGGCAGCAGTTCGCCTTCATCGTGCGAACGCATTTGCGCTTGATGCTCGTGAACGGCACCGATCTTTGCGCGCTGGTGCTCTCGGAAGGACGCGCGCGGCATCACGAGTTGAGCGAGGCGCTGACCGAATTGCAGCGCCGCTACACCGCACCGCTGATGCGCGTATTGGCGCAGGGCCAGGAAAGCGGCCAGATTCGCGCGGACATGCCTTTGCGTCTGTTGCGCTCGATGGTGTTCGGCCCCATGGAGCATGTGTTGTGGGACGCGACGCTGGCGCACCGGCATACCGATATCGACGCAACCGCCGATCAGTTGATCGAGGTATTGTGGGCCGCGCTGACACCTCCCGATCCCGCGGTGAACGCGTTGCAGCAGTTCAGGGCGGAAGTGGCGGAAGCCAACCGGCGTTTCGACGAAGCCACGCGTGCAGCGGCCATGCACGCAGCGAAACCGGCGGGTGGCGAATAGCCGTTACGTTTCTCTGCTTCCCGTAGGCGCGCTCCGGCGCGGAAAAAAACGCTAATCTATGGGTCTACCCGTCGCTGAAGCGCAGCCAGAAGGAGAACCAGGTGGCAGAAACCAAGTCCGCAAAAGGCGCAAAGCCGTCAGCCAGCGCCAAAACCACTAGCACGACCAAAAGCGGCAAGATCAGGATTGGCATAGGCGGCTGGACTTACGCGCCGTGGCGCGGCACTTTCTATCCGGACGATCTCACGCAAAGCCGCGAACTCGAGTATGCGAGCCGGCATCTCACTTCAATTGAAATCAACGGGACGTTTTACGGTTTGCAAAAACCGGCGAGCTATGAAAAGTGGTATCAGGAAACGCCGGAAGATTTCGTGTTTTCGCTAAAGGCGCCGCGTTACGCGACTAATCGAAAAGTACTGGCCGACGCCAGCGAAACCATCGAGCGTTTTTTCGCAAGCGGCCTGCTGCTGCTCAAACAGAAGCTCGGGCCCATCAACTGGCAGTTTGCGCCGACCAAGAAGTTCGACGGCGAAGATTTCGAGGCCTTTCTGAAGCTGCTGCCTGCGAGTATCGAGGGTGTGAAGCTTAGACATGCGATCGAAGTGCGCAACGACAGCTTCAGGACGCCGGAATTCATTGCGCTGGCACGCAAGCACAAGGTCGCAGTGGTGCTTGCAGGAGACAGTGCGTACCCGCAAATCGCCGACGTGACCGCGCCGTTCGTGTATGCCCGCATCATGGGCACCACGGACAAACAGGCCAAAGGTTATTCAGCGAAAGCGCTGGACGCATGGGCAGCGCGTGCACGCGAACTGGCCGCGGGCACGACGCCAGGCGACCTGGAAACATGCGGCGAGGCGCCCGCGAAAGCAGCGGCGCGTGATGTTTATCTTTATGTGATCAGCGGGTTTAAGGAACGCAATCCGGCCGCGGCGATGGCGTTGATTGAGCGGTTGTGAGGGGTTGAAGGTGGGGGGATCGACGTCTGCCTTTACTGCGGCGTATTCGTGAATGCAATCGCAAGAGCGCCAGAACTCATCGTTGCGCCGCTTTAAATGCAGAAGGGCCGCGAAATGCGGCCTTTCTGCATCAACGCTATCTCAGCGCTGACACTGTCGACAACTCGATCGTTATATCAGCGCCAACGGAAGGCCGTATCTCCGCGATCTTTTTTGATTCTTTAGGTGGCCATGGAAACGACTTGTTCAGCCGCGCAATAGCCTCGTCATAGCGCGACGGATCATCCTCAGACGAGAAGACGCTGATGTCATAGATAACGTTCTGGATGAGGAAATTGCTCACGATGCAACGCGAAGCTCCAGCAAATACGAGAACTCTTCTTTCGGCTTCAAAGTGGATTTTTATACGTATGTTACTTCCATCCACCTCGATCCCGTCTATATACCAATCATGCAGATGGTCCGGCAGCATAGCTATCACCTGGAATTCAGAGCGGACAAAATGGCACGACAGCCCAATCCCGGTTCTTCCCGTTCCAATGATGCGCGCGTGGTGTCATTCCACCATGCGAATGATCGAAATCAAGATCAACAGCGGCTCGGCGATCGGCATCGTAAAGCCGCATCTGCCCGCTACCTGAAGGGTTCAATACGCAAGCATTGGCCGGTCCATTCATCGGCAGGCCAGCCTCACCGGTCGGATCATTGAACCGCACCGGATTGCCGTTGACATAAGCATACGCATTCGTCTGCCCACTCGCCCAGCCAGTTGGGTCCCCACTAATGAACCGCCCTGCTTCTGGCTGGCAATACCAGTTCCGATGGCAAAGCACGTCCGCTCGTCACCCAACGCTCTGTCGCCATCCAGGAATCCTTGCGCTATCAGAAAGCCGCACGCCTGCCCTTCCATATGCGGAAGACGCCGGCTTCCAGCGCGGACAGCGCGTGCGTATCACCGTCGAGTACCAGCGGCTCATGATTACGCCGCTTTAGATACAAAAGGGGCCTCGAATGCGGCTCTTCTGTCGCGGCAACTTCGGATTGCACTGGCAACGCTCAAGCTAATTTACGCCGTCACTTGCATAAACATATATGTCAACGGTCGCACCGACGTCGCCAACTGCTTTGAGAAACGATGGCGTGAGCGAAATCGGGTAAATAGCCGTGTCGGGCAGCCAGAAGAGGCCCATGCGGAACTCGACCGCGTCCACGCCGGGAAACCTGACCAGCCGCCTCACTTCAGCCTCGTAGCTTCGCAAGAAACTGAGCGTCGCATCAATCTGCGGTTCAAGGCGATGCTCGTCAATTGGCGACACCGCGATCTGTAGAGACGAGGACTCTCTGATGGGGCGGTATGCATTCCCAGTCGGCCCGCGTCGAAATATGTCTGCTATACCGGACCACGGAGAGGACACCAGGAATCCGCGTACGTCGAAGTCCGCACCAGATCCACAAAAAATGCAACCAGGCATAAAGTTCTCACCTCACGAATATTGAGCCTCACCCGCATTGCCCGGTCTCTAAAAGATATATCTTGTAGTACTCCAACGCAGTGTCTTTCGGGACCTGCCCGGTCCGTGGGTCTTTAAGCTCTTTGATCAACGAACCGCCATCTTGCCGGTGGAGCCAATTCCAATAACTATTCGACAAGCCATACTTCTGGTCCCATGGTCCAAGCCCAAACGGATCCCTGAACTGAACCGGATTCCCACCCACATAAGAATACGCATTCGTCTGCCCACTCGCCCAGCCAACCGGGTCTTCACTAATGAACCGCCCTGTCGCTGGCTGTGCGGACGGATGGACAGCCGCCTACATCAGTTGCTCTCGATCCAGATTTTGCAGTCCTTGTAATGATCTTGTGTCCTCGCAAGGACTGCAGCCCTATCACTGTTCTTCGACATATCGAAAATGATGTGAAATTTCGTGATTGCATTTTGATGTGTGTCGATACCTTCCAGATCTACCCTTCCATTCATCCAAAGCTCTGCATTCCAGATTTTGGATTTGATGGCAATGAATCTGTCCACTCCGCTCCTAGTCTGCGCAAAAAATATGTCCATGGATCCCGCAATCAAAACTCGCGCCCACACTGGAATTACATCTGCGTCGACATGGTGTCATGGCTGATGCCAATCATAAAGCACCACCACCCGTTACCGAACGGTTCGTCACCATCCAGGAATCCTGGCGCTATCAGAACCCGGAACCCCTGCCCTTCCATAAGGGCAAGGAGCCAGCCACCTTTCCGTGGATGAAGCTCTCAGGACGGTCGATCGAGACCGCCGGCTTTGAACCCGGACAGCGCGTGCGTATCACCGTCGAGCACCAGAAGCTCATCATTACACCGCTTTAAATACAGAAGGGCCGCTCGCGCGGCCCTTCTGCAATTCACAATCCCGCTACAGCTACTCTTCTTCCGGCGGGTCAAACCACAAATCAAAGTGCAACTCCATATCCAGCGATGCCAGTGCCGCCATCTGCTTCGGCTGAAGCACAGGGCCACCATTTCCCGAAACGGAAGACCAGAAGCAGTAAGTTCGGTACCAGCAGCCCATCTCCTTAATCTTTTTCATGTCAACGCCATACGCTTCCAACTCTCGCAGCAAAAGATCCAAATGATCCGCGACGTCGACGGAGTCGAGTTCCTTGGTTTCGAAGAACCAGCCAAGAAGACCATTCCTATTGCTGGTTCTGGTCGGGGAAATTTTTATCTCGTCCGCCATGCGATTCATCGCATCGGCATCAGATCCATAAATACACAGCGTTACGTAGGTCCGCGAGCAAGCTGACATGTTTCATCCAATAGGTTAATACCGCGACCGGCCGCCTTTGCCGCTCTTGCCGCCCTTCCCCACCGGACAACCTTCGCCATTCCACTGGTTCCAGAAGTCGTCAAGCATAGGCTTAGTGAAATTAACTGAACCGGGGATACCTTCGTCCTGCTTTATGCCATGCACCCAATCGCGGAAATTCTTATCGTTGTACCCGTACCATTGGTCGCCTTTATGTAGCCCGTATGGATCGTTGAACTGCACCGGATTCCCACCCACATAAGCATACGCATTGGTCTGCCCACTCGCCCAACCAACCGGGTCCTCACTAATGAACCGCCGTGTCGCTGGCTGGTAATCGCACAAAAGCACCACCGCCACCCGTCACCGAACACTCTGTCACCATTCAGCAATCCTGGCGCTATCAGACAGTCGCACCCCTGCCGTTCCATATGCGCAAGGAGCCGGCCACGTTTCCGTGGATGAAGCTCTCCGGAAGGTGGATCCAGACCGCCGGATACGAGCCCGGACAGCGAGTGCGTATCACCGTCGAGCACCAGAAGCTCATCATTACACCGCTTTAAATGCAGAACGGCTGCTCGCGCGGCCCTTCTGCATCAACGCTATCCCAGCACTGACACTGTCGAGAACTCGATTGTTATATCAGCGCCAACGGAAGGCCGTATCTCCGCGATCTTTTTTAACTCTTCAGGTGGCCATGGATACGACTTGTTCAGCCGCGCAACAGCCTCGTCATAGCGCGACGGATCATCCTCAGACGAAAAGATGCTGATGTCATAGATAACGTTCCGGATGAGGAAATTTCTCACGATGCAACGCGAAGCTCCAGCAAATACGCGAACTCTTCTTTCGGCTTCAAAGTGGATTTTTATACGTATATCACTTCCATCCACCTCGATCCCGTCTATATACCAATCATGCAGATGGTCCGGCAGCATAGCTACCACCTGGAATTCATAGCGGACAAAATGGGGCGACAGCGCAATCCCGGTTGTTCCCGTTCCAATTGTGCGCGTGTGGTCTCATTCCACGGTGCGAATGATCGAAATCAAGACCAACAGCGGCTCGGCCATCGGGATCGTAAAGCCGCATCCGCCCGCTATCTGAAGGGTTCGATACTCAAGCATTGGCCGGTCCATTCATTGGCGGGCCAGCCTCACCGGTCGTATTATTGAACTGCACCGGATTGCCGTTGACATAAGCATACGCATTCGTCTGCCCACTCGCCCAGCCAGTTGGGCCCTCACTAATGAACCGCCGTGTCGCCGGCTGGTAGTACCGGTTCCGATGGTGAAGCACATCCACCCGTCACCGAACGCGCTGTTGCCTGCGAATCGCAGATATATTGCCCGCCGCGTCGTAGTCGTAGTACGCGGTTGAGCCCGCGACCGACACCGACGTGAGGCGACCCATTGGGTCGTAGGCATACGTGATGTCGTCAGCGGACGCCGCCATCGGCAGAATCGCTATATACGCCACTGCACCGGCGCTCGCCGTTCGCCGCACGCATTCCAGCCCCCGCTTAGCTGAGGCATAAAAACGAGCACCTCTCCCCCCTGAAATATTTGCCATCGATATCCTTATTATTGAATTAGCTAGCGTTATAAACGCCTTATACGATACCGAAGCCTAACGCGGATAACTATCAGACCGGTCTATATTTAAGTAATATGTCTCCTACGTCCTGTAGGGCTCTTCTCGTATTGAGCTATCAGCATTTCAGGTGGGCTCGCCCGTTAACGACGGCGTTACACACTTTTGCCGGCCCGCTCACGACGAGCCCTAGGTGTGGCACATTCCGGTCGACGCAATAAACACCGATAAGTCGGCTGGCGAATAGGATTGCGCAGTGCTGCTTTCCTTTATGGTGCGCCTATCCCTCATTGGTAATGGGCGCGCGCAATGCAACGCGAGGCGGTCTACGCAACCGCCCGCGTCCAAAGTATCGATGTGCAGCAACCGATCTTACTTCGCCCCACCCCCGCTGAAAGCCGAAGGAATCCGACTCGACTCCTGACGCTCGATCATCCAGCCGGGATAGTGGGAAGGCAGAGCACTTACGGCTTCAAGACGCGCAAGCTCTTCTTCGGTCAGGACGATATCGACCGCACCCAGATTATCTTCGAGCTGTTCGACCCGTTTCGCGCCGATGATGACGCTCGTGACATACGGCCTCGCGAGCAACCAGGCGAGCGCTATGCGGGCAACCGAGACACCGCGCGCGTCAGCAATGCTGCGCATTTCCGCAACGCACGGCCACGCCCGCTCGAGATCGACCGGGGGAAAATCAAAATGGCTGCGTCGCGAACCTTCTTCGGTCGGAGCCCCAGGACCGAACTTGCCCGACAGCAATCCGCCGGCGAGGGGCGACCAGACGAGGAGCCCCATCCGCTCCTCGATGGCGAGCGGCACCAGCTCGCGCTCGACGTCACGTCCGGCAATCGAATAGTACGCCTGGAGCGTCTCGAAGCGCGTGGCGTGCAGCGCCTCGCTCAGCCCGAGTGCCTTGCCGATCTTGCCCGCCCGCCAGTTCGAGACGCCGACATAACGAACCAGCCCCTGCCGCGTGAGATCGTCGAGCGCGCGCAGCGTCTCTTCAAGCGGCGTGACAGGATCGCTGGCGTGTATCTGGTACAGGTCTATATGGTCGACCTGCAGGCGTTCCAGACTCCTCTGCACAGAATCCATGATGTGACCGCGCGACGCCCCCTGATCGTTCGGTTTCGGGCCCATAGCGCCAGCTGTTTTCGTAGCAAGCACTATCTCACTGCGTCGTACTCCGAGGTCTTTGAGCGCCTGTCCGACGAGGCGTTCTGACTGGCCGAAGGAATATACGTCGGCCGTGTCGAGGAAGTTGATCCCCTCAGCAAGCGCACGGGCGATCAGTCGGTTCGCCTCTTCCTGTCCGAGCGCGCCGATCGCCGCCCACATGCCGGCGTCGGCATTGCCGCCCAGTGTCATCGTGCCGAGGCACAGTTCGGAAACAAACAGGCCGGTGCGGCCCAGTTGCTTGTATTTCATGGCAGTTCCCTTCGAGATTGGCTGGATGAAACGCGACGGCCTGCCGCCTCACCTTTGCTCACGCAACGAAGTTTCAGTTGCTTTGATGCCTGCCGGCCCGCAACTGCCCGGCGATCATCGCGACGCGAGCGCCATAACGGCGGGCCGTCTCGAGATCCCCCGGCGACATCTCGTCAGGCGACGCATCAGCAGGCGTCTGCGCCATCGGCGCGATGTAGGAGCCCATGCGATTGAGGTCGTCACGCGTTGACGCCTTGACGTTTGCCGGCTTGATATCCATGCTGACCCAGATGCCGCCATGCTGACCGGCCAGCAGGAAAAAGTATTCGAGCGTATTGAGCTTGTCGCCGTTCAGACTCGCACTATTGGTAAAGCCACCAAAGATCTTGTTTTGCCACCGGCCTTCGAACCAGGGCTTCGACGAGCTGTCAGCAAACTTCTTGAACTGCCAGCTGGGGCCGCCCATGTAGGTCGGCGAGCCAAACAGGATCGCATCGGCGCCGGCAAGCGTTTCCCAGCCATCGTCGGCAATGTTTCCTTCGCTGTCGATCGTGACGAGCACGGCACCCGCGCCATCGGCGATAGCTGTGGCCATACGTTCGGTGTGTCCATATCCGGAGTGGTAGACGACGACGGTCTTAACGGGAGAGGTCTGCTGATTCATGGTTGTTCCTTTTCGTTCAGGTTGTCCTGCGGATGACATGGAAAGCTAGTCTACTGAGTCCCGATTGAGCTATAAATAACGACAAAGAGAACGTTCTGTTACTTTCCAAGTGAACAATGCAAAACCTCGACGCGCTTCTGATCTTTGCCCGGGTCGCCGAAATGACGAGCTTCACGCGCGCGGCCGAAAGCCTTGGTATCCAGAAGGGACGTGTCTCCCTGGTGATCCGCGAGCTGGAGCGGGATGTGGGAGCCACCCTTTTGCATCGGACTACACGAAGCGTGCAGCTCACAGAAGATGGACGCGCGTTTTATTCCCGGGCGCGCGATCTGCTGGCCGACGTACAGGAATTGCAATCAATGTTCTCGAGCAATGGCACACCGCTACGGGGACGATTGCGTGTCGACATGCCCACCGAATTGGCGCGAAGCGTCGTGGTTCCCGCGCTACCGCAGCTGATGGCGGCACATCCCGAGCTGCAACTGGAACTCTCCAGCACCGATAGGCGTGTCGATCTCGTGCAGGAAGGGTTCGATTGCGTGATCCGGCTGGGTCCAATTGCCGACGAGAGCCTGATCGCGCGACCGTTGGGCAAGCTGCGCATGACCAACGCGGCGAGCCCGAGCTATCTGGCACGGCACGGTATACCGCACACGCTCGACGATCTGCTCAGCCAGGGACACAGGATGGTCCACTACACACTAACACTCGGCGCGAAGCATGCGGGATGGGAATACCCACACGGCAACGGCTACGCGACGCTTGCGTTGCCAGGCGCGATGCAGGTCAACAGCGTGCAGACCTATCATGCAGCCGGGCTTGCGGGCATAGGGCTGATACAGGCGGGATATCTGGCGCTCGCACATCACATTCAAAGCGGCGCGCTAGTGGAGGTTCTGCCCGATCTACGTCCTGAGCCTCTTGCCGCGTCGCTCGTCGTGGCTCATCGACGTAATCTGTCGCCACGCGTGCGGACCTTCATGGATTGGATCGAGGGAGTGTTGGCGCCGTATTTTGATTAATCGGTGGGCGGTGGAGGTTCGCTTGGCGGCGAATTCACCGCTGCCATTATTCCACCAAGAACCATTAGTCACTCTTGAGCACGTTGTCCGAAAACTACCTCAATCGCAAATCACGCAACACGTCCAGCACGTGTTGCGTGGGACGCTCAACGTACCCCGCGCGATGAGCAATGCCCAGCTGACGCCATAGCGCCGGGCGCAGCGGTCGCATCGCGATGCGCCTGTCGGGTGGTGGCGCAGTTGCCTCATGAGGTAACAGCGCGGCGCCATAGCCGGCCGCAACGAGACTCTTGATCGCGTCGTTGTAGTTCAGCTGAATGCGGGGCACGGGATGCTGCCCCGCAGTGCTGAACCAATCCGCTGTCAGACGCGAAAGACGCGTGCTCGCGTCATTGAGAATGAGAGGTTGAGAGGCGAGCCATTCAGGGGTAACGCGCGCTGGACATCGCCAATGCGCCGGCAAAAAGGCCATCACCGGGTCGCGCCTCCAAGGCGTCATCACGACTCCAGGTACGGGAGGCTGCGGCAAGGCGACTAGCCCAACGTCCAGCGTCCCAGCTGCCAGCCGGGACAATGTTTCGGAGGAAGTCAGGACTGCAACCTGTACGTCGATAGCGGGATGGTGCTGGCGCAACACTTCGAGCGCCTGGGGCAACAGGTGGGCAATTGCGCCGGTCGAAGCGCCGATCCTGACGCGCCCCTCAAGCCCCTGTACCTGGCGTTGGATATCGTCGAGCGCTTGCTCAGCGTCCGCAATCAGTCGCCGCGCGCGCTCAACCAGTACCTCTCCTATCGCCGACGGCCTAACCTGCCGGCGCTTGCGCGACAGAAGTGGCGCCCCAATGCGCTCTTCGAGTTCAGCGATATGGAGACTGACTGTCGGAGGTGCCAGATTCAGTGCACGCGCTGCCTCTGCAAACGATCCACGCTCGGCAATCGCGATAAGGGTGCGCAAACGGTCCAGGCTGATCTCTCGCATGTGAGCGCCTTCGTTCAGAAAACCTGAATCCAATGGTTATGAAATTCAACTTTTCCTATTCTATTCCTTGCAGGATCATGACGGTTCGCATCGCCTTACAACCACCCGGAGTATCCCCCCATGAGCGCTCCCATTGTTTTCATCGATGGCGACCAGGGCACCACAGGACTGCAAATCCGTGAACGTCTGCACGACCGGACCGACATAACGCTGCTCACGCTCACGGGCGATGACCGCAAAGATGCGCGACGCCGCGCGCAAGCCATCAACGCCTGCGACATCGCCGTTCTCTGTTTGCCCGACGCCGCCGCGCGTGAGGCCGTGCAAGCCATCGTTAATCCCGCGGTCAGGGTCATCGACGCTAGCTCGGCGCACCGGCTACAGCCCGGCTGGACATACGGCTTTCCCGAAATGACGCCAGAACAACCTGAGCGCATTGCGATTGCCCGGCGCGTAACCAATCCCGGCTGCTTTCCCACGGGGGCCATCGGCTTGCTGCGTCCCATTTCGCAGGCTGGGCTCTTACCAGCGAGCTACCCCATCAGCATTCACGCGACGTCTGGCTACTCAGGACGTGGACGCGTCGGCCTGGAAGAGTATGAAGGGCCCGAAGCCGCAAACGCCCCGTCATACAAAGTCTATGGGTTGCAACTCGCGCACAAGCACACCCCGGAAATCCAGAACTACGCCCAACTCGCGCACCGACCGATCTTCGTTCCTGCAATAGGGGCGTTTCGTCAGGGCATTGTGGTGACGGTGCCGCTCGAGTTGCGGCTGCTCGCACCTGGTGTGAACGGCGCCACCTTGCATGCTTGCCTCGCACGTCACTATGCTCGATCGACGCACGTCCGGGTCTTGCCGCAATACGAATCGAGTGCCTTGAGCTACCTGGATCCCGAACTGCTGAACGGTACGAACGACATGCACCTCAGCGTTTTTCACCACGAGGAAAACGGTCAAGTTCTTCTCTCCGCTGTTTTCGACAACCTGGGCAAGGGCGCATCCGGCGCTGCGGTTCAGAATCTGGAGTTGATGCTGGCGCGGCAATCAGGTTCGGCAGCGCTTCATGGCCAACGATAGGGTCAAGCTGGTCCTTGCAACCGAATGTGGAGTAATGGCCAGCGCTGCCTCATGGCTGGGTGACGCAGTGACGCTGCACAGAAAGCGTCATTCAGCAGCGGCGACCGGTGTGCGTTGTCGGCTGGCTGCGACGCGCTTCGTGCACCACTGCACGACCATGGCGAGCAACGCCGCTTCGGCAAAAGCATAGACAGGTCGTTGATAGGGAAGCGCGAAGGTAAGCAGAAGGCAGAATGCGGCGAATGAGAAGCGGCCCAGCACCATGCCCCGCAGCAGCGAAATGACAAAAGCCGGACCGTGAGCGCGATGGGACGAAACGGAAAGGATGATCCCGAGCAGCGGGAAGACCGCAAGCAACCCGCTCCACGTCGGGCCGGCCCAGGTCGATAACGATGTGACAGCGAAAGTCAGCATAGCCCCGGCAATCATCCTGCCAAGCAGATCGAAGCTAGATACCGGGGCACCCGCAGCAACGGTCGAACTTGTCGGCAAGAACGACTGTCCAATGGTCACTGCCGTGACTGCGGCGACCGAGGCCCACAGAGGCGATGTCGGCATGAGCGAGAGGCCGCATGCAGACAAGAACCAGACGACGATGCCTGCAAGTAGCGCAAGCGGCCACGTCAGCGACCTGCAAGTCCAGGCATAAGCGAAGTTGAACGCCTCGGACGCCAGGATAGCCGCCAACGATAAGGTCGCAGCACGGGCTCCGAACGCGGCTCCGTGCGAAAGCGTCAAGAGGTACAAAATCGGCCCGGCTACGACAGGCAGTCCCGCCAACCAACCAGCAATAGATGGTCCCCACCACCTGCCGGACATCGAGACGACGAGCACGAAAAGCGGAACCACGGTTAGCTTCAGCGCGAGCATGACAGGCCGGATTCTTAAAACCGGATTCTACCGTGCAAGCGATGAACAACGACGACCGCAGCTACGAATCACCTCGATATTGACGCAGCTAGAGCGCGGCCGCGACCCGCAGCCACCCTTCGTCGCTCCACATGTACGTGACGCCCCAGATAAACACGTGACTGGGCCATGTGATTTCGCGAAGTCAACCACCGCGCCGGTTTTTCAACGGAACATTGCTCAGGACCAGTTGCGGCGCTTGTCCCGACTGCCAGCCATCGGCTCCGGGCTGAACGAGTCCCGCTGACTTCGCAAGGTCTTCCCGGTTTTTGCGCTCTTTCGCGGTCGATATGTCGAGTTCCCTATCACGGCTCTGGATCATCTCCGGGCTGAGCTGTCCGTCCTGGGTAAAGCCCATCATTAGCTGCGGGATCCCAATAGGCAGCGCCGAGTTTCTGTCGATCTGCCATGTGTGCCAAGTCTTCCCGTATGTGTTGACCAGTAAAGCGATGGCCGTGTGTTCGACCGGCATGGGAATGCCCGGCATTACAAGTTCGCCGGAAGTCGTCTCGTGGCGGTGGCTGTGCCAAAGCGGTTTTTCCTCGTCAGGCAAGGTTTTGAATAGCTTCTCGGAAACGATGTATTCAATACCGATGAGCCGGGAGTCCCACTTGTTGCCGTCGTAAATGACGCACTGGAAGAAGTCTTCGTTGATGTGATGGCAGTAGTGATGAGCCTCGACCTGCCTCCCCATGTCGTCCGCATAGAAGTGAAACCCGTTCAGGTACATATTGATCGCGTCGATAGGGGCGTGGCTTTGCAATACGTCAGCGCCCATTCCGAGCATTTTGCTTTTCTCCGACTTGCCGCGCCCCGGAATCGCCCCGCGCGATTCGGTCGTTTGCTGCGCCAACGCCTGGCCTGCGCCGCAGGAACATGTGGCAAAGGCCACTGCAGAGCCCAGAAGGCCCATGAAACCGCGTCGGTTGCGATTAGAAAGAGGCAGTGCCATATCCATCTCCGCGTGAATGCCTGAAATTCTGGCGCATGCTGACCGTCGTCTCACGCTAGCAGCGACGCCGACATTGCGTTCAGAAGCGAGTGTTTGATTGCCGCCAGCAATCTGGATGCCGCACTGCAGGTTCCAGTTCTGTCGCTCGGAGGTTGGGCCGGTTTTTATGCTGTCTAGCCGCTATCGGACGGCTTCTCCCGGAGACCGATCGACACTTGGTCTATTAGCTCCCCCAAGCAGAGCTCGCGCCGTTGCAAGGCTAAGGAGCGTCAACAGAAATGCCAGCATCACCGCCACATGCAGTCCATGCACGACGTCATTCGACTCCGGCCGGACCAGTAAGCCGAACACGCCGACGCCCAACACGCCGCCGATCTGACGCGCGCTGTTCAGCACGCCGGAGCCGACGCCGACATAAGACGGCGCCACATTCGCCAGGACCGCCGTGTTGATCGACGGGACCGCGAGCGCGACGCCAATCCCGACCGCAAGAAGCGGCAACGCCGTCACAAGGGTGCTGCCGTCGGCGCTCACAGACAGCAGTGAGACATAGCCAAGCGCGGCCAGCACTTGTCCGTAGACCATCGGCACGCGGTAGCCGAAACGCGCGGCAAGCCTGCCGGATACGATGTTGGCGAGCGCGACAAGCGCCGTCATCGGCAGGAATGCAAGTCCGGTCTCGAGCGGCGTGTCGTGACGCACATACTGAAAGAACACACTCATCGCGAACATCAGTCCGTAGTATCCAAAGTTCAGCGACAACCCGGTGAGCGCACTCACGGTGACGGCCGCGTTGCGAAACAGCGTGAGCGGCAAAAGCGGTTGATCCTGCCACGCCTCGACCGCGATGAACAACGCACCCATGACAGCCGACAGTGCGAGCGCCAGCAGCACGGTGAAACTTGTCCAGCCGAGGCGCCCGCTTTCGACCACCGCGTAAGTTAGAGCGGCAAGCGTGACAACGGCGAGCATCTGGCCAGCCAGATCAATGCGACGTCGGCTATTGACCATGGTTTCGGGCGCATGCGCAAGCGTGAGCCAGATGCCCGCGACGCCCACCGGCACATTGATCAGGAAGATAGACGGCCAGCCGAAGCTGTCCACCAGCAGGCCGCCCACCAGCGGCCCCGCGCCTAACGCGAGCGCCGCTGTGCCGGCCCAGATACTGACTGCTTTGGCACGCTCCTGGGCCTGCGGAAATGCGGCGCCGAGTAGTGCCAGTGACGACGGCACGCATAGCGCCGCTCCCGCGCCCTGAACGAGGCGCGAGGCGATCAGCAGCGTCGCGCTATGCGACACACCGCATGCAATGGATGCGCAGGTAAATACCGCCAAGCCGCCGACGAAGACGCGCCGCGCGCCAAAATGATCGGCGAGTGCGCCCGCTGTAAGCAGCAGACTGGCGAACGCCAGCGTATAAGCATTGACGACCCATTCGAGTGCCGTCGAGTCCATCGCGAGACTGGCGCGTATCCTGGCGAGCGCGACGTTCACCACCGTCACGTCGAGACAGATGATGACAAAGCCAAGGCTCGCCGCGAGTAGCGCGAGCCGTGGCGACCGGTGCAGCGAACGAGAGTGTGGGCTCATGAAGGCCTCGCATGAATGGCGCGATGCGAACCGGCTGGTTCGCACGTCGTCATGCGGGGCACTGTATTAATAAAGCGCAACTTGATAAACGCAGCAACGCTGTCAACAGAACTCAGTAATATGGGGCAATGAGTCTTGTTGAGGCGTTGCAGACGATCTGCAGGTTAAATGCCGGTTCAGCCCGAACTTGGCATGCGCACTGGCCAGATGCTTAGCCTCTTGTACTGCGAAATGCCGGGAAGCAAGCCGCTCAGCGCCTCTGTTGAACGCGCCCGTGGCAAACTCGGTACGTTCAGGCAGCTGCCGCTTCAGTCGAGCGCGACGGAAACGGATTGCGCCACGCTTCGAATTCGTTCAGCCGGTCATGCCAGCGCACAATATTCGGAAACTCGTCGAGCGGCATCGCCGCACGGGCGGCATAAGGCAGCGTGACGGCAACCGAGAAATCCGCGATGCTCATCTGATCGCCGAGCAGCCATGTCCGGTCCTCAAGGTGCCGGTCCAGTACCGCTGCGTGTTTGCGAAACCATCGCTGCGCTTCAGCAACCTTCGCGCTATCCGGTTCGCCAAGACCTATCGCATGTTTGATAAGGTGTTCGAAGTAAAGTGCCCCGCCATATCGATAGAAATGCTGGCTGTTCCAGCTGAGCCAGCGCAGCACATCGCTCTGCAGTTCCGGCTCTTTCGGCCATAACGGCGATTGTGCGCGTTGCGCGAGGTGACAAACGATCGCGTCGGCCTCCCAGATACTTCTTTGCCCGTCCACCAGACATGGCACCTTGCCGTTCGGGTTGAGCGTTAAGTACGCCGGCTTCAGGTGCTCGCCCTTGCCCAGGTCGAGATAGTTGTATTCTATTTGCATGCCTAAATAACGAGCAACTGCGCAAGCCTTCCGTGGGGCCAGCGTTTCCGCATAATAGAGTTGCATGCGACGTCTCCGGTATATGTTCACCTTGTTCGAAACTGCGTTTTTGAGCGTCTCAAACGTCCTTGCCGCCGAGGTCCGCGATCAATGCGTCCAGCTTATCGAACGCGCCCTTCCAGCCGGCTTCATGACTGTCGCGTGTCGCTTCGTCGATTAGCTGCGCGTGCGTGAAGTTCATTTCCATGCCTTCACCGAGCGGGCGAAACGTAATGGTCACGAGCGAACGGCGCTCGGGCAGCGTGACCCACTGCCACGTGAACACGAGCTTGCGGTCTGCCTCTACTTCCTGATATTCACCGCGGCACTCATGGGTTTCGCCGTCGAGCGTCTGGAACACCACGCGGAACCGGCCGCCTACTCGCGGATCCGCTTCCGCACTGAGTACCGGCCCTGCGTCCGGGCCCCACCAGCGCGCCATCAACTCCGGCCGCGTCCATGCGGCATAAACCTTTTGCGGCGATGCCTTCAGGCGTCGCACGATCGTCAGACTCGGCGTGTGCATCATCTACTCTTCTCCTTCGACAAAGTCAGCAAGCCGGTCGAGGTTGGCGGACCAGAATCGCTCATAACGTCTGAGCCACGCCATGGCCTCTTCCATCGGCCCGGCCACCAGTTGCACCGAAACGGTTCGACCATGCTTGGCACGCGTAATCAGGCCGGCCTCGCTCAGCACGTCCAGATGCTTCATGACGGCAGGCAGCTTGATCGGCAATGGCCGCGCGATTTCCGTGACTGAAAGCTGAGGCTCCTGCTCCAGACGAGCAAGAATGGCCCGCCGCGTAGGATCGGTCAGCGCGGAAAACGTACGATCGAGTTGACTTACAGGACACTTCACCATACGGTGAACTATAGAGCTTCGACGCACGGTGTCAAGCTGTTTATGGCATTGCGTTTATGGCATTGCTTCTTCAGTGTCGACGGAAGCTGTGAATCCAGCGTGCGAGTGGATGCAGGCGCGGAGCTACGCCACGCAATCCCTACTAACCGCGGGTGTAATCCGCTCAACCGGCTTCCCTGGCGAAGGCGAGCAGAAGCTCGCTGAGCCTTACCGGTTGCTCCTGTTGAATCCAGTGACCCGCGCCGTCGATAAGCTCGACGTCGCCCATTCTCGTCGCTGCTTTTGTCTTCATCAGATCGAGTGCGCCAGGTGCCGCATATGTGCCCCAATCGCTTCGGCCGCCAATGAAGAGCGAGGGGACATCAATCGTCTTGCCGGAAAAAAGGCGCAACTCGGCGTTCAATTCGGAATCGGAAAACACGCGATACGCCTGCAAGGCGCCTTGAAATCCCGTGCGGTCATACTCCCGCATGTACACGCCAAGCTCCGGCTCGGTGAGCCACTTGCAAGCCATCACCTCGGCGAAGGAAGGCTGGAATGGAGCGACCGTTTCGGGCATGGTCTTGTCCAGTTCCATGACGTAATACGTGGGCATCTGGGCAAGTTCTGCGGCGGTTGGCGCCTTCAACGGATGTGGCTTGTTTCCCGGCCAGTCGGCGCTTTTCACGTAGAAAAATGCACGAAGAAACGCGTGCAAACCCTGTGGCGGATGCCACATATCCTGGTTCGCCTGCCGCGTGCTCAGGTACTGCTGGTAATGCTTCCTTGGCGGATCGAGCGCTGCCAGCGCGGCCGCTAGCTTCTGATTGCCATTGTTCGGTTGAGCCGACACTGCCGCGCTTTGCGCAATATTGAACGGCAGCGCCGGCGGACCGGGAAACGGTGCACTCATGAGCACCACCGAGGGAAAGACGTCAGGTCGGGCCAGCGCGCAATAGGCGGCCACCGGCGAGCCGAGGTCGTGCCCGACCAGCATTGCCGTGCGCCGATACCCCAGTGCCAGGACCAATGCGAGCGCGTCACGCGTCATGTTCAGAAGGCTGAACGGCGCGAGCGGTGCGTCATAGTCGCTCGACCAACCGGTGGTGCGGCCAAATCCCCGCTGATCGGGGGCCACGACATGGTAGCCGGCGTCAGCCAGAATCGGCATCAGGTGCCGCCAGCCGTAAGCAAGATCGGGAAAGCCGTGCAGAAGCAGTGCGAGCGGTCGGCCAGGGCTTTCGTAACCGGCCTCGAGAATATGGACATCGAGGCCGTTGACCCCGTGGATCATGCGCGAGCGGACGCCATTGGGAAGCGTTCCTTCGCCGTATGTTGATGCGGCCAAATCGGTTGCTCCTGTGAGGTTTGCCCGTGCGGGTCGAAGAAAGGCCGCCATCAGGGTGGCGGCGCCCATCGCCAGGACGGCGCGGCGCGAGGCCGTTGGCTTCCAGCCGGGTCGATTACTCATAACGGAACGCACCTGCGCGTGCCGGCACCGTCTTTAGCTTCCGCGACAGCACACGCGACACACTGTGCGTGACGCGGGCGCGCACGCGGGGGCGATTGACCGCGACACGAAGACGCTCCGTACATAGCGACCGAGCAAGCCCGCTGGCTTTCTCATGAGTCGTTGCGGCTGCGACCTGGAAACGCTGCGCATCACCGAACGGACCTTCCTGGCTTGCGATTGGCTCGAGAGGCATGGCCGGGCTCCTTTATATGGTGATCGCCATACTATAGCAATCACCCTGGAACCAGCAAGCGAAACATGCTATGTTCGCCACATGCCACGTAAGACCGACGCCCGCGCCCGCGCAATTGCCACAGCGGAACGACTGTTTCGCATCCAGGGTTACACTGCGACCGGATTGACCCAGATCCTCGAAGAAAGCGGTGCGCCCAAAGGATCGTTCTATTTCCACTTTCCGCGCGGCAAGGCACAACTCGCAGAAGAAGCAATCGACAATTACATCGCGCAACGAATTGCCGTATTGCGGACCATCTCGTCAGACACGGCGGGCGATGCGCTCAAGTTCGTGCATCAGATCTTCGCCACATTCGCGGCCGAAATGGTCGCCTCCAATTTCGAGTATGGATGTCTGATGCAAAACCTCGCGAATGAGCTGCCGGCGCTCGACGCTGAGCTGACCCAACGGGTTGCGCGGGGTTTCGCTGATTCGACCGAGGTCATTGCCGAGCATTTCAGGGGATGCGGTTTCGCTGCCGCGCGTGCCTCGTCGAGCGCAGCGGCCTTGGCGGCCGCTCTCGAAGGCGCGCGAACCATAGCTCGCCTCGAGCGCTCACCAGCTGTATTCGAGGCGCTGGCAGATGTGACTGCCCCAAGAGGGACTGCGCCAGACAGCGCGGAATAAGCGGCGCAGCAGCAAGCTTGCGCGCGCATTGCCGCAGGCAGTGATCTTCTCAGACTGGCAAGCGCGCACGTATCGATGCACTTCCCTGCCGCTCAAGTGAATAGCACGCACCGCCCGCTGGCTTTTGTGTAAGCGTCGAGCGACCCTGCAGTGCGGTCAGATCCGCGAGTAGATAGAACTGCCGATGGTCAGTGTCGTCGCACTCGCCGACGCGAAGCGGATGTCATAGAGGTCGCGCCCGAAGTTTCCCGGCACCTTGATCGACATGCCGCCGAGCGTATCGCTGACCGGCACGAACAGCTGATAGCGAAGGTCTTCGTTGCCGTAAAGCACGTAACCGGGAAGTTCGGCGAGTGTCGCGAAAAACGCCGGCGGATTACCGAGAACCGCAATCGGCACCGCGCTCGGCGAATCGTTCGTCAACGTCCATTGCGTGCCGACGCGTTGCTGCCACGCACTGTCGAGCGGCGCGCGCGCCACGAGTTGCTGACCGACGGGCAACGTCAGGTACGCGTAGCCCGCGCCCGGCACGACCCGCTTCATCAGGTAGCGATAGTGGAACGCGTTGCCCTCGCTGTCGTTGCCCGACACGACCGTGAGTCGATACGACGCCGTATCGGTATCGCTCCACCACCAGCCGTCGGTGCGAAACCGGTAGGCGCCGATCTGCGCCCAGCCGCGCGTATCGGCGTCCCACTGGTTGATTTGCAGGCTACCGTCCGCGTTGGCGAGCACCTGATACGGCGCATCGGAGTTGCCGTAGATGCCAGCGCCGCCCGCCAGGCCCGGCCCCGGTGCGGCGGGCGGTGCCGTGGTGCTGACCTTCGCCGGCAGCGACGAAATCGTGCCGTCTTCTTTCAACGCGGACAGCACGAGCGTTTCCGCAATCGCACGAGCGTTGTAGCCTGAGTTGCCAGTCACCAGCAGCGCAAACTGCGAATTCGGCACGACGAAAAACTCGGTCGAGTAGAACGCCGTGCCGCCGTCCTTCTCCCAGCCACGCACGCCTGCCGCGTCGAGCGCCGGCTGCACCACGGAGTCCCAGCCCAGGCCCCAGCGCCATTCAGGAGACGGGTTGATCGTCAGGCTTTGGGTTTGATCCGTGCCCATCTGCGCAATGCCCGCCGCGGACACGATGCGCTTTCCCTGGAACACGCCGCCGCCGTAGATCATCTGAGCGAGGTTCATCATGTCGGCGGGTGTCGAACTCAGTCCACCGGTAGCGTATGCATTCACGAACTCCTGATGCTGCGTGCCGTTCACGTATGGCAGCGAGAACGATCCGCCAGAAGGCACGCTCGTCAGATAGCTCGAGTGAGTCATGTTCAGCGGCGCGAGGATTTCCGACTGAACGAAGTCCGCGAAACTCTGGCCTGTCACTGCGAGCACGATCTGCTCGACCATCGTGAAGCCGTCGTTGCAGTAGACGGCCAATTCGCCGGGCAAATGCTTCAGGTGCGAGTTGGCGAGTTCGGCTTGCGTGTCGGCAGCGTAGCCGGCAACCGGCTCGAATGTGAACAGATTGCGCCCATTCGTGCCGGGCAACCCCGATGCATGCGACAACAGATGACGCGTGGTGATCTGCGCGTATTCCGGCGAGAGCATCGTGAAGGTAGGCAGATATTTGACGATCGGCGTGTCGAGTGCAATCAGTCCGCGATCGACGAGGATCGCCGCCGCGAGAGCGGGAAAGAGCTTACTCACCGAGCCGATGTTAAAGCGCGTCTGCGGCGTTGCCTTGACCTGCCCCGGCACCGACGCCACGCCGAACGCCTCCTGCCACACCACCGTGCTGCCCTTGACCATTGCAACCGAGATCGCCGCGACCGGGTTCGACGGATCAGTCACGGCTTGCCGGATCATCTGCTGGCCGAGCGCAATCGTCTGCTGATAAGGCGCCGAATGGAGTTCGTCGTTGCCGCAACCTGGCAGCACCGTCGCGAGTAACCCTGCGCCGGTATAGCCGAGGAACTGTCGCCGTTTTTCGCTAGCAGGACCTTCGGGATTGCGTTTGCACCTGGTCATGACATCCCCCTCTCGAGTTTCAAGACCCGCAAGAAGCCGCTCTCTCGCAACACGGCGCTGAGGGACGGCATGTTCGATGCCTTACCCCGTGCCCGATCATAGCTGTGCAATGCAATTGCGGATAGCGGCATGTCGAGATGCCATGAAGCTTTGGCTCAAGAGCGCGCATAACGGGAACCAGACGCTTGCTCACAAGGCGGCAATGCGCCCGGACTGTCGTTTCTGGCTCCGTCGAAGCCGCTGGCCGTGCGGCAACGCTCTGCGAACTTTGCAAACGCCGGCACCCCGAACCTGAGTGACGCGCGTCGCCACGCGCACTCCTCGTACCTAAGTTTGCGCGCGGCCTGAGCGTGACTCAGCCGTGCGGTCAGAACACGACGTAATGGCTGCACAACAATCAGTAGTCCCACAGGACTGGCACGAAGCGGAATCCTTTACCGCTCCTCGCGACATGGCCGATGGATGGGAACGCCACATGCGCCGCGGCCAGCAGAGCGCCGGTTTCAGCGGCCTCGTCAAGCAGCGCAACGCGCACATTCCTCGCCTTCTCTGGATCGTGCTCGAAACCATTCTGCCAGTCTGGATTGTCGAAGTTGACTTCGAAGATCGCGTCGCCCACGAACGTGAGCTTCTCGCCGTTCGAGGCGACGTCCACGACGCAGTGTCCCGGCGTATGGCCGCCCGTCACGCGTGCCGTCACGCCCGTGGCGACTTCCACCGTCTGGTCGAATTGCCTGATGTTTTCGCTGTAGAGTTTTGCAAACTTCGCAGCCGCCTTGCACAGCGCGGGAGGAACTGCTTCTGGCATTACCGTCTTGCTGAAGTCGGGATTCTTCCAGAACTCCAGTTCCGCCGCCGACACGTGAATGCGCACGTCTGGCCGCAACCTGGCCTTGACGCCGTCGACGTTCAGCCCCCCGACGTGATCCATGTGCATGTGCGTGATCACGATATCCGTGATCGCTGCGAGATCGATGCCGGCGGACTCGAGCCGCCTCACCGACTGCCCGGCACGCGTGAAGTATTCGAAACCGTCGCCTACGCCGGAGTCGACCAGAATCAGGCGGTCGCCGCTGCGCACGAGTGCAATGTTCAGCGCCCAGTCGAACATGTCGCGTTGCAGGAAGCGACCATCGAACCATTCATTGCGCTGCGCTTCGCTCACGTTAGTGGACATAGTGGAAGTCGGCAGCGGCAGAACCCCGTCGCTGACCAGCACGACCTCGACGTTGCCCACCTGCACTGCGTAGCGGGATGACACGAGTTCGCCGGAACCTTCCTTTCCAAGGTTGGCGGTAACCGGCTGCACATTGCGGATTGTCTTTCTCATATTCAATAGTCCTATTGATCAGGTGGAGTAAGCCGCACTGCGCGCGCAGTTCACCGGAACGACACGAGTTTCGCGCGCTTTGCTTGTGTTCGCATGGAGACTCAGCGTGTGACGGATTGTAGTGAGCGGGCGCGAACGCGAGTAGCATCGCGAACGCCCACATCATGTTGTCCGAATGGCAACAATCGGCGAGCGTGACGCAAATGAGAGGGAGAAGAGAGGCAGAAGAGAGAAAGCGGGCGCGACAGTAGGAGCAGCGCCCGCGCGTTCGCGGGCGCCTGAAGAAAAAAGCGTTCGACGCTCAGTACGCGAATTGACGGTAGCTTTCGTCGAAGGTGCGCGCGGTTTGTTCGACCACAGGATTAAAGCGCAACAAACGGCGCGCCCGCGCAGGAAGTTCGGCAAGCACCTTGCGCGGCACGTCGATATGCACTTCCGGCCGGAAATACCACGCGCGGCTATAGCCGATAACAACCATCGGACGCGGATCACCAGTGAAATTCGGCGTGCCGCGATGCAGCCCGCGCACGTCGCGGATCATCACGTCGCCGACCTGCATGGTCACGCGCTCGGCCTCGAACCGCTTCGCCTCCAGACCTTCCAGCGCTTCGTCCCGCGAAATCCGATGGGTTCCACGCGTCGTCTCGAGCGGGCCGTTGCGCTCGTCCACGTCGACGAGCGGGAAGTTCACCGCGAGTTGAAAAGACGGCGTTTCCGGCGCGTCGTCGAAAAGCGGCGGCGTATCGCGATGCCAGTCCTGGAATGTCGAGCCGAGCACCGGCGTGTCGGTCGCGAGTTGGCACATGACCGGATCGGGGCCCGCCACGCGCTCCACGATGCCAACAATGTCTTCATCGCAGAAGATAGTCGGATCTGCAAAGAGGCCCTCGAACGGCAGCGTCACGTAATAGCGCCCAGGGCCGCGATTGCCGTTCGCATCGGCATGCATATGAGGCTCGAGCAACGGCGCAAATGCGTCGCGCCAGGCTGCTATCGTCGAACGCGGAAAGTGGTCGCGCAACAGCACAAAGCCGTCGCGGTTGAACGCATCCGCGAGTGCGTCTCTCGTGCTTTCGTCGTAACGGGCCATGCGTGTCTCCTCCTTATGAATGGCAAAAAGAATCCCACGGGCACAATCGCGTCGTCAATATTATTAGTAATAGTTGGTGGAAACCCCGATTCCATTAGGGCCAGCGCGCGTTGTTGATCGTTAATATTAGTGGTAAATTTGCTGCACTCCTGCCGCCAGCCCATGAAGAAGACAACCCAACGCCGCCCCACCATGACCGACATCGCGAAGCTCACCGGAGTCTCGCAATCGACGGTTTCGCTCGTGCTCAACAACGCGAGCGGCGCAAAGTTTTCCGACGCGACGCGCGACAAAGTGCTGCGCGCGGCGCAAGAACTCGGCTACCGGATGACGCCGCGCGAAGCCAGTGCGCTGCCATCGTTCAACACGGCGCAAGGCGAACGTAATCTGATCGTCTATCTGGCCGACGAAATCTCGACGAGCCCGCATCCCGTTGTCAGCATCGACGGCGCGCGCGACGCCGCATTTGCGAACGGCCGCATGCTCGCCGTGTATTCGACGCACGGCAATGCGGAGATCGAGGCGCGCGTGCTCGATGCGACGCTCGGCAATCCGAACGTGCTCGGCGTGATCTATGCAACCGTGTTCACGCGGCGCGTGACGCTGCCCGCAGCGCTCGCGCGGGTGCCGACCGTGCTGCTCAACTGCTACTGCAGCGAGGCCAACCTGTCGTCGGTCGTGCCCGCCGAAGTCGCGGGCGGCCACACGGCCACGGACTATCTGCTCGCGGCGGGACATCGGCGGATCGGCTATATCAACGGTGAGCCGTGGCAGGATGCGGCGCGCGATCGTCTGAAGGGTTATCGCACGGCACTGGCAACGGCTGACTTGCCGTTTGCGCCGGAACTCGTGCGAGAAGGCGACTGGGGCCCGGCAACGGGTTTCGAGGAAACGCTTTCGCTGATGCGCGAGCCGAATCCGCCCACCGCCATTTTCTGCGCTAACGATCTGATGGCGCTCGGCGCAATAGAAGCGCTCAAGCAACTCGGGCTGCGCGTGCCCGGCGATGTTTCCGTGCTCGGCTACGACGATCAGGAAATCGCGCGGCATACGCATCCGCCGCTGTCCACCGTCGTGTTGCCGAACTACGAACTGGGCAAGTGGGCTGTCGAAACGCTGTTGCAGGAGGAACACAACCGCGCCGCTGGCGCACCGGTGCGGCGCCGCACGGTCAAGCTCGACGGACCGTTGATCGAGCGCGGCTCGGTCAGGGTCATCGCCGAAACGAAGCAGCTCGCAACTAATAATATTAACGACTAGCAGGTAATAGGACTCTCGCAGCAGGCAGAAGACCGGGCATTACAAGCATCGGCATTGACAAGAAACAGGCAAACCATCCATAACGGAGGAAGACATGCTGTCGCTCAAGAATAAAGCGGGCCTGCGCCCGATTGCTGCATCGTTTCTCGCACTCGCTGCGCTCACCCTGTCCGCCGGTCTCGGCACCGCGCATGCCGCCGACGACGCCCTGCCGAAGATCCCGAACAAGAAGCCGCTGAAGGTCGGCTTCGCGCAAACGGAAAGCAACAACCCCTGGCGGCTCGCCGAAACCCGCAGCTTCAAGGAGATCGCATCGAAGTGCGGCTGGCAGATGGTCATGACCGACGCCAACAGTTCCGCTGCCAAGCAGGTCGCGGACATCCAAAGCATGATTGCGCAGCACGTCGATCTGCTGGTGTTCCCGCCGCGTGAAGAAAAGCCGCTCGTTCCAGTCATCATGCAGGCGAAGAAGGCCGGCATTCCCGTAATTCTCGTCGACCGCAACGTCGACCAGTCGATGGCCAAAGCGGGCAAAGACTACATCACCTTCATCGGCTCGGACTTCATCGACCAGGGGCAGCGCGCTGCGAACTGGCTCGTGAAGGCGACTAACGGCAAGGCAAGCATCATCGAACTCGAAGGCTCGACAGGTGCGTCGGCAGCGAATGATCGCAAGAAAGGCTTCGACGAGGTCATTGCGAAGAACCCGGGAATGAAGATCGTTGCGTCGCAAAGCGGCGATTTCGCGCGCGACAAGGGCCGTCAGGTCATGGAAACGCTGCTGCAAGCGCATCCCGACGCGACCGCCGTCTATGCGCACAACGACGAAATGGCGCTCGGCGCGATTGCCGCGATCAAGGCCGCGGGCAAGCAGCCGGGCAAGGACATTCAGATCGTGACCATCGACGGCACCAAGGGCGGTCTCGAAGCCATCAAGGCGGGCGAACTCGGCGCAAGCGTGCAATCGAGCCCGTTCTTCGGTCCGCTAGCCTGTGACGTCGCGCAGAAGTACGCAAAAGGCGAAACCATTCCGCCGTGGGTCAAGGTGTCCGACCGCTTCTATGACAAGAGCAACGTAGACGCGAGCATGCAGTACGGTTATTGAACGAAAGGCGTGCCTTTGCGGGCGCTTTGCTCGAAGCGCCCGCTTGTCATTCCGGTTCTTTCGACGATGGACGACACACGATGGCTCAGGCTCCCCTGCTCGATATGCAGGACATCGACATCTCGTTCGGCGGTGTTGCGGCGTTAAAGCGCGCACGGCTGACGGTTCAGGCCGGCGAAGTGCATGCGCTGATTGGTCAGAACGGCGCGGGCAAATCGACGCTCATCAAGATTTGCACCGGCGCGTACCGAAAGAGCGGCGGCACTATTCGCTTTGACGGACGCGAGGTGGATTTTCGCACTCCGAAGGAAGCGCGCGAGGCGGGCATCAGCACCATCTATCAGGAAATCAATCTGGTGCCGTTTCGCTCGGTCGCGGAGAACATATTTCTCGGGCGCGAGCCGCGTCGTTTCGGGCTGATCGACTGGAAGGCCGTGCAGCGCCGCGCAGGCGAACTGCTCGAGTCGTTCGGCCTGAAAATCGACGTAAACAAACCCGTGCGCGAGTATTCCACTGCGATTCAGCAGATGGTCGCGCTGGCGCGGGCCGTGTCGGCGGATGCAAAGATGGTCATCATGGACGAATCGACGTCGTCGCTCGACGAGCGCGAAGTCGAGTTGCTCTTCAGCGTGGTGCGCCGTCTGCGCGACGACGGACGCGCGGTGATTTTCGTGTCGCATCGGCTCGACGAGCTCTACGCGCTGTGCGATCGCGTCACCGTGATGCGCGACGGGCAAACCGTCGCCGAAAGCGCGATGCAGGAGATGGACAAGCTCAAGCTCGTCACCACCATGCTAGGCCGCACGCTCGCCGCCGTCGTACACGAAGACAGCGCGGTGAAGGAAGCCAACCTCGCAAAGCGCGGCGCCCTCGCGCTGAGTGCGCAAGGTCTCTCCGCAGGCGCGAAAGTCACGGATGTTTCACTCGCCGTGCATGCGGGAGAAGCGGTTGGCCTCGCGGGCCTGCTTGGCTCCGGCCGCACTGAAACCATGCGCCTGCTGTTCGGCGCGGACCGTCCGGTGAAGGGCACGCTTTCTGTGAACGGCAAGAGCGTTGCATGGAAATCGCCGAAAGATGCAATCGCGCACGGCATTGCGTATCTGACGGAAGACCGCAAGGCCGAGGGAATCGTGCCGGAACTGTCCGTACGCGACAACCTCACGCTCGTCTGCCTGCCCGCCCTCACGAAACGCGGGGTGGTGGATGTCGCGCGGCAAAAAGAAATCGTCGATGGTTTCATCGAGTCGCTCGGCATCAAGCTGCGCTCGGCCGATCAGCCGATTCGCGAACTCTCGGGCGGCAACCAGCAAAAGGTGCTGCTCGCGCGCTGGCTGGCCACGCATCCGCGTCTGCTGTTGCTCGACGAACCGACGCGCGGCATCGATGTGGGCGCAAAAGCCGATGTCGCGAAGATCGTGCGCGAACTGCGCGACGCGGGGCTGGCGGTGCTGCTGTCGGCGTCCGAGCTCGAAGAACTGACCGCGGTGGCGGACCGTGCAGTCGTGATCCGCGATGGACAAACCGTCGCACAGCTAGACGGCGCGCAGATGAACGAAGCCTCGATCATGGACGCAATCGCATACGGCGCGCGCGGGCAGTCGACGCTCGCCGAAGCGGTGGAGGAAGCCAAACATGATCGATGACACCCAGCGCGCGGCGCCCATCGTTCACACGCCGGTAAAGAAAAGACGCAGCGTCGCGATCCAGCGCGAAATCGTCGTGCTCGTCGCGATGATTGTGTTCAATCTGCTCTTCACGCAGCACTTTGTGTCGCTGCAGACCTTCAACGTCAATCTCACGCAGGTGGTGACAATCGTCATCGTCGGCATCGGCATGACGCTGGTGGTGGCCACAGGCGGCATCGATCTGTCGGTGGGCGCGTCGATGGCGATTGCGGGCGCGCTCGCGCCCATGCTCTTCATGAATATAGCCGGCCCGGCCGGCATCGCGCTCGCGTTCACGCTGCCGATCATCGCGGCCGCGTTGTGCGGGGTATTCAATGGCCTGCTGGTCACGCGCCTTCGCGTGCAGCCTATTGTCGCTACGCTCGTGCTGTTCATCGCCGGGCGCGGCATCGCGCAGGTCGTCACGGACGGCAGCCTGCAGGCATTCACCAACCCGACGTTTCAATGGATCGCGCTCGGCAAGGTCGCGGGCGTGCCCTTCCAGATTCTCCTGATGCTCGCGCTCGTTGTCGTTTTTGCGTGGATCGTGCGCAAGACGCTGTTCGGCAAATATCTGCTGGTGACTGGCGGCAACGAAGATGCGGCGTATCTCTCCGGCATTCCGACGGCGCGCGTCAAGATGATCGCCTATACGGTGTGTGCGGCGCTTGCAGGACTCGCGGGCCTGATTTCGATCTCGGTAAATTCTTCGTCGGATGCCAACGTAATTGGTCTTGGCGTCGAGCTAGACGCGATCGCGGCAGTAGCAGTAGGCGGCACCGCGCTCACGGGCGGCAAGGCTTCGATCACCGGCACGTTGATCGGTGCGCTGATTATCCAGTTGCTGCGTTATACGTTGCTTGCGCACGGCATTCCCGACGCGGCGGCATTGGTGCTGAAGGCGGCGATCATCATCGTCGCGGTGTACGTACAACGCAAGCGAGGCTGATGTACATGAAGAAGAACCTACCCATCGTCATCGCGCTCGCTGCGCTGCTCGCGCTCGGCGTCACGCGCTACGACCACTTCGCCGACGCGTACAACCTGCTGTCCTTCTGGCGCTACAACTCGATGTTCCTGCTGATTTCAATCGGCATGGCGTTCGTCATCATCACCGGCGGGATCGATCTTTCGGTCGGCACCGTGGCGGCGCTGGCGAGTGTCGTGTCAGCGCTGGCGAGTCCGCACGGTGGCCTCGCGGCGGTGCTGGCTGGTTCGTTGGCCGGGCTTGCTGTCGGCCTGTTGAACGGGCTTGTCATCACCCGCATGCGGATTCTGCCGTTCATCGTCACACTCGCGACGAGCCTCGGCGCGCACGGTCTCGCGCTGCTGCTCGGTCATAACGATGCTGTCGGCATCGCGTCGGATTCGAGCTTCGCGGGCTTCGGACAAGGCGACCTGTTCGGCTTGCCGGTTCCGGGCATCGTGTCGGCGGTCGCGGCGGTCCTCGGCTGGATTGCGCTGCGCTCGTCGCGCTTCGGACGGCATGCGCTGGCTATCGGCGGCAGCGAGGAAGCGTCGCGGCTCATGGGGCTCAACGTCGATCGCACGCTGGTGGCGGTCTATGCGGTGAGCGGCCTGCTCGCAGGCATTGCCGGCAGCATTCTTGCCGCACAGTTCGGTGCGGGGCAGCCTAACGAAGGCGTCGGTTGGGAGCTGTTCGCCATCTCGGCGGTCGTGCTCGGCGGCACGCGACTCACGGGCGGCGAAGGTTCGATCGCCATGACCATTGCAGGCGTCGCGCTGCTCGCGCTCGTGTTGAATCTGCTCAACTTCGAAAACGGGCTGGGCTATATCAGCTTGTCCGCGTACTGGCAGTCGGTCATTCGTGGAATGTTCCTGCTGCTTGTCATTGTGTTGCAGGCGCGGGTTCAGAACCGCAATCGCGGCGCGGTGAAGCTCGCGCACTGACATTTTCGGCGCGACGTCGCATGGCCCCGGGGGCGTCACCATCCGCTCTTTGCTGACGTACACTACTGCCTCATATGCAGTGGTAAAGAGGAGCAAAGCAAGCTATGGCCAGCGCGACACTGTGCGAGCGCCGCCCCGATAACTGGCTCGTCGCGCGGCGCGATCCGGAAACGGGCATCGAGAGTCTGCGCGCGCATTTCAGCGGTCACGCCTATGATCCCCACGATCATGACGAGATGTTGATCGGCTACACCGAGCAGGGCGTGCAACGCTTCCGGTGCCATCGTGCGCTGCATACGAGCGTGCCGGGCCGGGCGATCCTGATCGAGCCTGGCGCGCAACACGACGGCCACGCGCCCGACACTACCGGCTTCACTTACGCGATGTTGTACCTGCCGCCCGCATGGGTCGAGCATGCGGCACGCGAGCTGAATCTTGCGGGCCTGAGCGGCGTGCAGGCGGCTTTTGGCCACACTCTTGTCGACGACCGCGGCCTTGTCGATGCGATCCGCCAGGCATTCCTCGCAATCTTCGGCAACGAAGGCAGGCTGGCGCGCGACCAGACGCTCGGCCGCTTGCTCACACACCTGGGCGGTCAGTTGCGCAATACGTCTACGACGAGCGAGCGCAGCGTGCCGCCCGCCATCGTCCGTGTGCGCGATTGCTTGCACGAGCGCATGGACCACGACATCGGCCTCGACGAACTCGCCGATCTTGCCGGGATCGACCGCTTTCAGCTCACGCGCCTGTTCCAGCGTGCGTTCGGGGCGTCGCCGCACGCGTACCTGGTGCGCCTGCGCCTGCGCGCCGCGCGCAGGCTGCTGGCCACCGGCCGCGCCCCCGCGCTGGTCGCCGCCGAAGTCGGCTTTGCGGACCAGAGCCACCTCGGCCGCTGGTTCCGCCGCGCTTACCGGATGACGCCGGCCGCCTACCGGCGTATGTGCACAAACGTTCCAGACTGATTGCGGGTGCGTCGTCGATCATGAGCGTCCTTCCAAGGAGCAATCATGTTCGATACAAAAGTGGCCCTGATCGTGCGCGACGATCTCGCAGACTGGCAGAAGCTCAACGTAGTGGCGTTTCTCGCGACCGGCGTAGCGGCAGCAATGCCCGAAGCGCTTGGCGAGCCTTACGAGGATGCCGCCGGGAATGCATATGGCCGCATGCTGGGCCAGCCGATGCTCGTGTTTGCCGCGTCCCTGGCGGGACTGCAAGCCGCACATCGGCAGGCGCTCAGTCGCGAGCTGAAGATGGTGCCCTACGTGCACGCAATGTTCTCGACGGGACACGACGCGGCAAACCGCGAGGTTTTTCGTGCCGGCAATGCAGAGAATCTCGACCTCGTGGGTCTGGCCGTGCTTGGCCCAAAAAAAGCCGTGGACAAGGCCGTGAAAGGCCTGCCATTGCACGGTTGAAGCGCGGCTTACCCGCCGTTTGCGCGCGGTTTCCGCGCGGCTTCCGCGCCGTTTCCGCGTCAAGGCGCGCGAATGTCATAATCCCGGCAGCGCATCACACGCAACGAAACCCACATCAGGCCGCGAGGCCAGCTCACATCGACAAAGTCCGGGAGAATACCTTGAGCGCCATCGACAATCCTTTGCACGACCAGGAAGTCGGCTCGGCCGACGCCACCCAGGACACCACGCGCATCGACGACGTGCGCATCGGCGCAGTGCGCCCACTCATTTCCCCTGCCCTGCTGCAGGACGAATTGCCGGTGCCGCCCGCGGTGCAATCGCTGGTGGAACAAACCCGCGTGGAAATCGCCGACATTCTGCACGAGCGCGACGACCGCCTCGTGATGATCGTCGGCCCCTGCTCGATTCACGATCACGACCAGGCGATTGACTACGCACACAAACTCAAAGCCGCTGCGGATGCCTACAAGGACGATCTGCTGATCGTCATGCGCGTGTACTTCGAGAAGCCGCGCACCACGGTGGGCTGGAAAGGCTATATCAACGATCCGCGTCTGGACGGCAGTTTCCGAATCAACGAGGGCCTGCGTCTTGCGCGCCAGTTGCTGCTGGATATCAATGGCCTCGGCTTGCCCACCGCCACGGAATTTCTCGACCTGCTAAGCCCCCAATACATCGCGGATCTGATCGCGTGGGGCGCAATCGGTGCGCGCACAACGGAAAGCCAGAGTCATCGGCAACTGGCCTCGGGCCTTAGTTGTCCGATCGGTTTCAAGAACGGCACGGACGGCGGCGTGCAGATTGCCGCGGACGCCATCGTCGCGGCCCGCGCGAGCCATGCATTCATGGGCATGACGAAAATGGGCATGGCCGCGATCTTCGAAACGCGGGGCAACGACGACGCCCACGTGATTTTGCGCGGCGGCAAGAAAGGGCCGAACTACGACAGCGCCTCGGTGGGGGCAACCTGTGCAGCGCTCAAATCAGCGGGCCTGCGCGAACAGGTGATGATCGACTGCTCGCACGCGAATTCGGGCAAATCGCATCTGCGTCAACTGGAGGTGGTTCAGGACCTCGCGCAGCAACTGTCGGCGCGCGAGCGCCGCATTATCGGCGTGATGCTTGAAAGTCATCTGGAAGAAGGCCGGCAGGACCTGAAGGCCGGAGAACCGCTGCGTTACGGCGTGTCCATTACCGACGCCTGCATGAGCTGGGCGCAAACCGAACCCGTACTGGAGACACTCGCCGGGGCAACCCGCAAGCGCCGCGCAGGCTGATTGCGGACGCGGCTTCGTCGCGTGACGAACGAGGCCCGCGTCGAGCCGGCACACGCGCCGCGCCATCCGCCGGAGATACGTCTTATCGGGGCTGGGCAGCGCGTGATTCTTCACACCCAAGGTGTCGCTCGCAACGCCCTAAGAGGCAGTGCGGACACTGCGGCGTGAAGCGCGTTGCATTACGACGCGTTGACCGCTTCCTTGAACGCCTTACCTGCGGTGAACTTCACCGTCTTGGCTGCGGCGATCTGGATTTCGGCGCCCGTCGACGGATTGCGGCCCACGCGTGCTGCGCGCGCGCCGGTCGAGAAAGAACCGAAACCGACCAGTTGCACCGTATCGCCACCGACCACGGCTTTGGTTACCGCTTCAACGATAGCGTCGATGGTTTGGCCCGTGGCCGCTTTGCTTTCGCCCGTCGCTGCGGCGACTGCATCAATCAGTTCCTGTTTGTTCATAGCACTTCCCGTATGGTAATCATGGAACCGGCGCTACATCTGTCGCGCCGGGACCGACACACTAACGCATCCGCGCGCTTTCGCGCAAACCCTGCGTGTAAGCCTTGTTTCACCCGCCCACAGCGGATTTGACGATTTTTTGCAGCAAAGTGCCATAAGAATCGCGCGCTTACGCGTTTCTGACGCGCGAGCCGCGCTGACCGCGCATCACAATCCGTTGCAATTTCAGTGGCTTAGCACGGCCTCGAGCACACCCGCGGCGCTTTTTGACAATGGCAGCGTGCTGTGGGCGCCTCGCGGCATTAGCCTTGCAGTACTTGCCATGACAGTGCAATCGGGAGAAAGAAAAAATGAAATTTCGCCATATTGCAACAGCTGCGCTGCTTGGCGGGCTCTTCTGCGCCAGTGTTTCAGCCGAAGAAAGCGGCTGCGCGACGCTCGCGGCAACCGGCAATTCCGGTACGCCGCAGCCTTTTCAGGTGCGCGACGGCGAGCCCGTCGACCTGATAAGCGGAGCCAAGACAGTACACGGCAGCCTTCGGGTGTTCGGCGACAACGGCGTGTTCCGCGCGTACTGGCAAGCACAGAACAGCGCCGAAAGATACGTTCTGGCCAATGCCGGCGACCATGCTGTGCGGCTCATTTCCACTCCTCCGCAAGGCAAACCTGCTGCTCAGGGCGAACCGGGCACGACGCTCGGCCCCTTGCGCGTGCTGTCGTGTCCCAGCCTTTGATCGGCCGGCACGAAGTCAAAGTTACTGGAATACCTACGCGAAAGCGGTTTGCGACCACGATTGCGGGTCGTTATTACCGCTTACGGTACGAGTGCCGCTTCTAACGTACTCAAGCTCCGGAGCCGTCCTGCCGATATAACTAGCTGCGTCTGCGGCGCAAACGTTAAAGGACAGGAATGGTTGCAATAGCCAGATTGAAGGAAGCGTTGTCTGTTGCGGAAGGCGATCCCGAACTCGTGCGTTCGCAGGTCCAGGCGTTCGGCCGCCAGATTCCCCTCCTCTACTTCATTCTGATCGTCAATACGATGGCCGTGACGGTCACGCATCTGCATAGCGCGCCGCCGTGGATATCCGTCTACGTCCCGGTCACGTTGTGCGCGCTGTGCGTGGTGCGATGCGTGCGCTGGTGGCGCGGCCGCAATCAAGTGCTGACGCACGAGAAGGCGGTGCCCGAGCTGCGCAAACTGATCTGGCTCGCGGGCATTTTCAGCGTTGCGTTCACCACCTGGTCGTTGATGCTGCTGCCATACGGCTCGCCGTACGAACAGGCGCAGGTTGCGTTTTATATGGCGACGACAGTGGTGGGCTGCGCGTTCTGCCTGATGCACCTGCGGGTTGCCGCGTTGCTTCTGCTATCCATCGTTATCCTGAGCTTCACGACGTTCCTGATCTTCACGCGGTCGCCAGTGTTCATTGCAATGGCCGTGGACATGTCGCTCGTTGGACTGGCGCTCGCATTCATCATCGAACTGTATTACCGGTCGTTCGCCGGTGTCGTGCACGCGCAGCGCGATCTGCAAGCGAGCCAGGCGAAAACCCAACGCCTGAGCGACGAGAACTTTCGCTTGGCCAGTATCGACAGCCTGACCGATCTGCCCAACCGCCGCAGCTTTTTTGCCTCGCTGCGGGCGCTGTCGGAGCAGGCGCTTGCGAGTGGCGGCGGCTTCAACGTGGGCCTCATCGATCTGGACGGCTTCAAACAGGTCAACGATATTTACGGCCACGCGAGCGGCGACCTCGTGCTGCAGGAAGTGGGCGCGCGGCTGCTCGCGCTCGCGGAGCCCGGCATCTTTTTCGCGCGGCTCGGCGGCGACGAATTCGGCGTGCTCGCGCAAGACCGTCAATCGAAAGACGCGTTGCTCGAACTGGGTCAACGCATTTGCGATTCGCTCAGTCAGCCGTACCGCGTGGCCGGCAATATCGCGGAACTGTCAGGGACAATTGGCTGGGCCGCGTTTCCCGATGCAGGTCAAACCGTCACGCAAGTATTCGAGCGTGCGGATGCCGCAATGTATGTCGGCAAGGAAAGCCGCCGCGGCACAGCAGTGATTTTCTCGACCGAGCACGAAACGCGCATTCGCCGCTCGAGCCTCGTCACGCAGGAACTGCGTCACGCCGAACTGGAAGCCGAGTTGTTTCTCGAGTTCCAGCCTATTTCCGATGTGGTGACCAGACGGACCATCGGGCTCGAAGCACTGGGGCGATGGCACAATCCGCGGCTCGGTGCAGTCAAGCCTGAAGAATTCATTCGCATTGCAGAACGTACAGAAATCATTCTGCGCATTACCGAGGTACTGCTGCACAAGGCACTCGCCGAAGTCCCGCACTGGCCGGCCGAGTTGTATCTCTCGTTCAATCTTTCGGCTATCGACATTTCGACTTCCGCACGCGCGCGCCGCCTGATCGACATTGTTGCAGCGAGCGGCGTGCCGCCGCATCGCGTGTCGTTCGAGATTACGGAGACCGCGCTCACGCGCGATTTCGAGCAGGCCCGCTCCGCGCTCACCATGATCAAGGAGGCAGGCTGCCGCGTTTCGCTCGACGACTTCGGCACCGGCTATTCGAGCCTCAGTTACGTGCACCGCCTGCCCTTCGATTCGATCAAGATCGACCGCAGTTTCATGACCGACGTGGATTCGAACAGCGCTTCGAAGAAGATCGTCAAATCGGTGCTGGATCTGTGCAAGAACCTCGGGCTCGAATGCGTGGTCGAAGGCCTCGAAACGTCGTCACAAGCCGAAGTGGTCAAGGCATTGGGCGCTCGTGCTGTGCAGGGCTATCTGTTCAGCCCGCCGATGCGTTCGGGCGCCGTCTCCGGTTATCTGCAAGCAGCGCACGAGGAAAGCCGGGCAAACGACGCACCGGCCTGACCGCGCTGCCGCCCGCAAGCTAACGCGGCACAGTGTCGTACTCGAGGCTCGGATACCAGTTGCCGCCGCGCCCCTCAGGCGTGAGATCGAGCACGGTCCACAGCGGCATGAGGTCGGGCGCGCCACGCGGATCCTGGCCGGGGTCGGCTGTCCACGCGCCCATTTCCGCCGCCCAGAAGTGCCGCACGGTGCCGCCGGATCGCGTGAATACGTTCAGCGCAGGAACGTCGTCCTGCTCAGGGTCTTCGCCCGCATAGTCGCGATTGAAGCTGTTTCCTGCCGACGAATAGAGCCGCAAGTACCGCCAGCCCCGCTCCTTGGCGAAAGCGGTCAGCTTCTCTATCGGCGAACGGGCGATCACCGCGAATGCGACGCGCTGCAGCATGTCGGGCATTTCGCCGTCGTAGGCGCTCAGCAAGGAAGTACACATAGGGCACGGCCGCTCGCGCTTCGGACCGAACATCCAGTTGTAGGTGACGAGCGTATCGTGTGTTCCGAACATTTCCGACAACGTGACGGGCCCCGCCTCTCCTTCGAAACGGTAGTCCTGGGGCACTACGCCGCCCGGCGGCAACGCGCGACGCTGTGCGGCCACGCGTTCGATATGGCGGCGCAATTCAATCTCTTCGGCCAGCAACTCGTTGCGCGCCTTGCGATATTCAGCGCTTTCGCCGGGAAAACGGCACGGCAAGTCGGCTAGCTCGCGCGCCGGCTTGAGCGTCGATGAGGCCTCATTCAGGTGTGTCATTTACCATCTCCTGTCGACAAGAAGGACAAGCGGGCGCCTCGAGCATGCGCGAAGAAGCCGCCCTATGCATACGACGATGGAGCGCACCGTAAATCGACACGCGCGGCCAGCAATTTTTCGCCCTGCCGTCCAATCCGTTGTTTGCGCACTGCAATGAAAAGCGCCGGGAAAAGCGCCGGGAAATGCGTTGGGAAATGCGCCGCACCTCGCGGTATGCTGTCGCGAAACCTCACGCGCGCGGCCCGTCGTGCGTGGCGCCGTCATACGAGGATGCAACATGCCCCTACGTCTGCCGCCTTTGCCCGCGCTCCGTTTTTTCGAAGCGGCGGGCAGGCACCAAAGTTTCAAGCTTGCCGCCGCGGAACTGAATGTCACGCCAAGCGCCGTGAGTCACGGCATTGTGGGTCTTGAAGAGGCACTCGGCGTCGAGCTCTTCGTGCGCGAGCCGCGCGGCATTTCATTGACCGCTACCGGCGCCGACTATCTGTCGTATGTTTCCGAAGCGTTTTCGCTGATCGCAATCGGCACGCAGCGTCTGCCCAATCATCGCGCGAACCGTCCGATTGCGGTCAGTTGTGCGCCGACATTCGCTTCGCGCTGGTTGCTGCCGCGTTTGCAACGTTTCAAGGCGCGTTGGCCGGATGTGAACGTGACGGTGGACACATCGCATCGCCAGGTCGGTTTTCCGGTGGATGGCTTCGACTTCGCGATTCGCCTGAGCCGTGCGCCGGTTGCGGGCACGGCATGGACGCGTCTCTTTGGAGAAGAATTCGTGCCTGTGTGCAGTCCCACTTATCTGGCGTCACTGCGTGACGAGCACGGCACGCCCTCGCTGCACAACGCGACGCTGATTCATGTGAATGCCGCGAGCGAAGACTGGCAGGCGTGGATCGAGGCGACCGGCACGCAGACGAGGAACCCGGACGACGGCTTGCGCGTAGACACTATCCAGCTCGCGTTCGAAGCTGCGAGCATGGGGCTCGGCGTTGCGCTCGGCCGCAGACCGCTGGTGAACCGCGATCTGGAAAGCGGCGCGCTCGTGACAGCAGCGTTCGCGAGCGTTGCTTCGGCCACCGCATATTGGCTCGTCAGCGCGGAGAATGCCGAGCGCCGACCGGAACTGCTTGGCTTCAGGCAATGGATACTCGCCGAGGCCGCGCAAGTGTCGTGCGATGCGAGCGTCGATGCACAGGCACCGCAATAGAACGCTTTAGTCACCTTGATGATTGAACAGGTGAGCCGCGCTCACCTGTCGTCAAAAACTTTTCTTTTGCGGCTTCTGAGACTCGCTGCGACCATTGCGTCCAAGGAGATCAGAAACATGTCGACCACCAGCAGCAAGCGCTTCGCGCCCGCGTTCAATCACACGACGCTCGTCATTTTGGCCGCGGCGCTCGTTCTCAGCGCGGCAATGGGAATCCGGCAGACTTTCGGGCTCTTTATCGGACCGTTTTCGTTCGACCGAGGATTGCCCGTCACGCTCATCGCCTTCGCAATTGCACTGCACAATCTTGTGTGGGGCTTCGCGCAACCATTCGCCGGCGCGGCTGCGGACCGCTACGGCTCGGCGCCGGTGATTGCGTTCGGCGCGACGACGTTTGCGGCGGGACTCACGCTTTCGGCTGCAGCGCCGAGCGGCCCGTTCTTGATCGTGGGTATGGGCTTGCTGGTAGGCATCGGCGTAAGTTGCACCACATTTGGCGTCGTCCTGCCGGCAGTGGGCCGCATGGCGTCGCCGGAAAAACGCAGTATGGCGATGGGTCTGGTCAGCGCAGGCGGCTCGGCCGGGCAAGTGTTGATGGTCCCGCTCGTGCAGGGAATCAGGCTCCATGCCGGCATTGCCACGTCGCTCTTCGTGCTCGCTTTCCTGATGCTGATGGTCGCCCCGCTCGGCATGGTGCTGGACAGGCGCGCGAAAACACCGGTGACACGCCAGGAGCCGCCTGTTTCATCGTTACGTGCGGTGCTCGGGCAGGCCTTGCGGCATCGCGGTTATCGGCTGCTCACGCTGGGGTTCTTTACCTGCGGATTTCAGCTTGCATTCATCGCCACGCATCTACCCGGTTATCTATCGCTCTGCCATATGCCGCTCGGGCTCGGCGCGACCGCACTCGCGTTGATCGGCTTGTTCAACATGGTGGGAAGCTGGGCGTGCGGCTGGTTAGGCGGCCGCTTCCGGCAGCATTACGTGCTCGGCTGGCTCTATCTGATTCGCAGCGCGACGATCGGCGCATTCTTTCTTCTGCCGAAGAGCGCATTCACTGTCGTGCTGTTTGCGGCCGTAATGGGTTTGACGTGGCTTGGCACCGTTCCGCTGACAAGCGGGCTCGTTGCGAAAGTTTTCGGCACGCGGCATCTTGGCACGCTGTTCGGCGTGTGCTTTTTGAGCCATCAGATCGGTTCGTTTCTCGGCGCGTGGTTAGGCGGAGTCGTCTTCGACCTGACGGGCTCATATTCGCTGCTATGGCAAGCAACAGTGGCGAGCGGTCTTATTGCGGCGCTACTGCACTTTCCAATCGACGACACTGCGTTGCATACCGCGGCAATGCAGGCCAAGCCGGCGAGCGCCTGAAGAGCACCGCTCAAATAGGCCTATTTTTACGGGGTTTCCGCTGCGGTCTTGGGCACGCGCCCCATTAGATAAAACTCGTCGTTGGGGCGCATTGAAATGACATTCGCCATGCGATTCGACAAGCCGAAAAATGCAGTGATCGCAGCAATGTCCCAGATGTCTTCGTCAGAAAAACCCTGTTCGCGCAAGTTCTGGAAGTCGGCTTCGTCGATGTTTCCAGATTCGCGGCAGACCTTCAATGCGAAGTCGAGCATTGCTCTTTGCCGCGCGGTAATGTCGGCTTTGCGGTGATTGACCGCGACCTGGTCCGCCAACAGCGGCGCTTTTTCATAGACACGCAGGATCGCGCCGTGCGCCACCACGCAATAGAGGCAGTTGTTGACTGCGCTCGTGGCGACGACGATCATTTCACGTTCGCCTTTGGTAAGGCCGCCCTCTTTCAGCATCAACGCGTCGTGGTAGGCAAAGAATGCGCGGAACTCGTCCGGCCGATGTGCAAGAGTCAGAAACACGTTCGGCACGAAACCGGCCTTCTGCTGCACCTCTAGAATACGCGCGCTGATGTCGTCGGGCCATTCGCTCGGGTCGGGAACCGGGTAGCGGCTGATCGGTTGATGCGTCGTCATGCTGTGTCTCCGTTGTGAGCGATATGTGATGCCGATTGTAGCGCTCGCCACCGCGGGCCGTGGGCCGTGGGCGATCAGTCGCGCGGGTGCGGTTCACGGGAAAGGGTTCGCACTCTTCCCGAACCCGGTCCAGTACGGTATTTTTCATCGATTCATTCTCGATGAGCGCGCGCATTCATGGACCGTCTTGAAGCAATGTCGATTCTGGTGGCCGCAGCGGAAAGCGGCAGTTTTTCCGCCGCCAGCCGCAAGCTGCGTATGCCGCTGCCTACAGTCAGCCGCAAGGTCGCAGAACTCGAAGCGCACCTGAACGCACGCCTGCTTGTACGCTCAACCCGCAAGCTCACGCTGACGGACGCGGGCGCCGCCTATCTCACTGCCTGCAAGCAGATTCTCGAGCAGGTCAGCGAAGCCGAAAACGCCGCGGCGGGCGAGTACAGCGCGCCGCGCGGCGAACTGCTGGTGACCGCGCCTGTTGTTTTCGGGCGGCTGCATGTGCTGCCTGTCGTCAGCGAGTTTCTGGCGGCTTTTCCGCAAATAACGGTGAAGCTGGTGCTGGCCGACCGTAACCTGCATCTGCTCGACGAGCATATCGACGTTGCGCTGCGCATCGGCAAACTGCCCGATAGCAGCATGATCGCGACGCAGGTTGGGACCGTTAGCCGGGTTGTCTGCGCGAGCCCGCAATACCTTTCGCGAGCGGGCGAGCCGCAAAGCCCCGCCGATCTCGCGCGTTTTTCGTGCGTCGTCTTCGACGCGCTGCCTTCGGGGTCCATATGGGATTTCGCGTCGAATAAGGGCCGGCCGGAGTCGGTGTCGATCCACGCGCGCCTCGCGGTGAACACCGCAGAGGCGGCAATCGACGCCGCCATTGCCGGCGTCGGCTTGACCAACGTGCTCTCGTACCAGGCAGCAAGCGCCGTCAACGAAGGAAAATTGAAACTGGTGCTGCGCGACTTCGAACCCGAGCCCGTGCCGGTAAGCGTGATGCACACGGGTCAGGGCCGAATACCGCTGAAAACACGAAGTTTTATCGACTTCACCGTGCCGCGGCTGCGCGTCGCACTGGCTCACGACAAGAGCATGCTGAGCGCCAATGACCCGCCGCGCGAAAGGCGCAAAGCTGCGGCGCGAGGCCGGACCGCACCGAAACCAGGCGCGGTCAGTAAAGCCTCTGTCGCCTAGACTTTTTACTGCGCGTGAGCGGCAAGCGTTGCCGCACCGGCAAACGGAGCAGCCATGCCGAACGTTATGCACGATGCACAGCCAACCGTGGTCAGGGTTCGCCCGGAGAAGGCCATGGCGACCAGCCAGCGTTTGCCCTATTTCGTCGGCATCTCCGCCGGCACTGCGGGAGCCACAGGCTTGTCGATGTACATGGTCGTCGTGCCGCCTGGCGGCCACGCGGAACCGCACTATCACGCCGACTATGAAACGGCGATCTACATGCTCGAAGGCAGGGTCGAGACGCGCTATGGCCCCGGCTTGCAGGAATCCGTGATTACCGAGGCGGGCGACTTTCTGTTCATTCCTCCGGGCATCCCGCACCAGCCGTTCAATCTGGACCAGCACGTTGCAGCGCGAGCAATCGTAGCGCGCAACCAGGCAGATGAACACGAACGCGTCGTACCCTATGATCCCGGCGCAGAATCGCGCTCGCGCGAAGAGGGACAGCAGTAGCGCAGCGCCGCTGGCCCTGCTAGCCGCCCGGCAGCACCGCAGCGCGCGCAATCCACGCTGTGAAGTCCGCTCACCGCATGCGCAACACCGCCGCGCCGTTGACATGGCCGTCGCGCAGATCGTTCAGCGCGCGGTTTGCGTCTGCTAGTGGATACGGCGTGGTTTCGATCTGCAACGGCACTTGCGCCGCAAGCTGCATAAAGGCGTGCCCGTCGGCGCGCGTGAGGTTGGCCACCGAACACACGCGGCGCTCGCCCCATAAAAGCTCATAAGGGAACGCTGGAATGTCGCTCATATGAATGCCGCCGCACACAACGGCGCCGCCCTTCGCGACCGCCTTTAGCGCCGCCGGCACTAGTGGACCAGCCGGCGCAAAAATCAGCGCTGCGTCGAGCTCTTCAGGAGGCCTCTCGTCGCTGCCGCCCGCCCAGTGCACCCCGAGCCGCAATGCGAACTGCTGGGCAGCGGTGTCGCCGGGGCGGGTCAGCGCAAACACCTTGCGCCCCTCGTGCAGCGCCACCTGCGCGACGATATGCGCGGCCGCGCCGAATCCATAAATGCCGATTGCGCGAGCATCGCCCGCCATGCTGAGTGTGCGATAGCCGATCAGGCCAGCGCATAGAAGCGGTGCCGCTTCGACATCGGAATAACGCTCCGGCAGATGCAGGCAGTAACGGCTATCGGCGACAGTGCGCTCCGCATAGCCGCCATCGATCGTATAGCCTGTAAAGCCCGGGTCGTCGCAGAGATTTTCGCGGCCGCTCGCGCAATAGCGGCAGTGCCCGCAGGTATGGCCGGTCCACGGTACGCCTACGCGATCGCCCACCGAAAAGCCCACTACACCTTCGCCGAGTGCAGCGACTGTCCCCACGATTTCATGCCCGGGAATGACCGGCTGCTTTGGGTGCGCGAGTTCTCCATCGATCACATGCAAGTCAGTGCGGCACACCCCGCATGCGTGAACGTCGATCAGCAACTGACCGGGCGCTGGCCGCGGCTCGGCCATTTCCCTCTCACACAGCATCGGAGCGGTTCCGTCGAACACCATAGCGCGCATGCCCTTCTCCTGTATCTGGCGGATGGCGTGGCGTCGCTTCGTGCGTGCGTGACTGGCATGCTTGGGCGCACGTGGCCTTTGCGTCTTTCACACCGCCTGGCGCGCGGCAAGAACCGCGTACGGCCTACTGACTTGCGGCCGATGCACCGCCCATGGGCGGCGCCACGCTATTGCTGGTGGCAGCAGGTCCGCTCATGCCCGCCGTTCCGGCAGTGTCATTCGTGCCGGAGCGTTTGCATCCTGCGGTGCCGCCTGCCAGCGCCGCTATCAATACGGCGACCATTGCCTTCCTTAGGACTGGTTCCATCATAACCTCCTGAGTGGGTCGTGAGTGTCGAGCGACACGCGGTTCGCATTTAGGCGAGACCCGGCGGCTTCGACAAATCGTGCGGACGTCGGCCACTATCTGCAACGCGGTCGTCGCGTCGACGCGACACGGCTTCGCAATGCGCGAGCCTTCTGTCCCTGTACAAGTTGCAATCCTATGTAAAAAGCGCAATCTGTACGCTGAATTCCCACGGCTACGACTCGGATCGCGCAAAGCGAGGCAGGCCGTGCAAGCTCGCGCAGAACGTTCAATGGTTGCAGGTCTGCATTGCAGGAGCGACGGCAACACGTACGACAAACGCATGCATGACTTGCGCCCGTTTTGACGTTGCCGCGACGCGGCCACACAATAGACAAGCGAATGACCGTCCCCGCAAGGTGATTCAACGTGCAAATGGGCAAATCTCACGCGGACACGAGTTCAACGCCGCATCGTGCGAGCGCAGCTGGGTGGCTCGCGCGCCGCATTCCCGCTCTGACGTGGATGCGGGACTATCCGCTCGCCTCGTTGCCGCACGACGCCCTGGCGGGCCTCACGCTTAGCGCGGTTCTCGTCCCGGCTGGGATGGCCTATGCAGAAGCTGCCGGCATGCCCTCCGTCGCGGGCCTGTATGCGTCGCTTGCCGCACTCGTTGCCTATGCATTGTTCGGGCCGAGCCGCATTCTCGTGGTGGGCCCGGATTCGGCGCTGGTTGCGCTGATTCTCGCCGCCGCGATTCCGCTCGCCCCGCATGGCGGCCCCCAGGCAGTCATGCTGGCGGGCGCGCTTGCACTGCTGTCCGGCCTGCTTTGCGCCGCCGTGGGTCTGCTCAAGCTGGGCTTTATTGCCGACCTTCTTTCAACTCCGATACGCCACGGCTATCTGAACGGCATCATGCTGACTATCATAATTAGTCAGTTACCCAAACTATTGGGTTTTCCGGTGAAGGGCGAATCGTTCCTCGTCCAGGTGCAGGAACTGGTGCGCGGCGTACTCGCCGGCCGCATCAACGGCACGGCGCTCGCCATCGGCGCCGGCTCGCTTGCCGTCATTCTTGCCTGTCGACGCTGGGCGCCCAGAGTGCCGGGCGTCCTGATCGCGGTGGCGCTCGCAACTCTCGTTGTATCGTGGGCTAATCTTGCGCCGCGCGCGGGCCTTGCAGTCGTCGGCAACGTGCCGCGCGGCCTGCCCGCCCCTCTATTTCCGATACTCGCATTGCGTGAATGGCTCGCGCTCGGCACGACCGCATTGGCCATCGCGCTCGTCACGCTCACCGACGTCAGCATGTTGTCGCAAACCTACGGACTGCGCGGCGGCCGGCAAATCGACCGCGATCAGGAATGTTTCGCTATCGGCGTCGCAAACGTGGCCGCGGCGCTGTTCCAGGGCTTTCCCGTCAGCGCAAGCGGATCGCGTACGCCGGTCGCGGAGGCCGCCGGAGCAAAGACGCAACTCACTGGACTCGTGGCCGCGGCGATTGTGGCAGCGCTTCTGCTGTTCGCACCGCAGGCGCTGCATGACACGCCGCAAGCCGCACTTGCCGCTGTCGTGATAGCGGCTTCGCTGGGCCTGCTGGAAACGCGTGGCATGCTGAGGCTCTACCGGCTGCGGCGCAGCGAATTCGTGCAGGCGCTGGTCTGTTTTCTCGGCGTCGTGCTGTCGGGCGTCGTGGCAGGCGTGGGAATCGCTTTGGCGCTCGCCGTTCTGATGTTTCTCTGGCGTGCGTGGCGGCCCTATGCCGCGGTGCTGGGGCGAGTCGACGGCGTAAAGGGCTATCACGACATATCGCGGCATCCCGACGCGCGGCGTGTGCCTGGCCTCGTGCTGTTGCGTTGGGATGCACCGCTCTTCTTCGCCAACGCACAGATCTTTCGCGAGCGCGTACAACAGGCAATCGACACGGCGCCCGGGCCCACACGCCGGATTGTGATTGCCGCGGAGCCCGTGACCGACATCGACATTACCGCTGCCGACATGCTCACCGAGCTCATCGAGCACCTGGACGCGCTGCATATTCAGCTCTGCTTCGCGGAATTGAAAGGACCAGTGAAGGACAGCCTCAAGCGTTATGGCATTTTCGAGCGCATCGGCGAGCACTCTTTCATGCCGACGGTAGGACGCGCGGTGAGCGATTATGTGCAAACGTATCGCGTCGAGTGGCACGATTGGGAAGACGACGCCTAAGCGCGCCGCTCCTCACGCATAGCGCGCCAGAAACATATCGGCGGCGGAATCGGCGATGGCCTGCTGCTGCGTTTCACCGAGCGGCGGCTGTCCCATCGTCACCTGCGGCCAGAACGCAAACGCCTTGACGAGCCCCTGCAACTGGTGCGCTGCAAACACTGGGTCCGCAATCCGCAGACGTTTGTCCGCCACGGCTGCGCGTATCCACACGGTCAGGTCTTCCTCGCGTTCGCCCAGACGCGCGACCATGTCGCGCGCGCGTTCAGGCGAATGAATGCCTGCAGCAATCGCAACGCGCGCCAGCGCCAGAAACGCTTCGTCGTTCAGAAGCCGCAATTTGCGCATCAGGAGTTCGATTAGTTGCTCACGCAACGGTACCGCCGCACGATAGACGACAGTTTCGCCGGCCTGGCTCGCGTCCCACAACTGCCGCAGTATTTCGGCAAACAACGCCTCCTTGCTCGGGAAATGGTTGTAGACGGTGCGCTTCGAGACCTTCGCGCGCGCGGCGATGCGGTCCATGCTGGTGCCGTCGAAACCGGCCGCGAGAAACTCCTCGATGGCAGCGGAGATGACGGCCTCGCGCTTGCGGTCGGTCAGGCGCTGATGAGCGGCGGGTGCGGCGGACATCACAGGGGCGGCGGGGGTGGCGGTCGGATGCATGCCCGAATTTTACACCGGACAGTTTACTTTTCGAGATAATAAAGTACACTGCATGGTCTACTTTCAAACGGACGCGCACATGGCACCGTTTTTCGACTTCATCGGGCGTACCTTGGGTTTCGCTGCCGCACGGCGCGGGCGCGAACTCTCTGGCCAGTCGACGCAGCACGACGGCGAGCGTTTTCGCAACGTCAAGCCGCGTCCCGTCGAACCGTTCGGCAAGACCCTGCGCATTGCGTGGAATGTGTTGCTCAACAAGCCGTCCGGCACGGTTCCGACGGGCGCGTTGCCCGTAGACACACTCACGCGCGACGATCTCCTGGCGGCGCCGGACCGCAGCCTTTACCGGCTCGGACACTCTACGGTGCTGCTCAAGTTGCGCGGCGAGTTCTGGCTGACCGATCCCGTCTTCGCAGAACGCGCTTCGCCGTTCCGGCGCGTCGGTCCAAAGCGCTTTCACGCGCCGCCCATCGCACTCGCAGACCTGCCGCCGCTTGCCGGTGTGCTTCTTTCGCACGATCACTACGATCATCTCGACCGCGAAACAGTGCTTGCGCTGGCGAGCACGACCAGCCTCTTTGTCACGCCGCTAGGCGTCGGCGACCGCCTGATCGAGTGGGGTATCGAAGCAAGCAGCGTACGGCAGCTCGACTGGTGGCAAAGCGTGGAGGTCGGCGGTCTGTCATTCACGGCGACGCCGGCGCAGCATTTCTCGGGGCGTAGCCTGTTCGACGGCAACAGCACATTGTGGGCATCGTGGGTGATCGCCGACGACGACTTGCGTGTGTTCTTCAGTGGCGACACTGGCTACTTCGAGGGCTTCAGGACGATCGGCGAGCGTCTTGGACCGTTCGACGTGGCCCTCGTCGAAACCGGTGCGTACGACGCGCAATGGCCGTACGTTCATATGCACCCCGAAGAAACCGTCCAGGCACATGTCGATCTGCGCGGCCGCTGGCTGGTGCCAATTCACAACGGTACGTTCGACCTGGCAATGCACAGGTGGTACGAGCCGTTCGAGCGAGTGCTGGGACTCGCCGCGGCGCGCGGCGTCGCGCTGTCGACACCCCGCATGGGCGAGAGGCTCGACCTCGCTGCGCCGCATCGTGGCGAGCGGTGGTGGCGCAATGTGATGGACGTGGTCGAGGCACCCGAAGTATCGCGAGGCGTGTTCGCGCGTATTGCGCGTATTTTTTCATGCAACGACGCGGCGCGAGTCAATTCCAGAAACAATGCATGAGGCGGCCCGCTCCCGGCTGGCTTAGAACGTGTGCTGCATTCCCACGCCATACGTGCTGCCCGACGGATTGGCCGTGAGCTTGTCGTAGGAATACACGGTGTACACGAAAGTGCGTTTCGAGAGAATGTACTCGTAGGCGAGGCTCGCCGTATTGCGTACGTTGCTGCGGTCGAGCGGCGCGCTGTGTTTGGTGCGCGCCCACTCGGCGAGAATCACGTTGGACGGCGTGAGCGGAACCGAAACGCCCAGTTCATACGTGTGCGAGCCGGTTTCGACGTTATTGTTGCTGGTCATTTGCGCGGCGCCGTACACCTTCATGAACTTCGCGTCATAAGCGGCGCCGGCCAGATAAAGATACTGGCCGCTCGAGGGCGCCACCGCCGCAGTGCGAACACGTTGCGCGGAAAACACCGCGGTAAGCGGGCCTTTCGCATACGTCAAATGGAGACCGACGTTGTCGCGTCCCTGATGCCCCGTCGTGCTGCTCACGCTGTAGATCGCGGTGCCGGTCAGTCCGCCGTAGTTCGGCGATACATATTCGATTGCGTTTTGCCAAACGGTGTCGCCAATCACCGTGTTGCTGTAGCTCGCCGTGTATGACTGCACGATCAATGGCGAGAAGACCACCGAAGATCCAAACGGATTCACCAGTTGCTGGTTGATATACGTCGGGTTGGTCTGCTCGCCGAACTTGAACGTTCCATATGCGCCGGTCAGTCCTACATAGGCGTTGCGGGAAAATAGCCCGTCGGTCGTATTGCGCCCCATCTGTCCGCTATTCGGCCGGAAGAAGCTTTCGAGGCTGAAGATCACCGCATTGCCGCCGCCAATATCCTCGCGACCGCGAATTCCCCAGAACGACGTGGTCATTCCGCCACCGCCCATTTGCACGGTACTGGAGCGCGTGGTGCTGAGTTTCGCGCTGTCGATGTACATGCCGATCAGGCCGTACATTTGCACCGACGAAGACGACATCGTTGCAGCCCCCGCCGTGGCTTGCGAAGAATCGGCGTGCGCTGCACCGCTCGCCGCTGTGAATAGAGCCGTCGCAACGCATGCTGTGTGAAAGGGCGTCCCGCGGCGCGTGCTATTTGTTTTTCTCGACATCACTCGTTGTCTCCAGACCGGTTTCCATAATTTTTTTGGGCGCAAGCGTCCCTGCCGCGTGCGCGAATGCGCACGGGTCAGCAAGACACCTGGATAGCTATTGCAGCCAGATCGTCAGTCGATGTGGCCAAACACGTGTTGCAGCCCGCGATCAGGCGCGCGGTAAATCCGCGCGTTGCCGGGCCATGCGGTCATTCAGCCTGGTTCTGTCAAGCTCGTGTTCCCACGCGGAAACGACGAGCGTCGCGACGCCGTTGCCAATGGTGTTCGCGATTGCGAGGCCGGTACCCATGAAACGGTGAATACCGAGAATCAGCACCATGCCGGACACTGGAATCAGCGGAAAAACCAGCAATGTAGACGTCAGCATTACAAACGCCGCGCCGGCCACGCCGCTCGCGCCCTTCGACGTGAGCATCGCCACGCCGACCAGCGTGAGTTGCTGCGTGAGACTCAGTTCGATGTTGAATGCCTGAGCGATGAACAGCACGGCCATCGTCAGGTAGATGTTCGTACCGTCGAGATTGAATGAGTAGCCAGCTGGAATGACGAGTCCGACAACCGATTTTGAGCAGCCCAGACGCTCGAGTTTTTCGAGCATCTGGGGAAGCGCGGCCTCCGAAGAACTGGTGCCCAGCACAATCAGAATCTCTTCGCGGATATAGCTCATGAAGCGCAAGATGCTGAAGCCGAGCACGCGTGCGATGGCCCCGAGCACGACAATCACGAACACCAGCAGCGTGGCGTAGAACGCCCCAATCAGTTTCAGCAGCGGCACGACTGCGCCGATTCCGTAAGTGCCGATCGTGAAAGCGATCGAGCCGAAGGCACCGATTGCCGCCACCTTCATGATGATGTGCACGATACCGAAAAACGTATGCGCAAAGTAATCGATCATCGCGATGAGCGGACGGCCGCGCTCTCCGGTCGCGGCCAGTGCAGCGCCGAACAGCACGGACACGAGGAGTATCTGCAGTACATTGCCCGAAGCAAACGCGCCCGTTATGGTGTCGGGAATGATATGCATCAGGAATTCGACCGTATTCTGGTGCTGCGCGGCACTCGTGTAGCCGGCCAGCGCTTTCGTGTCGATGCTGACCGGGTTCAGATTGAAGCCGCTGCCCGGATGGAAGATATGCCCTGCCACCAGCCCGATGACGAGTGAAAGCGTCGACACGATCTCGAAGTACAGCAGCGCCTTGCCGCCTACTCGCCCAACTTTCTTCATGTCGCCCATTCCGGCAATGCCGGTGACGACGGTGCAGAAAATGATTGGGCCAATTACCATTTTGATGAGCTTGATGAACGCGTCGCCAAGCGGCTTCATCTTCACTGCGAGCGACGGCGCAAAATGCCCCAGCAGTACGCCGATGATGATGGCCACGAATACGTGGAAATACAGCGTTCGGTAAAAGGGCTTTCGTACGCCGGACGCGGGCGAGGTCATGAGGGCACTCTCGCTCATGAAGCCGCTCCTCGCCGATTAAAACGGCTTTCATTTCTGGTCATCTTTGTCTCCATCCAAAATAGTGAGCGGAAAGTCGTCACTCGGACCGCTTTCCGCACGTCTGCCATCTTATGGCGGCAGTTCAGAACCATTGCGGGTGCAACTATGCGGGAAAGCCGTAAAGCCGCGTGGGATTCGTCACCAGCAGCTTTTCGCGCAATGCTTGATCCGGGCAGAAGCGCAACAGCAGATCGACGAGTTCGCCGTCGTTCGGCATGTCCTTGCTGATGTTCGGATGCGGCCAGTCCGTGCCCCACAGCACGCGATCCGGCGCGGCTTCGATCAGCGCCTGCGCGAACGGAATCGCATCGTCGAAAGGCCGGCGGCCCGCCGAAACGCGCTCCGAACCGCATACTTTGACCCATGCGAGCGGATTGCGCATGAGTTCCAGCAGTTGGCGAAACGGCTGTTGACCGAGTCCGCCTTCGGCCCGCACGCGTCCCATGTGATCGATCACGAACGGCACCTTGATGCGCTCGATCCGCTGCGCGTATTGCAGAATGTCTTGCGCGTCCAGATGCAGCACCACATGCCAGCCAAGCCGCTCGATGCGCTCGAGTACACGGTCGAACACGTCGAGGTCCGGCGCACCACCCAGATGCGCAACAAAGTTGAAGCGCACCCCGCGCACGCCACGCGCGTCGAGATCCGCGAGTTGCGCGTCGGTCACATCGTCGTCCACTATCGCGACGCCGCGGTAGCGGCCGTTACTTCGAGCGATAGCGTCGAGCATCGCGCTGTTGTCGGTGCCATGACAGCTCGCCTGCACGATCACGCCGCGGCTCACGCCAAGAAACTCGTGCAGTGCACGCAATTGCTCGAAAGGCGCGTCAGGCGGCGTATAGCTGCGATCCGGCGCATACGGAAACGTATCGGCAGGACCGAAAACGTGGCAATGCGCGTCGCAAGCACCTGCGGGCAACGGCTCTTTTGGGCGGACGGGATGGGGATCGGGCGGCAAACAGGATTTCATCAGAGCTTTGTCTCTATCTTGGTCGCCGCGTGGCGCGGCTATGTATGTAAGCGGGAGTAATAAGCTGGAGTAAGCGGATTGTGGCGGCGTACATCGCTCGCTACAATCGCTATACCAAACTAGCTGATATGTGAATTACACATACCTCGCCCATGGACCTCAAGCAGTTGGAAGCGTTTGTGCATGTCGCCGAGCTCGGCAGCTTCACGCGCGCAGCTATTACGCTCGACACCAACCAGCCCGCTCTCAGCAGGCTCGTGCGGCAGCTCGAAGTGGAATTGCGCCACACCTTGCTCGAGCGCAACGGCCGCGGCGTCACCCTCACACCTGCGGGGCAGCGCATGCTGGCCCATTCGAAGGGTATCCTCTCGCAGGTGCAGCGCGCGTCGCAAGATCTCGACGAATTGCGCGGCACCGTAGGCGGCCATTTTTGCATTGGCATTACACCGAGCTTCGCGAAGGTCGCAACCAATGAACTCGTGCGCAGTTTCCGCACGTCGTTTCCTGGTGCGACCATTTCCGTTGCAGAGGGACTGTCGACCTATCTGATCGAATGGCTGATGATGGGCCGCGTCGACGTCGCGGTTCTTTACGACACCTTCGACACGCCACTAATCGACAAACGCACGGTGTTTACCGAAGAACTTTTCCTGATCGGCGCGGACGATGGTAAAAGAGACGCAAAGCTGGCACGCGAACCGGTGAGAACAATCGCCCTGCGCGACATTCCTCGCTATCCACTGGTGATTCCCGGCCGCATGCACGCCATTCGTCGCATGCTCGAGTCCGTTGCGGCCGAACAAGGCGTGCGGCTCAATATCGAACTCGAAGTCGATGCGGTGTCGTCGATTCTCGACCTGGTTAGCGAGGGCATCGGCTACGCGGTGCTGCCGCTGAACGCAACCGTCAGCGATGCGCTCAAGCGGCGCTTTCAGGTGATCCGCATTACCGAGCCCACTCTGTTTAGCCGGCTGGCCATCGCCACGAGCAGCAAGCACACGCTCTCACAACTTGCGGTCCAGGCCATTGCCATGCTCGAGGAGCGCGCGCTACCTCTCTATAGCGCAGTGCGCCGCAAGTAAGGAAAGAGAAGGCAATAGAACCGCAAGGCATTGCTCTTGCGCTTGCGCAGCGGGTTTGCGGCGAGGTTTAATAGTCCGGCGTCATCGTGGTTTCATTTCACACGACGGCGCATTCTCTCTTTCGAAAAGGCAACCGGAAGCCCACTCTCACGAGTGGGCTTTTGGCTTTTTGGCTTTGTTTTTTTCTTTCTGCTTGCCAACGCTCGCGGCAAATCCTTACCAGATTACAGAGGCAAAGCTCAATAGCGCACGCGACAAACCGCACGACCGTACGCATAGAATCGTCCGTGACGACTCACCCATAACAGAGAAGAGAAGGAGACAAGAATGAAGCACACACGCGTACTCGCCTTGGCCGCTGCACTATTCGCAGGTTCAGCCGCGCACGCGCAAAGCGCCGGCGATTTCATGCTGAACGCCGGCTGGTTTCATCTCGGGCCACAAGACTCGAGCAAGCCGCTAACGGTCAACGCGTTAGGTACGAGCGCCACTAAAGCAGGTACTGGCGCAACTGTCGACGATTCGGACACGTTCGGCCTGACCGTCACATATTTCCTGACGGATCACATTGCCACCACGGCGGTGCTCGGCATTCCGCCCAAGTTCAACCTGACGGGTACGGGTTCTCTTGCGGCGTTGGGACAGATCGGCTCCGCCTACGAATGGAGTCCGACATTACTGATGAAGTACTACTTCAACGATGCCCAGAGCCGTTTCCGTCCATACCTTGGCGCAGGTGCGTCCTATGTCTGGTATAGCGGAGTGAAACTGAGTTCGGCTGTATCGAGCGGCAGCTTCCTCTATTCATCGACGTATGGCACGGCGCTGCAAGGCACCACCACCGCCAGACTTGGCAGTTCGTTTGCCCCGGTGATCAACGCGGGCTTTTCGTACAACATCGACAAACACTGGTCGGTCGACCTCTCGCTGTCGTACATGTGGCTCTCCACGCGTGCAACGTTGACCACGAAGTCCTCGGTTGGCACCGTAACGAGCACCACCAAGCTGAAGCTCAACCCGATTATTTCATTTGCGTCTGTCGGATATCGCTTTTGAGGCTGCCACCGTGCCGAAGCCCTAATCGGTGACTACAACCGCAATGGCTTTTGCGTGCGTCAATTCAAATGTACTGAGCCGGCCTGCGCGAACGTCGAGTACGAGGCGGTCAATCAACTCGACTTCGTGCTGGTGCTCGATATCGGCGGTCGTTGCCGACGCAATCTTGTCGAGGCACACGCGCCGCCGCGCCAGCAGGAAATTGACGGCGCTGGCACGCCGCATAAAGAACTGCTCCATTCTCGTGTCATCAGTGCAAAGACGTATTGCCGGTAGCGGAGCGAGAACATAGCACGCGCGAACGGACCGCCGCAACCGCGCCAAGAACCGGAAAGAAATCCGCCGCGCCTGGCGATTTCTCCTGCCCAGATGATAAGGGCGTCGACCGCAGCTTTAGCCGCAATTACATGCCGTTCGCATCAGCAGGCGCTGACATCACGGCATTCCCGCGGCCACGCCCGCAATACGTTTAGTGCATTTCCCCGCGCACGACCCTCGAACCTTTGCTATTGCCCGCCGCCAATACGATACTAATGGCCTGTTCGTATTCCGCTTTCGAGGAACCGCCCATGACCGCCCTGCTCACTCGCGAATTCGCTTCGAAATTCGCCAACCTCGCGCTCGCTCACCTCACGCGCGAGTACCCGAACAAACTCACGCATGCGCTGGCGGGTCCGCAAGACGTGCAGAGCCCGCGTGCATTGCATCCGATTTTTTACGGCAGCTATGACTGGCACTCGTGCGTGCATGGCTACTGGCTGGTTCTTCATCTTATCGAGCGTTTCCCTGACTTGCCGGAAGCTGCGCGTATTGTGGACGTAGTCGACGAGCATTTCACGGCGGCAAACGTTGCAGGCGAGCGCGCCTATCTCGAGCTGCCGCACAACCTGGGCTTCGAGCGGCCCTATGGCTGGGCGTGGCTTCTCGCGCTCGGTGCGCAACTGCATTCGCTCAAGCTCTCGGACGCCGCGCGCTGGTCGAAGACGTTCGAGCCGCTTACCGAAATCTTTGTGGAGCGCTTCGAAGCGTTCTTGCCCAAAGCCACTTATCCGCTGCGCGTGGGTACGCATTTCAACATGGCCTTCGCGCTAGCGCTTACGCTGGACTTCGCGCGGCAAACCTCGCGCGGCTCGCTGGAGGCGCTGGTGGTCAGCACCGCCGAGCGCTGGTTTTTACATGACGTGGGATGCCAGGCATGGGAGCCCGCCGGCGACGAATTCCTCTCGCCCTCGCTAATGGAAGCCGAATTGATGCGCCGCGTGTTGCCGCCCGCGCAATTCGTCGACTGGTTTGGGCGCTTTTTGCCCGACCTCGGTGCAAAAAAACCCGCGACGCTTTTCGAGCCGGTGACGGTCACGGACCGCACCGACGGCAAGATTGCCCACCTCGACGGTCTTAATCTGAGCCGCGCCTGGTGCCAGCGCTCGCTGGCCCGCGCGCTGCCTGCGGGCGACATTCGCCGCACCGTGCTGCTCGAGTCCGCGGAGCGCCATCTGCAAAGTGCGCTGCCGCATGTGGCAGGAGACTACATGGGCGAGCATTGGCTTGGCACCTTCGCCACGCTCGCCCTAGAGGCCTGAAACGGCGATCAGGCCGGTAACACTATCGGCCTGCCCGCAAGCCTGAATCGATCACTGCGCCGACAGCTTCTTCGGCTTCGCCGGCGTTTGCACCTTGTTGTACTGGAACTCCGGCGTGGCCTTCAATGCTGCCTTGGTCGCACCCGCCAGATAGAAATTGCCCGAACGAATGTCCAGCGCTGCGATTGGCACGGCTACGTCATGCGAGGCAACGCCGAGAAAACCGCCCGCGGCGACAATTGCTGCCGACAGCGAGCCGTCCGGTGCCACCACCAGATCGCGAATTGCACCGATCTTCTCGTTCTGATCGTTGTATACGGCCTTGCCGAGAATGCTCTTCTTGACGCTCCAGCCGCTCAGCAACGCATTGGATTGCTCGACCGTCACACTGAGAGGCTGCGTGCCCGCGACTTGCGCGTGTGCGCTGAAGCTCGCTGCGGCCACTGCGGCAGTCACTAGAAGTTTGCCCAACGTCATCTGATTTACTCCTCTTTTATTGAAAGACTGACCGGCGCACGAGCGCGCCGAAACAGGCGCTGCCAAATCATCATACCGGGTACGCCGCACGGCTGCATGCCCGGTGACATGAGCGCCGCGCGACGCTTAATGCGCAGGACGGTAAAATCGGCTCAGGCGGCGACACGCCTTTCACAGGTTCAAAGGTGGTGGTTTGACAGAGCTCGAGCAGGGTTTCATCTTGACGCGGCATTGGCGGGATACGCCTGCCGGTACTGAAGTCGATTTCTGGCTGGCAACGGATGCCGGGCCCCGTCACATCCGTTTGCGCCATCAGACATCGGTTGCGTTTATTCCGGCTGAACAGCGCGAACGCGCGGAGAACATTTTGCGCCGTGAGGCGCCGCTCGATCTGCGTCCGCTCGAATTGCGGGACTTTCACCATCGGCCCGTAATGGGACTGTATTGTCCGCAATACCGCCAGCTAACCGGCTTCGAAAAACGCCTGAAACAAGGCGGCGTGCAAGTGTATGAAGCCGACATCTTTCCGCCCGAGCGCTACATGATGGAGCGCTTCATCACGGCGCCCGTCTGGTTCGGCGGCGAGTTGCAGAGCGACGGCACGCTCGCGAATGGCGAACTGAAGCCTGCGGCGGACTATCGCCCGTCATTGAAGCTGGTATCGCTCGACATAGAAACGAGCGCTCACGCCGAACTCTATTCAATTGCACTGGAAGGTTGCGGCCAGCGCCAGGTGTATATGCTCGGCCCGCCGAACCGCGAGGCGGGCAACCTCGACTTCGACCTTGAATACTGTGAAACGCGGGCCGAAATGCTCGAAAGACTCAACACGTGGATGGAGCGGCACGATCCCGATGCGATTATCGGATGGAACCTCGTGCAGTTCGATTTGCGCGTGTTGCAGCAGCACGCCGAACAATACCGCATACCGTTGCGGCTCGGACGCGGCGGTGCACAGATGGAGTGGCGCGAACACGGCCTGAAGCAGAACCATTATTTTGCGGGCGCCGCGGGACGGCTGATTATCGACGGCATAGAAGCGCTGCGCTCGGCGACGTGGAGCTTTCCCTCGTTCAGCCTCGAGCATGTGTCGCAAGCCGTATTGGGCGAAGGCAAGTCCATCGACAATCCGTATCAGCGCATGGATGAAATCCAGCGCCGCTTCGACGAAGACAAGCCCGCACTCGCTCAATACAACCTGAAGGACTGCGAGCTCGTCACACGCATCTTCGCGAAGACAGAACTGCTGCCTTTTCTGCTGGAACGCGCCACCGTGACCGGCCTGCCTGCGGATCGCAGCGGCGGTTCGGTCGCCGCGTTCACGCACCTGTACATGCCGCGCATGCATCGGCAAGGTTATGTCGCACCGAATGTCGGCGACGTGGCCGGCGCCGCGAGCCCCGGCGGTTTCGTCATGGACTCGCGCCCGGGCCTTTACGATTCCGTGCTGGTGCTGGATTACAAGAGTCTGTATCCGTCGATCATTCGCACGTTCCTGATCGACCCTGTCGGGCTGGTGGAAGGCATGCTGAATCCAGGCGACGATCAGTCCGTAGCCGGTTTTCTCGGCGCGCGTTTTTCACGCAAGAACCATTGTCTGCCCTCGATTGTGGGGCAGGTCTGGCAAGGCCGGGAAACGGCGAAGCGCGAGCACAACAAGCCGCTTTCGCAGGCGCTGAAAATTATCATGAATGCGTTCTACGGCGTGCTGGGTTCGACCGGTTGCCGCTTTTTCGACCCGCGTCTTGCCTCGTCGATTACGATGCGCGGCCACGAAATCATGCACCGCACGCGAGAGCTGATTCAGGCAGAAGGTTATGAAGTGATCTATGGCGACACGGACTCGACCTTCGTCTGGCTCAGGCACGCACATGATGAGGACGAAGCGGGCCGCATCGGACGCGCACTCGTCGACCATATCAACGCCTGGTGGCGGCAGGATCTACAACGGCGCTTCGGGCTAGAAAGCGCACTCGAATTGCAATTTGAGCGGCATTACCGCCGTTTCTTCATGCCGACAATTCGCGGCGCGGAAGAAGGCAGCAAGAAGCGCTATGCCGGACTCAGCGTGTCGCCAGACGGCGCTCAGGAGATCGTCTATAAAGGGCTGGAGACGGTGCGCACGGACTGGACCCCGCTTGCGCAGCGCTTTCAGCAGGAGCTTTACAGGCGCATCTTCACGCAGCAGCCCTATCAGGACTACGTACGCGACTACGTGCGCGATACGCTCGCCGGCAAGCTCGACGATCAGCTCGTGTATCGCAAACGCCTGCGCAGACCGCTTGGCGACTATGAACGCAACGTGCCGCCCCACGTGCGCGCCGCACGCGTGGCCGACGAATTCAACCGCCGGCAAGGGCGGCCGCTGCAATACCAGAACGGCGGCTGGATCAGCTACGTGATGACAGTTGCCGGACCCGAGCCGCTCGAAACACTGCGCTCCGCAATCGACTACGAACACTACCTGACGCGTCAATTGCAACCCGTGGCGGACGCAATCTTGCCGCTGCTGCGCGACGACTTCACGCGGCTCGTGTCGGGTCAAAAACAACTGTTCTGACGCGACGCGAGCAGCGGCAAGTAACTCTTCTCACTTGCAACTAATTACTGCGGCGCCGGAAAGCCGAGCGCGTCCGCTTTAGTGCGCAGTTCCGCGAAACGGCCGCCTGGTGCACTGATTGCGGTATTCGGCACCACCTGGCTTTTGTCCAGTTGCGCGATGCCGCTCGCACCCGAAGTCGCCGTCGAGATGTTCGAGCACGCGGAGCCGAACGTACCCTGCGTCACCGCGATGGCCGGCGCGTCGGTGCGCGCGGCGGCAGTAAAGTCGAGCGCGTAGGCCATATTGAAAGTGGTCGACGCGCTCGCTCGCACGCCAAGCGGATCGAGACCAAAGCGCCATGCGAGCAACTGGTGAATCGAACTGGGATCGAACGGATAACGCGATACGTAGTTTGCGCGCACGCGCGGCCCGAGCAACATGCAGGGCACCCGGAAACCAAGCCGTCCGTCGTTGCCGAGGGCGGCCTCGGCACTGGAGACCGGCTTGACGGGCGGCGCGACATGTTCCATGAAACCGCCCCACTCGTCATACACAATGATCATCAGCGTCCTGCTCCAGTTGGGGCTCGTGCGCAATGCGTCGTAAATCTGGCCGAGTAGTACCTGGCCGTTGCGCACGTCCGCATGGGGATGATCGTCGTTCGAGGTGCCCTGTGCTTCTCCGCCAAAGCTCGGGTCGACCATGCAGAACGAAGGCAAGGTGCCCGCTGCCGCGTCGGAGAGAAAGTCGGAAAAGAGTTTGGAGCGGCCCACGTACCGCGTGCCGTAGAGCGCGGTAAACGGCACGTCGTGGAAGTAGTAAGTGGACGAGATGTTTTTCGCGTCGAGGCGGTCCCAGATGGTCGGCAGCGACGAAGTGTCGAGCGTGTCCGACAGGCGGTCCGTTTCCCCGCTATGCAGATACACGCGGTTTGGATAAGTGTCGGCAAGAATGCCGCTCATGTAGTAGTCGCACACGGTGTACTGCGTGACCGCGCCACGATAGAAGTCGAGGTCCGCCGACTGGAAATAGCCGATAGGCAGCAGATCGCCACGCGTGAGACTCGTGGCCGGCGTCAGCAAGAAACCGTTCATCGCACCATTGGCGAGATGCACGCGGCCTGCATCGTATGAATGATTGGGGTCAGCGAACGAGCATGCCTGGTAGCCGTACGCGGGGTTCGTGGCGAGTGCGAACGGCGCATGCATTTCGCCGAATGCGTCTTTGAAAGTTCGGCCGGCGACTGCGGTTTCGGCGTTCGGAACCCAGCCCATCAAATGATCGAACGAGCGGTTTTCCATCGTGACCAGCACGACATGGTCGATGCCGGAGGTGGCCGGGTCGGGCAACGCGGGGCGCGGGAGATTCGCACGGTCGGGCGGGATCGTGCCCACGGGCTGCGAGCCGCCCGAGCTTGAGCCGCTGTTGCCGCCGCTGTTGCCGCCGCTGTTGCCGCCTCCACCGCCGCCGCAGGCCGACAGTGCAATTGAGCCCGCAAGCGCGGCAAGAACCTTGCGCCGGCCGGGATCAGCCGGCTCAGGTGGAACCGCTGGAGTCGGAGTGGTGGGCCTGTTCGTCATGATCGTCTCCCTTTGTTAGTTGCTTTGTATATAAGCGAATACGCGTCGCAACTAGTTGCCGCGAGGCGGATTCGTGCAACCGGGGAGCAATTATTGTTCCGCGAAAAAAAAGAAAGGCTGACTCGACACCAGCCCCAGACGAAAGCCGCGGGCTCTCGCACGACACCGCAAGAACGGAGCTATGCGTCTGCGACTGGACTCGTGATAAAGCGCAATGCAAGCCGGTTCATCACAATCGCCACAGCCGCGATGAGGGCGGGAATCGCCAGCACGGAAAACACGACCTGGAAGCTGAATCCGAGCGACAGCAACGCGCCCCCGACTAGCGAGCCGAGAATGCCGCCAAGGCGCCCGAAGCCGAGCATCCAGCTCACTCCCGTCGCGCGTGCCCGGGTCGGATAACAGCTGGGCGCCAATGCGTTCAGCCCCGTCTGCGCGCCGCTCATGAAAAATCCCGCACACGTGACGAGAACCGGCAGCAGGCTCGACTTCAGCGTGCCCATGCCAAGTGCGAAGATAAACACACCGCCCAGCAGATACGCGGCGCCGATCACGCCGTTGCGGTCGAGCCGGTCCATTGCGAAGCCAACGGCCACTGCGCCGATCGTGCCGCCCAACTGGAACATGCCGGTAATGGCGGCCGCGCGTTCGACAGGCAAGCCGGCATCCTTGATAAGCGTCGGCAGCCAGCCCGTCAGCAGATAGATAATCAGCAGGCCCATGAAGTACGTGAGCCACAGCATCAATGTGCTGAATGCGTAACCGTCGGCGAACAGCATACGCACCGGCGCCTTCGCAACGACTACCGGTTCCGGCGACGTGAAGCGAACGTCCTTGTCGAAGGCGTGCGCGCAGACACGGCCAAGCGTCGCCGCAATCCGTTCGGTCGGCAGCTTGCGCACCAGCATCAGACGTGCGGATTCCGGCAGCAGCCACACAAGCAACGGCACGCTCACGAGCGGCAGGATGCCGCCGAACATGAATACCGCGCGCCAGCCGAAATGAGGAATCAGCGATGCGGCAACGAAACCGCCCGCACCGGAGCCGAAGTTAAAACCGGTAAACATGATGGTGAGCAACAGCGAACGGCTGCGCGAGGGCACATATTCGGACAACAGCGTCGTCGAATTTGGCATGGCGGCGCCAAGGCCGAGCCCGGTCAGGAAACGCAATACGACCAGCTGCAGCGGAGATTCGGCAAACGCACAGAGCAGGCTGAACAGACCGAAGCAGAACACCGAAGCGATAAGCACCTTCTTGCGACCGATGCGATCGGCAATCGGACCGGCCGCCAATGCGCCGACCGCGAGGCCGACCATTGCAGCGCTCATGACGGGGCCAAATGCAGCACGGCTCACATTCCAGTCATGCATGATGACGGGCGCGACAAAGCCCATCACGGCCGTATCCAGGCCGTCCATCATGACGATCAAAAAGCAGAGAATAAGGACAAGCCATTGGTAGGGCGACATTTTGCGCGCGTCGATAAACGCCTTGATGTCGACCGAGTCAGCAGATTTCATGCGTGTCTCCGAAGAAAATAGTTTCCCGTCCCGGCTTTCCGTGGAAGCCGGGTTTTGTTCTGGTATCCGAATCAAATGCCGCTGTCGTGCGGCGGCAGAGCCGCGCGCGTTAAACCGCTTCCGGCACTTTGCGCGTTTTCAGAAACGCTTCGAGGGTTTCGCCGCGCATGCTTGCGTACATACCCAGATTGGTGATCTTGACGACGCGCGCGAATTTTTCGAGCACGAAGAAACAGACGCCGTAGCGGATCAGGCCGATCCAGTCGGCGTTATCGACGAGCGTGCGCTCTTCTGGCGTGAGACGTGCCGCGTCGTAGGCTGCCGCGCGGTTCTCCAGCCACAGGGTGCGCGCGGGCGCTTCGCGCATCTGCCAGAAGAAGCGGTTCAGCCGCATCGCCTTCATGCTCTGGCGAATGTCGAAGGGATACGTACCGGTCAATTCTTCGACGCCTTGCAGTTGCGGATTCATTGCGCCACCTCGTCTTCGTAGATCGTGACCGCCATTGCGGTGCTGGTGGCGAGGTAATAATTGCGATGCAGTTCGCGCACCTTCGGGCCCAGCGCGCCGCGCATGGCGAGCCACATGATCGTTTCGACGCTTTCCGCGCCGCCTAGCCGCACGTAGTCGACGTGCTTCATTGCGGCAAGACGCTGCGGATCGTGAATGATCAGATCCAGGAACTCCATGTCCCACTCGGTGTTGTTAAAGCCGCTGCGCTCGCCGTGCACCTGGTGCGACAGACCGCCGGTGCCCACTACCACGACGTCGAGCTCCTCCTCGAAAGATTCGATCGCGCGGCGCAGCGCCTGCCCGAGGCGAAAGCAGCGGTTCGCGGTCGGCAGCGGATACTGCAATACGTTGACCTCTATCGGCACGAGCGCAAGCGGCCAGCCAGCGGCATGCGGCAACATCAGCGACAGTGGCGAATTGCAGCCGTGATCGAGCGGACGGTCCTGGAAGATCGTGAGGTCGAATTCGTCGTTGACGAGCTGCTCGGCAATATGAATCGCGAGATCCGGGTGGCCCGCAATGTCAGGAAGCGGACGCTTACCCGCGCCTTCGTCCGCGAATTCATGACTGGCCGATACGCCCAGCGCGAACGTGGGATAGCAGTCGAAGAAGAAGCTATTCGCGTGGTCGTTGTAGAACATCACCATTGCGTCCGGCTTGCGTTCGGCGAGCCAGCTCGCCACCGGCTCATAGCCCCTGAAAAGCGGCGCCCACGCGGGATCGTTCTGCTTGCCCTTGTCGTACGCCATGCCGATGGTCGGCACATGAGATGTGCCGATGCCGCCAATGATCCTTGCCATTTCGTGTCGTCCGTTACTTCCAGTTGCGCCGCGCGGCGCGTCGATCGGATAGGTTGCCGGACCGTTGATCGTTGTCCACACAACCGCCTTGGGATACAAAGTAGGGATTTTGGCGGTTTTGCGAAAGTACGGGTAAACGCGTTGTGAAACTGGAATCGGCGTCTCTTACTCCGTTAATACTGTATATCGTGCAATCGGCTCTGGCTGTAAGCCGCATCGCGTCGGGGCATTTTGGTATCCCGAACCGGACCATAAGCGCGAACGGCGTGTTTTTCCTTCGACACACGCCATAAATAAAACAGATGTCATATGAAGCAACTCGCAAGCCGCATTTCCAGCGTGGTGCGAGCCGGTTTGCGTGGCTATACTGGACGACGTCCAACGAGTCGACCACGATGAACGAAACTACTCAGCAGGCTATTGTTCAGACGTTACGCGAGAAAATACTCGCAGGAGAACTGTCGCCGGGCCAACGGCTTGTCGAAGCGCAACTCGCGCAATGGCTGGGCGTCTCGCGCACACCGCTACGCTATGCATTGAGCGTGCTGTCTTCCGAGGGACTGCTCGACCGCTCCGGAGCGCGGGGTTACGTGGTGCGCCGCTTCAGCGTGCGCGACGTGCTGAACGCTATCGACGTGCGCGGCGTACTCGAAGGTCTTGCGGCGCGTTCCGTCGCCGAAAGTGGTGTAAGCGCAGCGCTTGCTGCCGCGCTCGACGACTGCCTGCGCGAAGGCGACGACATCTTCCGCAACGCCCAGCTACAGCCAGGCGACGACGTGCGCTATGCCGCGATAAACGGGCGCTTTCACTCGCTCATCATCGAGGCCGCGCACAACACAGCGGTGAGCGCCGCGCTGAGCCTGAACGACAAGATACCGTTCGTCTCTCCCTTCACGATTGCATTCGACGAAGCCGCGCGCGAGCGCCAGTTCCTGATGTTGATGTACGCACACCGGCAACACCATGCGATCACAGACGCGTTGAAGAAAGGCGAAGGCGCCCGCGTGGAGGCGCTGATGAAGGAACACACGCACATCTCGAAGGAAAGCCTGAACCTGTCGCTGCCGGCCTTGCACATGATCGCGGGCGCGGCATGACACACAACGCATCGCCCGGTCGCATCAAGAGCCCGGGGAAAGCGCAAGCAAGCGCCCGGGAAGACGCGCAGCCAGGCGCCCCCTCGCTCGGCAATGCGTCGGCGAAACAGACAACGCCCGCGGGCACCAAAGCGCTTCTCAACCTGGCGCAACTCCGCGCATTCCGCCTTGTCGCCGATAGAGGCAGCGCAACCCGCGCCGCGGCAGCGCTGTTTCGGGCGCAATCGGCAGTAACGCGATCGGTACAGGAACTCGAGTCGGCGCTGGGCGAACCGCTATTCGATCGTGGTCCTTCAGGCATGCTGCCCACGCCTGTGGGCCGCGCCGTGCTGCTTCGCTGCGAAAGAATTTTTGCGGAACTGGAAGAACTCGCGCAATGGTGCGCCGCGCGTCAGACGCGCCGTCGTCCCACTGCCGAGGGCGCATTGCCCGCATATCTGCTGAACACGCGGCGGCTGCAAATCTTCGTCGCGCTCGCGCGGCATCGCCATATGCCTAGCGCGGCGAAAACTTTCGGCATTAGTCAGCCCGCAGTGAGCACCGCCATTCGCGTGCTCGAAAGCGGCTCGGGTCTGAGCCTTTTTCACCGCAGCCCGCGTGGCATCCTGCTCACCGCCGAAGGCGAAACCTTCGTGCTGCACGTGCGGCGCGCGCTGAACGAATTGCGCCACGTTCCCGACGATATTGCTGCGTTGCGCGGCAACATTCAGGGTGCGGTAACGGTCGGCGCATTGCCGCTCGGGCGCACGCTCATTCTGCCCAAAGCCATTGCGAAGATGAGCGCGGAACATCCCGGCGTGCGCGTCGTCACCGACGAAAGCGCGTATGAAGCGCTCGTCGCGGGTCTGCGAGCGGGCGACATCGACTTCATTCTCGGCGCGCTGCGCGAGAACGACGCGACGAGCGGCCTCAGAAACGAGCGCCTGATGTCGGAAGACATGGTGCTTCTCGTGCGCCGCGATCATCCGCTTACGCGTATGCGCGAGCCGAGCATCATGGAGCTGCGCGACGTGCAATGGATTTTGCCGCGCAGCCACGCACCGGCTCGCGCGCTGTTCGAAGCGCAGTTCAAACGGATGAAAGTCAAACCGCCCCTGCCCACGGTCGAAACCGCCGACCTGGCTGTAATTCGCGGGCTGCTGCTGGGCACCGACATGGTTGCGGCGCTGTCGGCCCAGCAGTTGCACTACGAGGTGCAAGCGGGCCAACTCGCAGTGTTGAACGTGCCGCTGCACAACACACGCCGCGACATTGGGCTGACGCTGCGCGCAGCGGGTGCGCCTTCGCCAGCGGCACGCGCGCTGATCGACGCCATTCGTCTGTCCGTCGTGGACGTTACGCGAACGGTCAGTGCAGCCGCGAACTAGCCGCGTTCACGCAAAGGCCCGAGGCTCCCACACCGAAGCAGGAACGCCTACCACGCCGTCGAACAGCCAGCGCGCGGTGCGCAACAGCGCCGCACTCAACACTTCGGGGTAATCGCGCTCGCCGCCGAGCGTGAGCTCGACAGTGAACTCGCCGGTCGGATGCTCGACAGATACGCGCTTGTGTGCACCTTCTGCATCGACCTTCGCGAGCCCATCGCATACCGTACCGGGCAACACCGCAGCGGTTGCCACGCTGACCGCGCCCAGCACGCCAATGGAGGCGTGGCAGCGGTGCGGAATAAAGCTGCGCGTAGAAATGGTGCCGCCGTTGCGCGGCTCCGCGACGAGGCACATCTTCGGCACCGTGCGTGCGCTCACGTCGCCGAGGTTCATCATCGGACCCACGGCCAGGCGAATCTTTTCGATGCGCGCCTTCAGTTCCTCGTCCGCGTCGAGTTCCTCGCGGGTTTCGTAACCGGTACGCTGCAGATCGTGCGCTCGCATCAGCACGAGCGGCATGCCGTTGTCGATGCACGTCACTTCCACGCCTTCTACCGTGTTTTTTAGTCGACCCGTCGGCAACAGCGCGCCGCATGTCGAACCAGCCGTGTCCCTGAATTCTAGTGGAATCGGCGCCGCGTGGCCCGGCACACCGTCGATGCGCGAGTCGCCTTCATACGTGACGCGACATTCCGGCGTACTGACCGTTGCCACCGCAATCTGCCCCGTGTTGACCATGTGGATGGCCACGCGCGTGCTGCCGTCTTGCGGTGCAACAAGTCCGCGCTCGATCGCAAAGGGACCCACGCCCGCCAGGATGTTGCCGCAGTTCTGGCCGAAATCGACGCGCGCCTCGTTGACGACGACTTGAGCGAACAGGTAATCGACGTCCGCATCCTTGCGCGACGAGCGGGAAATGATCGCCACCTTGCTGGTGAGCGGATCGGCGCCGCCGATACCGTCGATCTGGCGCGGGTCGGGCGACCCCATTACGGCGAGCAGAACGCGGTCGCGCTCCGCTGAGTCGGCGGGCAGATCGGACGCCATGAAAAACGCGCCTTTCGAGGTGCCGCCACGAATCATCATGCAGGGAATGCGGGTCTGTGTGCGACCTGACATCGCGGGTCTCCAACGCTAATGTGCGGCTCACATTGTAAATTTCGCACCGGTGGATCGAGCACCTAAAGCGACCCGCATGGGCATCTAATCTCTTTATCGGTAACGTTGGGACAACGGCGTTTGGGCCTGCCGGCCGTCGCGCACCCGGCAGCGCTGCGCGTTGCAGCAATGCGCTGGACCAAAGCCCATTTTGGCCCGCTTTCAGCAGACAAAAGCGCGCCCGCAGCCCATCGGTCCTATTGCCCTCCAAAACGGCCTCTATTCCACAAATTGAAGTTCGGGTGCGCGGCGCACACTGGCATCGTCGCAATCAGATGAATCGCCCCGGATTGCTCACACCGCGCAAGGAGCTTCAGATGTCTTTCCGTCATCGCCCGAATCGCCAGTTCGACGAAAACTTCCCTGAGCCGGCGTCGGCCGAGCTCGGCGACGCGGTGCCTGTCGGCGACCCGCGGACCATGCAGGGCCTGCACATTGCTTCGCAAAATGTGTTGCGCCTCGCCACACAGACGTACAATGCAGCGGCACGCGGCGACGATACAGCGGTACACGCGGCCCGTGCGTCACTGGAACAACAGCTTGGACTCGCCACGCGGCTGATCGCCGAGCTTCTTTCCAGCGGCACCGACCAGCCCACGATGCACTAACCGGCCTCTTTGCAAGGCCAACCATAACGACAGCGGTTTCCAATCTTCGAGACACGAAATGAGCGCTTTGACGGTAATTTTCTGCATCTGGGCAATGGTCGCGTTCTGCGCGGTGCTGTTCATTCGCGGCGCCACCGCGCGCGTCGAGCGTCCTGCCAAATCGGCGCAAAGCCGTCCGGCGCGGTTCTCAATCGCGGAATAACGAGCTGAAAAGGCGCAAGCGCCGGGTGCATCAACCGATGACGCCGTTGCGCCGAACCTGCGCGAACGACAGTGCAACCGCGCCTTTTGCCGACACCGCTCGCGCATCGAACTCGACGTGATTCGAGCCGATGCGGCTCAACGCTCCGTAAAGATCCGGTCTGCGCGCCGCAAGCCATTCGCGGCCAGGGCTAACCCTTACCAGCGTGGCATCGAGCGCGGCGTGCACTAAAGCGCCTGACGCTTCGCCTTCAGCCGTGCTCGCCAATATCCGGCCAAATGGGTCGACTATCATCGCCGTGCCGGCCGGCTGGTTCTCTCGCGCAAGCTCCGCGCCATCGCTGAACACGACGAACATTCCATTGTCGACGGCACGCGCAGGCAGCCAGCGGCGCAACCATTCGCCCGAATTCTCAGGCTCCGCACGATACGCCGCCTTTGTGCCTGATTTACACTCAAGCGCCTGCTGTCTCGACACCGGGTGCGCGTGCTTGCCGCGTTGGTCGTCGAAACCATAGCTTCGATGCGGCGCGAGCAGCAGCGTCGCGCCCATCAGCGCGGTCATGCGCACATTCTCGACCACATAATTGTCCGCGCCGATCAAGATACCGATGCGAATATCCGCCGACACATCGAACACGGTGAAGCGATCGCCACTGACGATACGCGGATGCTCGGTCGCATGCAGCTTTCTGTGGCAGTGGCGCACCCCGCCCGGCAGACACACCATGTAGCTGTTGAAGAACTGCCCGTTTGTTGCTCGCTCGACGAACCCCACACCGGCTCCGACACCCGTTCGCTCCACTGCATCCGCAACGGCTCGCATAGCAGGACCGTCCAGCGTCTGTGCAAGTGCATTCAATTCGGCGCGGCTCAACTTCGCCATGCTCGCGTAGCCGCTAATGCAAGCCTCGGGAAAGACCACGAGGTCGACATTCTGCGAAGCCGCGAGCGTAAGCCATTCCGCAACGCGCGCCACGTTATGCGCGGTTTCGCCGCGACACGAAACAACTGGAACAGATGCAACGCGAAACGATGAAGCAGTCGAAGACGGCATGTTCACGGCCCCACAACACAAGAACAGCATCATTGGACCGGACGGCTATCGATACGTAAAATGAAACTTTTGATGCATTCGATTACCGAACAGAATGGAATTAAAACTCCTGCGAGCATTCCTGACAGTCACCGAATTGCGTCATTTCGGCCAGGCGGCCGAGCTTTTGTGCGTGAGCCAACCGGCTCTTAGCAAGCAGATCGCCGCATTGGAAGCGAGCCTCGGAGCACGCCTCTTCGAGCGCGGGCGGCACGGTGCAGAGCTCACGACTTTCGGCGCGGGCTTTCTGGCAGACGCACAAGCGCTGGTTCGCGATGCTGACGAAGTGCTCGCGCGAGCCCGCGAAGCCAGCAGCGGCGCGCGGGGATTTTTGCGCATTGGCCTCGGGCTCTCCACATTGACCGAGGTCCCGCAACTGGTCGCCGATTTTCGCAAGCGCTATCCGAACGTCAGCGTCACGCTGAACGACCTCTCGTCGGCGGAGCAAACGCGGCGGCTTCTTTCCGGCAAGCTCGAGGTGGGCTTCTTGCGCTTGCCGGCCGACGCAGGCCTCTGCTCGTTTCCCATGATCGACGAAGCGCTGGGTCTGGCTGTTCCGCAGCATGCGCGCTGGAAGCGTATTCCGTCCGATCTGAACGAACTGAATGAACCAGGCTTCATTGCACTCGCGCGCGGACGCGGTCCAGGCCTCGCAGCACAGGTGGACCGGTGGTGCGCGGCACACCGGTTCGTGCCGAACGTCATCCAGCAGACGGACGACATACAGACAGTACTTGCCAGTGTCGCCGCGGGCGTCGGTGCCGCGTTTCTGCCCTCGCGTGTGCAGTACCTGTTGCGCGATGCACGAGTGCTTCCCTTGACAGGACCCGGCGCCCGCTGGCGCGTCGGCCTCACGTGGCAAAGCGCGCGTGACGACGCGGTCGTGAAATGCTTCGTCGCGTTCGTGCAGGCAGAGATGAAGAGCAAGCGGCCCCACAGCACGAAGCGAAGTTAAGGCCGCCTGCGCGAATCGACACGCGCTTGCACTCGCAGCCCCGGCTTGACACGTATATGCCTAGCGAGGTATATAAACACTATGGACTCAACTTTCGCCATCATCGCCGAGCCTAGCCGTCGCGCCATTCTCAGCCTGCTTGCATCTTCGGAGCGGTCCGTGGGCGACATCGAGGAGCAGCTCAACCTTTCACAGCCCTCGGTTTCCAAACATTTGCGCGTGCTGCGCGAGGCCGGCTTCGTGGAGTCGCGCGTGGAAGCGCAGCGGCGCGTGTACCGCATCAAGCCCGAGCCGCTCATGGAAATCGACGCATGGCTCGCGCCATTCCGACGCTTCTGGTCGGTTCATCTGGACGCTTTGGAGCGTCACCTCGATCAAACTCATCCCGCACCACGCCGTAAGGAGAGAAAACGATGAGCAATCGCGATTCATACAGGCCCGGCCCTGCCGCCGGCGCACACATTCAGAAAGACGCAGACACGTGGACGCTCGTGCTCGTGCGCGAGTTGCGCCATTCTCCGGAAAGGGTGTGGCACGCGCTGACCGACCCAGCAAGTCTGCGCGAGTGGGCGCCGTTCGATGCGGACCATAGCCTCGCATCGGTTGGTCCCGTCAATCTTTCCACGGTCGGCACCCCTACACCTCAAGTCTCCGAAACCGAGGTGACGCGCGCCGACGCGCCGAATCTGCTCGAATACCGCTGGGGCGACAACAGTCTGCGCTGGCAACTGCAGCCGCTTGGCGACGGTACGCGACTGACGCTGTGGCATAGCATCGACCGCAAGTTTATTTCGATGGGCGCGGCAGGCTGGCACATCTGCTTCGACGTGCTGGATCATTTGCTTGCCGGCGATCCGCTTGGACGTATCGTTGCGGGCGACGCGATGAAGTTCGAATGGCCGCGCCTGAACACCGAATACGCAAAGCAGTTCGGTCTTTGAACCGCCAAAGCTTAGGAGAGCAATATGAGCAGATCGACCTCGACGCAAGCGCTGCCAGCCTCGGAACTGATCGACAAAAGAATTGCCGATCTCGCGGACTGGCGCGGTGCGACGCTGAGCAGAATACGCAAGCTCATCCACGAGGCCGATCCCGACGTTCTGGAAGAATGGAAGTGGATGGGCACGCCTGTCTGGTCGCACGATGGAATCATTTGTACCGGCGAGTCGTACAAGTCGGTCGTCAAGCTGACGTTCCTGAAGGGTGCTTCGCTCGAAGACCCGGCAAAATTGTTCAACTCGAGCCTGGACGGTAATGCGAGGCGAGCAATCGACATTCGCGAGGGTGAAGAACTCGACGCCGACGCGTTCAAGTCCCTGATTCATGCGGCGATTGCACTCAACACGGCAGGCAAGAAATCGAAGCCTAAACGCGCCGGATAGCTCGCGGCCGTGGGGGCCGGGCAGCAGTCAGGCGCGCACGCCGAATCGCGCGGCACACGCCTGCTTCACTCTCTCCACCGTCGCCGCCCAATCTTCGCCTTTGTCGCGGCGAAATAGCCGCAGCGTGTGCGGATACCACGGCGAATCGCTGCGCGCGTGCATCCAGCGCCAGTCCACATCTTTCTCCGGCAGCATCACCCAGCATGGCTTGCCGAGCGACGCAGCGAGATGCGCGATGCAGGTGTCCACGCAAATCACCAGATCGAGTTGCGCGACGATTGCGGCGCTGTCGGCGAGATCGGTCACCATCGAACCCACATGTAGCAAGGGCTGAGCAGCGGGCGGGTTGCTCGCTTCGTCTTCGCCCTGCCCTTTTTGCAGACTCACGAAGCTGAGGCCGGCCACGCTCCACAGCGGCGCGAGTGTGGTAAGCGACGGAATAGAACGGTTGATGTCGTTGTGGTGCCGCGCATTGCCCTTCCACACGAGCCCGATTCTGCGGCCCGGTGGCGATGTGTCGAGCAAGGGCCGCCACTTTTCAACGAGCGAAGCGTCGGCCGTAAGTCTGACGGGTCGGGCAATGGTGTCGATCGTCGTGCGCAGATGAAGCGGCGCACTCAGGAGGCTCGTCCAGCAATCGTAAGTAGCAGCGCGGGCTGCTGCGGTGTCGTGATCGAGCACCGCGTCGACGCCGTCGACACGGGCCATCAACCTGTGCAGCGCGGGTGCGCAGGCAAACGTGATATGCGCGGCACCCTGTGCTTTCAACAACGCGAAATAGCGGCTGAATTGCAGCATGTCGCCGAGACCGTCTTCCTGCCAGACCAGCAACGAGCGTCCCGACAGCGCATCGCCCTGCCAGTGCACACAGGCAAGCCGCTCAGCAGTGTGTCGATGCACGAAAGCCGGGTGCTCATAGCGGCACTCGTAAAGCCGCCAGCCCTCCTCGAAGCGCCCTTGTCCGAGCAACAACACAGCGAGGCCGAAGCGCGCATCATGGTAATCGTTGCGCAACGCGAGCGCGCGGCGATAAGCGCTTTCCGACTCCGGAAAACGCCCCAGTTGCGCGAGTGCCGAACCGAGGTTGTAATGCGCTTCGGCGAGTTCCGGTTGAAGCGATAGCGCCTGTTTAAAGGACTCGACGGCCTCCGCCAACCTGTCGAGCACGCGCAACACACAGCCCAGATTGTTATGGGCGGCCGCAATGTCGGGACGCAAGCGCACCGCCTCACGATAAGCGGCAGCGGCCTCGCCCAGGCGCTCGAGTTTGAACAGCGTGACGCCAAGGTTGTAATGCGCCTCTGCGTAGTCGGCGCGAAGCACAATAGCCTTCCGGTATGCTGCTTCAGCCTCGGCGAGGCGAGCGAGATCGGTGAGGGTCGCGCCTAGATTGACGTACGCTTCGGCGTAATCCGGGCGCAAGGTCAACGCAAGCCGGCAGGCAAGTTCGGCCTCGGTCAGGCGGTTTGCCGCCTTCAGCGCGCCCGCGAGGTTATTCAACGCTTCTGGATATTGCGGCCTGACGACGAGCGCGTCGCGATACGCAGCGTCTGCTTGCGCAACGCGGCCCAGATCCATTAACACGTTGCCCAGATTGTTGTGCGCCTGCGCGTGCGCCGGCAACAGGCGCAGCGTCTCGCGATAGGCGGCTTCCGCTTCATCGAGGCGCCGCAGCGCGTGCAGCACTACGCCGAGGTTATAGTGCGCTTCCGCATGCTCTGGACGAAGCGCGAGCGCGTGACGATATGACTTCTCAGCCTCCTCGTGCTGACCCTGTGCGTGCAGCACCGCGCCGAGCTGATTGTGAGCGTCCGCGTGGTTCGGCTGCAGTGCGATGAGTCGGCGGTAAATTGCCTTCGCCGCAGTCAGGTGGCCGCGCGCCTTGAGCAATGCGCCAAAACTTTCATACACCTCGACGTAGCCGGGCATCATGCGCAGGCATCGGCGCCAGTGGCGTTCCGCATCGTCCAGTTGACCGAGACGGCATGACGAAGCGCCCGCGATATTCAGCGCGTCGGCCAGCGCATGAAGCGCCGCATCGTCCAGCGTGCTTTCGTCATGCTCTATCGCAGGCAGCACAGTCGACAATGCCGCGGCAAAATCGTCGCTCGAATAGAGCGCCATTGCCTGCTGGTTCAGTTGTGCGATTGATGAAGCGAGCGGCTGGGTGAGGGTCATGAGTCCAATAACGATGCGAGTGCGGCGTCCACATGCGGGTTCGCCCATGTTGCGAAACGCCGACATGTACCACGCAGATTAAGCGATCCCGCGCAGTTGTAACGCCCGGAAATGAGCGGATTTCCGCCTTCAATCCGCTGCTATGCCCGGCATCAGGCAGAAAAATACGGCCGGCAATGCTAGAATCGCCGGCGTTTCCCTGCTCATCCAAATGAATCCACGCGCGCACAACCGATTGACAGCCTGGCTTGGCCTCGTCGCCATGTGGCTCATCGTGTTTGCGCCGGTTGTGAGTCAGGTGCTTGCGTCGAGCCGCGCGCAGGAGCCCACTGCGGCACTGTGTTCGGCGCTGCAAACTGCGCAGCCCGGTCTGTTGAGCTCAGCGCAGCAGGTCGCCCAGGCGGACCATGCGGCTCACGCGGGCCATGCCGGTACAGCGGCCATGCATCTCAGCCACGATGACGCGTTCGGCGCCTGCGGTTACTGTCATCTGTTGCAGCATCACGTGGCTATGCCCACGGTTGCCGCGCCACAGCCGCAGCTTCTGGTCGTGGTAGCAGGCACGGCTGCCCCCATTCTCTCCACTCGCTTCACGCCACTCGGCGCGTTTCCTTCCGGACGCCCCAGAGCCCCGCCTGTCGTTTCCTGATCGCCGTTGTTCCTGATCGCCCGCATCGGCCATGTTGGGCCGCGTTTGTCGCATCCGCCGACGGGTGCGCGCGATCGTCCGTTCAATGCCTCCAGGAAACGTTCATGTTCATCTTCGCATGGCGAAGGCTGCCCGCCTTCGTGCCTGCTGCGGTCACGGCGTTCGCGGCCGCTCCGGTTCACGCCGATACGGCGGGTGCCGATACGACGCTGCCCGCGGTCAGCGTCAGTGCAAATAGCGCTGCTAATGAAGGTCTCGCGACCCGCACCGTCGATCCCAATTTGCCGGCCTCGGTCGAAACGGTCACACGCGCGCAATTCTCGAACTGGAATGTGGTCAACACAGAAGACGTGTTGAAGTACATGCCGAATCTTGCGGTGCGCAAGCGTTTTATCGGCGACCTGAACTCCATTATCGCGGTGCGCGGCACCAGCAATACGCAAAGCGCGCGGGGACTCGTCTATGCAGACGGACTGCTGCTCAGCAATCTGCTTGGCAACAGCTACTCTTTCCCACCGCGCTGGTCGATGGTATTTCCCGACGAGATCCAGCAAGTCGATGTAATTTACGGCCCGTATTCCGCGCTCTATCCGGGCAATTCGCTTGGCGCGACGGTACTCATCAGCACGGCCATGCCGAAGAAGTTCGTGGGCGAGGCCGACGTGAAGGCATTCACGCAGCACTTCAGCCTCTACGGGGTCAATCGCAATTTCAACGGCACTGAAACCAGTGCGTCTCTGGGCAATCGCATCGGCAAGTTCTCGTTCATGCTGGGTGTGAACCATCTGGAGAACACGAGCCAGCCGCTGCAGTTCGCAACGCTCGCGACCTCGCGCACGCCCGCACAGGCCGGCGATAAACCTGTAACAGGCGCGTATTTCTACAACAACCAGAACAATGCGCCGACTGCCGTACTCGGCATTAACGGCGAAGGCATTGAACATACGGTGCAGGACCAGTTCAAGCTGAAGATGCAGTACGACTTCACGCCGACACTGCAAGCCGCCTTCACACTGGGCTACTGGCATCAGACGTACAACAGTCAGACCGCCAGCTTCCTGCGTGACGCGAACGGCAACCCGGTGTATAGCGGCAAGGTCTCAATCGACGGCTACGAGTACACGATTCCCGCCTCGGCATTTGCGCCGAGCCTCGGTCATAGCGAGAACTGGCTGTACGGCGTGACGTTGAAAACGCGCAACGCGACGGGCTGGAACGGCGAAGCCGTTGCTTCGTATTACGACATCGGCAATAGCGTCGCGCGTCTCGCGAATTCAGGCGCACCTGGCAACGGCGCGGGAACCGTCACGTTTGGCGACGGCACTGGCTGGAAGACACTGGACCTGAGAAGCACCTACACGCCGGCATCAAAGCAAGCGGGCCTTGCAAATCATGCGCTTGCCTTTGGCTATCACTACGACAATTACTTTCTCGATAACGAAAGCTATTCGACGCCCAACTGGCGCGACGGCCCGGCGGCTTCGTTCGCCAATGGATTTGCGGGAAAAACGCAGACTCAGGCGCTCTATGCGCAGGACGCCTGGCGCTTCCTGCCGCGCTGGAAGCTCGTGTACGGCGTGCGTTATGAAGACTGGCGAGCTTACGGTGGATCGCAAGCGGCGCCGGGTACGACCATTGCACTCAGTGACGCCAGTCAGCAGCATTTTTCGCCGAAGGTATCACTTTCATTCGACGCGAGCGACGATCTGACATTACGCGCTTCGATTGGCCGCGCGTATCGCTTTCCTACGGTCGGTGAGTTGTTCCAGGGGCAGATTAATGGTTCGTCGATCGTCAACAACAACCCGAACCTGAAACCGGAAGACGATCTTTCGAAAGAACTCACTGCCGAATGGGCGCACTGGAATGGCATCTTCCGCTTCTCGCTGTTTCAGGACGACGTGAAGAACACCATTTTCAGTCAAACCGACACCACCGTTATTCCGAACGTGACGAACTTCCAGAACATCGGCAAGGTGCGCTCGCGAGGCGTGGAAACAAGCTATTCAGGCGAGAACGTGTTGCTGCGCGGACTCGATCTGCTGGCGAGCGTGGCTTATACGCAGTCGAAAATCATTGCAAACGCACAGAATCCTGCAAGCGTCGGCAAGTATTTTTATCGCATTCCGCTGTGGCGTGTGAATGTCGCTGCGACCTATCGCTTCGATGAACGCGCGGCCGTAACGCTCGCCGCGCGCTATTCAGGGCGCCAATACAACACGCTCACGAACACGGATACCAATCCCAATGTGTTCGGCGGTACCAGTTCGTACACCGTGGCGGACGCAAGGTTCACGTATAGGCCGACAAAACTGAGCGAAGTGGGCATTGGCGTGGACAACATTTTCGATGCGCGCTACTTCGTCTACCACCCGTATCCCGGACGCACGTTCTATGTGGAAGCAAAGTTACGCATGTGATGCGCAAACCTAACGCCTCGCCACAAGAAACCCGTTCACTCTGTTCAGGAGCATTCATGTCCACCCTCGCTCGACACAATGCCGCATCCGACATGGCGAATTCCAGTAGCGGCTATCGCACCCTGTGGCGGTGGCACTTCTACGCCGGACTATTCGTCATGCCGTTTCTCATAGTGCTGGCGATAACCGGCACGTTGTACTGTTTTCAACCGCAGATAGAGCCGCTGCTTTATCCGCAGCTTCTGGTGGTCGAGCCGCAAACGGCGCCGCGCATGACAGAAGACGTATTGCTCGCGCGAGCGCGCGCAGCAATGCCAGCTGACGCTACGGCGGTGACCGCCGCTATCTCGAACGAGCCGCAGCGCAGCACGGAATTCATCTTCCGTCTCGCAGGCGGCGAAAAGGAAAGCGTCTATCTGAATCCGTATACCGGAGCCGTGCTCGGCAGGTTGAGCGTGGATCAGCGTTTCATGCAGGTGGACCGTATGCTTCACCGAAAGCTGTTGCTCGGCAAACCCGGCGAACTGCTGATGGAGTTGGCCGCATGCTGGACACTCGTGATGCTCGGCACCGGCGTCGCACTATGGTGGCCACGTCAAGCAGCGCGCGTACGCGATGCACTGGTGCCGCGCTTCACGCTCAGAGGCCGGCCACTGTGGAAAAACGTTCACGCGTTCATGGGAATCTGGCTTGCGCTCGGCGCGCTGGCATTCGTGCTGACGGGCCTTCCATGGTCCGGCTCGTGGGGCAAACAGTTCAAGGCGCTTGCCACCGCTGCGAATCTCGGCGCGCCGCCCGGCACGTGGGGCGGCTTGCCGTTGCGCTCGATGCTGCCTGCGGGTGCGGGCACTGCGGCAAGTGCAGAAACAGATGGTACGGCCGGCATGGATGCAACGCATTCCGCACATACAGCAAATACAGCAGCACATAAAGCACAGGCCACGCAGACCGATTCCATGCCTGGTATGGTGATGGATGACTTGCCGCTGCCGCAAACGCCGTGGGCAGTCGGCAACGCACCGGTGCCCGCTTCTACCGATGATGCTTCTACCCACGATAAACCGCCCGCTCCACTGCCGCTCGGACGCATCGTCGCGCAAGCCGCCTCGTTGGGTGTGACGAGCGGCTACAACGTCGCGTTGCCTACTTCGGCAACGGGCGTCTACACGGTGTCGTATTTCCCCGCCGATCCACAACTGGAGCGCACCATTTATATCGATCAGTACAGCGGCAGGGTTCTCAAGGATATTCGCTACGCTGACTACGGCGGCATATCGAAAGCCGTGTCGTATGGCACGTCGTTGCACATGGGCCGTTACTTCGGCGTAGCGAACCAGATCCTGTGCGCCGCCATTTCGCTGGGCCTCGCGTTGATGGCGGTAACCGGCTGCGTGATGTGGTGGAAACGCAGACCACAAGGCTCGCTCGGCGCGCCCTCGCGAGAAAGAGCCGCACCACCGATGCGCGGCTGGAAAGCAGGCCTCGTCGTACTGGGCATGGTGTTTCCGTTGATGGGCGCAACGCTTCTCGCCGTATGGCTTGGCGACCGTGCAATCTTCGGGCGTGCCGGGCAACGCAAGCGCGCGGCACAGTAGCGGCACGCAACATAGCGCGGTGCGCCGTGCGCGCGCCGCGCAAACTTACCTCAGCCCACAGCAATCACGTCGATCCGCAACGCCGGCGCGCCCGCAGCGATTGCAAGAAGATGATCGACGTTCGGGTGCGCGCCGGGCCGGTTGCGCGCGTCGGCCGTATGCTCGCCGAACACGGCGAGGCCGTGCTCGGCCGCTTTCGCATCGAGCGTGCCGAAGGTCTGCTGCAGATAGTTGTACACCGCAAGCGAGCCCTGTTTGCCGGGCTTGTTTTCGATACTTGCTGTCACCGTGCCCTGGGCGTCGATCAGATCGATACGCGCAATGCCGTCTATAGCGGGCAGTTGCGCAAGGTTCTCCTTGAATACATTGCTCGGCTGAATCACTGGAGCCACTCCTTTAAGCGGAAAATTGTCGCGAGGGCCGTATCTTATCCGATGGTCTACGCGCAAAGCAGCCGCTCGCCACTCATGGCGTCCAGCGATGCACGATGATGCTCGATCCGTTGTAGTTGTCTTTCGTGATGACGTATTCGCCGCTTGCGCGCAAGAAGGCCCGCAGCCCGTACATCGAATCGACGTCGTTACCCACATCCACCGTACCGGGGCTATTGTTGATGAGCGTCGCGTCGAGATTGCCGGTATTCAGATTGAAAGCGTCGATGTTCGGCACCGTATGCACGTAGCCAACGAACAGATAATTGCCGACCGCCGTAATCGACTTCGGATTTGCGCTGGTGAGATTGATCACCGGTTGGGGCCGCGTGGTGTTGCCTGCGCTCCAGCCGTGATAGACCTCGATGCGCGACTGCATCGCCGTCCAGTCCCAACTGCCTGCCACGCCTTGAGCAAGAATCATTGTGTCGCTCTCGGGCAAATAGATGATGCGCGTGAGCGGCCGGATGCTCATTGGAATCTTGATCGTGACAGCAGGCCCCCACAACGGTTTGCCACTTCCATCGAAACCCGTGAGCGGGTAGTGATAGATATGGTTGGTTCTATCGAGGCCGGCCCACACGTCGCCGCGGCTGTCGATGCAAAAGCCTCCCGTCACCTTCACGGTGGTATTGAACGCGGGCCCAGGCAGCGACCCGTCGGGTATCGCAATGTAGCCGCTTGCCGCATTGAAATGGTAGAAGTTGAATGTGTCCGGATTTTGGCCCGAGGCGACCAGAATGCGGTTGCCTCCAACGGCGACCATCTGACCAAAATGCTGACCGCGTTGGGTGTCGTTTATGTCAAGGCGCGGATCGGACGGATAGGTAAAGGGGTCGATCGTATTTGCCACAAAAGTGCCGCCTGCACTGCCTGTGTAGATGTGCGCGCCGCTGTAGAAATACGCGCCGTCTGTCAAAGGATCCGGCGCTGCCACCGCTTCGAAGTTCAACGCCTGCAACTTCCATTTCAGATTGCCGGCGCTGTCGTATGCATGCAGATCAGTCGGCCCATTGCGGCCCAGATCCCAGCCGCCACCCCACGGATTGTTGAGCACGTAAAGGTTGCCCGCGGCGTCCTTGCCAATGCCCGCTACGCGCGTAAAGCGCTTGTCGCCGACCTGTCCTTTGATTCCCGTGGTGGTGTCCAGATACCCGCCCTGAATGCCGAAGGTTCCGGCCAACGTAGGCGCACCCGCCACGTTGTAGATCTTGATGTTCATGTCGGGTCCTTCATCGCCGACCATCAGGCGTCCCGTGGACGCGTCGAAATACAACGACGAAGGTCGCGATGCGGCGGGCATCTGAATCGTCTTCAGGAGCGCGCCGCCCGCGCTGAACTGAGAGACCACAGCGGCGCTCTTTCTCGCGACCCAAAGGTTGCCCGCGCCATCGAGTGCAAGCGCACCGGGACCCGTTACCGCGAAATCCTGCTGCCACACGCCGTCTGTCGTATAGACGCGCACACGGTTGCCATAGAAGTCGCTGACATAAAGCAGCGTGCCAGCCGTGGCGAGCCCCGTGATGACGTCGGCGTGAGGGATGCCGGTCCACACGCTCACGGGAATGCGCAGTTCGAGCGCTTTGGTTACGCGGTTGTAGCGTCCCACGGAGCCGCTGCCGAAGGTCCTGTTGTATTGCAACGCGGTGAAAATGGAGGTTGCATTGCCGGTGATCGCGCTGCCCTGAAAATCGGCGTGTGTGCCGATGGAACCCAGGCTCTGGCCGTTCTGATAGATGGCGACGCCGCCCGCGTTTTCGTCCCATAGCGACGAGGTATAAATCACGCCTTCTGGCGCGACCCACATGGAGCGTGCGCCGTTGCCGACGTGCGCGGCCAGCGTGCCATAGGTATTGGCGAGCCAGTCGGTCGTGTATTGCGCGTTGCACACGCAGGCAAGCGCCATCAACGCGAAGCCGAGCAACGCGGCGTAGATTCGTTTAGCAAGCATGAACGGAAGTCCTCCGGCAGTACTTCGTCTATGTCATAACAAGCCTGCTCATGAACAGGCGTTCAGATACGGAAGTGCCGGCTTAGGCTTCGGCCAGAATCTGCGAAATGACCTGCTCGAAGGTCTCGACAGGTTGCCCGCCGCTCACCAGATAGCGGCGATTGAAGATGATTGCCGGCACGGACTGAATGCCGTGCGACTGATATTCATGTTCTTCCGCGCGGACCTCGTCGGCATAGTCGTCGCTTTGCAGGACCTTGCGGGCAGCGTCGGCGTCGAGTCCCACCGACTGCGCCGTTTCGACCAGCACGTCATGATTGCTCGGGTCGCGGCCCTCGGAATGATACGCACGCATCAACGCTAGCTTGAGCGGCAACTGCTTGCCCTCCAAGCCGGCCCAATGCAACAGGCGGTGTGCGTCGAACGTGTTGTACACATGAGTGCGCGGGCCAAAGTTAAAGCCCACGCTCGCGCCGCGCTCGCGGATCATGGCCTGCGTTTGCTCGATCTGTTCGGGCGTGCGTCCATATTTTTTGCCGAGATAGTCGACAATCGCTTCGCCCTCGGGCCCCATCTGCGGATTCAGTTCGAACGGATGCACGACGATCTGCGCGTCCACTGTATCTGCCAGGCGCGACAATGCAAGCTGCAACGACGAGAGGCCGATTGCACACCAAGGGCATGCAATATCGGAAACGAAATCGATGGTGAGCGGTTGCGACATGATTTTCCTAAAGGCTGTCTGAATAGGCCTATTGTCACCGATCCTGATTACTCTCGTGCGACGCTTAGCAAAAACCATGCGCTTGCCGGCATCAACTTATGCGCGGCGGTTTTTTCTGACGAGCAGGCCAATACCACCGGCGATTCCAATGCCAGCCAGTGCGCATAAAATGCCCCGGTGCCGAACCACACACATCTCCAGGCTCGTGGATCGCGACTCGAGGTCAAAGCGGCCGTGTGCGGTGTAATCGCCCGGCACGGGTTCGAATAGATTGCCGGGAGCATCGGCCGCAAGCGGTTCGTCGGTAAGCTGCCCTTCGTAGCCGGCCCTGGCCAGATATTTGTCTAACAGGCCCGGCGCAATGAAGTTGGCGAGAATCGCCTTGACGGTCGGAAAGCCCACCCAGACCTCGCGACGCTTATGCGTTGCGGCGAAATAGATTGCCCGTGCGGCCACTTCCGGCTGGAAGATCGGCGCGACGGGTTTGGCCTTTCTCCCCATCTTGTTGAGCGCCCAGTCGAACTGCGGTGTATTGAGTGCAGGCAGATCGACCATCGTCAAATGCACTTTGAGGCCGTCGTGAATGATCTCGGAGCGCAGTGCGTCCGTAAAGCCGCGCACCGCGAATTTCGCCCCGCAATAAATGGATTGCAGCGGCACTGAGCGGTAGCCGAGCGCAGACCCTACGTTGACGATGGTGCCACAATTACGCACTCGCATGCGCGAGAGCGCGGCCATCGTGCCGTGAACCTGGCCGAGATATGTCACGCGGGTGCCGCGCTCGAACTCTTGCGCAGTGAGTCTGGATACGGGCGCAAAGACAGTGGCCATTGCAACATTGACCCATACGTCGATAGGCCCGAGCTCTGCTTCTGTGCGCGATGCGGCCTGTTCCACCTGCTTGGCGTCGGCGACATCGGTGGGAAGGGCCAGTGCGTGCACGCCGTATTGGCGCTCCAGTTCCGCAGCAAGGCGCTCGAGCCGCTCCCTGTCCCGCGAAAGCAATGCAACGTTATAGCCATGCCGCGCAAATTCTGCCGCAGTAGCGCGCCCTGCTCCCGCGCCAGCCCCAGTGATCACGACCACCTTGTTCATAGCGAATCCCTTGCAACGCGAGTGCAATCGGCCCTGCGCACAACGGCTCAGCAAAAAGCGCGCCCGCTGCGCCTATGGGAGCCGATTGGACTTGCTTCTTTCCAAATGAAAGAACGCGGAACACGGTTTGCAGCCACTCTGTCGTGACGGTTTTTACTGTGAGGAGTTGTCCATGTCCACTACTGTCGGTGACTTTATCGTCGAGCGGCTTCAGGCGTGGGGCGTGCGCCGCATTTTCGGCTACCCCGGCGACGGCATCAACGGCGTGTTCGGCGCGCTGAACCGCGCACAAACCGAAGCGAAAAAGCGTCACAAGACGACCGATCAACCAGGTCCGATTGAATTCATTCAGGTCCGTCATGAGGAAATGGCGGCCTTCATGGCATCCGCCCATGCAAAATTCACTGGAGAACTCGGGGTCTGCATCGCGACGTCCGGGCCAGGTGCATCGCACCTCGTGACCGGCCTGTACGACGCCCGCCTGGATCACATGCCTGTGCTCGCGATTACCGGCCAGCAGGCGCGCGCGGCGCTGGGCGGCCACTATCAGCAGGAGGTGGATCTCGTCTCGCTGTTCAAGGACGTGGCGGGCGCGTTTGCCGGACAGGCCTCGGTGCCCGCGCAAGTGCGCCATCTCGTGGATCGCGCGGTACGTACCGCACTTGCCGAGCGCAAGGTAACGGCTCTCGTGCTGCCGAACGATCTGCAGGATCTACCGTATGAGCCGCCGGCGCGCAAGCACGGCACTGTGCACTCGGGAGTGGGCTATCGCGCCCCCCGGCTCGTTCCTCAGTCTCAAGATCTTCAGCAGGCCGCCGACGTGCTCAACGCCGGCAAGAAAGTCGCGATTCTCGTTGGCGCTGGCGCACTGCACGCCACCGACGAAGTGATCGCCGTCGCCGAAAAGCTTGGTGCCGGCGTGGCGAAGGCGCTGCTAGGCAAGGCCGCGCTGCCCGACGATCTGCCGTGGGTTACAGGCTCTATCGGCCTGTTGGGCACCAAGCCGAGTTACGACCTGATGACCGAATGCGACACGTTGCTGATGATAGGCTCCGGTTTTCCCTATGCAGAGTTCCTCCCTAAAGAAGGCGCGGCGCGCGGCGTGCAGATCGACCTGAAAGCCGACATGCTGAGTCTGCGTTATCCGATGGAAGTCAATCTCGTCGGTGATAGCGCAGAAACACTGCGAGAGCTGCTGCCCTTGCTCGAACACAAGCAGGACCGCGCATGGCGCAAGACGATTGAAGGCTGGACAGCCGACTGGTGGAAGACGCTCGAGAAGCGCGCACACGAGCCTGGCAAGGACGCGGTCAATCCGCAACGCACCGTGTGGGAACTGTCGCCGCGCATTCCTTCGAACGCTATCGTCACAAGTGATTCGGGATCCTGCGCAAACTGGTATGCCCGCGATCTGAAGGTCAAGCGCGGCATGATGTGCTCGTTGTCCGGCGGACTCGCTTCGATGGGCGCGGCGGTACCGTATGCGATCGCCGCCAAGTTCGCTTATCCGGAGCGCCCCGTCATCGCCCTCGTAGGCGATGGAGCCATGCAGATGAACAACATGGCGGAGCTCATCACCGTATCGAAGTACTGGCAAGGCTGGGCCGACCCGCGCTGGATCTGCATGGTGCTCAACAACCAGGACCTGAACCAGGTCACGTGGGAACAGCGCGTAATGGAAGGCGATCCGAAGTTCGAGGCGTCACAGGACATTCCTTCTGTGCCGTATCACAAGTTCGCGGAATTGATCGGGCTGAAAGGCATTTACGTCGACGACGCCGACCAGATGGGCGCGGCCTGGGACGCAGCGCTTGGCGCGGACCGTCCGGTCGTGATCGAAGTGAAGGCGGACCCGAACATTGCGCCGCTGCCGCCGCATATCACGCTAGCTCAGGCGAAGGCATTTGCATCGACGTTGCTCAAGGGCGATCCGGATGAGGGCAACGTGATCGTGCAGACAGCGAAGCAGGTTCTCGGCGCGGTGCTGCCCGGCCGCCACGATAGCTAATGTGCGCCGCGATAATGCGCTCCCGCTGCTGCCGGTGGCCGGCGATGGCTGGCGATGGCTTCCGGCAGCAGACGTACCTCTAAAGCCACCTTCCCGATGGCTGCGCACGTTATGGCCGAAGCGAAGCAAGGCATGCGGGATGCTGCGCAATATGACTCGCCAACTGTTTTCCAAGGAGGGCCGCATCATGAAGCTGTACTACTCGCCCGGCGCATGCAGTCTCGCTGACCACATCGCAATGCACGAAGCGGATCTGCAGTTCGACCGCGTGCGCGTCGACCTCAAGACCAAAACCACCGAAAGCGGTCAGAAGTTCGACGAGATCAACCCGAAGAGCTACGTGCCGACACTCGAATTCGACGACGGCCAGCGGCTCACCGAAAACGTCGCCATCCTTTCCTGGGTTGCGCAGCGCAAGCCCTCGCTCGCACCCTCAGGCGAAATGGGCGCGACACGCTTGATCGAAATGCTGGCATTCATTTCCACGGAGATTCACAAACAGTTCGGCCGTGTATTCAAGCCGACATCTGACGCGGAAGCGAGCGCCGCACGCGAAAAGATCGGCCAGCGTTTTGCACTTGTCTCGAACATGCTCAAGGGCGACTATCTGTTTGGCACAGAGGCAAGTGTCGCGGACGCGTATCTGTTCACCATGCTTTTGTGGGCGCACAAAGTGAACATCGATGTGCCGCAGAAACTGGCGGATTTCCAGCAACGCATGCGCGCCCGGCCTGCGGTGCAACTGGCGCTAAAACACGAAGGAATCGAATGAAGCGACGGGCGCGCTTGAGCCACGCCCGCGTTTCATTGGGGAAGCCATGTCGACCGACCCTACCCTCACGATCCTGATGTACTTTGTGCTGCCGGTGTGGCTTGCAGCCGGTTTCGCGGACTGGCTGTGCCATCGGGCCACTCATATCGAATCCACGACCGGCGCGAAAGAATCCGTGATCCATCTGTTGATGTTCGCCGAGGTGGGAGTACCACTTCTTGCCGCGATCTTCTTCGAGATCAACGCGGGCATCATTCTGTTGATGATCGTCGCGTTCCTCGCGCACGAAGCGACTGCGCTATGGGACGTCAGCTACGCGGTCGGCGGGCGCAAGGTGACGCCGTTCGAACAGCATGTTCACAGCTTTCTCGAACTGGTGCCGCTCATGGCCATCGTGCTGGTCGTGTCGCGTCATTGGCCGCAATTTCAGGCGTTGCTCGGCCTTGGCGGCGAACCCGCGCGGTTCGAGCTGGTTGCAAAGAACCAGCCGCTACCCGTCGCTTATATCGTCACGTTGTTCGCACTGATTCTGGTTTTCGAACTGCTGCCTTACCTCGAAGAACTATGGCGAGGACTGCGCATGCGCCGACGCGACTATGCGTCGGCTAGTGCGAGTGGCCGCAGTTCGCCATGATCCTCAATCGGCGTTGGGCGCGTCGATCAGATACGCCGGCCGGCCGCTGGTCTGGAGAAAACGCGAGATCGCGTAGGCCCGCTTTGGCAGGCCGCGAATAGACGGGCGCTGCTGAGAATCTTCACTCAGACCGCCGTTTGACTCACGCACGCTAGTGCAGGCGGAATGCAGAAACTGCGTCGGTCATGGACTGTGCCTGATGCTCGAGCGCGCTTGCAGCAGCGGCCGCCTGCTCGACGAGCGCGGCGTTCTGTTGTGTCACCTGGTCCATCTGGCTCACTGCTTTGCCCACCTGCTCGATGCCCGCGGTTTGCTCGACCGTTGCGGAAGTGATTTCCGCCATGATCGTCGCCACGCCCTGTACAGCCCCGACTATTTCGTTCATTGTCTGGCCGGCCTGGGTCACGAGTTCATTGCCGTTGCGCACGTCGTCGACGGAAGCGGAAATGAGTGCCTTGATTTCCTGCGCGGCGCTCGCACTGCGTTGAGCAAGCGTGCGTACCTCGCCGGCCACGACGGCAAAGCCGCGGCCCTGCTCGCCCGCACGCGCAGATTCCACTGCGGCATTGAGCGCCAGGATGTTGGTCTGAAAGGCAATGCTGTCGATCATGCCAGTGATTTCCGCGATCTTGTGCGAACTCGCGGTGATGGCGCTCATGGTCTGCACTGCGCGCTGCACGACGTCGCCGCCACGCTGCGCGACATCGGCTGCGCTTGCGGCGAGCGTGCTCGCCTGGCGGGCGTTATCCGCGTTCTGCCTGACTGTCGACGTCAACTCCTCCATGCTCGCCGCAGTTTCCTCGAGCGAAGCCGATTGTTGCTCGGTGCGGCTCGACAAGTCGAGGTTGCCCGCCGCGATTTCGCGCGCACCACCGTGAATCGCCTCGCAATTGACACGCACGTTCGACACCGTATGCGCGAGTCCGGCCTGCATTCTCGACATCGACCTGAACAACTGGCCGATTTCGCTTCGGCTGCCGTCTGGAATGGACGCGGTCAGATCGTTGCCCGCAATGCGGTCGAGTAGTTTCGACGCCTGCTGTAACGGCCCGATCACAATGGTGCGCAATGCAAAGTGCGTTGCAACGATCAATGCGAGCGCAAGCGCGACGCCCGTTATGACCATCGCGACGATCAAGCCATATTCACGTTCGTTCCTCGCGGCCGACTCCTTCGCGAGCGCGCCCGCCAGATTCTGGAATTTCTCCACGTTCGCCGAATAGGCCTGCCCGGCAAGCGTAATGTCGCGATCGTTAATGGCGACGTAGGCTTCCGTATCACCGCGTTGGAGCGCGTCGAAGGCCCTTTTGAGCGTGGCTGCCAGCGCATTGGACGAGTCGACTAGCTGCTGCTTGAGTGCATCGTCCTGTCCCACGAAGCGAGGCGCGGACGCGAAAGCACGCGTTTCGGCGTCGGCGCGATCCAGAGTCCGCTGCGCGCTGCCAAGTGCCGAGTCGCGAGTAGCCACGTCGTTGCGCTCCTTGAGCGCCGCATAAGCGCGGGTCAATGCAGCGCGAGTGCGCGTGCTGTCCTTGTAGCCGTCGTTGGCGAGTATCTCCTGGGTGGCGATCTCCTGAAGCCGCTGCGCGTTCTCATTGGAGCGGCCGAGCGCGAATACGCCGACGACGCCGCCAAACATGATCATCGCGGCAAAAATGACGAGCACTGCAAGTAAGCTCTTTTTCACTGTCAAATCGCGCATGCTTCCCAGACCCTCTTGATTGTCTATCTCTCGAATCGTTTACGGCAAAAAGTGCCGCGAACTTGAGCAGCGCCGCCCGCGCAGGCCAGCCCCTGGCTTACGTGCTCTTTACTGGCGAACCAACTCTGGCGCACAATCGCAGCCAAAGCGGCTATCAACGGCCTTCCCTGTGCTGCCGATTGTTCAAATCCAAATGCCAATCCGGCAAAGAAGCGACGTGCAGCAGCATGCGTCTTTCCAATCGGACCTTTCATGAGCGACAAAACTTCTGGCAAGCTTGAAGATCTGCTGGCAGGCGGCAGTCGTCACCACCAGATCTTTCCAAAGCTGAACGACGCGCAGTTCGCGGTTCTCGAACGATATGGCGAGCGCCGCAAGCTGAGCGCCGGCGACGTATTGTTTAGCGAAGGCGATCGCCATATTCCGATGTACGCGATCGTCTCGGGCACCATCGAGGCAACGCGCGGCAACGGCGACAATCTGCACGCTCTCGGCACTCATGGTCCCGGTAGCTTTACCGGCGAAGTGGGCACTCTGGCAGGGCGCGGTGCCGTGGCGTCCGCGCGTGCAACGACTGATTGCGAGGTGATCGTCATAGACGAAGAGTCGCTGCGCGCGCTCGTGATTGCCGAAGCCGAATTGAGCGAGACGATCATGCGCGCGTACATTCTGCGCCGTGTCGCCTACATTCAGGACCAAAGCGGCGGCGTGGTCGTGATTGGCAGCTCCGCCTCTTTTCCGACACTGGTAGTGCGGCACTTTCTGAGCCGCAACGCGCAACCATCGGCGTATTTCGACATTGCCGAGCATGAAGAAGCGAAAGCACTGCTCGAGCGATACGGCGCCACGGAAGAAGATCTTCCGGTAGTCGTCACGTTGCAAGGAGTCGTGCTCAAGCGCCCGACGAATCGTGCCGTTGCGGACGCAATCGGCTTGAGTCCCGACCGTCTGAACGGCGAAATGTTCGACGTGGTCGTGGTCGGGGCAGGCCCAGCGGGGCTTGCCGCGGCCGTCTATGCCGCATCCGAAGGGTTGAGAGTCGCGGTTCTCGACACCAAAGCGCCTGGCGGCCAGGCCGGCACCAGCTCGAAAATCGAAAACTACTTTGGATTTCCCACCGGCATCTCCGGTCAGGCTCTTGCCGGGCGCGGGCTTTCGCAATGCCGGAAATTCGGCGCAGAAGTGGGTGTGCCGATCGAGGCGCTCGGCATTGAATGTGACAAAGGCCAGCCGTTTCATATCCGCCTCAGTCACGATGAGCACGTTTATGGCCGCGCGGTGGTAATCGCCACAGGCGCGCGTTATCGAAAGCCGGAGCTCGCGCGTCTCGAACATTTCCAGGGCCGCGGCGTCTATTACAGCGCCACTTATATGGAAGCCGCGTTCTGCGGCAATGAAGAGCTCGTGATCGTGGGCGGAGGCAATTCGGCGGGACAGGCAGCGGTGTTTCTGTCGGGATTCGCGCGCCACGTGCATATTGCGATTCGCGGCGAAGGATTGGCCGCGAGCATGTCGAATTACCTGATTCGACGTATCGAGGCAGCGCCCAACATCACGGTTCATGTGCGAACGCAAATCGTCGCGTTAAATGGCGAAGCGCATCTCGAGTCGATTCAGTGGAATCAGCACGGAAGAATCGAGGAGAAGCCGATTCGCCACGTGTTCCTGTTTCTCGGCGCGCAGCCTAATACCGGCTGGCTTGGCGACTGCGTGGAACTGGACAGGAACGGCTTCGTGCTGACCGGACCGGATGTCGCGCACAAGTGGACTTCCGAGCGCCCCGCGCATTTCCTCGAAACGAGCCGCCCGGGCATTTTCGCGGTGGGCGACGTGCGCAGCGGCTCAGTGAAGAGAGTGGCGGCAGCTGTTGGTGAAGGCGCGGCCGCTATCCAGTCTCTGCACCAGTACCTTGCACTGGACGTTTGACGCACGGCACTTAGTATTCGACCAGTATTGTTACCCGGCGGTTGGCGGCGTTGGCCACCGCGTCGTTGCCGATAATCAGCGGGAAATTGTCGGCACGGCCGATTGCGGCCATGCGGTGCGCCTGAATGCCCTTGTCCGCAAAAAAGCGCACGACGGCCCCCGCGCGCGCGGACGACAGCTCCCAGTTGGATTCGTACTTCGCGGTGGCTATCGGCAGGCTGTCGGTGTGTCCTTCCACCAGAATGTTATTTTTCGCGCGATCGCGCAGTACGGTCGCAATCTGATTGAGCACGCCGTACGACTCCGGCAAAAGGCGCGCATCGCCGGAATTGAACAGTACTTTTGCATTGATCGCGATTTCCACGCCTTGCGGCGAGTGCGCAATCGTGATCTGGCGATTGTCCTGCAACGGCGCGAGCAATGAGAGAAGCTGCTCTTTCGCGGCTTCTTTCGCGGCTTCTTTCGCGTTCGCTGCATCGGCAGCAGGCTGCACGTCCACAGATTCCTTCACAGCACGATGTTGAAGCGTCTTGATCTGCAACTCGCTGTTTTTCGCGAGCTGCAATACATAGAGCGCGAGGAACAGCACCATTAGCGTGGTAATCAGATCGGCGTACGAGATCAGCCAGCGGTCCGACTGCTCGCCGTTATCGTGCCCGTCATGGTGCCTGCTATCGTCCGTCGTGAGACGCTTGCTGCCAGTGGTTGTGCTCATACACACGAGTCCGCGATCAGTTGTGCCTGTCTTTTTTCGATGCCACTAGCCGAGCAGTTCAGCAGAGCGCTCGCGCACGTCGCCCGCCAGACGCGTTTCGATGGTGTGCGGCGATTCCTTGCGCGAGATGGCGAGCAAACCGTCCAGATAGAGACGCCTGAAACGCAATTCGCTGTCCACCTGTGCGCGGATTTTGCCGAATAGCGGCAGAAACACCAGGTTCGCAAGTGCGAGACCGTACAGCGTCGCAACGAACGCGACCGCTATGCCCTGCCCCAGTTGCGACGGCTCGAGCATATGCCCGGTCACCTGAATCAGGCCGAGCACGGCCCCGAGAATACCGAAGGTCGGCGCACAACCGCCGGCCTGTTGCCAGATACGGGCCGCCGCCATGCAATTGCGCTCGTAAGCGTCGACTTCCCGTTGCAATGCATCTTCGAGCACCGCCGTGGTCACGCCGTTCGCGAGCAGTTCGAGACCTCGCTTGGCAAACGGACTGATGCCCTTCGCCTCGATCGATTCGAATACCAGCATGCCGTTCACCTTCGCCTGGTCGCCCCATTCGAGCAGAATGGAAAGACTCTTGCGATCCACTTGGCGCGCCTTCACGAAAGCGAAGCGCAGCAGCTTCACGCCGTCGTAGAAACGCGCCCACGTGTTCTGGATCATCACCGCGGCCAACGTGCCGCCAAGCACGATCACAAACGCCTCGAGCTGAATCAGCGACGTGAAGTTGCCGCCCTCCAGCGAGAAGCCCGCGACGATTGCCGCCACCCCGAACACTACGCCAAATACCGTCAAAAGATCCATACGTCCCCGCGAGCGGCTGCACGAGCCTGCAAATTACAGTTGGACGTTACGTCCGCTCATGCCGAGCGAACGGAACGGGCATCAGGACTCGGCCGGTGCCGCGTGCGCCGCGGGTGACTTGAGCGCCCGAACCGTTTCAATGAAGCGCTGCTCGATCTCCACGATTTCGACCGGATCGATTCTGATCTCGCGCCGCATCACCCACGACACTTCTTTCTTGCGCGCTTCAGTCATGACGGATTGCAGGCGCTCGTCAATAGGCTGGCCGGCAGACGCCGAAAGCAGCTTCGCGAGGTCATAGGTATCGAACGCGCTCACTGCTTCGAACAGGGTTCGCTGATCGATGAACTCCAGGTCGTCGAGCGATTTCAACTCGGCGGCACCGCGCGCGGTGCGGCGCGAGAAGTAGCTCAAGCCCTTCTCCTCGACATAATTGAGCACTTTCGACTTGCGGAAAGCAAAGATGTCTTCGGCGATTTCCGCGTGGGAGAGCTTGTTCAGAATCACCTTCCTGTCCACGCCGATCAGCGCTTCGAGGTCGTCGAGTTCGATCAGCTCAAGTTCGCTGCTGATCGAAACGTCGAGGTCATGGTCGGCCACCTGCTGCGCGCGGTCGGTGATTTTCACCGGATCGAACGTAACGAGTTGGCGGCCCGTTGCACCGTCGTTCGCCGAGTAGCGTCCGGCCGTGTTGTTCAGCCGCTCGGAGCGCCCCGCTTCAATCGACACGAGGTTGAGCTTTTCCATGCGCTTGAGCATGGCCATCACATGCGGGCGCGAATGGCCCGCAATCGCGTTGCATTTCTTGATGACTTCGGAAAGCGGAATGGAGACTTCTTCGTTTTGAGGGCGGCGTGCGCGCGCATCGAAGCGGTCGTTCATCTCGGCGCCTGCCATCAACGACAGAACATGCGCGTAGGAAAGCACACCAGGCAGAAAGTCGGCATGCGTATTGGTCGCGAGTATGTCGTCTTTCTTTTTCACGCGCCGGATCATCGTGCGCACGATGTGGCGCAGGAGCGGCGACACGCGCTCCAGTTCCTCTTCGACGATACCGCCGGCGATAGCCGTCAACTGGCAGAAGCTCAGCGCCTTGGCGGTGTGGGCTCGCGGCTCAGGCGGCAACAATGCCGCTTCGCCGAAGAATTCGCCCTTGCCGAGCGTGGCCAGAATGACCTTTTTTTCATCGCACTGCGTGGAGATTTCGACTTTGCCATCTGCAATCACGTAGATGACGGCGTCGCCCACGAAGCCTTCGGAATAGATGACTTCCCCCGGAGCCGCAGTGCGCGTCCATGGCGAGCGTTGTTGGTTCAAGATTGGTACCCCCGATGAGCTTTGGTCCAGCGCATGCCTTTCTTCAAGCACGAGTCAGTTCGACGGTCTGACTTATTTCACGGGATAACGACAAACTCGTCCCAATCTTTAATTAGGGCAAACGTGGTGAAAATCGAGCAAACGTTTGCTAGTACCGATTAGAAGGCGCGGCATCCGTCAGCGAAACGCTCATTCTTTACCGACGGCTCTCGTAGAACGCGCCGTCGGCTGCGTCAACCCTTGGTCGCGCCAAACGTCAGGCCGGCAACAAAGTGCTTTTGCATTGCGAAGAACATCGCCACCGAAGGCAGCGCAGCCAGAATGGAGCCCGCCGAGACCAGGTTCCATGCGGTCGTCCATTGGCCCTTTAGTGCGGCCACGCCCACCGTGATCGGCGCGGCGTCATCGCCCTGCGTTAGACACAGCGCCCAGAAGTAGTCGTTCCAGACAAAAGTGAAAACGAGGATCGCCAAGGCCGCGAGCGCGGGCCGGATCAACGGCAGCACGATCCTGAAGAACACTGTCCATTCGTTCGCGCCTTCAATTCGCGCTGCCTCGACCAGTTCGAACGGTAGCTGCTTGATGAAGTTGCGCAGGAACAGCGCACAAAATCCGGTTTGAAACGAAATATGAAAGAGGATCAGCGCGCTGACGGAATTGAACAGGCCGAGTTGCAGCGACAGGTCACGCACGGGAATCATCAACACTTGTACCGGCACGAAATTGCCTGCGACAAACGTCGCGAACAACGCGGAATTACCGCGAAAACGATAGATTGCGAGCGCAAAACCCGCCATTGCCGCGAGTGCTATCGAGCCGGCCACCGCAGGCACAGTAATGAGCACGCTATTCCAGAAGTAATGCAGCATCGGCGAGGTGGTGAGCGCCTCGCGGTAGTTTTCGATTAGCGCGAAGTGCCTGGGCCAGCCCCAGTAGTTGCCTTCGCTAAGTTCTTCCGTGGAGCGCACCGATGTGACAAGCACCGCGATCATCGGCAGAAGCCAGATCAGCAATGCGATGGGCAAAGTCAGTTTGTAGGCGCGGCGCGCAGCCGGTTTCCATTTGTCGATTGGAACGGGAAACATGGTGGCTCCTTATTGCTCCGCGCGCAGCATTCGCCGCAAGTGATAAACGATATACACCAGCATGATGCCGAACAGCACGACCGCAATGGCCGCCGAATAACCGATGCGAAAGTACTTTATTGCCTGGTCGTACATGTAGTAGGCCAGCACCGTCGAGCTCTCGAACGGACCGCCGCCGGTCATCACCGATATGAGGTCGAAGCTGCGTAATGCGCCAATGATCGTGACGACAATGGCCATGAACGTGGTGGGCCGCAATTGCGGAAGGATTACGTGCCACAGCATCGACCAGCCGCGTGCGCCCTCCATGCGTGCCGCCTCGATCTGCTCGGCATTGAGCGATGTCAGGCCGGTCAGATAAAGAATCATGCAGTAGGCTGTTTGCGGCCACAGTGCGGCGAATACGATGCCGAGCGTCGCATAGCGTGGGTCGCCGAGTACCGGCACGCCGTGACCCAGAATCATCGCGAGCAGACCGAAAGTCGGGTCGTAGAACCACGAAAAGATCAGCCCGACTACCACGCCTGACAACACGAACGGTGCAAAGAATAGCGATTTGACGATACGAATGCCCGCCACCGCCTGGTTCAGATACAGCGCGACCGCGAGCCCCATTGGCGGAGCGAGCAGAAAGAGCAGCAGCCAGATGAGGTTGTTCTTGAGCGCCGTGTAGAAAGTCGGGGCGTTGAACAGTTCGACGTAATTGGCGAGGCCGACGAAGGTCGGCTCGGTCATGCCGTCCCAGTTGAAAAAGCTCAGGCGGATAGTCGAAAGGATCGGCCAGATCACGTAAACGGCGACCATCACGCAAGCCGGCGCGAGAAACAGAAAGGCGGCACGCCGCTGGCGCCGCGCGGTGGGCGAGGGACGGCGCCCCGGCGCGCGCGCGTGAGCACTCGAGGCGCTACCCGGCGCCGGCAAGCCGGAACCGCCCGGTGCAACGGAACCGCCTACAGTATGGCGGGTGACGGAATGCGACAAGATGACCCTCCGATCCCATGCAAAGCTGTCGGCCGGAGTTAGCGCTTCAGCGCTTACTCAGGCCCCATGCAAGGCTGTCGGCCTGAGTTAGCGCTTCAGCGCTTACTCAGGCCCCATGCAAAGCTGTCGGCCTGAGTTGGCGCTTTAGCGCTTACTCAGGCCCCATGCAAAGCTGTCGGCCGGAGCGCCCCGCTCCCGCCAGATACAACAGTCAGCGGCCCGACGGCCGTCACCGTTGCCTACTTCTTATAGATACGCTTGCGCGTCTGTTCGAGTTGCGCAAGCACGCTGTCCAGTTTCGACGGATCGGAAACGAACTGCTGCATTCCCTTCATGCCTTCATCGGCCATTTCCTTCGTCATGTCGCGATCGTAAAACTGCGCAATTCCGCCCTTTGTATTGGCAAGGATCTGAAAACCGATCTTCGAAATGGGGTCTTCCGGCTCGGGAGATTTGCTGTTCGCCGATAGCGAGCCGAGGCCCTTGGCCAGCTTCGCGCCGATTTCCGGTGTCTCGACAAAAGCGAGGAACGTGTGTGCGTCTGCCTTGTTCTTCGCCTTCGACGGAATATGCAGCGATTCCACCGGACCGTCTTCCGCAGTCGGCACGTTGGCATCGATAATAGGGAACTGGAAGTAGCCCATTTCAGGCTTTACGCTCGCCGGAAAGCCCGCGGTAATGAACGTGCCCATCAACATCATCGCGGCCTTGCCCTGGAACAGGAACGGCTGCACGGCGTCCAGATCGTACGAGAGCGAGTTGTCGATGAAATAGCCGGCGTCGATCAGTTGCTTCCACGTCGTATAAACCTTCTTCACGCGCGCGTCCGTGTAAGGCACTTCACCCGCCATCAGCTTCTGATGAAACGCGTTGCCGTTCAGCCGCAGGTCGAGATAATCGAACCAGCCGGCGAGCGTCCATGCATCGCGGCCCGCCACGGCAATGGGCGTAATGCCGGCTGCCTTCAGCTTCTTGCAGTCGTCCAGAAACTGGTCCCACGTTTTCGGTTCGCCCGAGATGCCCGCCTTCTGGAACAGGTCCTTGCGATAGAACATGCCCCACGAGTAGTACACGGTGGGCGCCGCATATTGCTTGCCCTTGTACGAAGACGCTTCTTTCGTCGAAGCGTACATCTCGTTCCAGCCGTTCTTCGTCCAATCGCCGCTCAGATCCTCAAAAAGACCGCGCTGCGCGTAATAGGCCATGCGCTCGCCGTCATGCCAGTTGACGATGTCCGGCGCGACCGTCGAAAGCCAGCCGGGCAGTTGCACCTTGTACGCTTCTTCATCGATAAACGACACCTTTACGTCGATACCGGGATGAGCTTTCCTGAAGTCGTCCACTACCGATTGCCAGACGGCGCGCTGGCTCGCGCCCTTAAACGCAATGTTGGCCGTGAGCGTACCAGCCTGCGCCGGGCTGAGAACCGACGTGCCGATTGCGGCTGCAGCGAGCGCGAGTGTGAGCAGAACCTTGCGTGGTTTCATTTTCATGCTACCTGTCTCCTTTATTTCTTGATCTTGCGTCGTTGTCGTGAGTGTTTGCAATGCCGGCTTGAAAACGTCCCGTTACCTAACTGCTCAGTTGGATCGGTAAACCGCTACGCCCTGCGGTGGTACTGTGCTCGAACCGATTACGAACCTGTCTTCGGCTACATCGGTAAGCGTGTGCGCTGTATCGCCGTAGTTGAACACGTAGGTCAGCGCGCCGCGCCGGCTAATGCGGACGCTTTCGCCGAGCGGATGCGTCTGGATACCTGCGCGCTGTGCGATCTGCGCGAACAGCCGAACAGTGAGCGAGTCGTCGAACAGGCTCGCGAAGTAATGGAACGCGCCGCTTCGCACGCACGCAGGGTGGCCGTCAGCAAAACGCGCGAGTACGTCGAATGCATGCGCGTCACGGCTTTCAATTAAATCGCGCCAATGACGCGCATGGCCAATCGCCGCGTCGGGCTCTTGCGTGCCTGCGCCCAACACGGGTTCAGTCACGTTGGGCCGCATTGATTCGACACGCCACACTCGCAGCGGCAACACGTCTGCGAGCGGACCAGGCGGAAGATTCGCCGGAATCTGCAAGTCCTGCGTCTTCGAACCGGTGCGCGGCCCGAACACCACTTGCGCGCCGGAGCTTGCCAGACGAGCCGCAAAATCCGCAGGCACCATCGGCAGCGGCGGCACCACGATCATGCTGTAGCCGTCGAACGATGCGTCGACGGGCACGACATCCACATCAAGACCTAGCGCGCGCAACGCGGAGTAGTACTCGAATGCGAAGCGCGGGTAGTGAAAGTCCGCACCCTGTGGATGAATCTCGAACAGCCACTTCGCTTCATAGTCGTACACGAGCGCGACTTTCGACCGAACCGCGGCATTGGCGTCGGCGTTCGCTGCAAGTACTGTGCGAATGTTTTTGGCAACTTGCTCCGCCTCGCTACCTCCCACGTCGAGCCGGTTATCCGGCGTATTCAGGCCAGCGTGCATCTGCTCCTGTGCAAACGGCGCCTGACGCCAGCGGAAATACGACACGCAGCCTGCGCCATGCGCGAACGCTTCCCAACTCCACAAACGCACCATGCCAGGAAGCGGCGCGGGATTCCACATCGCCCAGTTCACCGGACCGGGTTGCTGTTCCATGACCCAGAACGGCAGCTTCGACATGCCGCGGTACACGTCATGATTGAACGACGCGAAGTCAGGATGACCGCTGCGCAACCAGCGCGCTTTTACTTCGGGCGCGAACCATTGCTCTTCGAGTGCGCCTAGCGGATAACTGTCCCACGTGGCGACATCCAGATCGGCGGCAACCTTGTAGTGATCGAACTCGGTGAACAGCTGCATGAAGTTGTGCGCGACCGGACGCCCCGGCGAATGAGCGCGAATGATCTCGACCTGCATGCGGTTATAACGCGCGACCTCGTCGGACGCGAAGCGCCGATAATCGAGCCGGTGCGACGGATGCGCTTCAGTGACGGTTGCGACCGGTGCGTCGATTTCGTCGAAACTGCGGTACTCCATGCTCCAGAAGACCGTGCCCCACGCGCGATTCAACGCGTCGACCGTTTTATAGCGCGCTCTCAGCCACTCCCGAAACCGCGCAACTGCGGCCGGCGAATAACTCACCACGGTGTGATGGCAACCGAACTCGTTGTCGGTCTGCCAGTACGCAACGGCCGGATGCTTGCCGTAACGCTCGGCAATCGCCGTGCAGATCTTTTGCGAGGCCGCAAAATACGAAGGCGACGAGAAGTCATAGTGACGCCGCGAGCCGAACGCGCGCGGACGGCCATCGGCGCCAATCGGCAAGATGTCCGGATGACGGTCGATCAACCACTTCGGCGGCGTCGCCGTCGGTGTGCACATGACCACCTGCAAACCAGCCGCGCCCAGTACTTCTACCGCGCGATCGAGCCACGCCCAATCGTATTCGCCAGGCGTCGGTTCAATACGGCTCCATGCAAACTCGGCAATTCGCACCTGCTCGATGCCGAGCGCTTTCATGCGGCGCGCGTCGTCTTCCCACATCGACTCTGGCCAGTGTTCCGGGTAATAGCAGACTCCAAGGCGCATCCGAATGTCCTTTATGCGTAGTGTTCGACGGATTCGAGCGAAACGGCCGCAAAGCCGTCTTCGGTGAACAAATGCGTGGCATGGTGCGGCACGCGCAAATTTGCGCGATCTCCGGGCGCGAGCCGCGTATTGCCCGGCGCTTTTGCAATCAGCGCGGCGCCGCCGGGTTGATCGAGGTGCACATAGCTGTGTTCGCCGAGTTGCTCGACGAGCGAGACGGTGCGCGTCAGAACGGCGCCGTCATGAGTGGCCGACGTGTCGATAAATTCCAGGTGCTCGGGGCGCACGCCAAGCGTGACCGCCTGGGCGAGCTGCAGCGCCGCGCCATCCACAGGCACACGCACGGTTTCCTGAGTAGCGTCGAGTGTGACGACCACCCCTTGCGCGTCGACGCGAGCCACCTTTGCCGGCAAAAAGTTCATTCGCGGGGAACCGATAAAGCCGGCGACAAAGCGGCTCTTCGGACGGTGATACAACTCGAGCGGCGCGCCGATCTGCGCGATGCTGCCGTGGCGCTCGGTATCCTTGCCGGCATGCAGCAACACGATCTTGTCCGCGAGCGTCATTGCCTCGATCTGGTCGTGCGTGACGTACACCACGCTCGCCTTCGCAAACTGCTTATGCAGCCGCGCAATTTCAATGCGAGTCTGGCCGCGCAGGGTTGCGTCGAGATTGGAAAGCGGCTCGTCGAACAGAAAGACGCCCGGCTCGCGCACAATTGCGCGGCCAATTGCAACGCGTTGCCGCTGGCCGCCCGACAAAGCTCTCGGCTTGCGGTCGAGCAGCGCTTCCAGTTGCAGAATGCGCGCGGCTTCACGCACCTTGCGGTCTATTTCTTCCTTGGGAGTTTTGGCGAGCTTCAATCCGAAGGCCATGTTCTCGAACACGGTCATGTGCGGAAAGAGCGCATAGCTCTGAAACACCATGGCCACGCCGCGCTGCGCAGCGGGCACGTCGTTCATGATGTTGCCGCCGATGAACAGGTCGCCATCGGTCACGTCTTCGAGCCCGGCGATCATGCGCAACAACGTGGATTTACCGCAGCCGGAAGGTCCGAGGAAAACGCAGAATTCGTTCTCGCCAATTTCCAGATCCACGTCGCGGATCACCGGCGCACCCTCGCCATACGCTTTCTGCACGCCTCTTAACGAAATGCTCGCCATCGCATCGACTCCGTGATTTAATCGGCTCGACGACGGAGATTAAGCGCTTAATCAGCAAGCCCGAAAAAATCGATCGCAGTGCGATCGCCGGTTCTTGCCCTGTCTCCATGTCGTTTTGTCAGTGCGACAAATGGTGCCGTGCCTTGTACTTTGATGCAAATGCCGGGCAGCCATCCCAAATAATGAATAGATATGCCCACACTTAGCGAAGTCGCGCGTCATGCTGGCGTCACGCCCGCCACCGTATCCAACGTGCTGCGCAACCGCGGCCGCGTCGGTGAGGCGACGCGCCAACGCGTGCTTGCGTCTGTCGATGCCCTCGGCTACCGGCCGCATCTCGCCGCTCGCGCGCTGGCCGAGGGCCGCGCGCCCACGCTCGCACTCATGGTGTCGAGCATCGCCAATCCGTTCTATCCGGAGTTCGCGCTCGCTGTCGAACGTGCGGCGCGCACGAGCGGCCACTTCGTCATCATCTGCAATACTAATGATGATCCCGTGACAGGCCGCGCGTACCTGGACCAGATTGCCGGCACGCTCTCCGAGGGCGTGTTGGTGACGAACGCCAACTTGCAGTTCGCCGACCTTCATGTGATCGAATCGCGCGGCACGCCCGTGGTTTTATGCATGTGGGAGCGGCCCAACGAGCCGCCGGGCCTGCCCTGCGTCGCCGTCGATTTTCGTCTGGCCGGCGAACTGGCAGGCCAGCATCTGCTCGAGCTGGGTCATCGGCGAGTCGGGGCGATTGTCGGCAGCAAGGTCTCGGGCATTCATGCCGCGCGCTACGAAGGTTTCCTCGACGCGCTGCGCGCACGAGGCGTGCGCAAGAGCCGCGTCAAGCATGCAGCGGACACGGTCCACGGCGGCTATACGGCCGCGCGTGCGTTGCTCGAAGCCGATCCGCGAATCACCGCGATTTTCGCGACCAACGACCTGCCGGCGCTGGGCGCAATGCACGCGGCCGCGGACCTGGGCCTCGCCGTGCCGGGAGATCTGTCGGTGATCGGCATCACCGACATTCAACTCGCTCGCGAATCTCGGCCCGCGTTGACCACCGTCGCCGTGCCGACCGTCGAAGTGGCCGGCCTCGCGGTGTCGTTACTGCGCGAGCTGATCGAATCGTCGTACGGACAGCGGGCACGCGGCAAGACCAAAGTGCCCATGCGCGTTTCGTCGGCACCGAAACTGGTGGTGCGGGCGTCCACGGGCACACCGCGCTCGAGTTGAGGCTTCGCTAACACTCGTGGCGAAGCGATCGGCACCCACGTCGTCACATGGTCCGATGTATGCCGATTTGCTTTCGTCTTGCTTTCATCGCAGCCAGGATTTTCCCCAATCCGGCTCGCTCCCCGCTGCATCGCAACAATCTCCGAAAGGCCTGCTGGACAAGGCTTTTCGCGCTTGCCCAAGGCGAACCACCCTCCCACGCCCACTCACGGCATCGCTTGACGCGCACACTCGCGCCTGCTGTACTAAATCAACCAAAGTGATTTAGGCGGCGTCTTTCGACTAGCGTCACCCGTTCGAACAAGCCGCCGTCCAGGTTGCGACCGCGCAGCGTTCGCGTGTGCAACCGCTTGCAGTCGCACGCGACATTCATTGCCAATAACCGGAGGAGCGTCCCATGAATCTGAAGTCCCGCAGGCTTCCTGTCGCCAGGAAAGTGATCCCGCTGTGCGTAGCGGCCTCGGCCGTCTGGTGTGCGAGCGTGAGCCAGGCGGCCGACCAGCCGGTCGTCGGCCTCATCACCAAGACGGACACCAACCCGTTCTTCGTGAAGATGAAGCAGGGCGCCGAAGCGGCCGCGTCGAAAGACGGCGCAAAGCTGATCACCGCTGCCGGCAGATTCGACGGCGATAACGCGAGTCAGGTCACCGCGATCGAGAACATGATGACGGCCGGTGCGAAAGCAATTCTGATCACGCCAAGCGACACGAAAGCGATCGTGCCGAGCATCAAGAAAGCGCGTGCAGCGGGCGTCATGGTCGTCGCGCTAGACACGCCGACCGATCCGCAGGACGCCACCGACGCCCTCTTTGCCACCGACAATTTCAAGGCCGGCGTGTTGATCGGCAAATACGCGAAAGCCGCGTTGAACGGCAAACCCGCCAAGATCGCGACGCTCGACCTCGCGCCCGGCGTTTCCGTGGGCGTGCTGCGCCATAACGGCTTTCTCGAAGGCTTCGGCGTGAAGCCAGGCGATCCGTCCATTGTGTGCAGCCAGGACACGCGCGGCGATCAGGCAAAAGGCCAGACGGCAATGGAAAACTGCTTGCAGAAAGCACCGGACATCAACGTCGTGTACACGATCAACGAACCGGCGGCTGCGGGTGCGTACCGTGCGCTGAAAGCAGCGGGCAAAGAAAAGGGCGTGATGATCGTGTCCATCGACGGCGGCTGCGAAGGCGTGCGCAACGTCAAGGCCGGCGCCATCGCCGCAACCTCGCAGCAGTATCCGCTGAAGATGGCCTCGCTCGGCGTGACGGCCGGCGTCGATTACGCAAAGACCGGCAAGAAAGTGTCGGGCTACCAGGACACGGGCGTGACGCTCATTACCGACAAGCCGATGTCCGGCATCGACAGCAAAGATACGAAGTTCGGCCTCGACAACTGCTGGGGCAACAAGTAACGCGCACTGAATGGCGGCCCGCGTATCGGGCCGCCGAATGATTCGCCGCGCGGCGCATGCCGCGCTCATGTCTCGAGGACATCATCATGTCGACTCCATCCGCGCCCGCGGGCCATCCGCGCCATTTCTTCGACCGCCTGCCGTCGCTCGCCGAAGTCGGGCCGCTCATTGCGCTCGTGCTGGCATGCGCGTTCTTCATTTCGCAGAGCAGCCGCTTTCTGTCGTTCCAGAACCTCTCGCTGATCCTGCAACAGACCATGGTCGTCGCGGTCATCGCCATCGGTCAGACCTTGATCGTGCTGACGGGCGGCATCGATCTTTCCTGCGGCATGGTAATGGCGTTCGGCTCCATCATCATGACCAAGTTCGCGGTGACGCTGGGCCTGCCGCCGGTCGTCGCGATTCTCTGCGGCATTGGCGCGAGTACATTGTTCGGCGTGCTCAACGGTGTACTGATCACGCGCATCAAGCTGCCCGCGTTCATCGTCACGCTCGGTACGCTGAACATTGCGTTTGCACTCACGCAGATCTACTCGAACGCGGAAAGCGTGTCCAATCTGCCGGACGCCATCATGTTCTTCGGCAATACCTTCAAGCTCGGCCCCGCGGATGTAACCTACGGCACCGTGCTCACCTTGCTGATGTATCTGGCCACCTGGTTCGTGCTGCGCGACACGGTTCCCGGCCGGCACCTGTATGCGCTCGGCAATAACGCCGAGGCCGCACGGCTGATGGGTTTGTCCTCGCAGAAGATCCTGTTGACCGTTTATACGCTGGCCGGCGCGATCTACGGCATTGCCGCCTTGCTGGCGGTATCGCGTACCGGCGTGGGCGACCCGCAAGCGGGTCAGACAGAGAACCTCGACAGCATCACCGCGGTCGTGCTGGGCGGCACGAGTCTTTTCGGCGGACGCGGTTCGATTGCGGGCACGCTGCTCGGCGCGCTGATTGTCGGCGTGTTCCGCAACGGCCTGACCCTGATCGGCGTTTCTTCGGTCTACCAGGTTTTGATCACCGGCATGCTGGTGATTCTCGCGGTAGCCGCGGACAAACTCTCACATCGCCGCGGTTGAGCACTGCACCGCGATCATCTTGCATGCCGCCTGGACTAGCGCGTAAGCACCCGATTGCGCGCCCACCCAGGCTGCGAGGAGCACGTCATGTCGACAACTACTTCCACTTCCGCCCCGCTGCCCGTCTTGCAGGCACGGGGGCTCGTCAAACGCTATGGCAACGTGACCGCGCTCGACGGTTGCGATTTCGAGGTGCTGCCCGGCGAGATTCTCGCCGTGATCGGTGACAACGGTGCGGGCAAATCTTCGCTGATCAAGGCGCTGTCTGGCGCAACGGTGCCGGACGAAGGCGAAATTCTGCTCGACGGAAAGCCAGTAAAGTTTCGCAGCCCCCTGGATGCACGCGCCCAGGGCATTGAAACGGTATATCAGGAGCTTGCCGTCGCGCCGGCCATGAGCATTGCGGAGAATCTCTTTCTCGCGCGTGAATTGCTGAAGCCTGGCTGGCGCGGCTCGATCTTCAAGATGATCGACAAACGCCGCATGCTCGAAGAAGCGACCGCGCATATGAAAGACCTGCAAATCGGCATTCGCTCGATGCGCCAGGCAGTCGAAACGCTTTCCGGCGGACAGCGCCAGGGCGTTGCAGTGGCGCGCAGTGCTGCATTCGCCCGGCATGTGGTGATCCTCGACGAGCCCACCGCCGCGCTCGGCGTGAAGGAAGGCAACATGGTGCTCGAACTGATTCGCCGCGTGCGCGACCGCGGCTTGCCGGTGATTCTCATCAGCCACAACATGCCGCATGTATTCGAGGTGGCGGACCGCATTCACATTCAGCGGCTCGGACGGCGTGCCGCGCTCGTCAGGACGAAAGACGTGCATATGTCGGAGGCCGTGGCCATCATGACCGGCGCCAAAGAAGCCGACGTCAAGGCGATTGCATGATGCAATCATTGCGCTGAGGGCCCGCCGTCATGGATACCACCGGCATGCGCCCGTCCCTCAAACGCACGGTCGGCTCGAACCAGGTCGGCATGCGGCAGTTCAACGAACGCATCGTGCTGCAGGCGATCCGCTTGCACGGGCCGCTGCCGAAGGCCGACGTGGGCCGCCTCACGCGCCTTTCCATGCAGACCGTGTCGATGATCGTCGATCGCCTGATCGACGACGGGCTGCTGGAAAAGCAGGCGCGCGTCCGCGGAAAAATCGGCCAGCCGTCGGTGCCCATTGCGTTGCGCGCGGGCGGTGCGTACACCATCGGCATCAAGGTAGGACGCCGCAGTCTCGACGTGCTGGCAATGGACTTCGCCGGCCGCGTGGTCAGCCGCGACGTGTTCGAGTACCCGTATCCCGATCCGCGCACGCTCTTTCCCGCATTGGAAACCAGGCTCGCGCGCGTGAATCAGGCACTGGGCGCGAATGCGGAGAAGGTGGTCGGCGTCGGCGTTGCCGCGCCGCTGTGGCTCGGTGGATGGCGCGACTTTCTCGGCGCGCCGCCCGACGCGCTCGATGCGTGGCACGAGATCGACCTGCGCTCACGCATCGCGACGATGACGGGTCTGCCGGTGGAATTCGCAAAGGACACCACCGCGGCGTGTGCCGCCGAACTGGTGATGGGCCAGGGACGTGGCATTCACAATTTTCTGTATCTGTTCGTAGGCACTTTTATCGGCGGCGGACTCGTGATCGACGGACGCCTGCATGGCGGGCCGCACGAAAACGCGGGCGCAGTAGGCTCGATTCCGCTACGCGAGACCAACGCGCGCAAGCCCGCGCGCCAACTGCTGCATGCGGCATCCGGCTTCGTGCTTGAACGCCTGCTCAGCGAAGCAGGCAAACCGCCCGCCGCTGCGCACGATCATCGCGCGCTGTCGCCGGACATGTGGCGGCACACCGAGCAATGGCTCGACAGCGCGTGCCCGGCGATTGCCAGCGCGCTCACCAACGCAGCCGCATTGCTCGATCTCGAAGCGGTCGTGATAGACGGTGAACTGGACCGGCAAATGGTGCGCGAAATCATTCGCCGTACCGAGCGCGTGCTCGACCGGTTCGAATGGGAAGGAATGGTGCGCCCGCAACTATTGGAAGGCGCGATCGGCGCAGACGCTCGCGCGATGGGCGGCGCAATCCTGCCGATGTACGCGCACTTCGCACCCGTGCACGAACTCTTTCTCAAGCCTGCGACCGAGCCCCCCTATTGATGGGCGGCAGCCGGCTTCAGTGCGCTGCAACATTGGTGGCAACGACAGACGCGGTCTTCGCAGGCGCTGCGTCGAGGAGCGGCTGCAACGCGGGCGCCATCGACTTGAGCAGTTGCACGGACAGCGCGCTCGTGAACTCGTAATGCGCGGCATACGGTTCGTGTACCCATGCGGTCAGCGTGCCGTAAAAACGCTCGCCGAAAGAGAACACGAATGTCGCGCTGCGGTTCACCTTGCGCGACTCGATAAGACGCGCACCTTTCGCGAAGACATTGAAGCGCTGATCGCCGGTGCCGGTCTTGCCGTACACCTGCAGCGTGCGGCCGTCCGGGAACGTGATGCCCTGCGCCAGACGCCGCGCGGTGCCGCCAGTCACCACGTCGCGCAACATGCCTTTTACCGTTGCCGCGATTTCCGGCGCAAGCTGCTGTTGCGGCGCGACTGCGGCACGCCGGAAATGGGTTTCGTAGGGTGTGTCTTTCGCAAAGTCCAGTTGCGTGAGGCTCTCGGTCGGCACCTTGTTGCCGTCGTTTGCGATCAGGCCGATCAGTTGCGCGAGCGCGGCGGGCCTGTCGCCCGACGCGCCGATTGCCGCCGCATACGAAGGCGTGAGCGTTGCGAACGGATAGCCGAGTGCCTGCCACGATCTGCCGATTGCCTCGTAGGCGCGCAATTCGACCATGCGTTTGATGCGGCGGTCTTGCGTAGCGTGATAGCGCGTCTTGAAGAGCCATGAATAGCTTTGCAGCCGTACGTCCTTGCTCGCGTTTTGGATCTCGTTGGGGGTGGCATCCGGATGCTCGCGCAGATAATTGAGCGTCCATAGTTCAAGTGGATGCACGCTCGCGATATAGCCGCGATCGTTCAGATTGAAGCGGTCAATGCCGTATTTCGAGTAAAGCCTGGCGAGATCCTCGTCGTCGAGCATCGAGGCCGCCGGGGTATTTTTCAACGCGGCTCGCATTTTCTGATTGAACCACGCGTTGGATTCGTCCGGCGCGACGCTGCGCAATACGGTGGCCACTTTGGGCGGAGACTTGCGCACGCCGAGCAGCAATAACGCGAGCGCCTGTTCGCGCGTCTTGCCGTGATACTTCGTGTAGAAGCGATTCATATACACGCGGCTTTCCTGATCGGCGAACTGCGTCAGGTACATCTTGCGGATCGCCGGATCGCTCAGCCACTGCGACGAGGGTCCGGTGGTTTGCACCATCTCATAGTGAACGATGTCGCGCATCAATCGCACGAACACGAGATTCACCGAATGCTGGAACGCGCGGCGCACGGTGAGAATGCGGCTATTGTCGTCCGCCTCGAAATTGTTGAAGGTCTGCGCGCCGCCTCCCGTGTAGAAGGTTTCACCGGGATTCGCCGAGTACTTGCGCTCCACGGCCGCATCGAGCATGGGCTGCAACGAGCGGTCCTGTGTGTGGGACAGATAGTCGAGTGCCCAACGGGTCAACTGGTCGCCAGGATCAGGCTTGATGGCTTTGAGCTCAGCCGCGCTGCGAGCCGCGTAACGGTCATGCAGTTGCGCCACGATCTGCAAATACGTCACCATGGTGCGCAGTTTTGCGGTGGAACCCAGATTGAGCCGCGCGCCGGAATTGATGTCGAACGGCTGGTTCACGCTGTCCGTCTGCACGCGCACGAGATTGGCGCCGTCGCGCCGCTCGAACAGCGTAAAGCTGTAAGCGATCTTCGAAGGGTCGTCAGACGCGCGCAGCATTTCATAACCGACCAGACCCGCAACCTTTGCGCCCTCGCGCGTGGCGGCAGCGGCAAGCCGTTCGCTCACCGCCTGTTGCACAGCATTATTGAGCGTACCCGTGGCTTGCAGATCGAGCCGGTCCAGTTCGTAGAAGCTCGGAATGCCGAGGGCTGCAAGCAGATTGGAGCGCATCGACGTGACGGCCTTGCGCGACACAAACGAGCCGGTGTTTTCCGGCGGTTTCGCCGCGCGGTGCAATTGCACGTTCGCGGCAAGCGCTGCATCGCGCAGCGCGGCCGGAATTACGCCGCCATTCGCAAGCAGGCGCAAATAGCTGTCGGTGAGCCGCTCCAGTTCACGATAGCCGCGATGCAGCAGATAGGACGGCGCGCGCTGCGCAATCATCAGCGAAAGCACCTGGCGGAAAGCCTCGCCCTGTTCCGGGAGATTCTGCGCGGTGGAAGGCGCGCTCAGTATGCGGTTCACCTCGGCGAAGTCGCGCCCGTACCATGCGGCGAGACCGTCGCCCAGGCCGTTTATTTCGCCTATGCCAGGTTGCGCGGCAAGCGGCACCGAGTTCAGGTAATGCACGACGATCTGCCGGCGCGCGGGCATGGTTTGCGGTCCGTCCAGATAGGCACGCACCGAGGCCGACGCAATCTGCCGGAGCTTTTCCGGCGGCGTGGCAGTGCGTCCTCCCGCAGAGTGACGGAATTTCTCGATCTGCGTGGCAAGCGTGCTGCCGCCGGGCGTCGCCTGATGGTGATTGAACACGCGCGCGCCCTGGTCGACCAGCGCGCGACTGAAACGCCCCCAGTCTATAGCCGGGTTGCGGTTCGGCTGATTCGGATCGAGTAGATAGCGGTCTTCGATAAACAGCAACGAGTTGACGATAACAGGCGGAATTGCCTCGAAACCGCTGTAGGCGTGGCCTGGAAAGCTCGCGCTGAAAAGCGGCGCTCCGGTACCGTCGAAGAGTTGCAGGCCAGCCTGGTCTTTCTCCGCGTAAGGCAGAAAGAGGCTTCTATCAGCAAGGGAAAGCATGCGTTCCGAATCACGCGCCTGGGCAGTGATTTCGAAGCCGCGTTGCAGAAGGCGCTGCTGGATGGACGGCAGCAGCGCATAACCGAGGCGCGTGTCGTAGGGGCCTTTATCCGCTTCAGGAAAGCGGATGGAGTGACTCGGCCCCTCGTCCACGGTGAAGCCGACGTCGCGCGTAAGCTCGGACAGATAATGCGCCTGCAGCCGGGAGGTTTCGATTTCGAGCTGACATAAGCGCACGAGCCACGCGAGGCCCAACAACAACGCCGCCGCCAGCGCCCATTTGAACCACTTGCGCACCGACGCGGTGCTGGTGGCGCGTAGCGGAAACCGAACCGATGGCCGATTCATGACTGCTCTCCCCGGACGGGAGTCGGCCTCGTAAATCCGACACCCTTTAATGAGTGTAGCGCGGACGCACACACACAATTGGTTCGGTTAAACCCCAGTGTCGCCGCTACAACACCCGCCGCGAGAACATAGCAAAGCGCGAATTGCCGTGCGATATTCGACGTCTGCGAGGCGCTTTCAAAACCGCGGGTTCAGGCGGCTTTTCGCCTCGCCGGCGCAACGGGCTGCTTGCGTTTTGGCGCGGGCTTGGGCTTGTCTGGCCGCGCTTCTTCCTGCATGGCGGCGTGCTGCCGCAGCAATTCCACAAAGCGCTCGGCGGGCGGCGACAGCACGCCGCCCTTGCGCGTCACGACGCCAAAGGTCTGTGAAGGCGACTTGAGCTTGACCGGTACCGCGCGCAGCATTTTTTGCCGAATGAACATTTCAGCTATAGCGGTCGGCAACAACGACACGAAGTCCGCACTGCTTTGCAGAAGCGCGACGGTCACAAAGGTAGACGCCGTGGAAATCCGGTTATCGGGCATTGCCAGCCCCGCCAGATCCATCTCGCGTTCGAGCAGCGCGTGCAACGGCATATGCGACGGATACATCACCCAACGATGATCCGCCAGATCCGCGAGCGTCAACTCCTTCTTGGGCCACGGCGGATGTGCATAGCCCACCACGACGGATAGCGGCTCATCCGCGAGCGGACGATACTGGTATTTCGACGGATCGGCCGCCACGGCCGCACGGCCGATCACCAGATCGAGACGGCCGTCGTCCAGTTGCGCGAGCATGCGCGCGCTCGTGTCCTCGACCACTTCGATAGAGAGCTTCGGATACCCCGCATGTAGCCGATTGACGGCAGGAATCACGCACTGCGCAATAGCACCCATGATCGCGCCAATTGCAAGCCGCCCGCCGCGCCCCGAGCGTATTTCAGCGACGTCCTGGCAGAGCGCGGTGAGATCCGTCGCCACGAGGCGCGCGTGGCGGATCACGCAATGTCCCAACTGGTTGGGGATCATGCCGCTTTTCGAGCGCTCGAAAAGCGGCGCTTCGAACATCGATTCGAGTTCCTGCAATGCTTTGCTCGCAGCCGATTGCGTCATCGACATGAGGCCCGCCGCCTTGTGCAGCGACTTCTGGTCATCCAGCGCGATCAGCAATTGCAGTTGCTTCATGCGCAGTTTGCCCAGCAGAACGTTCAGCGTGTTTTTCATGAGTGCGGCGGTGAGTCGTAAAAGCGATCACAGGATGGAAACAATTCAATATACCCGTGCGCTCTAGCGCCGTATAGTCGGTCGTGGAGACGCTGGTAGTTCCTCTATATCCCCTCATAACATTCTGAAAGCGCCCGAACCATGAGCCAGACCACCCCTGCCGCCGCCCTGCGCGGCGTATTCCCCGTCGCACCCACCATATTCGACGAAGCCGGCCAACTGGACCTGGAAGGCCAGAAGCGCTGCATCGACTTCATGATCGATGCCGGCTCGAACGGCCTGTGCATTCTGGCGAACTTCTCGGAGCAGTTCGCGCTTTCCGACGAAGAACGCAACACGCTGATGCACGTGGTGCTAGACCATGTGGCGGGCCGTGTGCCGGTGATCGTCACGACCACTCATTTCAGTTCCTATCAATGCGCTGAGCGCAGCCGCCGCGCGCAGGAGGCAGGCGCCGCGATGGTCATGATCATGCCGCCGTATCACGGCGCCACGATCCGCATCGGCGAGCGTGGCATCGAGGAGTTCTATCGCACCGTGTCCGATGCGATCGACATTCCGATCATGATCCAGGACGCACCGGTTAGCGGCACGCCGTTGTCGGCGCCGTTTCTCGCACGCATGGCCCGCGAAATCGAACACGTGTCGTATTTCAAGATCGAAGTGCCGCAAGCAGCGAACAAGCTGCGCGAGCTCATCCAGTTGGGCGGCGATGCGATTATCGGCCCCTGGGACGGCGAAGAAGCGATCACGCTGATGGCCGATCTCGATGCGGGCGCAACGGGTTCCATGACCGGCGGCGGTTATGCGGACGGCATCCGCCTGATTGTCGACGCCTATGCGGCCGGCGACACGGAAGCGGCCGCCGCGCATTACCAGCAGTGGCTGCCGCTCATCAACTACGAAAACCGCCAGGGCGGTCTCGCATCGTGCAAGGCGCTGATGAAGGAAGGCGGCGTGATTCGCTCGGACGCGGTGCGCCATCCGCTGCCCGCGATGCATCCTGCCACCCGCGAAGGATTGCTGAAGATCGCGCGGCGCCTCGATCCGCTGGTGCTGCGCTGGGGCAAGTAAGGCCGGGTAGCGGCAAGCGGCTGGACGCGGGCATGCGTTTGCCGCTACGCTAGCCGCCATGGAAAACTTCTATGAAGCCACTGTCGCCCGTTCGTCCGTATACGCGCCGCTCGCCGGGCGGCAAAGCGTTGACGTTTGCATCGTGGGCGGCGGGCTGGCAGGACTTTCCACCGCACTAGGGCTTGCCGAGCGCGGCCTCACGAATGTGGCCGTGCTCGAAGCGCGGCAGGTCGGTTTCGGCGCGTCCGGGCGCAACGGCGGCTTCGTGTTCGGCGGCTACAGCCTCGATTGCGCCGATCTGCTCCGCACGCTGGGTCCGGCTCGCGCGCGCGAACTCTATGCGCTCACCGTCGAGGCCGTCGATCTGATGCGCGCCCGCATCGCGCGTTATCGCATGGAGTGCGATGCGACCGACGCCGGCGTGATTCTCGCCAACTGGTTCGACGAACCCGCGCGGCTCGACGCGCAACGGCGCCTGATGCGCGATTCGTTCGGCGTGGACTGGGAACCGCTGAGCGCCGACCAGCTTGCCTCGCAACTGAAGACACGCCGCTATCACGGCGGCCTTTTCGAGCGCAACGCCTTTCACTTTCATCCGCTGAAATACGTGCTCGGCGTCGCGCATGCAGCAGCCCGTGCCGGCGTGCAGATTCACGAGCAGTCGGCCGTAGTGCGTTTGCAGCGCGACGGCGCCGGCTTTATCGTGCATACGCCACACGGTGCCGTCGACGCGCGGCATGTCGTGATGGCGGGCGGCGGTTACGCGCGCAACGTATACGCGAAAGTGGAGCGTGCGGTGCTGCCCATTGCCACTTACGTGATGGCCACCGAGCCGCTCGGCCCGCGTCTGCAGGATGCGATCGGCACGCGTGCGGCCGTCTACGACACCCGCTTCGCGTTCGATTACTACCGGCCGTTGCCCGACACGCGCATTCTGTGGGGCGGCCGCATCTCGGTGCGCGACCGCGCGCCGGAAATCATTGCGCGCTTACTGCGGCGCGATCTGCTGAAGGTATATCCGCAACTGCATGACGTGCGTGTGGATTACGCGTGGGGCGGCCTGATGAGCTACGCGCGCCACAAGATGCCGCAAATAGGCCGCAGCGTGGACGGCGTGTGGCATGCCGTCGGCTTCGGCGGGCATGGCATGGCGCCGACCACCGTCGCGGGCGAATTGCTGGCCGCGGCCATTGCGGGCGAGCGCCCGGTGCCCGAGGGGTTCGCCGCATTCGGGCTCACACCTGCATACGGCGCGCTCGGACTCGCCGCCGCGCAGTTGACCTACACCGCGATGCAAACGCGCGATGCGTTGGCCGCACGTCGTCGGCGGGCTCGCCATACCGTTTGAAATCGGCGTGCGAACATGCCGCGGTTGTCCGCATCGTGACAGAGATCAGCGCAGTGCCTAATGCGCGGAAACGCGCCGAAACGCGCCAGAGCGCGCGCGGAAGCCTGTTTCGCGCATGCTAGAATGCGCCGTCATCGCCGCTCGAACAGCTCGAATACACAATGAAAAAGGGAAGCAAGGCAGCCGAATCCGATACCAACGGCATTGCGTCCGACGCGCCGCCCAAGGACGCGCGACGCAGCGAGGCCAAACGTACCGACGCCCGCCGCAAGTACGACCCCGAGCAGACCAAGCGCAACATTCTGGATGTCGCCACGCAGGAATTCTCCGCGATGGGACTCACCGGTGCGCGCGTCGACGCCATCGCGGAGCGCACCAACACCACCAAGCGCATGCTGTACTACTACTTCGGCAGCAAGGAGGGCCTGTATCAGGCGGTGCTCGAGAAGGTGTATGGCGACATTCGCGCGCTCGAGCAGGATCTGCATGTGAGCGAACTCGACCCGGTGGAAGGCATGCGCGCGCTCGTCGAATTCACGTTCGACTATCACGACCGCCAGCGCGACTTCGTGCGCCTCGTGACGATCGAGAACATCAACGGCGCAAAGTATGTCGAGCAGGTGAAGAGTTTCAAAGGCCGCAACGTCACCGTCATTCACACAATCGAAGATCTGCTTGCGCGCGGCGTGGCAGCGGGCCAGTTTCGCAGCGACGTCGACGCGATCGACCTGCATCTGCTAATCAGCTCACTGTGCTTTCATCGCGTGGGCAATCGTCATACGTTCGGCACGGCGTTTGGGCGCGACCCGTCGCATCCGCGATTGCGCGCGCGTCATCGCGCGATGATCGTGGATGCTGTCTTGCGTTTCGTGCGCAAGGAAGACTGAGCCAAGTCACTGCCGTTGGATCGCAATGCAAAACGGGACGTGGCCTGCGCCCCGTCCCGTTTGTTATTGCACTTCTGCTCCGGCTTGCGCGTAGCTCTTAACAGCGCTTAGTCCACCAGCACGATCCGCTTGATGTCGCCGACAACGAAGATGTACGACAGCGCGCCAATCAGCGCCACGACGCCGATAAACACCAGCGCACCGACAAACGATCCCGTGGCGGCGACAATGAAACCGACTACGAGCGGCGTGACAATACCTGCCAGGTTTGCCGCGAAGTTGAAGATGCCGCCGGTCACGCCGAGCAGACCTTCAGGCGCAATGTCCGACACCAGCGTCCAGCCGAGCGCAGCCATGCCCTGCGCAAAAAACGCCACGGAGAGAATCGCGATCACCGCGACATTGCTCTCTACGTAATTGGCGAGAATGATTGTCGAGGCGAGCAGCAAACCAGCGATGATCGGCAGCTTGCGCGCGACGTTTGCCGACTTGCCGCGACGCAGCAGCCAGTCGGAAAAGAGGCCGCCGAACATCACACCTACCGACGCCGCGATGAACGGCATGATCGCGAAGAAGCCGATCTTCAGCCAGCCCATGTGACGCTCGGTGGCGAGGTAGGTCGGGAACCACGTGAGAAAGAACACGAGCGTCGAGTTGCCGGCGAACTGGCCGAGGCAGATGCCCGTCAGTTGACGATGCTTGAGCAGGCGGCCAATGGTGCGCCACTCGAAACCGCTCTTCGCGGGCGCCGCCTCGGTGCTTGCGGCGGCGCGGTGCCGCTGCGTGAGACCGCCGCCTGCTTCGATATAGTCGAGTTCAGCCTGATTCGCCGACGGATGATCGCGCGGTTCGCGATACATCAGCCACCAGATGCCGCCGAACACGATGCCCACGCCGCCCACCACGTAGAACAGCGAGCGCCAGCCGAAGGCGCCCATCAGCATGAAGAGAAACGGGCTGAAAAACGCGAGCCCAATGTATTCGCCGACAGTGTAGGTGCCTGTCGCCATCGCGCGTTCGCTTTGCGGGAACCACGTGGCCACGACGCGGCTATTGGTCGGAAAGCACGGAGCCTCTGAAACACCCAGACCAAGACGGAACACGAAAAGTCCCGCAATGCCGTGCACCAGCCCTTGCGCGAGCGTGCAAAGCGACCAGAACGTCATCGACAGGAAATACGTCAGCTTGCTGCCGAAACGGTCGAGAAAAAGGCCGCCGGGAATTTGCGAAGCAACGTAGCTCCACGAGAATACCGAGAACAGCAGGCCCATCATCGCGGCGTTAATGCCGAGTTCTTTGGTCAATTGCGGTGCGGCAATGCCGAGCACCGTACGGTCCAGATAGTTGATCATGGTGCCGACGGCGAGCAGACCAAGTATCTGATAACGCGCGTTCGAACGGCGCGCCGTACTGGTGTTCGCGGTGGCAGGCGCGCCGACCTGACGCGTCGGGTCGGCCGGGCTGGAGTGGCTGGGTTGCGGCATGGGTTCTTGTCTCCTCTAACTGATTAGGTATCCGTCATTTACCGGCGTGCGCAACCGGTTAGCGTTCCAGCAACGACTGAAAATGGGCGTAGACGCGCTCGGCATCGGGTTCCCGTCCCGTGAAAATGCGCATCGCGTCGACTGCCTGATACACCGCCATCCCGCCGCCCGTCAGCGTGCGGCAGCCGAGTGCTTCGGCCGCCTGCAACAACGCGGTGCGAATCGGGAAATAGACGATGTCCGCGACCCACAGGTCGCGATGCAGCAGTTCGGCGGGCAGCGGCAGTCCAGGCAGTTTGGCCATGCCCGTGGGCGTCGCGTGAATCAGCCCGTTGGCGGCGGCCAGGGTTTCGCCAAGCGCTGCGTCGGACGATTCGCCGGCTGTCACGGTGCGGTCCGCAAAGCGCTTTTGCAACTCCGCTGCAAGCGATGCGGCACGGCTTGCGTCGACGTCGAACAGGGTCAGCGTTTGCGCACCCATAGTGAGGGCCGCATGCGCGACCGCCGCGCCTGCGCCGCCCGCGCCCAGTTGCACCACGCGTTCGAGCGACACGTCGGGCAAGCCGCGTTGAAAAGCGCGGGCGAAGCCGGACCAGTCCGTGTTGTGGCCGATGCGCTTGCCGTCCTTGAAAAGCACGGTGTTGACGGCACCGAGAGCGCGCGCGTCGTCGGACAATTCGTCGAGTAGAGGAATGACCGCCTGCTTGCACGGATACGTGATGTTCAGACCGTTGAAGCCCATGCGCTCCGCGGCAAGCAGCAGGTCGGGCAGCGCTGCGACGTCGAGTTTCAGCGCCTCCAGATCGATGCGGCGGTACACGTAATGCAGGCCGAGCCGGCTGCCTTCTTCTTCGTGCATTGCGGGGCTCAGCGAGCCGCCGATGCCTGCGCCGATCAAACCGACCAGATACGAGTCCGCGGTGGCTTGCGGGTTCGCGTTTGTGTTCATTTTGCCGCCCTATTCCTGAGTATGGTGGCCATTCGCTCGAGCGCGAGCACATAGCCTTGAGTACCGCAACCAACAATGATCGCGTCCGCCACCGCGGACACATACGAGTGATGCCGGAAGGCCTCGCGCCGATGCACGTTTGAAATATGCACTTCGATGACGGGCTTCTCGATTGCTGTGAGCGCGTCGGCAATCGCGACCGACGTATGAGTGTAAGCGGCGGGATTGATCACGATGCCGTCGACCTTCGTGCGCGCCGCATGCAGCCAGTCGATCAACTGGTGCTCGGCATTCGACTGACAGAAATCGACCGACAGATCGAGGCGCTCGCCTGCGTCGCGGCACAGCCGGGCGACGTCGTCCAGCGTCTCGGAGCCGTAGATGGCCGGCTCGCGTGTGCCGAGCAGGTTGAGGTTCGGTCCGTTGAGGACCAGTACTGACGCGAAGCTCATGATGGTTTCCTGAGACCGAAGGCAGCGCGAGCGGTGGATGTGGAGTTCGCGCCTGAGCGCACCACTGCGTTCTCAAGCACAGCATTTACTCCTCTCCCCTGCACCGTAGCTGCAAAAGTGGAACATGTGAAACACGAAGCGCACGGCCACCGACCCGCAACGCCTCTCAACATAGGCGCAGTGTGCGCTCATGAGCCGCGTGCGTCATTCGGGGTTTATCCGAATTTGTACCATCTAGTTAGTTTGTATATGCTGTCGGAAAAATGCGCTTATTGTGTGTGATGGTGGCCCACGCTTTGCTGCTGAGGTAACGAACTAGGCCATTTTGCGCATTGCAACATGGCTGCGGGAGGGCCGGCGCATCGCGGCCGTGCGCACTGCCCCGCGGCCGTCCGACTGTTTTTGCAGGAGCTGTTCATGCAACGTTCCATTGCCACCGTGTCGATCAGCGGCACCCTCGTCGAGAAGCTGACCGCGATCCAGGCGGCCGGTTTCGAGGGCGTCGAGATCTTCGAGAACGATCTGCTGTATTTCGACGGTTCGCCCGCCGACGTGCGGCGCATTGCCGAAGACCTCGGCCTGAAAATCATGCTGTTCCAGCCGTTTCGCGACTTTGACGGCGTGAGCGCCGAGCGCCTCGCACGCAATCTCGACCGGGCGAAACGCAAATTCGACGTGATGCACGAACTGGGTACAGATCGCATTCTGGTGTGCAGCAACGTGTCGCCGGACACCATTTGCGACGACGCGCTGATGACCGACCAGCTCGGCGCGCTCGCGCAGGCGGCCGAGGCGGCCGGCGTGATCGCCGGGTACGAGGCGCTTGCATGGGGCAGGCATGTCAAGACTTACCGGCATGCGTGGAAGCTGGTGAACGCGGTGAATCACCCTCACCTCGGACTCGTGCTCGACAGTTTTCACACGCTGTCGCTTAACGACGGCGTCGAAGGTATCGCCGACATTCCGGGCGAGCGCATTGCGTTCGTTCAGATCGCCGACGCGCCCAGGCTTGCAATGGATGTGCTGGAATGGAGCCGCCATTACCGCTGCTTTCCGGGCCAGGGCGATTTCGACGTGGCGAACTTCACGGCTCAGGTCGTCAAAGCGGGCTACAAGGGCCCGCTTTCGCTGGAAATTTTCAACGACGGTTTTCGCGCGGCGCCAACCACGATCACCGCCGCCGACGGGCATCGCTCCCTGCTGTTTCTCGAAGAGCAGACGCGCGCGTTGCTGGAAAGCAGGCGCGAAACGGTAGGCGAGCTTTACGAGTCGCCGGCAGCCCCCGCGCACGTCGGCTATCAGTTCCTCGAATTTGCGGTGGATCACACCACGCGCGCGCATCTGGCCGACTGGCTCGGCAAGCTGCGCTTTCGCCAGGCAGGCCAGCATCGCTCGAAAGATGTGACGCTGTATCAGCACGGCGCCGCTTCGATCGTGCTGAACGCCGAGCCCGACTCGTTCGCCAATGCGTTCTTCCAGCAACACGGTTTGTCGCTGTGCGCGTCGGCGTTTCGCGTGGACGACGCGCGGCAGGCATTCCAGCGCGCCGCCGGCTTCGGCTATGCGCCGTTCTCCGGTCAGGTCGGCCCTAACGAACGCGTGGTGCCCGCCGTGCAGGCGCCGGACGGCAGCCTCAACTATTTCGTCGACGAAACGCCCGACCAGCCCACGCTGTTCGAGGCGGATTTCGTGCTGACGGACGTCAACGGTCCCGCGGAAGTCGGGCCGCTCAGCCGCATCGATCACGTATGCCTTGCGGTGCCGGCCAATTCGCTGGATACGTGGGTGCTGTTTTTGCGCACCGCGTTCGGTTTTCAGGCGGAGCCCGGCGTGCTCGTGCCCGATCCGTATGGCCTCGTGCGCAGCCGCGCGTTGCGCAGTCGCGACGGTTCGGTGCGCGTGGTGCTGAATGCATCCGTGGACCACCACACGGCGGTCGCCGAGGCGCTGCACACCTATCACGGCTCCGGTCTGAACCATGTGGCGTTCAGCACTGGCGACATTTTCGGCGCAGTTGCTCAATTTGCTGCCGACGGCCTGCCGGTGCTGCGCATCCCGCGCAATTACTACGATGATCTTGCTGCGCGTTACGCGTTGCCGGACGACATGCTCGAAGCGCTCAGGGAGCACAACATCCTGTATGACCGCGATGAGCGCGGCGGCGAATTTTTCCACGCGTATACAGAGCAGCTGGATCAGCGCTTTTTCATGGAGATCGTCGAGCGGCGCGGCGGCTATGACGGCTATGGCGCGGGCAACGCGGCGGTGCGGCTCGCGGCGCAGGCGCAGCGGCGGAGGTAAGGGGCGGAGGTAAGGGGGAGATAAGGGCCCGAGACAAGCGACAGCAATCAACAGCGCGAATCGGCGGCCCGCCCGGGCCGATCAGGCACGCGCCATGCGCCACCGGCTGGAGGCGCGCCCTCGCCCGATATAATGACGCGTGATCCGCGGTGCGCGCCGCGCGGCGATGTCGCCCGCTCTATCGCCACCGCAGCGGCGAGGGCAGTCGCGCCATGACGCGCTCGCGGTCCCTCGGGCTCAACCGCATCCACCGCCCGCCGAATCAAACGCCAGGAGAGATATGAAGAAGTTTGCCGTAGTCCTGTCAGTTCCCCTCTTTCTCAGCGCTTGCGCATACTTTCAGAAGAACCCGGACGCCGGCGAGCCGGTCACGGACACCACGACGCAGCGCTCAGTCAACGACGTCGTCGCCTGCCTCACGCAACTGGCCTCCAACCACAACGCCGCGTTCAAATCCACGTCGATCCCGCAGGGCCAGATGCTCGACTTCGGCGATTCGAACGTCATCAAGGTGCGCAGCGACAATGGTGCGACCACTTACCGCTTCTACGCGGGCAAGCGCCATGTCAACAATCTGTGGATCGAAACGGCCGCGAAAACCTGCGCGCCGTAAGCCGGCCAGACGCCGCCGGAAGCTGTCCGTCAAGGGTTGGTAAGCCGCGCCGCTGCCATCTTCATGTCACGGTGTTACAGGACAATGCCGCTTAAGAATCGTTTAAGACTTCGTCCCCATCATGCCTCGGACAATACCGCACGAGGTACGCACATGAACCAGCCCGAACAGAACACCAACGAGACCGCTGCGCCGGCGCGTCGCCCAACCATCCTGCGCCGCCTGCTGAGCCATCACGAACTGGCGACGCTGCTGCTGCTTCTGCACGCGCCGATCGACGCATCCGCCAAACCCGAGATTCCGCAACTGCACGAAGCCGGTTTGATCGAGACCATTTCGAACGAAGCTGGCGGCTCGCGCATCCGCCTCACGCCGGAAGGCAACGCAGTGTTGCGCGGACTGGGCGTCAAATAACGCACGCTCAAGCCTGCCAGACGCCGTAACCCGCTTCGCGTAGTCCAATCGCCAACTCCACTTCCATGTCCTGCGCGCCGCGATACGGCATGGGATTGAACACCTCATACAACTCCGGCACGAGACGCAAGCCGTAGTCGCGCACGTAGCGATTCGCCTGAATGCCGGCCTTATGCCGGTCGAAGCGCAGATCGGGATCGAGCCCGGTCATGCCCACATACACACAAGGTTTGTCGAACCGGTAATCCGGATTCGCGCGGCGAAAGCGCGCCTCGTTCCACACCTGGTCGTCGAGCGCGACGACGTACACGTAATAGTGATGCTTGCGGCGAGCCATTAGCCGGATATCAATTGGTCGACGTGCCGTGCAGCAGCATCCGGTATTCGGTCGGCGTGACGCCGACCGTCGCCTTGAATTGCCGCGTGAAGGCGCTGTGATCGGTGTAGCCGCACAGCGCGGCGACGTCGGTGACTTTGTCGTGCGAAAGCAGCAGCGCGGTGGCGGCATCGAGCCGCGTTTTCAGCAGCACCTGGCGCGGCGTCAGATGAAACACCTTGTGAAAATAGCGCTCCAGTTGCGCAACGGACATGTCCGCCATCACGGCCAGTTGCTTCAGGTTCAACGGCTGCACGTAGTTTTCCTGGATGAACTGCACCACCGCGGCGAGCCTGCTGTAAGCGGGATGGCTGCTTTCGTCCGCTCTCAGATCGCGGGAGATGCCGGCAAGACCTATTACCTTGCCCGCCGCGTCGCGCAGCGGCTGCTTGCTCGTCAGGCACCAGCCCGGCTGCCGTCCCGGATACAGGTGCAGCTCCAGCTGGTCGATCATCTGATTGCCGACGTGAATCACGCCTTCGTCCTGCGCCGTATAAATGCGCCCAAAGCGGCGCGGGAACACGTCCTCGGCCGTCTTGCCGAGAAGCGCCGCCTTCTCCTTGAAGCCGCAGCGCGAAGCTAGCGTGCGGTTCACCAGCGCGTAGCGCGCGTCGGCATCCTTCACGAAGAACACGACGTCGGGCAGCGCGTCGAATACCGGCTCGAGCTGCCTGAAATGCGACAGCATGCCGGACAACGTTGTTTCCTCAGGTGAAAACTGCCGAGCCAGCGTGTTCATCGTGCGGGTCCGTGGTTCCGAGCCGTCCATGTGAGCCTGCGCCAGGCGCTGCGTGCGGCGGCGCCTCGCTGTGTTGCGAAGTGATTCGCGCTGCGTGCGCCGTCGATTATAAAGCTGCGCATTCGCCGCCAATATGCGAACGCGAGCGCACGCGAGCGTTGGTCAACACGCGTCAACCCTCCCCCGGCGCCGACTCGCCTGCCGCCATCAGCGTGCCGATTCGCGCGGGACTGAACGGCGGACGCGGCGCCGCGCCCGCCCAGCCGAAGTACACGTTCGCAGCGATTGCGCACACCTTCCCCTGGCAGGCGCCCATGCCGCAGCGCGTATGCAGCTTGGCATCGCGCCAGTTGTCGAAGCCACGTACTTCACCGACGCTCACGTCCTCGCAGCGGCATAACAGCGTGTCGTCGGCGGGCGGCGTGCGGGCGGCGGGCTGCAAAGCGAAGGCCGTCTCGACGCGTGCCGCGAAGCGGCGCCAGCGCGCTCGTCGGGCGTGCAGCGCGCTGCAATTCAGCGTTGCGCCGCGTGCCGCCAGGCCCGCCAATTCGCCTTCGACCGCTGCCAGTTCCGCGCCGCCCACGCCGGTGCACTCTCCGGCCGCGAAGATGCCGTCGACGGAGGTGCGCTGCGCGTCATCGACGACAATGCCGCCCGCTTCGTCAATCGCACAGCCGAGCGCTTGCGCAAGCGCGATGTTCGGCACAAGCCCGAAGCCGCACGCGACGCGCTCGCAATCGAGCGTCACGCGGCGCTCGCCGCGCCGTATCGTGACCTGCTGAACCCGGCCGTCGCCGCGCGCCGCCTCGACCATACTGCCGCTCCAGTAGGGCACGCCAACAAAGCCGCGCGTCATGCCGAGGGCCTGCCGCAACCTGGACGGTTCGCTCAGCAACGACACTCCGAAACGCGCGACTCGCGCAGCCGAGGCTTGCTCGACTACCGCCAGCACCCGCGCGCCGGCCGCGCGCGCGGTTGCCAATGCGGCGATCAGCAACGGACCGCTGCCGGCAATCACGACGCGCTCGCCGCGCACTGGCATGCCGCCCTTGATCAACGCCTGAAGCCCGCCCGCGCCGGTCACGCCCGGCAAGGTCCAGCCGGCGAACGGCAGCAGGCGCTCGCGCGCGCCGGTCGCGAGAATCAGGCGCCCGTAGCTCATGCATACGCCGCCCAGTTCCGCGGATTCGATCAGAAGCTCATGCGCGGCAAGCGGCGCGACGACGCGGGCCGCGGCAAAGTGAATGACGTTGCGGCAACGGTGTAGCTCGGCCAGCAACGTGTGCAGCGGCGCCGGCTGCGAGCCGCCGGGGCCTTGACGCCAGATCTGGCCGCCGGCGTGCGGGTTGTCGTCGAGCAAGGCCACCGTCGCGCCTTCGCGCGCCGCCGCGAGCGCGGCGTGGAGGCCCGCCGGGCCCGCGCCCACTACGATGACGTCGAAATGCTGGCTCACGTTGGGTCCGCCTTGACTTCGTGCATGAGGTGTAGTCGCGCGCAATCGCCGAGGGCGCGTTGGTAGCGGCAGCAATCAAGCATCAGACTCGCGTGCGTTGCAGGTAGCGAGGCGAAGCACCGTTGGCCAGCCCGCGTCGAAGCACTGCCCGATCCGCGTCTCATCGCGCGTCCGCCTTCTGCGTGCGTACCGTCTGGCCATTGCGGCACAGCGTCTGGCACGCCAGCACATGCGCGCGGCCGTCTATCGTGACGCGGCATTCCTGACAAATGCCCATGCCGCAGAACGCGGCACGCGGCTCGCCGCGCACGGACACGCGTGTGCCGCTGCAGGCGCCGGCCAGATTCAGAGCCGCAGCCACCGTCGTTCCTGCGTCCACCTCGATCGCCACGCCGTCCACGCTCAGACGGACGCGCGCCGCGCCGCTCTCACTCATGCGTCACCTCGTGCATGAACCGGCCCGGCAGATAAGGCTCGACAGCAATGGCCGCTGCACTGCCGACGATTTGCGCGGCAAGCAGCTTTGCCGTCGCGAGCGAAGTCGTCACGCCCAAACCTTCATGACCGACGGCGAGCCACACGCCGGGCGCACATTCGCCGGCCGCGCCGATCAGCGGCAAGCCATCCGGCGAAGCCGCGCGAAAGCCGGTCCACGCGCGTATGCCGTGCAGTTGCGGCAACATCGGCAGATAGTGCGCCGCGCGCTGCAGCATGCGCGCGAGCACGGGCATCTCGACGGCCGGGTCGGTGGTATCGAATTGACGCGACGAGCCCACCAGCACTTGCCCCGTGGGGCGCGGCTGCGCATTGAACGCGACGGAAGTGCCGCTCGCATGGTGCGCGCTCTTGATGTACCCAAGCTCGAGCAGTTGATGATGTATCAGTTCGGGATAGCGGTCGGTGATAAGCAAGTGGCCCTTCTTCGGTTGCAGCGGCAACGCCGCAATCAGTTCCCGAGCGCCCATGCCGTTCGCGACGATCACATGCGCCGCGCTGCGCCGTTCGCCGTTGGCGAGCGTCGCGCTGCTCGCATCGACACGAACGACTGCCGCGCCGGATCGCACGCTGATATTGGCGGCGGCCGGCGAGCGCGTCAGCAGCCACTCGGCCGCGGTGGGCGCGTAGACGATACTGTCATGCTCGATGCGCAAGCCGCCGACGAGCGAAGCGGCCACCGCCGGCTCCGCTTCGCGTAGCGCGGGCGCATCGAGTAGTTGCACCGCGACGCCGTGCGCCTGGTAGGCGGCATGCATGGCGCAGGCGGCTTGCCATTCTTCTTCGTCCGCGGCGAGCCACAGCGTGCCGCAGCGCGCGAACGCATCGCGCGCGCGTAACTGCGGCGCGAGTTGCAACCAGAGTTCGCGCGAATAATGCGAGAGCGCCAGTTCTGCCGGCGAGTCGTTCATCACGACAATATGGCCCATGCCGGCCGCCGTCGCGCCGCCGCCGATACCTTGCGCATCGAGCACCTCGACACGCATGCCGAGCCCGGCGAGTTCGGCCGCGCATGCCGCACCCACAATGCCCGCGCCGACAATCAACGCATCGGCGGTCATGCGGTGCGGATGCCCCATGCGAACGGATCGCGCTCGTCGAAGCACAGGCGCCCTTCCGCCGTGATATGCGCATGCCCGGTAATGGTCGGAATCACGCGGACGCCGTCGCCCGCCTGCCGGTAGCTTGCCTCGAAAACGCTGCCGATAATGCTCTCCTGCCGCCACAGCGCGCCTTCGGCGAGCTTGCCGTCCGCGGCGAGGCATGCCACCTTCGCGCTGGTGCCCGTGCCGCACGGCGAGCGGTCGTACGCGTTGCCCGGACAGAGGACGAAACTGCGGCTGTCCACGCCCTCGCGCGAGCCAGGCGCGAAGAGTTCGATATGGTCGATCAGCGCGCCATCCGCGCCGGTAATGCGCTGCTCGATGAGCGCGTCGCGGATCGCGGCGCTAAAGGTCGTCAGCTCGGGAATGCGCGCGGCCTCGAGCGCATGGCCATGTTCCGCGACGAGAAAGAACCAGTTGCCGCCCCAGCCGATATCGCCCGTCAGCACGCCATGACCGGGCACGTCCACTTCGACATCCTTGCGGTAACGGTACGCGGGCACGTTGCGCACGGCCACGCTGCCATCTTCGTTCAGCGTCGCTTCCACCACACCGACGGGCGTCTCGATCCGATGACGCCCCGGGGCGATCCGCCCCATGTGCGCGAGCGACACCACGAGGCCGATCGTGCCGTGCCCGCACATGGCGAGATAGCCGACGTTGTTGAAAAAGATCACGCCGGCCGCGCAGGACGGATCGTCGGGCTCGCAGAGCAGCGCGCCGACCACCACGTCCGAGCCGCGCGGTTCGGTGACGATGCCGGCGCGCCACTCGTCGAACTGGGTGCGGAAAACCTCCAGCCGTTGCGCGAGCGTGCCGCCGCCGAGGTCCGGGCCGCCCGACACGACGAGGCGGGTCGGCTCACCGCCGGTGTGGGAGTCGATGATATTGAGCGTTTTCATGACGCTCATGGTAGGAACTGCACGCGGGCGAGTCTTGTTGCGCCTGCGCGTGGTTTGTGACGATTTCGGCATAGACGGCCGGTTGCCGCGCGGCGTGTTGCCTAAGTAAAAGCAATGCTCTTTTCGGCGCTGAAGGCAACTCGCGTCAGAGCGTTGAAGATGTTGCTCGTGCGAGCCGGGCAGCGAAGCTGCAATCCAGCGTGTGACAGCAGAAAGACAGTGCCCTACGTCGCGGGCTTGCAGCAGGTTCGCAGCGGGTTCCGAGCGGGTTTCCCGAAGCTCGGCACCAACAGCCGCGGCCGACGGTAGCACCATCCACGCAACAGCGATTGTGCCGAAATCGTCACCCGCCGCGCGCGATTCGCGCAAGACGGCGGCGTTTTCGCTGCATACACTGCGCTTGGACTCATCACATTCAGGAGAGCAGTCGTGGCGCATATCTGGGAAGGCGTATTGCCGGCGGTCACCACCAAGTTCAACGCGGATTTCAGCATAGACCGTGCATGGACCGGCAAGAATATCGAAGCGCAGATCGACGCGGGCGTGGACGGCATCATCGTATGCGGATCGCTCGGCGAAGCCTCGACACTCTCGCTCGACGAAAAGCTGCAAGTGCTCGACGTCGCCGTGGAGGCGTCGCGCGGCCGGGTGCCGGTGCTGCTGACGATCGCGGAAAACAGTACGCTCGACGCGTGCCGCCAGGCCGAAGCCGGCAGTCGCCACGGCGCTGCCGGCTATATGGTGCTGCCGGGCTTGCGCTACCTGTCGGACCGGCGCGAAACGCTCCAGCATTTTCGCAGCGTCGCCGACGCGAGCGCGTTGCCGCTGATGATCTACAACAATCCGTTGGCGTACGGCGTCGACATGACGCCCGAGATGTTCGCCGAGATCGCGGACGAGCCGAAGATCGTGGCGATCAAGGAATCGTGCGGCGACGTGCGGCGCGTGACCGATCTGATCAACGCGGTCGGCGATCGCTTCGCGATTCTGTGCGGCGTCGACAATCTCGCGATGGAAGCCATCCTGATGGGCGCGCATGGCTGGGTGGCCGGCCTCGTCTGCGCATTTCCGCATGAAACCGTGGCGATCTACAAATTGCTGAAAGCGGGACGGCTGGAAGAAGCGCGGGCGATTTATCGCTGGTTTGCGCCGTTGCTCGCGCTCGACGTCTCGCCCAAGCTGGTTCAGAACATCAAGCTCGCCGAAGCGATGGTGGGACTCGGCACGGAGCCGGTGCGCCCGCCGCGCCTGCCGCTCGTGGGCGAGGAGCGCGCGGCGGTGGAGGCGTTGATCCGCAGGTCGCTCGAAACGCGGCCGCAATTGCCCCGGGCTTGAAGCTGCGCCGGGTTGGCCGGCGCTTCAGGCCGCCTGCTGCTGCGCGTGCAGGGAATCGTGACGCAAATGCAGCAGCCGGTAGCCGCTCTTGTACACCGGCTGCAGACGAAACTCGTTTTGCGGCTCGATTTCGAGCAAGAGCCGCAGCCGCGACACATGGCTGTCGATGGTGCGGGTGAACTCGCGGAATTCGCGGCCCCACACCATCGCGAAGATGTGATCGCGCGACATCACGCGGCCGATGTTGGAGAAGAACAGCGAAGCCAGCCGGTACTGAGTGCCCGACAATGCGACCGGCTGCCCGCGCAGCATGACGATCTGGCGATGCGTGTCGAAGCGGTACATCCCAAGGAGCGATGATTTTTCTTTTCCTTTCATCGACTTAGCCGCGATTTCATGGGTGTTTTTAACTTGCCAAAACGTCCATACGCGTCGTAAACAAATCAAGCACTTACGCAGGGTTTTGAACAGGTCGGAGGGGCTCGATGCGCCGCCACGCGCGCCTACGTTGCTTCGAAGTGCGGTGAAGATGTGCCCGAATAGGCTACAGAGCGACTACTAACGTCGTCATCCCACTTTTCCACGCGGTATACTGTATATCCATACAGGTAACGCGCTATGCCTCACTTCAACCCATACGGAAATCCGCGCCCCTGCGTTGGGTGCGAGCACTTTGCGGAGTTCCGCGCGGGCGGATCTATCGTTTCATGCATGTATGGCGATCGTGAGCAGATCAATGCGCAACCGAAACAAGGCTGCGTTCACTGGGTGCGTGCTACCGGAGCGGATGACGAGCCGAAGGCGACGCAATGGGCATAGAGCATGCTAGGCATACTCAGGCCCGCTGTGACTCAGCGCTCCAGCGGTCGGCCGTTTGTTCGAACATTGAAACGCCGCGTTTTGCCATTCAACGACGATACTCGGATGGTCTTCAAGTCACACCATCAATGCGAACTGCTCTGCTACCTCGTCGTAGCGCAACTGATTGCGCGCGCGCGTACGGGCGAATGGTTACGTACCGACCACTTCATTGAATCGCTAAATATGTGGCTGAACGCCACCGGATCACGTGCTGACTGGCTCGAGCGCATACAGCTCAAAATGCAGTCTGAAATGGTGGCAATGGACTTCGGCGCGCCGCCGCATCTCGCGGACGAAGCCAAGCTCGCAGAACTGTTTGCGGACGGTTGGCGGCTCGACTACGATTCCCCGATTGTTCGCAGCATCTATGCCGCCTGCGAGCGGGAACTGGCCGCCAAGTAAGTGCTAATGACTGGCGCGAGGTACGTTTTCGCCGCTCAGGACGTTTTCCAACACTTCGAGCCTGATCGGTTTCTTCAGGACTCCGTCGAACACGCGGTCCCACTCGCCAGACTCGTCGTCTTCCCAACCGGACATTGCGACGATACGGCAGCTTGATAGTGCCGGCTTCGATCGCATCGTTTTACATACCTTGCAGCCATCCTCCCCTCCCAATCGAACGTCCATCAATATCAGGTCAGGCACCCAGCTCTCCCCCTCAGCGACAGCAGCGCATCCTGAATAAGCGGTCTCTACTTCGTGACCGTACGCCCGAAGAAGTTCGGCAAGCGAATCTGCCACCTCTGCATAGTCGTCCACAACCAGCACTTTCACAGCGTCCCCCTCGAGCCGCTGACATGCCGCGGCGGTGAGATGTGGGCCAACACGCATTATGTCCGCTACTGTTCAACAAGGCAAAGTGAAAGGGTCCCCGTCGTCGCCCCCCGCTTCATCACGGGAAACACGCTATTAGCAGGCTGCATACGTTCCCTTCCCGGGTAGCATCACCTAAAGTGTATCGGTCACTCGTCGGAAATAGCCATGGACAGAAGCCGCCGCATGGGGCCTACTGACCCTTTATTCAGTGAAGTAGTGGCAGTCACGTCGACAGTACGTGCGTTGCGTCGCGCACAGGGAAAACGGAATCCGGAGGACGTCGCCTTTGGCTCGCCAGAGTGGGATGCGATCGGAGCGGAATTTGTGCGCGATGTGTATCGAGCGATGGGGGGCGATCCTGACGAACTTAGCCGTCTGGATCTTTGACCAGGATCGCTGAGTGTGCGAACACCCGGTCTTCGATCGGAAAGGATGCGGAAATTGGCGCGGAGATTGAACCGGGGTCGTTCTTCGCTTGCAGCGCCGGCGGCCGCCGGAATGGCAGAGCACCGCCGGCTGTTCGCGCCGCGCGGACAGCTTACTTCAAGTGCGGGTTATGCCGCTTGGGAAATTTGGAGCCGCGCAATCGCTGCCTCGGCGGCCGCGTATCCGTCGTCGTACAGTCGACGACGCACCGCCGGCGCCATGTTCCGGTCGAACGAGCTGGCATAGCCGGTCGGCACCCTGACGATGGTTGCCCCGTTCTTCGTGTCCAGCTCGACGTGGGCGGCCTCGTTCGCCGCCAGCATCAGGTCGATGATCCTCGGCGCGAGCGTGCGCAAGCCATACTTGCCCGGGCGCAGCGCCGTGTCGTCCGACACCAGGCAAATTCCCACCCGAGGCACGTCGTCGACCGTCAGATCGCTCGCCGGCACGTTATCGCACGTGCCGCCGTCGACCAGCAGCGCCCCCGAACAAGCAACCGGCGGGAACACGATCGGTATGGACGCGCTCGCCCGCGCCGCGACCGCGATCGGCACCGTCGGCGTCGTCGCGCGGCTGAACAGAAACTCGCGCTCGGTCAGGAGGTCGGCCGCGATGATCTTCAGGTCGATCAGCGAATCGGCGAAAGTGCGGCCGCCGGTCCCCTGCTCGAGAAACGCCTCGAGCGCCCTGCCAGTGCACAGCGCCTGATGGCGCACGACTGCCCATGGCGAAAAACGCATCATGGGTGACCAATCGAGACTCATGCACAGCTCGTGCATGTCGGCAAGCTTCATGCCGCCGGCGAACATGGCCGCGACGATCGAGCCGCCAGACGTGCCGGCGAGCTCCACGACCTCATACCCGGCATCGACGATCGCCTGCAGCGCACCGAGGTGCGCTCCCAGGCGAAAGCCCGATCCGCTCAACGCGACGCGGATTTGCCTACTCATCGCTCGCAATCTCCTGCAAGCGACGGCGCGGCTCTGAGAACGATGGCGTCGGCGGCGCCGGCGTGATGAGTACCGCGCTCATTGAATCCGGCCCCAGCGCTGTGTTCGCCGTCACCGGCCGCAGGGAAAGCGCGGTATTGATGCCGGTGACGATCGCACCGACAGCGACCGTCGCCTGCAGCTTCTGCTGGTCAGTCAGATTCGAGTTCGAAATCACCGTCAGAACGACAGGAAACGTCGCCTGAACGAGCTTCTGAATGCTGACCGTCGTCACCGTCGCGCCGGCCGCGCAGACCGCGTCGACGTCAGGCTGCACCTGATTGGTCAGCGTTGCTTGCGCGCCGCCGGTGAAGACGCCTGACTTCGTTAGCACGTCGATCTCCGACTGCACGCCCGGGCAGATATTGGCCGCAATCTGAGCCGGTGTTTGGGTTGGAATCGATTGGCAACCGACGAGCGCGACGGCCGACAGAAGGCCTGCCGCAAGCAGCATGTATTTGCGTTTCATGGAATGATCTCTTACTTGAAGGTTTTGATTGCCGTAACGGCCGCACTGGCGGCGGCCGCTGCGACGTCTGATGCCGCAGCTGCGGCGGTTGCTTGCCCCTGAAAGGCCTGAACGTCGGTCTCCCGGAGCGAGATGCTGTAATCGCCGGCTGCCGTGCGCGCGAACGTCGCGTCGACGGTCGCCATCTGCTTGCCGTTCCACACCTTCAGCACGCAGCAGCTCGTCGCCGCGCCGGCGGCGTCGGTGATCGGCTCGATTTCGTACCGCGCCATGCCGGCATACCAGAGCGATGCGCATCCGGACATGGCGCCGCAGGCGAGCAGCGCGACCGCGCGGCGGATCACTGTATGGTCGGCTGTGCGGCCGCCGCGACCTGTGCGTTTGCCGCCACTGGCGTCGGCGCCGGAGTCGGAGCCGCCGCTGGCGCGAGCGCGACGCCCTCCACCAACCCGGCCATAGGAACGCTGGGCGTCGAGATCGTGGCGCCATGGATCCCGAGGCCGGCGATAGTGAGCGCGATCGCATCGACGAGATGATCAGCCGGCGCCTTGCCCATGATCACGAGCGCGAGCCATGCGCCGAACAGCAGGACGCCTGCGGCGAATTTCAGTTGGTTCGAATTCAAGTTGCTCTCCAGGGGGTGATGCCGCGGAATCGCGGCGAAGTGAAAGACGTGTCAACCTGTGATGCCCAGCGCGCTCCTGCAGCTCGTCCAAAGCAGCACGCGGTCGTCCATGCCATTGGGCATCGCGCTGCTGCTGGCATTGCCCAGGTTGATGACGCGGCTCAACGTGAGAAACGATCCGGCGTCGGCATACGCGTTCAGGTTGTGATCCACCCAGAACTGCGCCGCCGCGAGCGCGGCCACGGTCGGCTGCGTGATGCGGTCCGGGTCGGCCTCGAGATCGACGCCTATTTTTTGGCCGATCACACGGAAGTTGTAACGCCCCGTGTTCTGTATCAGTCCGCCTCCCCGATAACGAAAGCCGTCGCCGGGCTGCGTGTTGCCGAGCTCGCGGGCCTTGCTCGAGGGCGGCTCGTAAAGCTTCTGCTCGGCCGTCGGGCCCCACAACTCTCGCAACCAGATAAAGCGGCCGCTCTCATGGCCGCACTGAGCCAGAAAGGCGGCTTGCCGCACGGGAGAGTCGATCGCGTAGAGGGCCATGGCGGCCAACAAAGGATCGGCCCACAGGGAAGCACGGGCGAGCGGAATCTGCAGCGCCGCAGCGAGCGTTTCAGGTGACATTGAATCTCCCGGCGCGCAGAACGCGCGCTGGTGAAGTGGATGCCTTAGCGGTAGCTACCGGCCCAAGGCTTTGCAGGAAGTGGCGGGTGCGTCGCAGTATCAAGCTTCTTGTCGACGGCCTTCGCGGTGCTGGCCGCCTCGTCAGCCTTCACGGCCGCAACGTTCACCTTCTGCTCGACCTGCACTGTGGTCTTCTGCGCAGCCGTAGCGGCGGCGGCCGCCTCGCGCGCCTGCTTGAGCATTGCAGCGCTCTGTGCATCGTTCACGCGTGCCCGATCGCCAAGGAAGCGCAACGTGTAGGCCGCAAGATCGTTCGTCGTCTTCATCAGCGACTTCATATCGGCGACGTCGGCGGCAGTCTGCCTGTCGAGCGCATCACGCGCCGCCGCAGTTGCCTTCAGGCCGTCGATCTGGGCGGTGTACTCGCGCATGCATGCGGCCCGCTCTTCCGCTCGAGCGACTGGCACGCTACGGAGGTATGAGGCGCGCTCTGCTGCCCAATCAGCGCGCTCGACTGACATTCCCCACTGGCCGAGGAAATAGCCGGCGGCCAGCATGCCGCTGAAGCCACCCATCAGGCAGGCGACAAAGACCCACCACCGCCAGTCACGAATCTGCGCCATCAGCTGCTCTCCGGTTGCCAAGCGCCAGCTCGAGGTTTTCGATTCGGCGCTTAAGTTCCTGAACCTCAGCTTCCGCGTGGCGGGCTCGGCGTTCTGACTCCTCCGCGCGCCGCTCGGCGTTACGCATGAGTTCTTCGGCGCGGTCCGCGCGCTGCACCGCAAGCAGCTCGCGCGTCTCGGCCCGCGCCGCCCGCTCTTCGGCCAATGTAGCCAGGCGTTCGAAGCGGGCAATTGATTCGACCTGACCGGCCGCATCGGCCTTGACAATCTCCGCTCCGCCCTCGCTTTCCGCCTGGCGACGTCGATCTATCTGCCGCCACATTCGGCCACCGACCCAGAAGGTGCCCATGCCGCCGAGGGCGGTCACGATCGACTTCACACCCTCGTTCCAGAAATCCGACATCGGCTCGATCTCCTGTGCGCCGGTGCTGCGGGTGTAAAAAAAACCGCCCGTAGGCGGCCTGCAACTATCTGCTTGACAATCAGCCCTTTCAGGGCTAGTTTCACGCCCATAGGGAAACGCATGCGCGAGTCCCGCTTATCCCGAAAGGACGATCATGAATCTCACATTTCGCGCCCCTCGCGCGCCAGGTTATGCCCATTCATTACAAGCACCCTCCCGCGCAAAAGCTTGCGGACTTGAAGAAGGAGCTCGGCTGCACCGGAAAGCAGATGGCGGACCTTTGCTGGCTCGCCGGCGATCAGCAGTGGCGCAAGTACACGAACCCGCGCGACGCGCGTCCAATGAGCGCGCAGATGCTGTTCACCCTCATGGCGCATCTCGAATTGGACGAGGAAGTGCTCGAGCGTATCTACGCAAGGATGCGCCGGGCCGGAGCGGAGTTCACTCCTCCCACGCAAACTGGCGAGGCGCAGTGATGAAAGGAGCCGTCTGCTCGTTGCTCGGCGTGTTCGTCATTGCATGTACTGGATGCGGAGGTGGTGGATCCGACGGACCCACGCCAGCTGCCCAGGTAAAGAAAGTGGCTCCAGTCGCAATTGACATGGAGGGCGACTCGCTGATCTGGGGTTATACCGGGATGAATAATGGTGTCCCGGTGCAAAGTACGAATAGCCCGCCGAAAGTGGTCCAAACGATTCTTCAGGAGAAGTTCGGACCGACCGTCACGACGCTTAACAACGCAGTCAATGGCACGACCGTCGCGAACTCCCTATATGGCCAAGGATATCCGGCTCCATTTCCCAATCGTGTCGGTTCGATACCGGCGCAAATCATTTTGAGTGATTACGCGACGAACGACTCTGTCCAGTTGAGCTTGGCAGACTACACGGCGGCCCTGATTCAATGGGTACAAAACGTCAAATCCGCGGGAAAACTGCCGGTACTCGAAGAGCCGAATCCATCGTGTGCCGCGAAGCATGCTTCGCTCGGTCAATATCGAGACGCAATGGTCTCGGTGGCACACCAGCAAGGCGTCCCGCTTATTACGCAATACGACTACATTCTCTCGCTGCCCGATTGGCAATCGATGCTTCAGCCCGATTGCACTCATCCTACCGATGCGCTTTATCTGATAAAAGCCAAACGGGAAGCTGAGCAGTTAGCTCCGATCGTGCAATCGTTGCAATAAGGCTGTCTCTCATGGCACCCGGTGGATAGAGACATAGTTGCCGCCCGTCGTCGAACTCAGAGCTACGGAACTGCCAGAATTTTGGAAAGCCTGCACGACGATGGTTTGACCCGCCGCAAGGGAAACAAGGCAACTCGTCGTGGCAGCGTAGCCAATGCTGGCGGTAGTCTGCTGTGACCGACTCTGTCCAGTGCACAGCGTCGAGCCGTTGCCAACGACCAGGACCTCGAATGCCTCGTTGACCGCAGAGGCTGTACCGGAGGCAAACAGGAGACCGGCGTCGACGTGGTAGAAGCCTGTTACTGGGGCTGTGAATATGCCGGTCGACGCGTTGAAGTTTGCATTGAGCCGATCAAAGACTTTCGTCCATCCGGTGACGGTGGTCGCAGAGTTGCTGGTGATGGACTGCGCGCTCGTATTTCCATACGTCAGCGCGTCGTTGCCGCTCGCTGACAGCGTCGTAAAAGACCCGGCAGCTGCCGCCGTGCCGCCAATTGCCGGAGGCGACGCCAAATACGTGCTGAACCCGGTCCCGCTGACCGTGCTCGACGCCGAGAGTGTGGTGAATGCGCCGGCATTAGCCGCGGTGCCACCGATTGCCGGCGGGGAAGCGAAGTAGCTGCTGAAGCCGCTCCCCGAAACGGTGCTCGAAGCGGAAAGCGTGGTGAACGAGCCGCCCGTGCCAGTGACGCTACCAGTGAATGTCACATTGCCCGCATCATCCATCGACATCGGTGTCGCGCTGTTAGCGCTATTGGCAATCTGGAATACACCGTTAAATGCGCGGATGAACTTGTTCGGCGTCGTAGAGCCGTTTCCAGCCAAGTAGATCGCGGCACCCATTGCCGTGTTATTTGGGGCTGACACTCTGAGTGCCGCCGAACCCGTGGCAGCGGACGTAACCTGAACACCGCCTGTTCCTTGCCCCGACAGATTCAGCATCACATTCGCGTCCGCTCCTATGGCCTGCAGGATCGGACCGTTGCCAGACGTCGCATTCGTGGTCTGGATGTAATTGGTCGCGTTCGAAACCCCTTCGACGTTGAGAAGCGGTATGCCTGAGGCATTTAGCCACTGGACTTGGCTGTCGCCGAATACTTGACCCACACCGCCGGCCGACGTGCTGCCTTGCCCCGTGATAGACGACGTGGGCGTCGCCGCCGCGCCGTACCATTGAAGTTGATGCCCTCGGCCGAGCGCGATTGCGATTCCAGTTCCCGACGTGCCGCTCGCACCGGTGATCGAATTCGATCCGAAAACGATGCCTTTGTCGTATGTGGAATTGTTGTTCTGGAAATTCAGGCCGACAGTCGTCGGATATAGCGTCCCCGGAAAACCGCCACCAGAAGCCATCTGAAGGCCGACGACCTGATCGCTAGATTGCGAATACGGATCGGTGACGGGCTGAGTACCTCCAACGAAATTCATCGTGTCGATTTCAGCGCCGTAAGCCCCACCGTTGCCTGCGGTGCCAGTGTCCCGAAACGCCTCGAAATAGGCCGCCCAAGCCTGATTGTTGGAGCCGCCGGAAGTGGCGTTATTCACCCCCATACCGGTAACTGCTATGGCCTGACCATTACCATCGGTGCGCCCAAAATTCCGCGCGGCAAAGACAGCAGTGGTCATCGAGTCTTGTGACGCCGCGCCGTTCAATACGGCAAACTGCGACGTCTGAATGTATCCGTACGTCCGGCCTTTCGCCAGTTGGTACTGCGTTAGCCAGTCTGGCTGCGATGCTACGGCCGTGCCGTTGTTGAGCGCAGCGGGCCCCACGAATAGCCGATCCTGAATGCGGCTGATGCTGGCGCCCGAGCCAGCGTAGAACTGGCCGGTTGCCGGCGCCGTGACGCCATGGAGCGTAGCGCTGCCACTCGTCACGAGAGTCGTAAATGATCCTGTTGCCGGGACACTTGCGCCAATCGGGGCTCCATCGATGGAGCCGCCGGTGATTGTGGGAGCTGCCAATGCGGCATTAAGCTGAGACGCGGTTAGGACCTGCCCGGAGGTGAATTGCGCAAATGCCGGCGAGAAGGCGAGCGTCATCACCACGGCCAGCGCGGCAAAGATTATTTTCTTCATGGCTTTGGGGTCTATCTGGTCGCTTGAATGAAGCGTTGGAAGCTGAATGGCTCAGCCAATCAGAAGCTAAATGCCTCTGCGCTAATGGTCAGGGTGGACGACCCAGAAGTCGTGATAAACGCGTAGTAGCCCGTTTGAGACGCAATGATCGGCATGTCCTCAAAAGACTGGCTCTCTTGCCCCGCCGACGCCGCGGCGACAGTAGAAAAACCTTTCTTTCCAATCCCCGACGCTGTGGCGGCCAATGAGGCATTCACGCCCGCGCCGGCGGTAGTAAACGTCGCGTTGATGATTCCGTCGCAGGCCTTTGCGTTCTTTGGGACTGCCGCCGCCATGCTGAATGAGGTAAGCGACGCTTGCTGGGTCGACGTGTTGAGCACTTGCGCCGAACTGAAATACACCTTCCGATCACGCTGATAACCCGGCGCCAGTTGTCCGCTTCCGTCAGTGGGCCATATGGAAATCAGCGCGCTCGCCGTATAGCCGCTTGGCATGTGCGCGCCGCCATAGACGTTCGGTTGAACTGCGCTCGATGCGTCCGTAGCGAGCAACGCCGCGGCCTGGGTAGACGGGTTATAAATCGCATATAGCGCCACGAACCCCGAGACCGGCGCAGCACCGGTATCCATGCCGCCCGCGCCGGTCGATGCGAGGTTGATCGTCTCGCTGAAGCTGGGCAGCACGAATTTCTGTGCTCCAAGGGCTGTTGCCAGCACGATCTCATCGGCGGTAAAGGTGCCGGTTGCCGACGCGCCATTTACAAGCATCGATGCATTTCGCCCGGCGCCGACGATCGGAGCGAATGTCTTCTGCAGCGCAAGCAAAACCTGCGTGTAGGCGGTCTTGCTGGGCGTCTCTCCGGCCGCCACGACGATCGCTCGCAGCTCCTCCTGGATCATGTTCAGCCACGACGCTCGCACATCCGTGGCCGGTGACCCTGTCGCCGGATTACCTTCCGTAAAGTAGCCTTCGGCCCCGGCCGCCTCTGGCACCGGTAGAGCCGATACAGCGGTAGAGTCATCGATTCGAAACATGTGGCCTCTCATGCGCCTGGACAGACGCGCAAATGCGAAAGCCCGCGCTAGGCGGGCCTGATAGATGACTGCCGCGGATCTCGCGGCATGTTGAACTCGTTAGAGGAGCGACGACTCGTCGAGGATGAACGTCGTGTCCAGTTCCCCCGTGTCCCCGTAGGCGAACAGGACAACCGTGTGCGCGGGCATTAGCGCGCGGATCTCGCACTCGAGCACTGCGTTTCCGAAGGCGGCCAAGGGATCACCGGCGGCCATTGAGCCGGCCTTTGCGCGCACGATCGTGGTCGGTGGTGCACTCACCTTCCAGGCGAAGCTCCAGTCACGGCCGTAGCAGGGATCACCGGCTTTCAGAAGTCCCGCGCGGGCCTGCATGAACTGCTCGATCTTGATCGTGTAGCCGAGCTGCGCCGCAAACTCGATGAAGTACTGGACAGACTGACCACCACTGTTTGCCAGGCGGGCCACGACCTGCGCCTGACGTTGAGGGATGGTCGGCGCCGGGCCCGCGCAAGGGTCAGGTAATCCGAGCGACGACTCCCATTCCGGCAGCAGTTCATACGCTGTGGCGGGGAAGCCATCGACCAGTAGTTCGTTGGCGCGTGCTGTCAGCCTCGCATAGGTTGGAGCGCATCCGGCGAGCGTCCGTGTCTGCACTGCGTCTCTGTCACGCGGCCACACGCGACCGCGCGGCATCAATGCCTGAAGCGCCACCAGAAAATCGGCGGCCGTTAGGTTCGGTGCGGGCATGGGTTGTCAAACGAAGTCGAAGTCGACCGTGCCGAGGACCGGCAGCGATCCGAAGCTACCGGTGATATTCCCCGGATACACGGTCGTCGCGCCATCGATAACACCGGTGATCGACTCGATGACAAAACCGGTCGTGCCGGGCACGGCCGCGATCGACGATTCGATGTCGGAGCGATTGATGGTCCCGGCGCGAGGGTCGCCGTTGCGGAAAAATACGTCGGAGATCTGTGCTTTCACTGCGTTTCGCGTGGCCGTGGTCCAGCTGGACGCGCCCGACAGCGCAAACGACAGCACGTTTTGTATCGGCGCACAGACCCATACAAGCGCTGTCACCGGCTCGAGTGACACGATGTAGTCCGCGACAACCAACTGATCTCCCTCCGCGAGGGTCGCGCGTGGCAGACCACCGGGCCCCTGATCGTTCTGTGAGACACCGTTTGTGCCTTGCGGAAAGCCGCCATGCGAGGCCTGCGCATCATCCAGCATGATGTAGACAACGACGGTACCAGCGCCGAACCCATTCGGTGCGCACCACGCACGTGTGACGCCGGCGACGTCGAGGGCCCATTCAACATAGTCGGGTCTCGCGCCGCCTTGCGGCGCTTGCTGATATTTAGCAAGAACGCGCGCGCGGAATTCCTCTTCGTCCTCGATGTCGGCGCCGGACGACACCGTGCCAGTAATTGCCCCGCTCGACTGGATACCGTCGACGGCGACGCCGAGCGAAACTGCAGTGCCCGGATCAGCATTCCCAGCTGCCCCGGCGACGTCAGCCACGATCGTTACCGAGACCGTCGTCCCGACCACTGGCTCTGTCGCCGAGGCGGTATAAGTCACGCCGTCGCCGCGAACCACCGGAGTGCCAGCATCGATCTGCTTTCCGGCTACGCCGGTGAAGGTTGCCGACAGGCTCGCCGCGCTGGCGTCCTTCAAATAAACCTTCTTCAGTGCGCCCCACGCCTGAAGGTATTCGCCCTCAGCGGTGAAAGGGTTCGTTTGCTTCGCGATCCAGTCGAGGTAACCGTATTCCTCGTTGGTCATCCCCGCGAGCACGACGCCGATGATCTTCAACGCTGCGTTGCGCAGCAGCGGATCGGATCCCTCGAGCGCGGCCGCGATATCCGCCATCGCGTCAGAGCGGATCTGCGCGAGTGTTTTTCGTGCGTATGGCATGTCAGGCGATCTGGTTCCAGGCCCATGCATAGCTGAGCGCAGCTATGGTGGTGCCGTCACGGTTATAGAAGATGACCTGCAGGCCTAAAAACGAAGTGCGCACCCATTGCGCAAACACGTCGATTCGCGCCGCCACGCCGTCGTCGATGAACCACTGGAGTGCCTCTTTCGCATAGTCCACCGCGTTGTTCAACGTCTCCTGAGTCTGCTTGGCGCGCGACAGTAGCCACAGTCGGGATCCGATCGGGCGGTCCTCGCCGAGATCTCCCCACCACCCGCGAGGATCATCGGTGCCATCCGGAATGACGTCGTCAGGGTTTGCGATCCGGTCGGTGAAGAGACTGATCAGCGCCGCGCTCGCGAGATCGTTGCCCGTTGCAAGGACAGGACCGACCAGTTGCCAGTCGCCGCGGCTGTTGTCGACGTCCCAGACGAGAGAAATATCGGGCATCGGCTATTCCTGTTGCGTCGGCACTTCGGAGGTGACGGTGCTCGAGCCGCCCTGCACGTTTTTTACTTGATGCTGGTGGCCGTCGAAGATGATCCGATCATCGGCCATGCTGCGGCCCGTGGTGTCGCAGTTGTCGACGATATCGCCGGTGCACTCGAACAACGGCGTCTCCGCTCGGATCTTCGGCGTGTTGGTGATGGTCAGCGGATTGCCCCCACCGTTAATCACAATCCCATTCGCCGTGAGATATACCGATTGCCCGATGTTGTCGTGGATTGCGATCTCACCGGTCGCGAGCCCCTTCATGCGGTATTTCGCATTTCCGGTGGCAATCACGACGCCGTTCGAGCGGTCGCCGCCGGCGAACGCAACGAGCGCATCCGAGTCTTCCGGCGGATTCGACGTCAATCCATATTCCGCGCAACGCGGCAGATTGTCGATCGTCTGCAGGGAATTGAACTTCACCTGCATGAGCTGGATGCCGCCACTGTCGTTCACCACTTTGACGAGGCCTCGCGCGAGCGCACTCATGACGCGCCGCGCCGTACGATCGAGATATGCCCTCATGGTGCATTCGGCGCGCCGAGCACCACGTCCGGCGAAAGGGGCTGCAGGATGGTCGGCTCCGGCTTGAACGCGTCGGGCGGCATCAGCACCAGCTGCGCGTGCGTGCCGTGCTCGTCGCGCGTGTAGGTCACCTCGGAAATCAGCATAAAGGTCTCATCGGGGATCTTCAGCGACGGCAGCGTCACTGGCACCAGCACATTCGGGGTCCACAACAGACCGTCACCATCGCGCCAACTATCGGTCAGAAGATGGATCGCCTGCGAGCGGCCAGCGCGACGCGCCGCCTCCCAGTTCGCCCTTTCCTGCGCAATATTGCGACCGGCCTGCACCTGCTCAGACACGATGTACAGCTTCCGGTGGCGGCTCACAGTCGCGTCTCTGGCCGTCGCCACAGGCACGAGATTGACACCCGCGTCGCCCATCGTTTGCATTGTCAGCAGATAGCAGTCGATCTCCGAATAGCGGAGATCCGCGCCCCATTCAAACTCGGCGTCCTCGACGTTCTGCCCTTCGATAAAACCAGACGTGTGCGAATCGACGCCTGCACGCGCGAGCCTCAGGTTTCCGTCCGGTAGGTCATACGCGAGCAGGCCGGCATAGCGCGCGATCCGCTCAATTACCTCGAATGCCGTCTCGCCGATCATCAGGTTGATTTGCGGAATGCTCGGGCCATTGTTGCCGTCGCTCGTGACTGTGATTTTGTAAGGCGACGCGAGCTTCTGGGCTATCTGCAGCGCGTTCGAACCGCTGATCTGGCCGCCTTCCCATTCGGCGCTGCAATCGACGAGGTCCTCACACTTGCCACGTCCGAGCACGGCGATGCGGTGGTAGTCACGCCCGATGCCGGGCCGCACGCGGTCGACGTACCCGGTAATCACGACGTCTTCGCCGATGGCAATCTGGCAGGCTTGGCCTGGGATAACGCTCATCTGCTCGAGATCGCCGGGATACAGGTCCGTCATCTCGATTTCGAAGTCGCTGGGTAGCCGCTCAACGCCTCGAGTGACCCGAATCTTCGTCCAGCCCGACAGGCGCACACCGTCGACGATCAAGCTCAGTTCGTCTGCCATCGTCAGGATGAAAGTGCGCGGAAGCTGAGAGGCATGAACGCTGGATGCACCGGGTTCACCTGCGCAACGAGTTCGTCGGCGCGGCCCGCATCGCGGTATAGGCGATGCGCCAACACCAACGCCGGCAGGCCGGCCTTCATGTTGAAAGTCTTGATCGATGCAAGTCCGGCGCCGCGCTTGTTCAGATCCTGAACCACCGCGGCGCGCAGCGATCGCAACGCACCATATGTCTGGTCTTCGCCCTGATTGCCCGCGACCTCGATCTCGCTGTCGATCAGAGCCGTCAGGGCTTCGCGCACCGCGGCAGCATCGTCGGCCGACGTCGGTTGATACTGCGACGCGGCGATCGCGGCCGATCCAATCGCGGCCCGCCGAAACAGGTCGCCGCACGCAGACTGCATCGTCGCCATGCCCGTGCCGATCACTGACGTGGTCGTCGGCGACGACGGCTGAAAGTCGGCCAGCGACGTCAGCAGTCGCATGCTGTCGGCCGGCGCCGGCGCGGCCGCAAGCACGGCACTTGCAACGCCCTGCGCTGCCGCGGCGAACGTTGACGTCGAACCCGAATCCAGCGCGGCCGCCGCGGTCGCCAACACACCGGCCGCAGTCGAAACGGCGGTGCGCGCCTGCGTCGCCTGCTCGACCAGGTCCTCGACCGTCAGTGACGACGAGCGCGCCGGCGCGCCCGGGTACTTGCTGAACGTCGGCACGGTCGCGCTGCCCGCGAACCGGCCGAAGTTGCCGGGCAGGTTGAATACCAGCCGAACGAGGTTCCGTGCGTCGCCGACGATGTTTTTCGCATTGGTGTACCACGTCAGCGCGGTGCTGACCGCCATGCCGACGACCGCCGCGCCATACGAAAACGTGTTGAGCACGCGCGATGCGAAATCCGCGGCCGCCGACAGCCCCAGCGAATCGACGGCCGACGCAATCATGCTCGTCGTCGCGTTGGCAGCAGTCGGGAAAACGCGCTCGCCGCTCTCGACGAAGTCGAACTGGAGCTCGAAATAGCGCGCCTTGTCCCAGCGCTCGATCACCCTGAATTCCATGAGGCTGACCGTGCGACGGCCATAGGTCGGATGCACGAGCTCGCCGGTGTCCTCGGTCTCGCACATCCTGATCATGACGTCGCGCTTCTGGATGACGTCATCCCCTACCAGATATCCGGTCACCTGAAAGCGCCGCGCCGCGCGGCCCATATCCTCGGCCCACGGCGTGTCGCGTTTAGGGTACTCATGCAGCGCGTTGCGACGACCGAAGGTGCCGTCCGCGCCGAGCGAGACGAACTGCATGCCGCGAAACGATGCCGGTCGCAGCTGCTCGAAGTAACTGCCGATCGACCCGCCAAGCCGCGCGGCCAATGAGCTTGCGAGATTCGAAATACCGGACGTTGTCCCGAGTACTGCGCCCGCGCCGCCACCAACACTCATGTCGCTGCTCCAAGATCCATCGTCGAGCCGGTGCGCACGTTCGTATCGACGTTGCGCGACGAGCTCACCGACGTCCGCGTGCCTCGCGGTGCGCCTTTCAGATGGATGTCCACTTTCACGACCGATTCACCCTGGCTCAGCGATGCCTGCGTATTGTCGACAGAGCCTGCCGAGCCATAGAAACCGCCCAGGCTTGTCGCCAGTTGTGCGCGCCGCGCCGCCTCCGCATCGGCCGCCTGTGGCCGCTCGTAAAGACGCGAAACAATACTGGCGGCCTCCTCGGGTGTACTCGCGCAGGCGAGCGCCGCGCCCGCCTGCTTTTCACCGCCCTGGCGCAATTCGTAGTCGACGAAGCCGAGCTGTTGCTCGAGCGTCGAGTTGCCGATCCAGTTGCCGGCCCACTTCTGGAACGCGTCCTGACGATCCTTGTGCCACTGTGCGATCCCATAGGCCTTTCCGTTATCGCCCACCGCTGTTGGATCCACCGCGCTTTCGGCTTGCAGATTCGCGGCGATGCCGAGCGCCTGTGCGTGCGACCAGCCGCGCGATTCGAAGAACTGAACGGCAGATGTCGTGTTGCCATTGACGCCGGCGGCGAGTTCCGCGTTGGTGCTGAAGCCGTTCCCGCGCAGGCCGTTGCCAAGCCGCTCGAACCCCTCGCCGACCCGAGACGTCGTGCGGCTGACGCGCTGCAGCAGCTCATAGGTACGCGAGAGAAGGTCGAAGAACTCGTTTGCGCCCTTCTTCGCCTTGTCCCAGTCGAAGCTCTTCACCTCATCGGACAGCCAGCGCACGGCGCCGGCGACGCCATCTATCAGCTTTTCCTTGTTCTCAGGCACAGCGAGCCATTCAGTCATCAGCTGGATGGCGGGCTGAAGGACTGGAATCAGCGCGTTGCCGAGCGAATTCCGCAGAGATTCGACCGAGATTTCCAGTTTTGCGATGTTCTGCGCATATTCGTCGGCTTGGCGGATCGAGTCCCCACTCATCGCCGCATGCAGATCGTCGAACTGACGTACTAGGTCCTGAATCGCAGCCGGCCCTTTCAGCAGAATCGGTAGCAGCGCTTCAACGCCGAAGGCCTGCGCAATTTGGCGCGCCGATTGCACAGTGCCGCCGGCGCGCATGTTCGACTGAATCGCCTTCGATACGTCGAGTAACGCGCGCGAGGTGTCAACGGCGCCGTCGGCCGTCTTGTGCAGCCCGATACGCCATGCGCTCATGAGGGCCAGCGCTTCAGGTGCGCGGCCGTTGACTGCACCCTGCATCGTGTCGCCGAGCTGCTGCAGCGACGCGTCCATGCTCTCCGTCGACAGGCCGGCGAGGCGTGCCACCCCGCGGTATTGCTGCAACTCATCCGTGTTCACGCCGAGCAGCGCGGATGTGCGGTCGAGCTCCTGACCCGCTCGCCCCCATCCCGTGATGATTGCTGCGAGGCCAGCCGCGGATCCTAGGCCGCCGAGCAGACCGAGCGGCGTGGCGCGCATGACCAGCTTGCTCGCGAGCGAGCCGGCCGCCCGAGCGGCGCCCAGCAGGCCACGCGTCAGGCGCGACAGCCCGGTTTCGCGGCTGAGAGAGCCAAGCGATTTCGCGAGATCGGTGACTGGCGATACCGTGCTCGCAATCGATCCCTTGACCTTCCGCACGGTGGACGTCGCGCGGTCGACAGCGGTGATGACGAACTGAATCTTATTGGCCATTGGGTGTTCCAGTCGCGCCGCGAATCCGGTGCGCTTCTATCAGGTGCCACTCCGTTTCGGACCAGGTCATTGCCCAGACGCTGGCGGGCGCGATGCTCCAAAAATGAGCGGCATCAGCTATCCACTGTTCCCAGTCGGCGGGCACGTATGTCGCGTTGGCGGCGATCAGTCGTCCGAGTCTGTCCGCCGCCCGATCTGAAAACCGTTGAAGTAGCCCACGGCCGTGAGGAAGTCGCGGGCGCACATCGCGCGTACGGTCTTTTTCGGCACCTTCGCGACGTCGGAAATCAACGCGACGGATGCTGCGAAGGGGCCGCCGGCAGCGCGCGCTTTCCGGCGCTGCTGGTTCGTCGGTTCGCACAGGTCGAGCGACGCGGCATTCAGGCTGGTGTTGTCTTCGGTGATCTGCACCGGCTGCTGGAGCAGCAGCGTCATTTCATCGGCGCTGCGCTGTGTCGGATCGCTCACGCCGTCGGCGAACGTGGCGAAATAGTCTTCCGCCTCGTCGAGCTGGCTGCCGAACATCTGGTCGACGGCGTCGATCGGCACCGCGGAGATCAGCGCGATGAGCGCAACGAGGAAGCCGTACTTGCCCGCGTTCTTCTCGGCCGTCTCGTAATCGCCGGCAAGCGGCTCGCGCAGCGTCACGGATTCGTACGTCTTCGCACCTTCGCCGGCGCCGACGGTGATCGGCTTGCGGAAAGTGATGATCTTCGTCGATTCCATCAATTAGTGCTCCGTCACGCTCGGACCTTCCCACGTGACCGGCACGGTCGCGTCCTCGGCCTTAGCGCCCTGCGGATCAACCGTCCACATGTTCCGACCAATGACCGTCTTGCCATTCGCGAGCTCCACGGTCACCGTGACGTTGTCCATGGCGTTGATCGCTGCGAGCGTCAGACCACCCATGTCGCGCAGCGTTGCCTTGATCTGGCCCGCCTTCGGCTTTTCGCTGAAGCCGTCGACGCCTGACTGACCCGCGAGCGTCTCGCGCGTGACCGAGCTAGGGTCGTATTCGAAGTCGCCGGCAACGGGGTACGAGGTGCCGTCGACAGCCAGGTATGCCGTCCCGGCAATGCGGTTCGTGGTATTCGACATTTATGAACTCACAAAAAGAGAAGCCGCCCGAAGGCGGCCAATGCCGGTAGAAAAACTGGTTACTGCAGGCGGAACTGAGCGAGCAGCGCGAAGATGCGGAGACCGTCGATCAGGACGCCATCCCACAGCTCGTTGATCCGGCTGGGGTTCTGCGAGTCCTGCTCGACGATGAGGCCTGCCGCGAACGCGTCGCTGTTCTGAACGTAGCCCTCGTACTCCATCGCCTGATATTCAGCGATTTGATCCGCGCGGATCATGTTTGGCGTGACGATGTTGGCGCCCGGCGCAAAGCGTGTGCCGTTCGCGGCGAGCTTCTTGCGGGCATATTTGCTCGTGACGACGCCCTTCAGGCGGCGGATTACGTACATCAGCAGGAACAGCGTTTCGACCTCCAGATAGCTGTTGTCCGGCTGTCCAAAGGCGTTTTTCTGGTAGGTCGTGATCAGGTTTTCGATCGCGACCGTACCGTCATCGGCGACGGTGAAGGTTGAGATGCCGTCGAAAAGCAGCGTGTTGCGATCCGTGAACTCGAAACGCGCCTCGACTGGCGGTGCAAGGAACGTCGACAGCGCGACGGTCTGAAGCGGGAGGCCCGGATCCGCACGCAATGCGACAGCCGCTGCGCCGCACAGGTCGGCGGCTGCGACCCATGCCGGCGTCGGAGAGCCGTTGAAACCCATCACGGTGCCGTGCTGATCGTTGCGCGTGACACCGAATGTCGTGAGGGCGCCGACGGTGCCGCGATAAAACGCAAAGAAATGCCCGTAGATGCCCTTGGACCATGCCCAACGGCCGTTCTGGTCATTCAGGAACGACTTCACCGCGTCAAGCGACGTCGAGTCCGTGTACGGCATGGCGATAAAGTCGAACGGCATGTCCGCAAGGTTCGACAGACCAGCCGTCAGAGACGGATTGACCAGGCCGCCGCTCATCCCGACGATCGTGAAGGTCAGGCCGGCCGGGGTGACTTCACCGTTCCTCGTCCCCCTGTAGTTCACGCTGATGTCGATGTCGTTTCCGGCGAGACCCTTGTTCTTCGCCGTGAAGTTCACCTTACTGGTGGTCGTGCCATCGACAGCGGCAGTTACCGGCAGGTCCGTCGCAGCGTTGACTGTCGCGGCGAGCGCCGCGGCGATCTGTGCAGGCGTGAGCGACGCGTTGACCGTCTGCGTGACGAGCTGACCGCCCAGATACAGGAAGAGGACACCGGTCGCCGTGGCGGCAGTCAGGAAGTTGATGGATCCGCTCGCCGCGACGGCGCTGCCGTCGTCGGCCAGTGGCAGATACCAGACCTCGCCGAAGCTGTCGCTGTCGCGATATGCCGCCGTCATGAGTGCAAGCATCGAACCGGGGCCGCCTACCGTCTTCGCGTCCGACTTGCCTTGGCAGATGGTCGGCGTGTTTGCGACACCGGTACCGGCCGCGGTGATCTGGCCGATGATGAGCGCGCGCTGCGACTGCGTCGCGGTGTTCGCCTGGCTGTTGTCGACCTCCGCGTAGAACAGCGGAACGCGGATCTGGTCGCCAGCCGGGATATTTTTGAACGGAACGGTCACGATTATTCGCTCCCGATGTTACGCGCGGGCTGTGTGGATGCCGGCGCATTGGTCTTTTCAACCAGGACGACGTCACCATCGCGCAAGCGGCGGTGCCAATACAGGTCGTCGTCCGACACGTTCCGGCCATCGTCCGGAATCAGGTCCTTCAGTTGAGGGTCGCGAATCTTCAGACCCGGTGCGGGTTTGACGAACATGCGTCGCTCCTATTGGGGAAGTTCAATATCGAAGCCGCCTTCTGCGCGGCCGTCGGGGCCCGATGTGCGCGGCGCCGGCTGGACTGAATCAGGGAATGGCGGATTGGGGTAAGTGCCGTTCGGGTCGTAGACGTTTCGGAGGTCGGCCGTGAGCGACATCTCTTGCAGAGACGTCGTCACGTCCGGATCGAACGCCTCGAAGATCTGGAAATGCATCGCGATGCTGACTGCGCCGAAGTGCAGTTGCCCGTCTGACTTGATCTCTGTTGCGCTGGTGATCCTCGGGAAATCCTGTGTCACCTTGCGGATACCGATATTGCGGAGAACCACGTCTTCGATCGTCGCACCGAGGTCTTCCAGAGCGTCTTGAGCGGCTTCCGCCGTCGCTCCGGACACGATGCCGCGGATTTCGATGACAAAGTCAGTGTTGAACTCGGTCTCGCCGACAGGTCCCAACGATGTCTTCTGCTCGTCGCCACAGCGCACGAGGATAGCCGGTAGCTTCGCCGGCGGCACGCTCCAGTCTCCCGGCGACTGGATCGTCGGTGCTGTGGCCGTCGCCTGCAGCGCCGCTACAACCAGCTTGCGCATGGCCGAGCGGCCCGTCGGACTAGCCATTTCCACTCCCCACAAGGTTTAGCATCAGACCACCACCACCCCAGCCATCCAGCCGTGCTTCGCGCACGACATACATGGCCCCCGTGCGGATGATCTGCAGCTGATCGTCCTGCGCGGGCGCATGGGTGAACTGGGAGAGCTGGATGCCGAGGCGGGGTTGAACAGTCGCTACCTGCGCGCCATCGACGATGATGAGATCGAGAAAGGCTTCATCGAACACGCCGTCGACTTCGTATGGCGTATCGCCATTCGCCGGCATGAACAGCACCCGCTCTTCTTCGCCGAACGTCTGCATCACCACGCCGTTCATCCTGTCGGTGACGGCGCGCCAATCGAACGGCACGATCAGGTGCCGGCGCGGCCGGTCTGCAACACTTCAGGCCGCGTGCAGATGTGCAGCGGGTAGCTGTACACCTCCATCTTCCACCACGCGTTGCGGTCGCGATCGATGATCGGAAGCACATAGATCGGCTTGCCCGGGGTATTGACCCACTCGAACGACTCGCCCGGGGCGTATGCGACGCGAAAGACGCCGGGTGCACCGACCGGGAAGAATTTGACCTTGTCGTCCGGGATTTTCAGCGTAGTGTTGTCGTCCGAGCCCCGATAGTTGGACCACACGACGCCGGCAAACGGAAACGCTTCGAACGCACCGCCCTGCGTGCCGTCGCGCAGATCCTTGGCAGCGCTCCAGTTGACGTACGTCCGGATCACGTCAGGATGGTTCACGAACTCGTCGTAGAACACGTCCCCGCAAAGGGCATAGACCTTCGTCGTCGGCAAGAACGCGCCCTGCGCTTTCCGAGCCATCGAACGCACGATTCCGTTGATGATCGGACGCAGGCTGTTGGCCGTACCAGCGGCGAGATCGAAGGGAACTTCGGTCGCCGGGGTGATACCGAACTCGTCGAACCAGTTGTATTTGACGGTCCCGTCTGCATCGAGCAGTTGCCCTTGAACGGCCGCGAGGCGGTGATACTCCCACGTGTATTCGATATTGCTCGTAAGGCCCGTCGGTCCATTCAGACGGCGAGCGACTTCCGCCTGAACCTGCATCAGCTCGGATTCCGTACCGAATGCCCGGATGTCCTGAATTTCGTTCGCCTTCAGAGTGTCCGAATGCATGATCCGCGGCACCTTGAAGAAACGAGCTTCGCGGGTTTCGGTCGTACGCTGCGTGCCTTCCTGACCGCGCTCGCTGAACGGCACGATAACAAGCTTGCCCTGACGCTGTTCGACCGCGAGCATGGTCGTGCGGATCGGGTCCGGCTCGAAGATGTTCAGATCGCCCAGGCCGGTGGGCTGAAACGGAAATTTCTCGACCGCGGTCGTCAGTTGGATGGTCGAAAACGCATCCTGATGAAATACGTCCAAACTGGCCATTATTGGCTCCCAGAAATAATAATGGCCGCTTGCGCGGCCGACATTTACCTTAAAGAGAAGTACTTCTGGAGATCAGCGGACAATGATTCCCAGGGCTGCGAGCTGCGCGGTACCGGTAGCGATTTGCGCGTTGGTGGCGCCCGTGGGCCAGAACAGCTCAGAGCCGTTGACTTCGCAATCTCGCGTGACGACGGTGCCGGTCTGGTCAGCTAGCGTGGCGTCGACATTCGCGAACGAGATGCCGGCGGCAATCTGCGAGCCGTCCGTCGCTGTCAGGCTCAGCGGCACATAGGTCTTCGAAAGCGCCGAGACGGTGACGTCGAACTCGTCACCGACTGCGAAGTCGGTGGCGCCGTCAGCGATCACAAACTTGATCTGGTCGTTGAACGTCGCGCCTACGACGACGTCGCCGATAACGTCGCCGGTCGGATCGAACACGCGGAAAGTGCCGCCGTTGGCAGCCGCGGTCGTGCAACGCACGACATACACGCCGGGCTGCGCATTGCCCACGACCGGCGTTGTCGCATCAAGCGTGAACGTGCCGTTCCCGGTGTTGCCGGCTTTAGCCGCGGCGACCGCCGTGCCACCCGTTTTCTTGCCAAGCACGGTGCCAGCCAGGTGTTTGACTGCACCGCTAAGGATGCCGCGATCGAAGGAACGATGGCCGCGTGCTTCGCTGACCATAAAGCCACCATCGTGACGGCCTTCGACGAGAGGGGTTTGAGCCATGATTTGCTACCTCTAAATTGGATTGACGAAGAGTCGCGAATTAGCGCTTGGGCGGTCGAGCTCTCTGCATCGCGGTTTCCCAGCTCGAAGCAATCGCCTGCTCCGAACTGATGCCGCGTTCGCCGCCGGCGCCCAGCTGCGGATTGCGGCGAGCAACGGGTGCAGCTGCGGCCGGAGCAGGCGTGCCCCCGAGCACCGCGAGCGCTTCCTTGCGCGTCATCGACGTGTTGAAAGCGAGGTTTGCCGCAAGAACCGGGTTCTTGCCGGCTGCGGCCGATCCCATGATCGTTGCGCAACGCATGCGCTCGCGGCGACGGGCCTGTGCCGACGCGCTGCTACCGCGCATCTCTTCCTCGTCGTCATCGTCGTCGGCGTTTTCCTTGTCGTCGCTTTCGGCTTTGCCATTCTTGCCGCCCTTGCCGTTCTCCGGCGGCTGATCGTCACCTTCGGCGCCGGCGCCCCGTGCATCGCCGTTCTCATGGTTCTGATCGTTGTTTTCCTGATCGTCGCCTTCGGCGCTTTTGCCGTTCTTGCCCTTGTCGTCGGGCGGCGGCGTATCGTCGCCGGCGCGCGCCGGCACTTTCGCGAGGTGGGCAAAACTCAGCCCACGCGAGGTCAGATTGCGAAGCAAGTTACTCATTTGATGGCCCTGTTGGTGGGGGAATCAGCCCAGCTCGTCGAGCAGGGACGCAAAGGCTTCGTCCGGCGCCATGACGGCGTCAGCGAAGCCGATCTCGACGCCGGCGGCGCCCAGAAAGGTGCCCGCCTCGGTGGCACGCACCTTGGCGGGAGAAAGCTCGCGATTGCGCGCGACGGTCTCTACGAACAGTTCGCCCATCGCGTCGACGTCGGCCTGATAGCGCGCGAGGGCATCTTGTGAAAGCGGCTTCATGTCACTGCCGTCGGCCTTCTTCGCGCCGTAATGGATCAATGTCACCTCGATCCCGGCTTTCGAAAGCGCCTGTGAGAAATCCACGTGCATGCAGATCACGCCTACGCTGCCGGTACCGCCGGTGCGCGGCACGATGATTCGCGAAGCAGCACTGGCGATCGCGTACGCGGCCGAGAACGCATGCTCAGTCAGGATTGCCCAGATCGGTTTCGTCGCGCTCGCCTGGTAGATCGCGTCGACGAGATCGAAGCACCCGGCCACCTCGCCGCCCGGCGAGTCGATATCGAGCACGATCGCGCGCACGTCGTCGTCGTTCATCGCCATGCTCAGGTTCGCGCGGATGCCGTCGTACCCCGTCATGCCAGAGTACGGCCGCATTTCGCCGAGCTTCTGCACGAGCGTGCCTTCGATCGGAATAATCGCGACGCCCGCGATAACCTCGTACGGGCGATAGTCGGCGCGTCCGCTCGATGCAGCGTTATCGAGAAACGCTTTCGCGCCGCCGTCGGCGAACACGACGACGTCGCCTGAGGCACGAAATAGCTTCGAAATGCCGAAGCGGTCCGCTAGCGCAGCCATCACGATCTCCGCTTTCTGCGGTGCGATCGCGATAGGCGTGTTGAACAGCCGCGTGGCGAGATGCGGGTAATTGCTCATGCTGCTTGCGGCTCCTGAGGAGGTTCGTCGGTGCGCGTCGCGACCTCGGCGCCGCCCCATTCAGGCAGCGGAATATCGCGCTCGCGGAAGGCCGCGATTTCGACCTGTCGCTGGTCGAGTACTTCTTCCCAGTCGAGGCCCTGCTCGGCCGCTTCTTGTTTGAGCGTGGTGAGGGCCGCGTCCATCTTCAGGATTGAGCCTTGCGGTTCCTTCACCGGATCGACCCAGCCGCGCGCGGGGCCGAGCCAGCTGCAGGCTGCATATGCCGTGATCGCCTCGATGAAATCGGGCGCGCCAGCGGGCAGCGGCAACTCCCCGTTTTCCATTGCCTCGCGCAGCCACACTGCATACATCGGCGCAGCTGTCCCGGCCGAGAATTCTTGTCGGCGGCGCACCAGGGTTTTCCAGCTTTCAAGAAGCGCTGAGCGACCGCTCGTGTATGTCGTCTTCGACCAGTCCTGTGTCACCTGCTCCAGCGACACGCCCAGTGCAGAGGCGACGCAACCCTGCATCTCATGCACAAACTCCGTAAAGCCGTTGTGCGGGTGATCGGACGTCAGCGCCTTGATGTCTTCGCCCGGTGCAAGAGCCGGCACGCGAACGCCGTTGAACATGGCCGGCCGCTCGTCGTTCCATTCCTTCCGCAGGCCCTGATAGAAACCGAGCTCTTCGTTGCCTCCGACCGCTTCCTGCACGTCGTTCGGGTCGTAAGGACTCGTCACGTACGTGCCGATGGACGCGGCCAGCGCGGCAGCCTGCAGCTCGATTCCGTAATAACGGGCGAGCATTCGCGCGTGCGCGAGCACGGGAATGAACACGCCAACGCCGCGGTTCTGGCCAGCTCGATCGCGCTCGAAGTCGTGGATGACGCGCAGCCATCCGTCATCGTCTTCGCGCACGACGCGCTCCCAGACCATGCTCTCGACCGAGTTGTACCAGTCGTTCTGATGAGCCTTGCGGATGTGATAAGCAATCGGCACGCCGTCGTCGTCGATTTCGACACCGTTGCGCATGTACCGCGTATCGACCATCTGGTTCGGGTTCGACAGGCGATCCGGATCCACTACCAGATAGGAAGTCGCGTATCGTGCGCCGCCGCGGCCGACTCGCTCGGGCTTCCAGTAGTTGACGACCAAGGCCTCGCCGTCAATGAGCTTGTGGCGTAGCGCGAGGCGGAACTGCTGCGACACTGTCAGTTGGCGGGACACGTCGTTGTATCGACCGAAGTCATTCGCGAACAGACGCCAGCGGGCCTCGACGGCACGCCGGAATTCGTTCGCCCACGTGTTATCGAACGCCGCGCCGCTGATCTCCGCCAGCGCCCGATAATCCGGCGCGGCCGACAGTCGGAGCGACGAGCCGACCGCGTTGTCGAGGATCCGGGTGATGCCACCGCTCGAGCGGCCGTCGTTGCGAACCTGATCGCGCGAGCGCGCGACCATTCGATCGCGGAACTGGTTGATCTCGGCGTCGGGCGAGCGAATCCACGGCAGCCACGCACCCATCTCCTGCGTCTGCCAGTCGGCGGCCTGATACGGAAAGAATGCGCGCCCGACGTTGTTCGCGAGACTGCCGGGGCCCGCGCCAGTATCGGCGCGCGCGCGCAGCGGCTCGCCGCGCGAGTCGACGAGAGTGATGGCGTTGCTCATCAGAACAGCGGCACCATGCGACGGCGCTTGCAAATCTTCACGCCGGGATTGAGAGCGGCCTGAAGGTCGCTAATGAACATGCGGATCGAGGCGAGGTTCGTTGCTTGGAACGTGACGCTGCGCGAGCCGTCGCCCTGTGCGTAGGCCACCGTTACCGCCTTGTTTCCCGAGCGCAGCTCGAGATACGCCTGCTGCGCGGCCGCGAGCGCGGCCTGCAGCTGCGCGTCGGTCATGCCGTACAGCGGCGAGCAAAGATCGGTTGTGGCCATGGCTATCGATATCGGTGTACAGCAGACTTTTTCTGTGGCGCCTGCGCGGCTTGTGTCGATGTCAGGCCCGGCGCACTGGCCGAGCTCGTGCTGACCGCAGCTGCGGTCGCGCTGACGAGAAACGTGTTGGTGTCCCAAGGCTTTGCCCATGACGGCGGCTTGTCCCACGAGATCCGGTTGAGACCGTGCAGCTGCGCGAGCATGTGGGTCATCACCATCAGGTCCAGCGCCTCGTTCCGCCGGCCGGCAGCGGTTTTCTCCCATGCACCGTTCTTCAGCCGCGTCTCGGAAGTCAGCTGCTCGAACCACACATGCGGCTGCTCCTGCGAACGGAGCGCGTAAGGGAAATGCACGTAGAGCTTGCCGGGCTCAGCAAGCTGCAACTGCCCGGCGAGATCGTCCTTGAACAGGTTCGGATTGAATCGCGCGACCGGCACATCGCCGCTCGACGCGGCGCGGTTTGCTTTGCGCGACGTGTCCGGATAAACGACTGCCAGCCGCGGCGCGGCAAGTCTGTCAGCGCCCTTCGTCGGTATGACTGTCCATGCATCGCGGCCAGAGATCTTGCCGATCAATCGCGCGAGCCCCTTCTTTTTCCAGCGGCGCCATGCTGCATACGCCTGCTGTGTCACGCCCGGTTGGCCGTAGCTGTCGAAACCCAACGCGCGTACCGGCATCGCGCGACCAGACCCGTCAGCAAGCGGATATGTCCGCGTGATGAGGTTGATGATCTGGTCCCAATCCTCGGCTGACGTCGCCGGATCGCCTGGGATGCGCCCCTTGTCGATGACCCAGCTTTCACCGTCGACGCCGAACCCACGCGTGAGCCATTCGAAGTGCGCTATCTGGCAGTCGACAGCCGTGACGAGGAAACGCACGCCTTCGGGCACGACGCCGAGCTTGAGCTCCGAATCGGCCCGCTCGGCTAGCACGTTCGCGTCGATCGACCCGACTCCGCGCGCCGCCGCATACGGAAAGCCGAACTGCTTGACCATGACCTGGCGGATCGCCATGTCATCGCCGCTCATCTCCAGCTCGCGTTCAGCCTTGACCTTCGCGCGAGCGAGGCCGCCAATACCGCCGAGGATGAACGGCGACATCGCGCCAACGATCCAGAACCCGGCGCTCTTGCGCGCAACGAGCTCGCCGGTTACGACGCCGTCCTGCGAGATCTCCTGTCCGTCTCCAATCCAGCCGCCGAAAGGTGACCGGAACGCGGCCACGTTCATCCCGCGACGTTCCCGGTCTTCGATCAGGCAACCATTCACCGGGCACAAAAGCCGCGTGTTCTTCTCGATTTCGTCGAGCGACTGGTTCTCGTCGTAGTGCAGCGTCATGTGCCGCGGCGCGATCGGTACCGGGCTGGACCACGCACCGCAATGCGGGCAAGGCCAATACCAGATGCGGCGATCGCTGTCGCCGTACATCGCCATGATCCCGGCCGACCAGTCCCGATCCGGAACAAGGCCGCGCGCGCGGTCCGGGTGGCTCATCGCCAGCAGCATCGACTGCCGCTGGAACGTCTGGCGGCGCACGTCGAGCAACGTTTTCACGTCGCCGAGCGATGGATCGTAGGCGTCCACCTCGTCGGCGACGATCCGCGGCGCCGACTTGTTGATGACGTTGTTTGGCGCGGCCGAAAGGAACTCGACACGCATGCCGTCGAACCGCTTGAAGTGCAGCGAGTCGTCGATCGGCTTCGACCCGAGCCGCATCGCCATCTCGGGATGCGAGTCGATCATTGGGTTAATCCGGCTCTTTACATACGACTCGAGACCCGGATCGGTCTGCATGTACCACAGCATGTCGGCCGGATCGTTCGCAACCGACTTGAGCAACCAGTTCTGCGCGATCTCCGTCTTGCCGGACTGGCCGGGCCCGACCACCACCGTCGTCAGGTAGTCGAGGCGCGTGAGGGTCTCCATCGGCGCGACGAGATACGGCGCTTTCTCGTGGTGCCAACGCCCGACGTAACCGCCGCCCTGATTCGACAGGTGCCGGTGCAGCACGGCGTATTCCGCTACGGTCTGCCGCTCCGGTGGCACCAGCGAGCTGAGCGACTCGCGCGCGACCTGATATGGGTCGGCGTATTCCTGCTCGAGCATCGCGTTACCCCAGAAGCACGCGCAGCTCGTCGGCCATCGTGCGACGCAGATCGTCGGTGACCACGCGTATCTGGTCGGCGTATTCCTCCGGCAGCCCACATCGCTCGACGACCTGGTCCGACAGCCGGTCGAGCCCCTTGCCGAGGTGCGCGAGCATCGTATTCAGCACCTGACGCATTACCTCGACCTGCACGAGCTCGCCGCGATCGCGGCGCAGCTTGTCTTCGAGGATCTCTGCCTGCACGGCATCGCGCCGCTGCCTTGCGGTCTGTTCGCCCGTATGCAGAACCGGCTCTGTGCCCGGCGGCGGCACGACCGTGAACTTTGGCGCGGCCATCGGAGTGCGCGAGTCGATCGGCGCGCGGCCCTCGGTGCTCGGCTTCGGCGCCGCGGCGGCCGGCGTCGGCATTTCGATCGATGGCTCGCCGCCCAGGTATGCGCGCACCGCGGCGAGATCGAATTCCCAACCGCCGGCGCGCGTGCCGCGCTTCGCCACCGGAAAGTTGCCGTCGCTGTCGAGACGGCGATCAAGGCGCGGCCGCGTCCACCCGAGTGCCGCGCACAGCGCAGCCTTGCCGATCGTCTCCGGTGTAACGCTCCCTGCTGCCGGTGTAACGCTCCCCGCGTTCGGTGTAACGCCGCGATTTTTCCGCGTTACACCGGTTTCGCCAGTTGCCATAAGGGTTTGCGCCGCGCGCCGCGTCACGAGCGTGTAACGTGTAACGCGTTTTTTTTACTCAAAAGAACGGGAAGAACGGGCGCGCGCAGTGCCCGCGTTCCGGTAGGGCGGTGGAAGGACCCGCACCGACATGGTGCAATTGCCTATTTTTCGCGCAATCGCCCGGCAACCCGCGTCAGGCGGGGCTCGGGCGGTTGACGCTGAGGCGATCCAGCTCGGCTAGAAGCCGTCGTACGAAGCGCGGGTCAAGCATCGCGAGATAAACGACGGTGCTCCGGTCATGCGCGCTTGCCACATAGGACTGATCGCCAACAGCACGCACAGTGCATCCGTCGGCGTGCCATTCTTTATCGTCAACCGCCGCCAATGCGTGGCGAAGGGCGGCCAACTCAACAGCGAGTGATACGTCGACTGCGCTCTGGTTGTTGCGGGGTGCGTCATCGGCGCCCAGCATCAGCGACTCGATCTCATCCTGCTGAAACGTAATCGTGTGAGCGAGCAAATAGAGGGCCAGCGCCGAGATCTGGACCGGTGTCTCTGGCCTACGGGCCTCGACAGCCTGTAGCGCCTCACGCATTGCGCGAACTTTGTCCTGCTCGACCCAGTCGCTCATAGCTCCCTCAATTGCGCTTCGCGGTCCTGAGTGCCTTGGCCAACGCCTTAGCGAATTCCGCAGCTGCATTTTCCTTCACAACTGCCTGTGCCCGAGAGCCAAAATCAAGATGTTGCTTGACCGGCTGGGCGTCGCCGAACCGAATCAGCAACTTTAGATGCCCGGTTTTATTTGCGCCCCGCACCTTGGCGGCGCGCTTGCCTGGCGTCTGGACGACCTTGGTCGGCGCCGGCCGCTGCCACACACCACCAATCTGTTCGCCGCTGCGCGTGTGAATCGTCCCGACGAAAATGTCGGGGCGCGCCTTGAGCCGATCGAGCGCGGTCTTCGAGAAGTTGCCGTACTGATTGAGCAGCGCCCTGTCCTTTGGGTTCAGCCACGTGCGTCCTGAGCCGATCAGCTTATGCGTGCCCCCGAATTCGAACGGCGCGAGGTAAGCGGCTGCAATGTCCTTAACGAAGACGGTGGCCTCGAGGGACGACTTGCGCGCGCCCTTCACGCCGATGGAGTTGACAGTGAACGGCGTGGGCCTGTCGAACACCTGCGGCAGCGCCTTTTTCTCTACGCCCTGCGCGATCTTTGCGAGCGACGTGAGAGCCATCGCTGTGGCGAACGGCACCTGCTTTTTCTCCAACGCGCTCAAGCCGCGCGCGGCGGCCTGAAAATCAGCGCGCACGGAAATCGTGAACATGGGCTTAGGTGAGAACGTACGGGATCAAGCCGCCCATACCGCCGATTGGACGTCGTCGTCCGGCTCGGCGCTGTAGTACGGGATCGCAGGGATCTGGATGGACTCGCGGTCTACCGGAAACGCCTGCACGATGACATCGTCAGTGTCGGCTTCATACAGGCCGATGATGATGCCAACCGTGTTCGGTTTCACAAACCGGGACCTGACAATAACGGCTTGTCCACGCTTCGGGCCGCTGCCCTTCGACGCAGCCTTCGAAGCAGGTTTAGCCATCTCAGAATCTCCGCCACAAATGAAAAAGCCCCGGCCAATTTCTCGGTCGGGGCTTTGGAGACACTTATACACAGTGTCAGATTGAGGCGTATTTTACGGTCGGTTTCCTACGTGTCAAGAAAATTTCGATCACGTGCCAATGAAAGGCAGCGTGGACAGTAACTCATCCGCGCGCTTTCGCGCCTTCGATTCCAGCCCGTCGACGGCGCTCGAAACTTCAGGCTGGACTATCGCCTCGTCGTGCAAGTGCGGCTCGTCAGCCACATCGGCAGTCGCGTCACCAGCCGCGGCTCGCTTTCGCTTGGACGGTTTCACCTTCGGCCTGGAGCGCCCCTGAAACCATAGCTTGATTATCTGCCAGTGCGCGTCAGCCGTTTTCTCGTTGACCTCGCACTTCCTCGCAAGCGTCGCGATCTCCACCTTCAACCCAGCAGCCTTTTCGACGAGCCCCCGCCGCAACTGGTAGTGCACAACGCGGCCCGCGAGCACGCTCATTGCCGACTGTGTGAGCAGGCTGATTGCGGCTTGGTATTCCGGGTTCGGCTCGTAGCCAGAACAGCAAGCGCGGCCGCATGCGCATGGCCATGACCGGGGAGCGAAACGCGCCACCAACACGGCACGCTCGATATCGGATAGCTGCTCGAGCTCGCGCCGGATCATGCCGGCCTGTCCGGCGCCGTCATTGCCGCTCAGTCCCTTACCGGTGCGCGCCGCCGGCGACGCCATGCGATCGACAAGCGAGCGGTCGGCCCGCTGCATCGAATAGTTGAAAGCGAATATGAGGGCGTCCTGCGGCGTGCGAAATAGCTTTTGTTCAGTGTCGATCATGTGGTTTCCTTGTATTGCGCACAGCGCTTCCCGTATTTCCTGCCTTTCTTGCAAACCATCCGCACGCTGCCGAATGGGTCCTCCCGCGGCACGGCGTGTTGGCACCCAACGCATCGTTCCGACTAGCGACGCTCGAGCACTTCAAGCGGGTCGCTGTATTCCCACCATTCGAGCGGCTCGGTCATTTCGCATGCGCGCCGCCGGCGTCGCCAAATATCGCGATCGCTGCCTCATCGCGCTTTGCCAGCTTCCCCGTGCGCTCTGCGTATCGAATGCGCTGGCGCGTAGCATCGATGTCGCGCAGATATGGATCACGTCGCCGTTTGCGGTAGTACTTGCGCGCCGCGACTGTCGCATCCTGTGGCGCCGGCCTAGGCATATCCTCGCCCGCTCCCCACGCAAAGACTGCCGGCGGCGGTCCGGAAATGCCGCGAGGGCGATAGTCAATGACTCGTACCTCGGCGCGATGGCGTTCAATGAAGTTTTGGACGGTGCGCTTCGATGCGAGCGAGCGCGCCGCCAGTTCGGCCGTCGTTCCGGGCTCACGCTCCATCTGCTCCCTGATGCGCGCCCCCACCGTCGCTTCCGACCGCGCGAGCCTCATATCGCGACGGCGGTCCGGCAGACCAAGCTCTTTCTTCCCGCGCTGAATGAGCGAGTCATACGAGCGGCCGCTAAAGCGGTGCACGTGGATCTTCAACGGTGCTGGATCAGCCCACAACCGGGTAAGCAGCGCGTCTTCTTCCGGCGACCATGCGCGCCGGGGCGGTTTTGCCTCACTCATCGGCCAACTCCTGAACCGATTCATCGACAACGCCGTCGCGCACGAGCGACCACTCCCTGTATCCGCGCCGCCATGTCGTCGCTTTCAGCCCGTACGACGCGCCGCTCTGGTCGAGCCACGCATGGCACCAGAAGCATGCGGGCACCGTGTATCGGTCGTCGGTCTTGCGCATCCATCCTTTCCCGTGCGCCGTCTCGTTGCTGTGCGCCGGCACAATGGTCTCTTCCGGGTCGCGACGCGGGCATATATGCGGCACCCGGAGATAGCAGATCTGATTGCGGCACGCGTTCCGCATCTTCGCGTCGTGCCATTTGCGCTTCTTCCGAGGGCGGCGCTTCATCGGCGACTTCACGAGCATCTTCGTGTGCGTGAGCGAGCTGCCCGGCGCCGGCCGCACGCCGAGCGGCGCAGTGCGCTGAAGCGGCGTTTTGCTCACGAGCGGCTTCTTGCGCTTCAGCATGGGTCGCCTCGAAGCTGCACGACGTCGTCAATGCGCACGCGGTTCTTGTCCGGCGGAAACGCGGGCAGCGGCACGCGTTGGTTGAAATGCAGTGGCACGCGCAGCTCGACCTCGCCCGTCTCGAGGCGCGGCCAGTTCTCCGGCGGAATGATCCAGGCGGGCAAACGGACATACGCCGTATAGCTGACGCGCAAGCCGCGGCGAAGGCTGTTGCGGAACTTCCACGGCGAGTGAGCGAACATGCGCACGAGTTCGACAACGTCGCATTGAATGAGGCATGGCGGACGCTCGCGCTGCGGCACGCCGTACACCGTGAATTGCGCGGGCACGATGAAGGTCATCTTCACCACTCACCCCCGAGGCCGTTCAACTTCATCAGCACGAACGGAGCGTTCGCTTCGCTGGAGTCGCGATACACGCCGCGCGCGATCGCACCGATGAGGTAAAGCAGGTAGATGCGCTGTGTGCTGCGCGTCCACGCGTCCAGTTCGGCCTTACCCGTGGGCACCGAGAGCGCCGGCGTGCTGCTCGGCCGAAACTTCTCTGGCAGCAGGCCGATAAGTTCCGCGTGATGCGCGCGAATGCCCATCGTCTCGTCGTGCGCCGGCGGCGCGCTGCTAGCGACCGGCTCCGGATCGCCGAAAATGTCGAGCTGGCTCATGGTCAGACTGCGTGCGTGCCTTCGACGCCGCGCTGCATGCGCTTCGCGGTGCGCAACTGCATCCAATGGAGCGACTGCTCCGCGAGCAGAAGCGCGAACGAGTTTTCCTCGCACGCGTACGGGCCGTCCTGAAACGCGCGCAGGCGATCAATGACGATCGCCAGCAGAACCTCATGCGTGAGGCCGTTGACGCCGACCTCATTGATCGGGCCGTTCTGGAATTCGATCAGCACGCTGTCGTGGCCGCTCTCGCCCCGATAGCCAGAAACCATGTACTTGTGATTCGCGCCGCCGCTGCCCGGCTCGTCGATAACTTCGATTACAAGGCGATCGTTCGCCGGGTTCGTAGCGTGTTCAGTGATCGTGCGCATGTCCGTTTATTCCGTGAAATGTGAGGGGCGCCGCGCAATGGCGGCGCGCTTCGGTCAGGCCGGCGTGAAGTCGACGTAGTACTCGGCGCCGAGCGCGAACTGCTTGCCAGCATCGTCGCTGACCGTTTGAAGCTTCACCACGCCGCCGGGCGTCGCAGCGTAAAACGAGTCGTTATCCGGCGAGCCGCTCGTCACCGGGTGCATCTCGATCTCGTGGATTTGCCCTTTCTGCTTGTCCCAGTGCTCACGCTGGGTCGTGGAAACGACTTTGAATTTGGCTCGGACTGACATGCGTTGCTCCTATGGGTGGGTGGTCACCAGCTGCGGCTGGTGAGGTCTTCAAAGCTCCAGCCATGCCGGCCGGAGCGCTTGATCGCGATGAATCGATACGGATGCTGCGCCGCGGCCGCTTTCGTCTTGGCGCGCGCTTTGTCTGTCCAGTACCCCTTCACCTCGTGATATTCCGTGCTGCCATCGGCAACGATCACCGTGAAGTCGGGCGTATAGAAGGTGTTGTCGCCGAGCCGCAGCTTGTGTGCTTCAAAGCGATAGAAGAGGATCTCGCCAAGGTGGAGACGCGCCGCCAGCAACTGTTCGTATGCGGCCTCGGTTTTGTTCATGCGCCCCGTGCCGAGTCGGCCGAGCGCCTGATTCCGCTGCAGGGGCGTGAGTTCTCCCCGCGGGGTTTCGCGGTTGCCAGCCGCAGGCTTTTCCCCGAGCGCCGCGTTCGCGCGATGCTTTGCGCCGGCCGCCAAGTGCGGGGCTACCGACTGCACCCCGCTAGTATTCGAAATGTCCGTCTTTACACCACGCGGCATGGCGACCATCTGTGATGTCGCAGCGTCGAGCGCCACGTGCTCGTTTGATGCCAAGCGCGCCGCCGCATCTGCGATGGTCGACGCCACACGCGACGTGCCAATGCGGCCGTCTACGATCGCGCTCGCCGGGAAACGGACAGTGCCCTTGCTCACGCAGGGACTCGCAACGGCGCTATCGCAGCCGGGTATTGGCTGCAATCGATGATCATCTGAGGCGGCGAAGCATCGCTCGCCACTCGCCAGTCAAGATTCCGTTCGCACCACTTCCCTAGCGCGTATGCCTCAAGCTCCGATTCCGGCTTGATGCTGAGCGTGCCGTCGGCGAGAATGGTCGTCTTCATATCAGCACCAACTTTTGGTGATAGTCGCGGCCCTCGATGGGTACAGACAACCATTCGCGCGACTTGCACGTGTGGGTGTCAATTTCGATGTAGTGCCAGCCGCCGTTAGCAAGCCTCTGCGCCGTTCTCTCGACTTCGCGGCCCACGAACGGGCTCGATCGGTGCGGCCAGTCGAATACCTTGACGATGTAACGCCGGACGACCGGTGGCTCCGCGTATGGGCCTATGGCCTCGGTCTTCCCGATCATGATTGACCTCGCTTGGCGGCGCGCCGCCAGCAGGTGCACGCCCTCTTCCTGCGCCGTCGCCAGTCGCTTCTGCGCACTCGTCAGCTTCGCGATCGCGCGCTGGTAGTACTCGGTGAAATGCGTAATCGCCCAGTACGCAGAGAGCTGCACGCCGCAGTCGTCGCACTTCACAATGTCGCCGTTGTCGTCGAGCGTGATGTGCATGTGCCGACATTCGCCGGGCGCGCGAACGTAGGTGCTCTTGCGGGCCACGCGCAGTGCGTCGATGTCGATCACGTTGCTCATTTGTCGTCGCCGATGTCGAAGGGGATTGACTGTGCGAAGTGCTCGAGCTGGCGAAAGCGCATATGCTCATGTACCGTCGGCACCAGCATCTCGGGCGGCAGGTAAAACGCGTCGACTATCGATCGCCGGATGAACTCGGCGAGCTCGTCTAAAGCCGGATCGAGGGGACACAACTCGTAAAGCTCCGGCTCCGGGTGGAACGGCTCGCCGCTGCACATCGAAAGAACGGCCAATGGAACCGCGCAAAGCGGCGCCATCGCAGCGAGGATGAGCAGGGTCTCGGTCACGATGCGTAAAAATCCACGGGCAGCAGCTCGTCGCCGAATGTCGCCACGGCGAATTCGTAGAGCGCATGTGAGTTGAAACGCTTCGCGTCGCGAAGCACGAAATCGACGGCCGCTTTCTCGCGCGACGCCGCGACGACCAGCACGCGGTACGACGCGATCGGCTCGTCAGGTTTGCGCGGCCGCACGCCCAGTTCGGCGCCCCGCGCTTCGATCACTTCGGGCGTTGATTCGTACCAGGCAGTGCCGTCGTCGGCCGCGCCGGACTGTTCAGCCGTCGGCAAGCCGTCGCGCCAGCGCTTTTGCTCGAGATAGCGGATCGGAGTCGGATCACCGCCAGTGCGCCAGTGCTGCGTCTGGCTCATCGCCTCGACGTGCGCAACGATCTCGTCAACGAACGCTTCGAGCCCGCATGCGTCCCAGTGCGCCCGGCAGAGCACTGCGGCCTGTTTGCGTCCGGACGATCCCGGCCATGCAGCCCAGAAGCGATCAAACCCCGAGGGCGGTGTGTCGGGGTTCGCTGTTTCGTCGGTGTGTGTGGGAGGTTTTCCAGCGGCGGCCTCGCGCGCGTCTCCCTCTAAAACCTCTTCAGAAACCCTTAAAACCTTATCGTCCACCAAATTTGGGGGGCTTTCACTCCGTTTTTGGGGGTCTTTCTCTCCAAATTTGGGGGGCTTTGCATCCGTTTTTGGAAGCCTTCCGTTTTTGGAAGGGTTCCGTTTTTGGGTGTCTTTAACACCACCGTTTTTGGAAGCCTTCCGTTTTTGGGTGGCTTCGAACGCTTCGAGATCGGGTGGACCGTACGTCTTCGTCTCTCCGTTGTTCCTTTGATCGACGGTCTGCACGATGATGGAGCCCGGCGGCGCGGTCATCTGATACACGATGATCTGGCGCGTGGCCCCCTGCCGCTGGCCCGTGTCGCGCAGGTAGCCCATCTCGACGAGGATCGCGACATACTTAGAGATCGTCTTCGGGTTCATCTCCGTGTCGGCCTGCAGCTCGCCCGCACTGACCCACACGGTGTAGTCCTCGTTCGCCCAGTCGGCGAACGTTTTCAACAGGTGCTTTGCCGAGCTGTCATTAAGCTGCTGGCGGCGCGCCCAAACGCGTGCGTCATAGCTCATACGTCACCTTCGATCTTGCGGAGGCGGACAAACATCAGCGGCACCAGATCAACGCAGCCCCCGCTCGGCGCCGACCAGCTCACCGAACGAATCGCATATTCAACGCCGAACACCGACACGGTCTTGCGGGTCTCGCACGCCGTCCGAGCAGCAAAGAACTGTTCGAGCGAGAACAGGGGAACCTTCACAGGCGCTTGCGTCCACAGAGGGTCGTTCAGCATGAAACGCCCTCCCGCACATGCCGCGCAATACGGCCTTCAAGATGGACCCGCTGTTCCCAATAGCGGTAATAGAGATTGCGCAGCCACGTGCCGAGCACGGCAGCTGGCAACTTCTGCCGGCCGAGCACATGCGGCGCGCGCGCCACGATGATCTGATAGCCGTCAGGGCGACGACTCTCGAGCGCAGGGTTGTAGTACGGATCAACCACGGACGGCACCAAGTGCCATACCCCGGCGTGCGCAGGCACCCATTCCGGAATGCCGAGCTGCTCGGGCACCACGTAGATGAAGCGCGTGATCCAGTCGGGCATGCCGACCCACTTCGGCTTCGACAGATCCTTGCGCCAGTCCGCGAGCGAGACTTTCACCTCAAGCTCGGTGGCGTAGTTGGAGCGCGTGATCATCATGAAATCAGCTCGGTAGACGCCGCGCGTGCTGCCGACGCCATAGCGGATCTCGGCCTCAGGAATGAGCGTGTTGGCGCCGCGCGGATCGACGTGGCGACGTATCGCGGCCTCGACGAGGCCGGCATTGATCTGCGGGCGCGCCGCCGCGCCCTTCTTGCTGGTCTTAGGCATCGCGCGGCGCCACGTTGACGCGGTAGAACGTCTCGCCATCGCCCTTGATCTCGTCGACCAGGCCGGCCGCGGCCAGCGCCGTCAGCTGGTCGCGCACGCCGCTATCCGACATGCCGCACATGAAGGCGATCTTGCGGACCGTCGGCGAGCATTCGCGCGTGCTCATCACCGCAAGGTGCGCGAGGCACAGCAGGACGATCTTGCGCGGGCCGCGCAGCTCGATGTCCCACGTCTGGTTGGTCAGGTGATGGGACATGTCAGTGGCTCCAGAGAATGGCCACGGCCGCGAGCGCCGCGACAAACGTCACGACGAGCCGTTTCCGGTTGCGGGCCAGCGCCGGCGCAAACGCGGCCGCGATGCCCACGAGCGCGAAGGCGCGTAGCGCCGCGGTGCAAATCAGATCTGCGTTCATCGGTCGACTCAGTGGCAAAGGTTTTGCGATTCCCAGAGCCGTTGCATGCCGAGCAATGCGAACGCCTCTTGCAATTCCGGCTCGCGCTGGACCATTCGCAGCAGCTCAGCCTTCACGTCCTCTTCGTTGTCTCCTGCCCGGGCGCGCGCCGTACGCAACGCCCTCTTCGTTCGCCGTTCGGCCTCAACTTCTGTCACCGGCTTTGCTCCACCGCAAAAAACTCCTCGACGAGCCGCACGGCCATGTCGCGCGCGAGCCACTGGCCAATCGCGCAATTCCCGAGCTGCTGCTGCACGACGGCGATCTTGTGCGCCGGCAGCGCGCGGCGCTTGCGGCCCTTCTCGTCGTACTCGTCAGGTCGGAAATAGTCGGAGACGTGCTGCTGATACAGGTCGCACGTCGCTGCAAGGTAGGACTCGCTCAGCCCGCTGAACGCGCGGTGTTTCCACGCGAGCACGCACGCGTCGCGATACGTCTTGCAGGATTCAATGAGATCGCGCGGAAGAAAGCGCATGCGCGGCCCCGCGACGGCGGGATCGGCGCACAGCGCGCCGCCGGCCTCTCGCTTGGGATCTGCTTGATAGAGAAATGTCATCGTTACACCCGTTGCTACACCGGTTGCCCGGCGACGAAAATTTTTTGCATGGACAACATGCAAAACCCCGTAAATTCACGCGCCGCCGGGCAGCGCCATCTCCGGAACAACGCCTGCAGAGACAGCTGCGGCGAACTGGAGCAGCTGACGACTGGCGAGCAGCTCGACACCCACGCTGAAGCTCACCGACCCGTTGGCGTGCTGCGTGCCGTTGCCGGGGCGTGTGCGCACTTCGCTCAAGCCGTGGCGGATCGACGAGTCGTCATCGAAGATGAAATGCATTACGTCCGGCGCGAGCTCAGGACGCTCCTCGATCGTGCAGAGCAGCTGGTCGATCACGGAATGAAGAAGCTGGGCGCGCATTTAAGTGGCCTCCGGAATGTCGCGGTAGATCGCGATCGCAAACCGGAAAAGCAGGTAGGCAAACAGATAAACCGCTGCAAGAACCTGGTGAGAAACCGCGACGAGCAGGCCGATGCGCACGATCAACATGCCCCAGCTGGATATGCGACTTACCACGCCCTCTGTCGGAAAGGCGTCTCGCCGCTTCAAGGCGAGCGCGCCCAACATGGTGAAAGCACCGACGATCAGCAGCAGGACCGCGATCACCCAGTAGTAGAAAATCAGCACGCGGCCAGCCGCTTCAAAGTGGGCGATCTGCCAGAGGTACGCCGCTGCGCACTCGCTGGCGAAAAAGATGATGGAGGCGAGGCGTTTCATTCAAACGCCCTCCTTCGGATTACGCGGTTTGGCTTTGGCTCGACGTTCAGAGCGGCCCCCCGTCGGCGGCTGAGCATCGTCAACTGCTCGAGCAGATTCCAGTTGCAGTTCAGCAGCACCCTTCAGCTCGGGCCAGATCTTCCACCAGTCATCCGGTCTGCTATCCTCCCGGCGCACCTTCCCGTTCGTTGCCAGCTCAAGCCCGACACAATTTTCTGGGCTCGGCAACCGTCCCGAATATTTGTGCCGCCATTGCCTCAACTGGGCATTACTTTTAATTGGATAGCCGAGCTCCTCCATGCGCTTGCGCAGTTGGGAGATCGTCGGTGCGCCTGGCGCAGAGAGGAATTGGTCGAGATCCATGCCCGCATTCTAGTAGCGTCAGCTACTAGTTGCAAGGAGCATTTGCTATGCGTAGCCGGTGCTACGCTGTGAGAATGAACGAACTTGAACTGGCGCAGCAGCGCATCGAGGCTCTGCGAGCCGCAATCGAGAAAGTGTCCGAGGGCAATAGGACAGCTTTCGGTCGGCGTCTTGGCTACAAAGACGGTGCTTTTGTGCGCCAGATGCTTTCCGGTGACCGCCCCGTCACCGAGAAAACCATTCGAGCCATTGAAGCGATTCCGGGCATGCGCGGATGGTTTTCGAAGCATCAGCTCGCCGTTGACGAAGCGCGCGCTACGCAGTCATCAGGTAAGCATAAAAAAAGTGGAACAGATACATCAATCAGCGGGCAAAAAGGCAGCGTGCTTACGGAGTTGCCGGGCACATCACGTCATACGATGGAAAAAAATACTGAGCCGGGGCCTCAGACCAAGGGGACCTTTCCCCTTATCTCATGGGCCCAGGCTGGAACCTGGGAAACCATCGTGGACAAATTTGAATTTGGTGACGCCGAGCAATGGCTCGACTCACCATTTGCCGTTTCTGAAAAGTCCTACTACCTGCGCGTGCGGGGAGAGAGCAATTATGACCCGGCGGACCCTCGCTCTTTCCGCGAGGGAGAAATCGTGCTGATCGACCCGCGGGCGGATCCTGCGCACCGGAAGTTCGTGATCGTCCAGATCGACGGCGAGGCCGAACCCGTGTTGCGCCAGCTGCTCATCGAGGGCGAACGTAGGTACCTGAAAGCGTTGAATCCTGCATGGCCAGACCGCATTGTCGAGTTTGATGACATGAACGCAAGGATCTGCGGGGTCGTGAGAAGCAAAATCGTCGATTACGATTGATGCGAGGGCACATTGACTAAGGAGCGCATCGCACGACGAGTCACATTTTTGATTGCGGTGGCGGCTGCCAGCGCGGCGAACGCGCAACCGGCGAACGGCTCGTGGGTCAGGACGACTGCGCCAGAGCTTTACGCCGCATATCACGACAACGAAGTGGCCGCTGACCAGACCTACAAAGGGAAATCGCTTCGCATACGCGGGATGGTTGTAGGCATTGCCAAAGACGTTCTGAACCACCCTTATGTCAGCCTGGCCGGCTCTCAATTCGGGACGGTGCACCTCCAATTCGGTGATCGCAGCGCGAGCGAGCTGGCGAAGCTTCACCGCGGAATGAACATCGAAGTCACTTGCCGCGGTGACGGCATGATAATCGGCATCCCAGTGCTCACCTGCGGCAACTGACCTTCCCCAAAAGACCTACCCTCGAAACCCCGCTCTGCGGGGTTTTTTCTTGGCTGTTACAAATTTTCTTGCAGCTAGTAGCTTTCGCTACTTGCAATGACTCGTAGCGTTCGCTACTATTCGCTCCATCGCATCCGAACCGGAGCAACACCGTGAACGCGAACAAGGCGAAGCGCAAAGCAGCCCACCGTTCCCTTGATGGTCACGTCCGGTTCGTCGTTGCGACGGAGAAATCGATTGAAGTGCTGGATCTGCGTGCGGTAGCAACGCGCGGCGCCCGAGTCGATTTCATCGCAGCCTACTCCGGCGGCAAGTGCGTCACGCCGCGCAAGCATTGAACTGGGAACTGTGATGTCGAGCGTACAAAAAGAAGCTGCCGCGACGTCGCGCGCTACTCGCGCTGCGAAGTCCATCTTCCGGATCACGCGCAACGTGCTTGCGGTGATGGGCGTGATCTTCGCCTACCTGCTCTATACGGGCTGGCAGCAGTACGAAGATCGCGCCGCCAGCGGCGATACATCGTGCACGCTCACTCATTGCGTGTGAGAACGGCCATGCGATTTTGGACGTGCACCCTCATGAAACGCGCAGTGGCGTGTTCCAGCGTTATGACGGACGACTTCGGCGATGTAGTCGCAGTTGTTTCTGATATCAACTCGGAACGCCTCGAAGGTCTCTTCGACCGCCTCATTGTTATCGATCGCTCGACGTATCTCTCGCTGGCGCGGGCAAGCACGCGGGAGGACGAATAACATGCGTCCCACTCCCACCCGTCTCCCCGACGATCTGCTCGCGCCAGCATGCCGCACGCTCGGCGTCGAGGGATCCGCCGACGAAGCGCTGCTCAATCCCGCTGTGCGCGCCGCCGTGCAGGCCGCGGTGCGCGCGCAAATCGTCGGCCGCCCGCAGCGCCGAACCGGCCGCTTCACCCAGCCGCGCGCCGTTCCCACTCAAGCGTCCCTCGGTTTCGACGAGCAGTGCGTCGACATCAAGCGCCGCGCCGCCAATGACATCGACGAGGACTGACCATGTACGTCTCAGTGGAAATCGACGCCGACGACGTCCTTCGTCAAATGGACACCGACGAACTCATCACCGAGGTCGAGAAGCGCAACCGTAAGACCGAAGGGCCGAGCGACGTGTCTGTCCAGCAGATCTTCGACGCCTTCTACCTCGGCAACGAGGCAGCCGCCCTCGCGCTTACGAAGGCCTATATCCAAGCCATCACCGGTCGGGTGCTCCCATGAATACGCTCGGCTACATAGGCTCTGCCCTCGTCGCGTTCGGCTCCGTCGCCTGGACGCTCACCACGGTGGCGGGTCGTTTCGACCGCGCCTTCGACATCGATTCTGAACTGCCCGCCCCCGCGAATGATGATCGGGCTCATCCGGAGGCGCGGTCGCGGCGCGTCTCCGGCATAGGACGCTCCATGAGCATGCTCCTTCAACGTGGCACGCCCGCTGTGCCCGTGCGCCTCCGCGCGTTGCCGACGGCCGCGGTGCCGGTTGCTGAAACCGGAGTTCTCGACATCGCCGGTTGCCACTACTACAAGCGCTGCTTTATCTGCGGTGAGCAGCTCGGCCAGTACAAGGCATTTGTCCTGCGCCCGGCGGCCGCCGTCAGCCGTGTTTGCGTTGTGCCGCCGGCGCACCAGGACTGCGCGAAGTTCAAAGCAGCGAATCTCGCTGCGCGTCCGGACGCTGGTGTGGTCATGGTGTGGGTGACTCGCATCTATGAGCTGCTCCCGAACGACGACATCGTTCAGGTGCGCCTCGGCGATGCCGAGCAGGTCTTCTGGTACCGCGAAAGCCGCTGCGCGACACGCGACGAGGTGCGCTCGAGCTTCGAGGATGCGCTGCCAGCGCTGTACGACCGTGCTCACGAAATCGGCGAAGGCGCGGTGCTCGAGCTGGACACCATGGTGGCGCGCGCGACGCGCTTCTTCCCGAAGCACAGCGCAGCTGCACACATCGGGTGATAGCGATGAAAAACGTCCCTCACCCGAACATGTTCCCGGTCGGCGCCGGCGCGCCGACGAGCGAAGCACCGGCCACCACCGACGCTGATGTTGGCGGCATTGCCGCGACGCCAGCTCCGGCCGATCCGTGGGCAAACCCGATATCTGCGCTCCAGAAGCGCGGCGATAAGCCCTACATCCCCGCCGGCAAGACCCGCGCGGATAAGGTGATGAGCTATCTGCGCGAGAACGGACCTGCTGACGGCGCGACGCTTTGCAAGGCCTTGGGCATCACTTCCACCGGCGGGATCTCGCCGTACATCGCCGGGGCGCTGAAAGACGGGCGCATCGTGCGCGCCGATGGGAAATATTCGCTTGGCGCAACGGCGCCGGCAGCCGCGGCCGGTGCCGAGGCTTCACCCCCGACTCCCGCGCCGGCGCCGACGCCAGCGCCGGATCTGGCTGCGGTCAAAGCCGAGTTGCCAGCGATAGCCCACTTCGAGGCTGCTACCTCGATCGTCGCGCGTAAGCCGAAGGCACAGCGCCAGGCAGCGCCCGCGCCGACTCCGTCGCCGTCCGTAGAGGCGGAGCCAGCGAAATCGGCTGGCCGCAAGCCAGAGTTCGTTGTGTTCGTCGGCGACATACAGCTGCTGTCGTGGCCGGCAGGCGACATCACGATCCAAACGGAAGCATGCGCCGTCGACCTGAAGCCCGAGCACTTCCGCGCGCTCATGACGCTGGTCGAGCTGCGCAAATGATTTTTCAGTGGTCTCTCGTCGGCTGACGTCCCCCGGACGGCGAGCTTGGGGGCGGCTCTCACAGCGCCCGCTTTTTTCAGGATTGGACATGCGGCGACGCAGGCACACACCGACTCTCTGGCAGCTGCTCGCGGATCTGCAGGCAAACAGTATTTCGCTTCGCGAAGCTTATCGATTGACCCGCGCGCACATGCGCGCCGCCGAGCGTCGGCGATCGACGCACAAACCGAAGGGGCTCAAGCCATGAAAACCATCTTCATCTTCAATTATTCGCTGCCCACCGACGAATATCGCGCGGTTATGGCTCTCGGCGAAGACGGTCAGTGCGTCGCCCTCATCAAGTTCGACGCCTTCACTTATCCCCATCGGCAATTCGCGATGGGCTCCATGCACTCGTTCCATGAGGACGACACCGACATCTCGCGACCGGTGCAGGCAACCCGCGCGGCCGTGCTGGGCCGCTATGACGAAGTTTTCGGCGCCGCGAACTGGATGCCACTGTGGCTCGATGAGCCGAGTGCGAACCCGGACTGCTACGCCGCCCTGCGTCGCATGCGTGAACTGAACCGGCCGCCCGTCGGCGTGCGCGTCGGGTTCAGCCCTCAGGCGCTCGCCGGCATTCTCGGCGCGATCTTCGGCGCCTCCGACGCAACCCCGCGCACCACGCACTGATCGCCATGATGACCACCCAAGACTCGTCCGTCGCTATTCTGCCGATCGCATCGATCCGCCGATCCCCCACGAACCCGCGCAAGCGCTTCTCGGAGTCGGCGCACGCGGAGATGACCGCGAGCGTGCGCAAGCACGGCGTCATGCAGCCGGTGCTCTTGCGCCCATGGCCTGACGAGCCGGGCCTGTTCGAGCTCGTGGCCGGCGAGCGCCGCTACCGCGCCGCCGAGGCTGCGGGGCTCACCGAATTACCCGCCCTGGTGAAGGATCTCAGCGACGATGAAGTGCTGCACATCCAGATCATCGAGAACCTGCAGCGTAAAGATCTGCATCCGCTCGAAGAGGCTGACGGCTACAAGGTCCTGGCGGATCGCGGGCACACGCTCGAGCAGATCGCGGAGGAAGTCAGCCAGACGCGCTCGTACGTCGCGCAGCGTCTCAAGCTTTGCAGCCTGAACGCATCGTCGCGCAAGCTGTTCTTCGACGAGTTGCTCAACGCGAAAACGGCCCTGATCATCGCGCGCCTGCCCATCGAGCTGCAGGACAAGGCAGCGAAGGAAATCACGGCGAAGCGCTGGAACGGCGAGCAAATGTCTGCACGCGAGGTTTCCGAGCACGTGCAAGAACACTACATGCTGCGTCTCGACCAGGCCCCTTTCAAGACGTCGGACGCCGAACTGGTGGCGAGTGCCGGCGCATGCGGGCCATGCCCGAAACGCACCGGCAATCAGGTTGATCTGTTCGGCGACGTGAAGAGCAAAGAGATATGCACCGACCCGACGTGCTTCGAAAAGAAAAAAGCCGCCGCGGCGAAGCAAAAGCGTGAAGAGGCTGAGGCCGCCGGCCGCACGGTCATCACTGGCAAGCAGGCCAAACAGGTCAAACCGTATGAATACGGCGAGCTGAATGGCGGCTACGTGGATCTCGATAAGCGCTGCTACGACGATCCTAAGCAGCGTACCTATCGCCAGATCCTCGGCGCGAAAGGCGTGAAATCCGCAGCGTTGCTCGAAGATCCACACGGCGGGAAGCTCGTCGACGTCATGCAGAAGTCCGATCTGAAAAAGGCTCTCGCTGATAAGGGGATTGAGGCGCGCAGCACGGGCTCGGCCAATCCGAGCCAGTCAGCGGAAAACGCCAAAAAGAAGGCGGCAGACGCATATCGCGGCGAGCTCTTCCGTAGGGTGCGCGAGAAGCATCTCCCGGCCGGTGGTCTGGACAACTTCGATTTGAAGATCGTTGCCGTTACGTTCTATCGGCGGCTTTGGAGCGAAAACCAGAAGCGAATCACGAAACTGTACGACTGGGGTTCGAAGCCAATCAGCGAGGCCGACTTCGCGAAGAAGGTCGACGAACTCGAGAGCAACGAGCCGGAACTGCTCGGCCGTCTCGTGATGGATATCGCGCTGATCGACGAATCGGTCGTGCCGGGATACGCCACCTCGTCGAAGCCCGAGCTGCTCGAGGCGCTCGCGCGCGTACGCGGCATCGATCCCGCTGCGATCAAGAAGGAACTGGATGCCGCGAAGCCTAAGGCCAAGCCGCCGGCGAAGAAGGCTGCTGCGAAAAAAGCGGCGGTCGAACAGCCACCCGTGGCGAAACCTTCTCCGCGCACGACGACGTCGAAGAAATTTGCCGTGAAGAAGGTTCCCGCAAAGAAAGCGGTGGCCACGCCGAAATCGATCAACAGCGATGAGGCAAAGGTCGCGTGGCCCTTCCCGTCCGGCAGCCGCCCATGAACAAGCAACTGATCGAGCTGGCGCGCGCCGCGGGCCTCACGGTCGTTCTGAACGGTCGCATCGGCCGCGAGGAATACCACAGCGTCTCAGGCCCGATCAGCGCGCTCGAGCGTTTCGCTGAAGCGTATCGCGCCGCGGCCGAGCTGCGCGTCGACGAAACGAAGCAAGACTGAATTTGCAGTACCGGGCGCGGCCGGACCACCGCGCAAACCAACCTGAGGAAGACCATGAAGCGCATCACCATCGCAATCGCAGCAGCTTTCGCACTCGCCGCAGCACCGGCGGCTTTCGCCACGAACGGCAATGGCAATTCCGGCAGCAACACGTATTCGTCCAGCGGCGGCTTCGGCTCGTCGTCCAACACCTCCGGCGGCTCGCAGGCTGAAGCCGGCCAGAACGGCAATGGCTATTCGTCGCAGTGGAGCAGCTCGGCGGGTGGCGGCTATGCAATCGGCGGCACGGCGATCGGATCCGGCGCCGTCGGCGGTTACGGCTTCAGCGCCGCTGGCGGCCTGTCGGCGTCGGGCAGCTACACGGCCAGCACGTCGAACGCCGCTGCCGGCGGATACACGAGCGGTTCGGGCTATGGCTCGAGCAAGTCAGGTGTCGGCACCGACGTGGGCGGCTACGGCTACACCAACCTCGCCGGCAGCTATTCCTTCAGCCACTAAGCAAAAAAAGGCCTTCGATACCGCAAATATCGAAGGCCCGAACCACACACACCTTGGGGGTGTAACGATGAAAACGAAATTCGCCGTCGCGCTGATTCTAACACTGGGAGTCATAGGGCATGCACAAGCCCAATCGTCATCTTCGGCGACGCAATCCAGCGCGTCGACCTCCACTGCACAGGGCACGATCCAGTTCTCGCAGACGCCGGAGCATACGAGCGAGACCGTTCGGAACGTTTCGGCACCGGTACTGGGGGCTTACGCGTCTTCTTTCTCGCAGATGAACTGCGGGCAGACGACGCAGGCCGGCGTCGCGTTTGCCGGCTTCTCGGCCGCGGCCGGATCGAGCAACAGCTTGCTCGACTGCAAGCTCGAGGTGGCGGCCGCCGAAACCGTGCGCCAGTCCACGGTCACCGACGACCAGGCCGTTAAGGCAAACCTGCAGAAGGCCGCGGTGCTGATTCGCTGCCAGGTGAGCAAGGAAGTCTACGACGCATATCGCGCCGCCGGCTTCGACTGTTCGCTGAAACCGGCCGAACTGGTGTCGCGCACTGACACGCAGCCCGCTAACTACCGAGTGGCAGGCAACTGATGAAAGGCATACCGCGCCGCCGCGATGCGTTTCTCGACGCGGCGCGCGTATATGCCGGCTCGCGGATTCCGACGCACAACGCGACGCACGAGCTCTGCGTCCAGCTCGTCGAAATGCTCGCGCACGATCGCGGCGAGCGAGTCGTCCTGCAGGTTGGCCCTGTGGTCATCGCACGCGACGGTTCGAGCGCCATTTTGAGTGGGACGTCGCGCTGAATCTCTCAGCAGCGCGGCGTGTGTTTGGCCGGGCTTCGGCCCGGTCCTTTTTAGGAGTTTTCATGGCCCCGCAGCCGAACAAAGAGCAGGTCTACGACGAGCAGATCAATCCTTTGATGGCTCAGATCATCGAGATTTGTCGCGCGCACAAGATCGCGTTCGTGGCGTCGTTCTCCATTGCGACCGCTGAGGATCCGGATCTCGCATGCAGCAGCGCCATGCTCGCTCCCGAGTTCGACCCGCCGAAACGCTTCGTCGAAGCATGGAACGTCTTGCATCAGGGGCGCCGCTCCCTTGCACCGCCCCTGATGCTGCGCACCGAGAATGCCGACGGCTCTACGACACTGACCGCGATTATCGGCTAACGCCCATGCCTTGCACGCCCTTCCGACTGCCCGGCGGCGTCTCTGGAATCGTCTGCACGCGCGGCCGCAAGAGCAGCCGTCGTTGCTCAGTGGCCGGTTGCAACGCGCCGAGCGGCTTCCAGTGCGATTACCCGGTCAAGCCCGGCAAGACGTGCGACCGGCACCTATGTGTAACGCACGCGCGGGAAATCGGCACTGACATGCACCGCTGTCCAGAGCACGTCGACGCAGCGGCACAGACTGACCTATTTGAGGAGCACAAGTGAAACGACCCCGCATTCTTCTCGCCCTTGCCGTGGCATGCGTATCCGCGTTGTCCGGTTGCAATGATGCTGATGTGGCATCGAGAAATCTAAGCACGGCGGCCGACAACTTCCAGATCACGCGTCGAATCGTGTTCTACAACACGCAGTCCGACACATACGTGCTCACCATCGAGGGTCTGTGCTCGCTCGGCAATGCGGATAGGAACGGCGAATTGTCCGTGACCTGCAAAGTAGGCCCGAACGCGTACAAGAAACACTTCCTTGGGCTCTCGCGCAACGTCACCTACCTGGTGGAACAGATGGATCCAGCCCAGGTCAGCCCGTACCACTACAAAGTGGTGTTCAAGCCGGCCCAGATCGTTCCTGACCTCGAAGTGAAATGAGGCCCCGGTCCATGAACTCCAATACACGAGACTCTGATGCGATGCGCGAATACGACGAGCGTGACCCCATCGACCGCGCAATCGACGCTTTTCACGAAGTCCATCCGCTCGCCGGCAATGAGCCGATGGATTGGCCCGCGCGCTTCATGGAAGACGTGCGGATTGCGCTCAAGGCCGCCATTGCCGTCGCCACCACGGCGACAGATGCGGAGCCGGCCGCCTATCTCGTGCGCGGCATCGACAGCCAGAACGAGGAATACGCGAGCGTCTGGATTAAGCGGCAAAACGCCGATGCGGCAGCAGCGGGCATCTTTCGCGCGACGATCACGCCGCTCGACGAGCGCCGCGCGGCAGCACCGCAGGCAAATTTGACTGACGAGCAGCGCGAAGCGATTCAGACCGCGATCAACCTGTTACCGGATGAATACCCGCAGACCGCCCGAAATCTGCGCGCCCTACTCGCCGAGCAATCCGCCGCTCCGAAGGAGACGGTTACGCAGAAGCGCGACGATACAGGCCGTCTGACTTCGGACTACGAGCCGACGCCATATGAAATCAAGGTGGCGCGCGAAGCAATCTGCCGGGAGTTCGGTAACAACGGTACCGATGGTTATTACATGCGTATCCTCAAGGCCATCCACGGCGCGTCTCCCCTTCCGCGCGCCAGCGAGCAAGCAGACGAGCGCCCAGACCCAAACGACATTCAGGGCTGGGCCGTCACAGTCAATGTGAACGCACGAGACATTCTCACGATCGGCCACAACAGCCTCAGTGGGATCGACAACATCGAGGACTTTGCACCCGTCGTTCGCAACTGCGCTGAGCACTTGCTCTCGTTCATTGGCGCCGACCACCAAGGCACAGATGGTCACTTGACGAGGGACGCCGCGCGTTACCGCTGGCTACGCAAACATCGCCTGTTCCCCCCAACCTCGACGTTCCTCAACGCGGTCGAGCTCGACGCCGCCATCGATGCCGCGCGGAAAGGAGACGATCATGCCGACGTTTAAGCGCATTTGCGTGATGGTCGCCGCTCTGTGTCCGCTCCTCGTCCATGCCCAAAAAACCGCGCCGAACACGCGCATCGATCCTGCAGATCAGTCGATCACGTATGCGGTAACCGGGCTCGACCCCTATCTCGAAATCAGCGGGGACTACACGCTGCTGAACGTGACGCCGGCGAACATCCCTCAGAAGTTGGTGATGGTGCAGGTGGTGTGCACAGACTCTCCAAACGTGTCGACTGGCGGTCACGAAGGGCACTACGTTACCTGGGTGATCTGCAAAGGCGGCAAGCGATGACTGTCTACGTCGACGACATGCGCGCGAAGTTCGGCCGCATGGTGATGTGCCACATGATCGCGGACACCGACGACGAGCTGCATGCGACGGCTGAACGCATCGGCGTCGCGCGCAAATGGCACCAGGCTCCGCCGAAGCACGACAGCCATTACGACATTGCTCTCAGCAAACGCGCCGCCGCGGTCGCCGCAGGCGCGGTCGAAATCACTTGGCGCCAGACCGGCGCCATGGTGATGCGCCGGCGTATCACCGGCCAGCTTGGTTCGCATGCCGACGCGATTGATTGGCAAGTAAAGCACTTCGCTGCACGCCGCGAAGGAAATCTGCAAGGACAAACCACGTGAGCGCGAGCAGTCTACGAAAAGCTGTCGCTGCCGAGCGTAACAACGTCAACCGTCGGGTGTGCTCGGCACATCCGGTAAGCAGCTGCCCGGATACGGTCGATATTGGCCAAGAAAGCCTCTTCACGAGTTCCGTTGCCGAGCAGCGCGAGCGCCGTCCCAGAAATTCGACCCTTTCGCGGCCGGTCGCCATCCAAGATCCGGAAGGACAGAAAGTCTCCGGTTGTCGGCGTCTCGGGCGCAGAGATATCAAACGGTTCGTCCATAGCGGCCTCGTATTGTCCGAAAGGAAAATCGTAGCATGAGCGAGAACAGCAAAATCGAGTGGACCGACCACACGTTTAACCCGTGGGAGGGCTGCCAGAAGGTCGGCCCGGGGTGCGATCACTGCTATGCCGAGGCACGCAACTCGCGCTTCGCCGGCGGCACCCCGATCAACTGGGGGCCCGGCGCACCGCGCCGCCGCACTTCCGCAGTGAACTGGCGCAAGCCGTTGCAGTGGAACGCTGGGCATGCGGAGTTCTTCGCCGCCCATGGGCGCCGGCAGCGTGTGTTTTGTGCGTCGCTCGCCGACGTCTTCGACAACGCCGTCCCGAATGCTTGGCGCGCTGACCTGTTCGACCTGATATGGAACACCCCGCACATCGATTGGCTGCTGCTGACAAAACGCATTGGCAACGCTGGGCCAATGATCGGTCGGGCGCTCGAGCTCGCCGGCCGCGGTGTCAATACGCCGTGGCCGTGGTCGAACGTCTGGCTTGGCGCGACGATCGTCAATCAGGAAGAGGCTGATCGCGACATCCCAAAGCTGCTCGCCACGCCGGCGCGCGTGCGATTTCTTTCGATGGAGCCTTTGCTCGGGCCGGTCGATCTGAATCACGACTGGCTCAGCGGCGAGTACTTTGGGCACGCCGATGATTGCGGCGATGACCTCTGCGCGCTGAATGGCGACATCCACTCGTGCGCTGGGCAGCTATTTCCTCAGCCTCGCGTCGACTGGGTAATCGTCGGCGGCGACGCGCGGCCAATGCGTCCATCGTGGCCACGTGCGCTCCGCGATCAGTGCGCAGCTGCACGCGTCCCGTTCTTGTTCAAGCAGTGGGGTGAATGGCTGCCCGATGACCAAAACCCTGCCATGACCGGCCCGCGTGACCTGAGCGGCGCGATTCGCATCGGCAAGCGCGCGGCCGGTCGCAAGCTCGACGGCCGCACGCACGACGAATTTCCGGAGGTCGCGTGAAAGAGCGCCCCATTCTCATGTCCGGTGCGATGGTGCGCGCGACTCTGCGCGACGTCTATCCCAAGACACAGACGCGGCGTCTCGTGAAACTGCCCCACAACAATCCACTCGGGCAATGGGAGCCGATGACATTCGGCGGCCCCAATGGCGGTCGAACGTCGGCCGGCGCGGCCGTGCCGCTCCAAGGGGGCGTCTGGCACACCCGCACTGGTGAATGCCTCGCGAGCCCACACGGTCAGCCGGGCGACCGCCTGTGGGTCCGCGAGGCTTGGCGATACGACGGCTGGTGCCCGAGCCAATACCGAAACATGGCGCAGGGCGCGATGGCCGTGGGAATTCGATACGCCGCCGATGACGCGATGATCGATCACCGGGTCGAGGACTTCTCGTGCGACAAACACATGAGCCTTCGCCCGTCCATCCACATGCCTCGGTGGGCGTCGCGCCTCACGCTGGAAATCACCGACGTGCGCGCCGAGCGCCTGCAGGACATAAGCGAGCAGGACGCGGCATCGGAAGGTGTCGAGAGCCTGCGCAATGAAGGTGAGCTGTGGAAGGACTACCTGCGGTCGACAGCTCACTGCGACGAGTTGCTCTGCCTGAGCGCGCGCGAATCGTTCCGCACGCTGTGGGACAAGCTCGCAGCGCCGGACGCTGATTGGCAAACGAATCCGTGGGTCTGGGTCATTGAATTCAAGCGGGTAATGCCATGAGCAATACGAAAACTGTCGCGGATGCACTGCCAGACGAGATTGCGCGGGTGACGCGAATCCTCGGCTATTACGTCGAAATCGGTCCGGCCGGCGCGCTCGCCGCCACGTTCATTCGCGCGGATCTCGATCGTGCCACGCGCGCCGCCGCAAGCGGCGACGTCGTCGCCATGATTCAGGCGCTCGAAGCTCTGAAGGAATACAAGGAATGATTGCAGCCTATCCGCTCCAGTGGCCAGAAGGCTGGCCGCGCACGAAGTCCTACGCGCGAGCGCATGGGAAATTCAGCACTCGCCGCAGCAGCAGCTCGACGGCGCAAGACCTCTCGGTCTTCGACGGCGTCGAGCGCGTGCTGCTCGAACTGAGCCGACTCGGCGTCGGCCGCGACGATATCGTCATTTCGACGAACATCAAAACACGGCTTGACGGCCTGCCCCGCTCTGACCAGAAGGCGCCCGACGATCCCGGCGTCGCGGTCTATTGGGAGACGCGACGAGGCGGCCGCAAAGTTATGGCTGTCGATCGCTACACGAAGGTCGCCGACAACCTCGCAGCAGTCGCCGCGACGCTCGAGGCCATGCGCGCCATCGAGCGGCACGGCGGCGCACAGATCCTCGATCGCGCTTTCACCGGCTTCACCGCGCTGCCGGCAGCCGCCGCGCCGCGCACCTGGCGCGAAGTTATCGGCGTGCCGGCGTCAGTCCGTGACATGCCCTCTGTACGCATCGCCTTCCGGCGCCGCGCCGCCGAGCTGCATCCGGACAAGGGAGGTTCACATGCTGCCATGGTCGAGCTGAACCTCGCGTTCGCCGCGGCCGAGAAAGAGTTGAACGGTTGAAACAACGAAAGACGCACGGAGTAGTGAAATGAAGATCCGTCTGGATGAATGGCTCAAACGAGAGTTCGATCCCCCGCCGGCAATCCGCACAGCGCGGCTCTGGATCAACGCTGGGAAGATCTATCCGACGCCGGTCAAAATTGGCCGGTCATACTACGTGGAACAGAACGCCGTCTTCGACGACGGCACCGTTCGTCAGTCGCTCGCACAAAGGGTTCTCCAAAAGCATGGCCGCACGTCCTAGAATCCGCCGGCGCGCCAATTGGCCCGAGAATCTGCATGAGCCGCGCCCGGGCTATTACACCTGGCGCGACCCAATCAACAAAGAGACCCACGTCCTCGGCCGCATGCCCCTCGCGCAGGCGATGCACGAAGCCCGGGAGGCTAACCTCGCGCTTGTCAACCTGAAGCCGACGACGACGCTCATCGAGCGCCTCAACACGCCCAAGGAAACCGTCGCTGACCTGCTGCTGAAGATGCCGGCCGGGAAGGCCAAGCCCGAAACGATCCGCCATCGGAAATACGTCGACAACGCGATTCGCGAAGAGCTCGGCACGATTCGCTGCGCTGAGCTGACGACGAAGCACATTGCGGACATGCTGGAGAAGATCGAGGCCCGCGGCAAGATGCAATGGGCGGTGCACGTGCGCAGTCGCATGAAGGTGCTGTGCCGGCGCGGCAAAGCCCTCGGCTGGATGAAAGAGAATCCGGCGACGGACACCGAGCGCGCGACGGTCACCGTCAAGCGTCGCCGGTTGACGTTCGAAGAATTCCAGCGCATCTACGAGAAGGCACCTGAAGTCGCGCTTTGGTTGCAGAACGCGATGCTTCTGGCGCTGGTGTCAGGGCAGGACCGCTCAACCGTCGCGCGATGGGAGCACGGTTTCCAGAAGGACGGGTATGCCGTGCTGACGCGCGGTAAGACCGGCGTCCGGATCGCGATTCCGCTCGAGTTGCGTATGGAAAAGCTCGGCATGTCACTGGCCGATGTCATCGCGCGCTGCCGCGCTACGGGAATCGTCAGCAAGTACCTGATTCACCACATTCGCCCGAACGTCAACGCGCCGAAGGGCTCGGCCATAAAAATCAAGACGTTCACGGCAAAGTTCAAGGAGGCGCGCGAACTCGCTGGGATCACCGGTGACGATGCACCGACCTTCCATGAAATGCGAAGCCTTACGAAGCGTCTTTACATGGAACAAGGCAACGTCGACACGAAGGCTTTGCTCGGCCATATGACCGATGCCATCGCCGATCTCTACGCAAACTCGCGCGGTTTGGAGCCGGTGAAGGTGCGAATCACGGCTGGGTAGTTTTGAACAAGTTTTGAACACCTGTTAAACAACCCTTGCTGGACAAGGCTTTGCGGGCGACGGGAAATGTCGAAGCGGTACGGGCCCACGTCGAAACTCACGCTGCCAAAGCGCTCGGGATAGGCGCGCCGCAGCAGCGCGCCGACGCGTTCGCGGAACTCCGCCGGGCGAAGCGGCAGCGCAACGTAGTCGTCGGCGCCGTTGACGAACGCGCGCACCATGCTTTCCTCCGACGTCTCGCGCGACACGAAAATCACCGGCATGCGGTCTCCGCCGACAGCGCGTGCCGTCCGCAGCACCTCGGTGCCCGACAGGCGGGTGCCGTGCCAGTCCAGCACCAGCAGGTCGACCGTGGAACGCGCCAGCGCTTTCGACATGGTCAGGCCGTCGTCGTAGCTCGCGCAGGTGTGGCCGGCAGCCGTCAGGACTTTTTCGATCGACTGGCGCACGACGGGATCGCGTTGGAGTATGGCAATACGCATGGGATAGCTCTTTACAATGGCGTGGACGCGATTCTCGAAGGCCCACCGGCCCTATCCCATAGGATCAATCCTAATTTAGCGGCGGCTCAGACGAATCCGTTCGTCTAACGGCAACGGACTACAACCACTTACGCTTGGCTCACGCGCCGCTGTGCGACGTCGCAGAACGCCCGCCGTCGGCGCAACTTTTCCAATCTAATTAAGCACTTCCCGGAACGTCCGGCGCCGATCCTGTAAAATCGCGGGCTGGCTTCTTTCGTCATCGCGCCGCCCTACCCGGGACGGCGCGCCGGTGTTCCGCGCTCTACCCAGCCGTTCCCCCACTTCTCGCCGACGACCGCCGTTTTTCCACGCCACACGTGGTTTTTCCATTCAAGACAACGACATAGCAATGCAAGCGACAAATCTGGGTGGAGCGCAGGCTGTCACCCCACGCCCGCTTGGGCGCAGCGACTATAAAACGCTCGGCCTCGCGGCTCTCGGCGGCGCGCTCGAGTTCTACGACTTCATCATCTTCGTGTTTTTTGCGCCGGCAATCGGCCAGTTGTTTTTCCCGGCTGCCATGCCCGACTGGCTGCGCCAGGTGCAGACTTTCGGCATCTTCGCCGCGGGTTATCTGGCCCGGCCGCTCGGCGGCATCATCATGGCGCACTTCGGCGACCTGTTCGGCCGCAAGCGCATGTTCACGCTCTCGGTGCTGCTCATGTCCGTGCCGACGCTGATGATGGGCCTGTTGCCCACCTACGCGAGCATCGGCGTGATGGCCCCGGTTCTGCTCCTGCTGTTTCGCGTGATGCAAGGCGCGGCGGTCGGCGGCGAAGTACCCGGCGCATGGGTGTTCGTCTCCGAGCACGTGCCCGAGCGGCACGTCGGCTACGCGTGCGGCACGCTGACGGCCGGCCTCACCGCGGGCATTCTGCTCGGCTCGCTGATCGCTTCGGCGGTGAATCGCAATTTCTCGCCCGCCGAAATCACCGATTACGCGTGGCGCCTGCCGTTCCTGATCGGCGGCGTGTTCGGCATGTTCTCGGTTTACTTGCGCCGCTGGCTGCACGAAACGCCGGTGTTCGCCGAGCTCAAGCAACGCAAGGCGATTGCCGCCGAAGTGCCGCTCAAGGCCGTGCTGCGCGATCACGGCCGCGCGGTGATCGTGTCGATGCTGCTCACGTGGATGCTGTCCGCCGCGATCGTCGTCGTGATTCTGATGACGCCCACGCTGCTGCAAAAGCAGTTCCATGTTGCGCCTGCCACCGCGCTGCTCGCCAACTGCGTGGCGACCTTGTGTCTGACGATAGGCTGCGTGATGGCCGGCTCGATTGCCGGGCGCGTCGGCGCGGGGCGCACGATCTTCGTCGGCGGACTGCTGTTGGCGGTGACCTACTACGCGATGTTCCAGCAACTGGCTGTCGACACCTCGTCGCTCGTGCCGTTGTACGGCGCGGCGGGCCTTTTCGTCGGCGTGATCGGCGCGATTCCGTTCGTGATGGTGAAAGCGTTCCCGCCGGTCGTGCGCTTCTCGGGCATCTCGTTTTCGTACAACGTCGCGTATGCGGTGTTCGGCGGACTCACGCCGATTGTCGTCTCGCTGATGATGAAATCGAATCCGATGGCAGCGCCGCTGTACGTCGGCGGGTTGTGCGTGCTGGGCGCGCTGACCACGCTGTTCATCAAAGACGCGCCGAAGACGCGGTAATACCGCGTTTGATGTGACGACGATGCGAACGGCGCGCCTGAAGGCGCGCCGTTATCGCTGGCCGCTTCGGCTCGCATCGCCCGACATCGACACTTCACGCCACGCCGAAACATCGCCTGCCCGATCGGCCTACGATGTTCGGCATGAACTCCTCGAAAACCTCCGTTTCGCCCGCCCTCGGCCGCGTGCTCGCGACTGTCAGCGTGGGCTTCGTCGTCACGCAGCTCGACGTGACCATTGTCAACATCGCGTTACCCGAGATCGGCGCGAATCTGGACGCGAACGTCGCGGGTCTGCAATGGGTCGTCGACGCGTACACGCTCGCTTTTGCCGTGCTGATGCTCTCGGCCGGCGCGCTCGGCGACCGCTTCGGCGCACGTAGGCTGTATGCGGCGGGAATCGTGCTGTTCGCGCTCGCGTCACTCGCCTGCGGCCTCGCGCTCGACGCGCCCATGCTCGTCGCGGCGCGCGCGCTGCAAGGCGTGGGCGCCGCTGCAATGCTGCCGAATTCGCTAGCGCTGCTCAACCAGTCGTATGGCCACGATCCGAAACTTCGGGCTCGCGCGGTCGGCCTGTGGACGGCGTCGGGCGCGATTTCCATTGCGGCAGGTCCGGTGGCGGGCGGCCTTCTGATTGCGGCCTTCGGCTGGCGCAGCATTTTTCTCGTCAATCTGCCGATTTGCGCAGCGGGCTTTCTCGCGACGCTGCTGTGCGTGCCGCGCCCGCAAGCCCACCGTCCTGCGCCGCCGCACGCCGCGCAAACCGACGCCAGTGCGCGCGGCATCGATCTGGCCGGCCAGTCGCTCGCGGTCGTCGCATTGACCGCCTTCGTGGCCGCGGTGATCGAGTGGCGGCCCCTCGGGCTCGGCCATCCGCTCGTCACGGGCGGGTTCGTGCTGGCCGCGCTCGCGGGGGCCGCGTTCGTCGCGGTCGAAGCGCGAGCGCGTGCGCCGATGCTGCCGCTGTCGCTGTTCGGCAAGCGCAGCTTCAGCGCCGCCGTGCTGTTCGGCATCTGCGTGAACATGACCTATTACGGAATGGTGTTCGTGCTGAGCCTCTACCTGCAGCGGGCACGCGGCTACACGCCGTTGCAGGCCGGCCTCGCGTTCCTGCCGTTGACCGGCGGGTTCCTCGTTTCGAACGTGGCGAGCGGCTGGGTGGTGGGTCGCTTCGGCGTGCGTGTGCCGATGATCGCCGGCGCGATTACCGCCGGGTTGGGCTACGGTCTGCTGCATTTCGTCGATGCCGACACGCCGCTGATCGGCTTGCTTCTGCCGTTCCTGATGATTCCCTCCGGCATGGGCCTTGCCGTGCCGGCCATGACGACAGCGGTGCTCGCATCGGCGGACGCGCGGCGCGCGGGCACGGCCTCCGCGGTGCTCAATACCGCGCGTCAGGCAGGCGGCGCGGTGGGCGTGGCCGCATTCGGCGCGCTGGCGAGTGGCTCGGCCGCGACGCAGATCGTCGCGGGCATGCAGGCGGCGACCGCAATCTCGGTTGGTCTACTGGTGTTCGGCGGCGTGATGAGTTGCCTTGTGCATCCGCAGCCGCATTCGTCCACGCCGGCGCGGCGTGAAACGGATTCGGTGGGAGTTGGCCGTTCGCGCTGAGCTCAAGTGAGGTCGCGCTGAGGGGCGAGGTGGCGAGATAGCGCGTTGCGAATCGCAATCGCAAGATCTGCCAGCGACAACCCCCGCGGCTCGCGGCCGCAGAGGTTGTCAACGTTGATCAAACGGCGAGTTCAGGCGCGATGCGCGTTACAGCGCCGCCTCCTGGATCGTGCCGGTATTGACCGCGGCTTCGATCAGCCCTTCGTTTTGCGCCTTGGCGATTGCATCGGCGATCAGTTTTTCCGGCTCCTCGATCTCCGCCTTGATCGTGCCGAGGAACCCCGAGGCATCCAGAACCACGAGCGTTTTCGCGGAATCCGCAAGGCTGATTATCACGCGATGCGGCGTGGGCCCTTCGCCAAGACTGGCGCACAATTGCAGCACCTTGCCGCCGATGGATTGCTCGAAACTTTGAATCATATGTTGCTCCCTTGATTGCAGCCGAATACCACAGCGCGGCGGACCGGCGGGCTCGTCGCCCCAGCCGCGCCTACAGGCCCAGCCCACCGCGCGGAGCGCGAGCGCCGTCGATACTGATACGCCCCGCGCCCGTCACGAACAGCAGCAGGAAGCCACCGGCGATGCCGATGTTCTTCCAGAAATGGATCACCATGTCGCGCTGCAACGCGGCGTCGGTCACGTTCCAGAAATCGTGGCCCAGCACCGCGGTTGCCACCGTGTACGCCGCCATGATGAGGCCGAGCGGCCGCGTCTTGTAGCCGACCACCAGCAACAGGCCGCCCAATGCCTCCACTATGACGGCAATTGGCGCAGCGATCTGCACGAACGGCACGCCCTTAGAATGCAGGTAGCCGACGAAACCCGCATAGCCCAGCAGTTTCATCACGCCGCCCCACAGGAACAGAACTGCGAGCGCAATACGCGCGATGAGAATAACGCCGGAATCGACGGGACGCGTCATGAGGTGCTCCTGTAGATGAATAAGCAGCAGACCCGCTTGCGGCGTCGCAGTTCCCGGGCCCGCCTCCGAGCATATGTGGATTGCCCGCGCTTTCCAAGGCGGGCAAGCGCGGAACGCCCCGAAAGACGCTCGCTGACGCCGGGGCCTCGAACTACGAACGCGGCGCGTCCGGTGCGAGCAGCACGCCCTTTGTGAACACGAAGCAGCCGTAGCCGCGCTCTTCGCCCGTCGCAATCACGCAATAGGCTTTGCGTGCACGCTCGTAAAACGCGAAGCGCTCGATGGACGCAAACGGCACCTCGCGGCCCTCAGCTGAATTCACTTCGTTCTGAGCCTCGCGCTGCACGGCCGGCAGCGTATGCGGCTCGCCGACCACTTCCATGCGCGACGCCGGTTGTTCGATGAACGTATCGAGCGGCATGACCGAGAGCACCGCACGAACCGCACGCGGTGCGCTCACGCCGTCCATTCGAAGCAGCTTGCCGAGCACCGTGGAATGCGCGACGGAGTCGGCAGGAAAGTTCGCGTCGCAAATCACGAGTTCGTCGCCATGACCCATTGAGCGGAGTGCATGCAGGATGTCGGCGTTGAGCAGCGGATCAAGATTTTTTAGCACTGTGTCTCCATGCAAATTTGCTTGCAGTTATTGGAATGGTTTGCCTTGAGCGCAATACGGCAAACGATTGTAGCAAGCAACACCGCGCGCTTCGGCGAGATTCAACGCGCCGTGCAAGATCCGCCATGCCCGCGCGCTTGCTCCGTCGCCGCATTGCCGGGCCAGCGCCACCGCAACCAGCCGAGCAACGCGAGCAGCATGAGCCCCGCGCCGCCCAGCACCGGTTCGCGCCAGGCCAGAAGCGCTGTAAACGTGAACGCCCGCGTGCCGGCGAGGAGCGCGAAGCCGGCGATCGCGCCGCACAACGCGTCGAAGGTGTGGGTGAGACGCGCGAATTCGCGCACAGGCGAATGAGGCGTGACGCTGTCGGGCTCGGGCATGACGGGCTCTCCCTGGGAGATGGATGTTGGGCGGTGGCGGTGGCGGTCAGGCCTGAGCGCCTGCGGGCACCTGATCCAGGAATCCAGTCATGCTCTGTAAGCGGCCGCGCGCGTCGACCGTGCCGAAATCGGAACCCTTGACGATCGCCTCGCCCGCGGGCGTCAGCAATTCCCACGAAAAACGCAGCCGGTTGCCGAAACCGTCGACGTCGGTCGAGCGCCGGAACGTGTGGCCGGCGAAGCGCTCCTGCACCGCGCGGATCATCGCGTCGATGCCGTCGTGGCCGGAGCCCGTCATTAGCGGATCTCGGTAGTCGGCGTCGCTCGCCCACGTCGACGCGATCAGTTCGCGACGGCGCACGCCATCGGTCTCGTTCCATGCGGCGAAATAACGGTCGACCAGATCGGTATGCGGGTTCATCTCCTGCTCCTTTGAGTTGATTGAGCGCTACGCTCGGCACGCGGGTCGGTGCGGCGGGCTCCGAGTGAAGATTCGCGGTTTGAGCGACGTGAGTCGATTACCTGGGAGGTAATGGATACCCGCGACGCTTTGGCTATCATCGGCGGCATGAACACACTTTCGATTGCGCAAAGCGCCCCCTCGGCGCCGTCCACGACGAGTCGCAGCGTCGGCGATCTGCTGCGCGAATGGCGCCAGCGGCGGCGAATGAGTCAATTGCTGCTTGCCGCCGAAGCCGACATTTCGACGCGCCATCTCAGCTTCGTCGAATCCGGCCGCGCGACGCCGAGCCGCGAGATGGTCATGCACCTCGCAGAGCGCCTCGACGTGCCGTTGCGGGCGCGCAACGCGCTGCTCGTCGCGGCAGGTTATGCGCCGCTCTTTCGCGAGCGTCCGCTGTCCGATCCGCAATTGAGCGCTGCGCGCGAGGCCGTCGAACTCGTACTCAAGGGCCACGAGCCGTATCCCGCGCTGGCTATCGACCGTCACTGGACGATCGTCGCGACCAACAATGCGCTCGCGCCGCTGCTGGCGGGCGCGAGTCCGGAGTTGCTGAAGCCGCCGGTGAACGCGCTGCGCCTGAGCCTGCATCCCGAGGGCATCGCTGCGTCGATCGTCAACTGGCACGCCTGGCGCGACCACGTGCTCGCGCGGTTGCAACGACAAATCGACGTGAGCGCCGACGACACGCTCAGCGTCTTGCGCGACGAACTGGCTGCCTACCCCGCCCCGTCCGGCGCCGCAGCACCGGATGCCGGCGACAGTCCGTTCAACCAGATCGCGGTGCCGCTGCGATTGCGTACGCCGCTTGGCACGCTGTCGTTTTTCAGCACGACGACGGTATTCGGTACGCCCGTGGACGTAACGCTCTCCGAACTGGCGATCGAGGCGTTCTTTCCGGCTGATCCGCAAACGGCGGCGCTCCTGCGCGATTTCGCCGCGAAGCAGCGCGCGAACGACAGCGCCGCGCAAGGGTAGACAGCAGGGGACGTCTTGCGGCGTGCCGGTCTGTAAGCGCGGCTGTGGTGGTGCGGTTGTGATGGTGCTCATCTGTCAGCGCCAGCAGGCTGGGCTGGCATGGGCCAGCAGCGCCAGTACTCGAGATGGACGGGCCGGACGGGCTAAACACCGACCCGCAGAGACAACTGCGCGACAGTGGCCGCGCACAAGCGGCATGGGAAAGAAGCCGACGCGGCGCCCGTCAGCGCGATTACGCACTACGTGCTATCTTTTTTGATTCATTTTGATTATTTGCGTGGTCCAAGTGCGTGGCATGGGGCGTTGCCTGAGTCTCCGGGCCGGGCCTTTGGCCTCAGCGCGGCCCGCCTTCCGGTGGGAGCTGGTGGCTTGAGCTACTGGTCCGAACTACTGGCCAGAGTTGCTGGCCTGAGCCGCTGGCCCGCGCCGCCTGGCTTACGCGGCTGGGCCTGAACCGCTGGCCCGCGCCGCTGCCCTGAGCTGTTGATCCAGGTCCTACCCCAAGTTCCGACTGGACACCTAACTCCAGCGCCGCGACGGTATCCACGCCACATACCCAGAAGCCAGAACCGCAACCCCATCCCAACCATCACCTCGCCCTGCTGTCCGCCTGCACATATGTCCGATCTCTCCACCGCCCTCTCCCGCCCGCCGCGCCGCTTTGGCGTGAACCCGAAGCCGCTCGCCGCAGCGCTTCTACTTATCGCGCTCGGCGCCGTCTACCTCGCGCAAGCGGTCAGCGGCCGCCAGGCTGCGCTGTATATCGTCGGCGCGCTGCTCGGCATCTCGCTTTATCACGCGGCATTCGGCTTTACGTCGGCCTGGCGCGTATTCATCGCGGACGGCCGGGGCGCCGGGCTTCGCGCGCAGATGCTGATGCTCGCCGTAGGCGTCGTCCTGTTCTTCCCGACGCTGGCCGCAGGCAGTCTGTTCGGGCATCCGGTCGTCGGACTGGTGGCGCCCGCCGGCACCTCCGTGCTGGTCGGGGCTTTCATGTTCGGCGTCGGCATGCAACTCGGCGGCGGTTGCGCATCCGGCACGCTGTACACGGTCGGCGGCGGCAGCACGCGGATGATCGTGACGCTCGCGGCATTTGTAACCGGCTCGGTCGTGGCGACCGCACACATGCCGTTCTGGACCGCCCTGCCGTCGCTAAAGCCGCTCTCCATGGTCAAGACGCTCGGCGCAGGCGCCGCCATCGCGCTCAATCTCGCGATTTTCGCGGCCATCGCCGCGCTCACGGTGTTCGTCGAGCGGCGCCGGCACGGACGCCTCGTCAACGAGCCTGCGCGGGCGCCGAGCGCCTCGCCGTGGCTGCAAGGGCCGTGGCCGCTCTTCGTCGGCGCGCTCGCACTCGTGCTGCTCAATTACGCGACGCTCGCCCTGTCGGGCCGCCCGTGGGGCGTGACCTCCGCGTTCGCGTTGTGGGGCGCCAAGATCTTTGCCGCCCTCGGCGTGGACGTCGTCAACTGGCCGTACTGGGCGACCCGCGCGAATGCGGGTGCGCTGGCCGCGCCTGTTACACATGACGTCACCACGGTCATGGACGTGGGCATCATTCTCGGCGCAATGGCCGCCGCGGCGCTGGCCGGGCGTTACGCGCCGGTGTGGAAGGTGCCGGCGCGCTCGCTCATTGCGGCCGTGGTAGGCGGCTTGATGCTCGGCTACGGCGCGCGCCTTGCCTACGGCTGCAACATCGGCGCGTACTTTAGCGGCATCGTCTCCGGAAGCCTGCACGGTTGGCTGTGGCTGGTCGCGGCTTTTGCCGGCAACGTGCTGGGTACGCGGCTGCGCCCGGCCTTCGGACTGGAAGTCGAACGTCTACGCAGCACTGGCTGCTGATTCTTACCCAAGAAGTTACAAAGTCGCCGCGTTTGTAACTGGGTCCGGATCGTCCAGTTACAGCTTCAACCTGTCCCCAAATGGCCAAAAGCACACGGTATTAATTACACACTTGGCTTTGGCTTTTCACCTTCCGTTTCATTCAGTCTTATTTACCGGTTGTGCGCACAACGATCGCCTGTTGCGCGGATAAGACGCCTAGGTGCCCGCCCTACAAGGGTTTTCATGGATCGGACGATTGCTCACGAGGCCCGAAAAGCCGCGTAGTATAGGCTATTACAGGCCTGTGAAATTCTTACCGAAATTTGATGTATCTTTTTGAGATATTTTTTTGAGAAGGGATTGATTTCTTGTTTTGCCCTTCATACAATTCGTCCCAAGCTGTTACGAAATGTAACGCGATGTATCAAACGGTCGCCATCTGTATCAAGGGGTGACCTGTAGCCGAAGGACAACGTTTTCGGCGAGGCACAAAAGACATAACGGCAAAAAGCCGACTTAGTAATTCGGGGCTTCGGAAACAGAGAAAATGGACCGTAGCAGCGAGACGCTGGACTCAATCCGCGAGATTAACCTGTCGTACATCATGCTTGCGCAACGCATGTTGCGTGAGGACAAACCGGTCGGCATGTTCCGCCTGGGCTTGTCGTCGGAACTGGCTGATCTGCTTGCCGGGCTGTCGCTCGCGCAGATCGTCAAACTGGCCTCTTCCGACCAGCTTTTGTGCTTCTTCCGCTTCAACGACCACTCGATGTTGTCGGCGTTGACGCAAACGACGAAGCACACTGCAGTTGCACCGACTCACGCGGCGATCCTGCTTGCAGGCCAGCCCGCCGAGCAATTTGCCTGATCGAGGTGACTGCGATGCAAAAGCGTAGCCTGACGGAAGACGCACAAGAAGTATTTCGCGCCATCGCCCTGATCGAACTGGGCGCACGCATGCAGGTGCTGGAGAGCGAGTTGACGCTCTCGCGCGACCGCATGATCCGCCTGTACCGCGAGGTGAAGGGTGTATCGCCGCCCAAGGGCATGTTGCCGTTCTCGGCGGACTGGTACATGACGTGGCTCGCGAACATTCACGCGTCACTGTTCTATAACACGTACCTGTTCCTGAAGAACGAAGCGCGCTGCTCGCATCTCGACGCGCTGACGAAGGGATACCGCCTGTACCTGGAGCACTGCAAGCACAGCGAAACCGAACCGGTGCTGGACTTGACGCGCGCCTGGACGCTGGTGCGTTTCTTCGACGCCGATATTCTGCAATTGACGAAGTGCTGCCGTTGCACCGGCAAGTTCGTCGCGCACAAACACGATCTGCAGCACAACGTCGTGTGCGGTGCATGCCAGCCGCCTTCGCGCGCCGGCAAGACGAAGAAGGCAGCGGCGGCCCGTCAGGAAGCAATCGAAGCAACCCAGGTCGCCGAAGCCGCCTGACAGAGGCGCCCGCATCATTTGCGATGACGGCTGGTCCGCCCGATTCGCACCGAAGCCTGAAAAGAGTCCGCGCAATTCACTGCGCGGACTCTTTTGTTTTGGTGCTCAGTGGCGACGCGCCAAGCTCGGCGTTCGAGCCGCGGGTTTCCCCGCGAGGGCGCGACGCCGGCCAAATCCAACTCAGTCCACCAGCCCCACCGTCTGAATCACGAGCCACAGGTTCGCGGCGGTAATCACCGCAAACAGCGTCCACGCAACGATTCGGGTGACAAGCGTGTTCGCAAACTCGCCCATCAGCGCGCGGTCGCTCGTCATGCGAATGAGCGGATAGAGCGCGAACGGCAGTTGCAGGCTCAATACCACCTGGCTTGCGACGAGCAGCTTGCCGACCGCACCGTTGCCCAGCATCTGGACGCCTATCAACGCGGGGATCAACGCGAGCGCACGCGTGATGAAGCGCCGCTGCCAGCAGGGAATTTTCAGGTTCAGGAAGCCTTCCATGATGACCTGCCCTGCCACGGTGCCCGTAAAAGTGGAGCTTTGCCCCGACGCGAGCAGCGTGATCGCGAACAGCACCGCCGCGAAGCCGGTGCCGACAATCGGCGCGAGCAGTTTGTAGGCGTCTTCGATTTCGGTCACCTGGTTATGACCGGTCGCGTGAAAGGCGGCAGCCGCGAGAATCAGGATCGCCATGTTGATCATCAGCGCGAGCAGCAGCGAAACGATGGTGTCGATGCGCGACATGCCGATTGCCGAGCCGATGCTCGCGGAATCGCGCTTGACCGCGCGCGTCTGCACAATCGACGAATGCAGATACAGGTTATGCGGCATGACGGTCGCGCCGAGAATGCCGATCGCCAGATACATCGGCTCACGTGAACTCAGCGCCTGCCACGACGGAATCAGCCCTTGCGCCACCGACGGCCAATGCGGCTTGACCAGCGCGAGCTCGACGATGTAGCCAACGCCGATTGTCGCAATCAGCCCAAGCATGATTGCCTCGAGGTCGCGAAAATTCTTGCCCTTCAGGCCGAGCACGATCAGCGTATCGAATGCCGTGAGCAATACGCCCGTGGTGAGCGAGCATTTGAAGAGCAGATGGAAGGCAAGCGCGCCGCCCAGCACTTCCGCCAGATCGCACGCAATGATCGACAGCTCGGCCAGCAGCCATTGTCCCCGCGCGACGGCCGGTGAATAGCGCGCTTTGGACAACTCGGCCAGATCGCGCCCGGTGACAATACCAAGACGCATGCTCAGACACTGCAGCGCCATTGCCGCGAGACTTGAGAGCATGACCACGAACAGCAGGCTGTAGCCGTATCGCGAGCCGGCTTCGATGTCGGTGGCCCAGTTGCCTGGGTCCATATAGCCGATCGAAACCAGCAGGCCAGGGCCTGCGAATTGCAGGATCTTTTTCCAGAAAGGCGCGCCAGGCGAGACGGCGACTGAGCCTTGCACCTCGGATGGGCAGAATGGCGCTGTCGCGGTAGTCGGTAGTTTGAACTGCAATCCGGGAGTCTCTTGAGGATGAATGAAACGGCGCAGACAGGCTGCGCCGCGAACCGCCTCAAGTGTACAAAGAAACCTCCGGCAATGTCCCGTTCAGTGCATACCGGCCGACGTCGCGCACGCGATAGTCGAGCGGATCGTGCAGCGTATGCACGCGCGCGTTGCGCCAGAAGCGGTCGAGCGCCAGTGGCCCGTGCGTTGCGCGCGCGCCGCACGCGTCGAAGAGTTTCTCGCTAACCTCGAGCGCCGCGCGGTGCGCGACGATTTTCGCCTCGGATGTGGCGAGTGCCACGTGCGCACGCGCCTGCGCGCTGAGCGAAGGGCCTTCGCGCCATGCTGCATCCAGCGCCTGCGCGGCGCGCACGGCCAACGCCTCGGCGCTCACTGCCTGGATGCGCATTTCGCCAAAGCGCTGAATCAGGTATGGATCGTCGGTGGCCTTCGCCACGCCCGAAGTCAGCCACGGTTTGCCGTACTGCGTGACATACGCTCGCGCTTCCTCCAGCGCGCCTTGAGCAATGCCGACGAACAGGTTCGTCATCACCTGTTGCGAGACAAGCGTGCGCAAACTCGCATACGGCGTGTCGGCACGGTCCAGCACCTCGTCAGGCTCCACTCTGACCTGCGCAAAAGAAACGCTGCCGCTGTCGGTCTGCCGCTGGCCGATCGGATTCCAGTCGTCGTTGACGGTGATGCCCGCGCGCGCGGTCGGCACTACTGCAAACAGTGTCGTGCCGGACTGAGGGTCCTGCGCGGAAACCGTCATCATTTGCGAACCGCGCGTGCCGGAGCAAAAGCCTTTTTGCCCGTTCAGAACATAACCGCCGTCGCCGGTTGCAGTTGCAACGAGCCGCGCATCCAGCGGATTCACCGCGTTGCCCCACCACCAGCGCTCTTTCACCGTCCCTCTCAGGTAGCGCTCGCGTTGCGCGGCATTGCCCCATACATAGATGCTCACTTCCTGCAAAAAAGTGAAGCCGAGCAGATGCGCGAGCGCGCTGTCCACCTGGGCGATCTTGCGAATGACCTCGTAGATCTCCGGCCAGGGCGCGCCTTCCCCGCCGAATTCGCGCGGAATGGCGAGCGTGAGCAAGCCCGCCTCGGCGATCCACTGTTTTTCCTGTGCGGCATGCCCGCCGGCCTGGTCGCGTTGCGCAGCGTTCGCATGCAATGCTGCAAGCAGCGCGGCAAGATCGCGCGAGACCGGCGCGGCGGACGCCTCGCGCGCGCGCAGCGCGCCGGCTTGAGCAGAATCGTTCATGCTGTTTCCACGTGAGGACGTTTGAAGGGCGAATGAGGAAAGCGTAGAGGACGAAGAGCGGCGGAAGGCTCGCGCCCATCGTCCAGCAGGTTTCATGATAGGCGGTGACGCCGCCAACCGGTAGGAGCGGCGCTATTCGTCATGCGAAAGCGCTGTTGCGCCGACGCGAGATCGGCGTGCTCTCGCGCACCGCAAGACATCAGGCGCGCTGCGCGAGCCGCCGCACGAAGCGGTCGCCGACCAGTTGCACCGCGGTGACGATTGCGATGAGCAGCACGATTACCGTCACCATTACCGTGGTATCGAAGCGCTGATAGCCATAGCGGATCGCGAGATCGCCGAGGCCGCCCGCGCCGACCGCGCCCGCCATCGCCGAGGAGCCGATCATCGCCACCACGGTTATCGTGAAGCCGCCAACGATGCCAGGCAGCGCCTCAGGCAACAGCACATGCCAGATAATGTGCCGGCGCTGCGCCCCCATTGCCTGCGCCGCCTCGATCAAACCGCGATCCACTTCGCGCAGACTGACTTCCGCCACGCGTGCAAGAAACGGAATAGCGGCGATGCTAAGCGGCACGATCGCGGCCCATACGCCGATGGTCGTGCCGATCAAGAAACGCGTGAGCGGCAGCAGCGCGACGAGCAGAATGATGAACGGCGTGGAGCGGAATGCATTCACGAGCGCGCCGAGCGTGCTGTTCACCGCGCGTTTTTCGAAAATGCCGCCGCGCGTGGTCGTGACCAGTACCAGCGCAAGCGGAATGCCGACGAGCGCAGCAATCACTGCGGAAACGCCGACCATCACGAGCGTATCGCGTATCGCGCCGACGAGTTCAGACAGCCAGAGTTCAGACATAGCCCAGCACCTCGACATGATTCGCATGGCGGCGCGCCCGTTCGAGCAACGCGCCAACCTGCGCGTGCAGCGCGGTGCGTCCGCTTGCACGAACCTGCGCGGACACGATAAGACGACCCTGCGCGTGCCCCTGAATACGGTCGATACCGCCATGGACGAAACTCACTCCGCTGCCCTCGACGCTCAGCGCTGATGCAAGGCCGGCCAGATCGGGATCGCGCGCGTCGCCGCCGGTGAAGCGCAGGTCGAGCAGAACGCGGGCGTCGCCTTGCGCAATGTCGGCGAGCGGCTTCACTCGCTCGGCCAGGTCCGCCGGCAGATCGTGCACCAGCGTGCGCAGCAGCGCACGCGTCGCGTCGTGCTGCGGAGCGCCGAACACGCGCCACACCGGGCCTGTTTCGACTACGCGGCCACGCTCGATCACAGCCACCGTATCGCACACTTCGCGAATCACCTGCATTTCATGTGTGATCAGAACGACGGTCAGATTCAGCCGCCGGTTGATGTCGCGCAGCAAGGCGAGAATTGCTTGCGTCGTTTCGGGATCGAGTGCGGACGTGGCTTCGTCGCACAACAGAATGTCGGGGTCCGTGACGAGCGCGCGCGCAATGCCCACACGCTGCTTCTGTCCGCCCGACAAGCTCGCCGGATACGCATCGCGCTTGGCGGCAAGCCCAACGAGTTCGAGCAGCGCGTCCACTTTTTTGTCGATGGCCGCTTTCGGCACACCGGCAATTTTCAGCGGCAACGCAATGTTCTCGCGCACGGTCTTTGCCGAGAGCAGATTGAAGTGCTGAAACACCATGCCGATACGGCGGCGCAGCGTAACGAGTCCGCGTTCGTCGAGTTCGCCGACACTCACGCCGTTCACGCGCACCGCTCCCGAACTCGGCTTTTCGAGGCCATTGACGAGCCGCAGCAGCGTCGACTTGCCCGCGCCGCTGCGGCCGATAATGCCGAATACCTCGCCGCGCGCGACCTTCAGCGTCACCTCCGCGAGCGCCGTGGTCGACACACCGCGCGAGTCCGCGAACACTTTGCCTACGTTGTCGAACACCACGGCGGCCTGGGTGGCCGCTGCATGCGCGCGCTGATCCGCTGCAAGCGCCGGCGAATCTTCAATGAACTGCGGTGCGTCGAAAAGAGTGGCCACGGCTTCGCTCCTCTCAGGCTTCCACGGTTTGCTTGACGCCGCTTTGCGGGCGGCGATGCTGCGCACCGGCATGCACTGCCGGCAAACGCGCGCGTCCGCCGCCGAACAGCTTCTCGCGCAAAGTCGGCGCGGGGTCGTAATCTTCCTTGTAAACGCCGCGGTTTTGCAGCTCGGGCACGACGAGATTCACGAAGTCCTCGAACGATTCGGGCATGACCGTGCGTGTCAGATTGAAGCCATCCACGCCCGCTTCGTCGATCCACGAAACGAGCTCGTCGGCAATCTGTTGCGGCGAGCCGACCACGGGTTTCGCGCGGCCGCCAAGCGTCATCTGTTCAAGCACTTTGCGCTTGGTCCACACGCCGCTCACGCTCTTGCTGGAAATGGCCTCGACCGCGGATTGCATGGAGTCGGTCTTGACATACGAGATCGGTTCATCGAGCGCGTATTGCGAAAAGTCGATACCTGTCGAGCTGGAAAAATGCGCGATGCCCCCTTCCGCGCTCGCATATCGCCGATACTCTTCGAACTTTTCCCGCGCGGCGCGCTCGGTTTCGCCTACCACGACGGTAATGCCCGCGAAGATCTTGATGTCGTCGCGCGCACGCCCGAAGCTCTCCGCCCGTGCGCGAATGTCGTCGACAATAGACCGCGTCAACTGCTTGTTCTGCCCACCCACGAACACACATTCCGCATGACGTGCCGCGAAATCCACACCGCGGCTCGACGAACCCGCCTGATACAAAACCGGCGTGCGCTGCGGCGAAGGCTCGCTCAGGTGAATCGCGTCGATCGAATAGTAGGGACCGTCATGCTTTACGCGGTGCACCTTGGCCGGCTGCGAAAACACCCGTGCAGCGCGGTCGCGCACCACTGCGTCGTCTTCCCAGCTTTGCTCCCATAGCTTGTAGACCACATCCATGTAGTCGTCGGCGCGCTCGTAGCGGTCGTCGTGGCTGATCTGCTGCGCGAGACCCATGCCGCGCGCGGCACTGTCCAGATAGCCGGTCACGATGTTCCAGCCGACGCGGCCTTTCGTGAGGTGATCGAGCGTCGACATGCGGCGCGCAAACAGATACGGCGGCTCGTAAGTGAGATTCGACGTGACGCCAAAGCCGATATGCTGCGTGACGTGCGCCATGGCCGGCACGATCAGCGCCGGATCGTTGATCGGTATCTGCACGGCTTCGCGCAACGGCGTGTCGGGGCCGCCTTCGTAGACGTCGTACACGCCCACAATGTCGGCGAGAAAAATGCCGTCGAACTTGCCGCGTTCAAGTGTTTGCGCAAGACTCGTCCAGTACTCGAGGTCCGTATAACGAGCAGACTGGTCTCGCGGATGCGTCCACAAACCGTGATTGATATGACCGACCGCATTCATGTTGAACGCGTTCAGCAGGATCTTTTTCTTCGGCATCGCGCGACTCCCGTGGTTCTCTTCAGTATGAAAGTCACCGCTTACCAGGCGACCGCGTAAAGATCGCCAAATGCCTTGTCGAGCGCGGCGCGCACCGCCGGCGAATGCTGATAGATCGAAATAAACTTGCGAATGCGCGGATCGTTTACGCTCTCCGGACGCACGACCCATTGAATCGCATAGTTCCTGTTTTCCAGCCCGTCGAACAGCAGTGCGCTGTTCGGATCCGTGGTGCCCGCGAGCTTGATGAAGCTCGGGTAGCCCTGCGCCAGATCCACGTCGTCAAGCGAGCGTGCCAGTTGCGACGCCTCGAGTTGAATGATCTTCAGATGCTTGGGGTTCGCGGTGATATCGAGCGTAGTGGCGCGATAGTCGATGCCCGGCGTGAGCTTGATCAAACCGGCTCGTTGCAGCAGCAACAAACCGCGGCCGCCGTTCACCGGATCGTTGGCGATGGCCACCGTCGCGCCGTCCTTCAGTTCGTCGAAACGCTTTATCTTTTTCGAGTACAGGCCGATCTTCATGATCGTGCCTGGCGCAATTGCAACGAAGTTGTAGCCGCCCTGCTTTTTCGCGTTCTCCAGAAACGGAATGTGCTGGAAGTAATTGACGTCGATGTCCTTGTTCGCAAGCGCCGCGTTCGGCGTATTCCAGTCGGTGAATTCGGTTACCTTGACGTCGAGCCCCTGCTCTTTCGCTTCGCGCACCGCGACTTTGAGCGCCTCGATTTGCGGGCTGGTGGCGGTGCCTATCTTCAGCGTCGGCGCATCCGCCGCAAGCGTGGGCGCGGCGGACACCGCAAGTGCAAGACCCAATGCGCTGAGCAGCGCGAGCGCCGGCGCACGCAAAAAGCGCAGCGCGTTGAGAAGAAAAGTACGCATGGTGGACTCGTGTTGACGATGTGATGGATTCGCGGCGAGCCTGACCGGCAGTCTGCGCCAAAGTGCGAATCATCATAGTGGCCACGATGCGCGCGGGTCTACGAAGCGATTTTCGAAAGGAAAGTGCGAAAAATGATTTGCGCATAAAACAAGCCGGACCGCGCTCGTGGCGCGGTCCGGCTCTTTTCCAACACTCAAATGGGTAACCGAAGCGTTTAACGCTTCGCCACCTGTTCTCCAGTCACGCTGCCAGAAGCAGGCGTTGCAGCCGGAGCCGCCGACCCCACCGCGGTGCCCGACGCCGGCGCATCGCCCCAGCCGCCACCGAGCGCGCGAATCAGGTTCACGGTTGCCACTGCCTGCGTGCCCTGCAAGTGGCTCGCCTGCAGTTGCGTGCTGAGCACCTGCCGCTCGCCGTCGATCACGTCCAGATAGCTGACCGCGCCCTCCGTGTACTGCGTACGGGACAGACGTGCGGCACGCTGCGACGCCTGCACGGCGTTGTTCTGCTCGCGCATCTGGTCTTCCAGCAGCCGCAGATCGGCCAGGTTGTCTTCGACTTCGCGGAACGCGACGAGTACCTGCTGACGATACTGCGCGACGTCTTCGTCGTAGCGCGCGCGTGCCTGCGCCAGATTCGCCTTGCGCCGGCCGCCGTCGAAAATGGGCACTGTCAGTGCGGTGCCTGCAAACGGACCGAGAATGAACGCGCGGCTCGACCACATGAACAGATCGCCCAAGGTCGCCGACTCATAGCCGAATGCGCCCGTAATGTCGAGCTTCGGGAAGAACGCCGACTTCGCCAGACCCACGCGTGCGTTTGCCGCCGCCATTGCGCGCTCCGCCGCCGACACGTCTGGCCTGCGTTCCAGCAGCGCCGAAGGCAGGCCAGGCGGCACCCGCACCGTGACCGGCGTGAGCGGCGCTTCGGCGAAGGAGAACTCCGCCGGCGGCTTGCCAAGCAGAATCGCGAGACTATGTTCCGAAGCCGCGCGCTGACGCGCGATACCCACTGCATCGGCGCGAGCGCTCGCGAGTTCATTGCGCGCGCGCGACACGTCGAGCTCGCTAATGTCGCCTTCCTTGAAGCGGCGCTCGATAAGCTTGAGCGTGTCTTCACGCAACGCCACCGTGCGGCGATACAGATCCTGGTCGGTGTCGAGCTCGCGCAACTGGAAATAATTTTGAGCAACGTCGGCCTGCAGCGACAACTGCACCGAACGGAACAGCGCCTCGCTTTGCTGCTCGTCCGCGCGCGAAGCATTCACGTTCGAGCCGACACGTCCGAACAGATCCGCCTCATACGACGCGCCGACCTGTGCGCGCCAGATGGTGCCGGTCGTGCCGCCCGCGCTGTCCGGCTGGAATTGCGAAGCCGCGGAAGCGCGCTCGCGAGTCGGGCCGAAACCCGCGTCGAACTTCGGGAACCAGTCCGACTTCGCCGCGCGCGTCACCGCTCGCGCCTGCTGCACGCGCGCCGCTGCCGCCTTCAGGTCCTGATTCGCGGCAGCCGCCTGCTCCTCGAGGGCATCGAGTTGCGGGTCGCCGAAAATCTTCCACCATTCGCCGCGATGCGCGTCGTCAGCGGGTTGCGCCGTTTTCCACGTGCCCGTGTCCTGCGCCGATACGGCTGACGCTCCCGAAGCCGCTACCGGCGCTTCCTTGAAGGCAGCGGGCGTATCCACTTCTGGACGCTTGTAGGTGGGCTCCACCGAGCAGGCCGCGAGCAGCGCGAGCAGCAAACCACTCGCTGCCACACGGCCCCATCCGCTCAAAAACTCATAGCGTTTCATTGTTGTTCTCTCCTCAGGCGTCCGTGACCGGCGCGCCAATGCGCGGCGAGTCTTTCTGCGCGACATGAATCGTCCCGCCGGCCATCGTACGCAGCACCACATAGAACACCGGCGTCAGCATCAGCCCGAACAACGTCACCCCGAGCATGCCGAAGAACACCGCGACACCCATTGCATGACGCATTTCCGAACCGGCCCCGGTGGACAACACCAGCGGCACGACACCCATGATGAACGCAATCGACGTCATCAGAATCGGCCGCAGACGCAAACGGCTCGCTTCAATTGCCGCCGAAAGCGGGGTATGTCCATCGTGTTCCAGTTCGCGGGCGAATTCCACGATCAGAATCGCGTTCTTCGCGGACAAGCCCACCAGCACCATCAAGCCGATCTGCGTGAAGATGTTGTTGTCGCCGCCGGTGAGCCACACGCCGGTCAGCGCGGACAGCACGCTCATCGGCACGATCAGGATCACGGCGAGCGGCAGCGTCAGGCTTTCATACAGCGCGGCGAGCACGAGGAACACGAGCAGCACGCTGATCGGGAACACCCACAGGCCCGCATTGCCCGCAAGAATCTGCTGATAGGTCAAGTCGGTCCACTCCAGCTTCACGCCGCGCGGCAAAACTTCGGCCGCCACGCGCTCGGCCGCGGCCTGAGCCTGACCCGACGAGAAGCCAGGCGCCGGTCCGCCGTTAATGTCCGCAGCCGTATAGCCGTTGTAACGCACCACCATTTCCGGACCATACGTCGGCGTAACCGTGACGAGCGACGACAACGGCACCATGTCGCCCGCCGAATTGCGCGTCTTCAGTTGCAGGATGTCGTCGGCGTGTTGACGGAACGGCGCGTCTGCCTGCACCCGTACCTGATACACGCGGCCAAAGCGGTTGAAGTCGTTCACGTACAGCGAGCCCAGATAGATCTGCATCGTGTTGAACACGTCCGTGACCGGCACGCCAAGCTGCTTCGCCTTCACACGGTCGAGGTCCACGTTCAGTTGCGGCACGTTGATCTGATAGCTGGAGAAGGTCGGCCCAAGCTCAGGCGTTTGCGCCGCCTTCTTCACGAATGCCTCCGCTGCCTTGTTCAACTCCGCGTAACCGAGCGCGCCATGGTCCTCCAGCTGCATCTTGAAGCCGCCGAGCGTGCCGAGACCGAGCACCGGCGGCGGCGGGAACACGGCGACGAACGAGTCCTTGATCGCGCCATACTGCTGATTCAACGAGCCTGCAATTGCGCCCGCCGAGAGCTTCTTGTCGCCGCGCTCCTTGAACGGCTTGAGCGTGACGAACACGATGCCCGCGCTCGAGCTGTTGGTAAAGCCGTTTACCGACAAGCCAGGGAACGCCACCGCGCTTTCCACGCCCTTCTGCTTGAGCGCGATAGCGCTCATGTCGCGGATCACTTTTTCCGTGCGATCCAGCGACGCGCCGTTCGGCAACTGTGCAAACGCAATCAGATACTCCTTGTCCTGCGCGGGCACGAAGCCGCCTGGCACGATACGCGCGATCAGCACCGTTGCGCCGAGCAGAATCGCGTACACCGCGAGCATTGCGCCCTTACGGCGCAGCACGCCCGTCACGCCGCGGCCATAACCTTCGGAGCCGCGATGAAACACCTTGTTGAAGCCCTTGAAAAAGCGGCCCAGCACCCGGTTCATCACACGCGTGAGGAAGTCTTCCTTCGCGCCGTGGCTGCGCAGCAGCATCGCGGACAATGCCGGCGACAGCGTCAGCGAGTTGAACGCCGAGATCACCGTGGAGATCGCGATGGTCATCGCGAACTGCTTGTAGAACTGACCCGTGAGGCCCGTCATGAACGCAAGCGGCACGAACACGGCGACGAGCGTGAGCGCAATCGCGATAATCGGCCCGCTCACCTCCTGCATCGCCTTATACGTTGCGTCGCGCGCACTCAGTCCGTTTTCGATGTTCCGCTCGACGTTCTCCACCACCACGATTGCATCGTCCACCACGATCCCGATGGCGAGCACCATGCCGAACAGCGACAGCGCATTGATCGAGAAGCCGAATGCAAGCAGCAGCGAAAAGGTACCGACAATCGACACAGGCACCGCGATCAACGGAATGATCGACGCGCGCCACGTCTGCAGGAACACGATCACGACGATCACCACCAGCGCGATAGCTTCGAGCAGCGTATGCACGACCGCCTCGATACTCGAACGCACGAACTGCGTGGGGTCGTAGACGATCTTGTATTCGACGCCCGCCGGCATGTCTTGCGCGAGTTCCTTCATCGCGGAGCGCACTTCGTCGGAAATCGCGAGCGAGTTCGCGCCCGGCGCCTGGTTGATTGCGAGCGCAACCGCCGGCTTGTTGTCGAGCAACGAACGCAGGCCGTATTCCGACGCCGCCAGTTCGATGCGCGCAATGTCGCGCAGGTAGGTCACGCCGCCATCCGGCGCGGTCTTCACGATGATGTCGCCGAATTCGCCCTCCGTCTTCAGACGGCCGCGCGCATTCACCGACAGCTGCAATTGCGTGCCCGGCACCGAAGGCGACGCGCCGATCACACCGGCTGCCACCTGAATGTTCTGCTCGCGGATCGCGTTGACCACTTCGGTTGCCGTCAAACCGCGCTGCGCGACTTTCTGCGGATCGAGCCAAACGCGCATTGCGTAGTCGCCCGAGCCCCACAACTGCACTTCACCCACGCCCTGAATGCGCGCGAGCCGGTCCTTGACGTTGAGCAGCGCGTAATTGCGCAGATACGTCATGTCGTAGCGGTTGTTCGGCGAGATCAGGTGGACCACCATGGTGAGCGTAGGCGAGCTCTTGATGGTCGTCACGCCAAGCCGTTGCACGTCTTCCGGCAGACGCGGCAGCGCCTGGTTCACGCGGTTCTGCACGAGCTGCGTGGCGAGATCCGGGTTGGTGCCGAGCTTGAAGGTCACCGTCAGCGTGAGATTGCCGTCGCTATTTGCCTGCGACTGCATGTACAGCATGTTCTCCACGCCGTTGATCTGCTCTTCGAGCGGCGAAGCGACGGCTTCCGCGATCACTTTGGGATTCGCGCCCGGATACTGCGCGTGCACCACGACCGACGGCGGCACCACTTCCGGGTACTCCGAGATCGGCAGCTTGAAGAGCGAAATCACGCCCGCCAGCAGAACCAATACCGATAGCACGCCCGCGAAGATCGGCCTGTCGATGAAGAATTTGGATATGTTCATTGGAAGCTCTTGATGTTTGGAGCAAGCGGTTGGAGCATGCGCCGCGCGTTGCCTGCCGCGGCTGCGACGCTCACGAGTTCTTGTCCGCTTTGGTGCGCGTCTGTGCGAGCGGCGCGCTGTTCGGGTCCTGGTCGGTCGTCATGGGCACCATGTGCGCGCGCACCGCATCGCCCGGCCGCACGCGCTGGATACCGTTGACGACGATCCGGTCGCCTGCCTTCAGACCGCCCTTCACGACGCGCAGACTGCCCTGCATGTCGCCCACCGAAATCTCGCGATACGCGACGTGATTGTTCTGGTCCACCACCAGAACGAACTTCTTGTCCTGGTCGGTGCCGACTGCTGCGTCGTCGATCAGCAGCGCCGGGTGCGGTTCGCTGCCGCCCACTTTGACGCGCGCATACAGGCCCGGAATGAGCGTGCCGTCCTGATTGTCGAAACGCGCGCGCACGCGGATCGTGCCCGACGACGTATCCAGACGGTTGTCCACCGACTCGATCGTGCCGCTGCGCGAATAGCCGGTTTCGTCGGCGAGGCCGAGTTCCACCGGCACCTTGCTGCCGTCCTTCGCGCGACGCAGATACTGCAGGTAGGTCTGCTCGTCGGCGTCGAACGATGCGTAGATCGGCGAGACCGATACGAGCGTGGTGAGCGGCGCGGAGCCTGCACCGGCCGACACCACGTTGCCCACCGTGATTTCCGCGCGCGACACGCGGCCCGACACCGGCGCGACGATCCTGGTGTAGCCAAGATTGATGCGCGCGGTTTCAAGCGCGGCTTGTGCGGCCTTCAGGTTTGCACTCGCTTCGCGCGCGGCGTTCTGCTTCTCATCGTAATCGCGCTTGGCGATGGCGTTGTCGGCAATCAGGCGTTGCGCGCGTTCCCAGTCGCTTTGCGTATAGCCCGTGCGCGCCTGAGCCGCCGCAAGCTGCGCTTCGGCACGGTCTACTTCCGCCGCGTACGGACGCGGGTCGATCACAAACAGCGTGTCGCCCTTCTTCACGAGCGCGCCGTCCTTGAAGTTGACGGACACGATGGTGCCCGGCACCTGCGAACGGACGTCCACTTTTTCCACTGCTTCGAGTCGGCCCGAATAGGTTTGCCAGTCGGTAATCGTCTTTTGCACCACCGTGGCTACATCGACTTCCGGCACGATGGTCGGCGCAGCGGGCGAGCTCGCGTCGACACGGATCGCGCCAAAGGTGCCGAGTCCGGCAAGGACCACGACGGCAAGCGCGGCAACCGCCACGCGGCGGCGAGAAAGAGGAAGAATGGTCATGTGTAGCTCCCGGTATCGTTGATTAATGTTCTGCCTGGTTCTGTTTCAGTGCTGCTTCCAGCCACTGGTTTCAGCCGCTGGTTTCAGCCACTGGTTAGCGATGTGCGCGCGCATCGAAGCGCCACTGAAAAAATCTCACTGCCTCCTGCAAGGCGGGCGGATGATCGGCCAGCGCCGCATGCGAGACCGCCGGATAGCGGACCACCTGAGTCAGCACGCCCGCGTCGATCAGACTGCTCGCGTATTTCTCCGCCTCGACGTGCAGCACGTCGTTCTGCGCCGTCGCGATCAGCGTGGCCGGCAAGCCAGCAAGCCGCGACGACTCCAGCGGCGCCGCATACGGATGCATGCGTTGCGACGCCTGCGGCAGGTATGCGCGGTAGCAGGCCGCGCATTCTCTTGCCGTGATGTCCGAGCCGAGGCGCTTTTCGTCGCCAAGGCGCGTGAGACTCGGGTCCAGCATCGGCCCGAATAAAGCCTGCGCGGCAATCTGCACGTCGCCCCGATCGCGTGCGATGAAAGCGAGGCAATTGGCCAGTTGGCCGCCCGCATCATGGCCCGCCACGCCAACCTTTCTGCTATTGCCGCCAAATGCACGCGCTCGCGTCTGCACCCACAACGCCGCGCGATGCGCGTCTTCCGGCGCGGCGGGAAACGGAAACTCCGGCGCAAGCGAATAGCCGACCGACACCACTAACGCAGGTAAATGTTCCGCGAAATAGCGCGACGCAAAATCCGCCTGCTCGATCGACCCCTTCGTAAAGCCGCCGCCGTGAAAATAAAGCAGTACCGGCAGTGCGGTTTTCCTCGTCTGCCGGTACAAGCGCAATGTGATGTCCTGCGCGTGTCCTTCAATCTGTACGTCAGTTACTTCCAGTGCCGTGCTGTCGGCCTCCGCCGGCTCATTGGCGGCGGGCGTAAAAGAGAACGGCGGTTTGAATGCATCCATGTGGAGCCGCGCAATGCGCAAAGAACTTCAATGGTGCGAATTGTGGGTTCGGCAGACTCGTAAATAAATGCCTATAATCCGGCAACACAATTCGGTCCCTCTGAACAATCAACCGATTGCCCGGTGGATCCGAACCCTGCTCAGTACGCCTGCCCCTTCTGGAGGTTTGCAATGGACCGGCTTCAGGCCATGCAAGTGTTCACGCGTGTCGTCGACACAAACAGTTTTACCCGCGCAGCGGAAACGCTCGACCTGCCGCGCGCCTCCGTTACCACGATCATTCAGAACCTCGAAGCGTTCCTCGGCACACGGCTCATGCACCGCACGACCCGCCGGCTGTCGCTCACGCCGGACGGCGCCGCGTACTACGAGCGCTGCGTGCGCATCCTCGCGGACGTGGAAGAAACCGAGGCCAGTTTCCAGAGCGGCAATAAAAAACCGCACGGCAAGCTGCGCATCGACATGCCTGGCTCGATTGGCCGCTTGCTGGTCATTCCGAAGCTGTGTGAATTCCACCAGCGCTATCCGGACATCGACCTGCAACTCGGCCTCTCGGATCGACCGGTCGACCTGCTGCAGGAAGGCGTGGATTGCGTCGTGCGGGTCGGCGCGCTGCAGGATTCCTCGCTGGTGGCGCGGCGTATTGGCCTGTTCGAGGGCGTAACGTGCGCGGCTCCGTCATACATTGAGCGGGCCGGCATGCCGACTTCGCTCGAGGACCTGGAAAATCACAAAGCAGTCAATTACTTCTCGAGCCGTACCGGACGCACGCTCGATTGGGCATTCATGGTTGATGGCAAAGAGGTTGAAGTGAAGATGAAGAGCATCGTCTCGGTCAACGACGCGGATGCCTACGTGACCTGCGGGCTGGAGGGTTTTGGCCTGATTCAGCCGGCGCTCTTCATGGTGCTGCCGCAACTGCGTTCGGGCCAACTCGTTGAAGTACTGCCCGAACTGAAGCCTTTGCCGATGCCCATTTCCGCAGTCTATCCGCACAGTCGGCATCTGTCGCCTAAAGTCCGTGTTTTCGTAGACTGGATCGCCGAAGTATTCGATCGCTGCCCATTGCTGAGCGGTCGAGGCACACTCGACGCTACCTGCTCGAAGCGCACACTCGAAGAACGGGAGTTTTCTCCCGCACTCGACACTCCGGTTATTTCGGAATGGGTCGCGTGAGGCGGTTCAATTGAAGTACACAAAATGAAACAGTGAATTCCAACCGCGGCGCTAATGCCGCGGTTGTTCTTTGTGCCTTGGTTTTTAGGGCTCTTAAAGCGATTGTTCTGGAATCGCGACAATTCATTTCGCGAAAGCGCAATTTATCGACACGCGCCCGAAGTCTACATTTCACCCTGTCCGCAGCGCCCTCGTGCTGCCAATGAATCGACAGGAGTGAATCATGAAACGCAATCTTCTCGCAGGTCTTGCTCTCTCGCTGCTCGCCAGCGCGCCGGTTTTCGCACAAGGCAATGGCATTGGCCACGCCGGCAGTTATCAGACTCAACCCGCCGCGACGACGAGCGGAAAAACGCGCGCAGAAGTGAAGGCCGAACTGGTTGCAGCATATCGTGACGGCTCGCTGCCTTCGCTGAATCGCACCACGTATCCGAACAAAGGGCTGATCGGCCAGACGCAGGCTGCACGCATCGCACTACAGGAAGGCGCGAGCGGCGATGTCACGCGAGTAGCGACGGGGCAATAAGCCCGCGGAACAGTGAACTGCCAAAATGCTTAGTGATCCGGAATGATTTCGGCCGCTGCGATAAATGCGAGTACATTTGCAAAGGAGTAGATCATGACACCATCGGAACTCGACAACTGGGATACGGACGCGGCAGTATGGACACCGTATCGCGCACCGCAAAGGTAATGCGCGGCGCAACTGCAACAAGGGCCGCATGAAGCGGCCCTTGTTGCAGCAGTAGCTTAGCGCTTTGGTACGCCGTCGCGCCATTCGCTCCAGTGCGTGACGATATCCTGCACGAGCGGATTGCCCGAGCGGTACAGGTTCTCCAGCGCAATCGTAAAACCGCCTTGGGCCGAGTAGTTCAGCAGATTGTCGGCGCTGGTCTGCCCATCGTACGGGCGGTCGAAATCGGAGCCCGCGCGCAATACAGCCACGCGGTTCAAATCGACTTTATGGACCGAAGCCGCGCGTTTGAGCGCTTCATACGTCGCATTGTCTTCCTGCTGCGTCGTGCAATAGACGCCTTTCCCATCGGTCAGTATCCTGGTCCAGTCGCGTGCACGTTGCCCTAGCAGCGTGCCGGACCACCACGTGTCGCCCGCGAGCGTATCGCATTGAATGACGGTGGGCGGACGGTTGGCCGGCGCATACGAATACTTGGCGCGCGCAGCCTGCGCCTGTGCATTGTCGGAAAGCACGACGTTGCGCGACAACGCGAACGCTGTATCGGCAAGCTGCGTATTGAGCTGGAATACTTCCGTCCGGTAATCGAGCGGCGGCTTTTCCGAAGGGCTCTTCGTGTTGATGCCGAGATAGCCGGTGTTCCAGCCGGCTGGAATTTCACGCCCGTCTATTTCCCATTGAATGCCGAAATCCACGAGATATTTGGCCCATGCGGCGGAGCCGACCGTGCCCTGCTGCGGGTCGATGCCGGCAATGCCCGCCACCATGAAGTACGTATGCCGCAAATCGAAACGCGGCGAGAACGTCAGCGCCATGATGGAAGCCGCGGCATTGGTGTGTCCCATGCCGGTGGTCATTACGCACACGTCCTGGCGGTTGCAATGCACCGCCGGGTAGTCGGGCGACAGGCCGTCCACTGGAATATCGCGCCACGGGCCGAGCTTGTCGAGCCACACCTGGCCTTCCGGGCCGAACATGGAGATGATCATCACCTTGACGGGCCGCCCGCGCGAAGCAACGTCTTCATGCGAAAAAGCGCTGCTGTCGTCCGCGCTGGCGGGTCCGGAATTAAAGGCTGCGCATGCCGCGAGTGCAATGACGGAGAGCGCGCCAAATGTGCGAGTCAGCATCGTGATCTTCCTTTTGCCTGTCATGCAGTTGGGGAGAGTGCCGCTTCAAGCCGGAAGAAGTATAGATGCGACGAAATGATTGTCCAGCCGATTACGCGGCAATTTCGCTACTCGCGCGAAGCTCCGCGCGAGCCGCATGCACCAAAAGAATGAAACCCACGGAAGAAGCCCACGAAGAAGGGCAACAAACAAGCGCAGGGAAGAAACTCAAACGCGTGGAATGTCCGGTTCGAAAAACACCCAGCGCACCTGCGGAAACGCAGCCTGCAAGTCGGCCTCTATGACGTTGATTGCGTCGACCATGGCTCGGCCGCTCGCGTAATCGATCATTTCTGCCTGCACCGCCACCACCACATGGCGTCCCCATTGCAGCGTGATCATATTGATGATGCTGCGAATTTCGCTGCGTGCGCGCAAATGCGCCTCGATTTCGCGGCGCACTTCCGGGCTCGCCGATTCGCCGACGATCATCGACTTCACCTCGCGCGCCACCAGCCCGGCAATCACCATCAGCAGCAGCCCGACTGCAACCGAGCCCAATGCGTCGTAGACGGGATTGCCGGTCACGAGCGTCAGCAGCACGGCAACGAAGGCCATGGCAAGCCCCATCAGCGCTGCAATGTCTTCGCCCGCTACCACCAGCAGTTCCGACTCGCGCGTCTCCCTGAACCAGCGCCACATGCTCTTGTCGGGATGCACGCGGCGAATCTCCTTGAGCGCGCCCCACAGCGAGAGCGCTTCCAGCACCACCGACACGCCCAACACCACCAGCGCCACATAGGCATACTGCAAAGGCTCACGCGCGATTATGCGATGCACGCCTTCGTACACGGAAAACGCGCCGCCCACGAAAAACAGCAGCAGCGCGACCAGCAGCGAATAGAAGTTGATCTCGCGGCCGCCGCCCATCGGATGCAACGGGCTTGCCGGCCGGCGCGCCTGACGCAGACCGAACAGCAGCAGCAGTTGATTACCGCAGTCGGCAGTGGAGTGAATGGCTTCGGCAAACATCGAACCGGAGCCGGTGAACGAAGCGGCGGCGAACTTGCAGACAGCAATGCCAAAGTTGGCGGCGAGCGCGTAAATAATGGCTTTCGGCGATTCTTCTTTCATCGTCGTGGAGGGCGTTGGACTCATTGCAAACGGCTTTTACCGGCCGGGAACCCGTATTATGGCGATGCCGGGCGGCGTGGTCCAATAGCGGCGCGGGACGCATCGCGCCCCCGCCGCTCACGCCCGTTCGAGCGCCGCCATTTCCCGCACGATCACCAACAGCATCGACAGACTCGCGCCACCCGTAGCCCGCAAGTCCGCGAGCAGCCGCGCATAGCGCTCCAGTTGCGCGGCCCGTTTGTCGCGCCATGCGTGCACCAGGGCGTCCGGCGTGGAAGCGTCGTCGGCCCCGGCGAGCGCGCTCGTCGTGAGCGCGCGTTTCAGACGCGCGAGTTCGGCCAATGCGGATGCGCGCGCCAGCATGTCCCAATGCGACGGCGCAGGCAATGCGGCCGCCCGCTCGCTGATCCAGTGGTAGTTGAGCAGCGTACCGAGCGCGAAGTAGACGCCCGCCACGAGTTCGAGCTTGCGCTCGCAAGTCGACGCCACCTCCGCGATGTCGAGCAGCGCCGCCGAAATCTCGCCGCTTGCTATGCGTACCGCGAGGTCGCTGTCGACACCCGCATCCACCAGCACGCGCTGCCGCTCGGAGAGCGCCTCGAGGTCGGCGGCCGGCAAGAGCGCCGGCCATTGCGGCGCGAGACGCTGCGCGGCGTCGCGGCAACGCGCCAGCAGATCGCTCACGTCGTCGCTGTTCACCGCCGGCGACGACAGATGCCGCAGGAACCACAACGCCGAACGTTCGACGAGCCGCGCGACTTCGACGAACATGCGCGCCTGCACGTCGTCGGCGACGCGGTTGTCGAGCGCATCGATGCTGTGCCACACGTCGTCCAGATCGAACACGTCGCGCGCCATAATGCACGCGCGCACGATGTCGCCCGGCCGCGCGTCGGTCTCTTCCATGAGGCGGTGCACGAACTCGCAACCGACGCGGTTCACCAACGCATTGGTCAAGTGCGTCGCGAGAATTTCACGGCGCAGCGGGTGTCGCTGCATTGGCTCGCCGAAACGCTGGCGCAAAGGCTTCGGAAAGTATTCGATCAGCATGTCGCCGACGAGCGGGTCTTCCGGCACCGACGATTCGAGCAGCGCGTCGTACAGCCACATTTTGCTGTACGCAAGCAGCACCGCGCGCTCAGGTGTGGTGAGCCCCTGTTTCGCGGCCTGCCGCTCGGCCACTTCTTCGTCGCTCGGCAAGAATTCGATGGTGCGGTTCAGGCGCCCCGCGCGTTCGAGGTAGCGCATGAGGCGCGCTTCCGCGTCGAGCAGTTCGACACCGTAGCGGCCAGCAATGGAAAGCGCCTGGGTCTGGTAGTAGTTGTCCTTCAGCACCAGCAGGCCGACTTCGTCGGTCATTTCGGCGAGCAGCGCATTGCGCTGCTTGTCGGTCATTTCGCCGTCGGCGACGACGAGTCCGAGCAGGATCTTGATGTTGACCTCGTGGTCCGAGCAGTCGACGCCCGCGGAGTTGTCGATTGCATCGGTATTGATGCGCCCGCCGCGCTGCGCGAATTCTATGCGCCCGAGTTGCGTGAGCCCGAGGTTGCCGCCTTCGGCAACCACCTTGCAGCGCAGATCGGCGCCATTCACACGGATCGCGTCGTTCGCGCGGTCGCCCACTTGCAGATGCGTTTCGCGCGTCGCCTTCACATACGTGCCGATGCCGCCGTTATAAAGCAGATCGACGGGCGCCTGCAAAATCGCCCGCATCAGTTCCGCAGGCGACAGCGCAGCCTCACTGATACCGAGCACCGACTGCACCGCGGGCGACAGCGGAATGGTCTTGGCGGTGCGCGGAAACACGCCGCCGCCGGCTGAAATGAGCGAGGGGTCGTAGTCCGCCCAGCTCGATCGATCGAGCAGAAAGAGCCGGCCGCGCTCGGCAAGACTGTTTGCCGGATCGGGATTCGGGTCGAGAAAAATGTGCCGGTGATCGAACGCTGCAACGAGCTTGATATGCGGCGACAACAGCATGCCGTTGCCGAACACGTCGCCTGACATGTCGCCGATGCCGACTACCATGAAGTCCATAGTCTGTGTATCGACGCCCATTTCGCGGAAGTGCCGCTTCACCGACTCCCATGCGCCGCGCGCGGTGATCGCCATCTTCTTGTGGTCATAACCAACCGAGCCGCCCGACGCAAACGCGTCGTCGAGCCAGAAGCCGTATTCCTGCGAAATGGCGTTCGCGTAGTCGGAGAAGGTGGCCGTGCCCTTGTCGGCGGCCACTACCAGATACGGATCGTCGGGATCGTGGCGGACCACGTCGCGCGGCGGAACCACGGTCGTGCCCGACAGGTTGTCGGTGAGATCGAGCAGGCCGCGCAGGAAGGTCTGATAGCAGGCAATGCCCTCGCGCATCCACGCGTCGCGCTCGCTTTGCGGCGGCGGGTTCTTCACGACGAAGCCGCCCTTCGAGCCTACCGGCACGATCACGACGTTCTTCACCATCTGCGCTTTCATCAGGCCGAGCACTTCAGTGCGGAAATCCTCGCGCCGGTCGGACCAGCGCAGGCCGCCGCGCGCCACGCGTCCGCCGCGCAAATGCACGCCCTCCACGCGCGGCGAGTACACCCATATCTCGAACATCGGCTTGGGCTCGGGCAAACCGGGCACTTGCGCGGGATTGAACTTGAACGACAGATACGGTTTGGGCTTGCCTTGCGCATCGAACAGGTAGTAGTTGGTGCGCTGAGTCGCCTTGATGACGCCGAGAAATTGCCGCAGTATGCGGTCCTCGTCGAGATTGGGCACCTGGTCGAGCGCGCCGTCTATCGTCTTCAACAGATTTGCGACGCGCGCTTCGCGCGTGCCCTCGAGCGTCGGATCGAAGCGCGCGACAAACAACTCGACCAGCATGCGGGCAATTGCCGGGTTGCCGGTTACCGCGCGCTCGATATACGCGTCGCTGAAGGTCGAGCCTACCTGCCGCAAATACTTCGCATAGGCACGCAGTATCGTCACCTCGCGGGCGCTCAACTGTGCACGCAGCACGAGTCGATTGAAGTCGTCGCTTTCCACTGCGCCGGTCCACACCTGGGCGAACGCGTCTTCGAAAAGATCTTTCACGCGCTCGATATCGAACTCTGTGTCGTCCGCCAGTTCAAGGCCGAAATCGTGAATCCACGCAGGCGTTGCGCCGAGCGCTTCGATCAGATACGGCCGCTCTTCGTCTACCCGCACGCCGAGATGTTCGAGCATCGGCAAGCTGCGCGACAAGGCGATCGGCATGCCCGCGCGATACACCTTGAAGCGGAATGCGCGCGGCCCGGCTTCGATAGGACGGTACAGGTTCATCGCGAGCCGCTCGCTGCCCTGCACGCGCTCGATCAGTTCGATATCGCGCACCGCCGTGCGCGCGGCGTAGTCGTCGCGATAGCCGGCAGGAAACGAATCGGCATAGTGTTGCAGCAGACGGTTGCCCTGCTCCTCGCCGAACGCGTCGAGCAATGCATCCGCCAGATCGTCCTGCCAGCGGCGCGCAACCTGCACGAGACGTGCTTCGAGTTCGCGCGTATCGACATCGGGCATGCCGCCCGCTTTCGCATGGACGACGAAGTGAATTCGCGCGAGCGTCGACTCCGAAAGCAGCGGCGTGAATTCGACGCTCTCTCCGTTGAATGCGTCCACAAGCAGATTCGCGATACGCTGCCGCAAATCGGTGTTGTACTTGTCACGCGGCACGAACACTAGGCACGACACGAAACGGTCGAAGCGGTCGCGCCGCACGAACAGACGCGTGCGCTGATGCTCCTGCAAACGCAGCACGCCAAGCGCGATGTCGTAGAGCTGGTTTTCGTCGGCCTGGAAAAGCTCGTCGCGCGGATACGTTTCGAGCACCGTGAGTAGCGACTTGGCAAGATGACCTTTCGGCAGGAAACCGGCCCTTCTCACAATGTTCGCGCATTTGCGCCGCACGATCGGAATCTCCGCCGCAGACACGAAATATGCGGTCGATGTATACAGGCCAATGACGCGCCGCTCGCCGACCACCTTGCCGTCCGCACCGGTCAGCTTGATGCCGACGTAGTCCAGATAACCTGGGCGATGCACGGTCGCGCGCGAGTTGGCCTTGGTCAGGAAGATGGGCGAGGCGCTCGCAATGATCTCGGCGGCGGCCGGCGGCAACGCCGTGACCTCGGAAGCCGCCGCGCCGCCGGGGGACATACCGCCCGGCTGCGCGCGCAAGCCGTCGCGCAGAATGCCGAGCCCTGAGCCGGGCACCGCGCGCAAGCCGTAGCCCGTGCCGTGTTGCACCAGTTCATAGTCGCGCTGACCGAGGAAGGTGAAATGATCGGCCACCATCCACTCGAGGAACGCGCGCGCTTCCATTGCATCCGGGCCGCTCTCGCCCGCCTTCATGCTTTTTATCGTGACGCGCGCGAGCTCTACTATCTTCGGCCAGTCTTCGACTGCGGCACGCACGTCGAGCAGTACCTTGGCGATGTCCTCGCGCAGTGTGTCGAGCTTCGCCGCGTCGCCGCAACGGTCCACTTCGAAATGAATGAACGAGGCCAGTTGCGAGCGTGTGTCGGCGGCTTCCTCGGCGCCTTGCGTGACGCGCACAATGTCGCCGTCGGCACCCCGCCAGATGCGAAACACCGGATGCACGACCGAATGCAGCGCGAGCCCGTGGCGGTTCACTGCCATTGAAACGGAATCGACCAGAAACGGCATGTCGTCGTTGACGATCTCGATCACCGTGTGATCCGAGTGCCAGCCGTGCTGCTCGAGAATCGGGTTATAGACGCGCAACCGTTCCTTGCCTGGCACGAAGCGCTGCGCGGTCTGCCAGTGGGCGAGCGCGGCGCCGTACAGATCGGCAATGGAGCGGCTTTGCAGATCGTCGGCGTCGACGAAATCGTAGTAGTGCCGCAGAAAAGGCTCGACGATCTGAAACGCCGGCTCGGGCAAGCGCCCTCGTGCAAACTCGACGACATCGTTCAGCAAGTGCGTGACGGCTTCTTCGTTCTTTGCTTGCATGATGAACTCCCCCGGCTGGCGGCATTGGCGAGGATCGCCCGGATCGGATGCATCGTCTGAGGAACGATTATGCACCCGCATGGCGCCATGCGACCGATGCGGGGAGTTAGGTTATACCCGCTGCTGCGCTTGCGCGGGCCGCAAGGGCGAGCCATCCGCCCACCTGTTGCGCGACCCACGCCGAATCGTCGTGCGGCAAATCGTGGCCCGCCCACGGATGCACGCGATGCGCGGCACCCCACGCCGCCGCGAGCTTGGCGGAACACGCAGGATTCACCAGCCGGTCCTCGCGCGAGGAAAGCAGCAGCAGCGGACAAGCCGGCTTCGCCGCTGCCGCGCGAAAGCGCGCCGCGGCCCACAGTTGCCGCCATGCATTCGCAAGGCTCACCGGCGCGCTGCGGCGAATCATGCACCATGCGTCGAGATCCGCCTCGTGCGCGCCGACGTCATTGCATGTCAGGCGATGAATGCCGCGCTCCGCGCGCGACGCGTCGTGCCAATGGCTCGCCACTTGGATCAGCTCCGGCCATGCGCCCGGACGCAACCGCTCATGCGCCCGACTGAACGGACGCATGCTGGTGTTGATCAGCACCATTCGCGCGATTTCGTCGGGATACCGTTGCGCCCATGCTGTCGCGACCATGCCGCCCAGCGACATCGCCAGTATGTTGAAGGGCCCGCTCGTGGCCTCGTGCGGCGCGCGCTCCTGCAGTGCGGCAATACGCACGGACTCGACCATCGCTGCAACGGTAGCGGGCGCTCGCACATGCGCGAGCGCACCGTTGCCCGGCAAGTCGAGCAACATCAAACGCGCCCCGCCCGTGGCTTCGCGCAACAGCTCGGGCAAGCGGCCCCAATGACGCGTCTCGCGCGTCAGCCCGCGCAGCAGTATCCACGTACTCATCAAGTGTTCGCCCTGTACCAGTGATCAATCGCGCTTTGCAGCAATTGCTCGCGGCGCTGGCCTTGCGGCAGCCAGCGCTGCGACGAAAACGCCGCACGCGCGAGGAAATCGAGCAGATTCGCGTGGCGCCGCAACACGCGAGCCGTGCGATGCGCCTTCACGGGATTGAAGAAGCCCTGGCGCGAAAACAACTGGCGCGGATTCTTCTTGATCCATAGCCACGATCCGAGTTCAAGCGTCATCGGCAGAAAGACGTTGGCGGCGGGCGCGCGGTCGTACGCGCAGTCCCACAGATCGCCATGCAGCAGGTATTGATGGCTTTGCGGCTCGAACGTGTAGCCGTGATGTGGATGCGCGCGCTCGAACATGGTTTTCAGCACGTACATTTCCGGCAGATGCGGCATCAGCTTGCGCGTGCGTGCGTACGGAAACCAGATGCTGTCGCTCCAGCCGTAGCCCGAATGGCAATCTAGCGCGATGCTCATCGGCCGCGCGGCCAGCTCGGTTTCGACCACTTCGAGCAACGCGGCGGCCTCGGCTTCCATGGGACCGCCGCGGCGCCCGCGATACCACGGCAACCATGCGCCGACGCGCTGGCCACCTGCCAGGAGCGGCACGCGCTCGTCTGCGTTTTGCGGCGCATTGCGCATCAGGTCGACGCCGTTCGGGTTGGCGCGCGTGGCCGCCCACATTCCGCCAGGATTGACGATCGGCATGAAGACGAGGCGGATGGATTGCAGTTGGCGCACCAGCAGTTCGTCCCATTCGAGCCGCGCGAGCAGCGCGCGCATGTAATCCAGCACGAGTTGCGAGCCGATCCGCTCGAGTCCGTGAATGCCGGCGAAAAAGCCGATGGCCGGCGCCTGCGGATCCGTCGACCCAATGCTCGCCGTATGCACGCTGAAGCGCCGGCCCCGCACGGCCGTCTCGCAGACGGTGCGGATCGCAAAACTTGCGCTGCCCTGATCGAGGATCGTCTTGAGATCTTCGTACTCCGCAAAAGTGTCGGGAAGAAAGCTCAAAGGCTGCATGTGGGCGTCGCAGAGTATCGAGGACGGCAGGGCCATGACGCAATATAGCCTGGCTGTCTGTCAGCCTGTATGACGGCTGCGCCAATGCACACGCCGTCATGCGCCTGTCATTCAACCGTCATGTTGCCGGCCGCGAATTTGCGCCTTTTGCCTCGCAAAGCCCCTTCGCATGAGTGGCCCATTCATCGGTCCCACATCGACCCATGCAACGGTCGAGGCGTTCTGCTCGAATAATCACGGGCTTGCGGCCAGATATGAGGCCCGTCCCCCGTGCCCACTATTCGACTTCCATGCATACCTCTGTCGTCTTGCTAGTCCTGCTGTCGGCGCTGCTGCACGCCAGCTGGAACGCGTCGCTGCATCTGTCGCAAGACCGCGTGTGGCTGCTGGGCATGATGGCCATTCCCTACCTCGCCGTGAGCGCCGTCGGCGTGCTCGTGTTGCCGATGCCCGCGCCGGCTGCATGGCCGTATATCTTTGCGTCGGTGCTGCTGGAGTTCGGCTATCTGCTCGCGCTGATCCGCGCTTACCGAAGCGGTGACTTCGGCCAGATCTATCCGATTGCGCGCGGTCTGTCGCCCATGCTGGTGTTCGTCGGCGCACTCGTATTCGCGCACGAATCGTTGAAACCGCTCGCTGCCACCGGCGTCGCGCTGGTGTCGAGCGGCATCGTCTCGCTCGCGTTTCGCCGTGGCATGCGCTTTTCCGGAGAAAGCGTACCGTTCGCGCTTCTCACCGGCTTGTTCATCGCGACGTATTCGGTGGTGGACGGCATTGGTGCGCGCGTCGCGGGCAACGGCCTGAGCTACATCATGTGGGTTTACCTGCTCTGGAACGTACCGCAGTTTCTGCTCGCGTGGCATTGGCGCGGCGGCGCGAAAGGACTGTTCGTCGGCCGCGCGGTGGTGCTGCAGGGCATCGCGTCTGGCGCGCTGGCGCTCATCGCCTATTGCGTGATTATCGAAGCGTACCGCTATCTGCCTATCGCAATGGTGTCGGCGCTGCGCGAATTGAGTTCGATCTTCGCAGTGCTGATCGGCTGGCTCTTCATGCACGAGAAACTCACGCTACGGCGTGTTGCGGCATGTGCGCTCGTCACGTTGGGCGCGGTGCTCATCCGCATCTGACGCGCTTGTGCACGACGCTTGCGCGCCGCTCGCCCCTTCAAATGGCTCCTACATTTTTATAGAAATGGCTCTGAAGTCCAGAGCCAAATCTCACTATAGTCGCTGCATGTGCCGCGCCTTCACGCGCGGCGTCCGCCGACAAGCGAGGAGCCACGCGATGAACCTGAAGAACGCAGAATTGAAGAGCCGCAAGGACGCAGCCACGCCACGCGGCGTCGGCGTAATGTGCGATTTTTACGCCGAGCGCGCCGAAAACGCCGAACTGTGGGACGTGGAAGGCCGCCGCTTTATCGACTTCGCCGCGGGTATCGCAGTGTGCAACACGGGACACCGTCATCCGAAGATCGTAGCGGCGCTGCGCGACCAGTTGGATCACTTCACGCATACGGCGTATCAGATCGTGCCGTACGCGTCCTACGTCGAGCTTGCGGAAAAACTCAACCAGCGCGCACCCGGCGATCATCCGAAGAAGACTGCCTTTTTCACCACCGGCGCCGAGGCTGTCGAAAACGCGATCAAGATTGCGCGCGCCGCGACCGGCCGTCCGGGCGTGATCGCCTTCACGGGCGGCTTTCACGGCCGCACGCTGATGGGCATGGCGCTCACCGGCAAGGTCGCGCCGTACAAGCTCGGCTTCGGCCCGTTTCCGTCCGACGTGTTCCATGCGCCGTTTCCCAATCCGCTGCACGGCGTGAGCACCGCTGACTCTCTGAAAGCGCTCGAATTCCTGTTCAAGGCGGACATCGACCCGAAGCGCGTGGCCGCGATCATCTTCGAACCAGTGCAGGGCGAAGGCGGTTTTTATCCGGCGCCAGTCGAGTTCGTGCGCGCACTGCGCAAGCTGTGCAACGAGCACGGCATTCTGCTGATCGCTGACGAAGTGCAAACCGGCTTTGCCCGCACCGGCAAACTGTTCGCCATGCATCACTACGACGTGGTGCCTGACCTGATGACGGTCGCCAAGAGTCTGGCGGGCGGCATGCCGCTGTCGGGCGTGATTGGCCGCGCCGACGTGATGGACGCCGCGGCGCCCGGCGGCCTCGGCGGCACGTATGCCGGCAATCCGCTCGCGCTCGCCGCCGCGCATGCGGTGCTCGACATCATCGACGAAGAAAAGCTTTGTGAGCGCGCCACCGTTCTGGGCGACCGGGTCAAAGCCAAACTGCTCGCGCTGCAAAAAGACGCGCCGCACATCGCCGATGTGCGCGGCCCCGGCGGCATGGTGGCCGTCGAGTTCTGCAAGCCGGGCAGCAGCGAGCCGGACGCCGACTTCACGAAGCGCGTGCAGGCCCGCGCGCTCGAACGCGGCCTGCTGCTGCTCGTGTGCGGCGTCTATTCGAACGTGGTGCGCTTCCTGTTCCCATTGACGATTCAGGACGCCGTGTTCGACGAGGCGCTCGCCATTCTCGAGGACGTGATCAAGGACAGCGTTGCTGTGGCTGCTTGAGGAATGCGAAAAACATGGCCACACTGACTCTGCAAGATCCGGCTCTATTGAAGAGCGCCGCGTACATCGCCGGAGAATGGCAACGCGCGGACGACGGCGCGAGCTTCGAAGTCGTGAACCCGGCAACGGGAGAAACCATCGGCACGGTGCCGCGCATGGGCACGACGGAAACGCGCCGCGCCATCGCCGCAGCGAACGCCGCCTGGCCCGCCTGGCGCGCGAACACCGCCAAACAGCGCGCGGCGATCCTGCGCAGATGGCACGACCTGATGCTCGAGCATGCCGACGATCTCGCGCTGATCCTGACCACCGAGCAGGGCAAGCCGCTTGCCGAGGCAAAGGGCGAGATCCAGTACGCAGCATCCTTTCTCGAATGGTTCGGGGAGGAAGCGAAGCGCGTGACCGGCGACACCATCCCGACGCCCGCAAGCGACAAGCGCATTGTCGTGACGAAGGAACCGGTCGGCGTCTGTGCAGCCATCACGCCGTGGAATTTCCCGGCTGCAATGATCACCCGCAAGGTCGGTCCGGCACTCGCGGCGGGCTGTCCGATCATCGTCAAACCGGCCGAAGCCACGCCGCTCTCGGCGCTCGCGCTCGCCGTGCTGGCCGAGCGCGCGGGCGTGCCGCGCGGCGTGTTCAATGTCGTGACGGGCGAACCGAAAGCGATCGGCGCGGAAATGACCAGCAACCCGATCGTGCGCAAGCTCTCGTTTACGGGCTCGACGCCGGTTGGGCGTTTGTTGATGGCGCAGTGCGCGCCCACTGTGAAGAAGGTATCGCTGGAACTGGGCGGCAACGCGCCGTTCATCGTGTTCGACGACGCCGATCTCGACGCTGCCGTCGCGGGCGCGATCGCGTCGAAGTATCGCAACAGCGGCCAGACCTGCGTTTGCACCAACCGCTTCTACGTGCACGACCAGGTGTACGACGCATTTGCCGAGAAGCTGCGCGCCGCCGTCGAGCAACTGAAGGTGGGACGCGGCACCGAGGCCGGCGTCACGCAAGGTCCGCTGATCAACGAGGCGGCTGTGCGCAAGGTCGAATCGCATATCGAGGACGCGCTTGCCAAAGGCGCGCGGGTCGTCACGGGCGGCAAGCGTCACGCGCTCGGTCACGGCTTTTTCGAGCCGACCGTGCTCGCCGACGTGACGCCCGAGATGAAGGTTGCGCGCGACGAGACCTTCGGCCCGCTTGCGCCGCTGTTCCGCTTTTCATCGGACGAGGAAGTGATCCGGCTCGCGAACGATACGGAGTTCGGCCTCGCGTCGTACTTCTATAGCCGCGACATCGGGCGCGTGTGGCGCGTTGCCGAAGCGCTCGAATACGGCATGGTGGGCATCAATACCGGCCTGATCTCAAACGAAGTCGCGCCGTTCGGCGGTGTCAAGCAATCCGGTCTTGGGCGTGAAGGCTCTCACTATGGGATCGACGATTACGTCGTCATCAAGTACATGTGCGTGGGGGGTGTCTGAACGTGAAAACGGCACGCCAGCGCGTGCCGTTCTTGTTTGGCGCTTGTCTTTGGCGCCAGTACTTCGCACCTGCCTTTCGCCCCTGCCTTTCGCCCTTAGTGCGCGGCGAGCAGCGCCGCGCCACACTCACTTAGTGGGCGACGTACACCGGCGCCGAATACGAGCTCGACGTAACCTCGGCGCGGCTGCCGGCTTGCGACGAACCGTTGGTCGCCGAACCGTAACCGCTCGTCTGGGCCGTACCGTTCTGCGCGGCAACGCGCGCCTCAGCGGCCTGGATGTTCGCCGGGTAATCGTAGTCGTTCGCAGTGGCCGGGTTGTAGCCGGCCTTTTCCAGTTGAATCAGCTCAGCGCGGACCTGAGCGCGCGTGACCGGCTGGTTCGACTGCGCGAACGCCGCGAGCGGTGCGGAAATAAGAGCAGCAATAACAGCGGCTTCGATCAGCGATTTCATGATTACTACCTCCAGAGATTGTTTTGTCAGGCGCCGAAGGCGGTTGTCTTCAGCAGATGGACACAGTCTAGGAGGCAGACGACCTAGGGTAAACCCCGAATCTGCGAATTCACTGTTGCGAGGCGCGTGCTAATTCGCCGGCTCGCGGGCTGATTTGCGCTTTGGGCGGCACCAACGCGCCGCCCGGTTGCCGGTCGCTTCTCGGGCTCATGCCGAAGCGCGCGCGATACGTCCGCGAAAAATGCGACGGGGACTCGAACCCGCAAGCGACGCAAATGGACGTGACCGACATGTCCGTCTGTTGCAGCAGTTCGCGCGCGCGGCCAAGCCGCAATTGCAGATAGAAGTGCGTGGGCGTGTCCTTCAGCGACGCGCAGAAGAGCCGTTCCAGTTGCCGGCGCGTCACGCCGATTTCCTGCGCGAGCCGGTCGGGCGTGAGCGGCTCTTCCATATGCTGCTCCATCACGCCAATCACCTGTATCAGCTTGCGATTGTGCACACCGTAGCGCGCGGCAATCTCCATGCGCTGATGATCCGAACGCTGGCGGATGCGGCTCACCACGAACTGCTCCGACACCGCCGACGCCAGCGCGGCGCCATGCTTGCGGCCGATCAGGTCGAGCATCATGTCGATCGACGCAGTGCCGCCCGCGCAGGTGATGCGCCGCGCGCCGATCTCGAACAGTTCCTGACTGGCATCCAGCGACGGGTAGCGCTCGCGAAATGCCGACAGCGCCTCCCAATGCACCGTCACGTTGTCCGCGCTGCCGAAAAGCCCCGCTTCCGCGAGCACGAAGCTGCCGGTGTCGATGCCGCCGAGCGTCGCGCCCGCGCGCGCGAGGCGCTTTAGCCGCTCGCCAAGTTCGCGCGTGTAGCACGCGAGCGGCTCGAAGCCCGCCACCACGAAGAGCGTAGGGCCGCCGCCGGACGGCTCACCGTGGCTGCCCTTGCCCGCCTCGCCCAGATTGCCCGCTTCGTCCAGCTCGCCGATTGCTGCGTCGGCGTTGATCGAAATGCCGTTGCTGGCCGCGACCGGCGCGCCGTTCAGACTGACAATGCGCCAGCGGTACAGCTCGCCGCGAAAGCGGTTCGCCACGCGCAACGGCTCGACAGCCGACATGAAGCCGATCGCCGAATAGCCCGGCAGCAGCAGGAACGATATCTCTTCAGGCATTTCGCGGGAATCCGGTAAAGGCACACAAGCCGGGAGCGCGAGCGGACGCGCGGTTCCCGGCGAGCGTAGCAAGCGGCTAGCGAGCGGACAAGGCGCCAAAAATCGCGGCGGGCACATGCTGCGTTGCAATGCCGGAGGGCTTGCGCAACCGCGAACTCCCGCCGACGCATGCCCCTGGTGGTTTTCCCTCGTTGTCGCGTAGAAGCAAGAAGGGGTCGCTGACGGTCGCTTTGGCGGCAATATGGGGCATTAACGTTAGTGCCATTCCGTACGCATGATTGATCGGTTCATGTAGCACCTCGTGCATCACTTGCCGGCGGGCCGCCCTTTGCATTGGAACATCGGGGCGACTCCTTTCGAAAACGCTAACAGACGTATATCGGCGTCAATAGGGAAGGTCATGAAGTCACGCATCAAAACGCTGCTCGCCCAATTTGCCCGGCGCGGCCAATCCACACAAGCTGCGCGACGGGCCCGGCTCGCTTGCGCCGCGGCCGCCTGCGTTGCGGCCGTCACCGCGCTGCCCGCGTCGGCCCAAGACCCGGCCGCCTGCCGCGCCGTGCGCTTCGCGGACATCGGCTGGACCGACATCACGTCGACCACCGCGCTCGCCTCCACCGTCTTCGAGGGGCTCGGTTATCAGCCGGTGACCACCGTCGCTTCGGTGCCCATTTCGTTTGCCGGCCTGAAGAGCAAACAGCTCGACGTGTCGCTCGGCTACTGGTGGCCGGTGCAGGAGAAAGCGATCGCGCCGTTTGTCGAATCGAAATCCATCGACGTGCTGCAACCGCCGAACCTGACCGGCGCGAAGGCCACCTTCGCGGTGCCGGGCTATGCGTATGACGCGGGCCTGAAAACCTTCGCCGACATCGCCAAACATCGCGATCAGCTCGACGGCAAGATCTACGGCATCGAGCCCGGCAGCAGCGCCAATGCGGCCATTCAGAAGATGATCGCCACCAACAAGTTCGGCCTTGGCGGCTTCAAGCTGATCGAATCGAGCGAAGCGGGCATGCTGGTTTCAGTGGAACGCGCAATTCGCGACAAGAAATGGGTGGTGTTTCTCGGCTGGGAACCGCATCCGATGAACATTCAGATCGACATGAAATACCTGTCCGGCAGCGACGGCGTATTCGGTCCGAACGACGGCGAGGCTCGCGTGTACACGCTGACCTCCCCCGACTATCTGACGCGCTGCCCGAACGCGGGCAAGCTCGTGAGCAACCTGCGCTTTTCCACGCAGCTCGAAAACGTGGTGATGCAGTCGGTAATGAACAAGGAAAAGCCCGCCGATGCCGCAAAGGCGTATCTGAAGAAAAACCCGCAGGTACTCGACGCATGGCTTGCCGGCGTGAAGACCTACGACGGCAAGGAAGGTCTGCCCGCGGTCAAGGCTTACCTCGGGCTGTGAATTTCACGAGTGGCGCACTGAACACGCACTGAACAATCAGAGGAACCTGTACGCATGAACCATGAAGTTATCGTGACCTGCGCGGTCACCGGCGCCGGCGATACCGTCGGCAAGCACCCCGCCATTCCCGTTACGCCGAAGCAGATTGCCGAGGCCGCCATTGAAGCGGCAAAGGCCGGCGCCACCGTCGCGCATTGCCATGTGCGCGACCCGAAGACCGGCCGCGGCAGCCGCGACCCGCAACTGTATCGCGAGGTGGTGGACAGAATCCGCTCGTCGGGCACGGACGTCATCATCAATCTGACCGCGGGCATGGGCGGCGATCTGGAGATCGGTCCCGGCGAAGACCCGATGCGCTTTGGCGCCAACACCGACCTGGTGGGCGGCCTGACGCGCCTCGCGCACGTCGAGGAACTGCTGCCCGAAATCTGCACGCTCGACTGCGGCACGCTCAATTTCGGCGACGGCGACTACATCTACGTGTCGACGCCTGCGCAATTGCGCGCGGGTGCGAAACGCATTCAGGAACTCGGCGTGAAGCCTGAACTGGAGATCTTCGATACGGGCCACCTCTGGTTTGCCAAACAGTTGCTCAAGGAAGGGCTGCTCGACGCGCCGCCGCTCTTCCAGTTGTGCCTGGGCATCCCCTGGGGGGCGCCCGCCGACACCACGACGATGAAAGCGATGGTCGACAACCTGCCTGGCGGCGCGCAATGGGCCGGCTTCGGCATAGGCCGCATGCAGATGCCGATGGTCGCGCAGGCCATTCTGCTCGGCGGCCACGTGCGCGTGGGCCTCGAAGACAACATCTGGCTGGATAAAGGTGTGCATGCAACCAATGGCACGCTGGTGCAGCGCGCGGTGGAAATTATCGAGCGTCTCGGCGCGCGCGCGCTGACGCCTGCCGAGGGCCGCCGCAAGCTCGGCCTGCCCGCGCGCGGCGAACGGCCGCTCGAACGGCGCGCGGCCGGCGCATACGCTTGAGCACCCGAAAAACTCATAGGCAAACAAGGATATCTCAGCAATGGCAGTGATCGTCGATATCAAAACATTCGCCGCAATCGGCGCGGGCGTGATCGGCAGCGGCTGGGTGGCGCGCGCGCTCGCCCACGGCCTCGACGTGCTCGCGTGGGACCCGGCGCCCGGCGCGGAAAAGCAGTTGCGCGACAACGTGGCGAATGCATGGCCCGCGCTCGAGCGCGTCGGACTCGCGCAAGGCGCGTCGCAAGCGAGGCTGCGCTTCGTCGATACGATCGAAGCCTGCGTCGCGCAAGCCGATTTCATTCAGGAAAGCGCGCCCGAGCGCGAGGAACTGAAGCTCGCGTTGCACGAGCAGATCAGCCGTGCCGCGAAGCCGGACGCGATCATCGCCTCGTCGACCTCGGGCCTGTTGCCGAGCGACTTCTATGCGCGGGCCGTCAACCCGCAGCGCTGCATAGTCGGGCATCCGTTCAATCCGGTCTATCTGCTGCCGCTCGTCGAAGTGCTCGGCGGCGAGAGCACGGCGGCCGACACCATCGACGCCGCGCTGCACATCTATCGCTCGCTTTCGATGCGACCGCTGCGTGTGCGCAAGGAAGTGCCTGGCTTCATCGCCGACCGGCTGCTCGAAGCGTTGTGGCGCGAGGCCCTGCATCTGGTCAACGAAGGCGTGGCGACCACCGGCGAAATCGACGACGCCATCCGCTTCGGCGCGGGCATCCGCTGGTCGTTCATGGGCACCTTCCTTACCTACACGCTTGCGGGCGGCGACGCCGGCATGCGCCATTTCATGCAGCAGTTCGGCCCCGCGCTGGAGCTGCCGTGGACTAAACTGGTAGCGCCGAAGCTGACGGACGAGCTGATCGACCGCGTCGTGGACGGCACCGCGGAACAGGTCGGCCCGCGTTCGATCAAGGCACTGGAGCGCTATCGCGACGACTGCATCACGAGCGTGCTGGCGGCAATTAGCGAAGCCAAGGCGCGGCATGGGCTGCAGCCCGCCGATTGAAGCCAGGGCTGCAAGAGCGCGCGGCTGCGCCGCGCAAGCGGCGCAGCAAGCGTACCGGGCACGGCACCGCGCTGCGCCGGACGAGCCGGCCAATGTGCCCCGCACACTGTGCGCGATCGCGGTTCGCTCACGCGCCCGACCAAGCTGCCGATCGCGCTTCCAACCACGGCCCCACCTACCAGGAGACCTGGCACCATGCCGCAAACCGCTTCCCTGCCCTGCTACCGCGACACGGTGCGCGCGGAATGGGTCGACTACAACGGCCATTTGCGCGACGCGTTCTACATGCTGATTTTCAGCTTCGCGACCGACGAACTGATCGACCGCATCGGTCTGCCCGACGCCGTGCGCAGGCAACGCGGGCGGTCCATCTACACGCTCGAAGCGCACATCAACTATCTGCACGAGATCAAGGAAGGCACGCGTGTGCGCGTCGATATGCGCGTGCTCGCGCATGACGCGAAGCGGCTGCATCTGTATCTGGAGATGTTCGCCGACGAAGGCGAGACGCCGGTGGCCGCGGGCGAGCAGATGCTGCTGCACGTCGACACCAGCGGGCCGCGCTCCGCGGCGTTCGATCCGGACGTTGCGGCGCGCGTCAAGGAACTGGCCGACGCGCACGCGGCTCTACCGGCTGCCGCCTACGCGGGCCGCATGATCGGTCTGCCGGCAGCGGCCCAACGCGGCCGGAGCCACCATGCTTGAGCCGCAAATGGCCGCGTTCATTGCGCGCGCCGCCGCCGTCTATCCGGGGCACAGCACGTCTTTGACGCCGCGCGAGCAGCGCGACATCTACGACCGCTATGCGGCCGCTTTGACGCCGCCGTTGCCGTCGCAAGTCGTCGCTGAGGACGCGCCTTTCCAGACCGCCGCCGGCCATTCGATAGCGCTGCGCCTGTATCGCAACCGCGCCCGCGCGCAGGGTTCGCCGCACGGCGTCGTGCTGTACTTCCACGGCGGAGGCTTCGTGCTGGGGTCGCTCGACAGTCATCAGCTCATCACTGCGCGCCTCGCGGCGGATACCGGCCTCGACGTGATCGCCGTCGACTACCGGCTCGCGCCTGAACATCGCGCGCCGGCCGCGCACGACGACTGCCTGGAAGTCACGCGCGCGGCGTTGCAAAGCCGGCTGCCGTTCGAGCTGCCCGCGGGCGCCACCCTGCAACTCGCCGGTGACAGCGCCGGCGCGACCCTCGCGGCCAGCGTCGCGATGCTTCTGCGCGATGAAGGCGTTGCCGGCATCGGCGGCGTTGCGCTGATCTACCCGATGCTCGGCACGGACCCGCAGCCGCCCGCACGCGATACCGAAGCGCACGCGCCCATGCTGACGCTCGCCGACGTTCACGCGTTTCGCGACATGTACTGGGGCGAAGCCGCGCCGCGCGCCGACTGGACCATTCCGCTCGCTGCCGCGCGGTATGACCTGCTGCCGCCTACGCTCGCCATCGGCGCGGAACACGACCCGCTCAGAGACGACGCACGCGTGTTCGTCGAACGCATTCAGGCAGCCGGCGGACAAGCGCGGCTGTGGATCGGTGCGGGACTCGTTCACGGCTGCTGGCGGGCAATCGATTCAAGCCCCGGCGTGCAAGCCATGCACGTCGAAGTGTGCCGCTTTCTCTCGGAACAGGCCGGGCTCGCCTGATCACCAGGATCGGCAATAAAAGTTATGCGTTATCAATAAGTCCACTTGTCACGCGCAGGCGAAACGTCCGTGCTTGCGCATAACCACTTCCCCTGCTTCTTATGCTCATGCGCGCATCCGATTGCGCGCTTGCGCGTGTTCTGTTGGCTGACCCACTGAATAAAAGAATCGCCGCGTCAACACTGTCGTCGGCCTGATGCACCGCGATCCTGGCGGCCTTGCGCGAGCCGCGCGAGGATAGCGCCGCACTTATCGCGCGCCAATAGCCACATCGTCCATTTCCCCAACAGAATGGGATGTGCCCGTCTTGTCGGCAGGCATGTGTGGCTGCCACCAGCAGCCGTTCCTGTAAAAGGAAAATCGTATGTTGATGCGAGAAGTCATTCCCCAAGCTCTGAATCGCGGCAACGCTCATCTTTCGGATAATCCGCTGACAACGGATGCCCCGAAGACCTTCGTTCATTCGTTCGACATCTATCTAAAAGATTCGAATGCCTTCATGAACACTTATTTCGCGCGCTACTTCGAATGGCAGGGCGTGTGTCGCGAGCGGTGGTTCCACGAGTGCATTCACGACGATCTGCTCGGCTCAGACGGCATGTTCGTCACCAAACGCGCGCATCAGGAATATGTGCATGAGACCTTTCCGTTCCAGCGTGTGGACTGCTACCTGAACACCGTGCAGGTCAGGCAATGCTCGGCGTACTTGCTGTTCCGCTTTTGCGTCGACGGGCGCAAGGTGTCGCAGGGTTATCAGCAGATTCTGTACGCCGGGCGCGACCGCAAGATCCGCCGCTTTCCGGACGGCATAGTCGAACGTGTGAAGGAGTATGAGTTGCCGTTGTCCGCGCTGACCGAGTAGGACGCGGCGCATCCACGGGGCCTTAACGCCGGCGTGCGTCGCGCGCCGGCAGTTCTGGCAACGCCCTGTCCGCTGCCGAGCCCGGCAGCGGCAGGCGCACGGTAAACGTAGTATGCACGCCGCGCACCGAAGCGCATTCGATACTTCCGCCGAGCAACTCGGCTGCGCGGCGGCAAAAGGCAAGCCCCATTCCCGCGCCGCTGCCGTGGCGCTTGGTCGAAAAGAAGGCGTCGAAGATATGCGGCAGGACATCCGGCGCAATGCCCGGACCCGTGTCGCGAAATTGCAGCACGCAGAATTCGTGGTCTTCCAGCGCACCGATCGTGATCTGCCCTTCGCCGCTCACATGAATCGCGTGCAGCGCGTTTTTCAGCAGGTTGAACAGCATGAACACCACCACGGTGTCCGAGCCGGAAAAGCGCAGCGTGGCGTCGATGGGCAGCACGGTGACGCGCTCGCGTTCGCCGGCGCGAAACGGATAACGCTCCAGAGCGGAATTCACGCACTGCTGCACGGCGTGCGCGCTGAAACGGCTGCGGTCGAGGCGCTCGAGCGTAAAGGAAGCGAGCGCCATTTCGACCATCGCGCTCGTGCCCGACACTTCCCGCCGGATGGCGGTGGCAAGCTGGCTGATGCGCTCTGACTGCGCGGAATGCTCATGATCTTCGTAAAGGCCGTGAGCGACGGCGAGGCGATAGCCGTTGAACACATGACTCCACACGCTCGCAATCTCGTCCGCGTGCATGCCGATGGTGGCGAGCGGAGTCGCGATTTCATGCGCGATGGTGGCCGCCAGCGCATACGGATGAATCAGGTCATAGCGGACGATGGTGATGGCGAGCAGCCCGAGGCTCAAGGCGATGAACAGCACGCCTGGCGGATAGAACGGATAGCCGTAGTTGACCGCGTAGTCGACGGCGGCAAACGAGTAAAGACCCAGCGCCGCGAGGCACAGGTCCAGACGCCGCCGCGCCTGGCCGCCCGCCTGCTTGCGCGCGCCGAAGAGAAGCTGCGCGCTGCGCAGCGCGAGCAATACCGTTTGCAGCACATGCAACGGATGCAGGGGACCGGCGAGCGGATAGTAGCCGAAGAAATAGTGCCGATAGCCCGACACCACCTCATTGCCGGGCAGCAGGGCCGCGAGCACGAAACACAAGCCATATGAGGCCAGCAACACGGGCCGCTCGCGGCGCCGCGCCGCCACCTCTGTGACGAAGTGATAGAACGTGGTGGGCAGAAAGAGAATGAACAGGTAGCCTGCGCGCACCAGCAAGCCCGCTACGTGCGGGTCTTCTGTCTGAAACAGCAAGGTCCATGTGCCCTGCCACGTGAAAGTGGCTGAGCACATCAGCAGGAACGGCACCGACAGCCTCGTGATGCCTTGCGTGATGACCACGTAAAGGCCGAACACCACGAACATGGCCGACACGAAGGCGGTTGGAATGGCGTACATGGGGCTCGGCGTGCCGGCAGGCGTTAGCGCGCGCGCTCACTCCGCCACTGGGCAAACGTCAGCGGCCTGATGCCGGCTTCGGCCACTTCGGGAGACTCTATCGGGCTCCAGCAGTAGAACGCCTCGCCCCAGCCGGGAATGGGTTGCGGCTTGAGCATCCGGAACTCGACATTCGAGCGATAGGCGAGATGCGGCCAGAAGAGCGGCATGACGTCGCGCACCGCCATCTGCCTGAGCAACTCGGCGGGGCCGCTTTCGTCCGCAACGATCTCGCCTTGCGCGATCCAGTCGTGCTCGGCCCATGCGACGAAGACACTTGCCCTTCCCTCGCGGTCGAACATCAGAATGGCATTCTGCTCCGGCCGCCAGTAATACTCGACGATGCCGTTCTCCTTCACCACTTCGTCGATCACCTTGTGGGTGCGCGGATCGCAATAGGTCATGCCGTTCTCGCCCAGCGCGAGCCAGCCCGCCTCGGAGCAATGGCGGCTCTTTGCGTCCTTCAGGAAGTGAACGAGCCGGTTCGCCGAATCGGCGTCGGTCTTGCGCAGATACAGATCGACAATGCCCGCGTTGAATGCTTTCACGGCGACGGTCTCGTCCGCGACGCCCGTTAGCAGAATCTTCGCGCAATGCAGGTTGGATATGGATGACAGAAATTCGACGCCGCTGACGCCAGGCATGTCGTAATCGACTACGACGGCAGCTACTTCGGCGAAGCGCGAATGGCGCGCCAGCACGTCCCGCTGCGGCGAAGTTTCGACAAAGCGATCAAAACCCGTTTCGCTCAAACATGCGGAAGCCGGCGCGAATTCCAGCGAATTTTCCCGCGCGTGCTGGCGAATGAACGCAAGCGCCGTTTGCGGGCGCGAGAAAAACAGATTGGTGGAAACATCCGGAAAGAACCGGCGCAGCGCGTCGAGGTAGTTGTCGTTGTCGTCTACGAAAACAACCGTGGTCGGATAGGAGACGGGTGGTCGAATAAACTTGTTCATATTTTCACGTGGTTCGTCAGACCGCCGCAGCGGATCAGCGTGACAGGCTCGCCAGTCGCCGCATGCGCTCACGTGGAACAGGCCGGCGTGCCGCGGCCGGTGCTGCTATTGCGCGCGCCGGGCCGGTCTCCGTTGAACGGTATAGTACAGGGCTCCCGGCTCTAACAGTACAAAGTTAAGCGCATTTGCGGCGGCGTATGCGGCCTGAATCAAAAACGCATGAGCGATGCAGATTGTGGAACGGCGGCCGCCTGGTTGGGTTGCAGCCGCGCACTGCGCGCATGCCGCAGGCTAGGGACGCGCAGCCACTTCGTCGAGATGATCCAGCAGCGCCGCGGGGTCGTCGTAGACCCGGAGGGCGCCGGCTCGCTCCAGCTCTTCCGTGCCGTAGCCACCCGACAGCAGGCCCACGCCGAGCGCGCGGCAGCGCCGCGCCGCGAGCATGTCCCAGATGCTGTCGCCCACCACCACCGAGTGTTCGATCTCGACGCCAAGACGTTCGGCCGCAGCAATGAAGAGGTCGGGGTCGGGCTTCGCGTATTTGACGTCGTCGCGCGTCACGACCACGGCTTTCGACGGATCGACGCCGAGCGCCTCCAGATTGACCGCCGCGGTTTCCATGCGGCCGCTGGTGGCCACGGCCCACGGCGTGCCCGCTTGCGTGAGCGCGTCGAGCAGTTCGCGCGCGCCCGGCAGCGGACATACTTGCGCGCGCAACCTTTTATACGCGGCCGCATGTGCCTGGCGAAGACGCTCGCTGCGCTCAGCGCTGATATCGCCATGCGTCTCGCGTAGGAGCTGGTTGGTGAAGAGGCCGCCGCTCATGCCGATCTTTCGATGAATGCGCCACACCGACAGCGAAATGCCTTCGCTGTCGAGCGCTTCTTTCCAGGCCAGCACATGCTGGTAGACACTGTCGACGAGCGTGCCGTCGAGATCGAACAGAAATGAGGTCTGGATACGCATGGTGGGCTCCTTTCGATGGCTACGCCTGCCAATATGCCACGTCACGCGCTGCGAGGCATCAGCGCGTCTTGCCGCGCCCGCCCTTGCCGCCCGTCGCGGCGCGCGGCGCATCCTTGCTGGCGGGCGCGCCGCCGCTCAATTGCTCCATCCACGACAACGCGTCGACATACGACAGAAACTGTTTCAGATAGCCTGGCGACAACTCGCGCATCAGTGAGAGCGAGCGGTGCACGAGACTGCTCGAGTTGAGCGGCCCGGCGTTGCCGGGCGCCGGCTGCAGCGACTGCCGCACCTGCCCCTCGGCGCGAACCCGGGCCCACGTCTGCCGGAAATAGTCGAGCTCGGGGAGTTCGGGATAAGCGGCCGCGTCAACGCGCCGATGACGTCGCGCCGCACCGTGCAATTCGGCGACGAGTCCGGCGAGCGCGCTGGGTGTCGGCTGGTTTCGGGAAGCGGGGACGGTCGGCGCAGTCGCTGTGTTTGCGCCGGAGGAGTTGGTGTTTTCGACGTTGGCGTGGGTGGGCCGGGCGTCTTCGTCGTCTTGATCGCGATGGTCGCGGTGGTCGCATTCGTCGCGTTGAGGGCGTTGATCGGCTTGGTCGCCTTGATTGCGTTCGTCGCCTTGTTCACGCTGACCACTCTCGTCGCCAGCGTCACCGCGTTCGATGTCGCGCGCATACGCTTCGAGCAGCGCGGCAAGCTTCGCGTCGAGCACACGCCGCGCCTCGCCGCTGTGCGCGGCGGCGCGCCGCTCGAACGCGTCGATGAAACGAAACCGCAGCGGGTCGACCCGGTCGGCGCCGCGCGCGGCCCAGGCGTCGAGGATCGCGCGCGATGTCTGCGGCGTGGCGGCTCCTTCTGTCATGTCGTCGCCCCGTGCATCACTCGCGGGGCTTCCCCGCGGCGGCCGTGGAAAGCCGCGGAACCGGCGCGATTTCCACGCGGCGGTTGCGCGCACGCCCTTGCTCGTCGGCATTCGAACTGACCGGCTGGCCCGAGCCGAACGCCGCGGCGAATACCGACGACGCCGGCACGCCCGCGTCGATCAACGCGCGCGTGACAGTCAGCGCCCGCTGCGCGGACAGTTCCCAGTTGTCCGCGAACCGACGATTGCCCTCGCGCAAGCGCTGGTCGTCGGTAAAGCCGCTCACCATCAGCATCTCGTCGTTCGCGCGCAGATAGGCGGACAAGGGGCCGGCAAGACTCTTCAACAGATCGCGCCCTTGCGGCTGCAACTGGTCGGAGTTCAGCGCGAACAGCACGTTGCCGCTGATGCCGATGCGTCCGTTGACGAGCGTCACGCGGCCGGCCGCGAGCGGGCCCGCCAGCGCCTCTTCGAGTGTCTTGCGGCGTTGCGTTTCGAGCTGACGCTGTTTGACCTCCTGCTCGAGTTTGTTCGACAGTTCGAGCTGCACGCCGATCACAGCCACCAGAATCAGCATGAACGCGCCGAGCAGCACGGACATGAGATCGCCGAACGCGGCCCAGATCGGCGTGCCAGGCTCGACGCCGCCGTCGATTTCCTCGCTCATGCCGCTCATGCCGCCTCGACTCCGTCCACGGTGCGCCGTGCCGCGAGCTGCTGCAGATCTTCGACAATCTGCTTTTGCGACATCACGCTCAAATCGACCACCTCGCGCGCCTGCGCGACGTAGTAGGCAAGCTGTTCGTCACTGCGCGCAAGCGACTTGTCGAGCGCCGCCTCGATCCTTTCCAGGTGCGCGACGAGCTTGTCGTTGGATTCGCCGAACGACTGCACGGCCGCGCCGAACGCTTCGCCGAGGCTTGCCACCTCGACGGCGCCGCCGGTGATCTGCGCGGCAATCGTGCCGATCCTGTCGGCCTCGGCCTCGACCTTTTCGGTAAAGCGGGTGCCGACTCGCTCCAGCAGATCCGCGGAGGTCGCAACGAGCGCGTCCACTGCCGCGCGCTGTTCCGTGGATGCATGGTTGACCGCGTCCAGCAGCGTCTCCAGTGTTTCCAGCAGACGGCTGCGCTCCTGCAGCATCGCCGTGTCGCGCACCATGCTGTCCGACAGTTTCTGCCGCAATTCGGCGACCACTTCGGCAGCGGCTTTCGGCGCCTCGGAGGCCGCTTGCACGAGCCCCGCGATCTCAGCGATGGTTGCGCTCGCATGCGCCTGGGTCTGCGCGGAGATGTCGCGCGCGGTCTGCTCGAACGTGTCGCAGATCTGCTGCTGACGGCTCGCGGTGCGCTCGCCCGCCTGCTGCCATTGGTCGCCGAGCGTCGCGGCGAGCGCGTCGAGCTTCGCGGTCCATGCTGCGAGGCGTGCCTCGTTTTGCTCGCCGGATTGTTGCAGTGTTTGTCCAAGCGTGGTCGAGAGCGAATCGAGTTCCGCCGTCCATGCTGCGAGGCTTGCTTCGTTCTGCTCGCCGGATTGTTGCCATTTCTCGCCAAGCGAAGTCGCGAGCGCGTCGAGCTTCGCGGTCCATGCCGCGAGGCGTGCCTCGTTATGCTCGCCGGTTTTTTGCCATGTATCGCCGAGCCTGGTTGCGAGCGAATCGAGCTTCGCGGTCCATGCCGCGAGCCGGGCTTCGTTCTGCTCGCCGGATTGTTGCCATTTCTCGCCAAGCGAAGTCGCGAGCGCGTCGAGCTTCGCGGTCCACGCCGCAAGCCGTGCTTCGTTCTGCTCGCCCGCCTGCTGCCACTCCTTGCCGAGCGTGGCCACCATCGTGTCCAGCTTCGCCGACCACGCCGCGAGCCGCTCTTCGTCGCGCGAAGCCATCACGGTCTGCATCTGCGCATGCGACTCGCCGACGGTCCGCAGCAACGACGCCGAATGCTGTTCGAAGGTCGCCGCTGCCGCAGCCAACGCCTGCTCGTGCCGCGCCGCCATTGTCTCGCCTGTCTGCTGCTGCTGCGCCAGCGCCGCCTTCCAGGCCTCGGAGACCTGCCCCGCCGCAGCTTCGAGGCGCGCGGACACGCCGCTCACCAGTGCGCCCGAACGCTCGTCGAAAGTCTGCGCGAAGCTCTCCAGCGACGCGCGCAGTTGCCGCGTCATCTCCTCGTTCGAACGCTGCTGGCCGGCGAGCGCCTCGTTCCAGATGCCGGCGACCTTGGCCGTAGCCGACTCGAAGCCGCTCGACAAACCGTCCAGTTGCCGCTGCACCGCCTGCGAAACGTTCGCCTGCAAGGCCGCGCTCTCGCGCGCGAGGCCGGCCATGGTCGCCTGCATCACAGGCTCGAGCGCCTCGCCCGCGGCCCGCGTGCTGTCCGCGACGCTTTGCTTCAACGACTGTTCGACGGACGCCGCGAGGCGCGCATAAGCAACCTGCGCCTTACTGTGAAATGCTTCCTGGCTTGCCAGTTGGCGCTCGTTGAACGCCAGGCTGTGCTGCTCCATTGCGGCCATCATGGTTTGCAGACGGTCGACGAGCGTCGGCATCAGCTCCGCTTGCCGCTGCAAAAGACGCAAGCTTTCCTCGCGCTGGTGCGCCTGCGAATAGACGCGCAGTGTGCTTGCGCTCGTCGCGTCCAGCCGCTGCGCAGCCTCGAGCCGATCGCGGCGGCACAGCGCGGACAGCAGGCCGAGCATTGCCGAACTCGCGACGCCGGCGATCGAAGTGCCGAACGCAAAGCCAAGACCCTTGACCGGCGCGGCGAGCGAAGCGCGAATCGCCGCCAGATCGGTCGCGCTGTCGAGCGCGAGGCCGGTGCCGCGCAGCGTCACGACCATGCCGAGCAGCGTGCCGAGCATGCCGAGCAGCACCAGCAGGCCGACCAGATACGGGGTGAGTGCCGGGCCCGGCAACGCAACGCGCTCGCCTTCGATACGCAGTTGCGCCGCATTGCGCAAGCTCGGATGCAGCTGCGCGAGCCACGCGTCAAGCCGCGGCGGCGGCTCGGACAGGCCGTCGAGCGCGCGGGCGAGCGTGGCCGTGGCCGCGCCGTAGCACCGCAATTCGAGCGCGCCCGCCAGATAGAACGCGCCGATCAGCAGCGTGACGGCCAGCGCGAGCCAGTTGGAACCGACATAGCCGACGGCAATGCCGCACACCGCGGCGAGACCTGCCGCGAATACAACGAGATCAATACGATATCTGGACATAGTGTCCCAGTTAGCGAGTACGAAGGGCGGCGAGCAACCCTTCGACCGGTTGTAAACGAACATCCAGCTCGGCAAGCAACACGCTTCGCATGTCCTTGCGGAACACCTCGAGCCATGCGCCGGGCGCGCCGGGAGCCGGCGGCTGCTCCGCCTCCGCCTGCTGCCCCGAGTCGCGCAGGCGCTCAAAGTGTCCGGCGAGCAGCACCGGCAGATTAGCCAGCAGGCTGCGCTCGCGTTCGGCGAGCGCGCGCTCCATCACGGCGTCCAGCAGCGCAAGGCGGCCCATCGCGGGCGTTCTCGCGGCGAGCAACGCGCGCAGCCGGCCGCGCAGGTTGCCGACACCCGTTTCCATCGATTGCTGCATGGCCTGGTAGCGCTGGCGAAACAACGCGTAGTCCACGGGCACGGCGGGCGCAGCGACGTGTGCGGACCCGCGGCGTCTCGCGCTCACGAACGCGCTGTCGCCGGTGATGGTGTTGACGAGCGAGCTTCGAACCCGCGCGCACTCCGCTTCTTCCGCGCTGCCGAAGGTTCGCGCGCCCGCCGGCACGGCGGGCGGCGCGCCAGTCAGCGCCGAGGACAGCGCGATCGCGTCCGTCCAGCCGAGCCACTGGCTCAGCCGGTCCGATAGCGATTGCCGCGGTTCGGGAACGTCGACTTGCGCGAAACGCGCCAGCAGGCGAACGAGCTCGGGGCCGCTGAGTGCTGTGCGTTGGGGGGCTTGCAACATACCGCCGGATGCAAAAAAAGTCAGCAGTTTACACGCTGACGCCCGCGACGGCTTCGGTCCCTATAAGAACGTCGTGCGACGCGGACATCCTGGCGCTTGTGAATGGACGTTTTGTGCGCTCCGTGCCTTAGGGTTGCAGCGGCGGGTTGCAGCGGCGGGTTGCAGCCGCGCGCCCGGCTGCTGCCGCCACCCATGTCCATCCGCTCAGATCGCGCCGCGCGGCCGCTGCTGGTCGGTATCGACGCAGCACACGAGCGCATCGGCATCTTCATCGCCCACGCTCAGATAGATATGCCCGACCGAGCTGTCGAAGTAGAGGCTGTCGCCCGGCATCAGCCTGAACGACTTGCCGTTCTCGAAGCGCAGTTCGAGCTCGCCGGCGAGCAGGAACACGAACTCCTCGCCCGAATGCCGGATGTACTCGGGGAAATCCGCCACGGCGCGCGCGTGGATGTGCGCGCGCATCGGCATCATGCGCTTGCCGGTCAGATTGTTGGCGAGCATGCCGTACTCGTAGTTCGGCGTGTCGTACACGTGCTGCTTGCCCGCCGCGGTGAACGACGGCTTCATCGCGCCGGAAGCGGGCTTGCGACGCCGGCCGAAAATCGCGTCGAACTCGAGTTCGAGCGAATGCGCGAGCGCCGCGAACTTGTCGTAGGTGAGCGCGATGTCGCCGCGCTCGGCCTTCGAGATCGTCGAAACGGCAATGCCCGAGCGCTCCGACAGTTCGGCGAGCGTCAGTCCGCGCGCCTTGCGCGCCTGCCGCAAATGCCCGCCCACCAGCTTGTGATCCAGCGCAGGCGGGGCTTCGCGCGCGGGCGACCTGGGTTTTTCCACTACGCCTTTGGCCATCTCGACTCATTCCATTTGCCAGAAAATTTCTCGTATACGAGAAATTATTTTTTTCTCGTATATGATAACTCACGTCGATTCCACCATCCTGTGGGGCCCGTACCGTGTCTACTCTTGCGCTCAGTAAGTCTGGCTTGTCCAGAACCCGCGTCATCACTGCCACGACCATCGGCACGGCGCTCGAATTCTACGATTTCACGATCTATAGCTTCTTCGCCATCCAGATCGGGCAGTTGTTCTTTCCGGGCGAGTCTTCCGTCAATCAGTTCCTGCTGTCCATCGGCGTGTTCGGCGTGGGCTTCGTGGTGCGGCCGCTGGGCGGCGTGGTGATCGGAGCCTACGCGGACCGCGCGGGCCGCAAGAACGCGATGGTTCTCACCATCATGCTGATGGCGCTCAGTTGCGCGATGATCGCCTGTGCGCCCACCTACGCGGTCGCGGGACTCGCGGCGCCGCTGATCGTGCTTCTCGCGCGTCTGATCCAGGGTTTCGCGGCGGGCGGCGAGTTCGGGCCGGGCACGACGCTGCTTGTCGAATACGCGACCGACAACACGCGCGCTTTCTTCGCGAGCTGGAATTTCGCGGCGACCGCAGCGGGCCTCGTGCTCGGAGCGCTGGTCGCGACTCTCGTCAACGTGGCGCTGCCGAAGCAGGCCGTGCTCGAGTGGGGCTGGCGCATTCCGTTCGTGCTCGGCATCGTCGCCGCGCCGGCCGGCATGCTGATCCGCCGGCGCCTCGAAGAAACGCTGAGCTCGCGCGAACCTCACGAAGCGGCGCCGCGCGGCGCGCTGAGGGCCGCGCTGACCACTCATCTGAAGCTGACCATTCTCGGCACCTTCGCCGAATTGGGTGGCTCCGTCTCCGTGTACATCACCGCGTTTTTTCTCCCGAGCCACGCGGCACGCGTGCTGCATCTTTCGTCGACGTCGGCGGTCATCTCGGGTATCGTCAGTTCGCTTGCGCTGTTCGTCGCGGCGCCGCTTGCCGGCATGCTGGCTGATCGCTACACCCGCAAGCGCGTACTGGTGATCTCGCGCGTCGCGATGCTGTTGCTCGTGTATCCGGCATTCGCATTTTTGAGCGCACATCCGTCGATGACCGCGCTTTGCATCGTCTCCGCGCTGCTTGCCGTGTTCGTCTCCGGGCAGATCGTGCCAGTGCTGGTGATGATTCCAGAACTATTCCCGAAGCATGTGCGCGCAACGGGAATCGCGTTGACCTATGTGGTCAGCGCATCGTTTTTCGGCGGTTTTTCGCCGTTTATTGCAAGCTGGCTGGTGGCGCGCACCGGCAATCTGCTGGCACCGGCCTGGTACGTCGCCGCCGCGTGCGCAATTTCTCTCGTGCCGGTAATCTGGCTGAAGGACCGCACAGGCGAAGCACTTGCATGACGAAGGGGACGCAATGATGCAGGACAACGTGAATCAGGACGACGGATTGCCGAGCCGCAGCGCGGTCGAACTGCGCCGCATGATCGGCACGAAAGAAATTTCGCCGGTCGAATTGCTCGACGCGTGCATCGCGCGCATCGAGGCCGTGAATCCAGCGGTCAACGCAATTACCGCAACTGACTTTCCCCGTGCGCGGGCCCTGGCGAAACGCGCCGAGAAACAGGTACTCGACGGCGAGCCGTTGGGTCTCCTGCATGGCCTGCCACTCGGCGTGAAAGACCTGGAAAATACCGCCGGACTCCTGACTACTTATGGCTCGCCCATGTCGCGCGGCAATGTTCCCGCGCAGGACGTGGTGCTTGTCGAGCGCCTGCGTGCCGCCGGGGCGATCGTCACCGCGAAGACCAACGTGCCGGAACTGGGCGCGGGAGCCAACACGCGCAACCCCGTGTGGGGCGCAACCGGCAATCCGTTCAATACAGCGTTGAACGCGGGTGGCTCGTCCGGAGGTTCGGCGGCGGCGCTTGCCTGCGACATGTTGCCTGTCTGCACCGGCTCGGACACGGGTGGCTCGCTGCGCATTCCGGCTTCCAAATGCGGCGTGGTGGGCTTTCGTCCGACGCCGGGGCTTGTACCGAATTCGCGCAAGCTGGTGGGCTGGTCGCCGATCTCCGTGGTCGGGCCAATGGGTCGCACGGTTGCCGACGCATGCCTGCAACTCGCCGCCACCGCGGGCATCTCGGCAGGCGATCCACTCAGTTCTGCCGTCGATCCGCTCGGCTTTGCGGTACCCGCCGACATCGACCTCGGCACTCTGCGAGTGGGTTGGACCGAAGACTTCGGCAGTTGCGACGTGGATGCGTCGATTCGCACCGTGTTTCGCGAGCGCATGGCGTTGATCGCGCCGTTTTTCCGTTCCTGCGAGGAAGTACGCTTCGATCTCGGCGACGTGCATCGTTGCTTCGACGTGATTCGTGCGGAGAGTTTCGTCGCCGGTCTGCACGACGCCTATACGCACGACCCGAATCAGCTCGGTCCCAACACCCGTGCCAACTACGAGCTCGGCGCGAGCATGAGCCTCGCAGACAGCGCTTGGGCGCAAGCGGAGCAAACGCGCATCTTCAAACGCTTCCAGGCCGCGTTCCAGCAGTACGACGTGATTTTCTCGCCGACCACGCCGGTGTCGCCGTTTCCGTGGCAACAGCTCTACGCCGCGCAAATCGACGGGCGCGAGCAGGACAACTATTACCGCTGGCTCGCGCTCACCTACGTGGTCACGCTCACTACGCACCCGGCTGTGTCACTGCCATGCGGTCTCGATCACGCGGGCATGCCGTTCGGCTTGCAGATCGTCGGGCCGTTTCATGGCGATCGCAAGACCCTGGCGGTCGCGCACGCACTGGAGCAGGTCTTTGCGCAATCGCCCATGTTGCGGCGTCCGCGACCGGATCTGTCGAAGCTCACGAAGCCGGATGCGTCGTTAAAATCCATTGTGACCTCGCCTCCTCTTTTCACCGACTCCAGCGCCGGCAGCGCGGGCCTTTCCGCGGTCTAACCGATGACAGCAACCAGATTCGATACGGTAGTGTTGGGCGCCGGCATTGTCGGCGTGTGCGTGGCCGTTCATTTGCAAAAGCGCGGCCGGCAGGTCGCCCTGGTGGACCGCAAGCCGCCAGGCAACGAGACTTCGTTCGGCAACGCCGGGCTGATTCAGCGCGAAGGCGTCTACCCGTATGCATTTCCGCGCGGACTGGGTACGTTGCTTCGCTATGCGCGCAACCAGTCGCTCGACGTTCGCTACCACGCCGACGCGCTTTTTCGCGCGGCGCCGTTCCTGTGGCGATACTGGCTCAATTCCGAGCCCGCAAGACACGCGGCGATTGCCAGGTCGTATTCGACGCTGATCGAGCACTGCGTGAGCGAGCACCGCGCGCTGGCCACGGCTGCCGGCGCGAGCGCATTGCTGCGCCCGACAGGCTGGATCAAGGTATTTCGCAGCACTGCCGCTCGAGATGCGGAATTCACGCACGCCGAACAATGGCGGCGCGAATACGGCGTCGCCTTCGAAACGCTCGACGCGCCCCGCCTGCAGCAGGTAGAGCCTGATCTGGACAAAACGTTGCTGGGTGCTCTGCGCTACACGCAGGCAGATTCGGTGAGCGATCCGAATGCGCTCGTCACGGCCTACGCGAAATACTTCGAGAGCCTTGGCGGACGATTCTTTACCGGCGACGCCAATACCCTGCGCGACGGCTGGCAGGTCACGACCAGCGAGGGGACGATTGCGGCTTCGTCGGCGGTTATCGCGCTCGGGCCGTGGTCAGGCGTGCTCAGCTCGCGGCTGGGTTATCGCCTGCCGCTCGGCGTGAAGCGCGGCTATCACATGCACTATGCGCCACGCGCGGGGGCACGCCTGAATCATCCGGTGCTCGACGCCGAGCGCGGCTATCTGCTCGCGCCAATGGCGCGCGGCATTCGCTTGACGACCGGCGCCGAAATTGCGCTGCTCGACGCACCCAAAACGCCGACACAACTCGCCGCCGTCGAGCCGATTGCGCGCACGCTGTTTCCGCTCGACAAGCGCCTCGACGATCAACCGTGGATGGGCGCGCGGCCATGTACGCCCGACATGATGCCGGTTATCGGGCGGGCTGAACAACACCAGGGCTTGTGGTTCGCATTCGGCCACGCGCACCACGGACTCACGCTCGGTCCGGTGACAGGCCGCCTGATCGCCGAAATGATGACCGGTGAAGAAACGCTCGTGGAGACGCGGCCCTTCAGGGTGAACCGGTTCTAGCGGCTGACAGAAGCGGCGTGCGCCGCTTCTGTCAGTGCAGCGGTTGCAACGCCGTCCATTGCGTCCAGCCGGTATCGCCTTGGGCCGCGCTGATACGCAACGCGCGCGAACCGTCCGCGAAAATAATCGATTCGGCACAACATGCTTCGGGGTCCGGAAGATCGCGCACGCCCACAAAGCCAATCTCGTGTTTGAATGCCAGATTGCCCTCGCGCAATATGTCGAGATAAGACGGCTCATCGTCGTCGAATGGCTGAGCCGTGCAACGATTCAACAGCACGGCAGCGACTTCTGCATCACACATGTCTCTCTCCTGACCAACGCAACACCGCCTGACTCAGCGGTGCTCAAGCTTGTCTTCTTGATGAAATCATTCTAGAAGCAGTGGCCGAACATTCCACCTGCTTCACCGCCCGACTAACGCTGCTCACGCCGTGTTGCGAAGCGGCTGGCGCGGGACAGTTTGCCGCTGCACTCGGCAGCGCTGCCTGGGCGGCCGAACAGAAAGCCCTGCAGAAAATCGCAACCCATCTCGCGCAGCAACGACGCCTGCTCCTCGGTCTCCACGCCTTCCGCTGTGACGGATATTGCGCATGCGTGGGCCATTCTCACCAGCGCGTGTGCAATTGCCGCGCAGTCCTTGTCGTGCGGCAAACCCGCCACAAACGAGCGGTCGATCTTCAGGCCGTGCGGCGAAAAGCGCTTCAGGTACGACATGGACGCATAACCGGTGCCGAAGTCGTCGATTGCGAGCCTCACGCCCATCCTGGTCAACGCGGATATGGTCGCGCCTATAGTCGGGTCGTCGGGCATCAGCATGCCTTCGGTAATCTCCAGTTGCAAAGCGGACGGTTCTAGCCCCGTGTTCGCGAGGCACTCAGCGACATGTTGCACGAGGTGTTCGTTGAACTGAACCGGCGAGATATTGATGGAAACAGTGACGTCCGGCGCAATGTTCCAGCGCCAGTCAGCAACCTGCGCGCACGCCTGCGCGAGGACCCAGCCGCCGATGCTTTCCATCAAGCCCGCCTGTTCAGCAATGGGAACGAATTCGGCCGGTGATACGTCGCCAAGCTCGCTGCTCGTCCAGCGCAACAATGCCTCGACTCCTACGGTTTCGCGGGCGGCGGCATTCACGACTGGCTGATAGGCCAGCCTGAATTCACCCGCGTCAAGCGCACCGCGCAGCCGTTCCTCAATCGCAAAGCGGCGCTGCGCCGCTTCGTGCATGTCGCCGGTGAAAAACCGCAAGCTACCGGGGCCCTGCGTTTTCGCGCGACGCATCGCGGCGCCCGCATCGCGCATCAGCACAGCGGCGTCGCGCGAATGGACGGCGCCGAGCGCTACGCCGCCCGACGCGCTCACGCGGTACGCGCGGCCCGCAATCACAAATGGCTCGGCGAACAGCCCGAGTATCTGACGCGCATACGCCGGCAGCGTCGGCACGTCGCGGTCACCGTCTGTAACAATCACAAACTCATCACCGCCGATGCGTGCAAGCAGATCGTTCGCCGCCACGCGGCCTGCAAGCCGCTGCGCGACGCTGCGCAACAGGCGGTCGCCAAGATCATAGTCGGCCATGTCGTTGATCCTGCTGAAGCAGTCCAGGTTGACCACAATCATCGCGACATGCGCGGCGCGCGCAGATCGTAGCCACTGCTGGGCTCGTCCTGTCACGTAAGCGCGGTTATAGACGCCGGTGAGCGAATCGATAAACGAGCCGTGCGCAGGGTGACAATGCGCGTGCGTTCGCGCAGTTGCTGCTGCGAATGCAGAGTCCGTCCAGGCGGGATGCACTCTGAGATCGGAACGACTTGCCGATAGCGCGGGGACTTGCTCAGTCATCGTTACACTCCTATGCTAAGCCTTACACATTAATTACCGACAGACCGCTTTATGTACTCACATACCTTATAAAAAACATCAAGGACTACGTTGCAAATGACTTCGTCATGCTAGGGAAAACAAGTACTCCGACGTTGCAGCCGTGCCTCCACGATATGCCGGCATAGGCCACTTGAGAACGGGCCGCGCTGGTGAACGCGTAAAGCAACGGCGAACGCTTCGCCTCATGCCACAAACCGCCGGACCACACTTATGAAGATCCATCAACTGCGCGTACTGATCGCGATTGCAGACGCGGGCAGCGTCAGAGGCGCCGCTCGCGCGCTGGCTTCTTCGCCCGCTGCCGTCACGCAAAACATCCAGCAGCTTGAAGAAACCGTGCGCATGCAGCTGGTCGTACGCACTTCGTCGGGCGTGACGCTCACGGCGTGCGGGCAGACACTGCTTGCACATGCGCGGCTCGTCGCCGCGCAGATGACGCGCGCACATCAGGCCATGGACGCGATGCGCGGCGAACCGAGTGGGCGTCTTTCCATTGCCGTGACCGCATGGGTCGCGTTGACGTTTCTGCCCGAAGCCGTGGAGCGTTTTCGCGCCAGAATGCCTGCAATCCAGCTGGAATTGTTCGAGGGGCTGCTCGCCATCGCAACACCGCGTCTGCGCGACGGCAGTCTGGACATTTACGTGGGGCGGCAAGCGCCTGGCGCAACTACTTGCGACTTCAACTATCAGCCGCTCTTCGCCACCAGCCGCGCGATCGTGGCTCGCCGCGGCCATCCGCGTGCCGAATCGCGCTCTCTCGCGGACTTGCTCGACGACGACTGGCTGGTTGCGCTCGATCCTGAAACGGAAGGGCAGGCGTCCTATCAGATGTTCGCCCGCTATGGCTTGCCCGTGCCGCGCAGCATCCACTTTCTGCATTCGCTCACGGTAGCGCTCGCGCTCCTCAAGCGCACGGACATGGTGAGCATTTTTCCATGGCCGCTCGTCGAGCTGTGCGCGGCGCGCGACGGTTTGTGCGCGATCCCGCTACGGGAAGAACTGGAGGACTCCACAGTCGGCATCATCATGCGCACCGGCGAGCCTGCCGATGCTGCGTCGCGATGCTTTATCGATTGCCTGCTAGAAACGATTCGCGACGAATCATGGGACCGCAGCCCGGACATTCGCCGGGCCATGCAATCCGTGGAAGTACTGGTGTGACGCATGGGCCCGGTCGGGCGCGGGCACATGCTGCTGCAAATGAAAAACGCCGCGAGCGTAAGGCTCGCGGCGTTGGTAACGCTGAATCAGGACTGGACGATCAGGCGGTCACAGTCACTCGCCGCGGCGACACGGCAGAGACGACAAACGCCACCACGACGTTCGCTACGAGAGCGATCAGGCCAATGTAGACCGGATATACCGCATCGCCGAGATGCAGTGCGAACACCGGCTTGAGCCCTTGAGACACCGCAAGCGAAGTGCCGAGCACGATGCCGACCAGCCAGCCGCTAAAGAGCCCAGGCGTGTTCAGGCGACGCGTGTACAGCGAGAAAACGATCGCCGGGAAGATCTGCAAGATCCACACGCCGCCGAGCAGTTGCAGGTCGATTGCGTATTGCGTCGGCAGGAACACGATGAACAGCAGCGCGCCGAACTTCACGACGAGCGAGACGATCTTCGCGTTGGCCGCTTCGGCTTCAGGCGTGATGTTCGGCGAAACCAGCGGACGCCACAGATTGCGCGTGAACAGGTTGGCCGCGCCGATCGACATGATTGCCGCCGGCACCAGCGCGCTGATTGCAATGGCTGCCGCCGAAAAACCGACGAACCACGACGGGAACAGTGTGCTAAAGAGCGCCGGCACTATGTCCGAAGCAGACTTCACGTGCACGCCGGCCGCAATCGCCATGTAGCCGAGCAACGCAATCAAGCCCAGCAGCAGGGTGTAGGCCGGCAGGAAGATCGCGTTCTTGCGCACGGTGTTCGCCGACGACGACGACAGCACCGCCGTCATCGTGTGCGGGTACATGAAGGCGGCGAGCGCCGAACCCAGCGCGAGCGATGCATATGCGGTGAATTGCGCAGGCTTCAGGATAATGCCGGTTGCGCCGCCCTTCGCCTTGAAGTACGTATCCGCTGCGTCGAACACGTGCGCGTAGCCGCCGAGCTTGGCCGGAATCAGCCACACCGCCGCAATCACGACGATGTAGATCATGATGTCCTTGACGAACGCGATCATCGCCGGCGCACGCAAGCCGCTTGCGTATGTGTACAGCGCGAGAATCACAAAGGCGACGATCAGCGGCAATTCACCGGTAACGCCGAGCCCCTTGATCACCACCTGCATGCCGACCAGTTGCAGCGCAATGTACGGCATGGTCGCGACGATGCCGGTCAGCGCGACCGCTGCCGGAAACCACTTGCCGCCATACTCGCCATGCACGTAGTCGGCGGCCGTAATGTGGTGTTTCGCATGTGCGATTTTCCACAGCTTCGGCATGACTGCGAACACGAACGGGTAAACAATGATCGTGTACGGCAGTGCAAAGAAGCCATACGCACCGACAGAGTAGACCAGTGCCGGCACGGCGATCACCGTATATGCGGTGTAGAAGTCGCCGCCGACCAGGAACCAGGAGATGATCGTGCCGAACTGCCGGCCGCCCAGGCCCCACTCGTGCAATTGCGTCAAATCTCCGCGTTTCCAGCGCGCGGCAAAGAAGCCGATGACCGTGACAAGAGCAAAGAACGCGATGAAGACGGTCATCGCCACCGGATTGACGGGATTCAGGTCGCTCATTTGACACCTCGGTACACGACGTAAATCAGCAGCGAGGTCAACGGCACCCACAGAAACTGATACCAGTAGAAAAACGGAAAACCGGCGAACGACGGACGCGTGTCGTTATAGAAAGGCAGCCACAACAGCGCGATATACGGGAGCAAAAGAATGAGCCAGCGCCAGGACCGGCCGGCCGGTGGGGAGGTCTCCATGTACTTCTCCTAGATCTATTATTGACGCCGCGTTGCAGGACTCGTAGTCCCGCGCGCGGAAAACCGGTGCGGGCATCTGCGTGGAGTACCCACACAACGACGCTATCGGAACCGGAACCTGCTGTTTGCCCACTGCCGGCGCACGATGAGAAAGAGCATGAACCACGCCCGACATCGTCATACGAATGGTGGAGCGGGTTGCGCCGGCAGCGCGGCCAAGGCGTCCGCGAGACGCCATACGCCGCGGGGATGTAGTATTCGCCTTCGTACGCGTCCTTACAAGCGCGCAACTACGTAAGCGGACTACGTATTACTACGTAGCCGGGTGGCGGTCTTTTCAACGATGAAACTCAAAGCCAAGATTGTTCTGCTGGCTATTGTGCCCTTCCTCGCGGCTATTTCCAGCATCGAAATCGGTGTGCGCCGCGAAGCGACGGCGCTCGCGCAAGCGCAGCACGCGACCACCCAGGCCGCTTATATGGCCAGCAAGGAAATCGAGCTCAAGCATTACGTCGAGCTGGCGACGTCTGCGATCGCACCGTTGTACGAAGAAGACCAGGACAACGCCCGCGACGACGCGCTGCGCCGCACGCGCGCACTCGGCATTCTGGAAAAGATGGACTTCGGCAAGGACGGCTATTTCTTCGTCTACGACACGCACGGCCGCTCGCTGATGCATCCGCGCGAGCCGGATCTCGTTGGGCGCGATCTGTCCGAGCTGCGTGATCCGGAAGGCGTGCCGACCATTCAGAAGCTGCTCGCCGCCGCCGCGCAAGGCGGCGGCTATGTGCGCTATCTGTGGCATCGTCCGTCGACGGGCAAGATGGCTTCCAAACTCGGCTACGTGGTGCCGCTTCAACGCTGGGGCTGGATGATCGGCACGGGCATCTATCTGGACGACGTGGACACCACGCTCGCGGATATTGACCAGCGTGCAGCGACAAATATAGACCGCACGATGATGTGGATAGATACCATTGCGCTCGCCGGGCTCGCTGCGATCGCGCTGTGCGCGCTCGTGCTCAACATCACCGAATATCGCAGTGCGGACGCTAAACTCAAGCGGCTCGCCCAGCAGGTCGTCGAATCGCAAGAAAACGAACGCGCGCGGCTTTCGCGTGAATTGCACGACGGCATCAGTCAGATGATGGTGTCGGTAAAACTGCTGCTTGAATCGGCACTCGCCCGCTTCGAGCGCAGCGAGACGCGCGTGCCCGCCGCCGAGGCCGCGCTGTCGACCAGTCTCACGCGGCTCGGCGATACACTGCGTGAAATACGGCGCATTTCTCATGCACTGCGCCCCTCTATGCTCGACGACCTTGGCGTGGCGGCCGCAATCGAGCAACTCACGCGCGAACTCGGCGAACAGTCCGGTATTGAGATCGGCTTTACACAGATCACCCATACGCACGCCGCCTCGTTGACGGATGCGGTAAACACGGTGTTGTTCCGTATCGCGCAGGAAGCGTTGACCAACATCGTGCGCCACGCGCATGCGTCCAATGCTGCGCTTGCGCTGGAAATTTCGAACGACGCGGTCACGCTCAGCATCGCCGATAATGGCCGCGGTTTCGACGTCACGCATGCGTTTGTCGGCCGCCGTTCGGGTGTGGGCTTACGGAATATGCGCGAGCGCGTGGAAGCCCTTGGCGGCACGCTGGCGCTCAGTTCGCAGCCGGGCCACACGCTCGTGACCGCGCGCGTGCCACTCGGCGCTGCGGCAATGGAAGGCGATAGGCAGAGTCTGCAGGAAACCTCTTCATGAACGACACATCACATCCAACCACCCGCCTGATTCTGGTCGACGACCACCCGCTCGTTCGCGACGGCTTGCGTGCGCGGCTCGAAGCCGTGCGCAATCTCGAGGTGGTCGGCGAAGCAGGTAACGCGCAGGAGGCCCTCGCGCTCGCCGCAAGTCACGAACCGCATCTGGTGCTGATGGACGTCGGTATGAACGGAATGAACGGCATTGCGCTAGCCGGCATGTTCCATGAACGCTTTCCCGCCATCCGCGTGCTGATGCTTTCCATGCACGACAACCTGCAATACGTCACCCAGGCCGTGCGCGCAGGCGCCAGCGGCTACGTGTTGAAGGACTCGCCGGCAACCGAGATCATTCAGGCGATCAGCGCGGTGCTCGAGGGCAAGACGTATTTCAGCGCCGGGCTCGGCGCACGATTGATTCAGGCGTCGGCGATGCAGTCGCCGCTTGAACGGCTTACGCCACGCGAACGCGATATTCTTGATGCGCTAGCAGACGGCTTGTCCAGCAAGCAGATCGCGCAGCGCACGGATCTGTCAGTGCGTACAGTGGAAACGCATCGCCTGAATCTGAAGCGAAAGCTCGACATTGAAGGTCAGGCCGAGCTCATCAAGTTTGCGGTTGAGAACCGGCGCACGAGTCGCTAATGCAAAGCATGTCTCGCTGCGCAGTGAGTGGAGACAATCACGATGACACGCTTCATGCGGGCTCAGGCACGTACTCTGGAATGCGCCGCCTTAGGGTTATGTCTGTCGCTGACTTTCGTCGTGTCTGCGGCACAAGGCGAAGAACAGCGGATTAATCGTGGACATGATCCGTTCTTCCAGATTTCCAAAGCGATAGACGACTGTCCGGTTCCTTTGGGGCCGCTCGAAACGGAACAGGAATGGCTTGCCGACAGCCATTACCGCATTGAACGCGGCAACAGTTGCTGGATTGAAGGCCGTTGCCGCTTATCGAACGCATACTTGTACGATAAGGAAATTGCAGAAGCGGTGCAGCGTCGTCTTGCCAATATCAATGCCGCGACTCACTGGCGCGAACAGTCGACATTGTGGCTAACGCTGCAACGCCGGTTCATTTATGTGCAAGGCTGCGTTGCGTCAGGCTTCGACAAGCAGACGTTCCTCAGCGAACTCGCGAAGACCGCGGACGTGGAACGCGTGATCGACGACACCACAACGCAGCCGCGTGCCGCGCAACTGCCTTATAAAACGCGTGAAAACCCGGATCGGCCAGTAGTCGATCCGGGCAACTAGCTCACGGCAAAGATAGAGTCCAACAGCAAACAGAACTACCGTACGAGTGCAAATGCCTCGCGACTCGCTATTTCGGCAGCGCCATACACGCCCACCACCGTGTAATCCGACGCAACACACTCGAACGTGGATTCCATGAACGTAATGACGAAATGTCGCTTGCCCAACCCCGGCAACGACACGGTCGAGAGTTCATCCACGAGAGAGGAATGAATCACTTCATGCGCGCAGTAAGCCGTCAGACCGTTCGACGCCAGCGGATGAATCTGAAGATCGCGCTCCCCAGGCGGGCCGAGCCGGTGAAATACCGCGTCGGGAAATAGCACTGCACAGAAGGGATCATCGTCGGGATCAAATGGACCGAAGCGCTCGAAGTCGGACTCCGCTATCGGATAAGCGAGAATCACGCGGCGGTCGCTCGCGACAATGAATGGCTCGGCAGCGTCGGCTGCCGGATGAGGAACCGGCTCCAGCAGGAGAATCTGGTCCTCCTGCCGGGATGATTCAAGCGCGCTCGTCATGTGCTTCGCAATTTCCGTACGATTACGCGCTCGCCGCGGTCGAGGCCAGCGGAGCTGCCGCGCTCGTGGCAGGTACTGGAGCCGCGGCTTTTCTGCGGCCCGGCGCCTTAGTTGTGGCTTTAGTTGCGGCCTTGGTTGCAACTTTGGTTGCAGCCTTCGTTGCGGCTTTTTTAGCGCTGACCTTTCGCACTACCGCTTTCTTCGCAGCGGATTTTACTGCGGCCTTTCCACTTCCCACAGTTTGCTTGCCCGCCCTCGCCTTTTTCGCCACCGCTTTTTTAACGGCAGCTTTCTTGCTGACCGCGCCACTCGCAACGGAAGATTTCACGCTACCGGCCTTGCCCGCGGATGACGCCGCGCTCACGTCGATCAGAAACTTGCTGCGATCTTTCACCGATGCTAGCCAGGCAGGCGCCGGGCCACGTCCGCTCCACGTCGCGCCGGTAGTCGGGTGACGGTACTTCGGCGGCTGGGCGCCTTTCGGCTGGCCTTTGCCTTTCGCGCGCGTGGCGAGAATGCTGCTAGACGGCATGGACTGGCTCGCGCCATCGATCAGAAACAGGTTACGGTCTTTCGCAGCTGCGATCCAGCCAGGCGCGCGGCCGTGCCCTGTCCACGTTGCGCCGGTCTTCGGATCGCGATACTTCGCTAGCTTCTGCCCGCCTGCCGCGACCTTCGCCTTGCCGACTCCTGCATGGCCGTTCACACCATTGGCCGCGCGCCGCGCTTTTGCTCGTGCTTCGATATCCGCGGTGGTCAGGCCATGCTTGAGCATCAATTCGCGAATCTGGTCGATTGCGATTTGGGCTTTCCTTGCAATTAGGGCGTCAGCTTGCGCCTGAAGCTTCTTAAGCTTTGCCTGGATCTGTTCTAATGTGGACATTGGATTGCTCCTTATGTGGTAAGCGGTCGAACTATGCCATGAATAGCGAAAGAAAGGCATAGGCCATTGGCCGGAAAAACGCCAGTTCGTTTGCACAACGCATGCTGGAGTACGAGTTTTTTCTTTGATGCCTTGCATAGACGCCTTTTACCTGCCGTCGTTCTCTGCTGGTGCTTCTTTATGTCGTCTGTATTGCGCGTCGCTTCTTTCAGGCTATTTGCCTTCTCTCGTGTATTTCCAATTGTTGCAGGCCCGCTCAGGTCGGCGTAAAAACCGCAACCTGCCGATCGGCAATGTACCGGACACTGCGCAAGAAGCGGTATTGCTGGTCGTCGGCGGTTATCCGGTTGAGTCCTATGCGGGTCAGCGCCAGAATCTCGTCGGCCTGGCGGGAGTCGATTACGCCCTCGTCGCGCAGATCTTCGAGAGCGTGCGACGGATCGCCAACATAGACGCTGCGCACGTGTGCGCCGATTCTCATCAGAACCACGCTTGCACCCATGTCGAGCGCCAGTTCCAGGTAGACCGCCAGCGTTCGTAAAGACTCCGGCGTGCAAGTCTGGGCCTGATAGATCGCGGCATTCGATGGCGTCATGTCGGTTCCCCGTCACCTGTAGAGAAAAGGCGGCCACTGTGCATTGCGGCAATAGCCGCTTCTACTATAGGCAAGCATTCGGAGATTCAAAGCTTTCGGGTTCATTTTTTAACGCCGCATTGGCCGGTAATCCTGCGTTACCGATCTCGCAATGCTGTTTCACCTGTGTCGCAGGTGCCCTCCTACACTTCAGACGTCCATCGGGACAAAGAGCTTTGGTACCGCACATCAAGTGCAAGGAGAAGGGAAATGAACAAGAAGATCGTTGGCGCGGCACTCGGTCTGGCAGCTTTGGCGGTATCGTCGCTAGCTTCGGCACACGTGAACCTGGCCATCGGCGTGGGCGTTCCGGTCGGCGTGTATGCACCGCCGCCGCCCGTCTATGTTGCCCCTCCGGTTGCCTATGGCCCGGCTCCGGTCGCGGTGGCTTATGGCGGTTATCGGGCTTACGACGACCGCGGCGCGTGGCGCGAGCGGCGCGAATGGAGGGAGCGCGAATGGCGCCGCGAGCATTGGCGCGAACAGCAATGGCGCGAGCATGGGCGCTGGGGATATTGAACTAGTTGAACTAGTGCTAGCGGTTTTTACCGCTGACCGGTGGGTACTTGCAACTGAAAGTCAGGCTATAACGGAGCCGCCCAATGGCGGCCCGTTATCGTGGCCAGTTCCGGCCGGCCACGCGCGAGGCTTGCGCACGCAAAAAGTCATGCGATTCGCAGGCCATATGCCGGCAGAACTTCCTGAGTCGTCACGAAACGGTGCTGTTTCACCGCGTCGTGAAAAAGCCGGTAATCGCTTTTCTCGAATGCCTCGGTCCATACAGGTTTCTCGCCGGAATCGTCTTCTGCGCGAAGCCCGGTGGCTTTGTACTTCCAGGAGCCCACTCCTTTGGGCACATAGTCGGCAATGGTCTCTTTCAGACCGGGAATGCCGCCTTCCCGCACAAACTCGCAGATCGCGCGCAAGCGCTCGTTGTCGTCCATGATACGGTTCGTGTCGAGCAGTTCGGTGAGCGCCGCTTTTACGTTGTCCGGCATTCCCTCTTCGTTTTCGAAATCTTCGCGGCCGGCCACGTAAGCGCGCACCGCGCGGCACGCCATTTCGGCAGCCTCGACGAATTCGGGCAGGTTGTGCCTCTGTATGAACATATTCCTGCCGTCAATGTAATGCCACTTTGCCCACGGCTGATCCGGATAATGCAAAGCGGCCCCATGACCGACGGGTAGTGCGAGAGTGATCACGTCTTCCTCGACGTGCTGGATCAGGTGCTGCATCGCGAGCGTGAGGTTCTCCAGCCAGCCCGTGGGCGTGCAGTCTTGCGCCTCCAGAGAATGGACCCGGTTGCCTGGACTTTCTATGCCGGCGAACCCCTGGTGCGCCCACGTATCCACATACGTATGCAGCGTCACGCCGAGGCGGTGCAAACCGGTGTCTGTGCCGCGCTGCCGGATGGCGCGCCGCACGACCTCGCGCGCAACCGCGCTGTCCGCCCGGCATACGGCTTTTTCTTCGAGCGTCGCGCCTTCTCCTGCGGGCAGAAAATGAAACGGCGCCCACACGAGCCGGTTCTGGTCGTTCTCGGTATTCGCGTAGTCGAAGGTCTTGTGCGCTGTGGCAAAGCGCTCGAAAGTTTCGCCGCCCTGGAACCGCAAGATGCCCGGCGTCGTCGCGTCGTCGACATACTGGCACGCGTGGGCGACGGTCAGCGCCTCACGCTCTGTCATTCCGGCCACCCGCGCGACAATGTAGATCACGCCGTAATGGAAGTCGATATTCATGGCAGACGCTCCTCATGCACGTTGAATGACAACATCAGCATTGGTAAACGAGCGGGTGCGCGGCGAGTTGAAAAAGATGTTGTTGTGGGTTGCCGTACGCTCTGCTCTTCCGTCCTATTCCATCTTCCATTTGGGTGGCGGAAAACGCCACGGTCATAAAAAAACCCCGCTGCGTTGCTTCGTAGCGGGGTTGCATTTCAGCGCACGTGGGCGGCGCCTTATTTCACGATGTCGAGCAGCTCGACTTCAAACGTCAAGTCGCTGTTCGGCGGAATGGTGCCCACGCCACGGCTGCCATAAGCGGTGGCGGCCGGGCAGGTCAGTTTGGCCTTGCCGCCCACTTTCATGGTCTGCACGCCCTGAGTCCAGCACGGAATCACGCGGTTCAGCGGAAACGTTGCCGGACCGCCGTGTTTCGCGGACGCGTCGAATTCAGTGCCGTTGGCAAGCGTGCCGCGATAGTTGACCTTGACGACATCCGTGGCCGCCGGCTGCGCGCCAGTGCCTTGCACCAGATGTTCGACCACCACGCCCGAAGGCAGCTTCTCAGTAGTTGAAGCGGCAGCCATGGCCGTCGAGGAAAGTACAGTAGCGGCGAGCAGAGCAACGATAGATTTCAAAACCAGTCTCCAGATGGGTAGGACAGCTCATTCTAGCGCACCGCTCAACGCGCGCCGCTCAAAGCGCACCGCCCAATGCGCGCCGTCAATTCAGCCGCAGCACTGAGACGGTGCTCGTGGCCTCGCCACGCGCGAGAAAATCGGCGAGTGCGGTTTCGCGTTCGCGGACCTCGGCGAGAGCGGCTGGATCGAGCAGCGCGGTAATCACTTCCTCCCGCTCGCGGCTTGCCTGCGCGATCACGTCGCCATAGGGGCTCCAGATCGCGCTTGCGCCGCAGGTGTCCCAACCGCCGGTCGTGCCGACGTGATTCGACAGCAATACATACAGCGTGTTGTCGAACGCGCGTGCGGGGAACCAGATGCGCGACTGGTGATAGCCGGACTTGACGCTGAAAAGTCCGCTGACCAGATAGGCGTGAGCACCGTTCACTGCGGCCGTTCGTGCATGCTCGGGAAAGCCCGAGTCGTAGCAGACGCCCAGCGCGAGCCGCCATCCGTCGAGTTCCAGCATGCAGCCTTGCGTGCCTGGCCGGTAGATCTGCGCTTCGCTTCTATATAGATACTGCTTGTGATACGGCGCGCCGTCTTCGCCGCGGCAGTCGAATATCAGCGAAGAAATACGCAGGCCGTCCGCGCCATGCGTGGCCGCGCCGACGACTGCTGCAATGGAGTGCCGGCGGCATGTCTCCCGAAGCGGATCGAGGCGAGCATCCAGTGCTTCGAACGCGTATTTTGCAGGGTCGCCGGAAATCAGGCCGGGCTCATAGCCGCTCAGGAATTTCTCGGGAAAAACCACCAGTCTTGCGCCGCGCTCAGCCGCAATAGCGGTCAATTCGACCGCCCGGGCGATGTTCGCCGCCGTATCCCCGCAAACCGGCTGTGCCTGCGCGGCCGCGATCTGCAAGGGCACTTGGGGCAACGCCGAGAGCTTGTTATCCACGTAAACTCCTTTATCTATCGAAGCGCGACGCCGTGCGCCGACGCGATAGCCGATGGCGTCGAGCCAGGGCGGGTGCAAAGCTCCGGCATTTGAACACGGCGCGTTGCGACCTGTCAGTGCAATTCTTGTGAACCCGCGCTTCGCGCACGCGGTCCATAGGGAAGATGCAGTGACTAGTCGCCGTGCGCGAACCCCGATGCCAACGAACGCTTGCAATGAACGAACCGCTAGACCCCGATGACCCGGACGTTGCGTTGCCGGCGGCCGCGCCAGAACGGCGCCGCGCGCCGCGCCCGCGACGCATTCCGCGCAGCCGGGAGCAGCAGGCGCGGCTCGACGCTCGTGAGCCGGGTTTCGAACCGCTGCCGTTTTCGATCGACCAGGACGAGGCGCGCCGCCCGTTCGCCGCGAAGCTCAAAGAGTGGTTCGAGACACGCCGCTGGCAACCGTTCGATTTTCAGCGCGAAGTGTGGCGCGAAATGGAAAGAGGCGCGAGCGGCCTGTTGCATGCCACCACGGGTGCGGGAAAAACGTGGGCGGTGTGGTTCGGCGCGCTCGCAGCGTTTACGCGAGCCACGGGCGAGATCGCCGGCAATGAGCCGACCGCCCGGTCCACGCCTGCGCCCCGCTCCGCGCTCGCGCGCAAGCGGCCCGCTGTCGTGCAGCCCGAGCCGCTCACCGTGCTCTGGATTACGCCAATGCGCGCGCTCGCAGCCGACACGGCCCGCGCATTGCAAAGCTCGGCCACGGAACTCGCCGTGCCCTGGACCGTGGGCTTGCGAACCGGCGACACCTCCACGGCCGAACGCGCGCGGCAAAACCGGCGCATGCCGTCCGCACTGATTACCACGCCGGAGAGCCTGTCGCTCATCCTCACGCGGCCGGACGCACGGGACGTGCTCTCGCACGTGAGGCTGGTCATCGTCGACGAATGGCATGAACTGCTCGGCAACAAGCGCGGCACGCAAACGCAGTTGGCGCTCGCGCGGCTCGCGCATTGGCGGCCCGATTTGCAGGTATGGGGTTTGTCGGCGACGCTCGGCAATCTTCCTTTCGCCGCCGACGTGCTGCTCGCGCCCGTCAGGACACCGCGCGTGAGCGTGCACGGTCAGTTGCCGAAAGCATTGATCGTCGACACGGTCATTCCCGACACTATCGAACGCTTTCCGTGGGGCGGTCACATGGGCATGCGCCAGGTCGAGGCAGTGGCGGATGCAATCGGCGAGGCGCGCACATCGCTCGTCTTCACCAACACACGCTCGCAATGCGAAGTCTGGTATCAGGCTCTGCTCGAAGCGCGGCCCGAATGGGCCGGATCGATTGCGCTGCATCACGGCTCGCTCGATCAGGAGGTGCGCGAATGGGTCGAGCGCGGCCTGAAAAACGGTCTGCTCAAAGTCGTTGTGTGTACATCGAGTCTCGACCTCGGCGTCGACTTTCTGCCTGTAGAACGGGTCTTTCAGATTGGCTCGCCCAAAGGCGTCGCACGTTTGATGCAGCGCGCGGGCCGCTCGGGTCACGCGCCCGGGCGGCCGTCGCGCGTGACGATCGTGCCCACGCACGCGCTCGAACTCGTCGAAGCGGCAGCCGCGCGCGAAGCGGTCGACAAGCGCCAGATAGAAGGCCGCGAAACGCCTGAGAAACCCTTCGATGTTCTGGTGCAGCATCTGGTGACCATAGCGATTGGCGGCGGCTTCGAGCCGCATGATCTGTTCGACGAAGTGCGCAGCGCTTACGCATACCGGCAACTGACGCAGAGTGAGTTCGACTGGGCATTGACCTTCGTTGAAGGCGGCGGCACCGCGCTGCGCGCGTATCCGGACTATCACCGCGTGGTGCGCGAAAGCGACGGCCTGTATCGCGTGCCTCGCGAAGATCTCGTGCGCCGGCATCGCAACAACGTCGGCACGATCGTCGCCAACGGCACGCTGAACGTCGCGTATCTTGCCGGCGGCCGCATAGGCGCAATCGAGGAGTCGTTCATCTCGCGACTCAAACCCGGCGACATCTTTACGTTCGGCGGACGCACGCTCGAACTGATCCGGGTGCAGGACATGACCGCCTGGGTCAAACGCGCAACGTCCTCGCGCGGCGCGATGCCGCAATGGGCAGGAAGCCGCATGCCGCTCTCGTCCGAATTGGCGGACGCCACGCTCACCATGCTCGCGCGCGCCGCGGGCGGCATCTATGACGAGCCCGAAATGCGCGCGGTTCGACCGCTGCTCGAATTGCAGCAGAAATGGTCGGCGCTACCCGCTCCCGGCGTGCTGGTCGCCGAAGTACTCAAATCGCGCGAAGGGCATCACTTCTTCTGTTATCCGTTTGCGGGGCGCACCGCGCATATCGGTCTCGGTGCATTGCTCGCATGGAGAATTGCGCGCGACAAGCCTGGCACTTTCTCTATTTCAATGAACGACTATGGCTTCGAGTTGTTGTCCGCGCAACCATTCGACTGGGCTGACAAGCTTGAGAGCGGTTTGCTCTCCGAGGAGGAACTGGATCACGACATACTGGCAAGCCTGAATTCGTCGGAGCTATCGCGGCGCCGCTTCCGCGAAATTGCGCGCGTGTCGGGACTCGTGTTCCAGGGGCACCCCGGGCAGCAGAAAAGCGCCCGGCAACTCCAGGCTTCCAGTGGCCTCTTCTACGAAATATTCCGCAATCATGACAGCGGCAATCTGCTGCTCGACCAGGCCGACACGGAAGTCCTGCTGCAAGAACTCGACGCCAAACGCATTCGCACCGCGCTGCAACGGATGAACGCCAGCCGCCTCGTTCTCACGCACCCTAAAAAGCCGACGCCGTTTGGGTTTCCGCTGATTGTCGGCCGTCTGCGCGAGAAAGTCAGCACTGAAAAGCTCGCAGATCGCGTAGAGCGGATGCTCGCGGAACTCGAGAAGGCGGCTCGCGTATGAAGCCAGTTTCGTTGGCAGTCGATATTGCGGGCCACGCGCTTGTGCTGTCGAGCCTGCGCGCGGCTTTCGATCCCGCGCTGCGCTGCCTATTCGTCGCCGATGCGCATTTCGGCAAGGACGCGGTATTTCGCGCGCGCGGCGTGCCCGTGCCGGTCGGCTCCACTGCCGACAACCTGATGCGTCTGGACATACTGATCGCCACGTTCGAACCCGCCACGCTGGTTTTTCTCGGCGATCTGCTGCATGCACGCGAGGCACACGCGGAGGAAACGCTCGACGCGTTGCACGTCTGGCGCGCCCGGCATGCGGGTCTGCGGACCGTGCTCGTGGAAGGCAATCATGACCGGCATGCGGGCGCATTGCCGCCGACCCTGCGCGTCGACTACGTGCAGGAGCCGTGGCGGATTGGCCCGTGGGCGCTATGTCATCATCCGCAGACGGTTCAGGGTGCCTACGCACTCGCCGGTCATCTGCACCCGGTCTATCGCGTCGCGACGCGCAACGACTCGGTCCGCGTTCCGTGCTTTCGTTTCGGCCCGCAATATGGCGTGTTGCCCGCGTTCGGCAGCTTTACCGGCGGTGCACGCGACGACGGACGCGAAAGCGACGAACGAGTCTTTGTCGTGGCTCACGACAAGGTCATTGAAGTGCCGCGCTAGATCCATATACAGCATCTGGGCAGAGCGCTTTCGCCATACTTTTGGCGGCACGGCTGCTGCCCCAGCGCATTTGCGCATTTGCGCATCTACGCATCAACCAACACTCCCCACACGAACTTTTCCGCAAGCACATGCACCATTCGCCGCGCTAACGCCGCGAATCGCGCAACTGACGCGCGCCGAAGCCCGCCCCGCAAGGCTCACAGGAAACGGCTAGCAGTACGCGGGTTTACGTGTGTTTGACTCCGTTGAACAGCTTCGTTTACTGGACGCTGAATCAGCCTGTCGAATTTCTTTCGGTCTGCTTCGGTTATTCAACGGTGCTCGCAGAGCGCCTCTCCCCTCACAACCTCCAGGAGACAAGCCATGCCTCAAGTGTCGAGCAGCGCCATCGACGAACTGAAAAGTGCCATACGCGGACAACTCGTGCTTCCCGAAGATGCCGGCTTCAACGAAGCGCGCAGCATCTGGAACGCGATGATCGACTGCCGTCCCGCGATGATTCTGCGCTGCGCTGGTGTCGCCGACGTGCGTCGCGGTGTAGCCTTCGCGCGCGCTCACAATCTGCCGCTCGCGCTGCGCGGCGGCGGTCATAACATTGCCGGCAGCGCACTGTGCGAAGACGGCCTCGTGATGGACTTTTCGCGGATGAAATCGGTGCGTATCGATCCCGTGGCGAGACGCGCGTACGTCGAGCCTGGCGCGACGCTGGCCGATTTCGATCATGAAGCACAGGCCTTCGGGCTCGCGACGCCGCTCGGCATCAATTCGACTACCGGCGTCGCGGGTTTGACGCTGGGCGGCGGCTTTGGGTGGCTCAGCCGCAAATATGGCATGACCGTAGACAATCTGATTTCAGCAGACGTGGTGACGGCCGAAGGCGAGCTGCTTCGCGCCAGCGCCGAATCGAATGAAGATCTGTTCTGGGCGATTCGCGGCGGCGGCGGCAACTTCGGCGTGGTGACTTCGTTCGAGTTCGCGCTGCATCCGGTGGGCCCGATGGTGTACGGCGGACTCGTGGTCTTTCCGTTCGCTCAGGCAAGGGAGGCGCTCGTCAAATATCGCGCGGCGTCCACGCAGATGCCCGACGATCTGAGCGTGTGGGCGGTTCTGCGGCTCGCGCCGCCCCTGCCCTTCCTGCCCGCCGAGGTGCACGGCCAGCCGGTGGTCATCTTCGCGAGCTGCTACACCGGGCCGAGCGCGAACGGTCCTGCGGCACTCGCGCCAGTGAAGACATTCGGCACGCCGGTGGGCGAACATCTGGGCGAAATGCCCTATGTAATGTGGCAACAGGCATTCGACCCGCTGCTCGCGCCAGGATCGCGCAACTACTGGAAGTCGCACAACCTCGCCGGCATTGACGATGGGCTGATCGACGCGCTGCTTCAGTCGATTGAAAACCTGCCTTCGCCACAGTGCGAGATTTTCTTCGGGCAGATCGGCGCCCAGACACAGCGCGTGCCCGTCAATGCAACTGCCTATTCGAGCCGCGATACGCAATATGCGATGAACGTGCACGGTCGCTGGGACGATCCTGCCGACGACGAACGTTGCATCGCCTGGGCTCGCGCATTCTTTGCCGCGGCAGCGCCATATTCGCTCGGCAGTGTGTACGTCAATTTCATGACGCAGGAAGAAGCGAGCCGTGTGGCCGACGCTTATGGCCCGAACTACGAACGGCTGGTCGCGGTGAAAGGGCGCTACGACCCGCAGAATCTGTTTCGCCACAACCAGAACATTCGTCCGTCCATGTGAGTGTGATGCGAGTTTGAACAGCGAGGAGTGGGCGCGCGGGCTCGCGCCCACTCCTCGCCTCATGCGCTCATGTGCCTCTGCGCGGCCGGCATGAGTCAGGCACGGCAAATGCTGCCTTATCATAGACCTCGGTCATTATGGCCGGCGTCACAGCATTACCTTTATTCGATAAAGAAAAACCGCCTCGATAACGTAAAAGGATAACTATCATGCGCAGACGACAATTCATCACGACGGCCGGCGCGGCTTTCGCAACGGCAGGCCTTGGCCTCGCAGGTTGCACCACCACGTCCCCGTCTTCGAGCGCATCGGCGTCCGCCAACGCCAACAAGCGCGACACGATCAATGCGGGAGTCGACTCCACGCTTTCGCGTTTGTACGCCAATGTCGGCGGCTCGCGCGAACTCGTGGCCAAAGCGCGCGGCGTGCTGGTGTTCCCGTCAGTGATTTCGGCGGGCTTCTGGGTGGGCGGCCAATACGGCGAAGGCGCGCTGCGCGTAGGCGGTCGCATCACCGGCTACTACAGCACGGTGGCAGGATCGTTCGGCTTGCAGATCGGCGCGCAATCGAAGGCGCTTGTTTTCCTGTTCATGACGCAGGAAGCACTCGACAAATTCCTCAATAGCCAGGGCTGGGCAGCGGGCGCCGACGCGACCGTCGCCGTGCTGAAGGTCGGCGCGAACGGTGCAATCGACACGTCGACGGCAACGAGCCCCGTGGAGGCATTCGTGCTGACCAATGGTGGGCTGATGGCCGGCGTGTCGCTGGAAGGCACGAAGGTCTCGCGCCTCATCATCTGACCTTCGTGTAAGCCGCGCGGCGGCTTGTCCGACCGCGTGGCGTGGCGTGGATTGGCTCGCGGGCGCGCTCAATGCGGCGCGTTCGCTTCCGCGGTCGTCGCTGCATCCGCTGCTGCGTCTGCCTTCCCAGCCGATGCGCGAGTCAATGCGCCAACCGCTGCGCAAGTAACCACAACAGACACTGCGCAGCTCATTGCGCCGCGAGTGTCATCTGTGCGACTTCGCAACGCGGCCACTGACGCAACACGTCCGGCGCCAGCAGCAGCTTGGCCGCGCGAATGCCGGCCCCCATCACGATCTGCGTGCGCTCCATCACGGCCGTATCGACAAGAATGCGCCAATCTTCAGGCAAACCGAATGCCGTAATGCCGCCGAACTCCATTGCGCTCAACTCGACCGCCTGTTCGCGCTTCGCAAACGAAAGGCGCTGCGCGCCGAGCGCCGCCTTGACCGCGCCGTTGATGTCGAGCCGCAAAGAGCCAAGCGACACGAGCGCCGCGTAGTGCTCGGCACCGTCCTTCTTGTAGCGCACCACGATAGTATTCGCGCAGTCCTCGAGACCGAAGCCGTAGCGCGCGCTGAAGGCGGCGGTGTCCGATGCGTCGTCGGCGACGGAAAAAACCGTGACGCCCTGTTGCGGCAACTGCGCGAGCACTTGCGCCGGCAAACACGCGGCGAGTTGTTCAGGGGGAATCACGTCCAGCTGTTTCAAGGCTTCGTGCGAATGCATGGCTGTTATTGGATGAAGACGATAGAAAGGGCCATCGCATTCTAGCGGCCCGCACGGCTCGCCGCACGGGCGCGCCGGTGGCACGCTTGTTATAGTCACAGGCACAAGGTTTGCGAAAGACTCATCACGAAGGCTGCGTCTGGCCAGCCGAGCGGCCTGCGCACGCCGACCGGCGCCCATTCCCATCGAGACTTCGACCATGGACATCGATACGCTTTCCGCCGAGAACCTCCAGCACGTGGCGCGCACGCAGGCCAATTGGGCGATCGGAGCACTCAAGCAGTTCTCCGAAAACCGTTGCACCGCGATGGCGGCCAGCATTGCGTTCTACGCTGCCTTTTCTCTCGCGCCGACACTCGTCATGGTGATCGCGGTGGCCGGCTGGTTCTTCGGCGCCGAAGCCGCGCGCGGCGAATTATTCGACCACATCCACGGACTGCTCGGCGACCAGGCCGCGGCAGGCGTGCAGACCATTGTCGAAAACGCGCATCACAGCGGCAGCGCAGGCGGCGTTGCGGCCATCATCTCGTTCACGATGCTGGCGATCGGCGCGTCGGCCACGTTCTCGTCGCTCAACAGTGCGTTGAACGTCGTATGGCCGTACACAGGTCCGCGCACCTCGAGCGTGATCGCGCTCGTGCGGGTGCGGCTCATCTCGTTCGGGCTCGTACTCGGCGTCGCCTTTCTGCTGATCGTTTCGCTCGTGCTCGACACGGTGATCACGTTTATCGGCAAGTGGCTGTGGGGCGACTCGCCTTATGTGGTGATCGGCAATCTATTGCAGCTTGGCGTCGGCTTGCTGGTGCTTGCGTTTGCATTTGCCGGGCTGCTCAAATTTCTCCCCGATGCGAAGGTGCGGTGGCGCGATGCGCTGGTGGGGGGCGCGGTCGCAGCCGTGCTGTTTTCAGCAGGCAAGAAACTGTTCGCGCTCTACCTGGCGCACGCCGGGATGGCGAGTTCGTTCGGCGCGGCGGGGTCGCTCGCCGTGCTGCTGATGTGGCTGTACTTCTCGGCCGCCGTGTTGCTGCTCGGCGCGGAGTTTTCGGCAGCGCGCGGCCGGCTCAACGATCCGCGCGGCGGTTGGGGCGTGCAGGCGGATTCGCCGCCCGGAAGCCGCGCGAAACTCGCGTCGGTGCTCGCGGCGTCCACGGTTCCGGCGAGTGCCGCATTGCATGCAGGCGAGCCCAACGTGCATCCGTTCGGGCACGTGCAAGCTTCCGACACGGGCAGCGCCGTTTCCACGGAGAAGCGCGGCGCTTCGTCCGTCTTCGCGCTGCGGCGAACGCAAGCACGCAAAAAAGCGTCCGTCGTGGCGACGGCGGCCAAAGTCGGGCGCTCGGTAATCTCCGCGGAAGCCGAGGCGACGCATCTGGCAGCGCTCACGCTGCTCGGCGCGAGCCGCAAGGCAGTGGCCGCGGACCGCTATGTGCGCAAGCACCCGTGGAAATCGGTGGCGCTGGCCGCAGCCGCGGGCCTCGCGGCTGCGAGCATGGCGCGGCACGCGCGCTCGCACGACACCGCGCAGGACTAATTACACGAGGACTAACTTACACTGCAATCGCACCGCACCTTCCTGGTGCGTGTGGATCACAATCGCCGAAGCATGTCTAGTCTGCTTATCGGCCAATCTTCATCGCCTTGCTCTAACGCAACGCAGCCGACGCATCGCCGGTTAGACGACTACATTACATATTCATTACAAATAAATGCCGAAAACGCGCAAGCTGAAACGTTTACAATCAACAAAACAACAATAATGCGAATGCAACGAATCAATATTGCAAAAACAGAAACAATCGGCAATCCGCTTTAAATACAAGGCTTAGCGGCGAATGTAGGTTTTTGGCGACACTCTTTTTTTTCCAGTTCTTACCGATTGACGCGTGAGCTATTCTCCCTTCCGCAACAAGTAAACTAATCATCTGCGTGGAGAAATGGATGAAACGAATCGCACTGTCTACCCTCTCGCTGGCGCTGCTGGGCGCTACCGGCGTCGCACACGCTCAAAGCAGCGTGACCTTGTACGGCTTGATCGATGAATCGATCCAGTTCGCGCACAACACCGTCGACGCAACGGGCGCCAACAAGAACCAGGTTGGTCTGGTCGCCGGCAACCTGCAAGGCAGCCGTTGGGGCTTGAAGGGCACGGAAGATCTGGGCGGCGGTCTGAAGGCGATTTTCCAGTTGGAAAACGGCTTTGATCCGAACAACGGCCGTCTGGGCCAAGGCAGCCGCATGTTCGGTCGTCAGGCATATGTCGGTTTGACCGGCGACCAGTGGGGTACGGTCACGTTGGGTCGCCAGTATGACCCGCTCGTCGACCTGGTCCAGCCGCTGACGGCAGACAACTACTTCGGTTCGACGTTCACGACGCCGGGCGACGTGGACAACAACGACAACTCGTCGCGTACGAACAACGCCGTCAAGTACACCTCGCCGGTGTGGGGCGGCTTCCAGTTCGAAGGCATGTATGCATTCGGCGGCGTCGCAGGCCAAACGGGCGCAGGCCAGACGTGGTCGGGCGCAGCAACGTATGCAACGGGTCCGTTCAGCATTGCTGCCGGCTACTTCCGCGCAGAGAACCCGCACACGGCCGCCCCGACCCGTGCGGCCTTCGGCAGCAGCAGCACGTCTGACGGTACGTTCGACAACCAGATCAACGGCGCGTACGCCGCTGCCAAGTCGATCGGCATCGCTTCGGTTGCTATTCAGTACGTAGCAGGCCCGTTCACGGCTAACGCACGTTACAGCAACGCACAGTACAAGCCGGACGCACAGTCGGGCTTCGGTTCGACCGAGAAGTACAACGTCGCAGGCGCGTACCTGGGCTACCAGGCAACGCCGGCACTGCTGGTTGGCGTGGGCTACACGTACACGAAGGCTAGCGGCGACGCGAGCGCAACGTATCACCAGGTTTCCCTGGGCGGCGACTACAACCTGTCGAAGCGCACGGACATCTACCTGGTCGGCGCATACCAGCACGCAAGCGGCGACCAGCGCGCTGCAAACGGCGCACTGGTCAGCGCAGGCGCAGCAGTCGGTTCGTACAGCTACAACTCGGCTTCCAGCTCGCAAGAAGTGGTCAGCTTGGGTATCCGTCACAAGTTCTAATCGGACTTGGCGAACTGCTGAAGCTCAAGCAGTTTGAAAACAGCCACGGGCGCAAGCCGGTGGCTGTTTTTTTTCGCCCGTCGCTTTTGCCCGCCGTACCTTGCGGCAACGGCGTACGAACTCGATCCTAGCGCCGCTGCGCCTTGCCTTTTTCAGCCTCGGCGAGTGTCTGCGCCGGCTTCACATCGAATTCATGCTCGACGCCGTCAGCGCCCACCGGCGCGCGATACAGCACGAGCGCCCGCTCGCCGTGCAGCGTCGGCACACGAGGCGACTCCTGCCAGTCCGGATCGGGAATCTCGCCGAACACCTGGCGCAGCCGCTCGCCCCACGTGCGATGAATCATCTCGAAGTAGGCGTTATCGTGATCGATCGAAACGAAACGCGTGACGCGCAACGCGTCCTTCTCGTAGACCAGCAGATCCAGAGGCAGCCCGACCGAGAGATTCGAGCGCAGCGTCGAATCCATTGAGATCAGCGCGCACTTTGCGGCTTCGTCGAGCGGCGTGGAGGGCGTGAGCACCCGGTCGATAATCGGCTTGCCGTACTTGGCCTCGCCAATCTGGAAGTACGGGTTGACCGCCGACGCCTCGATGAAGTTGCCCGCTGCATAAATCATGAAAAGACGCGGCCGGTTGCCCGCGATCTGCCCGCCAAGAATGAAGCTGCAATTGAAGTCGACGCCGAATTCCTGCAGCGCCGCCGCCTCGCGCTGATGGACCGAGCGCACCGCGCGGCCTATCACGCGGGCGGCGTCGGCCATGGTAGGTGCGTTCCACAGCGTGGGCTGCGACGCATCGCCCGGCTCGGACAGCTCGTGCAGCACGGCTTGCGTGAGCGACAGGTTGCCCGCGCCGAGGAGCACCAGCATGCGCTCGCCCGGCTGCTCGAACACCGACATCTTGCGTGCGGTGCTAATGTGATCGACGCCCGCATTGGTACGCGTGTCCGAAAGAAACACGAGACCTTCGTCGACGGTCATCGCTACGCAGTAGGTCATAGGGAAGGGTCCCGCAAAAAACAACTGAACGGCGCTATTGTAATGCGGCGCGGATACGCCTCTTTACCGTATTACGGCCGCTGCGGGACGGTTCTTGATAGCGCTTTGCCTGCGGCCGCAGCGAGGCCGCGGCAAGACCGCAGCGGGTTACTGCCAGCAGGTTGCTGCCAGCCTGTCGCCAGCGGTGCAGCCTCTGCGTGACCTGTCGCGCCTTGTTATGGGATATGCGGAGGACTTCGCGCCCCACCGCGCCCCTACTCGCGAGCTACTGCCCCATCTGCGCGCTGACGGTCACCGACACGTCCAACTGCTCTTCCATGCCACCGATCCGCCGCCCGCGCACCGGCGCCGCGGCCTCGTAATCGCGCGCGACGGCGAGCCTGCAGTAAATCTCGCTGGCGAAAGCGGCATGCGTGACGTCGACCGAAACCCAGCCCGTGCCGTCGAGCCAGACGTCCACCCACGCGTGGCTCGCCGCATGCGGCACGTCCCCCGGTTCGATGTAGCCGCTCACGTAGCGCGCCGGCACGCCCCGCGTCCGGCAACAGGCGAGCATCAGGTGCGCATGGTCCTGGCACACGCCATTGCCGAGCGCGAGCGCCTGCGTCGCGGTACTGGTCACTTCGGTAATGCCGGGGTTGTACCTGACCTTTTCGACGATCCGCTCGGACAGCGCGATCAGACTCGAGGCGCTGGCAAGCTCGGGCACCGATGCGGCGAGTTCGCGAATTGCAGCGTCCGCTTCGGTCAGACGCGTCGCGCAAGTGAAGTGCTCGAGTGGAATCGGACCGGCGTCGTCGGGCAGGAGGCCGTCTTTCAGCGCAATCGTGTCGACTTCACCGGCTACATGCAGGCGGATTTCGCGGTGCGGCTTGTTGATGACGAGCGTGTGCAGCGCGTTGCCATACGCGTCGAAGGCGGCGTCGAGCTTGCCCGGCGCGTCGATGCTCCAGCGCCGCACGACCTGCGAAGCGCCGCTTGCCGGCGTGAGCCGCAATTGCTGGATCGAGTAATGGACAGTCGCTTCGTAACGATAGGACGTCTCGTGGCGGATCGTCAGGTACATAGGAACTCCGTCAGGCGACTGGCAGCATGAGATAGGTACGCGCGACGAGATTGCCAAGCTCGAACACGCGAGCAAGGAATTGCGTCAGATACGCGTGCAGACCGGCTTCGAAAATCTGCCGGATGTCGGCATACAGAAGCTCCGCGCGCAGTTTGCCGGCGAACCGTTCGCACTGGTTCGAGCCCGAAGTGCGCAGCATCGCCAGATTCGCGCAGACGCCTTCGAGCGAAGCCAGCAGCGAGCGCGGCATCTGCTGGTTCAGAATCATCAATTCGACGACGCGCGCCGGCGTGACGACATCGCGATACACCTTGCGGTAGATTTCGAGCGCCGACACCGAACTCAGAATCGACGTCCAGTAATAGAAGTCCTCCAGTTGACGCGCGGCGTCGCGCGAATTCGGCTCCACGTCGGCAAAGCGCACGTCGAGAATGCGCGCCGTATTGTCGGCGCGCTCCAGAAATGTGCCGAGCTGCGTGAAGAAAAACGCGTCGTCCTGCAACGCGGTGCCGATCGTCACACCGCGCGAAAGGTGCGAACGGAACTTCACCCATTCGAACAGCGCGCCAGGATTGGCCGCCGCCTGGCCGGACGAAATGCGCTCGTTGAACTCGAGCCACGTATCGTTGATGGTCTCCCACCATTCGGTCGTCAACGTGCCGCGCACTGCACGCGCGTTTTCGCGCGCCGCGTGCAGGCACGAGTGAATGCTCGACGGATTGGCCGCGTCTGCCACCATGAAATCGAGCACGTGTTCGCGGGTCGGCTCGTCATAGCGCTGTGCGAAGGCGGACTCCAGTTCGGAGATGCGCAGCACCGAACGCTGCGCGCGCGCCTCCTGCTCTGGCGTCTGCGGCAGCAACAGCGCCTTCAGGTTGATGTCGAGCATGCGGGCGGTGTTCTCCGCGCGCTCCATGTAGCGGGCCATCCAGAAAAGGTGATCGGCGGTGCGGCTTAGCATGACGACGTTCCGTGTCTGATGACGCGAGGCTGTAGAGAAAAAGGCTCGCGCTGGTTATCCGTATGCGCCGGCGGCTCTCATGCCGGCCCCGGCGCGCTGGGTTGCGGGAGCGGCTAACGGCGGCCGCGCTCGAACCGCGTCAGTCGACCATCCACGTATCTTTGGTCCCGCCTCCCTGCGACGAATTGACGACGAGCGAGCCTTCCTGCAGCGCGACGCGCGTCAGTCCACCCGCAACCATCGTGACGGCCTTGCCCGACAGCACGAACGGACGCAGGTCGATATGGCGCGGCGCGATGCCGGATTCGACGAACGTCGGGCAGGCGGAGAGCGCCAGCGTCGGTTGAGCGATATAGCCCGCCGGCCGCGCGATCAGACGCTCGCGAAAGGCTTCGATTTCGGCCTTCGTCGAAGCGGGCCCGACGAGCATGCCGTAGCCGCCCGCGCCATGCACTTCCTTGACGACGAGTTCCGGCAGATGCGCGAGCGTGTACGCAAGATCGTCCGGTTTGCGGCACTGGAACGTGGGCACGTTGTTCAGGATCGGCTTCTCGCCCAGGTAGAACTCGATCATGTCGGGCACATACGGATAGATCGATTTGTCGTCGGCAATGCCGGTGCCCATTGCGTTGGCAAGCGCCACACGTCCCGCGCGATACGCGGTCAGCAGCCCCGGCACGCCGAGTGCCGAATCGTTGCGAAACGCGAGCGGGTCGAGAAAATCGTCGTCGACGCGGCGATAAATCACGTCCACCCGCTTCGGCCCCTGTGTGGTACGCATGAACACATAGTTGTCGTCGACGAACAGGTCTTTGCCTTCGACCAGCTCCACGCCCATCTGCTGCGCGAGGAACGTGTGCTCGAAATACGCGGAGTTGTACATGCCCGGCGTCAGCACGACTACCACTGGATCGTCGACGCCTTCAGGCGCCACCGAGCGCAGCGTATCGAGCAGCAGGTCGGGGTAATGTGCGACCGGCGCAATGCGGTTTTGCACGAAGAGCTCAGGGAAAAGCCGCATCATCATCTTGCGGTTTTCGAGCATATAGGACACGCCCGAGGGCACCCGCAGGTTGTCTTCGAGCACGTAGAAGTCGCCGTCGTCGCCTGCGCGTACCACGTCGACGCCTGCAATATGCGCGTAAACACCAAGCGGCACATTGACACCCTGCATTTCCGGCCGATATTGCGCGTTGGTATAGACCTGCTCGGCGGGCACGATGCCGGCGCGCACGATCTTGCGATCGTGATACACGTCGTGGATAAACAGATTGAGCGCCTGCACCCGCTGTCGCAAACCGGCTTCGAGCGTCTGCCATTCGCCGCGCGGAATGATGCGGGGAATCAGATCGAAGGGAATCAGCCGCTCCGTGCCGGACAGGTCGCCGTTCACGGCAAACGTGATGCCGACCCGGCGAAACAGCAGGTCTGCCTCCGCACGCTTGCGTGCGATCGCTTCATTACCCTGCTTCGAGAGCCAACGCTCAAAGCGCGCGTAATGAGGCCGCACGGCGTCGTCATGATGACGCATCTCGTCATAGCATCGCATGTCACGCCCCGCTCTTGTTGTCGGATAGAAGGCGAATGCGCTGCGCATTCGGTGTTCAACTTCGTTCAAGCAAGCGCTATGCCATTGAGCATTAGCGCGCGAAACCGGCAGACATGCACATGAAGCGCGCATCGGGCAGCGTGGCGCTTCTTCGCCATCGTACTGCCAGGGCACACGATGCGCTAGTACAGTGCATGCGCGGCATGAGCGATGCACCGCGTCGAACGTCGCGCATCGAATGTCGCGGTCAGGCGCGCAACAGCCGGGCGAGAAGCAGGCAAGAGGCACGCAAGAGCCACGCAAGAGCCACGCAAGAGGCGGACGAAAGCCGGACGAAAAAAATCCCCGCGGATTTGCATCCGCGGGGATTCAGGCGTCTTGCAGTGCGAGGCTCGAAGCGCAACTGCTTCGAGCGATGCATGAAGCGCTTAGCCTGCTGCAGCGTCCTTCAGCTTCTTCAGCGCGCGCGCCTTGATGCGCACGCTAGCCGGCTTGGCCGGGAACCAGCGCTCTTCGCCCGTGAACGGGTCTTTGCCGAAGCGCCGCTTCTTGGCCGGCACGGCTTGCACGACGATCTTCAGAAGACCCGACAGCGTGAATTCGCCAGCGCCCTTCTTGTGCACAGCGCCGAGGATCGTGTCTTCGAGCGCAGCCAGGACAGCCTTGGCAGCCTTCGGCTCGACCGCAGCGCGTTCAGCAACGTGTGCAGCCAGCGAGGCCTTCGTGAAGGTGTCCTTGATCGGCGACGGTGCGCTGGACGCCTTCACGGCGACCTTCTTAGCTGCGGGAGCTTTCTTCGCAGGGACTTTCTTTGCAGCAACCTTCTTGGTCGGTACCGGGGCAGCAGCCTTCTTGGCCACCTTTTTTGCGGAAGTCGGCATGTTTCTCCTACCTGTTGTGGTCAATGAATTGCACGAAGCGCACACCGTATGTGCACGCTTCAAGGCCGGATTCTACAAGCGCTGATGCGATTTGCGCGACTCTTTTTGTACAACAGCGCAGGTTTGTTGCGCGGCGCAGACTCCCAAACGCGTTTTGAGCCTTGTTTCAGGGGCTAAAGTGCTTGTATGGACGTTGCACTAGCAGCGCGTAAAGTGCGTTACAAGCGGTTTCAATCCCTGTGTAGCGGCATATTCTGAGTGCGGGTCAGTGCGCGCGCCGACATTGCCGATACATTTTTAACGCTTTTGCGGCTCTAGGAAGCGACGCGTGGCAGGATGTCCGCGAGCTTCTTCATCGCAGCGTCGATGTGTTGTTCGGCTATGTTGCCGTAGCCGAAGATCAGACCGGCCTGCGGTTTCGCGCGCTGATAGAACGGCGCAAGCCCGTACAGACCAATTGACGCCTCGCGCGCGGCCGCCGTCACCGCCTGCTCGGTCAGCGGCGCCTTCAGGCGCGCCGCCAGGTGAATGCCGGCCGTCGGCACAATCGGCTCGAACCACGGCGCAAGCGCGCCTTGCAGATGCGCGAGCAGCGTCGCACGCCGCGCCGCGTACGTCTTGTGCATGCGCCTAAGATGCTTCGCGAAGTCGCCGTTCAGCATGAACGAGGCAAGCGCGGTTTGCGTAAGCGTGCAGCCATGCCAGTCCGCTATCTGTCGTGCCTTGACAAGCGGCTTGAACAGCGAGGCGGGCGGCACAACGTAGCCCACCCGGAGCTCGGGGAAAATGGTTTTCGAAAACGTGCCCACGTACGCGACCAGACCGGCGCGATCGAGGCTTTTCAGCGGCTCCATCGGCCGGCCTTCGAAACGGTACTCGCAGTCGTAGTCGTCTTCTATGATCACGGCGCCGCGTTTTTGCGCCCACTCCAGCAGTTCGACGCGACGCTCCAGGCTCATCGGCATGCCGAGCGGAAACTGATGCGACGGCGTGACATAAACGAGCCGCGCGTTGTCCGGCAGCTTGCCGACGATCAAACCCTCGCGGTCCACCGGCACATGCGCGACCCGCGCGCCGGTTGCGCTCAGGCATGCATGCGCGGGCGGATAACCGGGATCTTCGATAGCCGCGACTTCGCCGGGACCGAGCGTGATGCGTGCGAGCAGATCGAGCGCGTGCTGCGCGCCTTGCGTGACGATCACCTCTTCCCAGTTGCTGGCCACCGCGCGATTGAACGCCAGGTAGCGCGAGATCGCGAGCCGCAGTTCCTGCTCGCCCGCTGCGTCGCGATAAGTGCCGGTGCCGCGCGCCTGCGCACGCAGCGCGTGATTGACGCAGCGGCGCCAGGCGTCGAAGGGGAACAGGGTCTTGTCCGTCGCCCCGCCGACGAAGTCCTGAACCGACGCGACCGAAGGCCGCGGCAACGGTAAGCCGTCGGACATCTGTTCCCAGAGCGGCTGGGCGCGCGCCGCGTCTTTCCTTGCTTTCGCACGTTCGCGCGACGACTGCGCCGCATGCGCATGAGGCGAGCGTTCGGCGGGCAGGCGCTCGAGACCGTCGGCGACGAATGTGCCCGAACCCGCCCGCGCGGTGAGATAGCCCTCGGAAATGAGCCGCTCGAAAACGTCGAGCGTGGTTTTGCGCGACACGCCCAGTTGCGTCGCGAGATCGCGCGTGGACGGCAGACGTGTGCCGCCGGTGAGGCGCCCTTCGAGAATGCCGGCTCGCAGTTGCCGATAAATCTGCCCGGACAGATCGTGATGGCCTTCGACGGCGATGTGAATTTCCATTCTGACTGGCTACCGGTTATGACCACGCCATGATACTTCCGCGTGGCCAGTTGCAAGTGCCAGTTGCAAGTGCGAGTTCCCAGCGCTGGTTGCAAGCGCCAATTGCAAGTGCCAGTTGCAAATGCCGGTTACCAGTGCCAGTTACCAGTGCCAGTTACCAGTGCCAGTTACCAGCGCCAATTGCAAGTGCGAGTTCCCAGCGCAGGTTGCAAGTGCTGGTTGCCAGCACCAGCTGCCAGTGCCGGCTCGATGCGTCGCCCAGTGCCGCGCGCAACCGCCTACTGCTGCGCCACCGCCTGGCGTTGCACGGTTGCCTCGTTTGCGGCCTCGTTTGCGGCCCCCTTCACGGCGTCGTTTGCGTCAGCATTGCATCGCTGATGCTCGCGCGAGAGCCTACGCATGAGCGGCAACAGCAGCACGGCCACCACCGCGCCAACGGCGGCGAGCCAGCCCAGGCCGGTAAACAGCTTCGTATAAAGCGGCAACGATTCGAGCGGGTCCATGTCGCCCGCCGGCATCTGCGCGAAATTGGCGACCACGCTGCCCAGATACTGCGACACGCCGGTCGCCACGAAGTAAGCGCCCATCATGAAGCCGCTCATGCGCACGGGCACATAGCGAGCGATCATCGCGAGGCCGAGGCCGCTCACCAGTAGTTCGCCAAGCGAGTACAAGCCATAGCCGCCGACCATGAACCACGACGACACGCGCCCGTTCACCGCATAGCGGCCGCTTGCCGCGTAGACGAAGAAGCCCGCCGCCACGACCGCAAAACCGAATGCGTATTTGACCGCGACCGGCATGTCCTTGCCGCTCCTCGCGAGCCGCGTATAGAGCAGCGCGAGCAGCGGGCTGAGGATCATGATCCAGATCGGGTTGAGCGCCTGGAACTGCGCCGCGCTCCAGGTAAAGAGCGTCTCGCCGAACAGCGTGAAGCGCGGATCGACATTGCGCAGCGCGAACAGCGTGAGCGAGGTCGACATCTGCACATAGAAAACGAAGAACAGGATCACCTGAGCCGTAAGGATCAGCGCAGCGACCATACCCGCGCGCTCGGAGCGTTCGCACCTGAGCAGCATGTAGCCGAAAATCGCCAGAATCGCGACGCCCGCCGCATACACGCAAGCCACGGCAAGCGCCTTGTGTTGCAGCACGAACATGGTGGCCGCGCCAAGCGCGATGCCGCCGAGGGCAACCGCACCGACCCGCTTCCAGCGCACAGGCTCGGCGTCCGGCGCCGAGCCGATATGCGCGAGCGTGCGAAACATCACGAAGTAGTTCGCCACCGCCAGCAGCATCCCCGCGCAGCACACGGCGAAGGCCGTGTGCCAGCCCCAATGGTCCTTGATCCACGGGGTCGCCAGCATGGACGCTGTCGAGCCGAGATTGACGGCCATGTAGTAGATCGTGAACGCGCTGTCGATGCGCGCGTCGTCGCCCTCGTAGATGCGCCGCACGAGATTGGCCGCGTTCGCCTTGAACAGACCATTGCCGACGACGATCACGCCGAGCGACGCACACATGAACGAGAGCCGGTCGTCGGGCAGCGCGAGCATCAGATAGCCGGCGGCCAGCACGATCGCGCCGAAGATCATGGTGCGGCGCGTGCCGAGAATCTTGTCGCCGATCCAGCCGCCGATCGACGGCGACGCATACACGAGCGCTGTAAATGCGCCCCACGTGAGCGTGGCGCGGCTGTCCGCGAAATGCAGCTTGTCGATCATGAACAGCACGAGCAGCGCCGCCATGCCGTAGTAGCCGAAGCGTTCCCACATTTCGATCAGGAACACGGTTGAGAACGAGCGGGTCTGCGAGACCTGCGCGCGGGAGCGTTGCGGTGAATCCATCATTAACCTCTTGTTCAAACTATCGGGCGACGGTGGGACTGCCGCGCGCCGCGAACCATCGGATTGCGAGAACGGCCGCGTCTCCACAAGCGAGCGCCACCGCTGTGCAGCATCGTCTTGCACGTCGTGCATATACCGCCGCGATATTCAGCGCGCATGATTCGGACGCCGCTCAATGTATGCACGCCCTTGTCCGAATGAAGGCGCGGCGTGTCCGCGCCGCCCGCCGAATTGGCGGAGCGGCCTGTAGCTTCTGGCAACATAGCGACCTGTCTTGAAAAATGCAGTCAGTTTGAAGCCGGGGGCACAGGCCCGCAGCCTCCGGCAAGGCGTCATCAAACCATATTTACTTATATCAAACAAATTTTGACGGGCTAATTTCCTCCTGCTATGGTCACGACAATTCATAAGAGCAATACGGCACTCGAAGTAGGCAGCAAGATCCGCGCGCTGCGGCAACGTCTAAAGCGCACGCTGGACGAGACGGCAACCGCGGCGGGAATTTCCAAGCCGTTTCTGTCGCAGGTGGAACGAGGCCTGGCCTCGCCGTCCATCACGTCGCTGGCGGGCATCGCTCACGCGCTCGGGGTCACGGTGCAGTATTTCGTCGACACCCCTAGCGAAGAGCGCTCGGTGAGTCGCGGCGATCAGCTGAAGTTTTTCGGCTTCGCGGACTCGGCCAACCTCTTCGCGCGCTTGACGAACGTGGCAGGCGGCCGCCAGCTCGAGGCGATCCTCGTGAAGATGCCGCCGGGGCAAAAGCGCTCGGAAGTCACGACGCATGCCGGCGAAGAGTTTATGTATGTGATCGACGGCGAAGTGTCGTTGACGCTGGAAGGCAAGACGTTCGTACTGCGTGCAGGAGACAGCGCGCATTACGAATCCACGGTGCCGCACAGCTGGCTGAACACCGCTCGCGTGGAGTCGGTGGTCGTCTGGGTGGGCACACCGAGACTGTTTTAAGCAAGCGGGCTCCTTTCCGGTTCATCCGGCAGGACAGCCTGCATTACGAAATGTAAGGATTCCTGCATGTCTGACAAACAACAAGGGCCGCCCAAGCCCGCAATAAGCAGATAGCCGGGCGCATCAGCGCCGCGCATTCTTCTCTCGACCTTTCCTGCGATCTGAACCGATGAAAACCCCGTTTGCGTACGCGACGGCGCTGAGCGCGCTCGTCCTCACCCTTACCTCGTCGCTTGCTGGTTCTGCGTTCGCCGTGACCGTGCCGGCCGGCGTGACGCTTGCCGCGAGCCAGGAAATCACCCGCCAGGTGCCGGGCGAAACCGAATCGCTCGACCCGGCACATGTCGAATCGTGGACCGGCAACACCATCGCGCTCGACATGTTCGAAGGCCTCACCCGCATCGACGCGGCCGGCGCCGTGGTGCCGGGCGTCGCGCAGTCATGGACGCGCACCGGCCCCGACACCTGGGTCTTCAAGCTGCGTCACGACGCGCGCTGGAGCAATGGGCAGCCCGTCACCGCAAACGATTTCGTGTACGCGTGGCAGCGCGTGCTCGATCCAAAGACGGGCTCGAAGTACACCGTGCTGGTCGAATTCGTGAAGAACGCGAAGGCGATTCTCGTGGGCAAAGCGCCGCTCACGAGCCTGGGCGTTCGAGCCACGGATCCCTACACGCTCGAAGTGACCACCGAGGTGCCCGCCGCCTTCTTCCCGCAACTGGCCGCCATGCCGACCATGGCGCCGGTCAACCGAGACGTGATCACGAAGTTCGGCGGCGACTGGACGCGGCCGGGCAACTTCGTCGGCAATGGTCCTTACGTGCTGGCCGACTGGCAGCCGGGCAACCGGCTTGTCGGCACGAAGAGCAAGACATACTGGAACGCAGGCAAGGTGGTGATCACGAAAGTGACCTACCTGCCGATTGAAAACGACGAAACCGCAATGCGCATGTATCAGGCCGGACAGTTCGACTACACGTATTCGATTCCGTCGGGCATTTACGCGCAGGTGAGCAAGCAGTTCGGCAGCGAGCTGAAAACCGGCTTGCAGATCGCCACCTACTACTACAGCCTGAACAACGAAGATCCGCTCTTCAAGGACAAGCGCGTGCGCCAGGCGCTTTCCATGGTGCTCGACCGCGACCTGCTCACGCAGCGCCTGACCGCCGACGGCGAACTGCCCATGTACGGCCTCATCTCCAAAGGCACGCAGGGTGCAGCGGTTTTCAAGCCCGACTGGGCAAGCTGGCCGATGGCCAAGCGCGTCGACTATGCGCGCAACCTGCTGAAAAGCGCCGGTTATTCCGAGGCGAAGCCGCTCTCGTTCACCCTCACCTACAACACGAACGATCTGCACAAGAAGGTGGCGCTTTTTGCAACGTCCGAATGGCGCACCAAGCTGGGCGTGAACACGAAGCTCGAGAACGTCGAGTACAAGGTGCTGCTCAAGCAGCGTCACGACGGCAAGGTGCAAGCATCGCGCGACGGCTGGTTCGTCGACTATAACGACGCCATGTCGTATTTCGACCTGATCCGCTGCAACAGCGTGCAGAACGATCAGCGCTACTGCAATCCGCAAGTGGACAAGATCGTCGAAGAAGCCAACCAGCAGCTCGACGACGCGAAGCGCGCCGAACTGCTCACGAAGGCACACGACATGGCGATGAACGACTACCCGATGGTGCCGCTCTTCCAGTACTCCGCGGTGCGGCTCGTCAAGCCCTACGTGGGCGGCTACACGTCGACCAACTACGTGGACCAGCGGGCCACGCAGGATATGTATCTGATCAAGCACTAAGCGCGGAGCATCGACATGCTGGCCTATACGCTGCGCCGCACGCTGTGGGCGGTTCCGACGATCCTCGCCGTGATCACCGCCTGCTACCTGCTGCTGCATCTCACGCCGGGCGGGCCGTTCGACACTGAGAAGCAACTGTCGGCGGCCGTGCTCGCGAACCTCAACGCGAAGTATCACCTCGACGAACCGTTGTGGCTGCAGTACGTCCACTACCTGGGTTCGCTGCTGCGCGGCGATCTCGGGCCGTCGTTTCGCTACGCCGACTGGTCGGTCAACGACCTCGTCTGGAAAGCGTTGCCGGTCAGCCTGGGTGTCGGCGGCGTATCCGTGCCGATTGCCGTGGTGATCGGCGTCACGCTCGGCACGCTCGCGGCCGTACGCCGCGACCGTTTTGTCGATCACGCGGTCATGGTGCTGGGCAATATCGGCAACGTGGTGCCGCCGTTCGTGCTCGGGCCCGTGCTCGTGTGGGTCTTTGCGATTCTGCTAAAGCGTTCGGAAGGCACCGGCTGGCTGCCCGCCGGTGGCTGGGGCGAAGGCGAATGGCGTTACCGCGTGCTGCCTATCGTGCTGCTCACGTTCATCAACGTCGCGGCCATTGCGCGTGTCATGCGCGGCAGCATGATCGAAGTGCTGTCCGGCAACTTCATCCGCACAGCCCGCGCGAAGGGGCTGCCAGGTCGCACGATCGTGCTGCGGCACGCGCTCAAGCCTGCGTTGATGCCCGTCGTGTCGCTACTCGGTTCGATCTGCATTTCGTCGATTACCGCCGCGGTGGTGACCGAGTCGGTATTCGCGTTGCCGGGCCTCGGGCAACTGGTGGTGAACGGCGCGATCAATCGCGACTACACGCTCGTGCTCGGCCTCGTCGTGCTGACAACCGCCGTCGCGGTGCTTTTCAATCTGCTGGTCGACCTCGTGTATGCGTGGCTCGACCCGCGCATCCGGTACTGATCATGGCCCGCTCTCTTGAATCGACTGCCGCGGCGCGCGACCCGCTTGCCGCCGTGGCCAGCGCGCCGCGCTCGCGCGGTCCGCTCGCCAGCGCCGCCGCGCGCTTCGCGCGCAACCGCGCGGCGTTGGCCGGCTCCATCGTACTGCTGCTGATCGTCGTGGCATGTGTCGCCGGTCCGTGGCTGCTGCCCAATGGTCCGATAGACAGCGATTGGTCCGCAACGAGTCTGCCGCCGACCCTGCAAAACATGCACTGGTTCGGCACCGACGAGCTCGGCCGCGACCTGCTCGCGCGCACGCTGCAAGGCGGGCGCGTGTCGCTCGAAGTCGGCTTGCTCGGCACGCTGGTGTCGGGGCTGATCGGCGTCGCGTATGGCGCGACCGCCGGTTACCTGGGCGGGCGCGTCGACGCTGTGATGATGCGCATCGTCGACATGATGTACGCCATCCCCTACATGCTGATCGCCATTCTGATGATGACGATGTTCGGCCGCGCGTTCTATCTCGTCGTGCTCACTATCAGCGCGTTTTCGTGGCTCGACATGGCGCGCGTGGTGCGCGGCCAGACGCTGTCGCTGCGCACGCGCGAATTCATCGATGCGGCGCGCGCCATCGGCGTGAATTCGCGCTGGATCATCGCGCGGCATATCGTGCCGAACCTGTTCGGCGTGGTGGTCGTGTATGCGAGCGTGACGGTGCCGAACATCGTGCTCACCGAGTCGGTGCTGTCGTTCCTCGGCCTCGGCGTGCAGGAACCCATGACAAGCTGGGGCGTGCTGATCCAGGACGGCGCGCAGAAGCTCGAGTCCATGCCCTGGCTTTTGCTGTGCCCGGCGGTAATGCTGTGCGTAACGCTCTACTGCGTGAATTTCGTCGGCGACGGTCTGCGCGACGCATTCGATCCAAAGGACCGCTGACATGCCGCTCCTCGAAGTCAAAGATCTCAGCGTGCGCTTTACGCGCCGTGAAGGCGCGCCCGTCGACGCGGTGCAGCGCGTGTCGTTTTCGCTCGAAGCGGGCCGCACGCTCGGCATTGTCGGCGAATCGGGCTCGGGCAAGAGCCAGACGGTGATGGCTCTGCTAGGCCTGCTTGCAGGCAACGGCAAAGTGTCCGGCGAAGCGCTCTATCGCGGCGAGAACCTGCTCGCCATGAACGAGGCCGCGCTGAACAGAATCCGCGGCGACCGCATCGGCATGATCTTTCAGGACCCGATGACCTCGCTCAATCCGTTCCTGACCATCGAGCGGCAGATGACGGAGACGTTGCAACTGCATCGCAAGATGTCGCGCCGCGAGGCACGCCGCCGCGCCATCGAAGCACTGGAATCCGTACGCATTCCCGATGCCGCGCGGCGCATCGGCATGTATCCGCACGAGTTTTCCGGCGGCATGCGGCAGCGCGTGATGATCGCGATGGCGCTGCTTTCCGAGCCCGAAATTCTGATTGCCGACGAGCCCACCACCGCGCTCGACGTAACGGTGCAGGCGCAAATCATCGAGTTGCTGCGCGAACTGAACCGCGAGCGCGGCACCGCGATCATCCTGATCACGCACGACATGGGCGTGGTCGCGGGCCTGTGCGACGACGTGATGGTGATGTACGCCGGCCAGACCGTCGAACAGGCGAGCGCCTCCACACTATTTGCCGCGCCGACGCATCCGTACACGCTCGGTCTGCTCAGCGCATTGCCGCGCCTGAATGACGACAGCGAAGACAGCGACGACGATCGCCCGTTGCAAACCATCCCCGGCAATCCGCCGCTGCCCGGCGAAGTGGCTTCAGGCTGCGCATTCGCGCCGCGCTGCTCGTATTGCCTCGACACATGCCGCGAGGCGCGTCCGGCGCTCGTTGCCGTCGCCAACGACCCGCAAGCGCGACGCGCCTGCCACCGTCCGGTGGGCGAAATCCTGGAGGCACAACACGTATGAACGCGACTCCCCTTGCAGGCGAAGAAGCCGGCACGCTGCTCTCGGTCGAGCAACTCAAGGTGCAGTTCGGCGTGCCGCGCGGCGGCTATCCGTGGTCGGGCAAGGCCACGCTGCGCGCGGTGGACGGCGTGTCGTTCAGCGTGCGGCGCGGCGAGACCGTGGGTCTCGTCGGCGAATCGGGCTGCGGCAAGTCCACGCTTGCCCGCGCGATCATCGGCCTTGCACCGGTGGCAAGCGGCAGCGTGCGCTGGCTCGGCAACGAAACGGTGCTGACGCCCGCGCGTCGCAGCGCCACGGTGCCGCAACGCGATACCACGCTCCTGCGCCGCGACGTGCAGATGATTTTCCAGGACCCGCTCGCGTCGCTCGATCCGCGCATGACGATCGAACAGATCGTCGCCGAGCCGCTCGTTGCACAGGGCAGGAACCTCGCGCGCGCGGACGTACAACGCCGCGTGCTGACAATGCTCGAACGCGTGGGCCTGAACGCGCAGCACCTGCGCCGCTATCCGCACGAGTTTTCGGGTGGCCAGTGTCAGCGGGTCGGCATTGCGCGCGCGTTGATTGGCGAGCCGCAACTGGTGATCTGCGACGAACCCGTGTCCGCGCTCGACGTTTCCATCCAGGCGCAGATCGTCAATCTGCTGCGCGATCTGCAACGCGAGTTGTCGCTCTCGCTGCTGTTCGTCGCGCACGATCTCGCGGTGGTAAAGGCCATTAGCCACCGCGTGCTCGTCATGTATCTCGGGCGTGTAATGGAATTCGGCGACAAGCGCGATGTGTACGGCACGCCGCGTCATCCCTACACGCGCGCGTTGCTCTCCGCCGTGCCGGTGCCCGACCCGGCGGTCGAGCGCGCGCGGCGCCACCTGCTGTTGCGCGGCGAGATTGCGTCACCGCTGAATCCGCCTTCCGGCTGCGCATTTCGCACGCGCTGTCCCGACGCGATAGACGCGTGCGCGGCGCAGATTCCGCAGCCCGTCACGCACGGTGCCAGCGCGACGCGCGTGGCGTGCATTCGCGTCGGCGACGGCTAAAGCCAGCCGCCTCACCCCAGGACAGCAACCTCATTCCCCGGCACGGCGGTCTCGCCGCGCCGTTGGATTCGCTCGCCCTGCAATCCGCATGACGAGCGATCACCGTGGACTGGCTAACCGCCGGCCAAAGTTCAATTACAAAAGTCGAGACATCCCATCATGAAAAATAACTCAACAAAAATCCGCTCAAAAATCCGGTCAAAGCAGTCCGGAGTCACTGTCGCGATTTACTGCGCCTTCACCCTCCCCGCACTGGCCGCCGCCGCAAATGCCTATGCCGACGACGCGCTCACGCAGCCCGCAGCCGACGCTGGCAACGCCGCGCCCGCCGCGCAAACGTTGTCGTCCCCGCAAGCAGCGCAGCCACAGTTGACGCAGGCACCGCCCGCGAACAAGCGCCGTGCGGAGAAGGGCGCCCAGATCCGCAACGATCAGCCGGATACCACGAATGCCATCGTCAACGCCGAGGCATCGCAAGTCGTCACCCCGCCCACGCCGCCGTCGAGCCAGGCAGCGAGCAAGGGCTTCATCGCCGATAGTCATCTGAATCTGCAATTCCGCAACTACGCGGACTACTTTCAGGCGCCGAACACCATCTATCGCCATGCGTGGGTGCAAGGCGCGCAGGTCAACTACGAATCCGGCTTCACGCAAGGGCTGGTCGGCTTCGGCGTGGACGCGTCGCTATTCGCTGCGCTCAAGCTCGACGGCGGCAATGGCGCGGGCAACATGGTGCACGTGGGCAAAAGCGGCGGGGGCTCACAGCAACTCGCATGGGCGTACCCCGGCATGTACGACATCAAGGGACGCATATCGGAGACGGTCGTCAAATACGGCTTGCAGGACGTGACGAATCCTTTTCTCGAACCGCACGACAACCGCGCGCTGCCGCCCACCTTTCTCGGCGTCTCGCTCGTCAGCAACGATCTGGCTCACACCACGCTCGAGGCCGGCAGCTTCACCAAGGTCGACGCACGCGGCCACACCAATCTGAGCAACCTGACCACCTCGTACGGCGGCACGCGCATCGACCGGCTGACCTATCTGGGCGGCACCTGGCACTATGCGAAGAACGGCGAAATGTCGCTCTATGTCGACCAGGCCGACGACGTCTGGCGTCAGTACTACGGTTCGGTTTCGCAGTCGTTCGGCGATCCGACCACCATCAAGTGGAGCGGCCTTGCCAACATCTACTCGACGCACGACACCGGCGCATCGCGACAGGGGCATATCAACAGCAACGCATATAGCGTGTCTGTGTCCGCGCAACACGGGCCGCATGGGTTGCTGCTCGGCTATCAGCAGGTGCTCGGCGACCAGTTCTTCGACTATGTGAACGAGACCAACGGCATCTATCTGACCAACTCGATGGACGTCGACTACAACGCACCGCATGAGCAATCACTGCAATTGCGCTATACGTTCGACGGAAAATACGCGGGCGTGCCGGGACTCAAGGCAATGCTGTGGGGCGCGTATGGCTGGGGTGCCGATGCCTCGGCGGCAGCGGCGGAAAATGCCGCGCCGGGTGCAGCGCTGCATGATCTGTACTGGAAGAACGGTCAGCCGGTGCACGGTCATCATCACGAGTTCGGCTTCATTCCGAGCTATACGCTGCAAAGCGGCCGCTTCAAGGACACGAAAATCACATTCATCGCGATGTGGCACAACGGCAGCGCTTACTATTCGGACGGCAACAACATGGAGTACCGTCTGGTCGTGAATGTGCCGGTGAAGGTGTTCTAAGCGCTCGTCGTTCGCAAGGCGAAAAGGCGTCACGTTGCGCAGCTTCGCGCGTGACGCCCGCCGCGCGGCCGCGGCGGCCCTGCTCTACCGCGCGGCCGGCGCAGCCCTGCTCTACTCCTGTTCCGCGCCCGCAATCCGCACGCTCGTCATTGCGCGCGAGAGGCCATGCATGGGCCGGCGCAACGCCACGTCGAACGGATTGGTTCGCGGGCCGATTGCCTCTGCCTGACGGCGCAGCAACTCCACCACCATCGGCAGGCGGTCGTCGCTCAAGCGCGCGGCCAGCGTGCCCACGCTCAACGCGGCCACCGCTACCCCGGTGCGGTCGAGAATGGGCACGGCCACGCCCGCCATGCCGTCGAGCACGCCGCTATTGCGGCCCGCGTAGCCCAACTGCCGCACGCGTTCTATCTCCGTGCGCAAATACACTTCGTCCAGCACGCCATAGCCGCGAATACGCGGCACGTTAAAGCGAATGATCTCCTCGCGCTCCGCCTCGGGCAGAAACGCGAGAATCGCAAGACTGCCCTGTCCGACGCCCAGCGCGACGCGTCCGCCAATGTCGCCGGTGAACGAGCGAATCGGAAACGGTCCTTCGCAGATGTCGAGGCACACTGCGTCGAAACTGCTTTTCACGAGCAGAAAGATCGTATCGCCCAGACTCGCGCACAGCCTCAGCAACGCGGGACGGCACAGCGTGCGCATGCCGCTCGGGTTGCCCGCTTGCGCGGCGAGCGCAAAGAAATCCACGCTGAGCCGGTAGAGTTTGGAGCTCTCGTCCTGTTCGACAATGCCCTCGGCAATCAACGCATGCAGGATGCGGTGCACCGTGCCCTGCGTCAGTCCCACTGCTTTGGCGAGCCGCGTGACGCGGCTTCCTTCGGGCTGCGCCTCGGAGAGCGCGCGTATCACGGCAAAGGCGCGCTCCAGCATGCCGGTGCCGGGCGCTGCGCCGGCTTCAGCGCTATGGCTGTCGGTATCTCGTTTGGCGGCAGCATTCATCGTTTTAACTCGCATTTATTTCACTGATCGGAACGTCGGCAGGAACACCGTCCGGACCTCGAATGATGCCCGAGTTTCCTTTGCAGTTGCACTGTAGCCAAAAACATAGGGGTTTTCCGGAGCCCGTGCAACGGAACGCCTGCGGCCGCATCACGCACATGCATTCCGTTGATCGGAATTTTTCGCAAAGTTATACCGGCAAACGGAATTCTTCATTGACGCTTCATAATTTGGCTGGCTAGAGTCGGCTCCATCGAGGTATCCAGAGGCCACACCATGTCGTTCCTCACACTCACAGACGTAGCCAAATCGTTCGGCGAGCTTCAGGCCGTGGCGGACCTCAACCTGTCGGTGGAAAAGGGCGAGTTCGTCTCGCTGCTCGGGCCGTCGGGTTGCGGCAAGACAACCACGTTGCAGATGATCGCCGGCTTCCTCGAAACGACTCGCGGACGCATCACGCTGGACGGCCGCGACATCACGCATATGAAGCCGAACCGGCGCGGTCTCGGCGTGGTGTTCCAGAGCTACGCACTGTTCCCACATATGAGCGTGGCCGACAACGTCGGCTTCGGGCTCGAAATGCGCAACGTCGACAAAGCCGAGCGTAAGGAGCGCGTGCGCGAAGCGCTGTCGCTCGTGCGGCTCGATCAGCTGGCGCATCGGTTTCCGCGCGAACTGTCGGGCGGTCAGCGGCAGCGCGTTGCGATTGCGCGTGCCATCGTGATCGCACCGCCCGTGCTGTTGCTCGACGAACCCATGTCCAATCTCGACGCGAAGCTGCGCGAGGACATGCAGTTCGAACTGCGCGGCATTCAACGCAAGATCGGCACGACCACCATCATGGTCACGCACGATCAGTCAGAAGCGCTCTCCATCAGCGACCGCGTGGTCGTGATGGAGGCCGGCCGCATCACGCAGATCGATACACCCTACGAAGCGTACGAGCGGCCGGAGAATCGCTTCGTTTCGCAGTTCATCGGCAAGGCGAACATGCTGCCTGGCAAGGTGATAGCGCGCGACGGCGACGCGATCCGCGTCGATCTTGGACACGATCTGTGCGAGACCGGCCGCACCGCGCAACTGCCCACACGCGAGCGCATGCTCGGCGTAGGCGACGCGGTGACGCTGTGCATCCGCCCGGAAAAGCTGCGCCTGTGCGCGCCCGACGCGGGACGCGTGCCCGCCACGGTGACGAGCCGCTTTTTCCTGGGCAGCCAGTGGCTTTATCGGCTCGACAGCCGGCTTGGCGAAGTGCTCGTCTGTTGCCAGAACGAAGGCAACGAGCCGCTGCCCGAAGGCGCGGCGGTCGGCGTGGACTGGAACAGCGAAGCAATCCGCTTCATTCAACGGGACGCGCATCATGGATAGCACGCTGCCCGCAACCGAAAACGGCAAGACCGAAACAGGGAGCGCACGGCGCGCGCCGTGGCGCGCGTTCGTGCCGCTCTGGCTGATGTGCCTGCCTGCGTTTCTGCTGTTCGTCGCACTCGTGCTCGTCCCGCTTCTGATGACACTAGTGCTGAGTTTCTATCGCTTCGATCCGGCGAGCGGTCCGCTTGCCGCGTTCCAGTTCGGCAACTATGCGGAAGTACTCGGCTCAGCGTATTTCCACACCATCTTTTTGCGCACGTTCGGCATTGCGTTTCTCGTTACGCTGCTGTGCGTGGTGATCGGCACGCCCGAGGCTTATGTGCTCTCGCGCATGCGCGACCCGTATCGCTCGATGTTTCTGCTGGTGATTCTCGCGCCGCTCCTCGTTTCCGTGGTGGTGCGCGCGTTCGGCTGGAGCATGCTGCTCAACAGTAACGGGCTTGTGAATCAGGCATTCGCGCTGTTCGGCCTCGGGCCGTACAAGCTCGAGTACACCACCTTCGCGATTGTCATCGCACTGGTGCACGTGATGCTGCCGTTCATGGTGATTCCCGTGTGGACCGCGTTGCAGAAGCTCGATCCGCAAACGGAAAACGCAGCGCTTTCGTTAATGGCTTCGCCCGCCACGACGCTGCGCCGCATCGTATTGCCGCAACTCACGCCGGGCATTCTGTCCGGCAGCCTGATGGTGTTCGGCCTGTCGGCGAGCGCATTCGCGATTCCGGGTCTGCTCGGCGGACGCCGCCTGAAAGTTGCCGCCACCGCTGTGTACGACGAATTCCTCGGTTCGCTGAACTGGCCGCTCGGTGCAACCATCGCGCTGCTGTTGCTGGTCGCGAACCTGATCGTGATGCTCACCTACTACCGGGTTCTGGAGCGCAGGTACACCAGAAGCCTGGGTTGATACAACGGCTCAAGCGCGAAAAACATCATGAGAAAGAACGGTCCCATTGCGCTGCTCTTCCACACGCTCGTCATTGCGTTCGTGCTCGCGCCGCTCGTGATCGTCGTACTGGTTGCGTTCACGCCCGACGAAACACTCACGCTACCGACACACGGCGTATCGCTGCGCTGGTTTCGGGCGATCCTCAATTACCCCGACTTCATTGCGGCATTCGTCAACAGTTTGAAGCTTGCGTTCGCCTCCGCCACGCTCTCGCTGCTCGTCGCGCTGCCCGCCGCGCTCGCCATTGGCCGCGCACGCTTCCCGGGCCGCGCTTTCCTGAACGGTCTGCTGCTTTCGCCGCTCGTCATTCCCGGCCTCGTGCTCGGCATTGCGTTGCTGCGCTTTTTTGCGCTGATCGGCGCAACCGGTTCGTTCACGTGGCTGATCGTCGCGCACATGATCATCATCACGCCGTTCGTCATGCGGCTCGTGCTGGCTTCGGTCAGCGGGCTGGATCGCAGCGTCGAGCATGCGGCGCATTCGCTCGGCGCAGATCCGTGGACCACCTTTCGCCGCATCACGCTGCCGATGATCCTGCCTGGCATTACCGGCGGCTGGCTGCTCGCGTTCATCAACAGCTTCGACGAACTGACGATGTCGATCTTCGTGACCTCGCCGCAAACGGTCACCTTGCCGGTACGCATGTACATGTACGCAACCGAATCCATCGACCCGATGATGGCCTCCGTTTCCGCGCTGGTGATCTTCATTACCGCGGGGGCGATGCTGCTGCTCGACCGCGTGTACGGCCTGAACCGCATTCTGATCGGCCAGCACTAATGCCTTCTACTGTCCACGCTCTCATGCCGTCCAATTTGCCGTCGTCCCAAGCTCCACAGTCCGCGTGCGAGGCGCAGTTCGTGCGCGTTGCCGAAACGCGGCGCGACCCGCTGCGCTTTTTTATCGACGGCCATGAAGTCTGCGCGTTGCAAGGCGATACCTTGCTGACCGCCGTATTGATGCATCAACGCCGCGTGCGCGACAGCGAATTCAGCGGCGCGCCGCGCGCCGGCTTCTGTCTTATCGGCGCGTGCCAGGACTGCTGGATGCGCACCGAAGACGGCAAGCGCGTGCGAGCCTGTTCGACGCTCGTCACCGAGGGCATGCACGTGCTCACGCGCAGCCGTGTCGCGCCGCCTCAAGCCGCGAGCGCGGAACTCGCCGCGAGCGGAGACGCGCAATGAGCGACGCACGGCAGGTAGTGATTGTCGGCGCGGGCCCGGCCGGCGTGCGCGCTGCGCAAACTCTGGTGGCGGCAGGCGTGCGCCCAGTCGTGATCGATGAAAACGCGCGCTGGGGTGGGCAGATCTATCGGCAACCACCGGCCAACGGCGGCTTCGAGCGCTCCAAAAGAGTACTGTACGGTTTCGAGGCGCAAAAGGCCGACGCATTGCATACGACGATGGCAGCGCTGCTGACGCACATCGACTATCGCCCCGACACGCTCGCGTGGGCCTGCGAAGCCGGGCGGCTCGACACGCTGGCGGCGGGACGCGAAATCAGCGTGCCCTTCTCGCATCTGATCATTGCGAGCGGCGCGACCGACCGCGTGCTGCCGCTGCCCGGCTGGACTTTGCCGGGCGTCTTTACGCTCGGCGCCGCGCAGGTCGCGTTGAAAGCACAGGGCTGTGCAATCGGCCGGCAGGTCGTGCTCGCGGGCACAGGGCCGCTGCTGTACCTGGTCGCCTATCAGTATGCGAAAGCCGGTGCACGGGTGGCCGCTGTGCTCGACACGAGCCCTTTCTTCCGGCAGGTCGTCGCCGCACCCAAGCTCGCGCGCATTCCGTCGACGTTCGCAAAAGGGCTCTATTACGTCGGCTGGCTCAAGGCGCATGGCATACGCATCGAGCGCGGCGTGACGCTGGTCGCCATTCAGGGCGAGCAAAACGTGGAGAGCATCGAGTGGCGCGCATCCGTTGGTAGTTCGACATCCGAAACAATCAGATGCGATGCGGTCGGAGTTGGTTTTGGGCTGAAGCCTGAAACGCAGCTTGCCGATCTGGCGGGCTGCCGTTTCCGCTTCGACGCGCTGAACCGCTGCTGGCTGCCCGAGCTCGATTCGGGCGGACGCAGTTCCGTGCGCGGCATCTATGTGGCCGGCGACGGCGCCTGCATCGCCGGCGCGGACGCCGCCGAACTCGCCGGACGACGCGCCGCCCTCGCCTTGCTCGACGACCTCGGCATCCGCAATCCGCGCGGGCCGGGCATGCCCGCAGCGGCCTCGCTCGAACGCGAACTACAACGTATCGCCGTGTTTCGCGCGGGCATCGAAACAGCGTTCGCGCCGCCCGCACACTGCGACGCGCAATGGCCCGACGACATGACCGTGTGCCGCTGCGAAGAAATCGACGCGGGCACGCTGCGGCGCTGCATCCGCGACGGCGAGGCCAACGAGATCAACCGCCTGAAGGCGTTCACCCGCGTCGGCATGGGACGCTGCCAGGGCCGCATGTGCGGCGAAGCGGCGTTGCAACTCCTTGCGCACGAAACCGGCCGTCCTCTCGAAGCGGTAGGCCGCTTGCGCAGCCAGCCGCCCATCAAGCCGATTCCGCTCTCGCCTGCGCTGTATGCGGACGACGTTGCTGAAGTTCCCGAGGAGGCGCGCGATGAGTGACGCCGTGCACTACGACGTGGCGATTGCAGGCGGCGGGCTCGTCGGTTCGTCGGCGGCGCTCGCGCTCGCGAAGCGCGGCTTGCGCGTCGGCCTGTTCGAGCGGCGTTTTTGCGGCGCGCAGGCAAGCGGCGTGAATTACGGCGGCGTGCGCTGCCAGGGCCGCCCGGTCGAACAGATGCCGCTCGCCATGCGCGCGCGGCGCATCTGGAGCCGCTTGCCGGAGTTGATCGGCATAGACGGCGAATTCACCGTGTCCGGACATTTGCGTCTTGCGCGCAGCGAAAGCGACCTCGCCGCGCTCGAGCAATGGGCCGAGATGGCGCGCGATTACGGACTGCATGCGCAATTGCTGAGCGGCGAATCGTTTCGCCGGCGCTATCCGTGGCTCGGTAAGGCGGCTATCGGAGGCTCGTTGTGCGCGAGCGACGGTCACGCGAATCCGCGGCTGGTGTCGCCGGCATTCGCGCGCGCCGCGCGTGCAGCGGGCGCGGACGTGCGCGAGCAGACCGAACTGGCCGACATTCGTCACGACGGCAGACGCTTTCACATGCGCGCGGGCGACACGCACGTTAGCGCGGACTGGCTCATCAATTGCGCCGGCGCATGGGCCAACACCGTAGCGGGCTACTTCGGCGAGCGCGCGCCGATGAAGCCGATCTACCCGAACATGTGGGTCACCGAACCGCTGCCGCTATTCATCACGCACAACCTCGGCGTGTACGGCGGCGGCATCTACGCGCGGCAAGTGGCGCGCGGCAATTGTGTCATTGGCGGCGGACGCGGCAGTGGCGACGGCGAATATGGCCGGCCGTCGACGGAAACCACGCGCGCCGTGATGCGCGACGCCTGCGCGTTGCTGCCCCAGTTGCGCGAGGCATTGCTGATCCGCACGTGGAGCGGCGTGGAGGGCGAGACGCCCGACAACAACCCGATTATCGGTTCGAGCCGCGCGGTGCCGCGTCTTTTGCATGCATTCGGTTTTTCGGGCGGGGGCTTTCTGCTCGCGCCCGGCGTCGGCGAAGTGCTCGCCGATCTCGTTATCGACGGCGCCACGGCCACGCCTCTCGACGCTTTTTCGATTGGCCGCTTCGGGCAGCTTGCTGCTTCGTCTATCGCTTTGAACCACGCCTGAAAACCCACATTCATCAAAGCAGGAGATCAACAATGAAACTGTTCAGGACGATCGCGGCACTGGCCGCATTGTGTGCCTTCGGTGCCGCCGCACCGGCCTGGTCGCAGACAAAAACAATCTACATCGGCATGAATGGCGGGCCGATGGAGAAGGCCTATACGAGTCAGGTGCTGCCGGAGTTCGAAAAGGCTAACAACGTGAAAGTAGTTGTGGTGCCGGGCACGTCGTCGGACATTCTCGCGAAGCTGCTCGCCAACAAGGCGAATCCGCAGATTCACGTGGTCTTTCTTGACGATGGCGTGATGGCGCGCGCGGTCAGCATGGGCGTATGCAAGAAGCTCGACGACTCGCCGGTCCTTAAGGAACTCTATCCGTTCGCGCGCATGAAAGACGACATGGGCGCAGGCGTGCAGCTCGGCATGACGGGCATTGCGTACAACAAGAAGCTGTTTGCCGAGAAAGGCTGGGCGCCGCCCACTTCATGGATGGATTTCGCCGATCCCAAGTACAAAGGCAAGGTGGTGTTCCAGTCCGCGTCGAGCAGCACATTCGGCCTGCACGGCTTTCTCGCCATCAACCGTTTGATGGGCGGCAGCGAGCAGAACGTCGAGCCTGGCTTCACGAAATGGGCGAGCACCGTGGGGCCGAACGTGGTCGAATACGTGCCGAACTCGGCGAAGATTTCGGAAATGGTGCAGACCGGCGAAGCAGGCCTCTTTCCGTTGACGCCGACTGCCGTCGGCGATCTGTCCGACAAGGGCATTCCGGTCGGCTATGTCAATCCGAAGGAAGGTCCGGTGCTGCTGCTGGTTGACCTGTGCGTGGTGAACAACAACCCTGACCCGCAGCTTGCGCAAAAGCTCGCACAGTTCCTGTTGTCCGCGCCGGCGCAGACCAAAGCCGCCGAAGCGGGCAAACAGATCCCGACCAACCGCCTCGCGAAAATGACGCCGGCCATGCAGCAAAGCCTCGGCAATCTCGAAGACCTCGTGCGCAAAGTCACGGTGGTCGACTGGGACACGATCAACGCGCATCGCGCGCAGTGGGATACGCGCTGGAACCGGCAGATCGAGCGTTGAACGCGCAGTTCTGATCTGAACGAAAACGCGCGCCTTGCCGTTGCAGCAAGGCGCGCGTTTTCCGGCAACTGTCTGCTCAAAAGACCACCGACACGGCCACCGCAAGCCAGATCGCCGCTACGCCCGCCAGAAACAGATGCCGCGCCACGCGTATCTTCGCGTCGCTGGTTTCCGGCTCGACTGGCGTCGTGGCCACCCACGGCACCAGCCCGAGGCAACCAAAGCCGATCAAGGCAAGGATAAACACGACCACATCCGCTGCGCGCCAGTGCGTCGGCTCATACATTCCCCAATAGCCGAGAAACGCAATACCGATCGAGAAGATAGTGGCCGACGCGGCGCTCAGCGCGGGCACTGATCCGATTGGAGCCGGCATGTTCACCTCCGGTCGCGAAGCGACGACTCAGAACTTGTCGCCCGTTACTTCAGGACGTACGCGTTTGCCTCGCTTCATACGTCTTCAGATGGCTATAGGCGATACGCAGTAGCGACAAACCTTGCTCGGTCTTTTGCGCCTTGCCGCCGCGCGAAATCAGATCGCCGAGAATATGATCCGCTTCGGTGTGCGAGTGGTTTTCCACGTCGCGCAACATGGAGGCCGTGAGCGGCGACGGCGTAAACAGCGTTTGCGCGGCGCGCACATCGAAATCCGGCGCCATGACGAAGCCGCTCTGCTGCGCCACCGCGCGTGCTTCGCGCAACAGCGTTTCGATCACGCGCCTGCCGTCGGGCGCGGCAAGAATGTCGCCGATGGAGCCGCGCATCAAACACGTGCTCGCCGCGAGCGTGGCAAGGAACACCCACTTTTCCCACATGCGCAGCAGAATGTTTTCGCTGACGGCCACGTCGAAATTGGCATCGGCCATTGCGTCGGCAATCGCCTGCACGCGTTCGGAAACGCCGCCCGCCAGTTCGCCGAACGTGACCGCGTGCATGTCGTTCAGATGCACGATCTGCTGGTCGGCGTTGAGCGTTGCGGCTATCACGCATTGGCCGCCGAGTACGCGTGCTTCGCCGAACTTTTGCGTGAGCACGTCGATATGCCGCATGCCGTTGAGCATCGGCAGAATCAGTGTCGATTCGCCGACGAGCGGTGCGAACGAATCGATTGCGTCGTCGAGACTGTATGCCTTGCAGCTCAGCAGCACGAGGTCGAACGGTTCGGCGCTCACGCCGGCCAGGATCGTCTTGACGTCATGCAGCGTGAGGTCGCCGCGCGGGCTTCGGATCACCAGTCCGTCGCGCTGAAGCTTTTCCGCCCGGCCAGCGCGCACCAGAAAAGTCACGTCCTGTCCCGCCGCTGCAAGCCGTCCGCCGAAGTAACCGCCCACGGCGCCTGCCCCTACAACCAGAATCCGCATCTTTGGCCTCTCGAATAATGAATGTGGTCCTCGAAGCAATGTAGCAAAGATTGGCGCACTACATCGGTCAGACACGCAGGCTGAGTGCTGCCGCGCCGCGCGACGACGCGTGCTCGACGATGCGCGGCGCGCGTGCCTACATTCTGCGTCCTGCGTTAATTCATCGCCCAGGCAGTCACGGCTTCGCGCAAAGCGTTGCCTCGTACAGCGCGAGCATGCCGGGAACGTCTACGCCGACACATACCTTGCATGCGGGCCGCTCGTCCCAGGCGGGCGCGGGCACCGGCATGGTGGAGGGTTTCTGGATGGTCTGCCCGACCGCGATGCCCTCGGTCAACACACGCACAGGACCGCTGCGCGTGGTGTACAGATGCGGCGCCAGCACATATGCCACTGCGGACGAATCGTGCACGTAAATGCCCTTTAGCTGCGCGCTTTGCTGGTGGAATGCCTCGTAGTGCCTCGACACGTCCCAGACGAAGCGGCCCGCCGCACCGCCGCGATCGCGGATCGACGCAAGATAGTCCTGGCTCATCACCGTGCGCTGCGTGACGTCCAGCCCGACGATAGTTACCGGCCAACGCGCACCAAATACGATGTCCGCGGCGTCGGGGTCGCCCAGAATGTTCGCCTCGGCTGCGGGCGTAACGTTGCCGGATACGCCGTCGGTGCCGAACGCGCCGCCCATGATCACCACCTGCTTAACGAGCGGCGCAATGTGCGGATCGTCGGCGAGCGCGAGGGCGAGATTGGTGAGCGGGCCGACTGCCAGCAACGTGACCTCGCCAGGATGCGCGCGCACGGTGTCGATAATGAATCGGTGCGCGGGCCGCGAATCCAGCGGTGCAGCGGCTGAGTTGTCCAGCACCATGTTGCCGAGGCCGTTGTCGCCGTGAATCCATGCGAGCGGCTGCGGCGCCGCGCGTTTGAGCGGCGCGCCGGCACCCTGCGCGACCGGCACGCCGGGCGCGAAACGGCCCGCGAGAAAACGCGCGTTATGCGTGGTCGTTTCGATTGTCGCGTTGCCGAACACGCTGGTCAGCCCGAGCAGTTCGATATCCGGATGCAGCGCCTGGAACACGAGCGCCATTGCATCGTCGACACCTGGGTCGGTGTCGTAAATCACCTTGTGCGTGGTCATAGATAGAAGGCGTCCGGCAGTTGTTCGCGCGCGGTCGTGTCGCGCACCGCGCCTTGCAGATTGCCAAGGCGAATCGGCAGCTCTGGGCCTCCCAGTTCGATGATCACCTGACGGCACGCGCCGCATGGCGCAATCGGCCCTTCGGTATCGCCGACCACTGCCAGGGCGGCAAACTGATCGCGCCGGTAGCCTGCTGCAATCGCACTGAAAAACGCTGTACGTTCAGCGCAATTGCACAAACCGTACGACGCGTTTTCGACGTTGCAACCGTCGAACACGTGTCCGTCCTTTGTGAGCAAAGCGGCGCCCACCTTGAATTTCGAATACGGCGCGTAGGCCTTTTCTCGTGCAGCGCCGGCGCGCTGCAGCAATTGTTCCATGTCCATGCAGATGTCCTCGACTCAATTGAGCGTAATGAACATGCCCGCGATAGTCGCGCTCATCAGGTTGGAGAGCGTTGCCGCGAGCACCACACGCAAGCCGTAACGCGCGACCTCCGCGCGGCGTTGCGGTGCGACGGCGCTAAAGCCGCCGGTCAGCACGGCAATGGACGCAAAGTTCGCAAAGCCGCATAACGCAAACGAAAGGATAGCAAGGGTGCGCGGATCGAGCGCGTGCAGGCCCGCCGCGCTCACGCTCGCGGCATCCTTCAGATAGGGCGACAACGATGCGTAGGCAACGAACTCGTTGAGAATGATTTTCTGACCGAGAAAGTTGCCGGCAATCGCCGCCTCGCTCCACGGCACGCCGATCAGCCAGGCGAGCGGTGCAAACACCACGCCGAGAATAGATTGCATGGACAGATCCGGGCGGCCGAACCACCCGCCTATGCCGCCCACCAGTCCGTTGAGCAACGCAATGAGCCCGACGAACGCGATCAGCATGGCGCCCACCATCACCGCGATCTTGAGTCCCACCGTGGCGCCCGAACTCGCGGCCTCGATCACGTTCGCGGGACGCTTCTCGTCGAAGTTGAGATTGTCGAGATGCACGCGGCTTGCTTCCGTCGACGGATGAATGATCTTTGCGAACAGCAGTCCACCGGGCACCGCCATGAACGACGCCGCCAGCAGATATTCGATGCGCACGCCCAGTCCCGCATAACCTGCCAGCACGGAGCCCGCCACCGCGGCCATGCCGCTCGACATCACCGCGAACAGTTCGGCGCCCGTCATGTCGCGGGTAAACGGTTTGACCACTGCGGGCATTTCGCTCTGCCCGAGAAAGATGGTCGTGACGGCGGAAAACGATTCGAGCTTCGACACGCCGAGCAGTTTCTGGAAGACCGTGCCGAGCACGATCACGATCCAGCGCATGACGCCGAGGTAGTACAGCACGGATATCAACGCGGTAACGAAGATAATGGCCGGCAGCACGCGCACCGCGAACACGAAACCCCCGTTGCCGAATACCTCGAACATCTTCGCCTGCACGAGTCCGCCGAACAGGAATTCGATGCCGGCATTTCCATAGCCAAGCACGTTGTTCACGCCGGCCGCCGCGGCCGCCAGAATCGTCTTGCCAAGCGGTACGAACAGAATGAAGGCGCCGATACAGATTTGCGCGAGTAACGCGCTACTTACAGTCCGTAAGCGAATGGCGCGCCGGTTAGTGGAAAAGATAAAGGCGATCAGCAGCAATACGGCAATGCCGAGCAGGTTGCGAGCGATAAGTGCCATGTCTCGAGTTCTTCATATGAAATGGCACCGATGCTAAACCAAACCGCTGGGAGAGAGAACGCTTTGAAGACCGAATCAGTGTGATTTGGAAAAAAATACGACAGCGCCTTCCTCGGGCGTGAGCCCGAGACTGAAATAACCTTCGAGCCGTTCCGCGTCGGCGTCATTCAGTTCGAATGGCGCGCGAATGAAGCCCGACACGACAGCATGGTCGTACCACACACTCATCCACATACGCAGCGCCAGCACTTCCGGCGACGCCCAACCCCATTCATGCTGGGTCATGATTCAGCCTCCGTCACGCAGCTAGTGGCCCAGGCGACCGTGGTAGTTGTTCTCATGTCCGACCGTGCGCACGCCGCCCATGCCGCGCCCGTCGCATCAGGCCGCTTCTCGATGAGTTCGCGCAATGATTGCTCTGACGCCGCCATATGTCCTCCGCCGGTTCCCATCATGCATCGTAGGAGTGCGGTGGCAATGCTTCCATCGGCGGCGGCCGAATGTAGGTTCAGGATTGCCTGCTTTGCGATTCAGGTTTTCCTGACGTGTCACGATTACCTATTCGGCCACCAGACCGTGCCGGATCGCGTAGCGGATCAGGTCTGCATTATTGGCCAGCCCGAGCTTCTGCATGAGCCGCATCTTGTGCGTGCTGATGGTTTTCGCGCTAAGCGCAAACGCTTCTGCTATTTCATTCAGGCTCTTGCCGAGTGCGAGCATTTGCAGCACCTGGAACTCGCGGTCCGAAAGAATTTCGTGCGGCGGGGCGTCGCCCGAATAAGTTTCGAACACGATTCCTTCAACCAGTTTCGGGTCGATGAAACGGCCGCCTTCCGCCAGCCTGCGAATTGCCGCAAGCAATACGTCCGGGTTGCTGTCTTTCGTGACATAACCCGTTGCGCCCGCACGCAACGCGCGCGAGACGACCTGTGCCTCGTTATGGATGCTCAGCACGAGCAGCGGCAGCGACGGACGCTCGGCGCGCACGCGCCGGATCAGGTCCACGCCGCTAATGCCCGGCATTGTCATGTCGAGCAACAGCAGATCCACCTGACAGGTGCGCAGTTTCTCGATGACTTCGGAGCCTTGCGCTGCTTCCCCCGCCACCACGATATCGGGCGTGGTTTCGATGATCTGCTTGAGACCTCCGCGCACCAGCGGGTGATCGTCGGCAATCAAGAGGTTGATCATGTGTGGAGCCCGTTGTTAAGCGGTATATGAATCGAAACCGAGGTGCCCGTGCCCGGCGCGCTGTCGATCAGCAACGTGCCGCCGATCAAACGTGCCCGCTCGCTCATGCCGAGCAACCCATAAGAATAGTCCCTGCGCGCGGCTTCCTGATCGAAACCGCAGCCGTCGTCGCTCACGTGCAGATCGAGTGCCGTTGAAGTGCTCGTGAGCGTGACGTCCGCGCGCGTCGCGCGGGCGTGGCGGGCGACATTGGTGAGCGAAGCCTGCACGATGCGAAACATCGCGGTTGCGTGTGCATCGGAAAGCACCGGTTCGCCGCCGTTCAGCCGGAACTGGCAGGCCAGCCCGCTGCGCCGTCCGAAATCGTCGACGAGCCATTCGAGCGCGGACACAATACCGTAGTTGAGCGCGGCGGGCCGCAAATGGCTCGCGACATTGCGCACCATCCATATGGTTTTTTCGACCAGCTCGCGCATGTCGTCGGCCCGCTTTGCCACTTCCTGGTCGCCCGGAAGACGCATCTTCAGGAGCGAGACATCCATTTTCAATGCGGTGAGAAGCTGGCCCAGTTCGTCGTGAATTTCCATCGCGATGCGCTTTCTCTCCTCCTCGCGAATGGCCTCCATATACGCGGACAATTCACGCAATTGCTCGCGCGACTCCACCAGTTCCTGCTCGATCCGCTTGGGCTCCGTAATGTCGTTCAGCCCGACGAAGATGGCGGGTGCATCGTCGTATGTTGCGACACGCGCGGTTGCCATGGCCCAGAACACAGTGCCGTCCGGTCGCCTGAACTTCACTTCGGTATTGCGAAAACTGCCTTCGTTACGCAACTGCTCGACAAGCCGGTCGCGATCCGTGGGGTCCGCATACAATTCGCCAATATTGGCCACATGCGTGGTCACGTAGTCGACGCCGAACAGTTCGCGCAGCGGCTTGTTCGTGTACAGAATGTACCCCTCGGGCATCGACGTGATGCAAAGCGGCACCGGACTCGTCTCCACGATGGTGCGGAAGCGGAACTCGCTCGCGAGGAGCTGCGCTTGCGCGCGTCGCCGTTCCTCGATTTGCGACTGCAGCGTGGCATTGGCCCGCGCCAGTTCATCCGTGCGCTGCGCGACGCTTGCCTCGAGCCCGTCGCGTACCCGCGACAACGCGGCCTCGGCCCGCTTGCGCACCAGTACCTCTTCCTGCAACTGGCGGTTCTGCGCGATCAGCTTCTGGTGCATGCCTCTTAGCGCGAGATGGGTGCTGATGCGGGCCATCATTTCGTCGACGTGCACGGGCTTGGTCAGATAATCGACACCGCCCGCCGAGAAGCCTTCGACCATGTCCTCGCTGCCGGTGAGCGAAGTCATGAAGATCACTGCGATGTTGCGCGTGCGCTCATCGGATTTCAGGCGCCGGCAGGTTTCGAAACCATCGATGCCGGGCATTCTCACGTCGAGCAGAATCAGATCGGGCTGCGAGAATTGCGCGCGCTGGATCGCCTCCGGACCGTCGAGCGCGACCAGCACCCGGAAGCCGCGCGCCACCAGGCTTTCCACGACGACAGCAAGATTCGCGGGATTGTCGTCCGCGATCAATACGGTGGGCGATTCGTCGTCGGGCAAGGACATCTCGTTCATCGGACCGTCCTGCTTTCCAGTTGCTCCTCGACCAGATGCAGCAGCGCCTTCGACTGATAGCCTTTGGCGAGAGAAAGAATGCGCGTGGTGAACGCCTGATATTGCGGGCCGTGCTTCGCGACGCGCTCCGCCCACAGCGCGATTTCCTGCATGTCGCCAAGACGGGCGAGCAGATGCAATTGCTGCAGTTCCTTGTCCGGCACGGCCGCAAACGCTCCATTCGACACCTCGGGCGCGCGTTGCAATTTTTCTGCGTGCGCGTAGGTCCATTCGAGATCCAGCAAACGCGCAATCTGCGCGAGCAGTTTGTCGAAATCAATCGGCTTGGGAAGGAACGCATTGGCGCCCGCCTGCAGACTGCGCTGCTCGTCGGCACCGGAGGGACTTGCGGAGGTCGCAATTACCGGCACCTGCGCGAAGCCGGGAATCTGCCGCAATCTGCGGGTCGTTTCGAGTCCGTCCATATCCGCCATCACGATGTCGGTCACGATCAGCGCCGGGCGCTCGCTCAAGGTTTTGGCGAGCCCTTGCCGGCCACCTGTCGCCTCGACGATCTGAAAGCCAAGGTGGCCGAGAAAATCGACCATTAACGCGCGGTTCATCGCGACGTCGTCGATCACCAGCACCTTGCGGCGCGCTCCCTTGTAGCCCGTCGTCATGCGCGGCTCGGCGACTGCGGCGCGCGCGGCAGGCGGCGCGCCCGCCGCGGGTTCCAGTTCGAACCAGAATACACTGCCGCGGCCCGGCTGGCTCTGCAAATGAATTTCGCTGCCCATTGCGCGAAGAAACTGCTGACTGATGGTGAGGCCGAGCCCGGTGCCGCTCGTGCCGCGTTCCGTATGCACGATCTGTTCGAACGGCTCGAAAATGGTCTGGAACTGATCCGCATCCATGCCAATGCCGGTATCTCGCACTTCGAAACAGACCTTGCCTGACGCGCTCATTTCGATCAGCAGGCTCACGCTTCCCTGATCGGTAAAATTGAATGCGTTCGCAAGCAGATTGAGCAGCACCTGTCGCAAGCGCCGCTCGTCCGCGCGCACGGCGTCGGGCACATCCGGCGCGACACGCCAGACAAAATCGACGTGCTTTTGCGCCACCTTCACTTCGATGATCTCGCGAATGACGTCGAGCGTGCCGGCAAGCGGCACGTCGTTCATCTCGATGCGCAGACGGCCGGCTTCTATTCGGGCAAAGTCCAGTGCGTCGCCGATCAGTGCGAGCAGATGTTCGCCGCTGCGTTGAATGACGCCGACGCGTTCGCGATGACCTGCGCTCAGGCTCGCGTCGCGTCGCAAGATCTGCGCATAACCCAGAATCGCGTTCAGGGGCGTGCGCAGTTCGTGGCTCATATTCGCGAGGAACTCGGCTTTTGCGCGATTGGCCGCTTCCGCCGAGCGGCGCGCTTCGCGTTCCGCCGCCGCATCGCGCTCGTCGAGGTATGCACGGTGCAGTCGCGCGCCCATCGAATTGAAGGCGGTGACTACGCGCTCGAGTTCGTCGGGCTCGCGCGGCGCGCGCCGGTTCAGCTTCAAGGGCTCGGCCGGCTCGCGAAAGTCGTAGTCTTCGACGGTTTGCGCGAGCACCATCAGATGACGCGTGACGAGCCGCGTCAAAATGTAGAACACAAAAAGCGAAACGAGAAAGATGTTGGCGGCCTGTGTGACGAGAATGAGCAGTGCCGTGTGGGTCAGATCGTCGTACAGATCGGTCAACGTTGCCTGAACATGCAGAGTGCCAATGCGTTCTTCTTTGCCCAGCACCCGATGCACGAGCGGGTAATCCCGCGCGATGGCGGGGCCACTTGCCGGCTGGCCGGCAGACACCAGCAAGGGAGCCGCGCCGCTGCCGGACTGCCGCACCTGAGCGGTGCTGACATCCGCCAGGCGCACAATGCCCCCGAGTTCCAGCCGCAGTTGCGCCTCGTCGAGCCGCCACAGGGCCTCGCCAAGGCTGTCGCGGTAGCTTTTGTCGATGTCCGCGAGACGGTTCTCGATCAGCGCGATGCCCGCGCTGTAGTCTCGCTCGATCTGCAGCGCGGTCAACAACAAGGTGAGCACGCAACTAAACAGAATGGTGATCGCCAGAAGCCGAAGCACGACACTGTGCCGCAACCGCCTGAGCGGATACCGCGACTCTCCGTTGAGGTTGACAGCCATATTGCCCCCGCGAGCATGGTGTTGCCAGTTCGCAGTGCACGCGTTGGACATGCGACTGCTGTTTTTCGGCACGCGCGTTCGAGAAACGGCCAATGCCTGGTTATGACGCCATGCTAGAGCGTTGCCAGTTTGCGTGTCCGACCTGCCGGAGGCGATTCACGAAGACAACCGGATGCCCCTTAGCGCGGGCGGTTCTGGAACGACGCGCAGCAGCACCTCGTCCACGCAATCGGAGAGCTCCCGCAGCATGGCGGCGACGTCGCTATCGAGTTCCGCCTGATGCCACTTGCGCAACTCCCGCAGCGTTTCGCCGACCCGCCGGACAGCCTTTGGTCCGCTATCCACCAGCGGCCAGCAATGCATCAGATACCCCAGCGGCGTCACGCAACGCCGTTCACACCAGATATCGAATAGCCGGAAGCAGATCGAATTGATATGCTCCACCTCGTTTTCGCGCTGCGACAGATACTGAATCATTTCTGCTCATCCGGTTGGCCCATTTTGACGCCCCAATCATAGAACGAAGGCCGTCGCGCAACAGTCAGGCAGCACGCAGAATCCACCAAGGGTATCCCGATTTCAGCGTAAGGAAATCCTGACCCCTGCGCAAGCTTGCGACCCCTAACGGCTTTGCGCCGCAGTTGGCCACTGCATCCAATACTCTTGCGGAATCTCGCGGTCGGCCGCGGACAGATAGCGATTGTCCACTTCGATCACTCGGCGCTCGCGCAACCTGCTTTGCGTCAGCGCGTTCTGAATGACCGGATGGGTATTGAAAAGCCGCAGATACGAGCCGTTTCTATAAGCCGCGGTGAACCCGCGCTCGATGGTCCACGCCAATGCAGGGGCGCTACGGGCAACATAAAAGATGAAATCGGAGCGGTATTTCAGCAGCAAACGTTTTTCCACTGTCAATTCAGGGTCGGTCTGGTCGCGTGCTTCCATTTCAGGAAATGCCTCGATCAAACCCCGGGGGTAATAGTCGACTCGCCCGGCGCGTGTCATCGCAAACAGCGTGTCGGTACTGGACGTTTCCACTTTCAGGCCGGCGTCGAGCAAGATGTCCGTGTCGACCCAGCCAAGTCCCTGGCCCGCTGTCAGACGCCGCAGGTCAGCGAGATCGTCGACGCGGTCGAACTCAGGTTGCCGGTCCTTCCTTATGATGAACACGCGGTATCCAATCAGACCGCGGTTCACTGGAATACGGACCACGTTAAGGCCGGTTTCCGCGCGGCTGTCCATGCTGGTCCACAGAAGGTTGATCGAGTTGCCCCCGGCGAGCTCGGCCAGAGCGCGACCACGCTCCATCGCGACATCCGCCTGACGAATCGTGTAGGGGACGTTGGCCGTTTTCATCGCCAGTTCCAGCACCGCGAGGGCGAACGTCGCACGTGCCTCGCCACCGGTACGGACGCGCGGATGCACGATGTCGAAGCCGGTTGTCGGCATGGCCCGCGGCGAGCCCGGCATGCCAGCGATGCCTGCCATGCCCAATGCCGCGATTACAAGGCGCCTGCGCTGCATGATGTATCGACGTCTGATGAAAAGCGCCGGAACGTCCCCGTTGGCGTTCGGCATGTGTAAGCATCGTGTCACTGCAATGAAAGCTTTGCAATTGGGGGAAATGCACACTAAAGAACCTGTTCGGGATGCCGTGTGGCCCCGTCGGCTGTGGAATCCAGCGCGCGCCCCACGGCAGGGAATGATCTGATGGGCATCGCAGCTTGCGAACGTCGGTAAAAATCCGGATAGCTAAATGTCATTGCACCGCCTAGTGATTGAACTACGCGGCGCGCTGCCGTCGTCGCGGAACTGATTGTGACGGCATGAATGATGTTCGGCAGAAACGCGGCCGTTTTTGCAAGGGATCGACGCCATGATGCTCTGGAGCCTTTTGCGTTCGCCCGCCGAGCAACGGATTGCTGGCGTGCCGGTGCCCTGCTCGGTCGCCCTGCCCGACGGTCAGCGCATTGGCTCACGAGAGCCACGCCTGCTGTTCGAGATTCGCGACATGCGGGCGCTGCTGCATTTGCGGCAGGGAGCGATCGGGCGCCTCGCGCAAGACTACGTGGAAGGCCGGCTGGACATTCAGGGCAATCTGCACGATCTGATGGCGGCCGCGCCCGCGCTGCTGCGCGGCGATCCCACTCACGAAACGCACGGCTGGCTTCTCGGCCGCGTGAGCCGCACGCGCCGCGCGATCTGGGAGCGCACGCACCACAGCCGCGCAAAGGACGCCGCGCAAATCCAGCATCACTACGATATCTCCGACGATTTCTACGCGCTATGGCTCGACCCGTTGCGCGTCTACTCGTGTGCTTACTTTTCTTCGCCGGATATGTCGCTTGCCGAAGCCCAGCAGGCAAAGCTCGACCACATCTGCAAGAAGCTGATGCTGCGCTCCGGCGAGCGCTTTCTGGACATCGGCGCAGGTTGGGGCGCACTGTTGCTGTGGGCTGCTGAACATTATGGCGTGAACGCGACCGGCATCACGCTGTCGAGAAACCAGCATGCGTACGTCAACCGGCTCATCGACGAAAAGGGACTGCAAGGGCGCGTGAAAATGCTGCTCCAGGACTATCGCGATGTCGACGAATCCGCGCCTTTCGACAAGATCGCTTCGGTTGGCATGTGCGAGCACGTCGGCCGGCCCAACCTGCCTTCTTACTTTGCGAAAATGCGGCGGCTGCTGCGGCCCGGCGGTCTCATGATGAATCACAGCATTACGGCCGGCGGCGTCGAGAACGGCGAAGTGGGCGGCGGCATGGGCGAGTTCATCGACCGGTACATTTTTCCCGGCGGCCAGCTCGTGCATGTGAGCGTGATGATGGATGCAATGACACGCGGCAATCTGGAACCCGTCGACGCCGAATGCCTGCGTCCGCACTACGCGCGCACGCTATGGCATTGGGCGGATGCGCTGGAAGCGCGGCTCGACGAAGCTCGCCGCGTTCTGGGCAATGACGCCGAGAAAATCATTCGCGCATACCGGCTGTATCTCGCCGGGTCCGCAATGGGATTCGAACACGGCTGGACTTCGCTCTTCCAGATACTCGCAGCGCGTCCGGCGGAGTGCGTGTCGACAGACGACAGTTCAGCGGACCGCATGCCCGGGGCCCGCAGCGACTATCCGTACAACCGCAGCTACATGTATGCCGGCAACACTGCGATCGATCCGGTCAAAGAAGTCGAACATGCGAACGGCGAATAGCACGTCAGTTGAAACAGTTCTTTTTGGCGCATGCCGGAGTGCCCGCTTATGACTGCTCCGTTCACGGTGCAGTTTCACCTGGAGCCGATGTCTCGCCTTTGTCTCTGTCCGCTTCGATTGGCGCTGCGGTTTCCGGACCCATCGTCACGAGCACGCTGCAACTCACTCTGTCCAGCAACAGGCCGTCGGTCCTGCCAGCCCACCATCGCGCGAGCCTGCCGGCACGGTGATGCCCCACCACGATCAGATCGACGTTCAGTTCCTTCGCGAAGTGCGGAATCTGATCCAGCGGATCGCCGATCGCAAAGTGCCCAGTTGCGTGTACACCTTTTGCGGCCAGTTTTTTCAGTCCTTCTTCGAGCACGCTTTTAACAGAGTCGTTGATGATATCCACCGGTATGGCGGACGTCATATCCGCGCCCTGCACCCAGGCTGAACTATTGACGACGGAAAGCACATGCACTTGCGCCGCGAGTTGCTGTGCGAGACGGGCGCCGTCGGCAAGCGCATGCTGCCCTTGGCGTGTGCCGTCATAACAGAGAAGAATGCGCCTGAAGGCCGACATGTCGCTCTCCTGTTGGTGCGCCCGGTCATGCATTGAGCGCAATGCATGCAGGCTGGAAGACCGGTGTACTTCACGCAATTCAGTATATGTCGCTTTGCGGCAGGCGCTCATCGCGCGTTACTGCCGCCACAGGCGCGCCGCGCTTTTATATCATATTGGCATATAATTATGACCAGACGGTATTCGCGTTCATACGCGTTTTCCCGGTATCTTCACTGTCCAGCACGATCCGCTCACTCCCTCTTTTTTCAGCACCTTGTCCCGCTCACCTATCCTGCGCTGGCTGGCCAGCTTCATTCCCGTACCCGTCACCGTGCAATGGCAGGAGCGCGCGCGTTCATGTCTTGGAGCGCTGCTCGGCATTGCGTTTACGGGCGGCTCGATGTATTTGCTGCTCGGGCCCGGCGCGAACATTCCTCTGCTGGTTGCACCCATGGGCGCGTCTGCGGTGCTGCTCTTCGCGGTACCGGCAAGTCCGCTCGCGCAACCGTGGTCCATCATCGGTGGGAATCTGGTTTCGGCGACCATCGGCGTAACCTGCGCAAACGTCATTGCCGACCCGACACTGGCGGCCGCCCTTGCCGTTGCGCTCGCCATTTGCGGCATGTTCGCGCTTCGCTGTGTGCACCCGCCGTCAGGGGCGGTGGCGTTGACCGCCGTGTTAGGCGGCCCGGCCATTCATGCGCTCGGCTACCGTTTCGTGCTGGAGCCGATCGCGATACAGTCCGCCGCGCTGCTTGCCGCCGCCCTCGCCTATCACGCGGCGACCGGCCACCGCTATCCACACTCGGCCCGCGCGGCGCGCGGCGCGGCGGGCAAGGCGGCCGAAGCCGACGCGCGTGCGGGCTTCACCCGCGCCGATCTGGAAGCAGTGCTCAGGCGCCGCAGTGAAATGCTCGACATCGACCCAGACGACCTCGAATCCCTGCTGCGCGAAACGCAGCTTCAGGCGTTCTCGCGCAGCTTCAACGAACTGACCTGCGAGAACATCATGTCGCGGCACGTCGTGTCAGTCTCGCCCACCACGCGCGCGGTCTCGGCGTGGGCGCTGCTCAAGCGCAACAAGGTGAAGGCGCTGCCGGTTATCGACGCGGACCGCACTTTGCTCGGCATCGTGACGCGCGCGGACCTGGTGGACAAACGAATCTTTGGCCAGTTCGCGCCGTTCATGACTTACATAGACGGCTGGCTGCGCGGCGACGCATTGCGTGCGCCAACCGTAGGCAACGTGATGACCAACGACGTGCGCACTGTCAAAGCGAACGCGCCGATCACCGACCTCGTACCAATGTTCGCGAACTACGGCCACCACCATATTCCCGTGCTGGATGCAACCGGACATGTAGTCGGCATGATTACGCAGGTCGATCTGATCTCCGGGCTATACCGGCAGACCGTAGTGAAGGCGCAGCGGGCTGCTTGAGCTTTGCACCGCCACCCGTGCGAGCGCTGAAGAACCAGACGCAAGCGGCCCGCCGGCGCAGGGGGCGCAGGGGGCGCAGGGG
>NZ_JAEUAV010000019.1 GCF_019511605.1 Paraburkholderia phenoliruptrix | reverse complement strand
GTTCGCCACTCGCCGCCAGGCCGAAGCCCGCGCTGCCGTCCGACTTGCATGTGTAAGGCATGCCGCCAGCGTTCAATCTGAGCCAGGATCAAACTCTTCAGTTCAAACCTGTTACTGTTTTCGGTTGCTTTCACAACCGGTCGCTCACTCAACGTACTGACGAATGATCTTTCCATCTCTCGACAGAAAAACCTTCCTTTCATTACTGTGTGAGACTTGATACTTTCGCTTTGCGCCAGATTCCGAAGAACCCGGCTCGCGTCGCGCATCAAGCGCCCACACTTATCGGCTGCTAGTTTTTAAAGATCGGTTCGCACACTCAACAGCGCCTGCTTCAACTACCCGGCACCGCTTCGTTCTGCGTTGCTGCATCAGCAGCAGAGAAACGAGATTATGAAGGCTCTTTCATGGTTCGTCAACTGTATTTTTTCGCTTTCGCTTAAAACTACGTTCACGCCATTGCCGCTGGTTTCCGCCGCGGCTCCCCGTTCATAGAGGAGGAGCGGAATACTAGGTCACGCACGGCCTGATGACAAGGGTTCGCTCGAAACTTTTTGGCGGCTTACGGCTCACCTGCCCGCCGAAGTTACGATCGCGCCGGTGGGAATGGCGCCGGCCATCGCCGCGTAACCGGCATCGCTCGGATGAATGTGGTCGCCGCTATCGTATTGGCGCTGCAGACGGGCCGGCAGCGCCGGATCGCGCAATGCGGCGTCGAAGTCCACGACACCGTCGAACGCATGGCTTGAGCGGATCCACTGGTTCACGGCGAGCCGGATGTTTTCGCGCTCCGGCGCAAGCGCCGCAGGCGTCAACGTTCCGCCGAACACCTTCACTCCAGCATGCCGCGCGGCCGCGATGACGCGCTGATAGCCCGAGATGAGGTCGGCGGCCGTCACCGCAGCATGCGGGAAATCACAGTCGAGACCATTGCGCGCCGGCATCGCCGCAAAGTTAATGTCGTTGATACCGATCAGCAGCACGACCGCCTTGACGCCAGGCCGTTCGAGCACGTCCCGCCCAAAGCGCGTGACCAACGCTTCGCCATAGCACGGAGAATCGTTCAGCAGCCGGTTGCCGCTGATGCCCAGATTGATCACCGCCGTCGAGCGGCTTCCCGAACTGGCCAGCCGCCGCGCCAGCACGTCGGGCCAGCGGCGGTTCTGGTTCAGACTGGAGCGCATGCCGTCCGTGATCGAATCGCCGATCGCCGCGATTGTCGTTGACTCAGGCGCCGCTTGCACCGACAGCCCCGTTACCCACACATATTGTGTGAAACGTCCGCGGAACGCTGCTGCCGAAGCGTCGGCCGTGTGATTGCCGGGACTCGAAACGTAATTCAGTTGATTCGATACGCGGTGCCACGCCACGACACGCTGCTGGGGCCCCATGAACGCACTGATCGCATAAGGCGCGCCTTGCGCCACGTCTATCAGAATCGGATCGCTGTCCAGTTCTCGGCCCGGCGGGATGCTCACACTCGCCTTTCCAGTGAACGTCACCCGCGCGCCACCGGCCTCGGACACCGCCGCGCCGCCCGACGATCGCGCAATGCGCATCTCCTCGATCGTCAGCGGCGTCGTGCCGTACTTATTGCTGAGGTGAATCCGGGCGGAGCTTCCCGACAGCGTTGGATAAACAATCTGCCGGACGGTGCGCCCAGCGACTTCCGGCGCCCGATACAGTGGCGGCAGGTCCGGCCGTTGAGGAATGGCTTGGAGCGCGGTTGCCCAGGCTGTGACCCAGTGCGCCGACGTTTCGGCGGCCGCGGCGGGCAGCGACACTGAAAACTGGCAAAGTAGCGCAGCGCCGCATGCCGCGGCCAGGGAGCGAATAGTCATTCGAGTATCTGACTTGAAGCGAAACGGGCATTGTGCACGATTCGCGCCGGCGGTCGCGACCCGCTTGCCGGCCACTCCCAACCCCAGCATCTTTAGCGCGCCGCCAGCGCCCCGGTCATCTTCAAGGCCAGCGCTTCGGCCACTTCAATCCCGTCGATAGCCGCAGAATAGATCCCGCCAGCGTAACCCGCGCCCTCACCGGCCGGATACAGCCCTTCCACGTTCATGCTCTGGTAGTCATCCTTGCGGCGCACGCGGATCGGCGACGACGTCCGCGTCTCGACGCCCGTCAGCACAGCGTCGTGCATCGCGAAGCCGGCAATCTTCTTCTCCATCTGCGGCAGGGCTTCACGAATCGCCTCGATCACGTAATCGGGAAGCGCCGTGCTTAGATCTGTTGGATGCACCCCTGGCTTATAGGACGGCACGACCGAACCGAGCGACGTGGACGGCCGCCCAGCAATGAAATCGCCAACCAGCTGACCCGGCGCCATATAGTTGCCGCCGCCGAGCTCAAACGCCCGCTCTTCCCATTTGCGTTGAAACGCGATGCCGGCGAGCGGCCCGCCGGGGTAGTCGTCGGGCGTAATGCCTACGACGATTCCCGCATTCGCATTGCGCTCCGCCCGCGAATACTGGCTCATGCCGTTGGTCACGACGCGCCCGGGCTCCGAGGTCGCCGCGACCACTGTGCCGCCGGGGCACATGCAGAAGCTGTACACCGCGCGCCCGTTGCTGCAGTGATGCACGATCTTGTAGTCCGCCGCGCCCAGTTGCTTGTGGCCGGCAAACTTGCCGAACCGGCTGCGGTCGATCACGCCTTGTGGGTGCTCGATCCGGAAGCCCAGCGAAAACGGCTTGGCTTCAATATAGACGCCCCGATCGTGCAGCATCTGGAAGGTGTCGCGCGCGCTGTGGCCGACCGCGAGCACAACGTGATCGCAGCGCAGCGTCTCGCCCGTCGAGAGCTTTAGCCCGCGCACCTTGCCCTGATCGATGTCAATGTCGTCCACCCGCGTCTGGAACCGCACTTCGCCGCCCAACTCGTGGATGGTCGCGCGCATCTTCTCGACCATGCTGACCAGACGGAACGTGCCGATGTGCGGCCGGCTCAGGTAAAGAATGTCCTCCGGCGCACCGGCCCGCACGAACTCGTCCAGCACCTTGCGCCCGTAGTGCTTGGGATCCTTGATCTGGCTGTAGAGCTTGCCGTCCGAAAACGTACCCGCGCCGCCTTCGCCGAACTGCACGTTCGACTCCGGGTTCAGCACCGACTTGCGCCACAGTCCGAAGGTGTCCTTGGTCCGCTCGCGCACCGCCTTGCCGCGCTCGAGGATGATCGGACGAAAGCCCATTTGCGCGAGAATCAGCCCCGCGAACAACCCGCACGGCCCCATGCCGATCACTACGGGACGCGGCCCGGGCAGTTGCGCCGGCGCCTTCGCGACGAACCGGTATGTCATGTCAGGCGTAACCGCGCAATACGGCACGTCGGCGATCCGCTTGAGCGCCGCGGCCTCGTCCGCCACCTCCACGTCCACGATATAGGTGAGCTTGATGTCCGAGCGCTTGCGCGCGTCGTGCGCGCGCCGGAACACCGAGTAACGGACGAGCCCGTCTCGTGACACACCGAGTTGCGCGAGCCGCGCGCGCACGGCCGCCTCGAGTGCGCTTTCGGGGTGATCGAGCGGGAGTTTGATTTCGCTTAGACGTAACATGAAGTACCGGGAATGCAAGGAGGGCCGCCGATCGCGGCCAATTCGCAATTTTATAGGTTAAGCGTCGGCGCGGGGCTGCTGCGCGAAAAGCAAACAGGCGACGAACCGGTAGCCGTTCTATCGCCTGCCGTGCGCCGTCTCAAAAAATTTATTAACCGACCGGTCGGTTGGTTTATACTGTGCGAACCAGACAACTTCCGCAGAAGAGCGTCCTCATGTACACGCAATCCCTGGATATTCCCGGCAACGTGGCTCCGCTGGAGTCAGGCGCTACGTCGCCGGAGCAGGCGCAGTTCGACGCCGTGATGGCCGCGGACGGCAAGATCGAACCGCAGGACTGGATGCCCGACGCCTATCGCAAGACGTTGGTGCGGCAGATTTCGCAGCACGCGCATTCCGAGATTGTCGGCATGCTGCCCGAGGGCAACTGGATTACGCGCGCGCCTAGCCTCAAGCGCAAGGCGATTCTGCTCGCCAAGGTGCAGGACGAAGCCGGCCACGGCCTCTATCTATATAGCGCGGCTGAGACGCTTGGCGTCTCGCGGGACCAACTGATCGCGGCGCTGCATTCGGGCAAGGCCAAGTATTCGAGCATCTTCAATTACCCGACGCCCACGTGGGCGGATGTCGGCGTGATCGGCTGGCTGGTGGACGGCGCCGCGATCATGAACCAGATTCCGCTGTGCCGTTGCACTTACGGCCCCTACGCCCGAGCGATGATCCGCATCTGCAAGGAAGAGTCGTTCCACCAGCGCCAGGGGTTCGACGCGTTGATGGCAATGATGTCCGGCACCGAAGCGCAGCGCGAGCTGGTCCAGCAGGCGGTCAACCGCTGGTGGTGGCCCGTGCTGATGATGTTCGGCCCGAGCGACAAAGACTCGATCCACAGCAATCAGTCGTCGAAATGGGGCATCAAGCGCATTTCGAACGACGACCTGCGCCAGAAATTTGTCGACGCCACCGTCGATCAGGCCAAGGTGCTCGGCGTCACCCTGCCCGACCCGGAACTCAAGTGGAACGAGGCGCGCGGCCATTACGACTATGGCGACATCGACTGGGAAGAATTCTGGCGCGTGGTCAACGGCGATGGCCCATGCAATCGCGAGCGCCTCGGGACCCGCGTCAAAGCCCATAGCGACGGTGCGTGGGTTCGCGAAGCCGCACTCGCACACGCCGAAAAACAACGCCAACGCGCACAACAGCACGCCGCCTGACACACACGGCGCGCTCTGCAAGGAATCAGGAGATCAGGATGAACAAGGAATGGCCGATTTGGGAAGTGTTCGTGCGCAGCAAGCAGGGACTCGATCATAAGCACTGCGGCAGTCTGCACGCCGCCGACGCGCAAATGGCGCTGCGCATGGCGCGCGACGTCTATACGCGCCGCCAGGAAGGCGTAAGCATCTGGGTGGTGCCGTCTTCGGCAATCACGGCGTCGGCGCCGCAAGACAAGGCGGAGCTGTTCGAACCGGCCGGCGACAAGATTTACCGCCATCCGACGTTCTACACGCTCCCCGACGAAGTCAACCACATGTAAGGGCGGCCATGACTATCACGCCCGAACACCTGCAATACGTGCTGCGTCTCGCGGATACCGCGCTGATTCTCGGTCAACGCAACGCCGAGTGGTGCGGCCACGGCCCGATTCTCGAAGAGGACATCGCGCTGTCCAACATGAGCCTCGACCTGATCGGCCAGGCACGTCTGCTGTACACGCACGCAGCCTCGCTCGAGCAGCAGCTCACCGGCACCACCCGTACCGAAGACGACTACGCGTACTTCCGCGCCGAGCGCGAGTTCGCCAATTACACACTGGTCGAACTGCCGCATTACGGCCCGCTATCGGCCACGGCCCAGGCCGAAAAGGACTACGCGGTCACCATCGCGCGCAATTTCCTCTACTCGACGCTAATGGCGCATCTGTGGACGGCGCTCACGCAATCGACGGACGCGCAGCTTGCCGCAATCGCCGGGAAGTCGATCAAGGAGACGAGCTACCACGTGCATCACGCAAGCGAATGGCTGGTGCGCTTTGGCGACGGCACGGAGGAATCGCACCGCCGCGCGCAGGCGGCGCTGGACTATTTGATGCCGTACACGCGCGAGTTTTTCAGCACCGACGCCGTCGAGGAAACCATCGCGGCAGCGGGCATCGGCCCGCTCACCGCCAGTCTCGAATCTGCCTGGCTTGACGACGTGCGCGCCACGCTCGAGGAAGCCACGCTCGCACTCCCCGAGCCGCTCAAGCATGTGCCGACCGGCAAGCACGGTGAGCATTCCGAGCATATGGGCTTCGTGCTGGCCGAGATGCAAAGCCTCGCGCGGCAGCATCCAGGCGCGACCTGGTGACCGCGGCGACTGCGCCCGGTAACTACGCCGAACCGACCATGACCATTTCAACCGCGCCCTTCGCCGCCGACACCGACAGCACGCTCGAACGCGCGTGGGCGGTGCTCGAAGCCGTGCCTGATCCGGAAATGCCGGTGGTGTCCATCCGCGAGCTGGGCATTCTCCGTGACGTGCGTCGCGCCGAGGACGGCACCCTCGAGGTCGTGATCACGCCGACCTACTCGGGGTGCCCGGCCATGTCGCAGATCGCAGAAGACGTCGGTCACGCGCTCGACGTTGCCGGGCTCGCGCCCTATCACATCGCGACGGTGCTCGCGCCCGCGTGGACCACCGACTGGATGACCGAGGAGGCACGCGAGAAGCTCCGCGCCTACGGCATTGCGCCGCCCACGGGCAATTGCGGATCGGCGAGCGAGCACGCATCCGGGCCGCAGGAAAAGGTGCTGCGTTTCATGCCGCGCGCGCTGCCGGCGCCCTCCTGCCCGCGTTGCGGCTCGGCACACACGGAGCGTCTCGCGCAATTCGGCTCGACCGCCTGCAAAGCCTTGTACCGCTGCCTCGACTGCCGCGAACCCTTCGACTATTTCAAACCATACTGATATGGCAACCCCGCAATTCCATCCGCTGCATATTCGCGAAGTGCGGCCCGAAACCGCTGACGCGGTCTCGGTCGCCTTCGAAGTCCCCGCCGAACTGCGCGAGCTTTATCGCTTCACCCAAGGCCAGTTCGTCACGCTGAAAACGCACATCGACGGAGAAGAAACGCGCCGCTCCTATTCAATCTGCGTGGGCGTCACCGATTATGACCGCGACGGCGAACTGCGCATCGGCATCAAGCGCGTGCGCGGCGGACGCTTCTCGAATTTTGCGTTCGACACGCTCCAGCCTGGCCACACCATCGAGGTCATGACGCCGGACGGTCGCTTCTTCACGCACCTGAACGCGGACCACGGCCAGCAATACGTCGCGTTTGCCGGCGGCTCGGGCATCACGCCGGTGCTCGCCATCATCAAGACGACGCTCGAGGTGGAACCGCGCAGCACCTTCACGCTGATTTACGGCAACCGCAGCGTCGACCAGATCATGTTCGCGGAAGAACTCGAAGATCTGAAGAACCGCTTCATGAACCGCTTCGTGCTGTATCACGTGCTGTCGGACGACCTGCAGGACGTCGAGCTGTTCAACGGCGTGCTCGACCAGACGAAATGCGCTGCGTTTCTCGAGAGTCTCGTGCCCGCCGATTCCATCGACGAAGCCTTTATCTGCGGCCCTGCGCCGATGATGGACGCCGCCGAAGCCGCGCTCAAAGCGGCCGGCGTGCCGCCGGAAAAAGTGCACGTGGAGCGCTTCGGCTCGCCGCTGCCGCAAGCAGGCGTGCCGCCCATCGAAATCACCGAAGACACGCCCGCAGCCGACCTCGAAATCGTGCTCGACGGCAAGCGCCGCAAGCTGCGCCTTCCGTACGAGGGCGTGAGCGTGCTCGACGTCGGCTTGCGCGCCGGACTCGCGCTGCCGTACGCCTGCAAAGGCGGCGTTTGCTGCACCTGCCGTGCCAAAGTGGTGGAAGGCGAAGTGAAGATGGAAAAGAACTACACGCTTGAAGAACACGAGATCCGCGACGGGTTCGTGCTGACGTGCCAATGCCACCCCGTGAGCGAGCGCGTCGTGGTGAGCTACGACGAACGTTGAGCGTTTCCGGTGCGCGCTGCGCCCGCTGTGCTTTGAGCCGTTCCGCGATCCGCTTACACTAGGGGCCGCTCGCCGTCGGACCGTGCCGGTTCCGGTGGCGAGCGGCCCCTTGTCAATCGCCCTCTAAAAACCAGCCAAGGCCGATGAGCACGATCCACCTGAGCAACGGCGATGTCGCCGCGGAATCATTGCGCACAGCGTTGCGCGAAGCCGGCCGCGACGATCGCGTGCACTCACTGCGCGACGACCTGGCGGTCGGCCCATTGCGCGGCATCGACGACAGCCCTGAAGCGCGCGCGGCGTTCTGGGACCGCGTGAGCGCGGACACCAAACGCGATTTTGTGCGTGAATTCCGCGAGCAGGCGGCGGCGCTGGAGACCATTGTGCGCGGCGAAGCAAACCTGGTCGTGTGGCATGGTGAAAGCGCATCCGATCAGTTGATGCTGCGCCGTGTCTGCTACTACCTGCGCAACCATCCGCAGCGCCTGAACGAAGTTCGCCTGTCGATTCGCGATCTCACGGACAGCGGCGCGTGGGCGTACGACCGGAAGGACCAGGCGACCTCCGTCGGTATGTTCGCGCCGACCGTGTTGCAGGCGCGGTTGCCGGATGCGGCGCCTATTTCCGTATTGCGGATCAGCCGGCTCGCGCTCGAATGGCAGGAAGTCAAGCATGCAAACGGCGAAACGCGGCGCTGGCGCGACAACACTTTTACGAGCGGAAGTTTTGCCGATCTCGACGCGCTAATACTCGAGCACGCCAGCGGCGACTGGCAACCTGCCGCGCGCGTGGCCGCGCAAGTCATGACCGCCGAACTCGGCTTTCTCGTCAGCGACAGCATTGTGCTGTGGCGCTTTCGCGAACTGGCCGCCCTGCGCCGGATCAAGCTGCGCGGCGACGCGAGCGCGTGGCGCACGCTCGAACTGTGCGCGGCACCCTCACTCTGTTCACACGAATAAGCAGACAACCAGCAGACCATGGCCCGCACCCGAGCCCCCGACCACGAAACGCAGCGCGAACAGATTCTTGAACTGGCCGCAGCCAAGTTTGCGCAGACGAGCTATCCCAGCACGTCCATGTCCGATCTGGCGGCAGCCAGCGGCACCTCGAAGGCACGTCTTTATCACTATTACGAAAGCAAGGAAGCGATCCTCTTCGACCTGCTGGACCGCTACACCAAGCGGCTGATGCTGATCATCGCCGAGGTGGAAGGCGCGAGTCAGCGACGCGGCCTGACGGAGCGCGAAACGTTCGCGGAACTGATCCGCGCGTTTCTCTCGGAATATGAAACGTCGCACAGTCGGCACGTCGCGCTTCTCAACGACGTGAAGTATCTCGTCGACGCGCAGCGGGAGGTGATTTTGAACCGCCAGCGCGATGTCGTCGCCGCGTTTGCGCGACAACTGGCCCGCGCCTACCCCGAGCGCGCCACGCGAGAAAACCAGACGGCGCTCACGATGATGGTGTTCGGCATGATCAACTGGACGTTCACCTGGCTCAAGCCTGGCGGCCGTATGGGCTATCGGGAATTCGCCGAGCAAGTGGTGAGCATGGTGGACCACGGGCTGGGTTCCGCCACGGCGTGATTGCGCAGCACAGCAATATGCGGGGCGGCTAGAGCCTACAAGTCGCATATTGACGACACCTCCAGCTGCACGCCCGCTCTTTTTCGTTTGTCATTAATAATCAAATACTTATGCGCACGAAGCTACAGATTTAGGCACCAGCTTCAAATTTAGATACGGGTTTTCCCTAGTGCGGCGTTCGGGTTTCCGCTAGAATCGTTTTTGCGGTGCACCAACGCCGCATGATGACAAGGAGAACCTGACCATGAACATGTTTACACCCCGCGCCGCCGAGCCGATCGTCGCGCACGATCGCGTGTCGCAGCCTGCCGGTCGTACGCCTGCTCTGGTCCGGGAACTCACCGCAGTGGACCGCGAGCGCCTATTGGCGCACTTCCTCGCGCTCGACGAGGACGACCGCCTGCTGCGCTTCGGCCAGGTCGTGCCCGATCACGTCATTGAAAATTATGTGCGCGCCATCGACTTCACCCGCGACACGGTGTTCGGTGTGTTCGACGATCAACTGCAACTGACTGGCGTGGGCCACCTTGCTTACCTGCCGGCAGAAGGCGACAAGCGCACGGCCGAGTTCGGCGTTTCCGTGCTCGAGAGCGTGCGCGGCCAAGGTATCGGGTCCCGGCTGTTCGAGCGCGCGGCCATTCGCAGCCGCAATACGCATGTCACGACCCTCTACATGCATTGCCTGTCGCGCAACTCGACCATGATGCACATCGCGAAGAAAGCGGGCATGAAGATAGAGTATGCGTATGGCGAAGCAGACGCCTATCTGACGCTGCCGCCGGCCGACCAGACCAGCATCATCACCGAAATGCTGCAGGAGCAGGCTGCGGTGTTCGACTATGCACTCAAGCGCCAGGCACGGCGTGCGTCGCGCTTGCTCGAGACCTTCATGCCGGCGACCGCCGCCGCGTAAATCTCTGGCATCCGCGAGCAATTGAGAAGGGCAGCCTCAGCGCTGCCCTTTTTGTTTGCCGCGGCGTAGACCGCGCGTCGAGCCCACATATCTACAAGAGGGGCAGCGCCGTCGTCTCTTTAATGGTTTCGAGCGAGAAGCTCGTTTTGACGTCGATCACCGACGGATGATGCAGCAGTTGATCCTGCACGAAGCGGGAAAAGTGCGCCATGTCTTCCACCTGAACCCGCAGCAGATAGTCCATGTCACCGGTCATCGCGTGACAGGCCACCACTTCCGGCCAGGTCTGGACGGCCGCGCGAAATAGATCCGCATGGGTCGCCTCGCCACGCGGACTAAGCGCCGGACCACCGCGCTTTTCGAGCCGCACGTTGACGTATGCAAGCAGATCGAGCCCCAGGCGCTGCGCGTCCAGCAGCGCGACGTAGCCGCGAATCACGCCGCTCTCTTCCAGCCGCCGGATGCGCCGCAAGCACGGGCTCGGCGAGAGGTTGATCCGCTCGGCAATTTCCTGGTTCGACAAGCGGCCGTTCTCCTGCAGGATTGCCAGAATACGCCGGTCGATCGCGTCTATCTCTATATTGGCCATCTTCTGCCCCGAAGTGGGTAAATTGAGCTAGAAAATAGCGCAACGCTACCCGCGCACGATTAAGTTCGCAAGTTTCCAGCGCGACGCGGCCTTTACACTTGCCTCATTCGGTCGCGCTCTTCCCGTTCCGCGCGACTCCGGGCGCCCCGCGCTCTCGACATGGAGACAGACAATGCAGGTTCCAACCTGGGAAAATCCCGTCGGCACCGACGGCTTCGAATTCATCGAATACACTGCGCCCGATCCCAAGGCGCTCGGCAAGCTCTTCGAGCAGATGGGTTTCACCGCTGTCGCGCGTCACCGTCATAAAGATGTGACGCTTTACCGTCAGGGCGAGATCAACTTCATCGTCAATGCGGAGCCGGATTCGTTTGCGCAACGCTTTGCGCGCCTGCACGGCCCGTCGATCTGCGCGATTGCGTTCCGCGTTGAGGACGCAGCAAAGGCCTACAAGCAGGCAATCGAAAAAGGCGCGTGGGGCTTCGACAACAAGACGGGCCCCATGGAGCTGAACATCCCGGCCATCAAGGGCATTGGCGACTCGCTCATCTATTTCGTTGACCGCTGGCGCGGCAAGAACGGCGCGGCACCGGGCAGCGTCGGCAACATCGGTATCTACGACGTGGACTTCGAGCCGATTCCCGGCGCGAATCCCAACCCGGTCGGCCACGGCCTCACCTACATCGACCACCTGACGCACAACGTCCACCGTGGCCGCATGCAGGAATGGGCCGAGTTCTACGAGCGGCTCTTCAACTTCCGCGAAGTGCGTTACTTCGACATCGAAGGCAAGGTGACGGGCGTGAAGTCGAAAGCGATGACGTCGCCGTGCGGCAAGATCCGCATTCCGATCAACGAGGAAGGCTCGGAAACCGCCGGCCAGATCCAGGAGTATCTGGACGCGTATCACGGCGAAGGTATCCAGCACATCGCGCTTGGCAGCAACGACATCTACCGGACCGTGGACGGCCTGCGCGCGTCGAACATTTCGCTACTCGATACCATCGACACTTACTATGAACTCGTCGACCGCCGCGTGCGGAACCACGGCGAGCCGCTCGAGGAACTGCGCAAACGCAAGATTCTGATCGACGGCGCCCCGGACGATCTGCTGCTGCAAATTTTCACCGAGAACCAGATCGGCCCGATCTTCTTCGAGATCATTCAGCGCAAAGGCAACCAGGGCTTCGGCGAAGGCAACTTCAAGGCGCTGTTCGAATCGATCGAGCTGGATCAGATCCGCCGCGGCGTCGTGCAGGACAAGGCCTGAACCGCGAGCGCACCGGCGGCCTCACGCCGGACTCTGCCGTGGGACGAGCGATGAGCGCTGATCGAAACGCTGATCAGAGGGCTGACGATCCGCGCTGAAAAAGCGCGCCCAGGAAAATCCGCTGAAAAAACGCCAAGGGCGAGAATCGCACGATTCTCGCCCTTGGCGTTTGTGCCGCCGCCCGACTACGAGCGACGGCTACTCGAATCTAACGCGCAGCCTCAGCGGCGCGTCATGAATTCTGATCTTCGTTGCGAGACGCGCTCTCGCGCGAAATGCGATTGATGGCCACGCGCGCAGGCGCCACCAGCGCCGTGCGGCTGATCACGCCAGACGGCGTCCCCGTACTCGCGTTCGAACGCACCGGCGCGCTCATGGCGAAAAAGGCGGCCGAAACCATCAGGAAGGTCTGGATATTTCTCGTGTTCATGCGTACTCCTTTTCTAGCTGCCCTGTTGTCCTGAAGCGCCGCAACATGCGGCGCGTTACACAGACATTGCTCACAGGTGCCGGTTAGACAGGTGCGTGCCGGGCGGTTCCGCGCAGTTGTAGCTTTTACAGCTTGTTACACGGGCGCGCACTAGAACCAGGCCTAATTTTGCAAAGCCACGCAACCGGCATAGAGGCGCACCGAACGCATCGCAAAAGGAAATTTGCTGCGTGCTGCGGCGGGTTTTCACCAGTGCTACCATCACTTAAAACACGTCAATATGGCGACCCCGGCCATACGCATTCACAAGATGCCGCGGCCCAAAAGTTTTGGCGATCCCAAACTGGGTGGAGGAGTACACATAATGAATGCCCCGCTAGACGCAGGTCAGCGAGCCTCGCTCGAAGCCGCTCTATCTTCCGTCACGCTCGACGACAAATACACCCTGGAACGCGGCCGCGCGTACATGAGCGGCATCCAGGCGCTGGTGCGTCTGCCGATGTTGCAGCAGGAACGCGACCGCGCCGCCGGTCTCAACACGGCCGGCTTCATCTCCGGCTACCGCGGATCGCCGCTCGGCGGACTCGACCAATCCCTGTGGAAGGCGAAACAGCATCTCGCCGCGCATCAGGTCGTGTTTCAGCCCGGTGTCAACGAAGACCTCGCGGCCACCGCCGTCTGGGGATCGCAGCAGGTCAATCTGTACCCCAGCGCCAAATACGACGGCGTGTTTTCGATGTGGTACGGCAAAGGCCCCGGTGTCGACCGTTCCGGCGACGTCTTCAAGCACGGCAATTCTGCAGGATCGTCGCGGCATGGCGGTGTGCTGGTGCTGGCCGGCGACGACCACGCAGCCAAATCGTCGACGCTCGCGCATCAGTCGGAACACATCTTCAAGGCTTGTGGCCTGCCGGTGCTGTTTCCGTCGAACGTGCAGGAATATCTCGACTTCGGCTTGCACGGCTGGGCGATGAGCCGCTACTCCGGCCTGTGGGTCGCGATGAAATGCGTGACCGACGTGGTGGAGTCGTCCGCTTCGGTGGATATCGACCCGCATCGCACGAAGATCGTGCTTCCGGAAGACTTCGCCATGCCCGAAGGCGGGCTGAACATTCGTTGGCCGGACCCGCCGCTGGTTCAGGAAGCGCGTCTGCTCGACTACAAGTGGTACGCAGCGCTCGCGTACGTGCGCGCGAACAAGCTCGACCGCGTCGAAATCGATTCGCCCCAGGCGCGCTTTGGCATCATGACGGGCGGCAAGGCGTATCTCGACGTGCGCCAGGCGCTCACCGACCTCGGTCTCGACGACGAAACCTGCGCGCGCATCGGCATTCGACTATACAAGGTCGGCTGCGTATGGCCGCTCGAGGCGCAAGGCGCGCAAGCATTCGCGCGAGGTCTCGACGAGATTCTGGTGGTCGAGGAAAAGCGTCAGATTCTCGAATACGCGATCAAGGAAGAGCTGTACAACTGGCCGGATACGCAACGCCCACGCGTGTTCGGCAAGTTCGACGAGAAAGACGGCGCGGGCGGCGAATGGTCGGTGCCAATGGGCAACTGGCTGCTGCCGGCGCATTACGAACTGTCGCCTGCGATCATCGCCAAGGCGATCGCCGCGCGGCTCGCGAAATTCGATCTGCCGTCGGATGTGCGCGCCCGTATCGCCGCGCGCATCGCCGTCATAGAAGCCAAGGAAAAGGCGCTCGCGCGCCCGCGCGTCGAAGTGGAGCGCAAGCCGTGGTTCTGCTCCGGCTGCCCGCACAACACGTCGACGAACGTGCCGGAAGGCTCGCGCGCCATGGCGGGCATCGGCTGCCATTACATGACTGTGTGGATGGACCGCAGCACCAGCACCTTCAGTCAGATGGGCGGCGAAGGCGTCGCGTGGATCGGCCAGGCGCCGTTCACCAACGACAAACACGTGTTCGCCAACCTCGGCGACGGCACCTACTTCCACTCGGGTCTGCTGGCGATTCGCGCGGCAATCGCGTCGAAGGCGAACATCACCTACAAGCTGCTCTACAACGACGCGGTGGCAATGACGGGCGGCCAGCCGGTCGACGGCGTGTTGACCGTACCGCAGATCACGCATCAGCTCGCCGCCGAAGGCGCGTCGAAAATCGTGATCGTGACGGACGAGCCCGAAAAATATTCGGGGAACGTCGGCCTCGCGCCGGGCATCGACATCCACCATCGCGACAAGCTCGACGAAGTGCAGCGCCAGTTGCGCGAGATCTCCGGCACCACGATCCTGATCTACGACCAGACCTGCGCCACCGAAAAACGCCGGCGCAGGAAACGCGGCGCATATCCGGACCCGGCGCGGCGCATCGTCATCAACGAGGCAGTGTGCGAGGGTTGCGGCGATTGCTCGGTGAAGTCGAACTGTCTGTCGGTCGAGCCGCTCGATACCGAATACGGCACCAAGCGGCAAATCAATCAGTCCACCTGCAACAAGGACTTTTCGTGCGTGAACGGCTTTTGCCCGAGCTTCGTGTCCGTCGAAGGCGGTCAGTTGCGCAAGCCGAAGGCGGCGTCCGGCATCGTGGGCGACGCCATGCCTCCGGTGCCGGAGCCGGCGCTGCCGTCCATCGAGCGCCCTTACGGCGTGCTCGTCACCGGCGTGGGCGGGACCGGTGTCGTGACGATCGGCGCACTGCTCGGCATGGCCGCGCATCTGGAGAACAAGGGCGTCACGGTGCTGGACGTCACCGGCCTCGCGCAGAAGGGCGGCGCCGTGATGAGCCACGTGCAGATCGCGAATCAGCCCGGTGACATCCACGCCACCCGCATTGCGATGGGCGAAGCGAATCTCGTGATCGGCTGCGACGCGATCGTGACGGCAAGCGACGAATGCGTGTCGCGCATGCAAGCCGGTCACACGCGCGTGGTGCTCAACAGCGCGCACACGCCGACCGCCGAACTCATCAAGAACCCGAACTGGCGCTTTCCGGGCAGCAGCACGGAAGCGGACGTGCGGGCGGGCGCAGGCGACGATTGCGTCGACACGGTCGACGCAAACCATTTCGCGGTCGCTCTGCTCGGCGACGCGATCTACACGAATCCGTTCGTGCTTGGCTACGCATGGCAGCGCGGCTGGGTTCCGCTCACTTATCAGTCGCTGATGCGCGCAATCGAGCTGAACAACGTGCAGGTCGAGAAGAACCGCGCGGCATTCGAATGGGGCCGTCGCGCGGCACACGATCCGGCGGCCGTGCGCAAGTTCGCGCAATCGCAGGGTACCGGCACCGGCGCCGCGGCTGAGGCCACGAGCAGCAAGATCATCTCGTTGCACACACCCAAAGCGCTCGACACGCTGATCGACAAACGCGCGGCCTACCTCGCCGCACGGCAGAACGATGCGTATGCAGCGCGTTACCGCGAGCTGGTCTCGCAAGTGCGCGCAGTGGAATCGGCGCTCGACTCGAGCGACGGCCAACTGCCGCTCACCGAAGCCGTCGCGAAAAATCTGCACAAGTTGATGGCCTACAAGGACGAGTATGAAGTCGCGCGCCTGTACAGCGATCCGGCGTTTATCGAAAAGCTGAAGGCGAACTTCGAGGGCGACTGGAAGCTGCACATCCATCTCGCGCCGCCGATGTTCTCGAAGAAGGACGCCCAAGGGCACCTGATCAAGAAGAAGTACGGCCCGTGGGTGTTCAGCGCAATGCATGTGCTCGCGAAGCTGAAGTTCCTGCGCGGCACCGCGCTCGACATCTTCGGCAAGACGGAGGAGCGACGCACCGAGCGCGCGCTGATTGGCGAGTATGAGGCGCTGGTTCGCGAACTGATTGGCGGGCTCACAGCGCAAAACCGCGAGCTGGCAGTTGAACTCGCCAATTTGCCGGACGGCATTCGCGGCTTCGGGCACATCAAGGAAAACAACCTGAAAGCTGTACGCGTGAAGTGGAACGACCTGCTCACGCGCTGGCGCTCACCGCAAGCGGGAACGACGCAGCACGCCGCTTGACGGCAAGCGCCACGCGCTGAGCGCAGTCTTCGGCGCGATGCGGTCCGCCACGCGCAAAAAAAAAACGCCACGGAACCCGAGTTCCGTGGCGTTTGTCTTTTCGCAGGCTTACTGAAGCTCGCGCAGTACGTACCCGCAGTACGTACCCGCAGTACGTACCGTTACGCCTACTTGCCGTTCACCGACTTGCGCGCGTTCGCCGAGGCGACCGCCGTCATGTTGATGATCCGGCGCACGGTCGCAGCCGGCGTCAGCACATGGACCGGCTTCTCCGCGCCGAGCAGGAACGGGCCGACCGTCACGCCTTCGCCACCGACCATCTTGAGCAGGTTGTAGGCAATGTTCGCTGCTTCGACGTTCGGCATGATCAACAGGTTGGCTTCGCCTGACAGCGTGGTGCCGGGGAACGCCGCCTTGCGGACCACTTCCGACAGCGCGGCGTCCCCGTGCATCTCACCGTCTATCTCGAGCGTGGGCGCGCGTTCGACAATCAGCTTGCGAGCCGCAGCCATGCGTTGCGACGACGAGGACGGCGCGCTGCCGAAGTTCGAGTTGGACAGCAGCGCGACCTTCGGCGTAATGCCGAACTTCTCGATTTCGCGTGCAGCCAGCATGGTCATGTCGGCGAGTTGTTCCGCCGTGGGCACTTCGTTCACGTACGTGTCGCAGATGAACAGATTGCGGCCCGGCAGCATCAGCAGGTTCATCGCGGCGAAGTTCTGCACGTTGTCCGCCTTGCCCAGCACCTGCTCGATAAACTTCAGATGCGTGTGGTACTGGCCGATCATCCCGCAGATCATGCCGTCGGCTTCGCCCAGACGCACGAGGATTGCGCCGATGAGCGTGTTGAACTTGCGCATGGCGGCCTTCGCCACGTCAGGCGTCACGCCTTCGCGCGCGCCGAGCTCGTGATACGCCTGCCAGCATTGTTGATAGCGCGGATCGTCTTCGGGATCGACAATCTCGAAGTCTTCGCCGCACTTGAGCTTCGAGCCCATCTTCTTCAGGCGCATTTCGATCACCGACGGACGGCCGACCAGAATCGGCTTGGCGATCTTTTCCAGCAGCACGAATTGCGCGGCGCGCAGCACGCGCTCGTCCTCGCCTTCGGCAAACACGATGCGCGCCGGCTCGGACTTCGCCGCGGCGAACACCGGACGCATCACCATGCCCGTGCGATACACGGTGGTGCCAAGCTCTTCGCGATACGCGTCCATGTCCTTGATCGGACGGGTCGCCACGCCCGAATCCATGGCCGCTTGCGCGACCGCAGGCGCGATCTTGATGATGAGGCGCGGATCGAACGGCTTTGGAATCAGATATTCCGGACCAAATTCGAGCGAATGTCCTTCGTATGCCTTCGCGACTTCATCGCCCTGATCGGTTTCTTCCGCGAGCTCGGCGATCGCGCGCACGCACGCGAGCTTCATTTCCTCGGTGATGGTGGTTGCGCCGACATCCAGCGCGCCGCGGAAAATGAACGGGAAGCACAGCACGTTGTTGACCTGGTTCGGATAGTCCGAACGGCCGGTCGCGATGATGCAGTCCGGGCGCACCTTCTTCGCTTCTTCCGGACGGATTTCCGGCTCCGGGTTGGCGAGCGCGAGAATCAACGGCTGGGTGCCCATTTCAGCTACCATTTCAGGCTTCAGCACGCCGGCGCTGGAGCAACCGAGGAACACGTCCGCGCCGCGAATCGCGTCGGCGAGCGTGCGCGCCTCGGTGTTCGCCGCATAGCGTTCCTTCGACGGGTCGAGGTTGCCGCGGCCTTCGTAGATCACGCCCTTCGAGTCGATGACGAGAACGTTCTCTTTCGACAACCCCAGGTTCACGAGCAGATCCAGACAGGCGATGGCCGCCGCGCCCGCGCCCGAGCAGACCAGCTTTACGCTGTTGAGTTGCTTGCCGACCACTTTCAGGCCGTTCAGGATGGCCGCCGACGCGATGATCGCCGTGCCGTGCTGATCGTCGTGAAAGACTGGGATCTTCATGCGCTCGCGCAACTTCTTCTCAATGTAGAAGCACTCCGGCGCCTTGATGTCCTCCAGATTGATACCGCCGAGCGTGGGCTCGAGCATTGCAATGGCTTCGACCAGCTTGTCCGGATCGGACTCTGACAGCTCGATGTCGAACACGTCGATGCCGGCGAACTTCTTGAAGAGGCAGCCCTTGCCTTCCATGACCGGCTTCGCTGCCAGCGGGCCGATGTTGCCGAGGCCGAGCACGGCCGTGCCGTTCGTGATCACGCCGACGAGGTTGCCGCGCGAGGTGTACTTCTGCGCGTCGAGCGGCTCGTCGTAAATTGCCATGCAGGCCGCTGCCACGCCGGGCGAGTATGCGAGCGACAGGTCGAGCTGGTTCGACAGCGGCTTGGTTGGCGTGACCGAGATCTTGCCGGGCTTCGGATTCTGGTGATAGGCGAGAGCGCTTTGCTTCAGTTGTTCGTCCATTTTTTGCCTGCGAGACGTAAGAAATTAGGCCCGGCACACCGCACGCCCGGCGGCGCTTCCTGTATCGAATGGGTAATCGACCGAGGCGCTTTTCGCGTGCGCCGGTTAGGCGCGGCGTCGGTCCTCGGCGGAGGGCGGGACGGTGCGGAGTGCTACGCGGGTCGGTTAGTGTACACCCCGCGGGTGTCGATGCACCGACTGGTTAACGCGGCTCGCCATCGGCGAAACAGCCCGCCAGTCATGCTGCGCCGCCGCATCGACGATGCATGGCGCATAGGGCGATGCAGCGCAATGCGGCCTGCGGACGGCTCGGTCGCGCGAGACAGAAACCGCGTGGCTCGGGCGCCTGCCGCTCTGCCCGCCTCGGCTCAAACAAGCGGCGACGGCTCCGCTCGCAGGGCCGGCGCTTTACGGTCACAGCAACCGCGATTGCGTTCGCGCCCGCATGACAGCCTCCTGCGCAGAGCCCGTTTCGGGTAAAATGTCGGCCTACGCGCGCAGCAAAACCGGCCAGCATCCACTGGCCGGCTGCATATTCCGCCCAGCACGGCGCGGCATATCCCGCTTGCTGCGCCACCGGGCTTCGCGCCCGCTTCTCCCCGCTCAACCCCAAGGATCCGCCCCATGACAGGCTTCGATCGCCAGACGATCTCCGACACCACCGCCAAGATGCTGCTCGAAGTACAAGCAGTGCACTTCAACGCGGAGAAACCGTACATTTTCACGTCCGGCTGGGCGAGCCCGGTTTATATCGATTGCCGCAAGCTGATCTCCTACCCGCGCGTGCGCCGCGGCCTGATGGAAATGGCGGAAACCACGATTCTGCGCGACGTCGGCTATGAGCAGATCGACGCCGTGGCCGGCGGCGAAACGGCGGGCATTCCGTTCGCAGCGTGGCTCTCCGACCGCCTGATGGTGCCGATGCAATACGTGCGCAAGAAGCCGAAGGGCTTTGGCCGCAATGCGCAGATCGAAGGTCTCCTGACCGAAGGCCAGCGTGTGCTGCTGGTGGAAGACCTGACCACGGACAGCCGCAGCAAGATCAACTTCATCAATGCGCTGCGCACGGCCGGCGCCACGGTGAATCACTGCTTCGTGCTATTCCACTACAACATCTTCAAGGAAAGCGTGTCGGTGCTGAAAGACATCGACGTCGATCTGCACGCGCTCGCGACCTGGTGGGACGTGCTGCGCGTCGCCAAGGAAAACAAGTACTTCGACAGCAAGACGCTCGACGAAGTGGAAAAATTCCTGCACGCGCCGGCGGAGTGGTCGGCCGCGCATGGCGGCGCAACCTCGACGCCGCAGTAAGCCGGGCGCCGCTGCAACCCATCGGCCCAAACAGAAAGGCCGCCTGTCTCAGACAGGCGGCCTTTTTTCTTTCATCTTGCTGGCAGCCTCTCGCTGTTTCAGCCTGGATGAGACGGGCCACGTGCTGCTAGGCCAGGTCGCCCGTATCTTCGGCCGAGTGCGACGACAGGTTCAGCAGGCCATTGCTCTGCGCGTACTGGAACAGTTCCGAATCACGGTCAATGCCGAGCTTGCGCATTGCGGTGTTCTTCTGCGTGCTGATCGTCTTGATGCTGCGGTTCAATTGCTCGGAAATTTCCTTGATGGTCATTCCCGACACGAACAGGCGCACGACTTCCAATTCGCGCCTCGACAGCATCACCTCGTCGCTTCTGCCACCGGCGTTCATGCGCAGCGCATCAAGCGACGCCTTGACCGACGGACTGAGATATTCCAGATGCCGGCTCACATGCTGGACCGCCAACCCGATGTGGCTCAAGTCGTCGGACTTGTTCACGACCGAGGTCACGCCGAGTTCGCGCAGCCGTTGCAGCAATGCGGCGTTCTCCAGCATTGTTAGCACGACGATCGGGAGGTTGGGAAAATTGCGGCGCAGATAGCCGATCAACGGCAAGCCGTCGCCGAACTGGCCGCCTGGCATGGCGAGATCGGTGACGAGCACGTCGCACGCCGTGGTTTGCAGCATCTTGATCAGTTCCGTCGACTGCCTGGCTCTCGCTACCACCTGAATGCCGGGAAATTTGAGCAAAGCCTGTTCGGCGCCGAATAGGATGACCGGATGATCGTCGGCGATGACGACCTTGACTAAGTCTTGCATTGCCCGTACCTCGACAGGAAAACCCCTCTCCAAAACTTCAGACATTCTTTGTTGTTCTTACTGTTTAGTTCGACATAATAGGAACACGGGCCATATCGCGTAAATTGTTCCGACTATAGCCGATTTTAGGCTTGCACTCCGCCCCGACGCACAACAATGATGCATCGTACAGCTAATGTTAGACTTGATTGGCTCTTGAGACAGGCAATCGAGACAATAAACTTCGCGAGGCCAGCGCCCCGCGCCTTCGCAGCGACCTGATGCTGCACCGCATCCGGAAGGGCGCGAGGCGTCGACTCGGATCGACACAGGAGAACCGGCACATGCGTCTGCGTTGCCTGGTTGTTTCGCACGCTTCACCGTTTCGCCGATTGCCGGTTTTTGCCTACGCCATGCTCGGCCTGGCGCTCTGGGTCGCGCATGGTGCGCGAGCTCGGGCCGAGGGCACATTCTCCCTGACCAGCGCCAGCTTCAGTGCGGGCGGCACCGTCAGTTCTCCGCAGGTCTTCGATCAGGGCGACTGCAAGGGCGGCAATCGCTCGCCGCAACTGACGTGGCGCGACGCGCCGCACGGCACGCGCGGTTTCGCGATCACAATGTTCGACCCCGACGCGCCCGGGCGCGGCTGGTGGCACTGGGCGGTTGCGGGCATTCCGGCGAGCGTGGCCAGCCTGCCCGAGAATGCAAGCGCATCCGGCTTCCTCAGAAGGCTCGGCGCCGTCGAAGCCCGCAACGATTTCGACATCGACGGCTATGGCGGACCCTGCCCGCCGCCGGGCAAACCGCACCGCTACGTGATCACCGTATATGCGCTGAATTCCGCCGATCTTCGTCTCGCGCAAGGCCGCCCGGCGCTGATGTTCGATCACGAGATCGGTACCGCGACACTCGGCAGTGCGAGGATGGTGGTGAATTACGGGCGGTAGGAAATGCGGCGGTCGGCGCGACGCATGCCGGCCCCCTCGCCGGCCCCCTCTCATCGCACCGAACGGTGCCTTCAGGCAAGACCCTCCTCACCAGTGACCAGGCCGTGTCCGCGCGCGCCACGGGGGGCCCGGCGCATACGGTCACGCCGCTGTCATTTCGTGCGAGCACCGTCGCTTTTGCGCTCTTTTTTGCGCCGTTTTTCCGCACTTGCGCACGCCCATGCCGATCAGGTCTTAAAATGGCGTTTTCGCGCGGCGTTGCGCGCCGTTTCCCGAGCAGCCAGTGAGATTGAGATGAGCACGAAAGTTTTTGTCGACGGACAGGAAGGCACGACCGGCCTGAAGATTTTCGAGTACCTGTCGCAGCGCGCAGACGTGGAAATACTGCGTATCGACGAAGCGAAGCGCAAGGACATCGAGGAGCGCCGCCGCCTGATCAACGCGTCGGACGTTACATTCCTGTGCCTGCCCGACGTCGCCTCGCGCGAATCGGCTTCGCTCGTCGACAATGAGCGCACGGTGCTGATCGACGCGAGCACGGCCTTCCGCACGTCGGCGGACTGGGCTTACGGTCTGCCCGAACTCGCCCGCGCGCAGCGCGAGCGCCTGCGCACGGCCAAACGCATCGCCGTGCCCGGCTGCCATGCATCGGCTTTCGTGCTCGCCATGCGCCCGCTCGTGGAAGGCGGCGTGGTCGCGCCGGAGTTCGACGCCCATGCGTACTCGATCACCGGCTACAGCGGCGGCGGCAAGAAAATGATTGCGGACTACGAAGCCGGCGGCAACGACAGGCTGAAGAGCCCGCGTCCTTATGCGCTCGGCCTCACGCACAAGCATTTGCCGGAAATGGCGGCGCATACCGGGTTGAAGTCGGCGCCGGTGTTCACGCCCATCGTCGGGGACTTCTACAAGGGTCTTGCAGTGACCACCTACTTCTCGCCGCGTCAGTTGGCGAAAAAAACCACGCCTCAAGAAGTCCAGGCGCTGCTCGCCGAGTACTACGCAGGCGAAGCGTTCGTGCGCGTTGCGCCGTTCGACGCAGAAGCGAACCTCGACGGCGGCTTCTTCGACGTGCAGGCGAACAATGACACAAATCGTGTCGATCTCTTCGTGTTCGGCACGGCGGAGCGCTTCGTAACCGTCGCGCGTCTGGACAATCTGGGCAAGGGCGCTTCCGGTGCGGCGATTCAGTGTATGAATCTCGCCATTGGTGCCCCGGAGGAAAGCGGTTTGAAGCGCTAACGAAAGTATAAATAGCGCGGCAATTCACCGTTTGTCAGCATTACGAAAGCCGGTCTTAAAGACCGGCTTTTTTGTTTTAAACCGGCAGGCTGCCCGCTTTCTCTCCAGATAATCAGTACAAGCCCGAATTACTTAGAAAATCGAAGGCGGGCCACAGCGGAATTTTTCAGGTAACTCTTCCCTGGCGCGACTCATCCGGCATAGTTTTCCGCCTGGGGAAACTCCGGATTTTTTGTCGAACGGTCGTTCGAAGATGATTGAGCCATTTTGCTCCGAGGCATGCCAGGCAAGGGCGTGCGGAGAAACAACGGCACGCCCCTCGCGAGCCCGATCAGCGTTTTTGTTTAAAAGGGCCGCAAACGCCCATGCACTGCGCGTGTCGCCAAAATACTGCTGTTTGAATCGGCCTTTTTAGACGGCTCATTCAATTGACAGGCATTAATCACGCGGCGAAATTAGCTCGCACAAATACATGAGGGAGACAGCAACATGGCGGACGCCATTATTCGAGGTCTGGCAATGGCTATTGTCACGACTCCTTTTCTTATTGCCTGTGGCGGCGGCAAATCGGACAATCCCGGCCCAATCAATGCGCCGCAATGCTCAGGTTCGAGTTGCGGTGTGCAGGGTCCGCCCGCTTCGAGCAGCACGTCCGCTGCGTTGTGCCCCGCGACCGCCGACATCGTCAAAAGCACTTTTCTCGGTGGCGCCGGCAGTGGCGAGGTGGTCCAGTTGAACATCGACGCCACCGCGATGACCTACACGCTGAAGTGGCTCGAGTCGCCAATTCCCCTGCGCACCGGCAGCGTCACCCCGACACGCGCCGGCACACAAATCACAGGCGCGGTAATTCACCCGCCAACCGGCACGCTGCCGACTGCCGAACAAACGCGCTGCGCTTTCATTCTGGGCGCAGGCAGCGGCACGGCGGCCGGCGACGGCCAGCCTTACACGACGCCGGACTTCGCCAACAACCCCAATCCGCCGATGATCCTGGTCGGCCAGGGCGTGGCAGGCGGCGGAATTCCGGGCGCGACGATCCAGTTCGACGGGCTGTCCATTCCGCTGATCGGCTCGGGCATTGGAGCGGTCCCGAACCGCCACTTCGACTTTTACCCGTTCCTCGGCTTCGCCAGCACGACCACCGACATCACCCGGCTGCCGGGCACATACAACGGCTTGCTGTATCACCTCGCGCCGTCCGGCAATTACTCGACAGTCGCGACGAACACCGTGGAAACCTTCGACGCGAGCGGTACCTGCACGAGCAGCAACGCCGCAAACCCCAACTACTCGCCGAATGCCGGCGGCTGCCTGTCGACCGGCAACCCCTGGACGCTCAACAGCAACGGCTACTTCGACAGCCAGCAGGCTCCGCAGATCGTGCAGCAGTTCCAGTTGCCACTGATCGGCGCGACCGGCAAGTCGGGCACCGCGCACATGGTGCTCGGCCAGATCAACGGCGCCACGGTGCCGCTCATCGTGCGCACCGGCTACATCAACCTGGGCACGGCGCCGCTTCATCTGGACGCCAAGGTCGACGACGAATCCGGCATCGCGATGCTCGCCGCCGCGACGCCGCTCGCATCCGGCGGGTTCGACGGCGGCTATGTCGGCGCGGACTCCAACTTCAGGTACACCGCAACGCTCATCCAGGGCGGCGTCGGCACGTTCATCAATCCGACCACCTCGGCGGCCGAAAGCGGTTTTGGTCTCGACTATGGGCTCGCGAGCCCGGGGCTCGTCGGCGTGCAGGACAAGAACGGCAAGAGCGGCTTCGCAATCGCGTCCGGCGGCCTGTATGCCATCGCGCTTCAGGGCACCGAGAACGGCGGCGTCGCGCCGACGTCGGCCAACTCCGACACGTCGAGCACGCCGTATTTCGGTATCGGCGCGCAGATCAGCAAGTAGTCGACGCAACACGGCAGTTCGCAGCAAGAGACATAAAAAAAAACGAGGCGATGGCTGGACTGGGAGCCGGCCATCTACAACGAAAAAATTCTGGAGGCGGTATGAAATGGAGATTTCTGTCGGTGCTTGCCTGTGCGGCACCGTTGCTGGCGGCATGCGGCGGTGGAGGCGGCGGCAATGGCGACGGCCCGGTGACGGAAGTTCGGCTGTGTCCCGCGACGTTGGACTACACCACGGTCTACACGGGCGGCGGTGGTGACGGCGAGCTCGTCAAACTGCAGCTCGACACGACGAAGATGACCTGGCAGGTCACCTATGTCGAATCACCGATTCCCGCGACCACCGGCACTGTCGTGCCGACCCGCGCCGGCCAGACCGCAAGCGGCACGCTGACCCAGGAAACCCTGCTGCCGACCAAGAAGCTCAATCAGTGCGCTTTCCGGCTGAACGGCGCGAGTCTCGATCCGAACCGTCCAGCGCGAATCTTTGTCGGCGAAGGCGTGGCGGGCGGCACCATTCCCGGCGCCGAAATTTCGTTCGGCGGCATTCTCGGCGTGGGCGCCGTGCCGGACACCAAGTTCCCGTATTACCCGTTCATCGGTTTCTCGTCGATCGAAACGGATCTCGCGAAGGTGGCCGGCACTTACAACCAGCTCGGCTATCACCAGGTGCCGTCGCAGAATTTCGCGCCGGTCGCCGTGGATTCGAAGATCACCATCAATGCGGACGGCACGTGGAGCGAGTGTGACAACTCGGGCGTGAACGCGGGCAAATGTCAGCAGCCAGGCAGCAACTTCACGCAGGCGTCGGACGGCAGCGGCGCGTTCCAGACCAACAACTTCCAGGGACAGGCGAAGCCCACGCTTGCTACTACACCGGAAGCGCGCGGCTACATGATCGTCGGCAAGCTGCGCAACCAGTTGGTGCCGATTCTGGTGCGCACCGGCGCCGCCAACTCGTCGGTGACCGTGCCGCAAAACGGCGCGCTCGGACCTTACGCCGACGACGAATCGGGCATCTCGATTCTCGCGCCGCAAAGCCCGATTGCACTCAACTCGCAGAACGGCGAGTACATCGGCGTGGATAGCCAGTTCGACTATCGCACCACGGCGCTTGCAGGCACCCAGGCGACGCTGCTCGACCCGTTCAACCCGTCGCAGGCTTCGCTCGCGACCGCGCTAAACCTCGACTTCACGCAAGGCGTGCCGGGCGTGGTCACGACTACACGAGTAGGCGCATCCACGGGCAACACGCCGACAGGAAAGATGATTTTCACGGGCGGCGTGTTCGGCTATCTCGATCTGACCAACGCGGCCTCGCCGTACTTCACGATCGGCGCCTTCGTTCAGTAACGGGCGCATCCCGCGTCATTGGCAAGCAACGAGGCGTTCGCGCCGCCGCTGCTGCCCGCACTCGCCATGCGGCGGCCGGCACGGCACGCGTTCCGCGTGTCGGCCTCGCGGCCGGCCTGGCCGCCAACGCTCGCCGCGCGCCTTGCGTCCGGCGAGCGCTCAAGGAGGAGCAATAACATGAAAAAAATCTGTCTATTGATGCTGGCCGCGTGCCTGTCGGTCAGCGCTCATGCGCAACATGCGGGCGACAACGTCGCCGTGCTTGGCTGGTTCCACGTCATGCCCAAGGACTCGAGCACGCCGCTGACGACCAACGTGGCGCCCACGCCCATCAATACGCCGCTGCGTTTGCCGAGTTCGTTCACCTCGGCCGGCACGAGTCTGTCGACGAACAACGCCAATACCGTCGGCCTCGTCTTCAGCCATTACCTGACCGATCACATTGCGGTGACGACCGTGGCAGGCGTGCCGCCCGTCTTCAAGATCTACGGGCATGGCACGATCAAGCCGCCTGGGCCGGCCGGTGCGCTCGGGCAACAGGATATTGGCGACCCGCAATCCAATCCGATCGTCAAAAGCGTGCGGCAGTGGAGTCCGGCGCTGCTCTTTCAGTACTACTTCAACACGCCGACTGCCAGGTTCAGGCCGTTTGTCGGCGTCGGCGTGTCGTACAACTGGTTTTCCGACATTCAACTGAGCCAGAACTTCGTCCACTCGACGCAGGAAAATCTGGGCGCCATTCTCGCTGCCGGCGCGGGCAAGCCGGGAACGACGCAGGTGTCGGCGAAGGCTTCGTCGTCGTGGGCGCCGGTGTTCAATGCGGGTCTCGCATACAACATCACGGACCATTGGGGTCTGGTGGCCTCGGTGACCTACATTCCGCTGAAGACGACGTCGTCTGTGATCATCAAGGCTGCGGACGGCACGGAACTGGGCGTCTCGAAGGCTGAGTTGAAGGCGGACCCGATCATCTCCTTCCTCGCCGTTTCATACAAATTCTGACGGCAATGCGGCCGGCACGCTGCATCAGAAGACCGACCGGGGCCGACCGCGGCCGAGCCGGCGGCCGTTTGCGGGCGTCAATCGCTAAACCGTATTTGGCAAGACTTGGGGGTTGAGGGCAAAAAAAAGCCCGCCTAAGGTGGCGGGCTGAATCCATATCAGAGGAGACATGGAGGAGACAGATCGAACTATAGCAAATGGTTTGGTGCGACGCAACATGAAAATCAGGGTTCTCCCGTCTTGTTGCGAATTCGCCACATATGCTTGGTTGTGCGCCCTCTCGCGTCGCGACCTTAATGTCGGACCAGCGCCATCATCGCGCCAAAGCCAACGAACACGCCGCCGGTCAAACGGTTGAACATGCGTGCGACGCTGCGGCTCTTAAGACGGCTGCCGATACGCGTGCCGAAGCCCGCGTAGACGAGATACCAGCTCACCTCGATAACGGCGAACGTAGCCACCAGAATGCCGAACTGAGGCAGCTTGGGCAGCGCGGCGTCAATGAATTGCGGCAGCAGCGCCGCGGCAAACAGAATCGCCTTTGGATTGCTGCTCGCAACCAGAAAACCGTTGCGAAACAACGCAAGGCGCGAATGGACCGGCCTCGCGGCCAGTTCCTCGACCTCGGACGCGGCGACCTCGTCAGCCGGAGCACGCCACGCCTTGATGCCCAAGTAGACCAGGTAAGCCGCGCCGATCAGGCGAAGCGCATTGAACAGGGCCGGCCACGCTTCCAGAAAAACGCCGAGTCCGGCCGCCGACACTGCCAGCATCAGCACCAACGCCGACAGACAACCCGCCATGGTTGCACTCGTGCGCCGCAGGCCGTGCCGCGCGCCGTGCGTCATGACGAGCAGCATGTTCGGGCCGGGAATGGCGCACACGACAAAAACGGTGGCGACGAACAGCCACCAGGTATGCAGACTCATGGCATCACCGTGTAGAAAATGGGACCGCCATTATCCATTGTTGTGGCGCCGGGCGCGCGCGGCTTGCAGGGATTCGGGCGGTTGTCGGCGAGCTGCGCTTGCGGCAGACCGATTGCCAAGCCCGCCTAGCGCTGATGCAGAAACCGTCAGCGGCCAGCGCGGCGCGCCGCCACCTGGCCCAGCACGGCAAAGTCTTTCTCACCGTCGCCGTGCGCGATAGCGTCGATCAGGCTGTCACGCACGACGCTCGCAATCGGCAACGGCGTCGTAACCGCGTCTGCTGCGGCCAGCGCAAGACGCAAGTCCTTCAGTCCCAGACGCGCCTTGAAGAGCGCCGGCTCGTAGCGGTTGTCGGCGATCATCTTGCCGTAGCCCGCGTAGACCGGGCCTGGGAAAATGCCGCTCGTGATGACGTCGAGAAAATCCTGGATTGCGAGGCCATGCCCGGACACCAGAGCAGCGGCTTCGCCGAGCGTCTCGACGGCCGCGCCGAGCATGAAATTCGCCGCAACCTTGATTACATTCGCCTGTTGCGGCAGGGAACCGATGCGCCAGGTCTTCTGGCCGATTGCGTCAAAAACCGGCTGCACGCGGTCGATCGCCTCGGCCGGCCCGCCCGCGACGATCGTCAGCTTGCCTGCCGCGGCCACGTCCGGCCGGCCGAGCACGGGCGCTGCGACGTAATCGACACCGCGCGACGCATGGGCGGTCGCCAGTTCCTCGGCAAGCGCGACAGAAATCGTCGCCATGTTCACGTGGATCAGCCCGCGCGGCGCGTGCTCGAGCAGCGACGCTGTGACGACCTCACGCAGCGCGGCATCGTCGGCGAGCATGGAAAAGACGGCGTCGCCGGCAAATGCTTCGGCCGGTGTGGCGACGATCCGCGCGCCGCTCGCGGCGAGCGCCTGAGCGCGTTCCGGCGAGCGGTTCCACACGCGCACCTGGTGCCCCGCTTTCAGGATGTTTGCAACCATCGCGGCGCCCATCTCGCCGAGGCCGATAAAACCAATGTCCATCTGTGACTCCGTCATCTGAAGATGTGGAAGTAAAGCACAGTCATGCGACAGGCGCAGAGAACGACGCAACCGCGGGGTGCGTGACGGTGACTTCCGGATCAGCGTGCGGGCTGCATGGCCGGCGGCCCGCCTCCCCCTCGCCCCCCAAGCAACGCCGAGCGGTGCGATACTGCGACGATGGTCACCGCGACTTTCCGCTTCTACGAGGAGCTGAACGATTTTCTCGCCCGGCCGCTACGCCGGCGCGCGTTCGCCTACGCGTGCGCGCGCGACGCGACCACCAAGCACGCGATCGAAGCGCTCGGCGTACCGCATACCGAAGTCGAGTTGATCCTCGTGAACGGGGAGTCGGTCGGTTTCAATCACCCCGTGGCGGACGGCGACCGCGTCGCCGTGTATCCGAAATTTGAAGCGCTGGATATCCGTCCGCTGCTGCGCGTGCGTGAACGGCCGCTGCGCGTCGTGCGCTTCATCGCCGACGCACATCTTGGCGGGCTTGCCCCACTGCTGCGGCTCGCGGGCTTCGACACGCTCTACGACAATCACTTTCCCGACGCGCACATCGAGGCGCTCGCCGCCACGCAAGATCGCATTGTGCTCACTCGCGACCGCGAACTGCTGAAACGCCGCGCGATCACCCATGGATGCTACGTGCGCGCGCTGAGGCCGCGCGAGCAGTTGCGCGAAGTGTTCGAACGGCTCGATCTGGCGGGCAGCGCCCAGCCGTTCCGGCTTTGTCTGATGTGCAATGCGCCGCTCAGACGCATTGGGCGCGACGAAGTCGGCGACCGCGCGCCCGACGGCGTCCTGCAGCGGCACAAGCAGTTCGTCACCTGCGACGTGTGCCGCCGCGTATTCTGGGAAGGCACGCATTGGCAACGGATGCGCGCGTTGATCGACAGCGTCGCGGCAAGACCGGCGGTTACGGATGCGTGCGGGGAAGGCGCTGGTGGAGCAGATGGGGCAGATAGAGCCAATGGGGCTGGTGTCGCCGAAGAGGATGCAGCGGCTGAAAGGGCTGCTGGGCGTAAAGGCGTTGATGGCTGATGGTTGATGGCTGATGGTTGACGCTGATGGCTGATGGCTGATGGCTGATGGCTGATGGCTGATGGTTGACGCTGACGGTTGACGGCTGGTGGCGTCGTCTGGTGGCGATGACGCCGTTGACGTCACCGATCGCTCTGCCCACGCCGATACCCACCGCTAACGCCGGCGACGGCTCACCCTTCCTGTGCGCCCCGCCCCAGCTCCCGCCGCGCTCGCCCGTCGCAACGCACCCTGCGTACAATGCGGGATTACCTATCTGACAGAGGCCTGACGTATGGCGATGAAAAAGACCGACCTTGAAAAGAACAAGGCACTCAAGCTCAACAATGCAATGAAGCAAAGCACCGCCGAGCGCTTCGGCAAAGCCGCGGCCGCGGCGCCGAAAATCGATCGTCGCGAACAGCGCAAGCTCGATCAGGCGCAGGGTCTCGTCCCGTTTGCGTGCAAGCTGAACGGCGATCTGGTGGCGCAACTCAAAGAGCGCGCCGCCAAGCATCCGGACGGCATGACCGGGCTGCTGAACGAAGTGATCACGCGCGGTCTCGCGCAGTGAGCGTCGTTGGCTGATGCTGCAAGCCCGCAGTATGCGCGCTTGCGGTGGCATGCCTTGGGCGAGATGTTGCCGCCCTGCCGCCAACTACCGCCAACTGCGGCGGCGAACGGAACCATAAAACGAAAAGGCCAGAGCACGAGCTCTGGCCTTTTTGCTTGCAGCAACTGCATTCGACCTGGCTGACACGCACCGCACGAGCGGCGCGCGCAAGCGGCCAAGCAGTGCTCGCGGCAGGTCGCGCCTGCTTAGTTCTGCGTGCCCTTGTCGTTCGTGCCCGCTGCCGATGCAGCTGCCGCGACTGGAGCGCGCTTGCCGTGCGTCTTCAGCTTCTTGACGTGGTGCTTCTTCACTGCGCTAGCTGCAGCAGCCGGAGCCGCTGCGTCCGATGCCTGCGCGAAAGCCTGAACCGAAACCAGCGCGATAGATGCAGCTGCGAGCGAGACGATAACTTTTTTCATGTGTTGTTCCCCAAACCTCAACGACTGAGTCAGTGTGAATGAAATAGCTGCACGGTGAAGCAGGTAGGGCTCAGGAGCCTTACCGCTCCCCGCGGGAGAGTATTACCTGGCGTAGGCGGTTTGTCATGCGCAAAACCGGATATGTATTTTCCGGGAGACAGCTTGCTTTCGACACGCTTTCACTCAGAAAACCCGTATACGGGAAATCACCTAACCGACGTCAAACGAGATTGCGCAGCAAGCTGGCAGTGTCGAGCAGCGTCGGCAGAACGCGGTGCAGCGCGGCGTTTGCCGACTCTTCGCCAATCGGCATGCTCACGCTGATCGCGGCGACCACCGTGCCGTGCCGGTCACGCAACGGCACCGCGACGCCGCGCACGCCGAGTTCGAGTTGCTGGTCGGTGACCACATAGCCATTGCGGCGGATTTCGCCGAGCACTTCGCGCAGCCGTTCGACGGTGGCATAAGTGTGCGGGGTGAACACCTTGATCGGATACGACGCCAGCCATTGTTCGATGTTCTCCGGCGCCTGGAACGCGAGCAGCACCAGCCCCGCCGACGACAAAGGCGCCGGCACGCGTGAGCCGAGCACGAAGCCGACCGCCATCGCGCGATTGACGCCGTTGCGGGCCACGTACACCACGTCGTGTTCGTCGAGAATCGCCACGAGCGCCGTCTCCTGAAGCGTGGCCGTAATGCGCTGCAGGAAGGGCTGCACGGTGCGCGGCAAACGCGCCGAGTCCAGATACGACTGGCCGAGGCGCAGCACCCGCGGCGCGAGCCAGAACAGCTTGCCGTCGGTGTCGACGTAGCCGAGTTCGCGCAGCGTCAGCAGATAGCGGCGCGCCGCCGTGCGCGACAGACCCGCGCGGCCGGCCACCGCAGTGGGCGTCATGCGCGCGTGTTCTTCGTCGAATGCCTCGATGATCGCCAGAGCCTTCGCGGCGCCGGCGATCCAGTCTTTGTCGTCCATCGGTTGCCTGAGATGTGGCCGGCTGATGAGATGTTTGCCGCTCGCGCAATCGACGCGCTCGGCGCAGCCAGCGCGGTCGGTGCAGTCGACGCGCTCGGCGTGCCGGCGCATTTGTCGCACGCACGCACGCACGGTTGCGTCGTCAGGTTCGTTGCCTCCGTCTAGCGGTGCGGCAAAGGCAGCCAATGCGCAAGGCGCCGGTCATTGCGCGCAATTGTGCCCGAAGCCGGACCGCCGTTGCGCGGTTATAGCGCGCGAAAGCGCAAGGTGAGTGACGGTCGGGCTCACCGTGATGGAAACGGGCGCGCTTCTTACGAACGAGGCCCGCGAGGCGGGCGGACTGGGCACCCGCCGCCTCTGCCGCACTGGCTGCGCTCAGGCGGCCCGGGGATGAGTGTACAGGTGGTGCTGGGTGTCGCCAGTCGGCGGAAATACGCACCAGCAACCGTCGTCATGACGGAAGAAGAAAAGTCCGCGTGAGCCGTTGCCAGCAGAGGTTTCGACTCGAACGTAGCGCCGGCCGCCCACCCGAGTGCGGCTGAATTCTGTCACATGCACGACCGCGGAAGGCGCAGGCGCGAGCCACTTCTCGACGAGGAATCGCAACGACTGTTCGCTCGCGCCTCTCATGACCCGCTCCTCGTCGGCTTGTTTGCGGGTGCTTCGTGCGTCGCGTCCGGGGTGTCGTCACGTTCGTGACTGTCGGTCGCACTTTCTCTTTCCTGCCGCTCGGCCGACGCAAGCGCCATCTCCCGGTTAGTGGCTGCTGCCCGCAGCGTGCTGCAATGAGCTGCATGCCGGATATCCGAAAGAAGACGGACCAACTGTCTTGCTGTTCTGCGCTTCATTCCACACCCCCGCACTGCACCAATCACTTCAGAAAACACTTTAACTCTATGCCCAGGTCGGGCATTACCAAAGCTGTTTTGACTAAATAGCAACAGCTGCGCTTGCAAAAAGAACGACGCAATCTTTGTACCGCCGCCTCTCACCTTGCGCTCGACGTGCGAAGCCGTCTGTTCGCTCACGAGCAAAAGACAGACAAAAGCGATGCTCGCCGGAAACGGGCGCTGCATGTCACTTATCCACACTGGCCTTTGCATAACGTTGGGATAGAGCGGCGAACAGCCTGTGCGCCGATTCTTGATAAAACCGGTCCGGCGCCGGTATCGGCGAAACTTATCCCGTGCTGGTAGTTTTTCTACAGAACCGTCCCGCACGGTTATTGGCTTCGCATTACCTTGATGTAACGGAAGAATCCGCGGTTATCCACAGGGCGGGCTTTCCCTTGTTAACTACTACTACGTATATATATGAAGAAAGTAAACGACATAGGAGAACTGTCGCTGCGCGCTGCTTTTGCAAGCGGAGCGCGCTGCTGCGTCGTGGCGCTACCCATCGACGCGCTAGGTTAGCGAACCGCGCCTGCTTCGCTGGCTGGATGGACAGCGACGGCTTCGCCGATCAGGTCCGGTGTTTCTGTCGCGTTAGACAATGAGCTGGGCGTGGGCGTGGAAGGAGACGCGGCCATAGGCGTAGACACCGTAGCTGTGACCGGCACGGACGCCGGTGCCGGTGCCGCTGCCGCTGCCGGCGGTGTGGCCACCTCGATTGGCATCGGCAACAGACGCGTCTCGACGCGGTCGCTGACAACAGGCTGTGTCCGTACGACCGTCTGCAGATAATGATCGACGAGTCCGAAGAAACGGTCGTAGAACTTGCCCGAAGGAATCGTCTCGCTGGAGATTTTCACCATCGCGTCGCTGTTGGAGCGGATGGGCAACGACAGAGAACCGAGCACGCTCAGCCCCACGCTCGCCGACGTATCGCTCTTCTTGAGCGCGAAGCCGTTCTGCACCGCGTTCACATAGACGATGCTCGTACTGCTCGCCTCCTCACCCGGCGTGCACACCACATGAAATTCCACCACCACGTGTGTATCGCCGGACGGCTGGAAATTCTTCGTGCCGTCGACGGTATCGTTGCGCGTCATCGTCGTCAGATAGCCCTGACTCAGCAACGCGCGGCGCGCGGCTTCGCAGGTGTCGGTCACGCTCGAATTGAAATTGCGTGCGTAGGGGCTCGCACCGGTTTCAAACAGTTCCTGCTGGAACTTGGGGGTGGGCGTGCTGCTGCAAGCGGCGAGCAGCATCAGGCCGCAGAAGGAAGCGACGGTGGTCTTGAAAAGCGAGGTAGACATGGTCAATCGAAAAAACGCTGCTTAAGTGCGCGAGGAACCGCGCAGGAAATGCATTGTAGAGCGGTTGCCGTGCGTGCGTAAAAAGCGTGCAGCGAAGCTGACGGTGCGCGTCTTGCCGTCTTTCAGCGTGTGGTGCGCGGCGAGATGGCAACTCTTGGTGCGAAGCGAGCGGGCGAAATCGGCGTCGTAGGCGTGGCTGCTGCCGTGTGCAAAGCGCCGTGTGCAATGCGGTCCGGCACGCGACGGGCGCGTGTGCTCAATCTGCCTATTTGAAGAACTGCCGCTGTTCGAATGGCGGGTCGGCAGGCGCCCGCCGGTAAAACAGATCGCCGATGTTTAGTTCGACGGCGCAGCAAGCGCGGCCGACGTCTGCGCGCCGGGCGCAGCTTCATTGCTGCCCGTCTCGCGAGCGGACGGAGCGGCGAGTGCACTGGTCCGGTTGCCGAACGTGTCCGCGCAACGGGCGGACACGCGGGCGTCGCAAGTATCCGCCTGCGCGTTAGACTGTTTCGCCAGACCGGGATGGGGCGCAACGTTCGCGAAGTCGCCGGCACGCAAGCTGACTTTCTGCGCGTACGCTTGAGACCCGCCGTAGCTCTTGAGCGCGGCGTTCATGTCGCCGTTGGCCGAGCGCATGTAGCCGTACAGGATCGCGGACCCGACCTCGATGTTGGCCGTCGGCTCGGTCAGATCTTTCACGTTCCTCAAAAGCCCGCGATGGGCGCTCGGCACCACCTGCATCAGCCCGGTTGCGCCGTTTGCGCCCTTGGCCTTCTCCTTGAAGCGCGACTCGATCGAAATAATCGCCAGCAACAACGCAGGCGGCAACGAATATTTCGATGCCGCGGATTGCACGGCATCCGAGATCTTTTCCGCCTTTTCCTTCGCGATGCCGAATTTCTGCGTGAGATACGCGGACACGCGGTCGCCACTTTCCTCGGCCACCGCGGATTGGGCGAGGCCGAGCGAAAGCAGAATCAGGCAGAGTAACCGGCTCATGGCGAAAGGTCTGAGGAAAAAGTCCCGGCATTATAACGCTGCCTCAAAAATAGGCACGTCCTGGGTTGAATGCGGATTCAGACCGAGGGATCGGCTCGCGGGGCCGCCTGGCGCGCGCTTTGGGCCCGGACGCAGATTGCGAGCAGGGCTTTTTTGAGCGGCACTCTGCGTCAGTTAGTTGCGAACTTGATTGTATTCGTCGTACTTGTCACTAGGCGCGGGGCGAAAATGTGGCTTCTGCGGATTTGAGACAATGGCGGTCGCACGGTCGACGAACAGCCGTTCGCGACAAAAGCAGCTTTATCGAACGAGACGTCCCCTGTATGAGCAAGACAGTATTCATCCCCAGTGTCCCCGCAGCGTCCGAGGACGACTTCGAAATTTCCGCGATGTCGAAGCTCGCCGGCTATCGGCGCTTTTTCGGCGTATTGAAGGTGGTTCGCACGACGGACGGCCGCGTGCTGTTCCCGTTCGACGGCGCGCCGGAGCTTGGGCCGTATCCGACCAAGATGGAAGCGATCGCTGCCGCGCAGGTGTAGGGCGAGCATATCGTCGCCAGTGACCTCGCTCGGCCGGAGTTGTGAGTCGACGCTTCGGGTGGCGTGGGGCGTCGAAAAGACGGCCAAGTCCTAGGCCTCGCGAGCCGGCCCACAGTCGCTAAGGTCTTCGCGCGATCGCAACGCACAACCTCGCTTAAGTTTTTCCCAGTTTTGCCGACAAAGAATTGCCGGACACTACAGGGAAACGTTCAGCGTGGTCATTAAAGCTGTCCTCACATCAGCGTGTGCAGTGCTGATGCTATCTGCATGCGCACCGTCGCTACCGGTACAGAACACAGAACTCTTACCGGTCACTGCGACGCAGCAGCGCTTTCGGGTCGCCAACTCCATTACCGTCAAGCTCTCGTCTGGCTATTCGCGAGAGGTGCATGGCGGCTCCGTGTGGCAGCCCGTCGGGACAATAGCGCAGGGCGTTGTGCTCCGACCGATGGGCGAAGTGTTCACCATCGAAGGCCGTCAGGTTCACGAGGCGTACCTGGTGACAAAGGAAAACACCGTAGTGGGGTTCTTCCTACCCGGCGAGTCCAATTTTTCACCTCTTGCCCCTGCACAATCCATAACAATCGAGAGAATCAATGACTAAGTTGCTCAAGGCATTAGTAGGCAGCGCTTTCGTGGCGCTCGTCGCGTCCGGCTGCGCGAGCGGTCCTCAATACAAGGAAGTCGCGTCCTCTATCCCGACGTTGAAAGAGGCCCAAGGCCGAATCTATTTCTATCGTTCTAACTCAATGTTTGGCGCTGCTTTGCAGCCGACCATCAACCTGAACGGAACACCGGTCGGAAAATCACAAGCGGGAGGTTTTTTCTATGTCGATGAGCCCGCCGGGCAATATGTCGTATCGACAGCCACGGAGACCGAGAAAACGGTGTCATTCAAGCTGGATGCCGGCGAAACCAAATACGTGAAGACAAGCGTTGGGTTTGGGCTGCTCGTGGGTCGCATCATCCCGTCGCTGGAGTCGGCTGACGAAGCTGCGAAGAATCTGGAAGATCTGCATTATGTCGCTAACCCGACTACTGCAGCAGTGAAGAAAGGCGGCAGAAACACAGTCGGCACGACCGAATGAGCTAACGTCCAACCGTTTCGGGTCTGCTGTAACTCCATCGTCGATGATGGTGTCGGCAGGAGCTGTTTGAGTATCCGCAAGCACATCAAGGCGGCAATCAAGTCGCTTGTGTTACGCGCGATCGACAGTGGAGACATTCGGGCAGAGCTGGAACGGCTCCATTTACTGAGCGCACTGGTCGGCGTGTCGAATGTCGCTTCGTTCTCTCGACTGGCAGCAAAGCGCGAGGCGACTGATTGATATTCTGTTGCTCGGGTCAAAACCAGCTAGCTGGATACTGCGCCCAGTGCTACGAGGTCGGGCTACCTACTTCAGGTTCTCATCAGGTTGACTGGTAACGTTCGAAGGCAACCAGAGTAAGTCGTCGTGCTTACCCGCGCATTCAGGCGAAGTCCGAACGTCATTGTGGATGTTCTGCAGCAAGCTGAGGGAAGATGCGAAGGATGCGGGCAGTCGACGCCGTTCCAGCGCGCAGACGGGGCGCCGATCTTGACGTGCACCATCGCACGGATTTGGCAGACAGAGGCGAAGATACCGGAGAGAACGCGATTGCCTCGTGTCCGAATTGTCATCACGAGCAGCTACGGTAACAACCATGCCAGTGACGTCATCAAGCGAGTGCGCACGGCTGCCCACTGAGGCGCTGTGGCAGGAGAGGTGCGGCGGCGGAACACGCGGAAACGAGAGAGGAAGTGGGAGGGAGGGACCAAGGCTGAAGCCTTGGTCCGCCCGCTCGAAGGATTCATTCCCAAACACTTTTTCGGGACTTCCCCTTCGAAGCGGGCGATTTGGTGTCGCTGGATTAGGAGTGTTTAGGCTGCAAAATCCATATTGCCAGGCACATCCCCTCACTCCACCGTCACCGACTTCGCCAGATTCCGCGGCTTATCCACATCCGTTCCCCGCGCGCAAGCCGTGTGATACGCCAGCAACTGCAGCGGCACCACATGCAGAATCGGCGAAAGCAGCCCATAGTGCTCCGGCATACGAATCACATGAATGCCGTCGTCGTTGACGATCCTGGTATCCGCATCCGCGAACACATACAGTTGTCCACCACGGGCGCGCACTTCCTGAATGTTCGACTTGAGCTTCTCGAGCAGCGCATCGTTCGGCGCCACCGTCACAACGGGCATCGCCTCCGTCACGAGCGCGAGCGGCCCGTGCTTCAACTCGCCTGCCGGATAAGCTTCCGCGTGAATGTAGGAGATCTCCTTCAGCTTCAACGCGCCTTCAAGTGCAATCGGATAGTGCATGCCGCGTCCGAGGAAAAGCGCATGTTCCTTGCGCGAAAATTCCTCCGACCACGCGATGATCTGCGGCTCCAGCGCCAGTACGCTGTTCAGCGCAGCCGGCAGATGTCGCAGCTGCCGCAGGTATTCGGCTTCCTGCTCAGGGCTCACGCGCCCGCGCAGCTTCGCGAGCGTGACAGCCAGCACGAACAGCGCGACCAGTTGAGTGGTGAACGCCTTCGTGGATGCAACCCCGATCTCGCGGCCCGCGTGCGTGAGAAACGCCAGCTCGGTCTGGCGCACCATCGCGCTCGTGCTGACGTTGCACACCGCAAGCGTGTGCCGATGCCCGAGCTCCTGCGCGTGCTTGAGTGCAGCGAGCGTGTCCGCGGTTTCGCCAGACTGCGAGATCACCACGACCAGCGACTTCGGATTGGGCACCGACTCGCGGTAGCGATACTCGCTGGCAATTTCCACCTGCGTAGGAATCTTCGCAATCGATTCGAGCCAGTACTTCGCGGTGAGCCCCGAGTAGTAGCTCGTGCCGCAAGCAAGAATCAGCAGATTGTCGATGTCCGCGAACACCTTGTCGGCGCCTTCGCCGAACAACGATGCATCGAACGAATCCGATTGCGGAATCGTGTCGGAGATCGCGCGCGGCTGCTCGAAAATTTCTTTCTGCATGAAGTGACGATACGGGCCGAGCTCGACCGCGCCGCCGTAGGCCGCGACCTGGCGCACTTCGCGTCGCACTTCGTTGCCCTCGCGGTCGGCAATGCGCACACCGTCGAGCGTCAACTCGCACACGTCCCCTTCTTCGAGGAAGATGAAGCGCTCTGTGCTGCCCGCGAGCGCGAGCGCGTCCGAAGCAAGGAAGTTCTCGCCCTCGCCGAGTCCCACCACTAGCGGCGAGCCCTGCCGCGCGCCGACCACGGTATGCGGCTGATCCTTATGCAGCACGGCAATCGCGTAAGCGCCGTGCAGCTGGGCCACGGCCTCGCGCACAGCGGCGAATAGATCACCGCGATACAGGCTGTGAATCAGATGCGCGATAACCTCTGTGTCGGTCTGCGAGACAAACGTGTAACCCTTGCCACGCAGCGTTTCGCGCAGCACCTCGTAGTTTTCGATGATGCCGTTGTGTACCAACGCAAGCGCATCTTTCGAAAAGATAGGATGCGCGTTGTCGGTCACCGGCGCGCCGTGCGTGGCCCAGCGCGTATGCGCGATTCCGGTAATGCCGCCCAGGTGGCTGTCGCGCACCTGTTCGTCGAGGTCGGCAACGCGCGCCACGCTGCGCGCACGCGCCGGACCGCTGTCGCCGAGCACGGCAACGCCGCACGAGTCGTAGCCGCGATATTCGAGGCGCCGCAGTCCTTCAATCAGGACAGGGACAATATTTCGTTGCGCTGCCGCGCCAACAATGCCGCACATGGTCTATTCCTATTCAGTGCTGGAATCTCGCGGGGCACGCGTCGCGCCGCCCTCGCCTCTTCATCAACTCTTCTTTTTGGTGGGGCGCACGTAACCCGTCTTGCTGGTTTGCGTCTTGTCGTTCAGCACGAGCGCGTCGGCTTCGACATCCTTCCAGATCGTCGTGCCCGCTGCGATCGTCGCGCCGCGCTTCACGCGCACAGGGGCGACCAGCTGGGTGTCGGAACCGACGAACACGTCGTCTTCAATGATCGTGCGGAACTTGTTCGCGCCGTCGTAGTTGCAGGTGATGGTGCCCGCGCCGATATTCACACGTGCGCCGATATCGGAGTCGCCGATATAGGTGAGGTGATTCGCCTTCGAGCCGTGCCCCAGCACCGCGTTCTTCACCTCGACGAAATTGCCGACGTGCGATTCGTCTTTCAACGACGCGCCAGGCCGCAGCCGCGCATAAGGTCCGAGCACGACGTTCGCGCCCACTTCCGCGCCTTCGATATGCGTGAACGCATCGACCCGCGTGCCGGCACCTATGCTCGCATTGCGAATCACGCAGTTCGGCCCGATGCTCACGTTATCGGCGAGCGTAACGCGGCCTTCGAACACGCAGTTCACGTCGATCGACACGTCCCGTCCGCACTCGAGCGTGCCGCGCACGTCCACGCGGGCCGGGTCGGCAAGCGTGACGCCGGCCACCAGCAGCGCATCGGCCACATTGCGCTGATGAATCCGCTCGAGTTCGGCGAGCTGCTGCTTGCTGTTCACACCGAGCGTTTCCCACTCGTCTTGCGGCTGTGTGGTAACGACTTCGAGCCCTGCTTCGATTGCCATTTCCACAGCGTCGGTCAGATAGAACTCGCCTTGCGCGTTGTCGTTCTTCAGCGCAGCGAGCCAGCCCGCGAGCCGCTCGGTCGGCGCAACCACAATCCCGGTATTGATCTCGTCGATGAGGAGCTGGTCGGCGCTCGCATCTTTCTGTTCGACGATGCGCGAGACATTGCCCTGCGGATCGCGCACGATGCGGCCGTAGCCTGTGGGGTCCGCGAGCGTGACTGTCAGCACGCCATAGGCGCGCTCACCCGCGCGCTCGACGAGCGCCTGCAACGTGCTCGCGCGCGTGAGCGGCACGTCGCCGTATAGCACGAGCGTGGGCACGGAGGGATCGAGAAGCGGCAGCGCCTGCTGTACCGCGTGCCCGGTGCCGAGTTGTTGCTCCTGCACGGCGAATTGCAGGTCGGGCGCGCTCACCGCCTCGCGGACCGCTTCGGCACCATGCCCGATTACCACGACGAGGCGCGTGGGCTTCAGCGTGCGGGCAGTGTCGATGACATGAGCGAGGAGCGGCCGGCCAGCGAGAGGATGGAGCACCTTGGGCAGCGCCGAACGCATGCGCTTACCGGTGCCTGCCGCCAAAATCACGATGTTCATGGCGTCGGCAAATAGACGAGTTTGGAGCCGACGATTCTATCACGCACCCTCTTGTGGAAATGGCCGCGAAAGCGGCCATATTGCGAGCGCAAGCAAGTGCCGAAACGCCCTTTTTGCGGGTTTTCCGGTCAAATATTGTCGAACTGCACGATCGAGATCGGCCTCGCCGCGCCAAGGGAAGCGCCCTCGTTCGCATCGCTGGAACACGGTTCTTCGTCGAATGCGATGTCGCCTTGCGGATCGGCCTCGCCGGTCGCGCGCAGGCCCGCAAACGGAAACAGCTTGTGATCCATCAAATGCGAAGGCACCACGTTGGACAACGCATTGAACATGTTCTCGATGCGGCCAGGAAAGCGCTTTTCCCAGTCGCGGATCAGCGCCTTCATTTCCGCGCGTTTCAAATTCGGCTGACTGCCGCACAGATTGCACGGAATGATCGGGAATTCGCGCAACTCCGCGTACTTTTCCAGATCCGTTTCCTTCACGTAGGCGAGCGGGCGGATCACGATGTTCTTGCCGTCGTCCGATTGCAGCTTGGGCGGCATGCCCTTCAGCTTGCCGCCGTAGAACAGGTTGAGCAGCAGCGTTTGCAGAATGTCGTCTCGATGATGACCGAGTGCGATCTTCGTCGCGCCGAGTTCGCCCGCCACACGGTACAGAATGCCGCGGCGCAGTCGCGAGCACAGCGAGCAGGTGGTTTTACCCTCGGGCACCAGCCGCTTGACGATGCTGTACGTGTCCTGATTCTCGATGTGAAACGGAATGTCGAGCTGCTTCAGATACTCGGGCAGCACGTGCTCGGGAAAGCCCGGCTGCTTCTGGTCGAGGTTCACCGCGACGATATCGAAGTCGATCGGCGCGCGCTCGCGCAGCCGCATCAGAATGTCGAGCATCGCGTAGCTGTCTTTGCCGCCCGACAGGCACACCATCACCTTGTCGCCGTTCTCGATCATGTTGAAGTCGCCAATCGCCTGGCCGACCTGGCGCGCAAGCCGCTTGAAGAGCTTGTTGTTCTCGTACGCCTCCTTCTGTTCACGGCGCGTGAGCGGCGACTTCTGGCGTGCGGCGGACGTGGCGTCGTCCATGATTTCGGGAGCGTTCATGCTCAGTCCTCCTTGATGCGGAAAACTTCGACGCCCACCGCGTCGCAGTCGGGATAAACATCGGGCTTTTCGGTCGAAACGCGCGCAGCCCGCACTTGCGGATGCTCGAGCATGGTCTTAACGAGGTCGTCGCAGAGCGTTTCCTGCAAGTGAATGTGGCCTTGCTCGACGCGGCGCGAAATGGTCGAACGCATAAAGTCGTAGTCGACCACCTCTTCGAGCTTGTCCGCTACCGGCGTGGAAAGCGCGAGCGGCACGTACAGTTCGACGTTGATCACGACGCGCTGTTCGCCGCGCTTTTCGAAATCGTGCACGCCGATGTTGATGTGCACTTCGTAATTGCGCAGAAAGAGCCGGCGGCAATCGGCGAGCCGGGGATGCGAAAGAGCGGCAAACATGTTCGTTCCAGTCGAAAAAAAGCGTGCGTGGCACGCAAAGGGGCGCAGGTGTTTCAGGCGCCCGTCAAAAACATTACGTCGCGCGGCAGCGGCACGAGGTGCTGCCCGCCGTCGACCACCAGCGTCGTTCCAGTCACGCCGCTTGCATCCGCGAGATACAGCGCGGCGGCCACAATATCCTCGGGCCGCGACGCGCGGCCCAAGGGCGTGACGCGGTGAGCGGCGGCGAAACTCTCCGCCGTCTGGTCGCCGGACTGCATGGTGAGACCGGGTGCGAGCCCAACCACCCGCACCTTCGGCGCCAACGCCTGTGCGAGCGCAACCGTCGCGGTCTGCAAGGCCGCCTTCGACAACGTGTACGACAGGTAGTCGGGGTTCATGTTGTACAGCTTCTGGTCCAGCACGTTGATCACCACGCTGCGCAGGCTTTCGTCGGCGAGCGCGGCCTGCGGCGTCGCGTCGTACAACATGCGCGCGAGCACGAGCGGCGCGCCCAGGTTCATCGCGGTCAGCTTCAGCAGCAACTCGTAGCCGACGTTGCGGGCCGTGTCTTCCTCGAAGCGCGACGCATTGTTGACGATGCACACCGGCCGGCCGAGCGCCGCGCTACAGGCCGGCAACAGACCCGCGACTTGCGCTTCGTCGCTCAACTCCGCTTGCAGGGCGACGGCCTTGCGGCCCAGCGCGACGATTTCCTCGACCACCTCTTCAGCTTCGCGCCGCGAGGCGCCGTAATGCACGGCCACGTCCCAGCCTCGCGCGGCAAAACCGAGCGCGAGCGCGCGTCCGATGCGGCGCGCGGCGCCGGTAATCAGCACGACACGCGGCGTTTCAGGCGCGCGGGCGGCGGCGGTGTCCGTAGAAGCGGTCATTTACAATGCGGGAATGAATCCGAAAGCTCACCAACCCGATAGTTTACCTGCTCCCGGCCCGAGCGCGCTGGCGCAGTCCGAAGCACTCGTTGCGCGGATTCGCGCCGAACTGCAAGAGGCCGGCGGCTGGATGCCGTTTGACCGCTACATGGAGCGCGCGCTGTATGCACCGGGACTCGGCTACTACAGCGGCGGCGCCCGCAAATTCGGCCTGCGCGGCGACGACGGCAGCGACTTCGTCACCGCGCCCGAGCTGTCGCCGCTTTTTGCAGCGACGCTAGCGCGTCCCGTGGCCGAAGCGTTGCAGGCAAGCGGCACGCGCGAGGTGATGGAGTTCGGCGCCGGCACCGGCAAGCTCGCCGCGGGCGTGCTGAAGGCGCTGGCCGCGCTGGGCGTGGAGTTCGACAGCTACTCGATTGTCGATCTGTCAGGCGAGTTGCGCGAGCGCCAGCGCGAGACTATCGAAGCCGCCACGCCTGAGCTCGCGGCTAAAGTGCGCTGGCTCGACGCGCTGCCCGAGCGCTTCGAAGGCGTGGTGATCGGCAACGAAGTACTGGACGCCATGCCGGTGCGGCTTTTCGCTTCGGCCAACGGCGCGTGGCACGAGCGCGGTGTGGTCTGGCGCGACGGCTGGTTAGCATTCGAAGACCGCCCGGTGACTGCGCCCGCCGACCTGGCGCGGCTCTCTGAAATCGACACGGCCGGCGCCGACTACATCGCCGAAATGCACGACGCCGCGTGTGCCTTCACGCGCACCATCTGCACGATGCTTGCACGCGGCGCGGCGTTTTTGATCGACTACGGCTTTCCGCGTCACGAGTACTACCATGCGCAGCGCGCCGAGGGCACGCTGATGTGCCACTACCGGCACCGCGCGCACGGCGATCCGTTTCTCTATCCGGGCTTGCAGGACATCACCGCGCATGTGGAATTCACCGGCATCGCCGAAGCGGGTGTAGAAACCTGCGCGGACCTGCTCGGCTTCACGTCGCAAGCGCGCTTTCTGCTGAACGCGGGCATTACGGATGCGCTCTCCGAAATAGACCCCGCCGACACCGCCCGCTTTCTGCCCGCGGCAAATGCGGTGCAAAAGCTGCTGTCGGAGGCCGAAATGGGCGAGCTCTTCAAGGTGATCGCGTTCTCGCGCGGCCTTGACGACACGCTGCAGGCCTTTTCCAGCGGCGACCGGTCGCATACGTTGTAATGCGAGGACTTGCGCGATGATCCGCTGGCTGCTCACCACCTTCGTCGCGCTCGCCGTGCTGTCGGCTTGCTGGCCGTGGCTTCGCAAACTGGGCATTGGGCGCATGCCCGGCGACGTGACCGTGCGCCTCTTTGGGCGCGAATATCATTTCCCGTTCATGTCGACACTGTTGCTGTCGATGCTGCTGTCGTTCATCGCGCGGCTTCTGTAAAGCGGAGTTTGTCGCTCGCGAGCGGCGCCACTCACGCGTTACCGCCCACGGCACCTTCCAGCGCCGCGGCCACCGCCCGCACACGCTCCTTGTGCACAGCGTCCTTGATACCGGCCGGCGCATCGGCGAAGCGCTTTGCGACCGCGCCGGCGTCCACGCCCCGCGCGGCGACGAGCGCAACTCTCAGGCGTTCGGCCTGCGGGTACTCGCGCGCCTCGAAACCTAGCCGACCCCGTGCGTCCGCCTCGCAAGCCTGCAACGCTTCGGCAAAGCGCGAAGGCTTGCGAATCGCGTCGCCGCGCTCGAGCAGGCGCACGAGCGCGGCCGCCCCCATTTCCATCACGCGATGGATATTGCCGTGCTCGCGCGCCACCAGCAAAGCCAGATCGCGGCACTCATTCGGCACGCGCAGGCGCTCGCACAAGGGCTTGAGCAGATCCACGCTGCGGCCTTCGTGACCGATATGGCGCGGCAGCACGTCTTTCGGCGTGCTCGCCTTGCCGAGATCGTGCGTGAGTGCGGCAAAACGCACCGGCAGCGCGTAGCCCTGCTGCGCGGCGTGGTCGACGACCATCATCACGTGTACGCCGGTGTCGACCTCGGGGTGATAGTCGGCGCGCTGCGGCACGCCGAACAGTGCGTCGATCTCCGGCAGAATTCGCGCCAACGCGCCGCATTCGCGCAGTACCGCGAACATGCGCGACGGCTTCTTTTCCATCAGACCGCGCGACACCTCCTGCCACACGCGTTCGGCGACGAGTGCATCCACCTCGCCGTCGGCGACCATCTTGCGCATCAGCGCGAGCGTTTCCGGCGCGACCGCGAAATCGGCAAAGCGCGCCGCGAAACGCGCGATCCGCAAGATGCGGACCGGGTCTTCAAGAAACGCGTCGCTGACATGACGGAACAGCTTCGCCTGCAAGTCGCGCTGACCGCCGAACGGGTCGATCACCGGCCCGGTCAGTTCGCCGTCGGGACGCACTTCGCGCGCCATCGCGTTGATGGTGAGATCGCGGCGCGCGAGGTCCTCTTCAAGCGTCACATCGGGCGCATAGAAAAACTGGAAGCCGTGGTAGCCGGCCGCGGTCTTGCGTTCGGTGCGCGCGAGCGCGTACTCCTCGTGCGTCTGCGGATGCAGGAACACTGGAAAGTCTTTGCCCACCGGACGATAACCCTGCGCGACCATCTGCTCGGGCGTCGCGCCGACCACCACGTAATCGCGGTCCTGCACCGGCACGCCCAGCAACTCGTCGCGAATCGCTCCGCCTACTGCATAGATATTCATGGGCATTCGTCTAGATACGCAACGGCGTGGGTCTCGCGCAGCGCGTCGTCAATCCACGCTTTTACCGCCGGCTGCGCCGTGAGCCGCTCCACATAGGCGCGCGACGTGTCCGACAGCGCCGGCTGCCAGGTGTTGAAGCGCATGGCCACCGGCGCATACATCGCGTCCGCAATGCCGAATTCGCCGAACAGGAAAGGGCCGCCCGAACTGTCGAGGCAGTCGCGCCAGATCGTCTCGATACGCGCGATATCGGCCAGCACGCCTGGCGTCGCATTCTTGCCGGGGAACGACGCGCGAATGTTCATCCACATGTTCGAGCGCAATTCGCCGAATCCCGAATGCATCTCGGCGCTGACGCTGCGCGCACGCGCGCGCGCCGCCGCGTCGCGCGGCCAGAACGCGTGTTCGGGAAAGCGCTCGGCAAGCGTTTCGGCGATGGCAAGCGAGTCCCACACGGCGAAGCCCGCGTCGTCGACCAGGCACGGGATTTTGCCCGGACTGTCCGGCGCATGTGCGAGCACCGCCGCATTGGTGCCGGGCTGGTTCAGATGGATCAGCACTTCGTCGAATGCAATACCGAAATGCTTGAGCAGCACCCAGGGCCGCATCGACCATGATGAGTAGTTCTTGTCGCCAATAAGCAGCTTCATGCCGGTTCGTCTGAAGAGTGGAGTTGGGTGGGCAGAAAGTCAGCGGCCCGCGCTCGCGCGAAACGCATCGAAGCGCGAGCGCGATGAAGCGCCTGTCAGATACACAGGCGCGATCGTTTCGATGCTGGCCGGCTCGAGCCCAAGCTCGGGCGCGAGCGGGTGGCTCAGCACGTTGTCGTGTTTCATTGAATCGAGATTGTCGCGCGTGATGACCGGTTCGCCCGGCGCCATTTCGAAGGTCATGGCCTGCATGCGCGCGAGCGCGAGGGGCAGGCGGATGATGCTCGCGTGCCTACCGATCACGTCGCCGCAATATTTGACCAGCTCTTCCAGCGTATAGACGCTCGGGCCGCCGAGTTCATACGTCTTGCCACTGGCCGCGTCGAGATCGAGGACGTTGACGATCGCCTTGGCCACGTCGCCGACATAAACGGGTTGGAACCTGGCGTCCGGCATGGCGAGCGGAATGACCGGAAAGATGCGCTGCAAAAACGCGAACTTGTTGAGGAACTGGTCCTCGGGACCGAACACCACGGAAGGCCGGAACACCGTCCACGCAAGATTGGCCGCGTGAACCGCCTTTTCGCCATCGCCCTTCGAACGCGAATACATGCTGGGACCATTAGAGTCCGCGCCGAGCGCGCTCAGATGAATCAGCCGATGCACCCCCTTGCCTTCGCAAGCCGCGACAATACGCGTAGGCAGCTCGACGTGCGCACGCGCAAATTCGGGACCGTAGGGCGTGCGGCGTTTGCCATGCAACGTGCCGACCAGGTTGATGACGCAGTCCGCACCTTCGACAAAGCGCGCGATCTGCACCGGATCGAACACATCGGTTTCGATCACGTCGATGGGCAGGAGCGTGAGATGGCGCGCGTTGTAGCGCCGCCGTGTGGCGATGCGCACCTCTTTGCCCATTTCGACGAGGGCGTTGACGAGGTGGCTTCCGATAAACCCGGAACCGCCAATGATCGCAATGGCTTTATGTCGCATTTTCGACTCCCTGGTGGAAGCCGCGGCAACGGCTGGCGTGGAGCGCCGCTGCCAGGGCTGGCAGCGGCGGCACGGCGCTTACGGTGCGATATAACCCAGACGCGCCTTCAGCGATTGCGGACGGCCTTCGAACAATGCCGCGTAGTAGACCGTGTTGGACAACACATTCTTAACGTAGTCGCGCGTTTCCTGGAAAGGAATCGACTCGGCGAAGATCGCACCTTCAACCGGCCGCTGCAACGACTGCCGCCAGTTACGCGGCCGGCCCGGACCGGCGTTGTAGCCCGCCGTGGCGAGCACGGCCGAACCATCGAACTGATTGTAGATCATCGACAGGTAGTTCGTGCCGAGCAGGATGTTGGTGTTGATGTCGTTCATCTGCTCGCGCGAAATCGGGCCGAGACCGATCTTCTTCGCGACCAGTTGCGCGGTGCCCGGCATCAGTTGCATCAATCCGCCCGCGCCGACTTCGGAGCGCGCGTTGATGATGAAGCGCGACTCCTGACGAATCAGTCCGTACGCCCACTCCACGTCGAGTCCGGTGGACTGCGCATCGCGCTCCACGATGTCGCGGAACGGCGACAGATAACGCAGCGAAAAGTCGTGTTCGGTTTTCGTGCGGTCCGCCGTGTTGACGGTGCGGTCGTACAGCTGGATACGGCGTGCGTATTCGGCTGCCGCGAGCAACTGACGGTCGCTCATGCTGCGCAGCGGCCAGTTCCATTCGCGATTGCCTTCGAGCCGCAGATTCAGCGCATAGAAGCGCCGCGCGAGGTCGAAGCCCGGCGTCTCGCCGGCCTGCTGGATTTCGGAGTCGGTGACCGTGGTTTTAGGCGGCACCGCAATCTTCTGGCCCAATTCTTCTGCGGCGAGTTGGCCGTAGAAGTTAAAGCCCTGCGAGATCGACTCGAACTCCTGGTTGGCGGTGGTCGTGTCGCCCGCCTGCTTGAGCGCGCGGGCATGCCAGTACACCCACGACGGCTGGCTACGCAGCGCAGCCGGCATCTGCTCGATCGACCAGCGCACCATGTTCCAGTCGCCGGCAAGAAGCGCCGTGCGCGTGCGCCATTCGTAGGCGGGGTTGGAAAGCGGCGCGTTCGCCGACAGTCTGTACCAGTCCACTGCACTCGGCATTTGCTTCGCAGCCGCCTGATAGGCAATCGTGCCCCAGCCGATGGCGCGCTCCGGCGAATTCAGCGAAGGCGCGACCGACGCGAACGTGGCCGCGGCCATCGCGGGGTCGTTGCGCGCCATGCGCGTGATCGCGAGCAACGCCAGTTGATGCGCTTGCGGGTCGGCGCCGACACCGCGCGCGAGCAGCAGCGGCGGCGTATTCGCGGCCTGGCTGAACAGCACAGGATCAGGCGCCTGATTGCCGAGCGCATCGACAAGCTTGCTGCCGGTGTTCGTATAGTTCTGTTCGTAAGCGAGACGGATCTGCTGCCAGATGTCGTCGCTGCTGAACTGCCTGTTCACGCCGAGCACAGTAATCAGATCGACGCAGCCGTCGCCGTACCACTTCGGATCCACGAGCAGCGCGCGCGCTGCATCCGCCACGTTTTCGCCGCGCGACGCACGCGATTCCAGCGCGTAGCATTTCACCTGCGTGTCGTCGTTCAGCACGAAACGCGCGTATTGCTGATCGAAGTTGCGCCAGTCGTGGCGCGCGCCGAGCACGGTGAGGTAGTCGTTGCGCATGCGGTCGGCAATGGCCTGACCGTCGTATTTCTGCAGGAACGCGAGCACCGGCGCGTCGGGCGCGTCGACGCGCGCGTGGCCGGACGAATCGAATAGCTGTGGCTTGATCTGGAAGTACTCCAGATACGAGGGCGCCGGGTAGCCCGGAATCATGCTTGCAAGCTGCGCCGCACGTGCTGCGTCGTTATTGCGGGCGGCTTCGCGCAACTGGACGAAAATCTGATCGTCGTTGGTGAGCTGCGAAATGGGAAGTGGCTTGACGGCTGACGCGGTGCTGCATGCAACGAGCGCGGCTGCGGCAAGCGCCATACCGGCCGCGCGATATACTCGGTAAAGACTTTTTGACATCGTTGTTTCTGGAGCGCGAATTGAACCCAAGCATAGCATGCAACCCTGCGACGGAATCGAAAAAGGCGCTGCGTAGAATGCTATTGGAAGCAAGGCTACAAGCGGCTTCCGAGCCGGCGAACAACGCCGCGCTCGGGCGTCGCGTGCTCGACGCGTTGAAGCATTTCAACGTGACGAGCGTGGGGTTCTACTGGCCGCTCGCAGGCGAGTTCGATGCGCGCACAGCGATCTCTGTGTGGCTCGCGGGCGGCTCGCGGCGCGAAGCCAGTCTGCCGATCATCAGGGAACGCGGCTTGCCGCTCGAGTTTCACGCATGGTCGCCGGATACGCCGATGAAGATCGGCCATCACAAGATTGCGGAGCCCGCAACCGAACGTCTGGTGATTCCCGAACTGCTGCTCGTGCCCTGCGTGGGTTTCGACGCCGACGGTTACCGGCTCGGCTACGGCGGCGGGTACTACGACCGCACGCTCGCCGGCTGGCCGGGCGCGGCGCGGCCGATCACCGTGGGGGTCGCGTATGAGGCGTGCCGCACGCCGGCGCTCGAGCGTGAGGCGCATGACATTCCGCTCGACATGATCGTCACCGAGGCGGGGCTGCACGCGCGGGCGGCTGGCTAAGCGCAGGTGAACCACACCGCGCGATCGCATTCTCCCGAGTCGCGCAAGGCACCCGATGCCCGCCACAACGCGTCACATTGCACCACAACGCACCACAACGCACGGCCGGGCGCCGCCGCCTGATCCCCTCGTTATAGCGACGCCGCCGCGCGCGCGGCCGTGTCGTACATGCCCGACGCATTGCGCATGAGCTGCGCGGCCTCGCCGATCTGTTCGTTGGTGAGGCCGCTTTCCTTGAGCGTCGAAATCAGGCAGCTCTCGCGGACCTCGCGGTACTTCAGGCACAGCGCGCGGCCGGCCTCGGTCGCGGAAAAGAACACTTCCTTGCCGGTCTTTTCGCTTTTTACATACCCTCTAGCTACAAGCTTCTTCAGCGCATAGGTCGCGACGTGCGTGTCTTCGATGTTGAGCACGAAGCAGATGTCGGCCAGCTTCTTGCGGCGTTCGCGATGACTCACGTGATGCAGCAGCGAGACCTCGATGGCGGTCATGTCCTTCTCTCCAGCCGCCGACATGCAGCGCACCATCCAGCGGTTGAATGCGTTGCCGGCCATGATGAGCGCGTATTCGAGCTCGGACAGTTCCGCGCTCGTATCGGACACGAGGTGTTCCGACGAGACGATCTTGGTGGGATGCCGCGACATGTGAATTCTCAGGAAACAGGATGGAGAGTGTCCGGAGTGTACGACGAGCGGCCTCGGGCCGCGAGCCTGGCGAAAACTCTTATTGAGAAATTGTTGATATTTTATTGACAATGTATGCTCCAGACAGTGCCCGACGGTCTTCCCATGCTTTTGCCGACGGTTGCAGTGCCGAACTCTTCGACTTCTTCGGGCCTTCAAGCCATGAGCCAACCCAAAATCTTTCCGCTCGGCGACGCCGCGCTGGTCTGCGAGGCGCCGCCACCCGCAACGCTCGATTGCCAGCGCCGCGTGTGGGCGGCCGCTGAACTCGCGCGTGACTGGCCGCACGTGCTGGAAGTGGTGCCGGGCATGAACAATCTGACGCTCGTGTTCGACCCGCTCGAAGCCGACCGCGACGCGCTGTCGAGCCGCCTGCAGCACGCGTGGGACGCGGCGGCCGCGGCGCCGGCGGCGGGCCGCGAGGTCGAGATTCCGGTTCAGTATGGCGGCGAGTTCGGCCCCGACCTTACCGCGGTGGCGAACCACACGGGCTTGAGCGTGCGCGAAGTGGTCGAGCGGCATTCGGCAGGTCAGTACGTGGTGTTTTTTCTCGGCTTCCAGCCGGGCTTCGCCTACCTGGGCGGGCTCGACGAGACGCTGCATACGCCGCGCCGCGCGTCGCCGCGGCTCGAAGTGCCGGCCGGTTCGGTCGGCATTGGCGGCGAGCAGACCGGCATCTATCCGGCCACTTCGCCCGGCGGCTGGCAGTTGATCGGCCGCACGGAGCTGCCGCTTTTCGATCCCGCGCGCCGCCCGCCCACCCTGTTGCAGCCCGGCGACCGGGTGCGCTTCACCATCGCGGGGATACACGCATGATCGACGTGATTCGCGCAGGTCTTCTGACCACCATCCAGGACCTCGGCCGCCACGGCTACCGGCATCTCGGCGTCGCGATGGGCGGGGCGCTGGACCGGCTGTCGCTGGAAATCGGCAACCGGCTCGTCGGCAACCGTCCTGACGCGGCGGGGCTCGAAATCACCTTCGGCCCGACCGTGCTGCGGTTTCTGCGCGCGACGCGGGTCGCCATCACCGGAACCGAATTCGGCGCGACGCTCGACGGCAAGCCGGTCTATTCGTGGTGGAGCCTGCCGGTGAAGGCCGGCCAGGAACTGGTGCTGAATGCGGCCAGGCGCGGCATGCGCGGCTACGTGTGCATCGCGGGCGGCATCGACGTGTTGCCGATGCTGGGCTCGCGCAGCACCGACCTCGCCGGCCGCTTCGGCGGCCTCGGCGGCCGGGCGCTGCGCGACGGAGACCGTGTGCCGCTCGGCGCGCCGCCGCAGCGCGGTCAGGTCGGCTTTTCGCCCGAGGCGCCGGAATTCGGCGTGAAGGCGCCCGCGTGGTGCAAGTTCGTGCTCGTCGACGAGCCGCTGCGGCGCGGCCGTCATCCGAGCGGCGTGCCCTGGGCGGTGCCGATTCGCGTGCTGCGCGGCCCGGAATACGACAGCTTCACCGAAGAAGCGCACGAGTCGTTCTGGTCCGACGAGTGGCTCGTCACGCCGAACAGCAACCGCATGGGCTACCGGCTTGCCGGCAGCGAACTGAAACGCAAACAGAAGGCCGACCTGCTGTCGCACGCAGTGCTGCCGGGCACGATCCAGGTGCCGCCGAACGGCCAGCCGATCGTGCTGATGAGCGACGCGCAGACCACCGGCGGTTATCCGAAGATCGGCGCGGTCATTCAGGCCGACCTGTGGAAGCTCGCACAGGTGCGGCTGAACGCGGCAGTGCGCTTTATCCCGACCACCACTTACGAGGCGCGCCAGGCGTTGCTCGAAGAGCGCACCTATTTGCGGCAGATCGACGCCGCCATCGCCATGCATGAAGAACGTTGCGCACGCCAGATGGCCGTTGCGACGTTGTGACTGGCAAGAACCGAGTAGAGGAACATCATGGAAATCGATTTGAACGCCGATCTCGGCGAAGGCTGCGGCTCCGACGAGGCGCTGCTCGACCTCGTCAGCTCCGCGAATATTGCCTGCGGCTGGCATGCGGGTGGCGCGAAGGCCATGCGCGACTGCGTGCGCTGGGCGGTGCAGAAAGGCGTGTCGATCGGTGCGCATCCGAGCTTTAACGACCCGGAGAACTTCGGCCGCAAGGAGATGGATCTGCCCGCGAGCGAAATCTACGCGGGCGTGCTGTACCAGCTCGGCGCGCTGTCGGCGATCGCGCAGGCCGAGGGCGGCCGCATCGCGCACGTCAAGCCGCACGGCGCGCTCTACAACCAGGCCGCGCGCGACCCGAAGATCGCGGACGCGATCGTTTCGGCCGTGCATGACTTCGATCCGTCGGTCGCGGTGTTCGCGCTGGCCAACAGCGGGCTCGTGACGGCCGCGCGCGAGGCGGGCCTGACCGCCATCGAAGAAGTGTTCGCCGATCGCGGCTATCGCGCCGACGGCTCGCTCGTGCCGCGCAAGGAACCGGGCGCGCTGCTCGAGGATGAAGACGAGGTGCTGGAGCGCACCCTCGCGATGGTGCGAGAGCAGCGCGTGCGCGCCGTGGACGGTCAATGGGTGCCGCTGCACGCGCAGACCATCTGTCTGCACGGCGACGGCCCGCACGCGCTTGCGTTCGCGCGGCGCATTCGCAGCGCGCTCGAACAAGCCGGTATCGACGTGCACGCGGCCGGCGCCGCGAGCGTCTGACGCGAGCGAGCGTCTTCTCCCTCATGCCTTCAAACGCCCCGACGCCCCGCTCCACGCGGGGCGTTCGCCAGGTGCGGGAGGCTTTGCGTGCCTTCCGTCCGTGCGGTCGCATCAACGCAGTCGCATTCACGCAGTCGCTTTAAAGCAGTCGCAGTCGTAGCAGTTGCAGATGAACCAGTAGGTGAAGTTGCAGTGCGTAGCAACGCGGCCGCCAAGAGCCGCGGGAAACAAGACGGCGCGCGGATCGCCACGCGCCGGCCCATGTTAGCCGCCACAAGCGGCGAGGTATGAAACCCGTTTGGAGATCCAGATGCAGACAACAGTCAGTTTATGGCCGCTCATCGGCGTGGCCATCATCATCGTTGGCTTTTTATTGCGGTTCAATCCGATGCTGATCGTGGCGGTTGCCGCCGTCGGCACCGGTCTCGCCGCGCACTTCCCGCCCGAAAAGATTCTCGCCGAGATCGGCACCGGCTTCATCAAGACGCGCAACATTCCGTTGATCATTCTCCTGCCGCTCGCGGTGATCGGCCTGCTCGAACGGCACGGCCTGCGCGAGCGCGCGCAGACGTGGATCAGCGGCATCAAGGCCGCCACGGCCGGGCGTCTTCTGATCGTTTATCTGCTCGTGCGCGAGCTGACTGCGGCGGTCGGGCTGACGGGTCTCGGCGGACACCCGCAGATGGTCCGTCCGCTCATCGCCCCGATGGCCGAAGGCGCGACCGAAACGCGCTTCGGCAAGATCAGCGACGCGGTGCGCTTCAAGCTGCGCGCCTTCTCGGCCGCCACGGACAACGTGGGCCTGTTCTTCGGCGAGGACATTTTCGTCGCGTTCGGCGCGATTGTGCTGATGACCACCTTCCTGAAGGAGGCCGGCATTATCGTCGAGCCGATTCATGTGGCGGTGTGGGGCATTCCGACCGCGATCTGCGCGTTCCTGATTCACGGCTTCCGTCTGTATCTGCTCGACCGCAAACTCGACCGCGAATTGCGCGGCAACGCCAGCGCGGGTAACGCCGCCGTATCGCCGGCACAATCGGCCGCAGGAGACAAAGCATGACGCTCACGATTACCTATCTGTTCTGGCTGCTGGGCGTGGTGCTGCTGATTATCGGCGGCATGATCGTCACCGACAGGGAGCATCCGCGCCGCCTGACGGCAGGCGGTTTCTGGATTCTGTACGCGCTGATCTTCCTGATCGGCGACAAGCTGCCGCCCGCCGTGGTCGGCGCCGCGGTGATCGTGATGGCGCTGATCGCCGGCTTTGGCGGCGTCACCGCGGGCAAGCCGAGAGTGCTGTCGCTCGAAGCACGCAAGGCGAGCGCCGCGCGCCTTCGCAACAAGCTCTTCGTGCCCGCGCTGACCATTCCGGTGATCACGGTGATCGTCACGTTGTCGGCCAGCCACCTCGTGTTTGGCGGCATGCCGCTGATCGAAAAAGCCAACGTCACGCTGATCGGCTTCGGCATCGGCTGTGTGATCGCGCTTGGCATTGCCTGCGTGATGACTCGCGACACGGTCGGCCAGTCGATGAAAGAAGCGCGCCGCCTCGTCGACGCGCTCTCGTGGGCCGCGGTGCTGCCGCAGATGCTCGGCATGCTCGGCCTCGTCTTTTCGGACGCTGGCGTCGGCAAGGCCGTCGCGCACGTGACGACCGCGTACATCAGCCTCGACTACCGCTTCATCGCGGTGGCCGTGTACTGCATCGGCATGGCGCTCTTCACGATGGTAATGGGCAACGGCTTCGCCGCCTTTCCGGTGATGACGGGCGGCGTCGGCGTACCGATTCTGGTCGGCGTGTTCCACGGCAACCCGGCGGTGATGGTGGCGATCGGCATGTTTTCCGGCTACTGCGGCACACTGATGACGCCCATGGCCGCCAACTTCAACATGGTGCCGGCGGCGCTGCTCGAACTGCCCGACAAGAACGCGGTGATCAAGGCGCAGATTCCGACCGCGCTGACGCTGCTGGTGGTGAACATCTTCCTGCTCAATTTCCTGATGTTCAGGTAAGACGTCGCGCGAGGAAAATCAGTAGTTTCCGATGTGCCGCGCGACGTTTCCGCGGCACATCGTCGAAGTCCCTCGAACCGGAAAAGCCTGCAACGGAAATGGGATGCATCCGAACGTCGGCCCATGAGACCGACCATAAGATGCTGGACGATCTCCCATTCACACGCGCGGGCGCGTGCAACGCGCGCCGCCGTGATTCTTCCTGCAGGACTCCATGGAACGTCAATCACAGCGTCCCGGCGGGCGCACCGCGCCGCCACCGTCGCCCAACGTCGCGTCGCTCGTCGAGGCCGCGCTCCACGCGCATGAGGCCGGCCGCTTCGACACGGCCGACTCCATCTACCGTGAAATCCTCGCGCTGGACCCCGCCAACACCCGCGCCTTGCATTACTTCGGCGTACTGCATTATCAGCGCGGACAGCACGAAGCGGCCGCCATCCTCATGAGCCAGGCGCTCAAGCACGACCGTCAGGACGCGGCGTGCTGGAGCAATCGCGGCCTTGCCGCGGCCGCGCTCGGGCGTCTGGACGAAGCCACCATCTGTTACGACCAGGCGTTGCAGCTACAGCCCAATTTCGCCGATGCGCGCAACAATTTCGGCGTGGCCTTGCAGGCGCAAGGCGCGTTCAATGAAGCGGTCGAGCAGTATCGGCTCGCGATCGCGTCGAACCCCGCACTCGTCGACGCGCATCTGAACCTCGGCACCGCGCTCGGCAAGCTCGGCCGTTTCGCCGAAGCGCTCGCCTGTTATCGCAACGCGCTGCAACTCGACCCGGCTTCGGCCGAAGCGCACTTCAACGCGGGCAATGCGCATAACGCTCGCGGCGAACATGAGGCTGCGGTCGCCAGCTTCGAGCGCGCGCTAGCGCTGCGGCCCGACTATGCCGAGGCGCACGTCAACCTCGGCAGCGCGATCGGCAAGCGCGGCGACTATGCGGGCGCCGAGGCGCACTACCGGCGCGCGGTTGAACTCAAGCCGAATCCGACCAACCTGGTGTGCATGGGCGGCGCGCTCGGCGCACAGGGACGGCTAGCCGAAGAAGAGAGGTTCTATCGCGAGGCACTGGCGCAAGATCCGAACTACGCCGACGCGCATCAGAACCTGGCATGGCTGCTCCTCAAGCAGGGCGATTACCGCCAGGGCTGGGCGGAGTTTGCGCGGCGCTGGCGCAAGAGCGATTACGAGGCGCTCGCGGTGCCCGGCGTAGCCGAATGGCATGGCGAGCCGCTCGAAGGCCGCCGCTTGCTGATAGTCGGCGAACAGGGCTTCGGCGACCACTTTCAGTTTCTGCGCTACGCACGCGTGCTGCACGAACGCGGCGCGACCGTGGACGTGTGCGTGCGCGAGCCGTTGCTGCGTCTTGCGCAGCGCGTGCCCGGCGTGCGCCGCGCGTTCGCCGGCAAGCCGGCCGCGCAATACGACTTCTGGGTGCCGATGATGAGCGTGCCGTCATGCGTCGGTACGGAACTCGCCACCATTCCGGCGGAACTGCCGTATCTGTTTGCGGACACCGCGAAGGTCGAAGCCTGGCGAAAGAAGCTGCACACAGGCGGCAACGCGAGGCGCAGGGTCGGCCTCGTGTGGGCGGGCAGCCCCACGTTCGGCAACGACCGCTACCGGTCGATGGCGCTTGCCGACCTGCATCCGCTTGCCGGTGCTGCGAACGTCAGTTGGTATGCGTTGCAAAAAGGCCCGGCACATGCGCAACTGGCCGACGCGCCGCAGGCGTTGCGCGAGCATGACTTCAGCGGCGAACTGCACGACTTCGATGACACCGCAGCGCTCGTCATGAACCTGGACCTGGTGATTGCCGTCGATACCGCCGTCGCCCATCTGGCCGGTGCGCTCGGCAAACCGGTGTGGCTGCTGCTGCCGGCCAATTCCGACTGGCGCTGGCTGCAAGCACGCAGCGACTCGCCGTGGTACCCGGGAATGCGCCTCTTCAGGCAACAGGTGTTGGGGGAGTGGTCAGGGCTGGTGAGCGAGGTAGTACAAGCGTTGGGAGGTCTGGAGCAAGTTTGAGCAAGCGCGCTGGCGCAGTAGGATGAGCTGGGCCAGCCAGTATTCGCCGCTGCAGTCTGATTCGATTCTGATTCTGTTTCTTCGCGCCAGTGCCGCTGCCCTCGCCTCCTGTCATCCCGCCTCGACCACGAAGCCGTGCTGGCGCAGCAACTGCAGCACGCCCTTGCGTCCGCCAAGATGCAACGCGCCAATCGCCACGAACACGGGCTTGTTGGGCGCGGCGATCTGCAGCATTCGCGAGACGAAGCGCCGGTTGCGCGCATAAATGATTCTTTCGTCGATCGAATTTGAAACCCGCTTGTCGCGCGCCAGCTTTTCTCCTTTTGCGGCTTCCCACGCGGCGATGGCATCCGCATCGCCCACGCGCCACAGGCGGTGCAACGTGCGTACGTCTTCGACATTCTGCGCCGGCGTCTGCACGAGGTCCTGCGCGAGCATTTCGCGTTGCTGCGCGAGCGTGAGGCCGGTGAACGCGCGCATCTGCTGCGGCAACGTTTCCAGGCCGACAATCTTGCCTCGCGTGCGCAGATAGACATTCTGCAATTGTGCTTCCGTGCCGTATTCGGTCTGCAAACCCGCGCTTAGCGAATCGTAGGTTTCCACCAGCAGCGAGGCGAGCCACGGCCGCATTTTCTTGATTTCATCCAGCGCCGCGGGGTTGCCGCGCAGACGCAACGCGAGCTTGCGCCACAGCGGCTCGGGCAACAAGCCAGGAAGACAGTCGCGCCGGCATACGCCGTACTTCGAGACGTCGTCTTGCGAGACCAGCAGTTCGTCGGGCGAGAGTTCCAGCGCAAGCGTGGGCGAGGCGGCCAGCGCGCCCATGATCGGCGGACGAAACGGCTGGGCCACCGGATAGTCGGCAGGATCGCCCACATGCAGCGTGCCGAGCACGTAAACGGTGGTATTGCCGCGCGTTGCGACATAAAACGGCATGCGCGCCGGTTGCAGGCGCACCGGACCGCTCGCGGTCGTGCCCGGCGTGGCGGGTGGCGGATTGAAGCCGGGCAGCGCGGCGCGCGGCTGTGGCGGCGAATGCGGCAACGGCACCGTCGGGCGCGCGCCTTTGGCGTTCGCGTCGGTGGATGCCGCGGCGGTATTGGCCGACGCGCCGGCCGCAGCGGCGGTGTCGGGCAGCACGGCACAGCAACAAAGAACGCCCACGAGCGCGGCACCGTTCAGTGCACGCGCCCGCAAGCGTCGCATGAAGGCAGCGCGGTGGCCGCCTTCACGCGAGCGGCGCGCAGGACGACGCGCCGCCAGCGCATCAGGCATCCACGTCCCCCACCTCCTCGGCGCGGTGACACGACACCTGACGGCCATCCACTTCGCGCAGCTTCGGCTCCTCGCTGCGGCAGCGGTCGATCACATACGGGCAGCGCTGATGGAACGTGCAACCCGACGGCGGATTCAGCGGTGAGGGCATTTCACCTTGCAGCTTGATCTTGATGGTGCGATCCGCTTCGAAGATGGACGGCGTCGCCGACATCAGCGCACGCGTGTACGGATGCCGCGGCTTGGAGAAAATCCGCTTCTTGTCGCCGAGTTCCGCCACGCCGCCGAAGTACATCACCATCACGTCGTCAGCAATATGCTCGACTACTGACAGATTGTGCGAGATGAACACGTAGCTCGTTTTGAACTGCTGCTGCAGATCCATGAACAGATTCAGAATCTGCGCCTGGATCGACACGTCGAGCGCCGACACGGGCTCGTCCGCAACGACAATCTGCGGATCCAGAATCATCGCGCGCGCAATCGCCACACGCTGACGCTGGCCGCCCGAGAACATATGCGGATAGCGCTTCGCGTGTTCCGGACGCAGACCCACTGTGCGCATCATCTGCGCGATGCGTTCGGCGCGTTCCGTGGCGCTCAATTGCGTGTTGATGGCGAGCGGTTCGCCGAGCGTCTGTTCGACGGTCTTGCGCGGATTGAGCGACGCAAACGGGTTCTGAAACACCATCTGCACGCGCCGCCGCAGCGCGGCTATCTTCGCGTGATCGGCGCCGGCCACGTCTTCACCGTCGATCAACAGACGGCCAGCACTGGGCGATTCGATCATGGTGAGCTGACGCGCGAGCGTCGATTTGCCGCAGCCGGACTCGCCGACCACAGCAAGCGTCTTGCCGCGTTCCAGCGCAAACGACACGCCGTTCAGCGCCTTGACCGTGCCAGTGGCAAACATGCCGCGTTTGACCGTGTAGTAGCGCGCGAGCTTGTCGGCGACCAGCACGTGGTCGCCCGCATGGTCCGACTGGCGCCGCGTTTCGGGTACTGCGTTCATCGTGCGCCTCCATGGGTGTGAACGTTCGCGTCGCCGGCGACGTTCAGGGGTTTGATGCAGCGCACGCGCGCCACTTCGGCATGGCCCGGCACGGGGGCGAGCGCGGGGCGTCCCTTGTTGCAGTCATCGACCATGTACTTGCAGCGCGGCGCAAACAGACAGCCCCGGGGACGGTCGTCACGCCCCGGCACCATGCCCGGCAGCGCGGCGAGCCGTACGGCGCCCACGTTGTGCTCGGGAATCGCCGCCAGCAGCGCTTCCGTGTACGGATGATGAGGCGCGGCGAAAATGTCCGGCACCTTGTTGGTTTCGATCACTTCGCCAGCGTACATGACCGCGACGCGCTGCGCGACCTCGGACACCACCGCGAGGTCGTGCGAGATCAGCACGAGCGCCATGCCGCGCTCCTTCTGCAAGCGCATTAGCAGTTCCATGATCTGCGCCTGGATCGTCACGTCGAGCGCCGTGGTCGGCTCGTCGGCGATCAGCAGCTTGGGATTGCAGGCAATCGCCATGGCGATCATCACGCGCTGGTTCATGCCACCCGACATTTGATGCGGAAACGCGCCAATGCGGTTCTTCGCGTCCGGAATGCCGACCTGGTCGAGCAGTTCGAGCGCGCGCCTGTCGAGCGCGGCGCCGCGCAGACCTTCGTGCAGCTTGAGCACTTCCTTGATCTGATAGCCCACCGTGTAGCTCGGGTTCAGACTCGTAAGGGCGTCCTGGAACACCATCGCGATGTCTTTGCCGATGATCTTGCGGCGCTCCTTCGCCGATGCCTTGAGCAGGTCGCGGCCGTTGAACGTAATCTCGTCGGCGGTGACCTTGCCTGGCGCGTCGATCAGGCCCATCAGCGCCATCATCGTCACGCTCTTGCCCGAGCCGGATTCGCCGACGACGCCCAGCACTTCGCCGGGCGCAACGTCCAGATTGATACGGTCGACAGCGGGCAAGCCGTTGAAGTTCACCGCGAGGTTGCGGATGGTTAGTAGGTTGTTGCTCATTTATGCCATCCGTTTGAGTTTCGGATCGAGTGCGTCGCGCAGCCCGTCGCCGAGCAGGTTGATTGCGAGCACCGAGATCAGGATGGACAAACCAGGCATCGTGACGATCCACCATGCACTGTCGATGTAGTCGCGAGCCGAAGCCAGCATCGCGCCCCACTCGGCCGAAGGCGGCTGCACGCCGAGGCCGAGAAAGCCGAGCGCGGCGGCATCGAGAATTGCCGACGAAAAACCGAGCGTGGCCTGCACGATCAGCGGCGCCGTGCAGTTGGGCAGCACTTGCGAGAACATCAGTCGCAAGGTGCCGGCGCCCGCCACGCGCGAAGCCGTCACGTATTCCTTCTGCAACTCGCCTTGCGCCGACGCGCGCGTCAGGCGCACATAGCCCGGCAGCGCGACGATCGCAATCGCCAGCATCGTATTGACGAGGCCCGGACCGATGATCGCCACGACCGCCACTGCGAGCAACAGCGAAGGCAACGCGAGCAGCACGTCCATGATCCGCATGATCGGCGTGTCGGCCCATTTCTCGAAGAACGCCGCGATCAGACCGAGCACGATGCCCGGAATCAGCGCGAGCACCACCGAAACGAAGCCGATCCAGAACGACAGCCGCGCGCCGTACATCAGACGCGAGAGGATGTCGCGGCCCGCTTCGTCGGTGCCGAGAATGAACTTCCAGTTGCCGCCTTCGAGCCATGCGGGCGGAATCTTCACGAAGTCGCGGTACTGTTCGATCGGGCTGTGCGGCGCGATGAGCGGCGCGAAAATCGCCACGACGATCAACAGCAGGACGACGATGCCGGCGCCGACCGCGCCGCGATTGCGCGAGAAATTGGCCCAGAATTCGCGGGCGGCAATAGCGCGGCCACTCGGCGGCGTGACTGCGGTGGGGACTGTGTTTTGTATGTCTGCCATGGTCGTGATTACCTCGTATGGCGGATGCGCGGGTTGAGCACGCCGTACAGCAGATCGACGACGAGATTCACGACAATCACCAGCGTGGCGATCATCAGGATGCCGCCCTGCACGACCGGATAGTCGCGACGGCCAATTGCGTCGATCAGCCACTTGCCGATGCCGGGCCACGAGAACAGCGTCTCGGTCAGCACCGCGCCCGCGAGCAGCGTGCCGACCTGCAGGCCGATCACGGTCACGACCGGAATCAACGCATTGCGCAACGCGTGCACGACGATCACCCGGGCCGGCGACAAACCCTTCGCGCGAGCCGTGCGGATGTAGTCCTCGCGCAGCACTTCGAGCATCGAGGAGCGCGTCATGCGTGCGACCACCGCGAGCGGAATCGTGCCGAGCACGATTGCCGGCAGGATCAGATGGCTCAGTGCCGATTTGAACGCGCCTTCGTCGGTGGACATCATCGCGTCGATCAGCATGAAGCCGGTTACGTGCGGTATGTCGTATTCGACCGCAATGCGGCCCGACACCGGCGTCCAGCCGAGCTTTACCGAGAACACCATGATGAGGATCAAGCCCCACCAGAAGATCGGCATCGAATAACCGGTGAGCGCCGTGCCCATCACGCCGTGATCCACTGCGGTGCCGCGCCTGAGCGCCGCGAATACGCCTGCGGGCAGGCCGACGACCATCGCGAACAGCATCGCGCAGATCGACAGTTCGACGGTGGCGGGAAAGCGGGCGAGGAATTCGCCCATGACGCTGGTGTTGGTGATGATGGAGGTGCCGAGGTCGCCGTGCAGCGCGCGGCCGATGTAATGCACATATTGCAGCGGCAGCGGTTCGTCGAGCCCCAGCCGGTGCATCGCCGCGGCGTGCATGGCCGGATCGACGCCGCGCTCGCCCATCATCACTTCGATGGGATCGCCCGGTATCAGGTGAATCAGCGCGAATGCAAGGATCGTGATGCCGATGAACGTCGGTATCACCATGCCTATGCGGCGCAAAACAAAGCGGAACATGGTTCGTCCCTATGGTCTTGATGAAGAAAAAACGCAACCGGCGACGAGGGCTCGTGACCCCGGTCGCCGGACCATTTCGACCAGTTTTCTAACCGTGCGAAAAGCGTACTGCGCGAATTTTACGACTTGCCCGACATCTGGCCGGGTGCCTTACTTGACGCTCACGCCGTCGAAGCGGGCATAGCCGAGCGGCTCGATGCGCATGTCGACCACCTTCTTGCTGACAGGCTGATAGACCGTCGAGTGAGCGATCGGCGAGAACGGCAGTTGCTGCGCGAAAATCTGCTGCGCCTGCGTGTATGCCGTGGTGCGCGCGCCCTGATCGGACGTCGAGCGGCCCTTCTGGATCAGGTCGTCGAACGGCTTGTAGCACCACTTCGAGAAGTTGTTGCCGTTCACCGCTTCGCAGCCGAGCAGCGTGCCGAGCCAGTTGTCCGGGTCGCCATTGTCGCCCGTCCAGCCGATCAGCATCGTGTCGTCTTCACCGGCGTGGGCGCGCTTGATGTACTCACCCCACTCGTATGTGACGATTTTTGCCTTGACGCCGACCTTGGCCCAGTCGGCCTGGATCATTTCCGCCATCAGGCGGGCGTTCGGGTTGTAAGCGCGTTGCACCGGCATCGCCCACAGCGTGATGTCAAAGCCGTTCGGATAACCAGCCTTCGCGAGCAGCGCCTTGGCCTTTTCCGGATCGTACGATGCGCTCTTCAGGTTCTTGTCATACGACCATTGGGTCGGCGGCATCGGATTCGTGGCGGCCTGGCCGGCGCCCTGGTACACCGAGTCGATGATCGCCTTCTTGTTGATCGCCATGTCCAGCGCCTGACGCACTTCGACCTTGTCGACCGGCTTGTGCGACACGTTGTACGCGAGATAGCCGAGGTTGAAGCCCGGCTGCGACGGCATGGCGATGTTGGCTTCCGACTTGAGCGGCGCGATGTCGGCCGGACGCGGATAGCTCATCACCTGGCATTCGTCGCGCTTGAGCTTCTGCACGCGCACGCCGGCGTCCGGCGTGATCGAGAAGATCAGCTTCGAGATCTTGACCGCATTGGGCTTCCAGTAATCGGGATTGCCGTCGAAGCGGATGGTCGCGTCTTTCGTATAGCTGCGGAAGATGAACGGACCCGTGCCGACCGGGAACTGGTTGATGTCGGCGGCCTTGCCGGCCTTCAGCAACTGGTCGCCGTATTCGGCGGAGAGAATCGACGCGTATTCCATCGCCATGTTCTGGATGAACGGCGCGTTGACTTCCTTCAGCGTGAACTTGACCGTGTACGGGTCGACCTTCTCGACCTTGGTGATCAGCTTGTCGAGGCCCATGTCCGTGAAGTACGGGAACTGCACGGGGTAAGCCTTGCGGAACGCCTGATTCGTGTCGAGCATGCGCTCGAACGTGAACACGACGTCGTCGGCGTTGAATTCGCGCGTGGGCTTGAAGAACGACGTGGTCTGGAACTTCACGCCATGACGCAGATGGAACGTGTACGTCTTGCCGTCTGCGGAGACATCCCACTTTTCTGCGAGGCCCGGTTCGACCTTGGTGCCGCCGCGTTCGAATTCGACGAGGCGGTTATAAACGGTGAACGTATTGGCCGTGAAATCAGTGCCCGTGGTGTATTGGGCCGGATCGAAACCCGCGGGGCTGCCTTCTGAGCAGTAGACCAGGGTTTTGTTCGGAATCTCAGCCCGCGCGACGCTCGCGCCCAGCATCGATGCCGCTGCAGCTGCGACGAGCGTCGTAACACGCGCGGCGCGCAACAGATTGTTTTGCTTCATGTTTCCTCCAGGTTCGGGGCTGGCTGACGCCAGCGTAGCGCGATATTACTGAGCTTTCCCCGGCCTCACAAGCAGAGGAAATTATCCGCGACGCCGCAGCCAGCGCGCCTCGGCGCATATTGAGATGCCTCTTTCGGATGTCTTTCAGGGTAGGACACGCGAGCCGCCGAGGCGAATCGGTCTTCGCTTTTCTGATTGGGGGCTTCCGCACGGGGCGTAGGACAAAGACAACTGCCGGAGCCGCCGCGCATAGATCCGCGCGACGCTCCGGCAGCACAAACATCAGGAAAGCGCGAGCCTGGTGGCCGCTCAGCCCTTCAACCGCTCACAAATCGCCTTGGTCGCCGCCGCGCCGTTGAGCGTGTAGAAGTGCAGACCGGGCGCCTTCGCGTCGATCAGCCGTTGACACAGGTCCGTCACCACGTCCAGCCCGAAGGCGCGGATCGACTCGCGGTCGTCGCCGAAGCTCTCGAGCCGGCGCGCGATCCAGCGCGGCACTTCCGCGCCGCACATCTCCGAGAAGCGCATCAGTTGCGAGAAGTTCGTGATCGGCATGATGCCCGGCACGATCGGCACGTCGACGCCGAGCTTTCTGGCGTCGTCGACGAAACGGAAGTACGCGTCCGCATTGAAGAAGTACTGCGTGATCGCCGAATTGGCGCCGGCCTTCACCTTGCGGGCGAAGTTTTCCAGATCGTGACGCGGCGAGCGCGACTGCGGGTGGTATTCCGGATAGCCGGCCACCTCGATCCAGAACCAGTCGCCAAACTCCGCACGGATAAAGCTCACCAGCTCCGACGCGTAACGCAGCTCGCCGACCTCGCCCATGCCCGACGGCAGGTCGCCGCGCAGCGCGACGATATGGCGGATGCCATGCGCGCGGTACTGGTTGAGGATCGCGCGCAAGCTCTCCTTGGACGAGCCGATGCACGACAGATGCGGCGCCGCCTCGAGCCCTTCCTTCGCCATATCGACGACGGTATCGAGCGTGCCCTGTTGCGTCGAGCCGCCGGCGCCGAACGTGACGGACACGAACTTGGGCTTGAGCTGTGCAAGCTGCGCACGCGTCGCGCGCAGCTTGTCGACGCCTTCCTGCGTCTTCGGCGGGAAGAATTCGAATGAAAGTTCGATCGGGTTCATGATTCAGTATGTCAACCGAGACTGCGGTTGCCGAAAATGAGCGCGGACAGCAGCCAGGAAACGATGCTGTACAGAATCGAGCCGAAGAACGCCGACCAGAACCCCGATACCTCGAACCCCTTCAGCAGCGACGCGCACAGCCAGAAGCACAGCGCGTTGACCACCAGAATGAAGAGCCCGAGCGTGAGAATCGTGACGGGCAGCGTCAACAGGATCAGCACCGGCCGCAGGATCGTATTGATCAGGCCGAGCACCACCGCGACGATCAGCGCGGTGCCGAAACTGCGGATATGGATCGACGGAACGAGGTAGGTAATGATCAGGAGCGCCAGCGCATTGATCAGCCAGGTCAGCAGCACGGTCATGTAAAGCTCCTTGCAGGCAGAATGTCCGCTTAACGATGGTTTAACGATGGAAAGCAGGCATGGCGAACAAAGCGGCGCATGCGCGCCGCCCCGTCTTCATACTGTCATGCTTTCCGGCCGCCCGCGCGCTCGCGCGCGGCAGGCGTACGGCAGCGCACGTGCTTAGTAGCGGTAATGGTTCGGCTTGAACGGACCGTTCTTCTCGACGCCGATGTAGCTCGCCTGCGCGTCCGACAGTTCGGTCAACTGTGCGCCGATGCGCGCCAGATGCAGGCGCGCCACCTTCTCGTCCAGGTGCTTCGGCAGCACGTACACGCGGTTTTCGTACTTGTCGCCCTGCGTGAACAGTTCGATCTGCGCGAGCGTCTGATTGGTGAACGAGTTCGACATCACGAACGACGGGTGGCCGGTCGCGCAACCCAGGTTCACGAGGCGGCCTTCGGCCAGCAGGATCACGCGCTTGCCGTCCGGGAAAATGATGTGGTCGACCTGCGGCTTGATGTTTTCCCACTGGTACTGGCGCGTCGACGCCACGTCGATTTCCGAATCGAAGTGACCAATGTTGCAGACGATCGCGTTGTGGCGCATCGCCTTCATGTGATCGTGGTTGATCACGTGGTAATTGCCGGTCGCCGTCACGAAGATGTCGGCCTTGTCGGCCGCGTATTCCATCGTCACGACGCGGTAGCCTTCCATTGCCGCCTGCAATGCGCAGATCGGGTCGATTTCCGTGACCCACACGGTCGCGCCGAGGCCGCGCAGCGACTGCGCGCAGCCCTTGCCCACGTCGCCGTAACCTGCCACGACCGCGATCTTGCCCGCGATCATCACGTCGGTTGCACGCTTGATGCCGTCCACCAGCGACTCGCGGCAGCCATACAGGTTGTCGAACTTCGACTTGGTGACCGAGTCGTTCACGTTGATGGCCGGGAACGGCAGGCGCCCTTCCTTTTCCATCTGATACAGACGGTGCACGCCGGTCGTCGTCTCTTCGGTGACACCCTTGATGTGCGAAAGACGCGTGGAATACCACGTCGGATCGGCGTCCAGATGACGCTCGATCGACTTGTACAGCGCGACTTCTTCTTCGTTGGTCGGCTTGGCGATCACCGAGCGGTCTTTCTCCGCTTTCGAGCCGAGAATGAGCAGCAGCGTCGCGTCGCCGCCGTCGTCGAGAATCATGTTGGCGAACTCGCCGTTCGGCCATTCGAAGATGCGGTGCGAGAACTCCCAGTATTCGTCGAGCGACTCGCCCTTGAACGCGAACACCGGCGTGCCGGCCTTGGCGATGGCGGCGGCCGCGTGGTCCTGCGTCGAGAAGATGTTGCACGAGGCCCAGCGCACGTCCGCGCCCAGCGCCGTCAGCGTTTCGATGAGCACGCCGGTCTGGATCGTCATGTGCAGCGAGCCGGCAATGCGCGCGCCCTTCAGCGGCTGCTGCGCCTTGTATTCGTCGCGCGTTTGCATGAGACCGGGCATTTCGGTCTCGGCAATCGTGAGTTCCTTGCGGCCCCAGTCGGCAAGCGACATGTCGGCAACGAGGTAGTCCTGGGAATTTTTGGAATCGATAACTGCGGCGTTCATCACGCCCTCCTTTCTAAGTAGTGACTAGAAATTTGACGTGAGCGCGGTTCGATGCGGTTGGGGGACAGCGCGACAGCGCATCCGGACCCTCCGATTGAAGCCTTCGAGCCTGGCGGGCAGCCGGCGAATATGCGGAATTCGCGGTACCCGTCGCAACGCTCCTCGAAGACGAACGGCGATTGTAGCAAATCGGGATGGCGGTGGGGCGCGCGGATTCACATGCGACGCGCGGATTCTCGTGGCACCCCGCGCTCATCTACCCCGCGCATGCCGCCGGAGCGCCGCCCGCCGCCTGCGCGGCCGCCTCCGCCGCCACGCACGCGCGGCGCACCTGGCCGATTCCCGCTCGCGCCCGGTCGAGAAAGCGCTGTGAAAAGCAGAAAGCGTCGGCGACGTCCGCGGGATCGGGCGTGAGCCAGCCGAACGCGATCCGGAAATAGCGCTCCGCGTGAATGCCCGGGTGGTAATGCATGCGCACGCGCTTGGCGTCGTGCAGACGCGGATTGCCGAACACCTCGCGCAGCGCCCACGAAAACGCGCCGTCCTCGCCGCCCAGACGGCGAAATGCCTGATCCATCGGAAAGCCGCCGAGCGCGGCGAAGGCCGCCCGTCGCACGACCAGGCTGCTTGGCACCGTGTTGCTCAGCGTGGCCGCGTGCTGGGCAAAATCGGGGTGCGCGCAGATCTCGGCCGGAAACCCGGCATAGTCGACGTCGAACCGCACCGACACCTGCGCGGGGTCATGCGCGAAAAATGCGCGGGCCGCGCCGAGCGCGCCGGGCAGGTATTCGTCGTCGGCATCCAGAAAGGCGAGCAGATCGTGCGACGCGTGCAGCGCGCCCCAATTGCGCGCCCGCGCCGCACCGCCGTTCTCCGGCATGCGCAGCAACTGAACGCGCGGGTCCAGGCGCGCGTAGTGCACGACGAGCTGTGCGGACGCATCGGTCGAAGCGTCGTCCACCACGATGATTTGCGCCGCCTCCGGCTGCCGGCTGCAGCTTTGCAGCGCGCGGGCAAGAGTTGCCGCGCCGTTGTAGCAGGGAATTACGATGCAGATGCCGGAATCAGGCGTCATGGGCGGAATGCGGTGGGCGGCGAGAGCGCAAAGCGCCGATGGTAGCGCGCGCGGCGCGCCGCTCATCCCGATAAAGCGCGTCAGCTTGAGTCATGTCGAAAACCCGGCGCTGCGGCCTCGCCGCCATAAAAGGCATGACTTACAATCGTCGGATTCATTCCAATATGGAATCTGGAGCCGACCGTGGAACTGCGTGCGCTGCGCTATTTCGTCGAAGTCGTTCGTCAGCAGAGTTTCACTGTCGCCGCCGAGCAGATGTTCGTCACCCAACCCACCATCAGCAAGATGGTGAAGTCGCTCGAAGACGAAATCGGCTCGCCGCTGCTGCTGCGCGACGGGCGGCAAATGGTGCTCACGGACGCCGGCCGCATTGTCTATCAGCGCGGCCAGGAGGTGCTCGCCGCGCACGCGCAGTTGCAGGCCGAACTCAACGATCTGGGCACGCTCGGGCGCGGCGAACTCACCATCGGCATTCCGCCGATGGGCGGGTCGCTGTTCACGCCGGCCATCGCCGCGTTCCGGCAGCGCTATCCGAAAATCGAACTGAAGCTGTTCGAGCAAGGCTCGCGCGCCATCGAGACCGCGCTCATCAACGGTGAACTGGAACTCGGCGGCGTGCTGCAGCCAGTGGACCCTGACAATATCGAGGTGCTGCCCATCACGCGCCAGTTGCTGTGGCTCGTGGCGCGCACCGGCTCGCGCTGGGACGAATTGCGCGAAGTGCCGCTCGCGCAACTCGCGAATGAGCCGTTCGTGTTCTACGGCGAGAGCCTCGCGCTCAACGACGTGGTGCTGGGCGCGTGCCGCGCGGCCGGCTTCACGCCGACTATCGTCGGGCGCAGCGGACATTGGGATTTCATGGCGGCGCTGGTGCTCGCGGGCGTCGGCATTGCGCTGTTGCCCGCGCCTTATTGCCGCCGCCTCGATGCCGCCCAGTTCACCTGCCGGCCGGTCGTGGAACCGGAGATTCCGTGGGAAATGGCAATCGGCTGGCGTCGCGACGGCTATCTGTCGCACGCCGCGCGCGCCTGGCTGGAGGTCGCCCGCGAAACGCTGCCCGGCCGCGCCGGTGACGATCTGATGCTGGGCCTGACAGGCATCGCCGCGCCGCTTCAGGCGGTGCGGCCGGAATAACGGCGCGGAAGGCGCGGCCGGGCGCTCATGCGGCGTTGGCTGTCGGAGCCGTCGGCAGCGCCGCCGCGCCTTACAGCGTCACTGCGTCCACCGCTCGCGGCTCCTTGCGGCTCGCGGTGATCAGTTCGGCCGCGCGTTCGCCGATCATCACCGTCGGCGCATTCGTATTGCCGCCGATCAGCGTCGGCATCACCGATGCATCGACGATCCGCAGCCCCGCGACGCCTCGCACGCGCAACTGCGGATCGACCACCGAACGCGCGTCGCCGCCCATCCGGCAGGTGGCGACCGGGTGGTAGATCGTATCCGCATGCTCGGCGATGGTCTGGCGCAATTGCTCGTCGGTCTGGCCGGGCCGCGTGTACAGTTCGCGGCCGCCGTGCAGCGCGAGCGACGGCGCGTCGAGAATGCGCCGCGCCATCCGCACGCCTTCCACCAGCAGATCGAGATCGCGCGAATCGCTGAAAAACCGCGGGTCGATCACCGGTGCCGTACGCGCATCGGCGTTCGCGAGCGTCACCGTGCCGCGGCTGAACGGCCGCAGCACGCACGCATGCAGCGAATAGCCGTGGCCCCAATGCATGTGCCGGTTATGGTCGTCAACCAGAGCCGCGCAGAAGTGCAGTTGCAGGTCGGGCCGATCGAGCGTGGGTCTGCTCTTCAGAAAGCCGCCCGCCTCCGCAACATTGCTCGACAGCATGCCACGGCCATCGCGCATGAACGTGACAAACTGCGGCACCATGCGCGCAATGCCGCGCACCGAGAAGCCGGTTGGCTCGATTGACGAGACCCGCTTGTTGATCGTGAAATCGACGTGATCGATCAGATTCTGGCCAACTTCGGGCGCGTCGTGCACGACTTGTATGCCATGCGCCTGCAGATGCGCGGCCGGCCCGATGCCCGAGCACATCAGCAATTGCGGCGAATTGAACGCACCGGCCGCCAGCACCACCTCGGCGCGCGCGCTCAGCGTTTCGCGGCGGCCGCCGCGCACCACTTCCACGCCGCTCGCGCGCTTGTCGCTGAAGACCACGCGCAGCACGGTGGCGTCCGCGATGATGTGGAGATTGGCGCGCTCGCGGTCGTAGATGTATGCGCGCGCCACGCTGCAACGCCGGCCGTCGCGCTGCGTGACCTGATAAAAGCCGATGCCCTCCTGCTGTTCGCCGTTGAAGTCGTCGTTCGGCTGGTAGCCCGCTTCCAGCGCGGCCTGCACGAACCGCTTCGAAAACGGATTGCGGTAGCGCAGGTCCGACACGGTGAGCGGGCCGCCGTCGCCGTGCCACGCGCTCGCGCCGCGCTCGTTGCCCTCGGCGCGGCGAAAGTACGGCAGCACCTCCTGCCATGACCAGCCTTCACAGCCGAGTTGGGCCCATTCGTCGTAATCGAGCGGATGGCCGCGCGTGTAGATCATCGCGTTGATTGCACTCGAGCCGCCCACGCCGCGCCCGCGCGGCTGATAACCCTGGCGGCCCGCCAGACCCGGCTGCGGCGTCGTCAGATAGCCATAGTTGGTTTTGAGCCGGTACGGCACCACCGCGGCGACGCCCACCGGCATGTTCACGAAGAGATTGCGCTTCGTGTGCGGGCCCGCTTCGATCAGCGCGATTGTCGCGTCCGGACAGTTGTCCGCGAGACGGCCCGCGAGCGCACAGCCGCCCGACCCGGCGCCGACGATGACGTAGTCGTATTCCATCGCTCCTCCTGATGGGCCGCGTTGTTCGCATGCCCTGTCTCGTGCACACTTGTCTACGTGTGTTCCCCGGCATTGTAGGGAGGCTTCCGGTGCCGCGGCAGCTTCGCGTCAGAGCTAATACTCTAAACGCAAGCGCCCCCGCGCCCCTATGATGAAAGACCCGCAGGCGCCCGCCCGAGGGCTGCTTGCGGCATTCAAACAGCGGCTCACGCACGGCGGTCCGGCAGCACGCAGCAGAGACGCGACGATCGAACAGCGATCAATCAGCGCAGCGCGAACCCTGCCGGCCGCCGCGCGCGCAAAGCGCATCGAGGGCGCACCATGCCGCGCAGGAAACGCGCGCCGACGAGCCTGCCGCAAGCCGCGGCGAACGGAGACAGCAGATGCAACGCCATAGCTTTGGCCAGACTCACGAAGTCACCAATCAGGTGCCGCCGCTCGCGGACTACAACCTTTTTTCGACCGACGTCGCGCTCGCGAATGCGCTGGAGCGCGACGGCGCCGCATGGCATCGCGACGCCTTGCTGCGCCACGGCGCGGCGCTCACCACGCCGGACACGCTCGCACTCGCCGAGCTTGCCAATCGTCACACGCCCGAACTGGTCACGCATAGCCCGCGTGGCGAGAGGATCGACGCGCTCGAGTTTCACCCCGCGTGGCACGAGCTGCTCGCGCTGCTGCGTCGCGAGGGGCTGCACGCGCTGCCGTTCTCCGGCCCGCAACCCGGCGCAATGGCCGCGCGCTGCGCGGGCTACTTTCTGCACGCGCAGATCGAATCGGGCTCGCTGTGTCCGTTGACCATGACGTTCGCGAGCATCCCGGTGTTGCAGCGCGAACCACAACTCTTCGACACGCTGCGCGACAAGCTGTATGCGCGCGAGCACGATCCGCGCGACCTGCCCCTCGCGCAAAAGCATTCCGCGATGATCGGCATGGGCATGACCGAAAAACAGGGCGGCTCGGACGTGCGCAGCAACCAGACCCAGGCGCGCGCAATTGCCGCCGGCGGGCGCGGCGGCGCTTATGAACTCATCGGCCACAAATGGTTTTTCTCTGCGCCGCAATGCGACGCACATCTGGTGCTCGCGCGCACGCACGATCACGTCGGCCTGTCGTGCTTCTTCGTGCCGCGCTTCACGCCGGACGGCAGCAAGAACGCGGTGCAGATCCAGCGTCTGAAAGACAAGCTCGGCAACCGCTCGAATGCGAGCAGCGAAGTCGAGTTCCTCGACGCGTTCGGCATCATGATCGGCGACGAAGGGCGTGGTGTGCCGACCATCATCGAAATGGCGAACTACACGCGGCTCGATTGCGTGATCGGCAGCGCGGCGCTGATGCGTGCAGCGCTCGTGCAGGCAATCCATCATGCGCGCCATCGCAGCGCGTTCGGCCGCCATCTCGCCGACCAGCCGTTGATGCGCAACGTGCTGGCCGACCTCGCGCTGGAGTCCGAAGCGGCCACCGTGCTGTTCATGCGGCTCGCGCGTGCGTTCGAGCAGTCTGCGGAGGCCGCGCCGGCAAGCTCCGCCGCCAGTTCCACGGCCACGCTCGCTGAACGCGCGTGGCGGCGCATCGTGACGCCGGCCGCGAAATACTGGGTCTGCAAGCGCACGCTCGAATTCACCGGCGAGGCGATGGAAGTGTGGGGCGGCAACGGCTATGTCGAGACCGGCCCGATGGCGCGCTTTTACCGCGAGGCGCCGGTCAATTCCATCTGGGAAGGCTCGGGCAACGTGATGTGCCTCGACGTGCTGCGCGCGATGGAGCGCGAACCCGAAGCGGCACAGGCGCTATTCGCCCAATGGCAGGCCGACGCCGCCGCGCATCCGGCGTTGGGCGCCGCGCTCGGCAAGCTCGCCGCGACCTTGAACGGGCCAGCCGAACATCGCGAGGCCTCGGCGCGGCGCATCGCGCAGCAAATCGTGCTGATTGCGCAGGCCACGCTGCTCGTCGCGCACGCGCCGGCCGCCGTGGCCGAGGCGTTCATCGCCACGCGTCTTGCTGACGGCTGCGGCGAAAGCGGCCGCGTGTACGGCACGCTGCCCGCCACCCTCGATCATGCGGCAATTATCGAAAGGGCTTTTCCGGCTTGAGATTCGCACACCGACAACATCTATAAGCGCGCAGCTGGAGCGCGCCTCTTTCATCAGGGAGTGATGAACAATGAAGAAAGATCTGCCGGAAGTCGCCGCGCTCGAAGCGCTGCTTCGCGAGCAGCGCCATGCATATCGGCGCGCGCCGTATCCGTCGTGGGAAACGCGCGCAGCGCACCTGAGAGCCCTGCGCAAAGTGCTGCTCGACAGTCGCGACGCCCTCGCCGACGCGATGAACGCCGACTTCGGCAATCGTGCGAGGCAGGAAGTGCTGCTCGCCGAATTCCTGCTGGTGAAGGAGGAAATCGACGCAGCGCTGCGGCACGGCAAACGGTGGATGAAAGCGCAGCGCCGCAGCACCAACAAGTGGCTCCTGCCGGCGCGCGCGAAGGTGGTGCCGCAGCCGCTCGGCGTGGTGGGCATTATCGTGCCGTGGAACTATCCGGTGCTGCTCGCCGCCGGGCCGCTCATCAGCGCGCTCACTGCCGGCAACCGCGCCATTATCAAGATGTCGGAACTGACGCCGCGCACCTCCGCGTTGTTCGAGAAGCTGATTAGCGAGACCTTCGCTCGCGACCACGTCGCGGTGGTGAACGGCGACGCCGCGCTGGCCGCCGCGTTCAGCGCGCAGCCCTTCGATCATCTGTTGTTTACGGGCTCGACGAAAATCGGCCATGAAGTGATGCGTGCGGCCGCCGCCAACCTGACGCCGGTAACCCTCGAACTTGGCGGCAAATCGCCCGCCATCATCGGCGCGCACGCGCGTTTCGAGAATGCCGTGGACAACCTCATCGCCGGGAAAACGCTCAACGCCGGGCAGACCTGCGTCGCGCCCGACTATGTGCTCGTGCCGCGCGGCAAGGAGCAGGCTTTCATCGACCGGGCGCGGGTCCGAATGGCGAAGATGTATCCCGGCTTCGCGCAGAACCCGGACTACACGTCGATCATTTCCCCGCGGCACTTCGAGCGGCTCGAGCGTCTCGCAGACGAAGCCGCAGCCGCGGGCGCGCAACTGCACCCGTTGACCGACTGCGCGCCCGACGCCGCCAGCCGGCGCTTTCCGCCTGTCGTCGTGACGCATGCTCCTGGCGAATGTGCGCTGATGCAGGAAGAGATCTTCGGCCCGCTGCTGCCCATCGTTGCCTACGACACGCTCGACGAAGCCATTGCGTTCATCAACGCGCGGCCGCGCCCGCTCGCGCTTTACCTGTATGCGGACGACGCCGCGACCATCGAGCGCGCCACGCATGAAACCGTCGCGGGCGGCATGGCAATCAACGAAACGCTGATGCACCTCGCGTGCGAAAGCCTGCCGTTCGGCGGAGTGGGCGCGAGCGGCATGGGTGCGTATCACGGCTACGAAGGCTTCGTGACGTTCTCGAAGATGAAGCCGGTGCTCACGCAGGCGCGTCTGAACGCGCGCGGATGGATTGCGCCGCCGTACGGCAGGCGCGTCGACGCGCTGCTCAAGCTGATGATGCGGTTCTGAGCGGTGAGCTGCGGTGCGGGAAGGTGGGGCCGGCGTGCCTCGCGTCGCCCGCTCAGCGCCCGCCCGCTTCTCCCTCCACGTCGACCGCGATGACGTCGGTGACATCGTCGGCGCGGCCCTTCGCGCCGCCCGGCGCGGCGTGCGGCGGCTCGTGCTCCGCTCCGCTTTCCAGCCGATGCAGCCAGGCCAGCAATTCCGCGACCGCCTGGTAGAGCTGCGGCGGAATGCGCGCGTCGAGGTCCACCTGCATCAGCAGCGAGACCATTTCCGGCGCTTCATGCACGTACAGGCCGGCTTCCTTCGCGCGCTGCACGATCATCTCGGCCAGCATCCCGTAACCCTTGGCGATCACGCGTGGAGCGGCGTCGCCGCCTTGGGCGTCGTAGACGAGCGCAGCCGCGCTGCGGCGATGTTTGCGGCTCATCACATATCCCAGTCGAAATCGTCGAGCGGGGCGCGCGCATTCCTTGCCGAGGCCGCACCGGCAGCCGTCGACGCAGCAGCTGCGGCACTCGCGCCCGCCGAAGCCGAACGTGCATACGCCGACGCCGCCGCCTGAGCCGTCGCGGCTCCCGCGGCCGCGCCGGTGGCAGGCGCGCCGCCGCCAATTTCGCGAATCGTCAAACCATGCAACTGGATGCCCGCGGCCGCGAGCCGCTGACGGAAGCTCTCGCCCTGCACCGCAAGACGCGCCGCGCCCTCGGGGCTCGCCTGCACGCGCGCGACGAGGCGCATGCCGGTCAGGGTCAATTCGGCGTCGACGGTGCCAAGCGTCGGCAACGAGAGCGTGAGCCGCGTGCGCCACGGCTGATCTTCTTCGCTCGCCGCACCACCACCGCCGCGGTCCCACTCGTCGCCTTCCTGTTCGATCGTCCAGTCGAGCTTCGCGCCGGGCCAGGCTTCGCCGGTCCAGCGAAACTGCCCCGTTGCCAGCAGGTCGAGCTGCTGGCGCACGAGCGGCACCGTGGCCGGATGAACCGCTGCGGCTTGCGCCGTCTGCGCCGTGCCGCCGTCGGCGGCTGCCGAGGCCGCGTTGTGCAGACCCGCGTGAGTGGGCTGACCGTTCAGGTCGGATAGCGAGCTCGCCAGCACCTCACCTGCGACAAAACGCGCGGCGTGCGCGGTGTCGATGAACGGCATCGCGCGCGCGGCGCTCATACCGGCATTCGCGTTGGCAGCATTGGCAGCGTTGGCGGCATTCGGGTTTCCCGTACCAGCGCCGGCCGGACCGTTCTGCGCCGCGCCCATACCGGGCCTTGCGGCGGCGGAAGCAGACGACGCCTCACCAGCGGTGCCGCCCAGGTTCAGCGGCAATTGCGCGGCTGCCGCGACGAGCTTGTTCTGCGCCTCGCCGGCGAGCGTTTCCGGTGCGCGCTGGCCGCTCAGCCATTGCGAAAGATGCGCTTCGTAGAAGAGACCGCTGTCGCTGACCGTCTGCGAAAGCGCAGCCGCGAGCGCCGCGACGGGCACCTGAGCCGCCGCGACATTCGCTGTGGCAGCCGAAGCGGCGGAGTTCGGAGTGGTGCTGGAAGTCGCCGGCGCGCCGAACAGCGGCGATGCGCCGACTTCGACGTCGAGCGCGGGCGCGGCAGGCCAGATCGGCGTCTGGCCGACAATCGCGGGCGTCGCCTCGCCGCCCGAGCGCACGATCGCGTTCAGCGTGAGCGCGACGGCGGACAGCGCCGTCTGCGCGGAAGGCTGGGGCGGTGCGGGTGGCGCGACGGGAGCACCGGGGATCGGCGCCTCCGCGACGTCCGCCGCGCCGGTCTGGGTGGTAGCGGCGCTGCCAGGGCCAATGTTCAGCAGGCTGTCGATGCGGGTCGCAAGCAGCGATGCGAGAGCCGTGTCGATTCCGTTCATGCCGATTCCTTGGTCACATTGGCGGCAGCGCGCTCAAATTCGTTCAGTTGGACGCCGTGGGACTGCCTCGCGGCTACCCTCAGCGCGCCCCGTACAGCTCCTTGAGCACTCGCGACGGCCGCCCGCCGAACAAGGCCGACAGCTTGGCAAGGCTCGGATTGGCCAGATCGCGGATCGCGGCGTCGTCGGCGAGGATCTGCCGGATCAGCGCGTACTTGCGCAGGCGCTCCGTCTCGTCGAGCTTGACGCCCGTCTCCGCCTCTTTCAGCGCGTCCACCAGTTGCCGGTATTCTTCCTGCAGGTGAACCAGGTCGTTCCACAACGCACGTCGGGCTGCCGTCAGCATGCGGCACGACAGCGCTGCGATGGCCTCGTAGCGGGCAAAATATTCTGCGTTCGATGTCATCTCATGCTTTCCGCGGCCGGCTGGGCCGCCATCCGCGCGATCTCCGGGGCAATCCCGATCCATGCTTCTTCAAGCGTCGCCAGAAGACCGTCGACCTCGACCAGCATTGCCTCACTCGCTTTTATATTGGCTTCCAGCAGCCGGCGCGACATATAGCTATATAGCGCGTTCAGCCGCTGCGCAATCTCGCCGCCAACCTCCAGGTTGAGCGACTGTTGCAGCCCGCTTTCGACGATCTGAATTGCCTTGCCGATCGCCTCTCCACGACCGGATACATTGCCCTGCTGCACGTGCATGCGCGCTTGCGCGATGGCTTGCCGGGCCCCCTGATACAGCATCACGATCAGACGATGCGGACTCGCGCCCATCACCCCTGTCTCGACGCCCACGCGTGCGTACGCATTGGCTCCAGAGTGTCCTGGGGAAAACATCGGCGCTCCTCCTCAATTGCAACTACGGTTGGTCGTGGCAGCCCACCCGGATGCGTCGCCGCAACCCGGATTCATGCCTGTATCTGGTTATCGGATACGCAGCGAAAAAGCTTTAGGCCGGTGTAAGGAGGATTAAGGGCTCAAGCCGCGCGAGCACGCCTCGCGGCGCGCATGCGCGTGCGGACGGGCGTTTGCGGCCACAGCGGGCGGAAATTCTTGCCGCCGTGGACCGCAGTCGGGTTCAGACCTGCATCTGCATGATGTCGTTGTAGGCCGAGACCAGCTTGTTGCGCACCTGCAGGCCGAACTGGAAGCCCACGTTGGCCTTCTGCATGTCGACCATCACGTCGTTCAGCGACACGTTCGAGGCGCCCAGTTCGAAGGCTTGCGATTCGCCGATCGCCTTCGTCTGGTCGCCGCTGATCTTGTCTAGCGAAGCCTTGAGCGCCGACGCAAAGCCGCCGGCCGTGGCTGCGCCGGACTCCCCTGCGGCCGGGGCGCCGCTCGCCGCGGTGCTGCCGCCGGCCGCCTGGGCCGCCATCGAATGCAACTGTTGCAGCGCCGACGAAATCGCGTTCACGGGCAAAGTCATGTTCTCTCCAGTAATGACGAGCGGCACGACCAAACCGTACCGATCTGGACGAAAGCATAGCAGCGGCCTTACGGCGAAAGCCCCGAAACTAGGGGGGAAACCCGGCTCTATTCAAGCAATCGGGCGCGCCTGCCGTGCGGATAATTTCAGTCGTGAAAGTATCTGTCCGTACTCCCGCCGGCCGTCGGCGCGGTAGCGCGGCAGAACGCAAAGGCATCCCGGAGAAACCCGACGCATGGATTCGTCAGCCAACTCTTTGATTAACCCCGACGCCCGCATGGGCCTCGCCGGCGCGCAGCCCGGCGCGGCCGCGGCAGGCGCCGGCCAGCCCGGCGGCAACGCAGACCTGGGCGGCCTTGGTGGCGGCCTCGGCGGCAATTTTGGCCAGCGCCTGTCGGGCCTCGCGCAGATGCGCGGCAACCCGCGCGCCCCGCTGATCTTCGCGGTGGCGGTTCTAGTCGCCGTGGTGGCGGGCCTGTTCCTGTGGTCGCGCGCGCCGGACTACAAGGTGCTCTACAGCAACCTGTCGGACCGCGACGGCGGCGCCATCATCACGGCGCTGCAGCAGGCGAACATTCCGTACAAGTTCTCCGATGCCGGCGGTGCGATTCTGGTGCCTGCCGAGCAGGTCCATGAGATGCGGCTGCGCCTTGCATCGCTCGGTCTGCCGAAAAGCGGCTCGGTTGGCTTCGAACTGATGGACAACCAGAAGTTCGGCATCAGCCAGTTTGCCGAGCAGATCAACTATCAGCGCGCGCTCGAAGGCGAGCTGGAACGCACGATCCAGTCCATTTCTTCGGTGAAGTCGGCGCGCGTGCATCTGGCGATTCCGAAGCCCTCCGTGTTCGTGCGCGACAAGGAAGCGCCGTCGGCGTCGGTGCTCGTCAACCTGTACCCGGGCCGCGCGCTCGACGAAGGCCAGGTGCTCGCGATCACTCACATGGTGTCGTCGGCGGTGCCGGAAATGCCGGTCAAGGGCGTGACCATTCTCGACCAGGACGGCAATCTGCTCACGCAGCCGTCGGTGGGCGGCGGGCTCGACGCGTCGCAACTGAAGTACCGTCAGCAGATCGAGCGCAACACCCAGCAGCGCATCGACGCGATCCTCGCGCCGCTGTTCGGCGCCGGCAACGCGCATTCGCAGGTGAGCGCCGACATCGACTTCTCGCGCAGCGAGCAGACCTCGGAAGCCTACGGCCCGAACGGCAACCCGCAACAGGCGGCCATTCGCAGCCAGCAATCCAGCACGGCAACCGAAATGTCGCAAGGCGGCGCCTCCGGCGTGCCGGGCGCGCTGTCGAACCAGCCGCCGCAGCCGGCCTCGGCGCCGATCAATGCGCCGAACGGCGCGAGCAGCAGCGTCACCACCACGCCGGTCAGCGACCGCAAGGACATGACGACCAACTACGAGCTCGACAAGACCGTGCGTCACCTCGAGCAGCCGATGGGCGGCATCAAGCGCCTGTCCGTGGCGGTGGTGGTCAACTATCTGCGCGTGGTCGACGGCAAGGGCCGCGCCACCATGCAGCCGGTCAGCGCCGACAAGCTCGCGCAGGTCAACCAGCTCGTGAAGGACGCGATGGGCTTCGACGCGCAGCGCGGCGACTCGGTCAACGTGGTCAACAGCCCGTTCACCGCCGAGCTCGACCCGAACGCGGACCTGCCGTGGTGGCGCACGCCGGACATGCTGGCGCTCTACAAGCAGATCGCGACGTATCTCGGCATCGGCGCGGTGGCCCTGTTCCTCTACTTCGTGATGGTGAAGCCGGCGCTGCGCCGCGCGTTCCCGCCGCCGGAGCCGGTCGTGGCAGCCGCGCTGCCCTCGCCGGACGAGCCGATCCTGCTGGACGGCATTCCGGCCGCGGAGCGCGCCGCCAACGGCAGCGTCGAAATCGACACGGGCGACGCCGAACTGCTCGCGCTCGAAAACGCGAAACACAAATATGAGCGGAACCTGGAGTTCGCGCGCAGCATCGCGCGCCAGGATCCGAAGATCGTTGCAACTGTCGTCAAGAATTGGGTGACCGATGAGCGCTGAAGGCGTAATGAAGAGCGCGCTTCTGCTGATGTCGATCGGCGAGGAAGAAGCTGCGCAGGTGTTCAAGTTCCTTGGACCGCGCGAAGTCCAGAAGATCGGCGTCGCGATGGCCGCGATGAAGGCCGTGACCCGGGAGGAGATCGACGCGGTGCTGCACGAGTTCGTGCGTGAGGCGGAAAAGCACACCGGCATGTCGCTCGACTCCAACGAGTACATCCGTTCCGTGCTGACCAAGGCGCTCGGCGACGACAAGGCCGGCGCGATCATCGACCGGATCCTGCAGGGCAGCGATACGAGCGGTATCGAGGGCCTGAAGTGGATGGACTCGCCGGCCGTCGCGGAACTGATCAAGAACGAGCATCCGCAGATCATCGCGACGATTCTCGTGCACCTGGACCGCGATCAGGCGTCGGAAATCGTCTCGTGCTTCACGGACCGCCTGCGTAACGACGTGCTGTTGCGCATCGCCACGCTCGACGGCATTCAGCCGGCGGCGCTGCGCGAACTCGACGACGTGCTCACGCACCTGCTGTCCGGCAGCGACAACCTCAAGCGCAGCCCGATGGGCGGTATTCGCACGGCGGCGGAAATTCTCAACTTCATGTCGAGCAATCACGAGGAAGGCGTTATCGAGAACGTCCGCCAGTACGACGCGGAGCTCGCGCAGAAGATCGTCGATCAGATGTTCGTGTTCGAGAACCTGCTCGACCTGGAAGACCGCGCGATCCAGCTGCTGCTGAAGGAAGTGGAATCCGAGGCGCTGATCATCTCGCTGAAGGGCGCCGCGCCCGCGCTGCGTCAGAAGTTCCTCTCCAACATGTCGCAGCGCGCGGCAGAACTGCTCGCCGAAGACCTCGACGCGCGCGGCCCGGTGCGCGTTTCCGAAGTGGAGACGCAGCAGCGCCGCATCCTGCAGATCGTGCGCAATCTGGCGGAAAGCGGCCAGATCGTGATTGGCGGCAAGGCGGAAGATGCATATGTCTAATCGGAACTCCGCGGCGAAGGAAAGCCTCTCGGCCTACCAGCGCTGGGAGATGGCCTCGTTCGATCCGGTGCCCCCCGCGCCGCCGAACTCGGAGGCCGACGAAGCCGCGCTCGCCGCCGAACTCGAACGCCTGCGCGAAGCCGCGCACGCGCAGGGCATCGCCTCCGGCCATGTGGCCGGTCAGGCGCTCGGCTATCAGGCGGGCTACGAGCAAGGTCATGCGCAAGGCTTCGAGCAGGGTAGAAGCGAAGCGCGCGAGGAGGCCGCACGGCTCGCCGCACTCGCCGAAACCTTCAAGGTCGCGCTCGACGGCGCGCAAGGCGCCATTTCGGAGATGCTCGTCGCGCTCGCGCTCGACATCGCGCAACAGGTGGTGCGCCAGCACGTGCAGCATGACCCGACGGCGCTGATCGCCGCCGCGCGCGAGGTGCTGGCCGCCGAGCCCGCGCTCACGGGCGCGCCTGCGCTGATCGTGAGCCCCGCCGATCTGCCGGTGGTCGAAGCCTATCTGATGGAAGAACTGCAAACGCGCGGCTGGACCGTGCGCACCGATCCGGCAGTTGAGCGCGGCGGCTGCCGCGCACAGGCCGGCAGCGGCGAAGTGGATGCAGGCATCGAGACACGCTGGGAACGCGTTGCCGCGGCGCTCGGCAAAGTGAGTACATGGTGAAGCCGACCCTCGAGGAAATCCGCGCAAGCGACCTGACGCCGCTCGAACGCGAGCTGGCGCTGGCATCGTTCGGCGCGCAGGCGCCCGCGGATACGCTGTTCGCCGACGCACCGGCGGCCTCGGCCGCCTCGGCCACTGACCCGGCGGACGCGGCGAGCGTGCCGGACCTGACGGACTTGACCGACCTGACGCACGTGCCAGCGGGGAGCCACGCTCACCCGCTGACCGGCGCGGCCGCAAGCCGCGAGTCGGCACCCGCAGCCCAAACCGGCGCCGGCACGCCGGGCGCCGCGCGCGCCGCGTCCCGCGCACCGGCGGCCGCGCCCTACGATCCGAAGCTTGACAGCAATCCGCACGTGCAGGCCTGGCGCGGCCAGCTCGACGCCCTGCGCGCGCGCAACGCAATCGCCAAGCCGATGCGCGCGTGCGGACGCCTGACGCGCGCCGCGGGTCTCGTGCTCGAAGCGGTCGGGCTGCGCCTTTCGGTCGGCGCCGAAGTGATGATCGAGCTGCCGCCCGGCAGCTCCTTGCCGATGGCCGAAGCCGAAGTTGTCGGCTTTTCCGGCGACAGACTGTTCCTGATGCCGACCACCGAAGTGATCGGCCTTTTACCCGGCGCGCGGGTCTTTCCGCTCGAGAGCGCGCCCATCGCCGACCCGATGGCGGGCGCGAAGCGCCTGCCGGTCGGCTGGGAACTGCTCGGCCGCGTGCTCGACGCGTCCGGCCGGCCGCTCGACGGTCTCGGCCCGCTCGGCGCGCATGCCGATGCGCCGCTTTCCGCACCGGTCATCAATCCGCTGAACCGCGAGCCGATCCACAAGGTGCTCGACGTCGGCGTGCGCGCGATCAACGCGCTGCTGACGGTCGGACGCGGGCAGCGCATGGGCCTCTTCGCCGGCTCGGGCGTGGGTAAATCGGTGCTGCTCGGCACGATGGCGCGTTACACCAGCGCCGAAGTGATCGTGATCGGTCTGATCGGCGAACGCGGCCGCGAAGTGAAGGAGTTCATCGAACAGATTCTCGGCGAGGAAGGTCTCGCGCGCTCCGTCGTGATCGCGGCTCCTGCCGACGTTTCGCCGCTTCTGCGAATGCAGGCAGCCGCCTACTCGACCTCGCTCGCCGAATACTTCCGCGACCAGGGCAAGCACGTGCTGCTGCTGATGGATTCGCTCACCCGTTACGCGATGGCGCAGCGCGAGATCGCGCTTGCCGTGGGCGAGCCACCCGCGACCAAGGGCTATCCGCCCTCGGTGTTCGCCAAGCTGCCCGCGCTCGTCGAGCGCACCGGCAACGGCCCGGCGGGCGGCGGCTCGATCACTGCGTTCTATACGGTGCTGACCGAAGGCGACGACCAGCAGGACCCCATCGCCGACTCGGCGCGCGCGATTCTCGACGGCCACATCGTGCTGTCGCGCTCGCTCGCGGAAGCCGGCCACTATCCGGCGATCGACATCGAAGCGTCGATTAGCCGGGCAATGACCGCGCTGATCGACGATAACCATCTGGACAAAACGCGTATGTTCAAGCAGATGCTGTCGCGCTACCAGCGTAACCGCGATCTGATCAACGTGGGCGCTTACTCCAGCGGGCGCGACGCGCTGCTCGACCGCGCCATCGCGCTGTATCCGCGGATGGAAGCCTTCCTGCAGCAAGGCTTTCGCGAATGCGCGAATTTTGAACCGAGTATCGAGATGCTGGACGCGCTGTTTGCCCAGGGAGGCTGACGATGGCAAAACACTTTCCGATCAAGACGCTGATTGGTCTCGCGCAGGACGATGTCGACGCCGCCGCGCAACGTCTTGGCCGCGCGCAGCGCGAGCGCAACGAAGTCGAGGCGCAGCTGAATTCCCTCATCCAGTACCGCGACGAATACCACGCGCGTTTCACGGCGACCGCCCAGACGGGCATGCCCGCCGGCAACATGCGCAATTTCCAGGCGTTCATCGACACGCTCGACGCCGCCATCGAACAGCAGCGCAAGCTGCTCGCCGCGGCGACCGCCCGGCTGGAGGCGGCCAAGCCGGACTGGCAGCGTCAGAAGCAGAAGCTCGGCTCATATGAAGTGCTGCAGGCGCGCGGCGAAGCGGCCGAAGCGAAGACCGTCGCGCGGCGCGATCAGCGCGACGCCGACGAACACGCCGCAAGAATTCTGAGGATGCGCGCGGAAGGCGCCTGACGCCCGTGCCGCCCTTCACTCACTGATTACTGACTCGACACCGTACCCTTTGACGGATTGACAGGACACCTATGTCGTTTCTCTCACAGATCGGCTCCCTGCTCGGCACGAGCGGCAGCAGCTCCGCCAGCAACTCGAGCAATTCCAGCAACGCGGCGGCGCTTGCCGCTGCCAGTGCCAAGCCGTTTTCGCGGACGCTGCAGCAAAGCATCGACCTGCAAAATTCCGCGGCTGCGAGTACCGCTGCCAGTGCCGCGGCAAATAACGCTGCGAGCGCGTCGGCCGACGTGAACGCCGGCGCAAGCCGGCCGTCCGCGGATGTGTCGCAGGGCTCCAGCGTGCATGACGCGCCGCCGCCGGACGATTCCGCGACGCAGAGCGCCGACGACGCGAAGAGCCACAGCGACGACACCAATGCGGCAGACGCGGCGTCGCCCCCCGCCCCGGCGGAAAAGCCGCAACAGGCATCGACGGACAAGGCCGACGCCGCGCCCGCGAAGCCCGCCAATGCGGCGAGTGCCAACGACGCCGGCAGCGCGGCCGCAGCCGCCGCCGCGCAGGCCCAGGCGCAAGCCCAGGCTCAGGCCGACGCAAATGCGGCCGCCGATCCGGCCGGCGTGAATCTCGCCGCCGCGGCGAATACGGACCCGACCGCAACCGGCGCAGCTACGGATGCCACTTCTCCCGGCCTGCCGGGCAAGAAAACGCCGACCGATCCACGCTCGCTGCAGGACTCTTTGCAGGCGGCGCTGGCTGCACTCGCGAACGGCCAGGCGGTGGTGCCGTCGCAGGCACTGGCGAGCGGCGCGGCAGCGGTCGCAGCCGCGAACGGTCTGGCGAGCGCGAATGCTGCGCTGAACGACACGACCAGCAAGACGCTCGAAGGCGGATTGTCGGCCGGCGGCAAGGGTTCGGCCGCGGCGCGCGGCGCCCTGACGGCGGCGGCGACGACCGTTGCCGATCCCAACGCGGCGGCTTCGGCGGCTGCGGCGGGCGCGCTGACGTCGGCAGATACGGCGGGCGCGTTGCCGACGGATCTGGCGTCGTTCAGAAGCGCAACTGACGCGGCCACGGCGGCGCTCGCCGCGAGCCAGGCGGCGGCAAGCGCGGCCGCAAGCGCGGCGAGCACGACTGCCGCGGTGCAGACCACGGGCAACGCGAGCGCGGCCGAAGCGGCGAATGCGTTGGGCCCGCAGGTCGGCACGCCCGACTGGGAGGAGGCGTTGAGCCAGAAGGTGGTGTTCCTGTCGAATGCGCATTCGCAGAGCGCCGAGCTCACGTTGAACCCGAAGGATCTCGGGCCGCTGCAGGTGGTGTTGCAGGTGGCCGACAACCATGCGCATGCGTTGTTCGTGTCGCAGCATCAGCAGGTGCGGGAGGCCGTCGAGGCGGCTTTGCCGAAATTGCGCGAGGCGATGGAAGCCAACGGTATCGGGCTCGGCAGCACGAGCGTCAGCGACGGGTTCGCACGCCAGAGCGGGCAGCAGCAGAATGCCGATTCCGGGAGCAATGGTGGCCGCTCAGCGGGCGGTGGCGACCGGTTTGGGGCTGGTGCTGCTGGCGTGGTTGCCGGTTCTGACGGTGCCGCTGCGCGGCGGACTGTGGGGCTCGTCGATACGTTCGCCTAGTCTTGTTCTTTTCTGGATGGGGCTTTTGGGCGTTGACCCCCTTGGCCTTTCCTTGAGGTCACGGCGGTCTATTGGCGTTGCCCCTGTGCGGGGCGGCACCTACTTTCTTTGCCGCCGCAAAGAAAGTAGGCAAAGAAAGCGGCTCACACCGCCAGCTCGTAAGTGGGCCCCTCGGACTGGAAGGGGTAGTGGTGCATCTGGAATCTGCCTTCTCGCACATTCCGCCCTGGTGACAAGGCAGTCATTCTTCCGGCGACGCTGCGCGCGCCGCAGCGGTCGTTCCCCAACCGTCGCATGCTTCGCGCGCCGGGTCTTTGCTGTTCCCGCCATACCGAGCTCCCGGTTTTAGGCCCGGCCCTTCCGGCGAGCACGTAGTGCGAGGCGGGAAGTATGACGGCCTTGTCACCAGGGCGGAATGTGCGAGGGCGCGGATTCCAGATGCACCACTGCCATCTGCGAGCCGGGGGACCCACTTATGAGCTGGCGGTTTGAGCCGCTTTCTTTGCCTACTTTCTTTGCGGCGGCAAAGAAAGTAGGTGCCGCCCCGCACAGGGGCAACGCCAATAGACCACCGTGAATTCAAGGAAAGGCCAAGGGCTCACCCAAAAGCCAATCCAGAAAAGAACAAAAACCACAAGCACCGCCGGCAGGCCCAAAAACCAGAGATAGCCCGCATTAACCCTTCTGTTCGACCCATCGCGCCGCAGGCAAATCAACAACAATCACTATCACCAGCACTAACGGCAAGCACAGCAAACCTCATGGCTACCACTCCCGCAAATCAGCAAGCCGCGCCCGCAACGCCGGGCCCCATGAAGCGCATCATCCTGATCGCCCTCATCGCTATCGTCGCCGCCGGCGCCGCGGGCGCAGGCGTGTGGTTCTTCATGTCGAAGCGCGCCCCGGCCGCCACGGCGGCGGCAACGCCCGCCCCCGCTCCGGCGCCCACGTTCTTCCCGCTCGACTCGATGACGGTCAACCTGCAATCGGACGACGGCCAGCAGCACTTCCTGCGCATCGGCCTCACGCTCAAGCTCACCGATCCGAAAACGCAGCAGGAACTCACCGAACACATGCCGGAGATCCGCAGCCGCATCCTGCTCGCGCTGTCGAACCATCATCCCGATGAACTCGCGCCGCTGGACGGCAAGCGTGCACTCGCCACCGAGCTGCGCACGCTGATCGAGCAGCCGACCGACAAGGGCGCCGCGCCGATCCACGTCCAGGACGTGCTGTTCACCGAATTCGTCGTGCAGTGACGCGGTTGCGCACTGCCCTCATTCACCGCCACGGTATGCACGAGGAATAGAAATGGGCCACGAAGAGTTCATGTCCCAGGAGGAGGTCGATGCCCTCCTCAAGGGCGTAACCGGCGAGTCCGACTCCGAAGCCGAGCAAAGCGAGCGTGTAGGCGTACGTCCCTACAACATCGCGACGCAGGAGCGCATCGTCCGCGGCCGGATGCCCGGCCTCGAAATCATCAACGACCGCTTCGCGCGCCTGTTGCGCGTGGGCATCTTCAACTTCATGCGGCGTTCGGCGGAAATCTCCGTTGGTCCGGTGAAGGTGCAGAAGTACAGCGAGTTCACCCGCAACCTGCCGATTCCGACCAATCTGAATCTGGTCCATGTCAAGCCGTTGCGCGGCACGTCGCTGTTCGTGTTCGATCCTAACCTGGTGTTCTTCGTCGTCGACAACCTGTTCGGCGGCGACGGGCGGTTTCATACGCGCGTCGAAGGCCGCGAGTTCACGCAGACCGAGCAGCGCATCATCAGCAAGCTGCTGAACCTTGTGTTCGAGCACTACGCGGCCTCGTGGAAGAGCGTGCGCCCGCTGCAGTTCGAATACATGCGCTCGGAAATGCACACGCAATTCGCGAACGTCGCGACGCCGAACGAAATTGTCATCGTCACGCAGTTCTCGATCGAATTCGGCACGACGGGCGGCACGCTGCACATCTGCATGCCGTACTCAATGATCGAACCGATTCGCGACATCCTGTCGTCGCCGATCCAGGGCGAGGCGCTCGAAGTCGACCGCCGCTGGGTCCGCGTGCTGTCGCAGCAGGTGCAGTCGGCGGAAGTCGAACTGACGGCCGACCTCGCGCAGGTGCCGATCACGTTCGAACAGATCCTGAACATGCGCAAGGGCGATGTTCTGCCGATCAACATTCCCGAGCAGATCACCGCGAAAGTCGACGGTGTGCCGGTAATGGAATGCGGCTACGGAATTTTCAATGGTCAATACGCGTTGCGCGTGCAGAGGATGATCAGCGCAGCCGACACGATGAAGGAAGGTGGATATGAGTGATCTGAACGCAAAGCCCGAGGAAGAGCTGAGCTCCGCCACGGCGCAGGTTGCCGCCGACGCGGCGAGCGCCGACGACGAAGCGGCGCTCGCCGACTGGGCAAGCGCGCTCGCCGAGCAGAACGACAACAGCAGCGAGATCAGCGCGAGCACGGCTGGCGTGTTCCAGCCGCTGTCGAAAGTCGCGCCGACCACGACGCGCAACGACATCGACATGATTCTGGACATTCCGGTCCAGATGACCGTCGAGTTGGGCCGCACCAAGCTCGCGATCCGCAACCTGCTGCAACTCGCGCAAGGTTCGGTGGTGGAGCTGGACGGCATGGCCGGCGAGCCGATGGACGTGCTCGTCAACGGCTGCCTGATTGCTCAAGGCGAAGTCGTGGTGGTGAACGACAAGTTCGGTATTCGCCTCACGGACATCATCACGCCGTCCGAACGTATCCGGAAGTTGAATCGATGAAACCCGCAGTTAGCCGCGCCGTGTTCGCAGCGTCGCGTCACGCCCGTTCCCGCGCGATGAGCGCGGTGCTGTCCGCGACGGCGCTGTGCTACGCGCTCAGCGCACCGCTCGGCGCTCACGCGGCCGACATGAACGCCGTCAACAACGCAGCGAAGATGGCCTCGAACGTCGGGGCCGGCAGCGCAGTCCCCGCGCTGGGTATCGGCGCGGTGTTGCAGACCGTCGTCGGGCTCGTCGTCGTGATCGGTCTGGTGTTCGGCTGCGCGTGGCTCGCTCGCCGCTTCGGCTTGCAGCCGGGCAGCCGCAGCGGGCTCGTGAAAACGGTCGGCGGTGCGTCGCTCGGCGGCAAGGAGCGCGTCGCGGTCGTCGAAATCGGCGATACGTGGCTCGTACTCGGTGCGGCGCCCGGCAACGTGCGTCTGCTTCATTCGATGCCGGCCGGCTCCGTCGCCATCGAAACGGTGGGCCAGGCGCAAGGCGGCTCGCCGGGCGCAGGCAACTTCGGCGGCAGCAGCGGCACCAGCGGCACCAGCGGCAGCGCATTGTCCGGCAGCTTTGGCCAGCGCTTTCGCGATGCCTTGAAAGGCGAAGTGAGCAAACGTTTCAACGGGCAAGGCAACGGGGTTCGGTAATGCAGTTCAGTCTTCACTCGGCGCATGACGCGCACTCCACCCGCCGCTCGCGGGCCGTCTCTGCAGTCTTGCGCGGTTTGCGCCGCGCCGCGCCCGTCGCCTCGGTTGCATTGCCCGCGCTGATGCTCGCGCTGCCGACGCTCTCTTTCGCACAAACTGCCGGTTTGCCGGCCTTCAACACGAGCCCGGGCCCGAACGGCGGCACCACGTATTCGCTGAGCGTGCAGACGATGCTGCTGCTCACGATGCTGTCGTTCCTGCCGGCCATGGTGCTGATGATGACGAGCTTCACGCGCATCATCATCGTGTTGTCGCTGCTGCGCCAGGCGCTCGGCACGACGACCACGCCGCCTAATCAGGTGCTGGTCGGCCTTGCGCTCTTTCTCACGCTGTTCGTGATGTCGCCGGTGCTCGACAAGGCGTACACGGACGGCTACAAGCCCTTCTCCGAAGGCACGGTGCCGATGGAAACGGCGGTGAGCCGCGGCCTCGCGCCCTTCAAGACGTTCATGCTGCGCCAGACGCGCGAAAGCGATCTGGCACTCTTCGCACGCATCTCGCATGCCGCGCCGATGCAGGGTCCGGAAGACGTGCCGCTGTCGCTGCTGGTGCCGTCGTTCGTCACGAGCGAGTTGAAGACGGGCTTTCAGATCGGCTTTACGATCTTCATTCCGTTTCTCATCATCGACATGGTGGTGGCGAGCGTGCTGATGTCGATGGGCATGATGATGGTTTCGCCCGCAACGATCTCGCTGCCGTTCAAGCTGATGCTGTTCGTGCTCGTCGACGGCTGGCAGTTGCTGCTCGGCTCGCTCGCGCAAAGTTTTGTCTGAACGCGACGCGCGGCGGCGTTTCACCGCTCGCCCGCGCGGCCGTTCCCGCTCACGTCCTTCACGTTGTTCACGCTTCTGGTTGAATCGCCATGAATTCAGAATCCGTCATGACACTCGCGCATCAGGCCATGTATGTGGGCCTGCTGCTCGCCGCGCCGCTTCTGCTCGTCGCGCTGGTAGTCGGTCTGGTGGTGAGCCTCTTTCAGGCTGCCACGCAGATCAACGAATCGACGCTGTCGTTCATTCCGAAGCTGCTGGCAATCGCGGTCACCATGGTGATCGCCGGTCCGTGGATGCTCACCACGATGCTCGACTATCTGCGCCAGACGCTCACCAATATTCCGACGCTCGTCAACTGAGCGCCGCGCTTTTCTTTTCCCAACGAGCCGAGCCGCTGCCATGTTTTCCGTCACGTATGCGCAACTGAACGCCTGGCTCACCGCGTTTCTGTGGCCGTTCGTGCGGATTCTGGCTCTGGTGGCGACCGCCCCTGTGCTCGGCAACCGTTCGCTGCCGCTGCGCGTGAAGATCGGCCTCGCGGCCTTCGTGACCATCATTGTCGCGCCGACGCTCGGCGCGTTGCCGCAAGTGACGGTGTTCTCCGCCGAGGGCGTGTGGATCATCGTCAACCAGTTCCTGATTGGCGTGGCGCTCGGCATGACCATGCAGATCGTGTTTCAGGCCATCAGCGCGACGGGCGATTTCGTCGGCCTCGGCATGGGTCTCGGCTTCGCAACCTTCTTCAACGCACAGGCGAGCAGTTCGAGCCAGGTGTTGTCGAGCTACATGTACACGATCGCGATGCTGGTGTTCCTCGTGATCGACGGTCATTTGCAGATGATCAGCGCGCTGCTTGCGTCGTTCAGCTCGCTGCCCGTTTCGGCGAATATTCTCGGCGCGCCTGGCTGGCGCACGCTCGCCAGCTTCGGCAGCACGATCTTCTCGGCCGGACTGCTGCTGTCCCTGCCCGTGGTCGCCGCGCTGCTCATCACCAACCTCGCGCTCGGCATTCTGAACCGCGCGGCGCCGCAGATCGGCGTGTTCCAGATCGGCTTTCCGCTCACCATGCTGATCGGTCTGTTGCTTCTGCAACTGATGATCCCGAACATGATTCCGTTCTTCGCACGTCTGTTCACGGTGGGCATCGACCAGATGGGGCGCGTTGCGCTGGGCTTCAGATAAGCCCGCTTTTTGCCGAGCCCCATCTCGTAACACCCGACGATCGGTACGCTGGAAAAACAGAAAGGGCGGAACCGGCTCACACCGGTTTCCGCCCTTTCTTCATGGAGCGGCTAGCCGCTCGTGCAATCAGTTCAGGTACTGGAACAACGACAGGTTCTGAATCTTCACGAACGCCTGCTGTGCCGCTTGCAGTGCGTTCTGCGCCAACGTGTATTTGCCGACGGTCTTGACTATGTCGGTTTGCGTCAGGTCCGACAGGTCGTTCGCGGTTTGCAGCGTGTTCGTCTGGGTGACCGTCTGCAACGCCTTGATCTCCTGCTGGCGGCCGCCTACTGTCGCCTGCGCGGTCACGACATTGTTCATGGTGTTTTCGAGCTGCGTCATGCTGGTGACGAGCGCGCTCTGGAAGCTGGCCGTCGAAGCACCGCCCGAGATCGGCGATTGCAGCGTACTGATCAACTGGCTCAGGTTCGCGAACACGTCCATGCTGCCCTGCGTGGCGGGCGTCACGGAGAAGCTGTCGCCTGCGTTCGGCGCGCCGCTGATGGTCACCGACTGGCCGCCTAGCGTGATCGCCGAGCCCGCGGTGAATGCTTGCGGACCGCTTGTCGTGACCGTGCCCGTCGCCGGATCGGTCTGGCTCACGGTGTAGGTCGTCGACGACGTGAAGTTGATCGAGTACGTGTCCGCGTTGGTCGGGTCGGTCGGATTGTTCAGGCTCACCGTGCTGATGACGCCCGTGCCCGTGTTACCCGCGGTTGCGGCCGGCACCGCGCTCGTGCCGATAGGCGCCACGCTGCCGAAGATCGAAATGCCGTTGTCGCCGGTCTGTACGACGTGCGAGTTGGTGATCTGCACGGCGGGCGTGCCCGTGTCGCCGGAATACGTGACTACGCCGGCCGAATTCGTGTTGTACGGCTGCGCACTGCTTTGATAACCCGCGAACAGGTAGTTGCCCTGCGGATCGGTCGCATTGGCGAGCGTCATCAACTGGCTGCGCAGGCTTTGCAGTTCGGTAGCAATGGAGCCGCGGTCGCCGTTGTTCAGCGAGCCGTCTCCGGCGCGCAGCACTAGCGTGTGGATGCTTTGCAGCACGTTGTTGACGCTGCCAAGCGTGGAGTCCTCGAGCTGCAGCGACGCGAGTGCCGTGTTCTGGTTGCTCGTGTACTGGGCGAGGCTCGTCGCGGTGGAGCTCAACTGCACGGCCTGCGCCGCGCCGAGCGGATTGTCCGACGGCGTGGAAAGGCTCACGCCGCTCGAAATCTGCGCGTAAAGCTGCGACAACTGAGCCTGCTGATCGCTCATCGTCGCCACGTTCATGGTGAAGTACTGCGTGCTTGAGATGCGCATGTTCAACGCCTCACTGGAAGATGCCAAGCAGCGTCTGGAACAGGGTCTGCGCGGTCTGAATCACCTTGCTGTTTGCCTGATAGAGCTGCTGATACTGAAGCAGATTGGCTGCTTCTTCGTTGATGTTGACGCCCGAGACCGACTGCTGCGCGGTGGTGATCTGTGTCACCAGCGAAGCCTGCGCCTTGCTCGAGGTCTGAATCTGATTGGTCTGGTTGCCGACGTCGTTGACGTAGTTCGCATACGCGCCCGTCAGCGTGACCGTGCCGCCGTTCATCGAATTGGCCGTGGACAGGTTCGACAGCGCAAGCGCGTTGCGGCCGTCGTTGTTCGCGCCGGTGTTCGGGCCGATGGTGAACTTGTCGCCGGCAGCGGGCACGCCGCTGATGGTCACCGACACGTTGTTCATCTGGCCGGCGGTCGTGTTGTTGATCGTCAGGGTCGCGCCGGTGCTCGACGAATACGGCACGACGGTCGTCGCGCTCGTAATCGGATACGTGGTCGCGGGCGAACCGGCCACGGTCACCGTGGAGCCGACCGGAAAGCCGGTCAGGCCGGTGCCGTTGTAGGTCAGCGTGGTGGTCGAGCTGGGCATCGTGTAGCCGGCCGTCACCGTGCCCGACGAAATCGCGCCGGTGCCCGTGTTGGTCGACGCGGCCGCGCCCAGTACCGGCGATGCGGCAGCAATCGCCGCGGCGTCCGTGGTGGCGGTCGCGAAGCTGTTCAGCGCGCCACGCGTCGGCTCGACCGTGAACGAGTCGCCGGCGTTCATGGTGCCCGTCGTCGAGAAGTTCAGGCCGTTGATCGGCTGGCTCAGGTTGCTTGCGGAGCCCACTACCTTGCCCGTCGAATTGTCGGTCAGCGTGTAGCTGCTGCCGTTGTACGCGAGCGTGTAGTCGCCGGTAGTCGGCTGGGTGGCGTCGGCAAACGACACGCTAAGCGACGCATTGCCGGTGTTCTGGGTGTTCGCATACACCGTGGGCCCGCCCACCGAGAACAGTGCGCCGCCCTGCACGCCCGCAAGCGTAATGCCGAGCGCGTTTTGCGCGTTGACCTGCGAGGCGAAGCTGACGGCAATGGCGCCGAGTTGCGCTTCTGCCGGATCGAGCGTCTGGCTGCGGAACGCGACGAGTCCGCCCAGCGTGCCGCCCTCGATCTTGCTGTCGGGCAAGTCCTGCGGCGCCGCTGCAGGATTCGCACCGGCCTGCCCGAGGTACTGCACGGAGAGCTCGCTCGAATCGCCGGTAGAAGGCGCGGTGCCCAGGTTGAAACTGTTGCCGCCCGACACGAGCGGCTGGCCGTTGCTCATGAACACGCTGTACGCGCCGTTGCTGTTGACGACCTGCACGCCGATCAGTTGAGACAGGTTCGACACGGCGAGGTCGCGCTGATCCAGCAACTGGTTCGGCGGCTGGCCTTGCGTGCTGGCGGCGTTGATCTGGCCGTTCAGCTGCGCGATCTGCTGCGTGTAGCTGTTGATCTGCGAAACGGTGTTGTTCAACTGCGTGTTGACGCTTTGGCGCAGCGCGTCGTATTGCTGGCCGGCGGCATTGATCTGGTTCGCGAGCGTTTGCGCGCCGCTCATCGCCGTCTGGCGGGTGGCGAGGCTCGAAGCATTGTTCGAGACGTTCTGCATGCCCGTGAAATAACTCGTGATCGCGCTGGCAATGCCCGCAGTCGGGCTGCCGATCAGATTGTTCAGTTGCGAGATCAACGAGTTATACGTGGCGAGCGAGCTGCTCGACGACTGCGCGTCATTGAGCTGCGTCGTCAGGTACTGGCTGTACTGACGCGTAACGGTGACCGTCGAGACGCCTTGCGGCAGATAGCCCGAACCGGTGTACTGCCCGCCGGATTCGGCATAGACGGGCGTTTCGATCGTATAGCCGGGCGTCGACGCGTTGCTGATGTTCTGGCCGGTCGTCGTGAGTCCCCACTGGGCTGCGTTCAGTCCACTGAGACCAAGATTGATGAGATTGGACATGCGTCATCCTGAAGGGCGACACCGTACACATGCCGCCGCGTTACTTGAACTTACTGTTTAACGGCTTTCGCGACGGAAAATTGAGGCCATTCACGACGCTTGCACAACTTCGATTCAACGTTTGCGAGGCTGGCGCGGCGGGCATGCGAAGACAGTCCGCTGCCGCACGGCCGGTGGGTTGCGCCCGCTGCGCCGGTGCGTTAGCGAACCAGCGAACGACGCTTCATTTCCAGTTGCGTGATGAGGCGCTGCAGCGTGTTTTCCGCGCTGCCCGGCAGCGTCAGGAAACGGAAGCCGAGCTGATAACGCTGGGTGCCGTTGGGCAGCGCGAGCGAGCGATGCGACACGAGCTGCAGATCGAGCGACAGGCGGCCTAACCGGCCAAGCGACAGTTCGCAATCGTCCAGGCGCGTGCCCATCGGCAGTTCCGCCACGCGTTCGTCGGACGTGCGCATGCCCACGCCGCCAAGCGACAGGTCGTGCACTTCGAAGCGGAACGAATCGCCGTCCGGCAGACGCCCGCTACACGTGTAGGGATCGAGAATCGGTGCGTCGACGCGGAAATACTCGCGGCGCTGCACGTAGAACAGCACGGGCGGAAAGTCGGCTTCGAACGCCGGCAGTCCCTCGAAGCGCGTTTCGCGCGGCGTGCCTGTCTCGAACTCCACGCGCACGCCCTCGGGCGCCGCGTGGAACTGGCAGCCCGCGGCAGCCAGCAGGCCGCGGTTCTGCTCGGATAACGCACCCCAGTCGAAGGTGAAAGTGCGTGCGCGCACGTCGACGTCGAGCAGACGCGTGACGAGCTGCCCTCCCGGATACTGAACGGTGAGGAAATCGCCCCGATTGACGAGGTTGCGCAACTGCACGCCGATCTCCAGCGGATTGCGCCGGCCGAAATCGTGAGCGCTGTCGTCTGACGAAACGGGCGGCTGGATCTGCGAGTCGGTCTGGCCGTTCGACTGATTGGTTTCCATGGGCTTGCCGGTATGCATGTTCTTGCGGGCACGTGCCAGAGCTCCTGCCGGGGCTTTCACGCGGTCTTTTTTCCATGCAGACCGTGGCACGCGCATTCAACCGGAGATAAACGCTTCCGGTATGGGCTCTAACGGATTAGCGGCAGTATCCCGCTAAAATTTAGGGGCGCCCAATGAATTATTTGGCATTGCACCGCGCAAACGTTAAAAGCTGGATAACGCGGCTATAACGTGCTGACAACGTGCCGATCACGCGTGGGTAAATCGTAAGGCGCATTTTCAACGCGGCGGTTTCTGCAGATGTGCTTCGCGGGTAAGCCGGCCGCTTGCAGCAGCCGGCTTCGTCCGTCTTGTCATGCACCTGGCCCCGTCGCGTGCATGGTTGCGGTGTTTCAACCCATCTTGCTCATAATCGACATCAGTTTCTTCGCGTAATGCGGGTCCGTCGCATAACCGGCGCGCTGCATGCCCGTGGCGAAACCCTTTACGTCATGCGCCGAATTGATTACTTGTGCGTAGCGCGGATTGCCCTTGAGCAGGCTCGCGTAATCGGTCATGGCTTCCTGATACGAATCGTACGCGCGGAACTTCTCGACCACGCGTTGCGGCTTGCCGTTCACATATTCGGTGGTGAGCGTGGAAACCGTCTTGCCGGTCCAGTCCTTGGTCGCCTTGATGCCGAACACGTTGTGGCTGGTGGTGCCGTCCGCTTTCTTGATCTCGCTCTTGCCCCAGCCCGACTCCAGTGCGGCCTGACCGATAATGAAGCGCGCCGGAATGCCGGTCGCGGCGCTGGCGGCCTGGGCAGGCGCTGCCAGCTTGTCGACGAACGCGTCGACCTTCGGCGAGCTGCCGTCGCCCTTTAACGGCGGCGTGAGCGCGCTGTTGGCCGAGTAACCCTTGCCCATGGCCAGTTGCCCGTTGGCTTGCGCGTTGCCGTAAGCCTTGGCGAGCGCGTTGAGCGCCGCGGTCTGACCTTCGTCGCCGCCGCTACCGCCGCCGAGCGCGTTGGCCATGCCAACGAGACCGCCCGCGCCGCTCGCTCCGTTAGCACCGCTCACCTGCATGCCCTGGTTGCGCATCAACTGCTTGAGCATCGCGTCGGCGACGCCAATGCCCTTTTGCGACAGCTGCTGCGACAACTGCTGATCCATCATCGACGTGAAGGTCGCGGTGTCGTGCGAATCGAACGGACTGTCCTGAGGCGTCGCATCGCGCATGCTCTTTAACATCATCTGCGTGAAGACTGCGTCGAACTGCTGCGCCGCCATCTTCATGCCGGCTTGCGGCGACGCTTTCGCCTGCGCACTCAGCTTCGCGAAACCCTGCACGTCGAGCGCGAAGCGCTGGGTCAGATCGTTCGCCGCCGCGGCGGAATTGGTCGTATCCGAATTCATCTCTTCTCTTCCTTAGATGATTTCCAGGTCGGCGCGCAGAGCGCCCGCCGCCTTCATCGCCTGCAGGATCGACATGAGATCCGCGGGCGTCGCCCCCAAGGCGTTGAGCGCCTTCACTACTTCGGCGAGGTTCGCGCCGGCCGTCACCATCTTCAGTGCGCCGTTGTCCTGCTTCATCTGAATCTGCGACTGCTTGGCCACCACCGTCTGGCCGTTCGAGAACGGGCCCGGCTGGCTCACTACCGGCTGCGTGTTGATTACCACCGAGAGGTTGCCGTGCGCGACCGCGCAGTTTTGCAGCGTGACCATCTGGTTCATCACGATCGAGCCGGTGCGCGCGTTCAGAATCACCTTCGCGGCGGCCTGGGCCGGCTTCACGTCGAGGTTCTGCAACTGCGCCATGAACGCGACCTGCTGCTCGGGATCGGTCGGCGCACGCAACTGGATCGTGCGGCCGTCGAGCGCCGTTGCCGTGCCGCTGCCGAATGCGTTGTTGACTGCCGCCACCACGCGCTGCGTCGTGTCGTAGTCCATCTCGTTCAGGTCCAGCTGCATCGTGCCGGCTTGCGAGACTGAGGTCGGCACGGCACGTTCGACGATTGCGCCGCCGGCAATGCGGCCCGCCGCCAGCGTATTGACCTGCACCTTGCTGCCGTTCGCGCTGGCACCCGCGCCGCCCACCGCGAGGTTGCCCTGGCCGAGCGCGTACACCTGGCCGTCCGCGCCCTTTAGCGGCGTGAGCAGCAGCGTGCCGCCGCGCAGGCTCTTCGCATTGCCGAGCGACGACACGGTAATGTCGATCTGTTCGCCCGGACGCGCGAACGGCGGCAGTACCGCCGTCACCATGACCGCGGCGACGTTCTTCAACTGGATGTTCGACAGCGAAGATTGCGAGTTGCTCGAACCGGCCGCCTGGTTGTTGATCGAGATGCCGAGGTTCGCCAGCATGTTGGCAAGCGTCTGCGTCGTGAACGGCGTTTGCGTGGTCTGGTCGCCCGTGCCGTCCAGACCGACGACGAGGCCGTAGCCGATCAACGGATTGTCACGCACGCCCTGGATCTGTACGAGGTCTTTCAGACGCTCCGCGTGAGCAGGCGTGGCCGCCGGCAGCGCCGCGCATGCGAGCGCGACGAAGGCAAGTGCCCGGCCGATGTTGCCGGCGCGCGCGAGAAAGCGAAGAGAAACAGTACCCATGATCACCACGGCGACACGTTGAGGAAGAAGCGTTGCAGCCAGCCGAGGTTCTGCGCTTCGTCGACATAGCCCTTCGCGGAGTATTCGATTTTTGCGTCCGCCACCTGGGTGGAGTACACCGCGTTCAGGTTCGAAATCGTGTTCGGGTTCACGATGCCCGAGAAACGCACGAATTCATTGCCCTGGTTGATCAGCATCTGTTTTTCGCCGCTGACCATCAGGTTGCCGTTCGGCAGCACGCCAGTCACCGTCACCGTGATGGTGCCGTTGAACGTGTTCGACGCGTTCGCGCCGCCGGCCGCGGTGAATTTGTTGGCACCGTTCGCGCTCAGGTTCGCCTTGCCGAACAGCCCGCCGAGAAAGCCGGCGGTCGGCACGTCGAAGCTCGTCGTGCCGTTGCGGTTCACGTTCGCGCCGGACGACTTGGTCGCGTTGACGTTTTCCTGGATCACGATGGTCAGGATGTCGCCGACATTGCGCGGCCGCTGGTCTTCGAACAACGGCCGGCCTGCGTAACCCGGGTTGTAGATCGAGCCGGGCGCCTGCGCCTGCGGCGGCATAGGCGGCATCGCCGTCATCGGCTGTTGCGTGATCGGCTGCTTCGGCACGAGGCCGCAGCCGCCGAGCGCCGCGATGAGCGCAAGCTGCGCGAGCGCAACGGCAGCGCGCGAATGGACCGGATTACGAGTGAAGTACGACATCTTGATTACCGCCTGTTAATTCCCGCTGACTGCAGCGTTAAATCTGCATCTGGCTGAGCGTCTGCAACATCTGGTCGGACGTCGTCACGGCCTTGCTGTTGATTTCGTAAGCGCGTTGCGTCTGGATCATGTTGACCAGTTCCTGCACCACGTTCACGTTCGATGCTTCCACGTAGCCCTGATTCAGCGTGCCCGCGCCGTTCAGACCAGGCTGCGCGACATTGGGCGCGCCCGACGACGCGGTTTCCGCGAACAGGTTTTCACCCTTTGCGTCGAGACCGGCCGGGTTGATGAAGGTGGCGAGCTGCATCGTGCCGAGCTGTTGCGTGTTGGTCGAGCCGGCCACGCTGATGGACACCGCGCCGTCGCTGCCGATGGTGAGCGAGGTCGCGTTGCTCGGCACCGTGATCGCCGGAATCACCTGGTAGCCGCTCGACGTGACGAGCTGGCCCTGCGCGTTGGTCTGGAACGAGCCGTCGCGCGTGTAGGCGGTCGTGCCGTCGGGCATCTGCACCTGGAAAAAGCCCTGACCGTTGATGGCCACGTCTTTCGAGTTACCCGTCTGCTGCAGGTTGCCCTGCGTGTACAGACGCTCGGTGGCCACCTGCTGCACGCCGGTGCCGAGCTGGATGCCCGAGGGCAGTTCCGTGTTCTGCGTCGAGTTTGCGCCCGGCTGGCGGACGGTCTGGTACAGCAAATCCTCGAACACCGCGCGCGAGCCCTTGAAGCCATTCGTGCTGACGTTCGCGAGGTTGTTCGAGATCACGTCCATCTGCGCCTGCTGCGCATTCATGCCGGTAGCGGCAATGTAGAGTGAGCGGTTCATAAATCTATTCTCCTGTCGACCGGGCTAGCGCGCTGCGCTTACTCAGTCACATGCAACTGGTTGCGGACCCGTGAGCGGCCCGTTAGCTAAAGCTCAGCAACTGGTTGGCCGACTGATCGTTCTTGTCGGCGCTTTCCAGCAGCTTGGTCTGCATCTGGAACTGGCGCGCGTTGGTGATCATCGCGACCATTGCGCTGACCGGATTCACGTTGCTTCCTTCGAGCGATGCGGGCGCGACCGCGACTGTCGGGTCCGCCTCGGCGGGGTTGCCGTCGGCGGTGCGAAAGAGGCCGTCGTCGCCGCGCGTGAGCGTTTGCGGATCGGGATTGACCAGCTTGAGCTGATCGATCGTCACCACGGCGGTCGGCGGATCGCCTGGCGTGAGCGCGGTCACGGTGCCGTCACGGCCGATGGTGATCTGCGCGCCCGGCGGCACCGCCATCGGCCCGCCGTTGCCGAGCACCACCTGGTTGGTGGCGTTCACCAACTGGCCGTTCTGGTCGATATGCAGATTGCCGGCCCGTGTGTAGGCCTCGCCGCCGTCGGCGGTCTGCACGGCAAGCCAGCCCGGCCCTTCGATGGCGACGTCCAGCGGATTGCCCGTCTGCTGGATCGGGCCGGGCGTGTAGTCCGCGCCCGGCGTCGACGACAGCACGAAGGTGCGCGTGGTGTTGTCGTTGATCGAACTGCCGTCGCCGAACGACATCGGCACGGCGCGAAACGTCGCCAGCTGCGCGCGAAAGCCCGTGGTCGACGCGTTCGCCAGATTGTTCGCAACGATGGCCTGCTGTTCGAGCGCTTGTGTGCTGCCCGACATCGCGGTGTAGATCAGCCGATCCATGATGGGTCCGTCCTGCTCGCTTACAGGTTGATGAGCGTCTGGTCGACGGTCTGCTGCGTCTTGATCGTCTGCGCGTTCGCCTGATAGTTGCGTTGCGCGGTGATCAGGTCCACGAGCTGGCTCGTCAGATCGACGTTCGAGTTCTCGACCGCGCCGCCTTGCAGCACGCCGTGGTTCGTCGAGCCCGGCGCCGAGATCTGCGCGACGCCCGACTGCGACGTCTGCTGGAACACGTTGTTGCCGAGGTTCACGAGACCGTTCTGGTTCGAGAAGTTGGCGAGCGCGATCTGGCCGAGCGCCGCGGTCTGCTGGTTCGAATAGTTGCCGGTCAGCGTGCCGTCGGCGCCGATCGTGAAGCTCGTCAGCGTGCCGGCCGCGTAGCCGTCGGGCTGCAGCGAGTTCACACCGTTCTTGCCGCCGTATTGCGTGGTGCCGGCAATGTTCAGCGTCAGAGCCTGCGGCGTCGCCGAACCGTCGGTGGTGGGCACCGAGAAGTTGAAGACGTACGGCGTGGTGGTTGCCGTGCCCGACGCGTCGGTCGTGCCGAGCAGCGTGCCCGACGAATTGAAGTTCGCGTGGCCGACGAGCGTCGCCGTGCCGGTCGACACGCCCGCATACACGTCCCACGTGCCGGCCGAGGTCTTGGCGAAATACATATTGACCGTCTGCGAGCCGCCGAGCGTGTCGTACACCGTCGTGCTGGTCGAGTAGTTATACGTCGACGAGCTGTTCTGGTTGAACGCCACCGGCGTCGGCGCGATCGCGTAGCTGTCGCCCGTCGCGGGCACGCCGTTGAACGTGACGGTCTGACCGTTGCCGAGCTGGATCGGCGAGCCGGCATTGTAGGTGCCGGTCGTCGAGGTGCCGAGCGTCGTATCGGTCACCGTGTAGGTGGTCGCGCTGGTGAACGTGACGGTGTAGTTGTCGTTGTTCGTGCCCGACGCGGTATTGGTGATGGTCGCGCCAGGCGTGGTGAGCGTGCCGGTGTTCAAGGCGTTGGCCGTGACGCTCGGCGTGCCGAGCATCAGCGGGTCCTGCGCGTTCAGGTTCAGGCCGGCCGAGATGTTGGTGGTGGCCTTCGGCGCGATGTTCGCGGTGGGCACGCTCAACGGCACGGTCTGCGCGGTGTTGATGATGCCGGAGCTGTTCGCGGCGTAGCCCATCAGTTGCAGGCCTTGTGCGTTCGTGATGAAGCCGTTCTTGTCGAGCTGGAACACGCCGTTGCGCGAATACACGAGCGAGCCGTTGTTCGACAGCTGGAAAAAGCCGTTGCCGTTGATCGCGACGTCGAGCGCCTGGTTCGTGCTCGTGATCGTGCCTTGCGAAAACTGCTGCTGCACTTCGGACAGTTTCGTGCCGATGCCGACCTGGTTGCCCACTGCCGTCGCGACCGAATTTGCGTACATGTCCGCGAATTGCGCCGCGCCGCTCTTGAAGCCAACCGTATTCGCGTTGGCGATGTTGTTGCCGATCACGTCGAGATCGCTCGACGATGCGGACAAACCACTTAAACCTTGTTGGTAACCCATGACGGTCTCCGTGTCTGGAAAGTCGTAACTGACTGAATCTGAATTAGAGGATGGCGGCCACGCCGGTCAACGCGACAGTCGAGCCGTTCGACAACACGAGGCCCGGCGTACCGTTGCTCTGCATGACGACGCTTTGCACCGTCGCGCTCGCGAGCGTGGTGGCCGTGGCCTGCTGGCCGTTGATCGTGCCGACCGCGCTGATCGTGTAGGTGCCGTCGGGCAGCGCGTTGCCGGAGGAGTCGGTCGGCGTCCAGCCCACCGGAATCGTGCCGGCCGACTGCTTGCCGAGATCGATCGTCTTGACGATCGTGCCCGCCGAGTTCTTCACCACGACCTGCAGGTCGTTCACCGAATTCGCGAGCTGCACGCCGAACGCGTCCGCCTTGCCGCTTGCGACCGACACCGAGCTTCCCGGCGCGAGCACCGTCGAGCCGATCAGAAGCGCGGCTTGCGACTGCTGGCCGGCTGACATTTGCGTGGCGAGCGAGCTCAACGTCGTGTTCAACTGGCTGATGCCCGACACGGTGTTGATCTGCGCGAGCTGCGAGGTCATCTGCGAGCTGTCCATCGGGTTGGTCGGATCCTGGTTCTTCAACTGCGCCACGAGCAGGCTCAGGAAGGTGTTCTGCAGATCGGTCGCCGAGGTGCCGGACGTGCCGCTCGTCGAATTGCTCGAGCTCGACGCGCTGTTCGTGCCGTTCATCGTGTCGAGCAGCGTTTGCGACACCGTGGTGCCGTTGCTGCCGATGGTGGTGCTAGTGGTCAAGGTGCTCTCCTCAGGTTCCGATCGTGAGCGTTTTCAGCATCAGGGTCTTGGCGGTGTTCAGCGTTTCGACGTTGGCCTGGTACGAGCGCGACGCCGAAATCATGTTCACCATTTCCTGCACCGGGTCGACGTTGGGCAGCGTCACGTAACCGTCGGCGTTGGCCGCCGGGTTGCCCGGATCGTAGGCGGTCTTCATCGGCGTCGGGTCGTCGACCACGCCGGTGACCTGCACGCCGCCGACCTGCTGGCCGGAGCCCGTGCGTGCGCCGCCGAGCGGCGCGACCGCGAACACGACCTGCTTGGCCTTGTACGGCTGGCCGTCCGGGCCGGTGGTGCTGTCCGCGTTGGCGAGGTTCGACGCCGTCACGTTGAGCCGTTGCGACTGCGCGGACATCGCGGAGCCTGCAACACCAAATATGTTCATCAAAGAAGGCATGTTTGCTGACCTTTCGTGCCGGTTCGAGCCGGCTTCAAATGAGTTCCCGTAGCGTTTTCTTCACGCGCCGCGCGTTGCCCGCGGCGCTCTTACGAGCCAGACTGGATCGCCGACAACATCGTCTTGATCTGGCTCGACAGCACCGTCATGCCCGATTCGAAGTGCAACGTGTTGTCCGCGAACTGCACGCGCTCGGTGTCGATGTCGACGGTGTTGCCGTCGAGCGCCGGTTGCGTCGGATTGCGGTATTGCAGATTGCCGTAGTCGTCGGTAGTGCCGCCTGCCGGACGCAAGGTCGACTTGCCGGACAGATGGCCCGGCGCCGTCGCCGCCATCGACATGCCGCTCGTCACGCCGGCCGGCTGGGCCATCGCGAGCGTCGCGGTGTTGGACGCCGTGTGGCCGGCCGCGCCGGTCTTTTTCAGCGCGCCCGCGAGCGAAGAGGCGAAGTCGACGTCGCGCGCCTTGTAGCCGGGCGTGTCGGCATTGGCGATATTCGACGACAGGAGCTCCTGGCGATAAGCGCGCACATCGAGCGCCTCACGTCCAAAAGCGAATTCGGCATCGAGTTTGTCCAGCATAAGAATCTCCGGAGAACGGTCCCGAGGCTTCCCGTGCGCCTCGCGTGAGGACTGCATCAGACGGGAAGGCCTTTTTGCATGAGGAGCATCTTATGGGCGGGGCGCAAGCAGCAATCGGACGAATAACCGGGAAAGGGGGCTTCTATTCAACGTTTGCGCAAAGGGGGCGCTCAATAGAATGCAAGGCGTACCGAATGCATTCGATGGAGAACCCCGATGGACCAGCCCACTTCCGATCCGACGCCCCGCGCAAAACGCACGGCTGGGCATCATATGAGTGCGGCGGCGTTGCGGGTCGCCGTGGCATTGGCGTTGAGTTCGGCTTCCGGCGTGTGCGCGGTCGGCGGCAGCTTGATGCTGCTCGCCGGGGCTGCGCAGGCGGGCGAAGCGGACGGCCCGATTGTGATTGCGGGTCCGAACGAACAGAATCCGGCGGCGCTTGCTGAACTTGCCCAGCATATGCAGGCCGCGCCCGCGAAACGTAGCGGCTCGGCCGCCACGCTCGCCGCCGCCACCGCGCAGTCCCTGTCGCGAGGTCCTTCCACGCGCGAAACCGACCCGTTCGTGCGTGCCGCCAATGCGAGCGGTTCCATTGTGATAGCGGGATCAGGCGACACGCCCGCTGCGCCGCAGATGATCCGCACGAATTTCAAGCCGGATGCGAACGGTGTCGTGACCATTCCTGCACCGGGGCGCGCGGGGGCCGGCGCGATGAATACGGCCAACCTTCCCGATGCGGCCAACGCGGCGGATCCGCCCAGCCCGGCCGGCGCTTCGACTCGCGTCAATCTTGCGCAGGCTTCGCGCCGCGTCGTGCCGGTTGTCGTGACACCGGCGCCTCAATCCAACGGCACACGCGAGAACGCGGGCGTCCAGCCGGTGGCGGCGAATGCGCCGTCGAGCGTGGCAAGCCGTGCAGCGGCGCGCATGTCCCGGTCGGCGGGAGCGAACGCTTCGGCACCTTCGGCCGCCACTGTGGACGCTTCCGCGCCGGACAGCTTCGACACGCTCGCGTCGCGCGGCGAGCCGCCGCAAATCGGCGCGGACGGCAGACCGGTCCCGGCTCGCCCGAGCGCGCCAGTCAATTCGGCGAACAGCACGGGCGCCGCGCCTAACGCCCGCCTATCGGCGACACGGCCCGCCTCGCCTGCGGCCTCGGTCGCCCAGCAGAATCCGCGTGCAGCGGCAACGCAGCCCGCGCCGCTGCCAGGCCAGCAGGATCCGGAAGCGATCCGCGCGGTGGCGCTGGCGTTTTTGCAACAGCAGTCGGCGGGCTTGCCGGGCAAAGTGGATATCACCGTCGCGCCCGCGTTTCCGCGCGGTCTCGCAGCCTGCATGACGCTCGAGCCGTTCATGCCGAGCGGCGCGCGCATGTGGGGTCGTGTGACCGTCGGCGTGCGTTGCGCGGGACAGCGTCCGTGGACCATCTATCTGCAAGCGCGCATTTCGCTGCACGCGACCTACTACCTCGCGGCGCGTGCGATGTCGGCAGGCGAAGTCCTCACCGCCGCCGATCTCGTTGCGCGCGAAGGCGATCTGACCGGCTTGCCGCAGGCCATCGTCACGGACCCGTCGCAGGCGGTCGGCTCGCTCACGTTGACGCGCGTCTCCCCCGGCATGCCGCTGCGCCGCGACATGCTGAGAAGCGCGTCGGCGGTATCGATCGGGCAGACGGTGAAGGTGGTGGCTGCCGGCGACGGCTTCGCGATTTCGTCGGAAGGCAGCGCGATGAACAACGCGTCGCCGGGCCAGCAGGTTCGCGTGAAGACCGCCAACGGCCAGATCATCTCGGGCATCGTCAAAGACGGCTCGACGGTGGAGATTCAGCTGTGAAAGCGAGCGCGCCGCGCGTCGCCAGCAGTTGGGCCGCGCCGCCCGTTTCAGGGCCGGATCGTCTTGATAGACAAGGAAAAAGCTGTAGCGATTGCGCTAAAGTTTTGATCGACGCTTGCCGTTATCAGAATCAAATCGTTCAGGAAGCCAATCGTGAAAGTCGATTCCCAAACCAATTCGAATCTGCCGACGTTGAAGGACCCGCTGTCGCGCTCGCAGCAAAGCGACGCCGCGACCGCGAACACCAGCGCGCAGACTGCGGGCACTGCCTCGCAGCCCACACCCAGCAGCTCGGGCGACGCCAGCGTCAGCCTGTCGGGTCTGTCGCAGCATCTGCGCAGCCTCGCAGCGACCGGCTCGGCCGACATCGACACGGCTCACGTCGAGTCGATCAAGCAGGCCATCAAGGACGGCACGCTGAGCATCGACTCCGGCAAGATCGCCGACGGCGTGCTGAGCACCGCACGCGAGCTGTTGCAGAACAAATCCTCGTCGACCGGCAATTAATCGACGCATCGAAGTACGGTGAATGGCCGGGCGACTTTCGACAGACCCGGCTCGCCTATCCAGCGCGAGCCGTCGTTTTCAGCGAGTTGTTGAGATGAAAGACGCCCTGCTTGCCACCCTCTCCGAAGAGTATTCCGCCGTCGAGGCGTTTGCGTCGGTACTGACGCTCGAGACCAAGGCGCTGACCGCCTTGTCGCCGGTCGAGCTGCTGCCGTCGGTGATCGACAAAAAGACCGAGCTGATCGGCGAACTCGCCCAGCTTGAAACGCGCCGCGACGAACTGCTCGCCGGCATGGGCTTTCCAGCCGGCTGGGCCGGCATGGAGCTCGCCGCCAGCACCGACGAGCGCATTGCCGCCCAATGGTCGCTGCTGCAAAAAGCCGCCGAGCGTGCACGCCGTTCGAACACGAACAACGGCGAACTGATACGCGTGCGCATGGATTACAACCAGCGCGCCCTGGCAGCGTTGCAGGTCGTGGTGCCGCAAAAGGCCGGCTTTTATGGACCGGACGGGCGGATTCCCGCGCGCGTCCCGGCTTGATAGCGGGTCAATGGCTGTCGCACTGAAACCCGGGCGCTGAAACTCGGGCACCCGAACTGAAGCACTCAAACCGAAGTACTCAAACCAAAGCACTCGAACCGAAGCACCACTGAACAAGGGGTTCGTCGCCACGACGAACCCCTTTTTGTTTCCGCCCGCCGCGCAGCTCTCGCGCATTCGCCTTCTGCCTCTTCCTCGTGACTGGCCGTCCGGCCAGGTGGCGCTAAGCCGGCCTTCCGCGTTCAAATCTCCTCTTTTTCCTGACGTTTCCCGCAGCGCGCGTGCGCAGTTGCGCCCGGTTTCGGCGGCGCCGCGCGCCACGTGGCGAAACTTCACCCTAGCGGAGTTGTGTAATCGTGTGTATAGTGCGGGGAGTGCAAAATGAACAGTGGCGAGGTCGTCAAACTGATTCAGGCGGACGGGTGGCGGCTCGTGCGCATATCGGGCAGTCATTATCATTACCGGCACGAATTGAAAGCCGGGGTCCTGACCATCCCTCACCCCAAGCGAGACCTCCCGCCCGGCACGCTGAACAGCATCTTGAAACAGGCAGGACTGAAATGAAAAACCTGATCTTTCCGATCGCCATCGAGCCGGGCGACGCGCAACACGCGTTCGGCGTCATCGTGCCGGATATTCCTGGTTGTCACTCGGCGGGAGATACGCTGGAGGAGGCTTACGCGAACGCGAAAGAAGCAATCGAGGCGCATCTGGACACGCTGCTCGACGAAGGTTTGCCGATTCCCGAAAGGCTGACGCTAGACGAGCATCGGCGTAATCCTGACTACGCGGGTTTCACGTGGGGGTTCGTGACAACCCGCAACATTCCCGCGCTGAAAAAAGCGGTGCGCATCAACATCTCGTTACCCGAGGCGCTGGTGCACGACATCGACGAATACGCGCAGGCGCGTGGCATGTCGCGTTCGGCTTTTCTTGCGCTTGCGGCCGAGCATGAAATGGCGGACGCCTGACATCGGGCGCGTGCAGCGCCCACTGTTTCGCCGTCCAGACTTATTGCGCAACCACGTTCACAACGCAATCGCGTCACGTAGCATGGGTGCGCAACGCAAACCGCTCAGGTTGCCTCGGCATTCGCCCAGGCCATTTCGCGCAGGCGCGTGCGCAAACGCGCCACTGCCTGGCTGTGCAACTGGCATACACGCGACTCGCTGACTTCCATCACCGCGCCGATTTCGCGCAGGTTCATGCCGCGCTCGTAGTACAGCGACATCAGCAGCTTCTCGCGTTCCGGCAAGCGGTCGATCGCATCGACCAGCGCCGAGCGCAGGCTCTCGTCGAGCAGGGCCGAGAGCGGGTCCGAGTGGTCGACGCAGTAGCGGTCGAGAAACGGCTCGTCGTCTGCGGAACGATCGAAGTCTTCGTAGTAGATCAGTTGGCTGCCGTGCAGATCCTGCAGCATCGACTGGTACTCGTCGAGCGGCATCTGCAGGTGTTCCGCAATCTCCGTTTCGCTCGCCGAGCGTCCCAGGTTTTGCTCCACCTTGTGCACGGCCGTTTCCACTTCTCGCGAAGTGCGCCGCAAGCTGCGCGGCAACCAGTCGTTGCTGCGCAATTCGTCGAGCATTGCTCCGCGAATCCGCTGGCTCGCGTAGGTTTCGAACTGCGCGCCCTGATCTTCCTTGTAGCGGCTCGCGGCATCCAGCAGGCCAATCATGCCGGCCTGGATCAGATCGTCGAGATCGACGCTGGCCGGCATTTTGGCAACGAGCTGCAAGCCGAGGCGACGCACGAGCGGTGCATACTTCGTCAAAACATCGGCTTGGGAAATCTTTCCCTGAGCGTTATACATCGTGCTCCCCTTGTCCTTGTGCCGCCTCTCAGGCGTGCTGCGCAGACGGTTGGTCGGCGTGTTGCGCCGATGAAACTGTCGCAGGCGCCATCCATGGCGTTTGCGACGACATCGCTGGCCGCATCGGCCAGTACTGCAATTCGGCTGCGAGGTGCCGGAAATCGCGCGCTGCCGGTGTCGACGGAAAGGCGTCGACGACACAACGCGACAACTCTTCGGCTCGCGCCATCCGCGCATCCGCGGCAATGCAACCGGCGTCTTCCAGCGCCACCGCGAGGTAGCGCCCGGCCACGCCGGCCAGGTTTGCAAAAGCAGTGCGAGCGTCTTCCACGCTCTGCACGTGGTTCACCAGCACGCGAAACTGCGCGATCGCATGTGCGTAGTGCAGTCGCTTCATGCAGGCATACGCGTCCGTGATCGCCTGGGCGGCCATGCGCGTGACGATCATCACGTCGTGCGCCTGCATGGCGAGCGCGGACAGATGCCCGTGCGGGTCGAGCTGGGCGTCGATCAGCACAATGTCGGCCGGGCCATGCAGCAGCACGCCGAATTGCGCCGCGCTATAACCCTCGCGATGCGCACGCGCGGCACTCAGCACCGAGAAGCCGAGCGGATGCCGCGACACGGCGTCGTCGAGCGTCGTCTCGCCGCGCATCAAGGCGGCGAAATTCCCGGCGTCGCGCAGGTTGCCGGCAAGCGCACTCACCGACTTCCCGCCTACGCATTCGTCGATCACGAGCACGTCCTTGCCCTGCTGCGCGAGCGCGGCCGCAAGGTTGATCACCGTGGACGTACAGCCCGCACCCAGCGAGCCCGCCGTCACCGAAATCACGCGCGAGCCGCTGCGCGCGAGGAGGCGCCGCAGTCCTTCTGCCTGATCGGAGACGAGCTTATCCAAAGCGGACCTCGTGCAATTCAGCGGTCGAACGCGCGGACAGCGCGGAGAGCAGCGCAGGCACGTCGTCGTCGTGCGGGACGAACGGCGAGTGATCGCGCGGAATGCAGAACGCGCTCTTGATCAGAAAGCGTTTCGTTGCGACGTAGAGGTTCTCCGGCACCTTCTGACCGGTCGACACGTAGTGCACCGGCAGCTTGTAGCGGATCACCGTATCGAGCACGCCGCCCAGGTTAGTGGCTTCGTCGAGCTTGGTGAGAATGCAGCCGGCGAGCGGCTGTTGATCCGGTCCGCGCTGATACGCCTGCACGACTTCGTTGAGCGTGTCGCCGTGGCTCGTTGCGTTGAGCAGCAACAGGCGCTGCACCGGCTGGCCCGCGCGGCTCAGCATCGCGATCTGGTCGGAAACGAGCCGGTCGCGCTGGCTCATGCCGATCGTATCGATCAGCACGATGTGCTTGTTGCGCAATTCGGAGAGCGCCAGTTGCAGGTCGGCGCTGTCTTTCACCGCGTGAACAGACACGCCGAGAATCTTGCCGAAGATGCGCAGTTGTTCGTGGCCGCCGATCCGGTAGCTGTCGGTCGTGAGCAGCGCGACCTTGCTGGCGCCGAAACGCATCACGCAGCGCGCGGCGAGCTTGGCGGTCGTCGTGGTCTTGCCCACGCCCGTCGGGCCCATCAGCGCGAATACGCCGCCGCGTTCCATCAGCGTGTCTTCGTCTTCCATGACCGGCAGATTCGAGGCGAGCACCGAGCGCACCCAGTCCATGCCGTCGTCCATGTTGTCGACGTCCTCGGGCAGGTTGTCCACCATCATCTGCACGAGTTGCGCGGAGAAACCGGCGGCAAAGAGATGCTTGGTGAGGGCGCCGTGCGCCGGGTTGCGGCGCTGCCGGTCTCCCCACATGAGGCCCGCGAACTGTTCTTCCATCATGCCGCGCAGCGACGACAGCTCGCTCATCACGGTTTCCTTGACGACCTGTTCCATGCGCGCCTTGATCGCTTCCGCGACCGCGGCAGGCGTGCGCGCGTCGTCGGCTGCAGGAGGCGTCGGCGTGAATTTCTGCGCGGCGCGGCGCGCGGCGACCTGGGCGGCTTCGCGCGCCCAGTCCGGCGTGTTGTCGCTAGCCGCCGCGGCAACCCTGCCCGGCTCGACCGCGGCGCCAAGGCCCTTGGCCATTGCGTCGGCCGGCGTCATCGTGGCCGGACGTGCACGGTAGTCGCCGTGCTGTTCCTGTTCGGCGGCAATGCGTCGTGCGTGATCGATCAGCCACGGATTGGACTCGGCCAGCGTGCGCGGGCCGTGCATGTCGGCGGTGGGCGCGGCAGACGCAGCCGGCACGCCGGCCGCCTTCAGCAGATCGGCGCGAATGTCTTCGGTAAGACGTGCTGCCGCAGTGCGCGCGCTCGGCTGCCCGACGTGAATCTGTGGCGCTTGCGGCGCCGCTGCTTGTTTCGCTGCTGCGGCTGCGGCGGCCGACGTGGAGCCAGATGCGCCGGCCAGTGCACTGTTGCGGGTCTCGACCTGTGCGGCGGCGGGTCTCGCTGCCTTCATCGCCGCATTCATGGCCGCGCTCGGAACTACCTTGGCGGCGGGCTGCGTATCGTGGCCGGCAGCAAGCGCGGAGTCGGCAGCGTTGCCCGTCGCCTCGGTGCCGGCTTCGGGGCTCGCGCCGAACACCGACGAGAACACGTCGGGCATACCGCTCGCATACGGATTCGCCTGCATCGGCTGTGTGGAGGACACTGCGCGCGGCGCCGCGGATGCAGCCAACGCGGGCTGCGCTAGCGCAGCACTGGCCGATGCGGCAGGCGCCGCGCCGTTGTCTGCGCGCGGAGCTTTCGGCGTGATCGCCGCGAGGTCGCTGTCGGCCAACGCGACGATTTCGACACTGCCGTCATCCATTGTCCGATTGGACAGCACGACCGCGTCGGCGCCCAGCGCTTCGCGCACTAGACGCAATGCGTCGCGACTCGTGGCACCTATAAATTTACGAATGTTCAAGCTGGACCCCCGATGAGGTATACGGACTGACGGACCGGCAACACACCGCTTCCCATTGAGATCATTATTGCGAAACCCGTCGGGCGACGATCGGTGGATAAAGGCCGGGAAACGTGGGTAATTCGAACGATGGAGGCTAGCCGTCAGCTACGTTCGCGGCAGCGGACGAACATGCCGCTTGACGCCACGCGGGTGCGGGCGGCTAGCGCGAGCGCGGCATGCATCAACGCGTACCCGCGCGGTACAAAAAGAGGCGCGGAAATGAAAACCGGCGCCCTCGGGCGCCGGCCAATCTGTGGAGTGAGGCTCCGCTCGCCCACTCGTCATGTGCACGGCAAGCGCTGCGCTCGCCGTCGTGCTTCAACCATGCGCGCCGATCAGATTCACCACCTTGATGTTGCGCGTGTCCGGCACTTCCGCATACGACAGCACCTTGAGCTGCGGCAGGCTGCGGCGCAGGAAGCGCGCGAGCATCGGCCGCAACGCGTGCTGCACGAGCAGTACCGGCGCGAGGCCCATGTTCTGCTGACGGCTCATCGCCTTCTGTGTTTCGGTCATCAGCGTATGCGCGAGGCCAGGCTCGAGGCCGGGGTTGGACCCGGTGGAGAGTGCCTGCGAGAGCACGCGTTCCAGATTCGAGTCGAGGCCCATCACCTGCATGTCGCCGGTGCCCGGGAACCACTGCTGCGTGATCGCGCGGCCCAGAGCAAGCCGCACAGCGGCGGTGAGATCGTGCGGGTCGGTGAGCTTCGGCGTGTGCTCCGAGAGCGCTTCGAGAATGGTGCGCAGGTCGCGGATCGGCACCCCTTCTTCCAGCAGGTTCTGCAGCACCTTTTGCAGCGTGGTGAGCGGCAGCGTCTTCGGCACCAGATCGTCGACGAGCGACGGCGTATCTTTCTGCATCCGCTCGAGCAGCGCCTGCACTTCGCGGCGCCCGAGCAGTTCGGACGCATGCGTGACCACGAGGTGATTCAGGTGCGTCGCCACCACGGTGCTCGAATCCACCACGGTGTAGCCGTACACCTGCGCCTGTTCGCGCAAATTCGTATCGATCCAGATGGCGGGCAGTCCGAACGCCGGATCCTGCGTCGGCGTGCCTGGCAGCGCGGCCGACACCTGGCCCGGGTTGATCGCGAGCCATTGGCCCGGATACGCTTCGCCCACGCCCACTTCCACGCCCTTCAACGCAATGCGGTAACCGTTCGGGCGCAACTCGAGATTGTCGCGAATGTGGATGACAGGCGGCAGGAAGCCAATTTCCTGCGCGAATTTCTTGCGGATGCTCTTGATCCGCTTGAGCAGCTCGCCGTCCGAGTTCTTGTCGACGAGCGGGATCAGCCGGTAGCCGACTTCCAGGCCGAGCGTGTCGATCATCGTCACGTCGTCCCAGCTTGCTTCGGTGTTTTCGACCGGGGCAACCGCGGCCGGCGCGACATCCACGAGCGCCGTGGTGTTCTTGCGTTCTTCGGCGCGCTTTTTCATCGTGCGGCCGAGCTGAATCAGACCGCCGCCCAGAATCAGAAACGCGAAGTGCGGCATGCCGGGAATCAGGCCCATCAGGACCAGAATGCAGCCGGTAATCATCAGCACGCGCGGATTCGTGAAGAGCTGGCCGGTGAGCTGCGTGCCGATGTCTTCGTTGGTCGCGACGCGCGACACGATCACGCCGGCAGCCGTCGAAATGACGAGCGACGGAATCTGTGCGACGAGGCCGTCGCCGATGGTGAGCAGCGTGTAGTTCTTGCCCGCGGACGCGAAGTCCATGCCGTGCTGAACCATCCCGACGATCAGTCCGCCGAAGATGTTGATCACCATGATCAGCAGGCCGGCAATCGCATCGCCGCGCACGAACTTGCTCGCGCCGTCCATCGAGCCGTAGAACTCGGCTTCCTGCGAGACTTCAGCGCGACGCTTGCGGGCCTGTTCTTCGTTGATGAGGCCGGCGTTCAGGTCGGCGTCGATCGCCATCTGCTTACCGGGCATGGCGTCGAGCGTGAAGCGCGCGGACACTTCCGCGATCCGCCCTGCGCCCTTGGTGATCACCATGAAGTTGATGACCATCAAAATGATGAAGACGACGATACCGACCGCGAAGTTGCCGCCCACGAGGAAGTGGCCGAACGACTCGATCACCTGGCCCGCGGCGTCCGGACCGGTGTGGCCTTCGAGCAGCACGACCCGTGTGGACGCGACGTTCAGCGAAAGCCGCAGCAAGGTCGAGAACAGCAGCACGCTCGGAAAAGCCGCGAAATCGAGCGGCTTCATGGTGTACATGCTGACGAGCAGCACCATCACCGAAAGCGCGATGTTGAAGGTGAACAGCAGATCCAGCAGGAACGGCGGCAACGGCAGGATCATCATGCCGAGGATCATGCAGATCAGCACCGGGCCGGCTAAGGCGCGCAAATTGGTGCTGCTCAGGGCATCGGGCCGTCGAGCGAGGAAACCGGCGCGAGCGTTCATGCGGAGGCTCCGTCATCGTTAGCAGGGTTAAGCGTGTCGGCGGCTTCCTGATCGGCTTCCTGATCCGATACACCGCCCTTGTCGAGTTCCGCGGGCACGTCGAGCTCGGTCGGTGCGACCGGCGCCGTGCCACCTTCGGTTTTGAAGCGCCGCAACTGGTACACCCACGCAAGCACTTCCGCGACCGCGCCATACAACTGGCCGGGAATCTCGCGGTTGAGCTCGACGTTGTGATAGAGCGCACGTGCAAGCGGCGGCGCTTCCAGCAGCGGCACGTTGTTTTCGGCGGCAAGCTCGCGAATCCGCGCGGCCACGAGGTTCACGCCCTTGGCGACCACCTTCGGGGCGCGCATCTCGCCGTCCGTGTACTGCAACGCGACCGCGAAGTGCGTCGGGTTCGTGACCACCACGTCGGCCTTCGGCACCTGGGTCATCATGCGGCGGCGGGCAATGGCGCGCTGCTGCTGGCGAATCCGGCCTTTGACGTGCGGATCGCCTTCGCTTTCGCGATGCTCGCGCTTCACTTCTTCCTTGCTCATGCGCAGCTTCTTATGGAACTGCCAGAGCTGATACGGCACATCCAGCGCGGCGACCACGAACATGCCCGCCACCGTCATTGCGCAGCACACGGCGATCAGATGCACCGTGTTGGCGAGCGCAAGGTGCAGCGGCTGCGTGGAAAGAGCGAGAATTTCCTCGCGACGATTCCAGATGGCCGTGCCGCCGATAATGCCCACCACCAGCGTCTTCGCGATCGACATGACGAGCTGGACCGGTCCGTTGATCGAGAAAATCTTGCCGAGGCCGGCAATCGGATTGAGGCGGTCGAACTTGGGCTCGAGCCCTTTGGTCGACAGTTGCCAGCCGCCCAGCGCCATCGGCGCGAGCAATGCCGCCGCGCCGGTCAGCGCGAGAATCGGCAGCAATGCGTAGAGGCCCTCGCGGCTCGCCGTACCGGCGCCGGTCATCATGCGGCGCGTTTCGAAAACGGTGGCATGGTCGAACGTAAAGGCCGTGCGCAGCATGTCCTGCAAATGCTGACCAATGCTGCCCGACATCGCCCATACGCCGAAAAAGCCGGCCGCGAGCAGCGCGAACGTCGACAGCTCCCGCGAACGCGCGATCTGCCCCTCCTCGCGCGCCTTCTCCAGGCGCCGGGGGGTGGCTGATTCGGTTTTTTCGAGGTCGCTTTCCTCTGCCACGAAGCTCTCCAGGTGGGCGAGGCACAGCGCCTCTTTCCAGTGAGAGCGATTATTCCCGCTCGGCGCAAGTGCCGATCGGCGGATAAGGAAGGAGAAACGGGGGCTTTTCGGCGGATCGGCAAGCGGCGCGCAAGGCCGCGCGCCGCCGCAAAAAAACAACGCCCGCGCGGTTTTGCGCGGGCGTTATGGCTTAGCGCTCAGTTAGCGCGTTGCCGCCGATCAGCTGGCGTAGGCCACGAACGGCGCCTGGGTGCCGCCGTTGGGGCGCAGGTCGAAGCCGTGATAGACATGGCGCCCGTAGAAGAACGGCAAACCGAGGTCAAACGCGGCGAGACCGCCAAGCTGGCCGGCGAGGTCGTTGAACGCGTAGTTGTTGCCGCTGTTAAAGAGCGTAGACGCGCTCATGATGCCGATATTGGCCGTCGTCTTGACGCTGTTTGCGCCCACCAGCGTAATGGAGCGGGTCTGCGGCGTGGACGGGCAGTAGAAGCCCGAGAAGTTGCTGCCGCACAGCGTGAGCGAGCTATCGTTGAAGAAATAGCCGTTCGAGCCCGAATCCAGGAACGCCGTGATCGTGCTGCCGTTGAACACGCTGTTGGTCAGGTCGCCATAGGCGTCGGTGGTCAGAGTCTGCGCGGACCCCAGCCCGTTGTTCGACTGCGTGCCGATGCCAAACACCAGCGTGCCGGTGGCCGAGGCTGCGCCGTTATTGCCGATGGGCGGCATCTGCACGATCACGCCGTTGTTGTCGACCGGGAACTTCGCGACCGGGTTGGCCACCTGGCTTGTGAGCGGAACCGTGGCACGCGTGCAGGCGGTGCCGTTCGGGCACGAGAAGTAGTTGCTGTAGGTCGCGGCAGTCGAGGCGTTGGCGCAGGTCGCGCCGCAGTCATACAGCGCCGTGCCGATGCCGATGATGCCGTTCGCGCCCAGGTCGCTCGGCGTGTTCTCGGCCGAGCCGCTGCCGCAACCGGACGTCGGTGTGGTGCTCGCGTCCTTGTCGCCGATAATCTGCAACGGCACGGGCGCGGTCGTGGTTTCGCCGCCGATCGTCACGGTCGCGGTGCGCACGGTGCCCCACGTGTAGCCGTCCGCGAAAGTCGCGCATTCGGCGAGCTGGCCGCCGGTGGTCGACGTGCTCGGGACCAGACCTGCCTGCATGGTCGAATTGAGTGCCGAATTGGCGATACGCAGCCCGAACGAGCCCGTGTCCACCTGAATGTTGTCGATGGTCTGACAGGTCGACGTGTTGGGTACGCAGACCGTCACGCTGATCGTGGGAATGTTGATCACGCCGGTCACGCCGTGGCCGACGGTGATTGCCACCGTGTTCGCGGCGGTTGCCGCGATCGGCTGCTGCGTGGGGCTCGCCGGCAACGAGCTGCTCGAGGAGCTGCCGCTGGTCGAACCACTGGTCGAGCCGCCCGTGGAACCGCTCGTGGACGTCGAGCCGCCGCTGTCGCCGCCGCCACCGCCGCACGCGGCAAGCGCCGACACGAGCACGACGGTTGCCGCAACCTGCGTCCAGTCCTTGAGTTTCTTTGCAATCTGCATGGTGTGCATCGTTCGTCCTCGCCGTTACTGAATGTCGGAGCCGCTCACGCCCGCGGGCAGCGCGGGCGGCAGCCACGCGCGGCCGCTGAAAGCGCCCATGTGGCCGCCGGACTGCACGACGAGGCTGCTCTGATCGACCGCGACCGGCCCGCGAGCGCCGCCGCGCGCCGCGCGCGCTGCTTTCACACCCGCGACATACTGCGGAAAGTAACTACCGAGCATTTCATTCAGATCGGGCATTTGCGGGCCATTCCACGCAATGCCGAACACACTGCCGTCGGCCGCGAGATACTCGCGCACCACCGTGCCGTTGCCGAGCGTGGTTTGACGAACCGTGTACGCGGTCGTGGTGGAAGCCGAAGCGGAAGACGCGGCACCCGATGCCGAACGCAACACGGCGCTGGAAGGATGCATGGTGCGCGACGAGACCGATGCGTCTGCGGGCGGCGTCATGGGCGCGCCGCCAAGTGCCGCGTGTGCGGACTGCACCGCTGAAAACGAACCGGGTAATACAAAGGGCAACACAAGCGCCGTGACCCGACCGGCGCGGCGTACGTGACTCCACATATCGACATTCCTCCCTGGCTGCCGCGCGGCGCGCACTGCGTGCTGACCGGCTGCATGTAGGCAAATCATAGGACACGAAGCGGGCCGCAAATTCGACTAAAGCCTCGTTTTGCAAGCCCTGGTGATAGGCGTTCACCTTCTGCCGCGCCCCTCGCTGACCTTGCAGTATGCCTGCATTTGCGTCGATAGACAGCACTTCCGCCCGGGAGCGCGACTTGCTACGAAGACTGATTCGGCCGCGCGCCGCAAGGGCGCGGACCGCTCAGAAACCGAGGCTTGCGAGCAGATCGTCGACCTGCGATTGATCCTGCATCACATCCGTCTTGCCTTCCGGATTGATCTGCGGACCGTTCAGCAGATGCTCGGGGCTGCCGGTGGGCGATGTTTCCGCCACCAGCGCCGCGGCGTGTGCCGCGAACTGCTCGCGCCGCTCGAGCGCGATATTCTCGACCAGCACGCCAAGCAATTGCTGCTCGATCAGATACACGACGTCGGTGATCTTCTTGATCACCTGGCCGGTCAGATCCTGGAAATCCTGCGCCAGCATGATCTCCATGAGCTGCGAATTGGTCGCGGTGGTCGCCTCGGGCACGCCGCGCAGAAACTCGCGCGTGTCGTTCATCAGCGCGCGCACTTCCGCGCGCTCGATCGGCGCTGCGTACCATTGCTCCCAACGCGCGTCGAGGTCGCCGGCGTCTTTCTGCAACTGCTCCTGAATGGGCTTCGCGATGTCGATCGAGGACAGCACGCGCTCGGCGGCCTGCTCGGTCATGTTCGCGATGTACTTCAGACGGTCGCGTGCATCGGGTACGGCTTCCGCCGCGCGCTCGACGTGCTTGTCGAGCCCGAGCTCGCGCATCGAATCACGCAGCGTGCGTGTCAGTTGTCCAATACGGGCGAGAATGCGGTCTGACGCGAAGTCGCCGCTCTCGTTGACCGCTTCGGTGCTAGGCGCTTCGGTCGGCAGGTTCACATCAGCTCCCGGTTTTGGCCATCTTCTCGAGAATCTTGTTGAGCTTCTCGTCCAGCGTCGCAGCCGTGAACGGCTTGACGACATAACCGCTCGCGCCCGCCTGAGCCGCCGCGATGATGTTTTCCTTCTTGGACTCGGCCGTCACCATCAGCACCGGCAGGTGCTTGAGGTTCGCGTCGGCGCGGATTTCCTTGAGCATGGCGAGACCGTCGAGGTTCGGCATGTTCCAGTCGGAGATCACGAAGTCATATGCACCGCCGCGCAGACGCGACAGACCGGCCTGGCCGTCTTCGGCTTCGTCGACGTTGCCGTAGCCCAGCTCTTTCAGAAGGTTGCGAACGATCCGGCGCATCGTCGGAAAGTCGTCCACCACCAGAAACTTCATTGCCTTATCCATTTGATTCCCTTTACTTGATTCACGGTGCGGCGTATGACCGCTTCAATCCCAATGGCGCATCATACGCGCTGAACCCGATCGCCCATCGACGCAAGACGCGCCATCACGCGCCGGCTCATGTCCGGCAGCGACGCGATTTCGTCGGCCGCGCCGAGCGCAATCGCCTCGCGCGGCATGCCGAACACGATACAGCTCGCTTCGTCCTGCGCAAGGGTGTAAGCCCCTGCCTTCTTCATTTCCAGCAGACCCGCGGCGCCGTCGCGCCCCATGCCGGTCAGGATCACTCCGACCGCGTTCTTGCCCGCGTGCTGCGCGGCCGAGCGAAACAACACGTCCACCGAAGGACGATGCCGGTTCACCGGCGGATCGTCCGACAGATGCGCGATGTAATTCGCGCCGCTGCGGGCAAGCAGCAGGTGAGCGTGACCGGGCGCGATATACGCATGTCCCGGCAGCACGCGTTCGCCGTGCTCAGCTTCTTTAACGGTAATTCGGCACAAACCATTGAGGCGTTGCGCAAAAGATTTTGTGAAACCGGGCGGCATGTGCTGCGCGATGAGCACGGCAGGCGCGTCCGGCGGCAGCGGCACGAGCACTTCGCGAATCGCTTCGGTGCCGCCCGTCGACGCGCCGACAATGATCAGCTTCTCGGTACTCAGCAGCGGATTGTTGAAGAGCGGCGCCGCGCCGGCCGGCGCATGCGCGCCGCCTGCGGGCGCATGCTGCACGGGCGCGGCCTGGCGCACGCGCGCGCGTGCCGCGGCGCGAATCTTGTCCGCGAGCTTTTCCGAGTAATCGAGCATGCCGTCGCGAATGCCGACCTTCGGCTTGGTGACGAAGTCCACGGCGCCCAGTTCCAGTGCACGCAGCGTGATTTCGTTGCCGCGCTCGGTCAGCGACGACACCATCACGACCGGCATCGGCCGCAGGCGCATCAGCTTCTCGAGAAAGTCGAGGCCGTCCATGCGCGGCATTTCGACGTCGAGCGTCAACACGTCCGGGTTGTGCTGCTTGATGAGCTCACGCGCGACGAGCGGATCGGGCGCGGTCGCGACGACGGTCATGTCCGGCTGGCCGTTGATGATCTCCGTCATCAGGCTGCGGATCAGCGCCGAATCGTCGACACACAATACTTTGATCTTTTGCACAGCGCTCACGCCTCCTCTGCGGTTCTGGCGTTGTTTGAATTGATGGGACGCGCGGTGGAGTTGAACAGTTCGACGCGCGACTTCGTGGCGCCCGAGGTCGCGCCGCCTGCCGCGCCACCCGCACCGCCTGTCGAGCCGAATAGCTCCACCTTCGGCTTCGCCGCGCCCGAGGAGGAACCGAACAGTTCCACCTTCGGCCGCGCGGCCGCCGGAGCCGCGAACAGCTCGACCCGTTTTCTGGCGGCTGCAAGCCGCTCGGCGCGCGCTTCGGCGCTCTGGCGCACCAGCGCCTGTTCGCGCTCGGCGACGCCCGGGTCCTGCTGCAAGCGCAGCTTCTTCACCATCACCTGCCCCGTGCGCGGCATGAACGCGACCTTGCGCGGGTGCGAGCCCTGCAAATCTTCAGCGACGATGCGGATCTTTTCGAGCGCGAGATAACGGCGCACGAATTCCGAGTTGCGATCGCCAATGTTAATGGTCGTCATGCCCGCGAGCACCGCGCCGCCGCCGAACACCTTCGCCTCGAAACGGTCGCGCCGGCCGCCGGCCTTGATCAGTTCGTTGATCAGCACTTCCATCGCGTAGGCGCCGTAGCGCATCGAATCGGATGCGGGCTGGCCGACTTCGGCGCCGTCGTCGGGCAGCATGAAGTGATTCATGCCGCCGATGCCCGCCGTGCGGTCCTGAATGCAGGCCGCGACGCACGAGCCGAGGACGGTGACGAGCACCATGTCTTCATGGGTGGTGTAGAACTCGTTGGGCAACAGCTTCACGCCCGGGCGTTGGAAGTGGTTGTCGTAGTAGAGATTGGTTGCAATAGGCAAGGCACTGCTCATACCGTCACCCCGCTCGTCGGCGTGCTGCTCGCAGTTGCCGCTGCACGTGCCGGCGCGCGTGCGCCGGCGGCGTCGCGCGTCAGTTCGTAGACCGTCTGGCCGCGCAGCCTGAACGCCTGCGTGACGTACGTGAAGTTCTCCGAGTGGCCGGCGAACAGCAGGCCGCCCGACTTCATGAGCGGCTCGAAGCGCCCAAGTACCTGCGCTTGCGTCGGCTTGTCGAAATAGATCATGACGTTGCGGCAGAAGATCGCGTCGAACTGCGTGCGCAACTGGTAATCGCGGTCGGTCAGGTTCAGTTGCTCGAAGCGCACCATCGCGCGCACTTGCGGCCGCACCTTGACCATGCCTGCATGCGGGCCGGTGCCTTTCAGGAAAAAGCGCTTGAGCCGTTCCTGCGACAGGTGCTTGACCTGATCGAACTGATACATGCCCGCTTCGGCCTTGGCGAGCACCTGCGTGTCGATGTCGGTGGCAAGCACCGTGGCCTGGCGCGCGGCGCTTTCGCCGAGCGCTTCGATCAGCGTCATTGCAATCGAATACGGCTCTTCGCCGGTCGAAGCCGCCGAGCACCAGACAGAAACCGGCTGGGCGCGGCGCGCCACGAAGTCGGCGAGAATCGGAAAGTGGTGCGCCTCGCGAAAGAACGCGGTCAGGTTCGTGGTGAGCGCATTGGTGAACGCTTCCCATTCGGCAGGATCGTTCTCCGCTTCGAGCAGATCCAGATACTGCCTGAACGAATCGAGGCCGCGGGCGCGTAGCCGGCGCGCAAGGCGGCTGTACGCCATGTCGCGCTTGTGATCGGAAAGGGAAATGCCGGCGCTGCGGTGAATCAGTTCGCGAATGCGGGTGAAATCCGCGGAAGTGAATTCGAAATCACGTCCCTGTTCGCCAGACCTGATTGGGTCAGCCCGGTCGGTGCGTTGCTGTGCGCGCGTTGCCATCATGAAAGTTCCTGCCTGCGATACGAGCCATCACGCCTGCCCGACGACAGCGCCGGCGAGCAGGGGATTGTTTGTACGGGGTCGCGCCCGCCCGCACGTTGCGCCACCATGCAGTCGGCCCGCGACACGCCGTTCGGACGTGCTTCGATGATTCGCGCCACGAGCCGCGAGATACCGAATGACTGCATGTTTCATCGTCATGTTTAAAAGGTTTCCCAGTCCGCGTCCGAGCCCGCCGAGCTCACGCTCGCCGCTGCCGGACGGGCGGCCGGTTCGAATGCCGCGCGCGGCGCCTTTGGTTTCAGTGCCGGTTCGATGCGCCCGGCGCCTGCTTCGTGGCTGCCCGAAGCCGGTGCAGCGCTCGCGGCTGCTGCGTGAGCGCCTGCATGACTTCCTGCATGAGCCGATGCGTTGGTCGTCGCATGCGACGCCGCGTTAGTCGCGTTAGTCTCATTGGTTGCATTAACCGCAGCGGTGTGAGCGGCCGGCGCGCTGGCCGCCGCTTGCGCGGCGCGCGGCGCGGGCTTCGCAGCGGGCTTTCTCGTGCCGCCGCCCACACGCGCCTTCACTTGCTGCGCAGCCGACGTGCCCGGCGCGTTGAAACCACGCGCCGCATGGCTTGCGACCTTCCAGCCGCTCAGCACGGCCTGCAACTGACGCGTCTGGTCTTCGAGCGACGCCGCGGCAGCCGCGGCTTCTTCGACGAGCGCGGCGTTCTGCTGCGTCACTTCGTCCATTTGCACGACCGCGCGATTGACCTGCTCGATGCCGCCCGACTGCTCTTCCGAAGCGGCGCTGATCTCGCCCATGATGTCGGTCACGCGGCGCACGGCCTGCACGATCTCGTCCATCGTGGTGCCCGCGCGTCCGACGAGTGCCGACCCGCTTTGCACCTTGTCGGCCGAGTCGCCGATCAGTTCCTTGATTTCCTTCGCAGCGCTGGCGCTGCGCTGAGCAAGGCTGCGCACTTCGCCCGCCACGACCGCGAAGCCGCGGCCCTGTTCGCCGGCGCGCGCCGCTTCGACTGCCGCGTTCAGCGCGAGAATGTTGGTCTGGAAGGCAATGCCTTCGATCACGCCGATAATGTCGACAACCTTGCTGGAGCTGCTCGCAATGTCCTGCATCGTCGTCACGACCTGGCTCACCACGTCGCCGCCGCGCGTCGCGATGTCGGATGCGTTCACTGCAAGCTGGCTCGCCTGGCGAGCGTTCTCGGCGTTCTGCCGCACGGTGCCCGTGAGCTGTTCCATGCTCTGCGCGGTCTGTTGCAGCGAGGCGGCCTGCTCTTCGGTACGCTGCGACAGGTCCGTGTTGCCCATTGCGATTTCACGCGCGCCGGTGTCGATCGACTCGGTGCTGCTGCGTACCGCCGTGACCATCGACGCCATGCTTTCCTGCATCCGCTTGATGCCCGCAAAGAGGCGGCCGATTTCATTGCGGCTGCGCACCTCGATGGTTTCCGACAGATCGCCCGCGGCAATCCGCTCGAAGCATTCGGTTGCATCCTGCAGCGGCCGAATGATCAGGCCGCGCAGTGCGAAGCGCAGGCCGATCACGAGCAGCAGCGCGAGTGCGGCGAAACCAACGATCAGCGTGGTCATCAGCGAGATGTTCGACTGCGCGTCTGCCTGCTGGTCCACTGCCTGCTGCTGCAGACTCTTCACCACGACGGCCGCCACGTTGTCGTAGGCGACGAACATCGGGCTGATCTTCTTGTCCGCAATCGCGTGGTAAGCCGCCAGATCGTTCGCGCGCAATGCCGCGAATTCAGGCTCCACGCCGTCGCGCACGAGGGTGCCGCGCAGCGTGACCAGCTCGTCCAGCTTTGCCTGGTCGACGCCAGCCTTCGGCGCGTCCAGATAGATCTGCCAGTTCTTGTTGCTGAAGCCATAAAGCTCGACGGCGCGATCCAGCACCTTTCTGGCCGTTTCGGTGTCGCCCGCGGCGGTGAGCGCGGTGACACGGTCGAGCGAAATGCGCGAGCGCAGCAGATAGGCCGAAGCGTCGTCGAGCGCGTGAATGGCCACCAGATCGCCGCGCGCAATACGGTCGAGCGAACGGCTCGCGCTGCCGAGCGCCGTCAGCCCAAGCACGCCGACCACCATGGTCAGCGCGACGAGAATGATCCCCACTAGCGTGAGCGATGTGCGAATCGACCACCTGCTTAGCATCTCACTGCTCCCTGTTGCAAACTTTTCTGAACGCCGCAGCCGTTACACGCCGAGCGTTTCGATGAGCGCCATCTCGCGGCTCGTCATGAGCTTTTCGATGTCCATCAAAATCAACATGCGGCCGTCGACGGTGCCGAGGCCCGTCAGATACTCGGTCGTCAGCGTTGCGCCGAATTCGGGCGCCGGCATGATCTGGTCGACGGCGAGCGTCAACACGTCGGACACGCCGTCCACCACCATGCCCACCACGCGATGCGCGACGTTCAGGATGATCACGACGGTCTGGTGGTCGTACTCGACGCGGCCCAGGTGAAACTTGATGCGCATGTCGACGATCGGCACGATGATGCCGCGCAGATTGATCACGCCCTTGATGAAATCGGGCGCATTGGCGATGCGCGTCACATTGTCGTAGCCGCGGATTTCCTGCACCTTGAGAATGTCGATGCCGTACTCCTCGGCACCGAGCGTGAAGACGAGGAATTCCTGACCGCCGGCGTCGGCCTGCTGCGCGTCGCGGCGACCATTCGTCGCGTTCGCGACGCTCGAATTGATGGATTGAACTTCTGCCACGTTAGCCCCCAAACGGTTGGGATAAATCAGGTTGAATGAGTGTTGCTGCGATTGTCGCGGACATCATGCGAGGCTCATTGCGCCATGCGCGTTGCGCGACTCGCGGTTCAGCGCCGCCACGTCCACGATCAGTGCGACGCTGCCGTCGCCGAGAATGGTCGCGGCGGAAATGCCATGCACCTTGCGGTAGTTGGTTTCGAGGTTCTTCACCACGACCTGCTGCTGCCCCACCAGCTCGTCGATCAGCATCGCAAAGCGCCGCCCCTCGGTCTGCATGATGGTGACGATGCCCTGGGTCGGCTCCTGCTTCGCGTCTTCCACGTTGAATATTTCGTGCAACGCGACGAGCGGCAGGTATTCGCCGCGCACGCGCACCACGCGCTCGCCGTTGGCGACCGTGTAGATGTCTTCGGCTTGCGGCTGCAGCGACTCCATCACGAAGTTCAGCGGCAGAATGAAAATCTCGTTGCCGACCTTGACCGACATGCCGTCGAGAATCGCCAGCGTGAGCGGCAGGATGATGCGCGTCGTGCTGCCCTTGCCGGCCTGCGACGTGATTTCGACGTGACCGCCCATCGACTGGATGTTGCGCTTCACCACGTCCATGCCGACGCCGCGGCCCGACACGTCCGTGACCTGCTCCGCCGTCGAGAAGCCCGGCAGGAAGATGAGGTTCCAGACTTCGTCGTCGGTCATGCTTTCGCTGACCTGCATGCCTTGCTTGGCCGCCTTCGCAAGAATCTTGTCGCGGCGCAGGCCGGCGCCGTCGTCGCTCACTTCAATGACGATGTTGCCGCCATGGTGTGCCGCCGAGAGAACCAGTTGGCCGGTCGCGTCCTTGCCTGCGGCGCGCCGCGCCTCGACGGTTTCGATGCCGTGGTCGAGACTGTTGCGCACGAGGTGGGTCAGCGGGTCGATGATCCGCTCGATCAGGCTCTTGTCGAGTTCGGTCGCCTGACCGAAGGTGACGAGTTCCACTTCCTTGCCGAGCTTCGCCGCCAGATCGCGCACGAGACGCGGGAAGCGGCTGAACACATAATCCATCGGCATCATGCGGATCGACATGACGGCTTCCTGCAGATCGCGCGCGTTGCGCTCGAGCTGCGCCATGCCGTTGAAGAGCCGGTCGTGCAGCGCCGGGTCGAACGTGCTGGTGGTTTCCGCGAGCATGGCTTGCGTGATGACCAGTTCGCCGACGAGGTTGATCAGCTGATCGACCTTTTCGACGCCCACGCGAATCGAACTGCCCTCGGCGCCGGCCGCTGCTGCCGCCGGACGCGCGGCTTTGCGGTCGGAGTCGGCCGCTGCCGGTGCCGTCGGTGCAGCCGGTGCTGCTGCGGGTGCGGCCGCTTTCGCGGGTGCGCTCGCAGCCGCAGCGGGGGCTGCAGCCACAACAGGAGCCGCGGCCTTCGCAGGCTCGGGGGCGCTCGGCGCCGGTGCGGCAGGCGCTTCGGTATGAGTGGCGGCCGAAGCCGCCGGTGCTGCTTGCGCCGGAGACGGTTGCGCAGCGTCGGGCGTTCCAGGTTCGCCTTGCTGAGCGCCGTCCGCCGGTGCGGTTCCGCGGCTGATCGAGATCTGACTTTCGTCGATCACGAAGCAGCACACGGCGATGATGTCGTCGGACGTGACATCGGTCTGAAGCCACAGCGTCAGATCGCCGCCGCTCTTGACCTGCCCGACGATGCTGCCCAGGTTGCCCAGCTCTTCGGCAAGCAGTTCCTGGTCCTTCTCATCAACGCCCCGTAGCGTAATTTTCAGATGCGGGCCGGCGGCGTCGTTCGCGTCGCCGGCTGCGCCGGTCTGGGCCGGTTCGCCGTCATTCCATTCGCCCGCCGCCTGCACCGCCTGTTCGACGACGTGCTCCGGCGGGCTGCCTTCTTCTACTGTTGCCATTGCCTCGACGGGCGCGCTCACCGCGGCCTGCGGCGCCTGCGCTGCTTCAGCCGGCGCGGCCGCAGCGGGCGCGGCAACGCCCCGGCTTTCGGCGTGCAACTGCTCGAGCTTCGCGCAGATGGCCTTCGCGACTGCCGCGTCGGGCTCCGCGCTCGCACGGTAGTCGGCGAGCTGGCCGGACAATACGTCCTTGGTCTCGAGGAACGTGTCGATCATGTCCTTGCGCAACACGAGTTCGTTGTTGCGCGCACGGTCGAGCAGCGATTCGAGGATGTGCGTCGTCTCCGTCAGCGCGGTAAAGCCGAACGTGGCTGCGCCGCCCTTGATCGAATGCGCGGCGCGGAAAATCGCCGCGAGGTCTTCGGGGTCGGGATGCGCGACGTCCAGATTGAGCAGCAACTGCTCCATCTGCGCGAGCAGTTCGTCCGCTTCGTCGAAGAACGTCTGATAGAACTGAGTGATGTCGAGTGTCATGCCTGGGTCACCGCGAGAGTTCCTGTCTAGGCCTGGGCTACCTTGCCGCAGCGTCGAGAGCTTCTATAACTTGTCTGGGTTGATGCTTTATGCGTGATCTGGCTCGGCCAACGCCGCCACCAGTTCGGTCAGCAGATCGGGGTCGAGCGGCTTTTCGATCCAGCCCGTCGCGCCTGCTTCGCGCGCCGCGGCCTTGAAAGGCTCGCCCGATTCCGTCGTCAGGACGAGGATGGGCGTTTCCTTGTAAGCCGGATTGCCGCGCAACTCCGCGATCAGATCGAGGCCGGTCTTGCCCGGCATGTGCTGATCGGTCAGCACCAGGTCAAAGCGCATGGCGAGCGCGTTTTCGAGCCCTTCCGCGCCGTCCGCCGCGAGCGTCACCTCATAGCCGGCCGCCGTCAGCGTCGCGGAAAGAATCTGCCGCATCGATGCCGAATCGTCGATTGCCAGGATGTGCCTGATCATGAAAACCTCGTTGCGCTTACGCTTTGCGCCGCCTGGCTGGCCGCGCCGCCGTGGCGCGGGGACGGCCGGGCGACCGCCTTCCTGTTACTGAGCCGCCGGCGTTGCCGCCGGTACCTTCGGCGCGGCCGTCACGGGCGGCGCCAGTCTTTGCAGCAGCGGCTTCGAGCCGGCTGCGTCGTCCGACAAGGTCGTCGTGGTCGAGTCGTCATGATTGAGCGCCTCCTCCGACTTCCTGTTCAGCACGATGATGCTGATGCGGCGGTTCTCCGGATCCAGCGGGTCCGCCTTGTTCAGGTTCTGCGTCGACGCGAGACCGAGCACGCGCATCACCTTTGCTTCGTCCATGCCCCCTGCGATCAGCTCGCGGCGCGACGCATTGGCGCGGTCCGCGGACAGTTCCCAGTTGCTGTAGCCCTTCTCGCCCCCCGCGTACTGCACCGCGTCGGTGTGTCCCTGCACGATGATGCGGTTCGGCACGTCGTTCAGCGTGTGGCCGATCTCGCGCAGAATGTCGCGCATGTACGGCTCGACCTGGTCTTTCGCCGTCGCGAACATCGGCCGCTTCTGCGAGTCGACGATCTCGATGCGCAAGCCGGTCAGCGTCGAGTCGATGCGAATCTGCTGCTTGAACTGGCGCAGCACCGGATTCGCTTCGATCGCGGCCATCAGCTTCACCTGCAGATCGTGCAGGCGGACCTGCTCGCGACGCTCCAGTTCGCCCTGCAACTGCTTCATCGAATCTTCGTTGCTGTGCGAGACGGTGCGCTCGGCGCGATTGCTCGAACCGTCGGTGGAACGCGTCACGCCCTGGGCGTCGGTCGAGATGTCCCGGCCGCCGCCCTTCAGAATGCTCGAATCTTCCGCGCTGCGGTCGCCGCCCCACAGCGTGATCTTCAACGGCTGGTTGAAGTACTCCGCAATGCCCTTTAACTGCACCGTGGACGCCGAACTCAGCAGCCACATCAGCAGGAAGAACGCCATCATCGCGGTCATGAAGTCCGCATAAGCGAGCTTCCACGCGCCGCCGTGGTGGCCGGACTTCTTCGGTGCGGAGCGCTTGACGACGATCGCGCGGTCTTTGTCCTTGCTCATCGGTTCGGTCCCGGCGCCCTTACTTGGCCTTCACGCGGCGCACGTGCTCTTCGAGCTCGGCGAACGACGGACGCTCGGTCGAGAACAGCACCTTACGGCCGAACTCGACGGCGATCGCCGGTGCGTACCCATTCAGGCTCGCGAGAATCGTCACCTTGATGCACTGGAACATCTTGGTGGATTCGGTCACGCGCTGTTCGGCGACGCTCGCGAGCGGCCCGATGAGACCGTACGAAAGCAGAATGCCGAGGAAGGTGCCGACCAGCGCCTGCGCGATCATTTCGCCGAGCACCGCCGGCGGCTTGTCGGCGGACGCCATGGTGTGCACCACGCCCATCACCGCGGCCACGATACCGAAGGCAGGCATTGCGTCACCGACCTTGGTGAGCGCATGCGCGGGCGCTTCGCCTTCCTGGTGATGCGTTTCGATCTCTTCGTCCATCAGGCTTTCGATCTCGAACGCGTTCATGTTGCCGCCCACCATGAGCCGCAGGTAATCGGTCAGAAACTCGATGATGTGGTGATCGGCGAGAATCTTCGGATATTGCGTGAAGATCGGGCTCTTCGACGGGTCGTCGATGTCCGCCTCCAGCGTCAGCGTGCCTTCCTTGCGCGCCTTGGCAAGCAGGACGTAGAGGAGCGCCATCAGCTCCATATAGACGTCCTTGTTGTACTTCGCGCCCTTGAACAGGGTTGGAATGACGCGCAGCGTTGCCTTGATCGTCTTCATCCCGTTGCCGAGGATGAACGCGCCGACGCCTGCGCCGACGATCATCAGCACTTCAACGGGCTGCAACAGCGCGCCGAGATGGCCGCCTTCCAGCGCGTAACCGCCGAAAACGGACAAAAGCGTCACGAGTGTTCCCACGAAAATCAGCACTGCCGAGCCCTCACAAAGATGCGACGGTGACCGTCGTTAAACTGGTTTACGGCAACGCACCAGAAAACTTTGGTGGAAAAGCGGCGGCTCTCGCCGGTGTAAACCAGAGGCGCGCCGAGGCGGCGAGAGAGCGGCTGCGCGCTGTGCGGGCGGCCTGGTGAGCGGGCCTGGTAAGCGGCCTGGTGAGCGGCCTGTAAAGGCCCGCGGTACGGGGCGCACGCGCAGGCCGCCGCGCGGTGCCGGCAGCGGCAGCCGCGGCGTCCAGAGCTAGGCAGGAAGCGCGAGCAGCCGCGCGCGCGCGCGGGCGTCGGCGACTTTCTTTGTCTTACCGGCGCGCGAGGGCGGCTGGCACAGGCCGCACACGAAGCCATGCTGCGGGTCGTGAGCGTGTGCGACAAAATGCCCGCCGCAGCGGCAGCAGGGCGTGATCTGCAGCATCCCCGAGTCGAAGAAGCGCACCAGCGTCCAGGCGCGCGTGAGGCTGAGCACGGGTTCGTCGTCGTGCAACTGGACGTGCTCGAGGTAGAGCCGGTAGCTCTTCACGATCGACTGGATGCCCGCGCAGCGGCCATGGTCGGCCATGAAACGGTAAATGTTGTAGAACAGCGAGGAGTGAAAGTTCGGCTGCCAGGTCATGAACCAGTCGGTCGAAAACGGCAGCATGCCCTTGGGCGGCGACACCCCTTTCAGTTCCTTGTACAGCTTGATGAGCCGGTCGCGCGACAGGCTGGTTTCCGCTTCGAGCAGTTGCAGGCGCGCGCCGAGTTCGATCAGTTCGATGGCCAGGGTGATTTCCTTGACTTCGAGCACCACACTTTTATATGCCATCCTGCTTAGGTCCCCGTCCCGATTGCCTTGCCCAGGCTGCCAGGCGTCATCAGCCGAGTTGCTCCACTGGCTGGCTGGCCATCAGGATCGCGGAATGCGCCTGCGCGACGGCGCTTGACTTGCCCTTGTCCGCGAGCGCGGAGAGCACGGCGTGGTCGTCGAAACGGAAACGGCACAACACCTGATTGGACGCGGCGAGCTTGACGGTCTGCGCCAACGAGAGGTTGGCGAGCACATCGGCTAACTGGTCCGAAATCCCCATGCGAAACATGCCCATCGGCTTGTCTTCGCGCAGCAGGCGCTGCGCGAGCAGGAGATAAGACAGGTTGACTTCTCTGATCTCAGTGAGCATTTCGCTTGTCGCGCTCATGATTCCCCCGGGGTGTATCTGGCTGGTCAGGCCGTTGCGGAAACGTTTGCTCGAACGCGCGCACTCGAACGCACGAATCGGCTCGTCTCTAGTCTTGCGAGCATTGTCTCGAAAGGGGGAGGGAAACAAAATCGGACAGACACCCAGGATGTTTGACGGATTCATCCGTCATTCATGTAGGTCTTTTTCCTACATTGCTGGGTCTCGGAGAGGGAAATCGGCTAGTGCAGGACGCGCGCCGTAGTTGAATATGCACGTTGCATGATGGACCGCCCCTAGTGTACTAAACGGTGAGTTTTCCTGCCGCGTAGCTCGCACCGTGCAACGGTGAGCGGAATTATATGTCGATTTCACCGCCGCGTAATATTTTGTGTTGGAGGGCGGGCTCGGCGCTTGCTACAACGAAGCGCGGCATTTTGGCACCCTCACCCCAGGCGCGGGTGCCAAAAGGCGCGAGAGGCAGGCGGGGCGGACGATGGCGCGTGTAACGCTCCATGTTTCGCGCTGTAACAACATTAAGCGTTTGAAAAATAACTCGAATCGGCGCGCGCGATCCCGATAATGAAGCTAAGGGATAACCCGATGCAGGTTCGGAGCACCCCCGGGCGGCGGCTCACCGCGCCCAACCGTCCGTCAGGCATTCGCTCCCCGCTCTATCCGAGCGCTGCTGTGCGAAGCCGTATCCAGAAAGGAGAAACGCATGCGAATCGCACAAATTGCGCCGTTGTATGAAGCAGTCCCGCCGAAACTATACGGTGGCACCGAACGTGTCGTGTCCTACCTGACCGAAGCACTGGTCGCTGAAGGCCATGACGTCACGCTGTTTGCGAGCGGCGACTCGGTGACTTCCGCAAAGCTCGACGCGTGCTGGCCTCGTGCGCTGCGGCTCGACCCGACGATTCGCGACGCACTCGCCCCGCACGTGCTGATGATGGAGAAGGTGCGCCGGGTCGCGCACGAATTCGACGTGCTGCACTTTCACCTCGACTACATGCCGTTCCCGCTGTTCTCCACCATGGACACGCCGTTCGTGACCACACTGCATGGCCGCCTCGACCTGCCGGAGCTCCAGCCGGTGTTCGACGCGTTCCCCGGCGCGCCCGTCATCTCAATTTCGGACTCGCAGCGCGTGCCGCTGCCGCAGGCGAACTTCCTGAACACGATCTACCACGGTCTGCCGGAGCAACTGCTCACGCCTCAGGCGCACAAAAAGCCCGAGTACCTCGCGTTCCTCGGCCGCATTTGCCCTGAAAAGCGCGTGGACACCGCGATCAAGATTGCTGCGCAAAGCGGTTTGCCGCTCAAGATCGCCGCCAAGGTGGACAAGGCCGACCAGGACTATTTCAAGCGCGAGATCGAGCCGCTGCTGTCTCAGGCGCACGTGGAGTTCGTCGGCGAAATCAATGAGGCGCAAAAGCCCGAGTTTCTGTCAGGCGCCAAGGCGCTGCTGTTCCCGATCGACTGGTCCGAGCCGTTCGGCCTCGTGATGATCGAGTCGATGGCCTGCGGCACGCCGGTGATCGCCTTTAACCGCGGTTCGGTGCCGGAAGTGATCGACCACGGCGTGACCGGCTACATTGTCGAGGACGTGCAGGGCGCCGTGGCCGCGCTGCAACGTCTGGACGAGCTGTCGCGCACGGAAATCCGCGCCCAGTTCGAGCGCCGCTTCAGCGCGAGGACAATGGCGCGCAACTACGTGGACGCGTACTCGGCCCTTATCGAGTCTGCACGCCGGCCGATTCTTCGCCAGGTCGCGGTAGGCTGACCGAGCGCGAGCGCCGCAGTTTTTATGATTGCGGCGCTGTGAACCGTCCGGCACCAGTTCTAATACGCGCTGATTCGTCGCATGCGCTTTGAGCTTGATGCACCAAACCGGACGTTTTTTCCATGTGAATCGTTTGCGCGAACAGTAACCCCGACTAATCGCGCTCCTTTTACAGAAAAAGCCGCCTTGCAGAGGCGGCTTTTTAATGCCGGCTTGGATGCGCCTGCTTGTCCGATTAGCACAGTCGAGTAACGCGAGCGGCCGATCGTCCTTCAATCCGCTTTCGCGCTGCCCGCAACCGCTCAGCTTGCGCCAATCAAAAACCGTTCACGGTTCTTGCCGACGATCCACTTGGGCGGTTTGCCGCGGCCGCTCCACGTATTACCCGTTTTCGGGTCCTGGTATTTAGCCGGCAGCGGAGCCTTCTTGGGCGGACGGCCCCGCTTGGCGGCCACTGCAAAGCCGAGGTCCTGGGCAGTCAGGCCGTATTCGGCGATTTTTTGGCGGATGTCGGCTACTACATTGTCGATTTCCGTGCGGCGGGCTTCTTCTGCTTGTGCCTGCAATTTGGCAATCTGCGCCTTGAGGTCTGCATATTGAGACATTCCGGTTCTCCCCTTTAGAACTCATTCGACTCGCAGACTAACTGCAATTATAAAAATTCGCAATGGATAAGAATACGGATTTAGGAAGGTATCTTCTGATAATTATTAAACATGACTGAATTGCAAAACGGCTTTATCGCGGAATAAACGGTAAAGCCTGCCGACATTGACAATTCTTGACACTCGATTGGCGCCTCTTTCCCTAGAATTGATGCTTACGTGCCCGCGTCCGCACCGGCCGCGCGAGCAGGCTCCGTGCTTTCAAAGCATCAACTATTTTTAGGATTACCAATCATGCAGTTGTCAAAGCGCCTTGCTGCCGAGTTGTTCGGCACTTTCTGGCTCGTGCTGGGGGGCTGCGGGAGCGCAGTTCTCGCTGCCAACTTTGCCGGCCCGGTGCACGGCCTGGGCATTGGCTTCGTCGGCGTGTCGCTGGCTTTCGGTCTCACCGTGCTGACCATGGCTTACGCAATCGGCCACATTTCAGGCTGTCATCTGAACCCGGCCGTGAGCGTCGGCCTGACGGTGGCCGGACGCTTTCCCGCTCGCGATCTGCTGCCGTACATCGTCGCGCAGGTGATCGGCGCAGTGCTGGGCGCCGCGGTGCTGGCGCTGATCGCGTCGGGCAAGCCCGGCTTCGAACTGGTCGCGGGCGGCTTTGCCAGCAACGGTTACGGCGAGCGCTCGCCGGGTCATTACTCGCTCGCCGCGTCGTTCGTCTGCGAGGTCGTGATGACCGGCTTCTTCCTGTTCGTGATTCTTGGCGCGACAGACAAGCGTGCGCCGGCCGGTTTCGCGCCTGTCGCCATCGGCCTGTGCCTGACGCTGATTCACCTGGTTTCCATTCCGGTCACCAACACCTCGGTGAACCCCGCGCGTTCCACCGGTCCGGCGCTGTTCGTCGGCGGTGCTGCGGTGGACCAGTTGTGGCTGTTCTGGGTCGCGCCGATTGTGGGCGCCGTGATTGCAGGCGTGCTGTTTCCGCTGATTGCGGAGAACCGCAGCGGCAGTACGCAGAAGCTGGCGCTCGACTGATTCTGGCTGGTCGGCTGTAGCAGCCTAGTAGTAAGCGAGCGGGCGCTGCGGCGCCCGCTTTGTTTTTTGGCACTGACTGTGCGCCGATGCCGTATGGGTTGCGGCGCTCGCGTTGGGGCGTTACCGCTGCCCCAGTTGACCGCTCCAGGCGGGGAAGCCGTCAGGCCATCAGCTCGTCGTCGAGGGAGAACAGCTTGCGCAAGTGGTGCGCGACGCCCGCTTCGAAGTTGTTGCCAATGCGGGGCACGTTGGGCAGCCGCGTCATCAGGTCAGGGTTCGCGTTGTTCATCATGAACGGATGACCGGCGGTTTCGAGCAGGTCGATATCGTTCATGTTGTCGCCGAACGCCACGCAGTGGCCGGCGTCCACGCCCAAGCGCTCGAGCACGATCTGTAACGCGCGCCCCTTCGACACATTGGACGTCATCACCTCCAGGCAATCCGGCAGCGAGTAGGTCACGTAGAGCGCGTCGCCGAATTCCTGAGCCAGCTTTGCCCCCACCGGCGCGAGATCCGCTGGGTCGCCGATGTAGAGCACCTTGGCGATGTCCACCCCGTCATGAGCGAGCAGTTCGGCCACCTCGTAGGTGAAGCCTGAATCCTGGTGAAACTTCAGCAAATGCGGCGCGTCGCGGTCGATCAGCCAGGCGTCGTCGGCGAACAGGTTGACGATCACGCGACCATGCGCGCCGACGATTTCCGGCTGCACGAGGCGCTGCACGACGGCGGGCGGCAGGTCGTCCGCATGGATTACGGTGTTGTCCGGCGCATGGATGCGGGCGCCATTCGACGTGATCAGATACGGCTTGATGCCGAGAATGTCGCGAATGGCGGCGACGTCGCAAAAATGCCGGCCCGTGGCGATCACGAACTGCACGCCGTCACTTTCGAGCTTGCGCACGGTGGCGACCGTGAACGGGTCGACCTGGTGGTCGGCATTGAGCAGCGTGCCGTCAAGATCGGTGGCGATGACTTTGTACATAGTGAGGTGGCGGGCGGGTCGGAGGCCGTATTTTACCGTCGATGGCGAGGCTCGCTTGGGCGGTTGGCGCTGGGAGCGTTCTGCACAGTGCGGTGTGCCGGCGTGGGCTGGCGGGTTTTTAGCGCTTGGGATGCGCTTGGGATGCGCTTGGGATGCGCTTGGGATGCGATGGGCTTGGGCTTGGGCTTGGGCTTGGGCTTGGGC